>NZ_CP041643.1:2568664-3852996 GCF_008245145.1 Olivibacter sp. LS-1 | reverse complement strand
ATGGAATGAAGCCGCCTATATTTCGGCTGAATTGAAAACGGGGGCTAAAGGCATGGCTAAAGCGTTGGTTTGGAGTATTTTGATCATTACAATTGTCTACCTTCTTGTCAATTACACCTTTATTTATGTCTTAGGACACGAACGAATGGCTTCTTCCGATGCGGTCGCAGCCGATTTAATGCGGTTTACATGGGGAGAAAATGCAGCAAAATTTATAGGCCTGCTTGTTGCCATCTCCGCATTGACTTCTGCAAACGCTACCATCATTACAGGAGCTCGTTCAAATTATGCACTCGGTCAGGATTTTCCCTTTTTTAAGAGTTTGAGCCAGTGGAATCATCGAACGTCTACCCCTGTTAAAGCCTTAATAATACAAGGAATAATCGCTACTATTTTAGTGTTGTTAGGATTAATGACTCGGAAAGGTTTTGAAACGATAGTTGACTACACGGCACCCGTCTTTTGGTTCTTCTTTTTGTTAGTCGGCGTGGCAGTATTTATTCTAAGAAAAAAAGACCCTCAAATAACACGCCCATTCAAAGTTCCACTTTATCCGGTGCTCCCCGCCATCTTCTGTATAAGTAGCTCCCTGCTCCTTTATAGCAGCTTAGCCTATACCGGTGTGGGGGCTATGTTCGGCGTATTCGTATTATTTATTGGATTTATCGTTTTCAGTCTTTTTCGAAGGTAACAATTTTGAAAAAATAAAAACTATTGTTTTTTCAAAACGTTAAGAAAATCAAGTTGTTAACTAAAATTCAATAAGATGAAGGCAATTACAGTTCTTTACGGTATGTTGATGCTGGCATTCATGGTTCCAATTACCATGCAAGCCCAGCAAATGATCGACAAGGATGTTCCCTACGTACCTACTAAACAGGAGGTGGTGGAAGCGATGTTGACCTTGGCCAATGTAGGGCCAAACGATATGTTATATGATTTGGGTTGTGGGGACGGTCGTATAGTAGTAACAGCCGCAAAGAAATTCGGCGCCAAAGCTGTGGGAATTGATATAGATCCGGAACGTATTCAAGAAGCACGCGAAAATGCACAAAAAGCAGCTGTGGAGAATAAGGTTGCCTTTTTACAACAAGATCTGTTCAAAGCCGATTTCAGTAAGGCTTCGGTGGTTTCGCTTTATCTATTGCCTTCTGTTAATATAAAGTTGCGTCCAAAATTACTCCAGTTAAAACCTGGAACACGCGTTGTTTCACATGCTTTCGATATGGGTGACTGGAAGCCCGATAAACAAATGCTAGTGGGTAACTCAACTATTTATTTGTGGACAGTTCCTGATGTCAAATAGTTTTACACTTTTAAGTTTTTTGTAAGGAAGAATATAAATAAATTGACAATCAAATTTTGATTGCCTATTTTGCATACTATTCAACCAAATTAAGTATGCGAGTTTCTCTATTTTTTTTGCTTTTGTTAGTCATTTTGACCCATGGATGCACTCAGTCAACCAATGACAATCAGGAGAAAATTTCGAGTTTAAATGGCGATATCTCATTACCCGCTCAAATTAAAAAATTAACCGGCACCGATATACTCTATATTATTGATAAAGAGAGTACATTAAAGGATACCCTTATAGACAACGTACAATGCTGGAGAGCAAATGGGGATATGTTCTTTAAGATCGATCGAGAAAAGTATCCCGTTTATATCTATACAAGCTTAATGAAATTGGAGGTAATGGCGCCGTCAACCTTTAGAATAGCTGCTTATGATCATGATCAGGGACAATCTGTTGAGTCACTAACCGGAAAAATAAAAATAAGCAAAAATTATAGTTCTCCTTTTCCGGAACCCGATACGCTACAGGAAAACAACCTATACATGGTAAATAAAAGCATCGATTTATCTGAAAAAGAAGATCTTGAGGATAAAAGACTGCAACATTGGTGGAAAAAAGTTAATGAAAACCAATAATAGCCTTTTAAACAGTTTATAAACAAGACCTATAGCCTCGTCGTAACCGACAAAGAGCATTTATTAGTGGCAAGACCAATCATGAAATATATTATTTAGAATAAGTATAAATTAAAGTAATAGCTTATATTTGTGAAAATAATAGCCAAATCATGATTGTAAAAAGTAGAATTGAAGGCTTACAGGATTGGTTATTTATAGAAGACATACCCGACACCTGTCTTCCAAATAGCCCCCTGAACGAAAAAAAGACCGTCATAGAACGCCATCCTATTCATATGGCCAACTATCAGCTTTCTACCGGCGGTCTATTCATTCTTTATTCCGAAATGAGTTTCAAAGGGCCGGTTCGCATACATACAGAAGTTCAAGGCGAAACCGTTACAAGCCAATTTGTATTCTATCGGCATCAGGATAACAGAAAAATCAAGACATCTTTTCATGGCAGGGGGCGGCATAATGTACGCTACATACCTTCCTTCGTAGAAGATTACGAGCTACAATCGGGTACTGAATACGATTACTTCCTGGTTGTTTTATCAAAAGATTTTTATTTCAGGCTGATTGCACCTGAATCCGTTTTACATGAAGATTTTGTACAAAAGATCAATAAGGGGCAATACACATCTTTTGCTCACGACGACATGTTTGTTACGCATGAAATGCTCAAAGTTATATCCGAACTGAAAGACAATAAACGTACCGGTGAATTACGCCGCATCCATACGGAGTCCAAAATATCTGAGCTGCTTGTATATCAACTAGAGCAGCTAAATGACAGCTTTATAGAAGAAAGAGAACCATTAGCTAGTGACGACGTTGTTAAATTGCTTAAAGCGAGGGCTATTCTAGACGAACGCTACGCACAAGCTCCAACGCAAAAGACCTTAGCTGAAGAGATTGGCATGAGTGAATCCAAACTGCGCCAGTCATTTAAAGATTATTTTTCAATTACCATATATGATTACTTAACGAGGGTTCGGATGGAAAAAGCCCGGTCACTTTTACTGGATGAAGGCAAAAGTATAGCCGAAGTAGCCAATGCAACCGGATATAACCATCAACAGAATTTCAGTGCCGCCTTTAAAAAATATTTTGGGATCGCACCGAGTGATATTAGGTAGTAACCTCCGTATGATCAATCGCAACTGGATAAAATAGCGAGTTGAAACGGTTAATATCAAGATTTATTTGTTTTGGAATAACTATTGGCTGCAAGGTTCTTTTATTAACCATCACATCAACTTCCGTGCTAAAAATAGCGTAAATATGGCTGGGTGTCAAAACCTCAACCGGCGTACCATCCAGCCATTTTCTGCCACCCTTTAGCATGAGGATACGATCAGCGTATTGTGCTGCCAAATTGATTTCATGCAATACAGCAATAACCATATAACCCCGTTGGCTAAATGCTCTGGCAATTGCCATTGTCTGTTGCTGGTATTGAGGGTCTAAGGCAGCAACAGGCTCATCCATCAATAAAAGGCTTTCGGGTTGATCCCAAATTTGACACAGCACTCGGGCATATTGGACGCGTTGCTGCTCGCCACCCGAAAGCGATAGATAAGACCGATCTACAAGATGGCTGATACCACATACCTCCATCGCTTCCTCCACAGCAATGAGATCTTTTATATCCGGGCGAAACCTAAAATGTGGATACCTTCCCATAAGAAGAACTTCATTAACTGAGAAGTTTAAATGTACACTATTGTGTTGCTGGAGAATTGTCCTTTTCTTGGCCAGTTCTTGCGGTAAATAGGATGACAATTCCTTATCAAAAAGTAAGACCTTACCTGATGTTGGCTTTTTTTCTCCACTCAGGATATTTATTAAGGTCGATTTTCCGGCGCCATTCGCACCAAGAACGGCCAGTAATTCTCCTGGTCGGATCTGAAAGCTGATGTCACGCAGCAAATAATGTTTTCCAACCTTATAGTTCAAGGCAGTGGCTGTAAGCATAATGAATTTATGTTAGCTAAAGAGTTTTTTCTTCTCTTTAATAAGTATAAACAAGAAAACAGGTGAACCCAAAAGGGCGGTAATTACGCCAATCGGCAATTCAATCGGAGCCGCTAAAATGCGCGCCAGTACATCCGCTACGGCCAAAGTAAGTGCGCCAAATATTGCAGATGCCGGTAATACAAACTTATGATCAACTCCCCCCACTAAACGAATAATATGCGGCACGAGTAAGCCAACAAAACTGATAATTCCGGATACAGCTACCGAAGCGCCAACAGCCATCGTGGCCAACACCACCACTTGCATCTTCACCCGGTTAGGGTTTAATCCCAAAATGCTAGCCTGTGTCTCGCCCAAAGAAAAGGCATTCAATGATTTTCCTAAAAACGGTAAGATAATTAAAGGAATTAGAATGAAAGGAGCAGCACTCCCCACTGTCTGCCAAGTGGCTCCACCCAAACTACCCAGCATCCAAAATGTAATGGTACGTAATTGTTGTTCGTTCGCCAAATAGGTCATTAGCCCAGTCAACGCCGTAGCAAAGGCATTAATCGCGATGCCGGCAAGTAACATGGTGGCTACATTGGCACGACCGTTGGTCCGTGCTATATTATATACCATGAAAGCGACGACACCAGCTCCGATAAAGGCTCCGAATGATAATAAATAATATCCAAACAGACTACTTAATCCCGCAAGTAAACTTAATTCCAATGTGATGACAATAACCGCCATAAGAGAAGCACCCGCGGAGATGCCTATCAAGCCAGGTTCTGCAAGTGGATTACGGAATATCCCCTGAATGGCAGCACCGGATATACCAAGTGCAGCTCCTACAAGTAGTCCCAATAGTAAACGCGGAAGTCGGACAATATAAATAACGCCTTCACTGGTCGCATCCACTTGTCCTTTGAAAAAACCTAACAGCTTAGCCAAGATTGTCATCACTTCACGCATGGAAATCTGAAAAGCTCCAAGTGTTAAAGAAAAAAAAACAATCAACACTAGACCGCTGATCAGTAAAGCATATATAACTGACTTTCTCATGTTCACTTTACCAATTCCTTATGTAGTGCTAAAATCGCGTCAGGTAAACGAACCGTAAAGTTTGTAAGAAGTTGACCATCCATATCAATAATGCGCTCGTTCTTACCGGCCTTGGTTAATTTGATGCCTGGCATCTTTAAAACGGAAGCCTTTCCGCCGAGGCTACTCAAACCGAAGTCAAACATCAGTATGATATCGGGATTAGCCCTTACCATAGCTTCTGTGGTATAAGGTTTAAAATCTGAAAATTCTTGAATGGCATTTTCTGCACCTGCTAATCTGATAATTGCATCAATACTACTGCCTTTACCTGCCACGCTCATTGTACCCGTACCTCGTGCATATATAAATAACACTTTCTTTTTCACTTGTTTAGACGCTTTGACTGCCGCTATTGCAGCTTGAAGTCGCCTTTCAGTTTTTTGGGCAAGTATCTTTCCCTTTTCAGGTATACCAAGTGCGTCTGCGACGGATTGGATAAATTCGATAGCTCCCCGAGAACTGTACTGTTGATCAAAAATAACTAAACGTATGCCGGTGGCTTTCAGTTGATGCTGTATTTCTTTGCTAACATGACCTTTTGGCGCTAGTATTAAGTCGGGCGCAAAAGACAATAAACCCTCCGTAGAAACCGATCGATTCCGACTGACCCGTGGCAACTGTTTGACATAAGCTGGATAAATACTCGTCACATCCGTCGCGACAAGCTTGGCGCCAAGCCCTAAGGCATCTACAGTCTCCGTCAGCGCACCACTAAGTGTTATAATCCTGTTTGGAATTGCATAACAGGAAGAAATAATGCAACCCATTAAAAAAGTAAGAAATAATTCTCTTTTCATATATGTTATTGAATACACGCAAAAATTACAACGCAAAACAAATGTTATTTAGAACAATTACAAAATACGAAAGCTTCATATTCAATGCATTCTTCCGTTTATGGCGGAATTCATACAAAATAAGGCGTTTCTCATACAACCTTTTTAATGGATTATCTCAACATTTGTATCATTATTTAGAATGATTAAAAATAATATTGAGGCAAAAATGCTCAGATTCTACATGTTTATGTTTTGCTTGTTTCCTTCAGTTGTATATGGCCAAGTCAAAGGGGGGCTAATTGGTTCGGTTTCTAACGAAGAGGGACAAACTATTGCTGCTACTTTAACTTTAAACCCCGATAATCATTTAATAGCGATAGAGAGTGATGGTTCCTTTAAAATCAATGATTTATATACTGGAACCTACACCTTAGCAATTACCCGTATAGGCTATAAAAGCTATACGCAATCTATAGACATCAAAGAGAATGAGACTACACATATAAGAATAATACTAATAAAAGACGAACATGCTTTAAATGAAGTAGCCGTTACCGATAAGCATATTCAAGAGGATAACCTTATCTCGACGATTAATTCGGCCATGCCGGTAACCGTTATAACACGTAGACAAATTGAATTGATGGGAAGTCGACGATTGGATGAAATATTAAAGGAACAAACGGGCATTGCCATCGTCAATAACATTGCCAGGGGAAACCGTTCGGTAGGCGTTCAGTTACAAGGTTTTTCTTCAGAATATGTCATGATTTTAATAGATGGACAGCCTATGGTTGGCCGTAATGGAGGAAGTTTTGATTTGTCGCGGATCAGCGTAATGAACATTGAACGTGTTGAAATCATCAAAGGAGCCGCATCCTGTCTTTTCGGAAGTGAGGCAATGGGAGGTGCCATCAATATTGTGACTCGCCATGGCGCCCTACAAACGCAAGGAGCGGCATCCTTACGTTATGGATCGCTTAATATGCTAGATGCCACCTTAGAAGGCGAAACACCTTTTGCATCCAATCGAGGGGAAGCCAGCTTATCCGCCAATTTCTATCACAGCGATGGATTCAATGTAAACAGTCGGTATCAAACTAGGGGTACTACCGTGCCGCCGTCAGACAATTATACCTTACAAGGCCGAGTGCGTTATCGTTTAAGTAAGAACACGAGCATTGGTGCAAGCGGGCGTTATGGATTGCGGGAATCGGTGATGACACGTGGATATGGAAGTGATACCTATAAAGATGATATGAATGAGGGCGATATCAACGCCTCAACCTATTTAAATACTTCTTACCAAAATGGCTTGCAATCCCTCAGCCGTTTTTATTTCACGCATTATACCTGGCATTCGAAAATCATATGGGATACCGGCGCACTGGGTGAGCAGAGCAATTTTTCACAATCCATCTTCCGCTTAGAACAGCAATTCGCTTATAATAGAATTACCGATTTATCATTAACCAGTGGCTTTGGCGGTACACTGGAAACGATGGAAGATCAATTACTTGGTGATGTTCCTTCTATGAAAAATGGGTTTGTATATGGTCAGGCGGAATGGCGGTTAACGAATCATCTACAAATCTTAGGGGGTGGTCGTTATGACTATCATGCATACTATGGTGGTCGCTTCAATCCTAATCTGGGGATTACTTATACTCCTGCTCACTTTGTAACACTCAAAGCGGCCTTTGGTACCGGCTTTAAAACACCCGATTTTCGTCAACGTTTTCAAATTTTCACTAATCCGCTCGTTGGCTACACGGTATTGGGAGCAGACATTGCCAGAACACAATTAACGGCCATGCAAGAGGCTGGGCAGCTGAGTGAACTGCGAAATTATACGTTCAATAAATTACAACAAGATGGCCTACAGGCTGAACAAAGCAATACTTTCAACCTGACTGCGACAATTGCTCCTTCAAGTACGTGGCAGGTAGAGCTGAGTGGTTTTTACCATCACATAAAGAACCAAATCAACAGTTTTCAGGTAGCCACGGCAGGCGATGGACAAATGATCTATTCCTATTTAAATCTTCCAAAGGTTAACAATAAAGGCTTCGAGGCTTCATTTTCTTATAGACCTTTACCGGATTTGGATCTTTCAATAGGTTACCAATACCTGGTTTCCAAAGACCTAAGCGTGAAGGATAGCATTTTAACGGGAAATTGGCCATATTACACTCTTCGCAATCCTACAACCGGAGAAACTTTTCGCTCGGAGACTTCGGACTACTGGGGATTGGAAAATCGCTCACGACATATGGCCAATCTCCGTGTCTTTTATAACTATCAGCCTTGGGACCTTGGACTTACTTTTAGGTTGAACTATCGAGGTAAATATCCTTTTGAAGATGCTAACGGAAATTACTACATCGATCGATTTGACATTTTTGTTAATGGTTTTTTGCTCTTCAATGCATCAATTGAGAAAAAGATATTTAAAAAACACCTGACTCTGCAAGTCACAGCCGAAAACATCGCTAATTACACCGATTATCTGATGCCCGGACAATTAGGCCGTGTCGTGTTAGCGGGAGTAACTTATCGATTTTTTAAAGAGGGATGATAAACTATGAATGAGGAATGATGAATATGGATAATCATTAACCAATAACAAACAGCCAATAACTAAAGGCTAAAACGAATACTAATAACTAATAACAACATGAAAACAATAAAATCAAGATGCCGGTGGTTCCGATACCTAAACTGGCTATTCGATGCCGATAGAAGATTATTTTTAAGTGTTGCTATCGGCCTATCGTTAATAAGTGGCTGCAGTAAAACAGATGAAGCAGTAACTCCAGGTTACGAAGATGGGAAAAGTACAATCATATATGACCTGGCAGGAGATACAGATGCATCCATGTCGAATGGTGTGGATGGTAAAGAAAAACGACCGTTTTATACTTTTCTTTATCGTCTAAGGGATAGGAGACAAATTTGGATACGTGATGCGGCCGACTCGGCCCGCTATTTTAAAACAGCCGAATGGGATCTGGCCTTCACAGGGCCTTACAATAGCGAGATTTATGTCAATAATGCCGGTGACGAATTTAATCCGGGATTTGAAGGTCCGGCAACACAGACCGCTGTTGTAAAGTACGACCGACCTTATGCTTCCGTAACCGAAGCCCCATCCGATGAGGTATTTAATCAAAGTAAGGTCGGTAAAATCGGTTGGGCATCAGGAGAAAATTCGAATGGTTGGTTCAATTATAGCCTTAACACGCATTTGGTAGTACCCATTAAGAACAGGGTATATGTCATTCGTCTTGCCAGTGGTAAATACGCCAAGCTTGAGCTTATTAATGTATACAAAGGTAATCCGCCATCAGTAACTGATCTGAACTGGCCGGCACCTTATTATACCTTCCGCTATTTTGTTCAAGAGGATGGGAGTAAAAATCTTACAACTAATTAGTCACTTTCAAAACATAGAAAAGTATGATACAAGTACCATATTCTTTAAACCGTAAATCACAGATAGTCTACATGATTTTTTGTCTTCTATTTACGATCGCTTTAGTAAACACATCTTGCTCGAAGGACAATACAAGCCCCGTGGAAGAACCGAAAGAAGAGGAGCCTGGTGAAACAGTCCCATTTTATACTTTGCAACGAGTGGAAAACCTAGCGATGGAAACAGACGATGAGAACCCCACCTCGGCAAAAACAGCCGTACTTTTCTCTTTGGAGGATAAGAAAGAAGTGCAGCTGACCTATGCAAAAACACAGCGTTGGGATGTTTCATTCACCCACCTGTATAACAGCTTCTTAGGTGCTAATAATGGTCAAAACAGCACTAGTAATGGATATGGTGGTGCCGGTCAAGGAGGGATTCTGGTACTTGAACAAGCCTTTGACGAAGTAACAACCATTCCGGCAGACAATCTATTTAAAACCGGAAGCGGAATCGTGGGCACCGATATTGCCGGGGACTTTGGCGAGGGGATAGGCTGGTATTTATATGATTTCAGTGGAACAATAGTAGGAGATGGAAGTTACGACAAACAACACGTGGCCTACGCACTTAGTAATCCTTTAACGTTAACGAATGGAACAGTCGTAAAAGCCAGAACCATCGTAATTCGCACAGCAAAGGGTAATTATGCCAAAATCAGAATGATCAGCTGTTATCAGGATGCTTTCACGTCTGATAAATGGTTTAGAAACACTCCCCATATGTTTTTCACCTTTGAGTATGTTCTTGTCCCCAAAGGCAGCACCACCTTTGAAATTAAATCCTAATCTATATATTTGAAATGAAACGAAAGTCAGCAAACCTATTTTTCATTATTATCGTTTTTCTAAGCCTCAGTGCCTGTACAAAAACAGCGGATCTTCCTCCACTTTCCAACAGTAAAATTGTAGCCTATAAAGTACCTGTAGCAGATGGTACTATTTTAGGAGCAATTGATGAGAGCGATAAAACGATTACTGTTTACTTACCATTTTATTATCAATTAGATGTTATCGATCCCGAAATAACCGTAGCCGATGGTGCCCGCTTGCAAGAGGAAGTAAAGCCTGTTGCTGTATTGGACAGTTCTATCACTTATACCGTAAAAGGGGCTGATCAGAGCACGGCTACGTATAAACTTATCATTGTGTTACAACAAATTGCTCCCTTAGTTATTCAAGAACTTTCGAGTGAAACGACTATTACAGCATGGGGCGTAGGAGCTTCTAACATTGTACTTCGTGGCAATTTTAACACCAATGATCCAGCCAAGATTTCAGCGTACCTAGTGAACGAAGCAGGACAAGAAACCGCACTTTCTGCCAATACCGGCATCGGTCCTGCCAACGTAACGGTCTCAATAATTGGCAACGAAAAGCTTTATACATTCGGTAACTTACAAATACCGCAAACATTAGATACGGGTTTATATAAGGTTAAGGTTAAGGTGCAGGCCTTATCAGCGGAAAGTCAGTATCCCGTACGGTTGACGTACCAGCAACCCGTTATAGATCATCATACCATTACTGTAAGGGGTGGGGATAATTTCACCATAAAAACGACTTCCAATGTCTTCCACGATTTTCGGGAATTTAGCATTATCGTAAATGGCGAAAAGGTATTACTACCAATCGAAAGCTATACGCGTACCGAAGCCGTGATTCGCGTACCCAACAGTGTACCTCCTGGACAATACTATCCGACAGCATTTTTCGGAACTTTTAGTCCATTCAGCACGAATTGGCCCATAACCGTTGTCAGTGAATAAGAAAACAATCCGGGCATTGCCTATTAGTTATATATAAGTTTAATTAAAAAAGAAAAAATGAAACAAAATATCTTAAAATCAATGGCGGCATTCGCCTTTTTAGCTTTAACATTTACTGCTTGTAATAAATCAGAAACAGCTGAGCCGAATTTGGCATTAGAACAAGAAACGGCGGTTATTCCTGTTGGAGGAACTGCAACGGGTGGCTTTACGAACACCGCTACCACGCCTTCGGCATCAGGCTGGGGAAATGTAGGATATAGCCTTTTCGATAATGCCGTTAGCACCAGTGGAAACGAGGTCGTATTTAACCAGAATTTTAACGGCAATATCACCGAGGCAAATGGCTATAATTTAGGTTACATAGATCTCCCTAGTGTAAGCAACGTATCGGCAATAACATTGGCTAATTTAAGTACAACCAATTGGAGCGTTACCACATTAGGAAGCAATGGCGCGGTAATCGGCTGGTATAACTATAACTCAAGCACCAGGACTATAACACCGGTAGCTAATCGTTATGCTGTAGTGGCTAATAACACTAATTTGAGCACCGCAACTGAGGTCTTCGTTGTGCAGTTAACTTCCATTGTAGGTACCGGAACCGGCCCTTACCACACGGACGTTGATTTCTCCACTAAAAGATTGAAATAAAACACCCTTCTTAAAATACTGAAACAGGGTCATACATTCGCGTGCAAACCCTATTTCAGCAGTATTTAGCAGGCTAAGCCTGCAAGTTTTAATAAATGCCCGGATTGTTCATGGTATTTATTGAGGCAAAGATAAGGAATAGAATGAAAAAAAAATTGACTTACAATCATTTACATGAAACCATTATATAGCTGTAAAAAAGAAATGTACCCTTTTAAAAATTTCGTAAAGCCTTGGTGTCTTGTTAGCTTAATATGTATTGCATTTTCTTCGTGCAAAAAGGAATACATAGATTATCCCTATGCGGAGATTATCAATTTCAGTATCATCGATGCCAACGGCGCTGTGCTAAAAGCAGCTGTTGACAATAACGAAATCATTATTTATTGGCCACCCGAGCAAGCTGTTCCCGAAACCGTGACGCCTACGGTGACAGTATCGGAGCGAGCTAATGTACAACCTGCCTCCAATACGCCGATAGCTTTTACAGACGGTACAAGTTTTACGGTTACTGCCGAAGACGGAACAGCCAAGGTATATAAACTAAAACGAATCATTAATGTACCGAAACCTTATGTGACGGACTTCAGTGGCATAACAAGTTACAACGATAAAAATTTCATATTAGTTGGTGATCAGCTTAGTTTCGCCGGAGATTATTTCAATACAACGGAAGGGCAACTGAAAGTCTTTTTTCTCACAGCAGATGGGCGAGAAGTGGAAGTACCTATTTCCAATAGTACATCGCTAAATATTTGGGCTATTCCAGATGAAATGACTGTCGGCACCTATACGTCTATTCGATTAGAAAGTGCTCCGTATACCATTACTGTAGAAAGAGATTTTGAAGTAATTGAAGATCCGCGGCCAAGTAACATACCCTTAAACGAAGCCATTACATTGAAAAGAGGAGAAGAATACAAGCTGGCGGGGAAAAACCTAGATAAAGTAACCCAACTGCTCTTGAATAATCAAAATTCCAGAACTTATATACCGGTAGAAATAGTAAACGTCTCATCCGATGAAATTACGTTAAGAATTCCGGTTGATTTCCCACTAAACACCTATCATTCGGTGCGATTTATTTATGCGTCCACTCCTTATTTCTCGGACACGATTAATACGCTTTCTTTAAACAATACTCTTACGGTGACAGAGTAATAGTATATGAATATCATTGAATGGCTACTAAAGAGAAAAGAAACAATTCATGCGTCTAATTAGCAAGATATTATGCTATCCGTTTTTAGTAACAATTCTTTTTTCCTGTAAAAAGGAGGATTTAGGATTAACAGACGAAGTAGTTTCGCCAACAACCGGTACACCGGTGGAGTTTACATTGGATTCTATTTTCCTTTACGCAAAACAAGTGTATTTATGGCGTGAAACTTTGCCCAGCTATACTGAATTTGATCCTCGAAATCGTTACGAGGCTGTCAGTCCTGAATTAAGGGCTTATAAATCGGAGTTATACGATATTTCACAGATGAACGTCAACCCTCAAACAGGCAATTCTTATGAGTTGCCTGTATATGCAGGCAGTCCTAAATATTCATACTTGGAGCAGGGAACTCCAAACAATGGCATCTCAACAATGGCCACTATAGCGAACACCGGTTCGGAGTTCATGCCTCTATATAAGGTTGTTGAAACTGATAATAAAAAAATCGGCTATCTTTCCCTGGCCTCTTTTCCCGCTCTTACTGCCATTAAAGAGCAATTGAATGCTATTTTCGCTTCCTTCGCTAAAATAGGGATTACCGGCCTTATTATTGATCTTCGATCAAATGGGGGTGGTTATGTTGAGACTGCCGAATACCTGGCTAATTTAATCGTGCCTTCCAATTTAACCGGAAAGGTCATGTACAGTGAGAAATTTAATGACCTGATGCAAAATGGAAAGGCCACCATCCTTAAAAATCAATTATATAGAGATGCCAATGGTAACGCAGTGCGCTATAAAGGGCGTTTAGCTACCATGGCGGATGTGAACTATAGCAAAAGCTTCAATACCATTCTGTTTCAAAAAGCCGGCAATCTCGAAACGATTAACAATGTTTATTTTATCATTTCCGGTAATACCGCCTCAGCCAGTGAATTATTGATCAGTAGTTTAAAACCTTACTTTGATGTTAAGCTTATTGGCCAAAAAACATATGGTAAACCGGTAGGCTTTTTTGGTGTTCATATTGGTTCTTATACCATTTATCTCAGCAGTTTTATTTTGCAAAATGCCGTGGGTTGGTATGATTATTTTGAAGGGATGCAACCAGATGTGACAATAACTTTTTCTACCGATACTTCCTTGGGTAATCTAGATGAACCAGGATTGTATACCGCTCTTTCCGTAATAGGAGGTAGCTTCAACTCGAGCAGCTTTTCAAATCGAAAATCTTTTACAAGCAGTGGTCACGAGGATATGAACAAAGAAAATTCGTCTACAATTCAAACGAGCCTATCGGGAAATTATATACCTATATATAAAAAGCAATTCAAGCTGAAATAAACATTGCGCCAGTTGCCATCATGCTAATAAGGCCTTTACAGATGGGCTGGTAAAAGCAAGGGGAATTGAAGTGATATTGACTCAACGATTTCGCTGTTATCGCTTTGGTTTAATCCAAACATGCGCAAAACCGAAGAGCGAAACGATGAACTCATGAACTCCTTTGAAAACAAGTAAACGTGGTTAGGTTAAGGCGGTGCCCGTCGCTAAACTGATTTATTTACCCAAGCTTGAAGCAAACACAACGACAGTTAAGATAAAGGTGTGTAAGTTTACAGCAATAGTCGATTGCTTTCCAACAAAGTCGATCTAATTTGCAACAAAAGTAGCTGCGTTTGTTAGAAAAACCTTCGCTTTTGCAATTAACTTTCGTTAAGCTACAAAAGACTTAGTTGTTTTTATAGCAAAGGTTCGCAACTTTATTATAGTGTTCCATGGAGCTCCTATGAACATGGTTACAGCTATAAGAAACTTACGAATGGTTGCAACAAAATTATGTGAGTTTATGACAACTTTAGGTAAAGCTGCAACAAATGCAAATACTTCTGCAATAATAGCAGTACTGTTTACAGTAAAAGTGCTTGCGTTTATAACGAACGCACAAAAAGTTATTGCAAAGTTGGCCATATTTAATTTAATGTTACCTAAAGATATTAAAAACTTACCGGAGTTTACTTCCGTCTTACTTAAGATAGTTATAAATTAGGTAAGAAAAACGTCCTCTTTCACTTGCAGCCGTAGGTCAACCGTCGACGAAATTGATACAAAATTAAGCGGATTGCATACAGACTTTATTTTCAAATTTTACAATCTTTGTTTCAGTCGATCGTTTAATTAGATATCGGTTATCGGTCATATTAACAACAAATAACGAATAACAAAATATGTTAAGTACTAAAATAAAAGAAGCTACAAAAGCACCTCATCAACAATTGGAAGGCGTAGTAGTGAGAAAATTAAAAGCAATCAACGGTGATAAGGATTATGCTGAATTTCTAAAATTTTTCTACGCCTATTTTAATGCGGTAGAAGAGGTTATCAAGCCCTATATTACAGACGCTGTTTTACCGGATTATAAAGAAAGAAGAAATTCCGGCTACATAAAAGCCGATATAGAAGATTTAGGCGAAAGCACAGATCAGCTACCTGAAGTAGAAGCTCCAACTATAACAACGGTTCAAGAAGCCTTAGGTGCGTTATATGTGTTAGAAGGTTCAATTATGGGAGGAAGTATCATTGTTAAAATGCTTGAAAAGCTTGGCATAACAAGGGGATTGTCCTTCTTTTCAGGCTATGGAGCAGAAACCCCACAGAAATGGAGCATATTTGTAACTGTTTTAAATGCGCACGCTAAAAATGAAGGAGAGGAGAACCTAGCCATTAAAGCCGCCAACAACACTTTTTCGCTATTTGGAAGAACATTTGAACGCGAAGAAGTGGCTTAACGCGTAAATGATTTTAAAACCTAACAGAAAGGCCGAAATTATTTCGGCCTTTCTGTTTATTACTTAAGGTAACCGTTATAATCCGATTATTCTACGTTGACAACTGATTTGCTATTGCTTGGGGTAGCCTTTGTTTTCCCTCTGTTATCACGTGCCATTCTCGAATAAAGTGACAATTTTCTATCAAAAATAAACCTTAATAATAAACGCGTATAAGATCTGTGATGGCCCAAGGAGTCATAGTAAGGACCTGCAATTTTCTTAATTTTTGGCAAATTGTTCCATGGAATTGATGGAAAGTCATGGTGTTCATTATGATAGCCGACATTTAAATTGACAACATTTAATACCCCATAGTAGCTTTTTGTTTCCTGATCTTCATCATGGGTTAAAAAATGCTCTTGAATCCACCGAGCACCAAGTGGATGCAACCCTACCGAGAAAAAAAAGCTGGCGACTAAATAAACCACTGCTTTCCACTGCCAGAAATAAAAAATCAAACCCATAAAGATGAACTGTACGAGATAATTCAACGCTACCCATTTATCAAACATCTTAATCTCTTTGCTCATCCGTCCCAAGCGCGATGCTTGAACAATAGGATATAAAAGTAACCATAGTGCTTTTCCCAGCGTAGAGTTGTTAACCAGCTTTGCCTCCCATTCACTGGGCATATCAGCATCCAATTCCTCGATGCCCTGAAAAGCATGGTGTTTCAAGTGATACTTCTGAAAGGATACTGAGCTTGGGAATACGAGGGGTAAATTTGCAAAAATGCCTGAAAGTGTGTTAAGCACTCTATTTTTGAAGATCAAATTGTGTGAACATTCATGAATACAAATAAATAAAGTATGACATGCAAAAGCACCAATTAAATAAGCACATGGGAAGATAAACCACCACGATTCATCATACAAAATCCATGACATGGCTATTTGTATACCTACACATAGGACTATCACTAAAAAGGTATACGGATTTCTACCTATTAAATGTCGAATTTCGGGATGACTGGATATGATTTCTTTGGTTCTAAGTTTATGCGGTTCACAATTTTCCGACCAGCTAAAGCTCTTTTTCTTACTCATTTATACACATTAGGGTTTATTCTTAATAACGTGTAAGATATTGCAAAAGTATTAGAAATGCAATTTTTTTGTAAAAATTCACGAAATTATTTCTCTTTTTGAAATCAAAACGATTAATCGACATACAATCATTTCTTATTCAATAAATTAGCCTTTTCCTCAGCACTTATATCTCCTTTTTTATCCCTATTTCTATTGCGAAGCATATAGATAAGACTCGATTTTTGCGGCAGTTTTAGCGCAGGCAAAACAGCTAGCAGGATAATAACGGCCGTTATTAGAAAACTATTTTGCAAGGCGAAATGTTCCGCTACCTGATCGGGGTATTGGTTTTCCAAATAACGATCATATATAAATGTATGTATAACTGCACTTACGGCTATTCCAATGGAGCCTCCTACCTGTAGGAACAAACTGTTCAGCGCCGTTGCAGTTTGCGTCTGATTTGGTTTAACAGCATTGAGAAGTGCTGTAGAAACCGGTGCTACCAGTAGGCTCATGCCGAGTCCTCTTATCGCCATCGTAAACAAAATAAACCATACGGAAACACCGATATCAATTCTAGCCAGCATAAAGAAAGAAATAGATACAATTAAAATACCGCTAATTGATATATTTCGGATCATTCCTTTATCGGCTAATCTACCCGATAACGGCCTGCTTACCAGCATAATTAATGCGTTTGGCAGCATTAACAACCCGGATTCAATTTCGGTATAACCTAACAGTCCCTGAAGCAAAAAAGGTAAAAAGAACATGCCGCCATAAAGAGCCAAAGATCGAATAATCGTTATCGTAGCAGCAACATTAAATTGCCTTATTCTAAAAACATTCAGGTCGAGCAGTGATTGGGGCTTCTTTGCTGACTGTACAAAGAAGTACAGCATCAAAAGTGTAATCAGGAGGCCAACGAAAAATGAAACAGATAAAAAGCCTTGCTTACTGATCGTCGATATCGTGTATTGTAAAATGATAATAAAGATTGAAAAGAATATAAATCCCCTTACATCAAACCTACTTTCCTTATCAACTTGCCGCTTTAAAAAGCTTAAGTAACGTATTGAAAAAAAGATCGTTAAAGCCCCGATCGGTATGTTAATATAAAAAATAGATTCCCAGCCCAAGTAGTGCGTGAGTACTCCACCAAGTGTTGGGCCCAAGGCGGGGCCCATCACATTTCCCATTCCCCACCAACCAATTGCCGTACCGCGTTCTTCTTTCGGAAAGGTCTCGCTTAAAATTGCCAGCGAAGTGGGGGATAGCGATCCGCCGCCTATAGCCTGTATTATCCTGGAAATAACTAGCATGTCCAAACTTACCGAGAGACTACACAATAAGGAACCAAGGGTAAAAATGACAATACTTCCAAGAAACAAATAATAGTAACCAAAGCGTTTCTTTAGCCAGTTCGTCAAGGGTATAAAAAGCGAGAACGAAATCATATAGGCAGTGATTACCCATTCAATTTGGTTAAGATCAACCCCGAAATCATTTCGCATTACCGGCAAAGAAACGTTTACAATGCTACTATCAATTGCGGCCATGGACGTAGCCATCATTAATGTAGCGAGTACAAAGGACCTGTTTATTAACATGTTTTGCAAAGATACTCAAATCGTATATAAACTCTAGTTGATCAACTTCATATCTCATGCCGGTTTATATTGAGATTAATCGGCGCTTTATTCTCGAGAACTTCACCCGATAATAAACATCTTACCCCTTTAACTGTTAAAAACATAGTTGCTTAACTGAACTAATTTAACTTGAACGCTATGTTAAGAGATTTACTGAACGATTTTTTAGCACCATGTGATATACAGATTAACGGTTCCAGACCCCACGACTTACAGGTTGTTGACAGTCGATTCTATAAAGAAGTTCTAAAACGAGGTTCGCTCGGTTTAGGTGAGTCATTTATGCAAGGCTGGTGGGTTTCAAACGATATTGAGGAACTCTTATATCGTTTAATCCAAGCTAATTTAAGTGACAAATTTAAAAGAAAACCAACCCTATTCTGGTACTATCTGAAATCAAGGCTATTTAATTTACAGAATAAGAAAAGATCGATAGATGTAGCCTTAAAGCATTATAACATTGGCAACGAACTTTATCAATATATGCTCGGAAAAACGATGATGTATTCTTGTGCCTATTGGAAAGATGCCAAGACTCTAGAGGAGGCCCAAGAAAGAAAACTAGATCTTATTTGTAAAAAACTGGATTTATCCGCCGGTCAAACTGTTTTGGATATAGGTTGCGGTTGGGGCGGTTTTGCAAAGTTTGCAAGTGAAAATTATGGTGTTACCGTAACAGGAATCTCCATTGCCGCGGAGCAGATTGAGTTTGCCAAGACATGGTGCCATAAGTTGCCTGTTGAATTTAGATTGCAGGATTATCGCGACTTGGATGAAAAATTTGACCGTATCGTTTCCATTGGAATGTTCGAGCATGTCGGATACAAAAACTATCGCATCTTTATGCAAACAGTGCATAATTGTTTAAAATCCAACGGTCTCTTTCTGCTTCATTGTATTGGTGGAAACGAGGCTTCAACAGCAACTGATCCGTGGATACATAAGTATATATTTCCAAACGGACTAATACCTTCACCAAGGCAATTAACCGCTGCCATGGAACCTTATTTCACGTTGGAAGATTGGCATAACTTTGGTCCTGATTACGAGTTGACCCTGAATGCCTGGCAAGAAAATTTTAAAAACTATTGGCATTGCATAAAAAACAGTTATGACGATCTCTTTTACAGGATGTGGCTGTATTATTTAAATGTAAGTGCAGCTTCGTTTAAAGCCCGTCATAATAATGTTTGGCAATTGGTCTTATCAAAAAAAGGGAATATAGCCCGCTATTTCTCTGTACGTTAAGAGCCCATTCCGAGGATGTCTAAAAGCCGTCTTTGTGACCGACATGTTTAGTTCATGTAATGAAAGAACCCTGACGTTGGCAGCGTAGCGACTTCCAGACATCCTACGGATTAAATGGAATATTAAACTTGAGAAGAAAGTATATAATTTACGATGTCCTTTATTTTTAGATCAATCAATTGATCCAAATCCAAGCCAGAGAGCCAACCGGTAAAATCGATACCCTCTCCAAAATGTGCTTTTACTTTTTCCGAAAAAGAGACGATCTCAATACTATCCATCTCTAAATCTTTTGTAAAAGAACTTTCCATCGAGATGTCCATTTCTTCAATAAATTCTTCACCGATAATATCTGTTATAAACTGCTTCAATAAGCTAAAGATTTCCTCACTTTTTAGTTTGTTGTAATTTTCTACAGTGTCCATCCTATGATATAATTGTTGTACTTAATTGTTTTAACTTTTATACTTTCAATAATCAGCTCATCCCCCTCAATTGCACCTACTTGATAAGTCTTTGGATTGCCAGCCAAGCCCTTCCCAATTGACTTCCCATAAGCCTCTTTTGCTACCCAAAAGCGCGTAATCCACTCGTCCCGATCTTTTTTTCCTTTTAACAAAAGTCGTTCGTTGGCCGTCAGGGCGATTTCTTCAAAACCCACCCCTCTCGACTTGATTTCTTCCATATCGATTCCAACAGGTTTACCGAGTCGTGCAATGGCTACGGCTTCATCATTTTTATGTGCTATTGAGATCTGAACATCTGCAGCTAAAGGCCCTTGTATAACGGGCTGTCCGGTAGCAAGTTTAGCAATACTAAATTCTATGGGGTAATAGGCAGTGTTCGTTTCTCTTAAGAGTAATGATCTTATCGCATCTCTTAGGGCAACACGACTAACTAACCATTTCTTTCTCTTGTTAAGCGCTAAGCCGTTTAGGAAGTTACGATCCGCTAGTGGCAAGTAACGTTTTGCAATAAAATCCCACGAAATAACTTTTTGGTAAGCCTTGTGAAATTTGAATACCTCCGGATATATCTCCTCCGACAATAGGTTGAATTTAGGAGACATAGACACTTGCCATAGGCGTTCGTCAAACTCCAACCGTATATTCTGCCATCCATTAATCACCGCCCAGACCTTTCCGTCTCTTTTAAGCAGAAAGTTGGCAGTAGCCGTTTCATCATTGATGTCCGTTAGCGAACACGTACATTCGAATTCGCCTGTCTGATCAGCGAAATCCTGATAAAATATAATTTCATCGATTTTGATAGGAAATGCAACTTTATTCACCTTTAAGGTTAATTGCAACCATAAGCCGAATAATTGCCCGGCATTATCTAGCAGTGAGCCTTTTCCTCCACTGCCAACGATTATTCCCCTTATTCCCTTATCACCAATAGAATTGACAGCTTTTATACCTTGATAAGCTGGCCCATGGAACATGTGTCGATCATAAATGGTTACGGGATCAATTTGTATATCCAATAAATTACCCACCGTTAACAGTTGCAAAGAAGAGCTCTCCAATTTTTCAGCTAATACAACTTCCGCCTCGGCATACTTATCAATACGGACGCTCCATATAGAGTCATTTTTCCTCTCACCAACTACTTTTTCCCTGAACGGCTTACTCACATTCATCCATTGGAAAACCCGGATCTGTTGTATTCTGCTCAACTTTCGTTGTCTTTCGTGATTAAAAGCAGCTTCACCTAGCAATTCCAAAATCATTGTCATCGGAATTACCGGATCCATATCTTCCGGACAATGCCAACCTGGCTTTTGTTTTACCAGTGCATGGTCTATAAGATAGGGATGCTGATCTAGCGAAATATTGAACGGTGTTTCAAAATGCCCGGGCACATGAGATTCGGTTCCAAACCTATTAAAACACTGTGGTAGTGGATTCGAAAACTCCTTGTTTTCAATCAGTTCGATCAGATCCGAATACATACCCATCGCTTCCTCCATATTGTCCATCACAGCCATCGCAAGTGGATGTTTTACCGTTCGTTGTGTTCTCACATAACCGGTATCTTTAGGTGGCTTTGTAAACGATGAATGGATCGGAAAATCCCACGTGCTTACAAGCGGTGAACCAAGATTTAACTTAACAGATGCATTCTTCTGTGATTTTGTTTGAAGACCTAAAAAATCTAAGTCGACTTCTTTACCGTCGACATACAATGAGGCAAGTATTCTTCGCAACTGAGATAATCCATCTCGATAGGGAGAAGTAGTAGATAAAGCATTATATGGATTTCCTTTAAGGGTATCATCAACAAAGCCTGTTATGCCGCCTGCTCCAATCTGGATAAAAACACGCACTTGTTCTTGATGGTATAATTTTTCAATAAGCTCCCTGAATCTAACCGGCTGTATTAAATGTTCAACATTAAGTTGTCTTATCGCCTCCACTGTATCAGGGTAAGGGGCCAGGTTTGTGGCAGACCAAACTGGAATCTTTACCCTTAAAAAATCTATTTCTTCGATGCCTTCTAATATTTGAGGCACTCTATCTTTAATAAAAGGACTATGGAAACCGGATTGAAATGGTAAAACCTGATGAAAAATTTGGTGTACCTTCAATTCCGTAATGAGCTGCTCAATTGCTTCGTACGTACCGCAGAGTATTACTTGCTGAGGGCAATTGTCATTTGCTAAATAGAGGGACGGAATTTTTTCTGAAATCCCCTTAATACGTTCATAACTACAACCAACTGCGATAAACCTGGCATAGCTTACTTCAAACAATTGAGGATCAAGCTTTGTTATTAAATGTTTGACAGAACTCGTTGTAACCAAACCTGCTGACATGGCCGCCAGCCACTCGCCCATGCTATGTCCTGCATTGATATCCGGTACAACCCCGAGTTTTTTCATCGCTAGATCAATCGTTCTACTATTTTGAAGTTGATTCAAGGCAGAAACAAAAACTTTTGTATCATGCATAGAATCTTCAAGTAGAAACTCCTGCTCTATTTTAAAGTATTTGGAAACACTTTCGGTTTCGCCCGATGATAAGCCATCTAGACCGGGGAATAGAAAAGCAATTTTCTTCTCTCCGCGTAGTAGCGGCGCATTTGTATACCATATATCCTGTCTATTACGCCAGGGCTTATTTTTAGTCACGATATTGATCGCCTTTTTAATCCGGTCTACCGTTGGATTAAAAACTGCTATGCGAAAATCACCATCGCCTATATCATTGCTGCCACTTTCTAGCGCTAATATTAATTCATCCACACTTTTTCGTGCCAATACTCGCACTTCATCCTCTGCTACTCGCTTGGCCTGATGTACCGTATTTTTTACTGTAAAAGCTTCCAATACAACATGCGCATTGATGCCGCCAAAACCGAAGGCATTTACACCGGCCCTTAGCGGTAAACCGCTGCTAGACCAGTTTATCGGTTCATTTACCGGTTCAAATCGAGTTTCGGCCAAAACCTCAATAGGTGAATCGCAGTGCAAGGTAGGGGGAAGCGTGTCATTATACAGTGCTAGAGCCGTTTTTATTACACCGGCAATGCCAGCCGCGGGCATCGCATGTCCAATCATGGATTTTACACTCCCGATTTTTGCTTTATTCCCTTTGCTAGCCGAACCAAACACCAATTTAAGCGTTTCCAGTTCAGTACGATCGCCAATAACCGTGGCGGTACCATGGGCCTCTAAGTAACCGATATCGTTAACAGACAAACCAGCTTGTTGCCATGCCTGTTCGATTGCCCTCGCTTGTCCTTTGGTGGAGGGACTCATGACACTCGTTCCCGAACCATCGCTGCTTATACCGACACCTTTTATGACACAATAAATCCGATCACCGTCTAATAATGCTTTATCGAGCGTTTTCAAGACTACGAAACCACAACCTTCACCAATTATTAATCCGTCGGCGTCCTTATCAAACGGCCTACTTTGCTGCCGTTTGGAAAGCGCTCCCAATTGATGGAAAATACTCCAAAATGTGGCGTTTTGGCCGACATGAACACCTCCGGCAATGACCATATCCGATCGATCGTTTACTAATTCGTTCACGGCATGGTCTATAGCCAATAACGAACTTGCGCAGGCAGCGTCAACGGTATAAGCGGCTCCTCCTAGGTTAAAACGATTAGCCACTAATGAAGCAATCAGGTTAGGTATGAGGCCCATCGCAGTATCCGGAGTGAAGCGCCCTTTTTTCTTCTGGAACTCCTTTTTTATCCGCTTGATCTCCTCCTCTTTTAAATCTGGCATTAAGTGCCGTATAACATTCACCAGCTGCTCTGCTACATGTACAACTTCGACCGCTCGCGTCGCCCCAGGCCCCACGTAATTGCCTTTTCCTATGATAATAGAAGTTCTATCAAGTTTGTATTTGTTCTTCCAAACACCGGCATCTTCCAAAGCGCTATGAACTAACTGAAGCGTGAGTAATTGGTCAGGTTCCATCCCTTCTACAGCAAGTGGAAGAATACCGAATGTAACGGGGTCAAAATGCGCATAATCATCAATAAAGCCACCACGCGAGCAATAGAATCGATCGTAGGATTCATCATCGGGAATAAAATACCGCTCGTTAATTCTACTTGACGGTATGGGTCCCGTAGCATCAACTTTCTTTAAAATGTTATTCCAATACGAATTGATATCGGGAGCTCCCGGAAATACAGCAGACATCCCGATAATTGCAATATCTTTTTTATTCATTTCTGCGTAACTATGCCATAATTAAAACCCGACTCTCATTTCCATATTTTATTTCATTGGCAAATGTTTCTTTTCCTCTTTCCAAGGGAATTAGCGATATGCCCCGACGTTCGTATTCTTTCTCGAGACTGGAGGACACCATCCCGGCACCTTTCCATGGTCCCCAATTGATTGCCATTACTCGACCTTTCATTTTCTTTCGTAACACCTCTGCATAATGATCCAGCACACTGTTTGCCGCTGCATAATCTGTTTGGCCTCTATTTCCATAAACAGAAGCTATGCTGGAAAAGAACACAATAAATTGCGTATCGTTTCTCAATTGTTCAGCGAGTACGCGTAAGGGGGTCACTTTCGTACTAAAGACCCGTTCGAAGGAATCAGCCGTTTTATTTTCAAATAACTTATCTTCCAAAATACCTGCTCCATGAATTACGCCATCAATTCTGCCATATTTCTTATAGAGCTCCTGTATCAGAAGCACTAGCGCATCTTCATCTCTTACGTCAACAGCATGATAACTCACATTTGCACCTTGTTCCCTAATAGCCTGCATGCTACTTAGGATTTGTTGTGTTTTATGCAACTGTATTGTCCTTTGTTCAATCTCTGCAGGTGACTTGGAATACCCTTGCTCAATTAGGCTCTTTCTGATTTCCTCTTTGCTTTGCATGATAATCTGATTTGAGTCCACGTCACTCGGATATGAAGACCGGCCTACTAGCACATAATTACAAGGATACTCCTTCGCTAAATGTGTAGTTAACGCGGCGGTAATCCCTTGGGCACCCCCTAAAACAAGAACAACAGCATCCTTATCCATAACAAACGGACTTCTGTTTGCAGTCTGTAAAGGATCGTTCGTTTCTTTAACTGCATGTCTAAAATTATCTTTGTAATAGATAACTGATGGCTCATCCGTGCAAAGCATTTCATCAATCAATAAGTCAGGAATTTTATCTTCTTTTGTTTCATTCATAAAATGAATGGTCCGACATTTTGCCTGATCATATTCTTTATCTAGACTTTTAATAAAACCCGTATATCCCTGATAACTTCGTAGAAATTTGGGATCTTCATTCTTATCAACATGAGCACCGTGATCAGATAACACATAAACCCACTTAACACGGTTCATATCCAACGATTTTACCATGCGGACGGCATCGATAATATTTAATCGGTGATTAGATGCGACCATATCTAAAATCACCAGTCCGTCATAGCTTGCCAGGTCTTTTTCTTGTGGTACAATATCGACAATTGCGCCTCGTTCTTCCAGCTTCTCTTTAATCAGAAAACCGAGATTCCCATCGCGTGTAATGGCAACTTTTGCACCTTGCAAGGTATTAGGATAGTCCTGTTTTAATAAAGCATGAACATCTGTCAATTCAAACTTGATCCGTTTCAATGTATCACTAAGTTCGTTATTTCCAAGTAAGGTGTCAACGAACGGCTTTTCTTTATCTGCAAGGCTTTTAGATTCACCGTTAGCTAATAGTTTGGCGGCTATCCAATCGATCAAATGATTTAAGGTTTTAAACGCAGATAGCTTTTCCATTTGCTCTTGGTTTTCCTCATCGCCAGGCATAATAGCCTCTAATTTAACTTTGAGTTCACCGATTATTTCGATTCTTTTGATGGAATCTATACTTAGATCAGCCTCCAAGTCGAGATCAAGACCGAGCATTTCCGTTGGGTATCCTGTTTTCTCACTTACAATTCCTAGAATCATATCTTGGATATCACCTTTCTGAAGCGCAGGTTGTTGCCGGGTTATTTCCGTTGTTAAGGTTTCATTAACATCGTTTATAATGTTTGCGTCAAACCATCCAAGTAAACCATTAAGTGTTTTGATGGAAGCCAATTGTTCCACCATTTCATCTTGGCTTTTATTTTTAAACTGAAAGTTACTTAACTGTATACGCAACTCGCCAATAATTTCGAGTCTCTTAATGGAATCAATACTCAAATCTGCTTCCAGATCCAGATCCATTCCTAGCATATCCTTTGGATAACCTGTTTTTTCGCTTACCACCTCCATCAGAATCGTAGACAAAGGCTTTGTCGTTTTTGGACCGGATGTTATTAGTTCGTTTTCATTAGCTTTCTTACCTACAGGATCCGGAGATTGTTCTCTCTTTTCAATGAGACTAGGCATTGATACCGGAACCGTATTAGGATTTGTATGGATATAATTGTTCGTACTAGGCTGTCCTAGATAGGCGAGGAGGACATCCCGTTGTGCTTGAATTAGCATCTTCATACCTGCTAAATATTCCAAGGTGAGCTGCTCAGCAGATCCTTGTACCGATAAAGTATCACTTTTTGTGTTGTTTTGCACGGTCAGTTCTTTAAAATTAATGATAGGCTTCGTTACAGGCAGTGCACTGTAAGCGGGTAGTTTGCCTTGAGCAGGCATCGCCATCTGACCATCCACGAGCCAGATTGAGGAACTTTTCTTGAGTTTCTCCGGGTTGTCCAGATCTAACCAAGTTGCTTGTCGATCTGCAAATAAAACATCTATCTGTACGGTTTTCCCTGTAGCTATATATTGCGCTAAAGCCACTAATAGTTGGAAAATACCGTGTTTTCCATTTTCCTCTGTATGTATAACAACCTCTTCCTTGCCTAAAATCGACTTTGTCAAACTTGTTAGCGTCTTACCTGGCCCAACCTCAATAAAAATTCGGGCACCATTCGCGTACATTTCTTCTATTTGGTCTGAAAAAAGCACAGGATTGACAATATGAGAAGCCAAACGGTTCTTGATTTCGGTACTTTCCGTTGGATATAAAGCAGCACTTGTATTTGACCAAACAGGAATGCTAGGCTGTTTAAATGAAAAATCGTTCAACAAATCAGCGTAAAGAGATTCCGCCTTTGCAATTAACGGACTATGAAAAGCACAGGCTACTTCCAGTTGCCGGTAGGAAACTTTTTGTTCCTTCAAGACCTGCATAAAGCTTTCCATCACAGCGGATTCGCCTGCTAGAACCCATTGCTGTGGAGAATTATGATTGACGGCGTATATGTTCTTTCTCGAAGACAACAACTGATCGATCATCGCTTTATCACCGTTTACGGCTACCATAATCCCCTTGTCGTCACCTGTCGAGGCCAAGATAGCTTCGGCTCTCCCTTTACTTAAAGCAACGAGATCCCCCTCATTGAACACCCCTG
The DNA here is from genome assembly GCF_008245145.1 of Olivibacter sp. LS-1. GTDB lineage: Bacteria > Bacteroidota > Bacteroidia > Sphingobacteriales > Sphingobacteriaceae > Olivibacter > Olivibacter oleidegradans. The sequence continues at coordinate 3,825,528 of NZ_CP041643.1, read as the reverse complement.
CAAATGCGAGTGCCGGAAGCTCTCCGTAGCTATGGCCTGCCAGCATATCGGGGATGACGCCAAGATCACTCAAAAGGTTAGCAATCGCTATATCTATTATTCCTAAAAGCGGTTGCGCCATACGCGTATCTTTAATGGCTTCCTTTTGCTTCTTTAAACTTTCTTCACTGAAAGCATTGCTAGGAAAAAGTATTTTTTCGTATGCCGGGTAACGACTGAGAAGTGATCTCATCCGTGGAAAGTTCACCAATAGCTCTCTAGCCATGTGTATTCGCTGACTTCCTTGACCAGCAAACAGGAAGGCCGTTTTTCCCTTAACCTCCTTTGTTATGTATGTATCCTTCGCATGCGTACCGGACAATACCAAATCTATCTTGAATTGCAGATCTGCTATGGAATCAGCGATTATAGATAATTGTACCGGAGCATTGCTATAGGTAGCAAGAGAGAACGCAATATCACGTAACTTTACCGAGTCGTTCAGATCAATTAATCGTTTTGTTTTCTTGAGTAGGAGACTGGCCTCTTCGTAATCATTTCCTCTGAAAACAAAGAGCTCCGCGGGCCATTGCTTCGTAACAGAGAACGGTATTTCCTTGTTATCTGCATGATTGGAAATAACGGCATGAAAGTTCGTGCCGCCGAAACCAAAAGCACTAACTCCGGCTACTCGTTGTGGATTGGACCATAAACCAGCTTTGTCGGTAAATACAAACGGACTTGTTTTTTCGTTGTAAAAACCATTAGGTTCTTTTAAGTTAATAGTCGGCGGTTTAATTCCGTAATATACACTCAACGCACTTTTAATCAGGCCTGCCATACCCGCCGCGCATTTTGTATGCCCAATTTGGGTTTTAACTGAACCAAGATGGCTTTGTTGCGGGATGGCTCCGCTCTTAACCATTGCCTGCGTTAATGCACTCAATTCAGTGCGATCTCCAACCACCGTGCCGGTACCATGTGCCTCGAAGAGTTCAACAGATGATATGGATAAACCCGCCTGCGAATAGGCTCTTTCCAATGCCTTCGTTTGTCCGGCAAGTCGAGGTGCTGTTAACCCAAGACTCTTTCCATCGCTGGAGCCGCCTACACCTTTAATTACGGCAAAAATTTGATCACCGTCCTGTTGCGCATCTTCCAATCTTTTCAGCACAACCATTGCCACACCTTCGCCTAAAGCGATGCCATCAGCCTCCGCATCAAAGGTTGCGCATCGACCTTTTTTCGAAAGAGCATGTGTACTGGCAAACATCAGATAATCATTGATACCATTATGTAAATCCGCCGCTCCGGCAATCACCATATCAGATTTGTTGAGGATGAGCTCTTGACATGCCAAGTCAATAGCCGCCAGCGAAGAAGCACATGCAGCATCCACTGTATAATTACGGCCACCAAGGTCTAATCGATTGGTAATTCGACCGGCAATTACATTTGCCAATACCCCCGGAAACGAGTCCTCAGTAAGTTTTGGTAAGGATTCATCAACTTCCTTCGGTATTTCGCCGAAAAATTGCGAGAAAAGTGCTCTGAAACTGTAATTATTGGCCAAGTCATTGCCACCTTCCGCACCTATGATAACCGATACATTCTCCTTATTAGCGTCCTTCGCGGCATAACCTGCATGTTCAAGTGCCCGCTTTGCAACAAGCAGACTCAACAGCTGTGTTGGATCAATAGCGGCCAACGACTGCGGGGGAATTCCAAATTCAAGCGGGTCAAATTCGATCTTCGGTATAAATCCACCCCATTTTGATGGAGATTTGCTGCCGTTGGTATCTAATGGATCATAATAAATCTCTTTATTCCATCTTTCATCAGGCACCTCCGTAATACAATTTTTAGCATCTAGTATATTCCGCCAAAAAGCGTCAATATCCTGTGCTCCCGGATAGATACATGCCATTCCAATAATAGCTATATCGATCGCATGATTGGTTGTTTCTGTTAAGGTAAAGGTCTCTGCATGTTCAATATGTTTATAATTGTTTTTGGCGACATCTTCGTGTAAATCAGCTATGGTTCTGATCTTATTGTTTAAAGCGGCTACCTGTCCGATCATGTACATACCCTTTTGATATTGCACATCCTCGTTCAGATATATCAGATTCTCAGATACCCGTTCGATTCCTTTGCTAGCGATGCGCAAACGCCCCACGTTTAACTGCTCCAATGATTCCCATATCTGCTTTTTATCGACACCATCCTTTTCAAGTCTCCGCTTTTCTTCTTCGAAGTAGGAGGTAAAAGGCGATTGCAAACATCTGGTTTCATGGCCGGGAGCAGTTTCTAACAGAACGGTTTCCGCCTGCTTTATCGCTTGTTCCTGAAAACCAGGCAGAATAGCACCCGAATCAACCGCCTCCTTTGTGTAAATATAAGCTGACCCCATGAGCACACCAATTTTTGCACCACCGATAGCTAATGGAGCACTCATGATGGATACAAAGGCACTTGAAAAACTATCATGTATTCCACCGGCAAAAAATAGTTCAAATGATGGTAGCTGTTCCTCTTTTAAAATACGCTCAATTTGAAGTTCCCAAAGTACCAGAGACGATAACGGACCAACGTGCCCCCCACACTCTCTTCCTTCGAATACGAACTTTCTTGCACCCTCTTTTATAAATAGGTCAAGAAGGGTAGGAGAAGGAACGTGCAAGAAGGTTTTAATTCCGGCTTTTTCAAAAGGAATCGCTTGGGACGGACGACCACCGGCTACGAGTAGGACAGGGGGCTTTGCCTCTAAAATGTAGCGAGACTGTTCCTCCCTTAATTCTTGCGGCGCAAAACCGAGGATTCCGACACCCCAGGTTTGGTCTTGAAGCACTTCTTTCGTTTTTACGATCAATTCTTTTGCTTTTTCACCCGTCATTAACGAAAGTGCTACAAAAGGCAGTGCACCTCCCAAAGATACAGCTTCCGCAAAACTTGGAAGATCACTCACTCGAGTCATTGGTCCCTGCGCTATTGGATAGCGTATCTTAAGCTCCTTCGCTAAAGGATTATCTTCTCTTAACACATGCTCAGTTTTGGCTTGCTTAATATGACCATTGATAGCTTCAAGTAAACCAGATGCGAGGTGATTGATTGTTTTATAGTTGCTAACAAGTCCTTTTGACAAGATAACATCTTGCCCCATAGGCAAATAAGAATCTTCCAGTGTATAGTTTCCATTCAAGTATGGAAGTAAATCCGAGAAAGTAGCACCTTGGGGAAGTTCCGGTGCATTAGGGCGATTTAATACGCGGAAGTTACCGACTAATTTAGTTTCGGTACCGTTTAATTTTTCAATGACATTTTTTAGCGCTTGCGGTGCCTTACATTCCGGGAATAACGATAGTTGATTATCCATTACGATTCCGTCCGCTCCTAATCCAATAAGTGCTGCGGCAGAATGAATCCCTATACCACCTTGTACCCATACTGATAGACTTTGCAGATCAAAATCCTGGATCACATGCTGGAATAGAATATAAGTGGCTTCATAGGCAACATGACCTCCCGATTCATTTCCCTTAATAATAATTGTTTTTGCACCTCTGGCCTTGGCGAGTCTTGCCTCTTCCACAGAATAAACTTGAAAAATAATTTCTACGTCAATAGCCTCCATTGAGATTTCGTTAGAAAATGGCATAATAATATAGGCTACAGACGATGGAAGTTCCTTTGATGGAATGTGGGAGTCAGGAAAACAAAGACCTATGGACTTTGGCTTATAGGATTTTATATTATCGTATATTTTTTCTATCTGATCGTGATTTCTACCGATATGGAGAACCGGTGCAAAAGGGGTTTTACTAAGTGCCTTCAATAAAGCCAAATCAGGAAGCTCGAAAGGGGTAATACCAATCAACTTTGCTGTTTTCATGATGCTAATAATTATAAGTGTAGTAAACGATAAAAAATAGTTGGTTGGATTTTTTTCGTTTAAGGAATCTGCTTATTGTTCTGTTTCATAAATTTGATGAACTATTATGTGAGGTTCTTACGAAGGCCAAATCAGCATTCGTTTTATTAATTTGCTTTGTATGTGCATAAATTCAAAAGCGAACAAAGAAATAGAAGAGGTGTCTTTAAATTACAATATGCAATCATCATTCTTTTGTGTTTGCCTCGAATAGCGTGAGATTATAACAAAGCATTTCTATCTGTTATTTGTGATGCAAATTAGTAAATGATGGACTTTTTTCTTTTGTTCATTTTGTTCATTGGTTTTTTAAAGCAAATCGGCAACATTTCAACTGTTTTTCGATCGGTAATGATGGTTTTGTTGATTTTTTGTTAAGAAAACATTAAAGAAGCTCGATTCCATGTTAAATACGCATAAAAAAAGTTCCAAATATTATGCGAGCGCCCTCCGCATTAGCATAAATCTAATGTGGTACCAAAAAACATGCTAAGCCTATTCTGCGTCATCATGTGCTAAAATGAAGTGTCTGACACTTTAGTAAAAAACATTCGATTATTCAGCTCCCTAATTCACACAAAAGCTTAGTAATATATGTTAACTATTCTAAATTCGGACAGTTATGTTAAAAGTAAGCAAGCAGCAGTTGCGCTATTGTAATGATAGTTCTGATGGTTATACTCGGGTAAAAAAGGGGAAGGGATATTGCTATTTAGACATCAATAAAAAGCCGATCGTTGATAAAGAATTAATAAAAAGAATAAAAAGTTTAGTGATTCCGCCAGCTTGGAAAAACGTTTGGATAAGTCCTTACGATAATGGCCACCTTCAGGCCACCGGATTGGACGATAAGGGGAGAAAGCAATACTTATATCACCCGCTATGGAACGAAACAAGAGAAAAACACAAAATTAATCGTATCCTCGCCTTTGGAAAGGTACTACCATCATTGAGAGAGGCGATTACGGCTGATTGCAGACAACGAAACCTTGGTAAAGACCGCGTTTCTGCCATTGCACTCAGCATCATGGAAAACACTCTTATGCGCGCCGGGAACGACCGCTATCGACGGGAGAATAACAGTTATGGATTGACGACCTTACGAAGTCGACATGTAAAAATAGAAGGACAAATTGTTACTTTTAACTTTACAGGAAAAAAGGGCAAAAAGCACAACATTAAACTCAGTAATCGTAGTTTGACTAAGAGACTTCGTCAGGTTATGGAAATTCCAGGCCAAGAGGTTTTTCAATATTATAATGACGATCAGGAAATCTGCTCCTTAGATTCCGGCGATTTAAATGAATATATCCAAAGGCACACCGGACAGAACTTTACGTCAAAGGATTTTAGAACATGGTATGCAACCTTATGGGCTTTTAAGTACCTACTTGAGCTAAGCACTGAAGAGCAACAGGTGAAGTCTTATAAAAAGAACCTAAATGCCTGTCTCGATTTCGTTGCTAAAAAATTGGGAAACACAAGAGCCGTATGTAGAGCTTCATATGTTTGTAATGACTTAATTGACGCCTATTTAGCGGGCAGCTTGCAAAGCTATCTTCGCAAAACTACTAGCGATGAAGTGAAATCGCTGCCTATTCATGAAGTCGAACCACTCTTGATAACATTTCTTCATAACTTAAAGAAAAGCCAGCAAATCCTATTGAGATTAACTTCTTGATTGATCCAAATAGGACGAAGTGATTATTCAACTATTCATCCGAGCATTAAGGAGAGAAAAAGCCTGATCAAGGAACGAAAATTGCTTTTCGTTTATCAATCGTTTTGCTTCGTCTATGGAAAACCATCCAGCCTTGTCTATTTCGGGAAACTGTTGTATTCTTCCCGATTTGGGAGGCCATATCATCTCAAAGGTATTACTTCGGATGTTATCCAAGTCCATATTCCCTTCCAACAACCAGCATAGGACTTTCTTTCCGCCCTTTTGAATCACAGGGTCCAGCTCAATAAATTCGCCTTCAATGGAGCATCCCGTCTCTTCCTCAAATTCGCGTTTTGCTGCGGAAAGTGGAGGTTCGGCATTTTCAAACTCTCCTTTAGGGATCGTCCAAAAGCCCTGATCTTTTTTCGCAAAAAATGGCCCACCGGGGTGAACGAGGAAAAACTCCACCTTTCCGTCTTTTAGTCGATAAAGCAAAATACCTGCGCTTCTTTTCATAAGTATAAGGGCTCTTTAATTGACAAATGTATACCTTCTGTCAGAGAAAATCGAAGAATCAATCTGAATTGCGTTTATTTTTACAGGAGCTGCCACATATTTATACTTTTGCACAAATTATAACTCATGACTAAAACTAAACTAACAATCAACGAAAACGGCTCCCTAAGGGTGGAAGGAGAATTTGAAATAGTTGACAAAAACGGTACGCCATATGGTTTGGATGGACGCACGGTTGTATCGATCTGTCGTTGCGGCCTGTCATCAAAAAAACCGTTTTGCGACGGCTCTCATAAAGGACATTTCGAACACGAAGCAATCGCGTTCGATCTCCCGCCGAAAAAATAGAACAACGATTCTCCAAATTTAAAAGCAGTTGTCATTCAAGGCAAATTGCGTCATAAAAGGGTGTTGCTTGCGACACCCTTTTATGCTAAATTTGTTATCTGAATTAAAGCGTTTAAGGCGGTATTTTAACATTAAACCTCGTTCCATGAAACATATCTCTTTACTTAATCCAATAGGCGAAACGAGCTTGAGTAGCATGGAAGCCACCTATAAAATGTTCTCTAAAATTAATGAAGCGCTACAAAGCACCGGAAAGGAAGCTCTTTTCGACATTCAGATAGTGGGCCTTTCAGACGAAGCAGTTTCATCGGGCAGAATCTTTAGCATACGTTCTGACACGACGATTCATCAGCTAAAAAAAACAGACCTCATTGTTATTCCTGCTATTCACGGAAATATGAAAGATATTGTAGCCGTAAATCGTGAATTTGTGCCTTGGATTCAAAAGCAATATCAACTTGGGGCCGAAATTGCCTCATTATGTGTCGGTGCCTTTCTTTTGGCCTCTACTGGCTTGTTAAACGGTAGAAGCTGCACAACGCATTGGTTATCGGCTAATGAATTCAGTAGTATGTTCCCACACGTGAAACTGATGCCATACAAGGTTATTACGGACGAAAGGGGAATTTATACAAGTGGGGGTGCCTACTCGTCGCTAAATCTCATCCTGTATTTGGTGGAGAAATTTGCCGGGCGTGAAATGGCCATTCGATCATCGAAAATGTTTGAAATTGATATCGAAAGAAACAATCAATCTCAGTTTATCATCTTTCAAAGACAGAAAGATCATGAAGATTTAACCGTTCGGCGTGCACAGGAGCTTATTGAGGAGAATTTCCGCGAACGCATTACCGTTGAAGATCTTGCGGATAAATTGGCCACCGGAAGAAGGAACTTTGAACGACGCTTTAAAAAGGCAACCGGCAACACGATCTTAGAATACATACAACGCGTCAGAATTGAAGCCGCCAAGTTAAGTTTTGAGACAAGCAATGAAAACGTAAATGAGGTAATGTATAACGTGGGCTATAGTGATTCCAAGTCCTTTCGGACAACCTTCAAACGTATCACGGGCCTTTCACCAACACAATATAAAAGTAAGTATAATAGACAGATTGCCGTTTAAATAGAATAAGAACTTCAGAAGTACTAAAAACCAATAGATGCCCATTTTGTTAGATAAAGATAGAGATAAACCCGTCTTTTAGATTTATTTAATAGAATAATGGAAATTGTAATCATCATTGCACTCATTCTTATCAATGGCCTTTTTTCGATGAGTGAGCTCGCCTTGGTTTCAACCAGAAAGTTCAAGCTGGAAGCTTCAATAAAGAAAGGGGATACGGGGGCAGCTAAAGCGCTCGAATTAGCCAACAATCCAACGACCTTTTTATCAACGGTTCAAATAGGTATTACGCTTGTTGGTATTCTTACCGGACTTTTTAGCGGCAAAAGTTTAACGCTGACCGTGGCCAACTATTTAAGAAGCATCGAGTTAATCACCCCTTACGCGGAATCAGTTGCAGTCTTTTTAGTCGTTTTATTTATTACCTATCTTACTATTGTATTCGGTGAACTCATTCCAAAACGGATAGGTTTGCATTATCCTGAGGCAATTGCGACAACTATCGCGGCGCCAATGACCATACTTTCCAGAATCTCTTTACCTATTATCTGGATTTTGACGAAAACCAGCAATCTTTTTTTTAACTTATTTGGAATAAAGGACTATCATGATGAGGCCGTCTCTGAAGAAGAAATAAATGCCATCATTAAAGATAGTACGGAGGGAGGGGAAATACAACCAATAGAACAAGATCTTGTCCGGCGTGTTTTTTCATTAGGAGATAGAAGGGCCGGCGAATTAATGACTCATCGCATGGATCTTGTTTGGATTGATATAAACGATAATTGGGAGACCATAAAATCAAAAATCCGAAGTCGACCTCATTCGGTTTATCCGGTATGTGAACGATCGTTGGATAATTTACTAGGACTGGTTTCGGTTAGGGAACTTTTTCTGCAAGAATCCTCCACTTCTTCACCGAACCTGAAGCGCCATGTCAGAAAAGCGCTGTTTGTTTCGGAATATACCGCGGCCTATCGAGTTTTGGAGCTATTAAGAAGCGCACAGCAGCATTATGGAATCGTTTTAGATGAATATGGTGATCTTCAGGGACTGATTTCTATCAATGATATATTAGATGAATTGATAAGTGATAAGACGGATACAGCAAACGATTATCAAATTATACAGCGTTCTGAAAATACATGGTTAGCTGACGGTAAGTTGCCCCTCTTTGAATTTATTCAATATTTCAAGGTGTCTGATGTCCCTGAAACCAATAATTTCACCACGCTGGGAGGTTTATTGTTAAAACTGTTAGACCATATCCCTACCTTGACTGAAAAAGTTAGATGGAATAATTTTGAGCTTGAGGTTGTTGACATGGATGGAATGCGTATCGATAAGATACTTATTACCCGCATTCCCGAATAGCCTATTACAAGGACTGAAGAACTTCGCCCATTATGCTAACACCCTTGTCAATATCGTCACGTTGTATTACCAAAGCTGGCCGAAAACGAATGCTTCGCTCTCCACATCCCAACAATAACACATTTTTATCAAGGCTTTTCTTTAAAAAATGGTTTCGACTTTCTTTGTTCGGAAAATCAAAAGCTGCTAGTAATCCTCGACCTCTAACATTATTAATTATCGTGTACTTGTCTGCTAAGGTCAAAAGCTTTTGCTGTAAATATTCACCGAGTTCGGCGGCTTGCGAAACGAGCTTGTCTTCTTCAATGATTTGCAAAATTTTAGTCGCTCTTACCATGTCAACCAAATTTCCGCCCCAAGTAGAATTAATCCGTGAGGGAACCTTAAAGACATTTGTTTTTATATCATCAATTTTTTCGCCTACTAAAATGCCACAGACCTGCATTTTCTTCCCGAATGCGATAATATCAGGCCTCGCCTTCGCCCCAAAATGCTCGTGGCACCAAAATTTACCTGTTAAACCTACGCCGGTCTGCACCTCATCGTAAATTAAAAGCGCATCATTTTCATTCGCTAAAATACGTAGCTGTTCCAAGAATTCTCTCCTTACGTGATTATCGCCACCCTCAGATTGTATAGGTTCAATAATAATAGCGCAAATATCATCTCTATTGTCGGCAAAAGCTTGCTTAATTTGAGCTAGCGACTGTTCTTCGCGTTTAAGAAGATCTTCATATCCTTGGTCAGTAAAAGGAAATTCGATATACGGAACGCTCACTCTGGGCCAGTCAAATTTGGCAAACCATTTCGTTTTCTCCGGTTGTGTATTGGTCAAACTAAGGGTATAACCTGTACGACCATGAAAAGCTTTCTGAAAGTGTATAACTTTAAACCCTCTTTCTTTAATATATCCCTTTTGGAAATTTTTTTGTACTTTCCAATCCATTGCTGTTTTCAGCGCGTTCTCCACGGCCAAACCACCTCCCGCAATAAAAAAAGCGTGCGGTAAATAAGAGGGAATCCCCACACGATCAAATGTGTCTACAAATTTAGCGTACTGCATTGTATAAATGTCCGAATTAGATGGATTTGTTAATGCCGCTAGTAGTAAATCTTCTTTGAAATCGCCATCATTTAACATTTTAGGATGGTTATAACCCAGTGGTACGGAAGCAAAGCAAGTGAAGAAGTCGAGAATTTCTCTGCCATGCTTTGAATCATACATCATAACGCCTTGGCTCTTCTTTAGATCCAATGTTAAGTCATAACCATCAGTAAGTACGTGTTTACCAATAATGGCCTGTGCATTTTCGGGAGTAATGGAGATCCTGTTCATAAAATGCTATTGATTTGGTTTATTATCAAACATAAGATAAAATTTCAAAAAACGCAATTTATACCGAATAATTATTTCATATTTAAATTTCAACCTATTATTTATGACAAAAAAATACCAATTCAACAAAATATCACTAAAACTCGTCTATTTTACCTAAAATACCGATCAGTCCACCGGTATGCAGGACTAAAATTCTTGCACCTTCTTGGAAGTAATTGTTTTCAATCAAATCCATCAATGCATAGAAGGTTTTAGCGGTATACACAGGTTCTATTAAGACACCGGTGCTGCTAACAAACGACTTAGTAAAATCCATTAATGGGGGTTTTGTTTTTGCGTATCCACCAAAGTGATAGCTTGTATGTATTGTAATGTTGTCTGCTTCACCGTACAATTTTTTTATATCCTCTAAGAGAAAATCACCACCGGCGAGAACAGAAACACCATGTAATTTGGTTTGTTGGTTACGCTGTTTTAATCCCATACTTAAGCCAGCTAAAGTCGTACCCGTCCCACAGGCGCAAAAGATATGATCATAATCTGTGCGAAGCTCATCAATTATTTCCGCACAACCGAGTAAAGCAAGAGAGGAAGCGCCTCCTTCGTTGATGAAATAGGCATATTTGTCCTGTCCAAAGTAGTGATCAAACACATGTTGTTTATTTCTATAAGCCTCTCTTTCAACAAATATAAGCTGCATACCAAATAATTGACAAAGTTTCAGATTGGCGTTGTCTACCAGTTCGCCTCGCACAAAGCCGGTAGATTTAAATCCGAATGAAGCAGCGGCAGCGGCGGTTGCAAGGAGGTGATTGGACCAAGCTCCGCCAAATGTTACCAAATGATTCCTTCCGTTTTTATGAGCATCTTGCAACAGATACTTTAACTTTCTCCATTTGTTGCCTGAGATAAAGGGATGGATCAGATCATCTCGTTTGATATCTACTGTATAGTTCTTTTTATAAAAAGGCTCGTATCGTAGTCGCTCTATAGGACTAAAAAAATTAAAAGGAAACATGCTGTGTAATTTTTGCCATACAAAACTAAACGGAAAAGCCGGCAAATATTAGATTGTTAGGTTTTTTATTCTAAAAATTATAGTAGGTTTGCTAACCCAAAATAAAACAACAATCTATGGTAAAATATGAAAGGTTCACGTTAAACAATGGCTTAAGGGTATTGGTACACGAAGACAAGTCGACTCCAATGGCCGTACTCAATATACTTTACGATGTAGGAGCAAGGGATGAGGAACCCGATAAGACGGGGTTTGCTCATCTTTTTGAACATTTGATGTTCGGTGGATCCGTTAATATCCCTCAGTTTGATTTGCCGCTGCAACGAGTTGGTGGCGAAAGTAACGCCTTCACCAGCAATGATATCACAAATTATTACATAACGCTGCCTGCCATTAATCTGGAAACTGCTTTCTGGTTGGAGAGCGACCGCATGTTAAGTTTGGCGTTTAGCGAAAAAAGCCTGGAAACGCAAAAACAAGTAGTATCGGAAGAATTCAAGCAACGTTACCTTAACCAACCTTACGGAGATGTATGGCTTAAGTTACGACCGTTGGCATACAAACAGCATCCCTACAAATGGGCCACCATCGGAAAGGAAATTTCCCACATAGAACTGGCATCAATACAAGATGTGAAGGATTTTTTTAAGAAACATTACACGCCGCAAAATGCCATATTAGTTATTGCAGGAGACGTGGACGTAAGTGTGGTAAAAGATTTAGCCGAAAAGTGGTTCGGCTCCATTTCTTCCGGTACCAAATATATTCGCAATCTTGAGGCGGAGCCAAAGCAATTGGAGGCGCGAAGAGAGGTAGTTACCGCCAATGTACCGGTTAATAGTCTCTATATGGCATTCCATATGAGCGATAGGCGTTCAAAAGACTATTATACCTGCGATTTGATTTCAGACATATTATCAAGAGGTAATTCATCCCGATTGTACCGTCGATTAGTAAAAGAGCAATCGCTTTTCAGTGAAATAAATGCTTATTTATTGGGCAGTTTAGATAATGGTTTATTTATAGTAGAAGGTAAACCTTTGCCAAGTACCACAATGGAGCTTGCCGAAAACGCTGTATGGGAACAATTACGTGATTTACAAAATACGCCCGTGTTGGGATATGAACTTGAAAAGGTAAAGAATAAAATAGAATCGACCATGGTATTTGCAGAGATGTCAATTCTTGACAAGGCGATGAATCTGGCATATTTTGAATTGCTAGGCAACGCAGATATGCTTAACGACGAAGTTGTAAAATACCTAAATGTATCCCCTGAGGATATACAGAAGACAGCACAACAAATATTTCAATTAGAAAATTCGTCCACTTTATTTTATTTAGCAAGTTAGCATGATAGACAGAACCATTGCCCCCCAATTTAATGTTGTAGAAGAAGTAAGGCTTTTGCAACCCGAACACGAAGTGTTACAAAACGGAGTAGATCTCTTTGTTTTCAACTCCGGGGAGCAGGATTTGGTAAAAATAGAATGGGTATTCCAAAACCTGAATACCGAAGATCTGCACCTTCCATTACTTAATATTGCCTTAGCCGGTATGTTTTTGGAGGGCACTAAACAATATGCGAGCGCGGAAATAGCGGAAAAAGTAGATTTTTATGGCGCATTTTTGCAGCCGGAGTATTCTTTTGATCATACCTCTCTTACTTTATATGCCCTAAATAAGCACGTAGAGAAGTTATTGCCTATTGTAAAAAGCGTTCTAACAGAAAGTATTTTCCCCGAAAGTGAGCTAAATACTTATGTTCGTAACAACAAACAAAATCTTTCTGTATCATTAAAGAAAAACGACTTTGTTGCAAGAAGAGTTTTTAACAAAACTATTTTCGACAGCAATCGATATGCATATTCCCCCGAAATAGAAGACTATGATCGATTAGAGCGTTCGGATATTTTGAAGCTCTATCAGCACCAGATAAATGCAGGTAATTGCACGATATTTATATCGGGCAGAGTGACAAACCAAGTCCATCAAACTGTTAGAAAGATTTTCGGAGATCAATGGGATGCCCGCCCGCTTGATCAAACGCAACAGCGCATGGTGGACAAGGGCTCGCAAAAGGGAAATTTCATACTTATTGAACGACCGGATGCCTTACAATCAGCTATTCGAGTAGGCTACCAAACCATCAACCGAAAGCATCCTGACTTTTCTTCACTTCAGCTATTAAACACGATTTTAGGAGGTTATTTCGGGTCACGATTGATGTCCAATATTCGCGAAGAAAAAGGTTTTACGTATGGCATCGGATCAGGCATCGCATCTTTAAAATATGGGGCTTTTTTTACCATAGCAACTGAAGTTGGCGTAGAGGTAACCAATGCAACACTGGTAGAAATCGAAAAAGAAATCGATCGTTTGCGAAATGAGCCAATACCGATAGAAGAGCTAAACTTAGTAAAAAATTACGTGAATGGTGCTTTTCTTGGCTCACTGGAAAACGTTTTCTCTCATGTAGATAAATTTAAAAACGTACACTTCGTTGGATTGGATTTAACATACTATAATCGCCACTTACAGATTGTAAAAAGTAGTACACCCGAAACCATTATGAATACTGCTAACAAATATCTTGATTATAATAATATGATCAAGGTAGTAGTTGGCAAAATGGTTGGTTAATCCGAAATAAACACATTCATAAAGGCAGTCTCCGATAGGGGTCTTCGTCAAGAACCGGAGACTGCTTCTTTTTTAGAATATAAAATTAGTACTCAAGAAATTAGAATCTTGATGATTTACAATTTCATTGATGAGTTCTTTATTCTTGTCATTCATTTTGGTGGCTACCAATGATCGAATAGAGAAGGAACGCAAAGCGTCTACAACAGACAAGGTGCCCTCTGCACTATCTTTCCTACCAGTGAAGGGGAATTTGTCAGGTCCCCTTTGGCACTGGCTATTGATGTTCACTCTGCTAACGAGATTTACGAATGGATCAATCAACGATGCAATCTCCTGCGCATGATTACTAAAAATACTTACCTGCATACCGTGGGGAGAATCAATCTGATATTTAATTGGCTCCTCAATCGAGTCATAGGGAATTACCGGAATAACGGGGCCAAATTGTTCTTCGCGATACAATTTCATTTTTTCATTTACAGGATAAACCACTGCGGGGTAAACAAAAGAAGCTAGACTAGCTCCGCCATTTTCGTTAACGACCTTTGCACCGTGTAGGAGAGCATCATCGATGCACTCTTTTAAATATTCCGGTTTACCTGGCTCCGGTAAGGGGGTTAAGCTAACACCCGGAACCCAAGGCATACCGAATTTCAATTTTGCAATGGCTTCCCCTAACTTAATAAGAAAATCATCCACAATGTCCTTATGAACAAAAACGATCTTAATAGCGGTGCACCGCTGTCCATTAAATGATAAAGCGCCCAATACAGTTTCATTAACAGCAAGCGAAATATCGGCATTTTTAGTAACGATTGCCGCATTTTTGGCATCTAAGCTAAGTACAGCCCGCAAGCGATTAATCTTTGGATGGCGTTTTTTAAGGTCATTTGCTACTTTACTTGAACCTATAAAAGCTAACACATTTATTTTGCCTGTTTGCATCAGGCCCGGTGTAATCGTTGCTCCTCGTCCATAGATCGTATTAACTACACCCTTTGGAAAAGACTCCTGAAAAGCCTTCAATAAAGGATAATGCAATAATGTACCGTGTTTCGGTGGTTTAAAAAGCAATGTATTTCCCATAATAATCGCCGGGATCAGCGTTGTGAATGTTTCATTTAATGGATAGTTAAATGGCCCCATGCATAAAACTACACCAATGGGCGACCGTCTTATCTGTGCTACGACGCCTTCTTCGATCTCAAATCGGGATGACTGACGGTCTATATCTTTTAGTGCATCAATCGTAGCGTTTATATAATCAACTGTCCGGTCAAATTCTTTCGCCGCGTCCGTATGAGATTTCCCAATCTCCCACATAATCAGCTTAACTACCAACGAGCGTTGCTCGTTCATTTTGAAAACAAATTTTTGTAGACATTTAATCCGATTGTCAATACTCATAGTAGGCCATTCGCCACGACCGTTGTCATAGGCGTTTACAGCGGCATCCAGTGCTTCCAAGGCTTCCTTGTCGGTACAAATAGGATAGGTGCCAATAAATTTACGCTGCAAAGTTCCTTGCGCGTCGGGTACACATATGGGCGAGTACACTTCGCTGACAGGACCTGTCCAGCTACGCATCTCCCCATCACAGAGATATTCTCGCTGATGGAGTTCTTCATGAATGGCAAACTCTTCCGGTATTTCGCTTTCCGGTACAAATAGAGATTTCAATTGATCGTTAAAGTTCATTTCTTTTGTTTGAATGATTGTAAAACAGTCGATATTAAGCTGTGGCAACTTATCATCGCCTTCTGTTTGGATTTGGTGAAAATAGATAATTTATTAATATTTTCACAACAAAAACACATATTAATAAACAGTTAAATAATTTTTAAGGCTTTATTTTAACAAACAAAAAAGGACTGAAAATCTAATACTAAATCCTTTTTCGTTTTAGCAGCTGCTTTAACCAACAAATAAGGAAACAGTTCACTACTTCTTTCTCACTAAGCAAACGAGTTAATCGTATGCAGGATAGAACGGAACGAAGTCCATTTTTCAAGGCTTTTTGCCAAACATCTTTGTCAGGAGATCGAAAAGTTCGGGATGGTGATCTCTGAATTTAGTTGGCTTTTCGAAGAAATATTCCGATACAACAGCCAAAAATTCTGCTTCATTTGTTAGCGCATAAGGATCAATATCGGAACGACCCGCTTTAATCCGATGCATTTCAGCATGCATCATTTTTATCCAGGGAATCACGTAGGGGCGTGCCAAAAGAAGCTCAGGGATTCCGTCGACACTTCCATCTCGCTTATCGATCAGATGAACAAACTCGTGAATTGCTGTATTACTCCCATTGCTATTTTCCGAAAATCCGTGATGTAAGGCACTTTTCGATAATATCATTTGGCCATTCATAAAACCTTCGCCTACCATACCCAACGTGTTTCGGCGTGCACCAACAAATTGAAAGTCACTGTTAAACGTATCAGGATATAAGACAATGTTACTAAGGTTTTTATAGCGCCAACCGCGAAAATTAAAAATTGGGATAACAGCGCTCGAGGCAATCAAGACCCGGTCCAACTCATTCACCTCTGTACCAACACCTTCAATGTGCACGTCTCTTAAAAAAATGGTAATCTCGTTAAGAAAGCGCTCTTGGTCCGCGTCATTAAGGTCCCTATAAAAGGATACGTATTGTTCTAATATCCCGCTATAAGTTTCGGTCAAGCCTTCCTGCGCCCCCTTTCTCCAGGCTCGTTTCCTCTTTGACCAGATAAACAATAACACGATCGAAATCGTTATTCCAAAAAAGAGGTATGATAAGATTTCCATATTATTTTTAAAGTAAACTAAAATACAATTTGCTAAACAAAAGACAATCAATCATCTAATAAAAAAAGACGAAATTTAAGCGTAGATACCCTAATTTAGCGGTTCCAAAAGCAATCTTAATGAAGATCATTATAACAGAAAAGCCGTCTGTAGCACGTGATCTGGCAAAGGTATTTGGAGCTACGACGAAAAGAGACGGATATATAGAAGGCAAAGGATACTCCTTCACCTGGGCCTTTGGTCATTTACTGCAATTAGCCCCACCGCAAGAATATGGATATATAGGATGGAAAGTAAAAAATCTGCCGATGCTTCCGCAAAAACTAAAGCTGAGTGTTCGAAAAATCAGAACGAACGAAGGTATGATTGAGGATCCATCTGTACGCAAGCAGCTCAATACCATAAAAGCTCTTTTTGATATAGCGACGGAGATTATTGTAGCAACGGATGCCGGTAGGGAAGGAGAGCTTATCTTTAGATACATTTATCATTATCTCCATTGTCAAAAGCCGTTTAGGCGACTTTGGATCTCCTCACAGACTGATGCAGCCATTAAAGATGGGTTTAGGAACCTTAAACCCGGCAAGGATTATGATACCTTGTTTTATTCAGCTCATTGCCGCTCTGAATCTGATTGGCTCGTAGGGATGAATGCGACCCAAGCCCTGAGTATATCAGCCGGATCTAAAACCGTGTTATCCTTGGGTCGGGTGCAGACTCCCACCTTGGCAATGATTTGCGCTCGATACCTGGAGAACAAGAACTTTATCCCTCAGACTTATTTTCAGGTCATCATTTCCTTGCAAAAGGACGGGCAGAACTTCAAAGCCGTTTCCAAAAAAAACTATTATAAAAGGGAAGAGGCAGAAGAAGTTCTTAATGCCGTCAAAAGTGTAGCAGATGGATTTGCTACAGGGGGGGATATCAGCAAAGTCGAAACAAAAACAAAAAAGGAGCAACCTCCATTGCTGCACGACCTCAGTAGCTTACAGCAAGAAGCGAACAAAAAGAAAGGATACACCGCTGATGAAACGCTGGCAATTCTACAACGCCTATATGAGGAAAAATTAATAACATACCCTCGTACAGGTAGTCAATATATAGGTGATGATGTTTTTGAAACCATTCCGCAACTCATCGAAAAGCAACAACAGCATCCTTTTTTTTCGAAACAAGCTATAGTTTTGGCCAATAACAAACTCAACAAAAGAAGTGTCAATGCCAAGAAAGTGACAGATCACCATGCTATTTTACCGACGGGAGAACCGGCACGAAACCTGTCACCTGATAAGCAGGTACTATATGACATGATTATCGGAAGGATGTTAGAGGCTTTTCATGAGGTCTGTGTGAAGGACCTCACTAAGATTACCATTGAATCAGGTTCAAAATTCATCGCAAATGGTACCGTAATTCGATCTGCGGGCTGGCGCGCCGTATACAATGAACCGGAAGAGAATGATCAAGATCAACCGGAGAACAACACCATACCGAAAGTAAGTGAAGGCGAAAGCTTGGCTATTATAGAAAAAAGCATCGCTGAAAAACAAACCAAGCCTAAACCACTTTATACCGAGGCAAGCTTATTGAAAGCAATGGAAACGGCAGGTAAGGAAATTGAGGACGAAGAATTGCGATATGCAATGAAAGGAAGTGGGCTAGGGACTCCGGCAACGCGCGCATCAATCATCGAAACCTTGATAAAGCGTTCTTATATTACAAGAAAGAAAAAGAACTTACTGCCATCGGAAACCGGGCTTGCTGTATACGACATAGTGAAAGATAAACTAATTGCACAAGCGGAGCTAACAGGTCAATGGGAAAAGCGATTGGAAGAAATACGCTCCGGAGCGTCCGTCAAGGCATTTAAAGAAGAAATTAAGCAGTACACGAGAAAAATCACGGAAGAGCTATTAATAGCAGGAAAAGAACTTGAGCTTTTGTTGGAAGATCAGGGATAAAATGTATTATCAGCGATTGTCAAAAATTGCGCAATCGCTGACAGTCGATCATGATGAACAAGTTATTTATCCTTATCTAATTTATCCTTTAACTTCCATCTTTTTAGTAATACCATTGTCGAATGCTTTTTCAAATGATATTTTTCGGGTTCTCCTATTAGAAAACCAAAAGCTTTCATGGAAGGAATAGCGTCAAATAAAACTTTAATAACCGCCGTTAACGGCAGTGCCAGTATTAAACCCGCTAGTCCGAACAACATTCCCCCAAGCAAAATAGCAATTACCGCCATTAGCGGATTAATACTCACTTTACTACCGACAATATTCGGTGTAATAACGTTGCCTTCCAAGAATTGCACAACTTGAAACCAAGCGACAACGCCAATGGCATACCAATAACTATCCTTCGTGGCAAGTGCAAACACTGCAGGTAGTATAGACCCAATGGCAATACCAATATAAGGCAGTAACATCAGTAGAGATGCTAAGGTGCCAAAGAACCAAGCATATTCCACTCCCATCAACAGTAATCCAACCGTATTCAAAACGGCAACAATAGCCATTACCGTAATCAAACCAAGCAAATAGCTTTGAACAACACTATAAATACGATTAAGGGTTTCGTGAACTTTATCTTGAGATGTACTGCGGAAGGCATGAAAGAAAAATTCGCGAAAAAAATCCCGGTAATAAAGAAGGAAAAAAGAAAAAAGTGGCACAATCACAAGACCTGCTAAAATACCGCCCACAGAGCCAAAAGCAGCTGAAAGATAGGTGCCTGCGTTCGATAAAGCCCGATTAGACAACTCCTTTACCTTTGCGGTCAGCTCCCCCGGCTCAACACCGAATTTAACAGTTATCCATTGTTGGATGGTATTAAATATGGTCAAGAATTTACTTTGAAGATCTGTTCCGTTATGGCCAATCACGATTACCTGATGTACAATAAACCAGATGAGTCCGGCTATAACTAATATCGCTAATATAACAGAAAGAATTGCTGAAAGTGCTCTATGAACATTGAACCTTTCGAGGAACCTGGTTACGGGATAAAGCGAAATAGCAATTAGAATAGAAAACATGAGAGGGACAAGCACGCTTTGTAAAAAGTAGAGAACTGCAATGATGAGTACTAATGACAATAAGCTTGAAGCCAACTCAAAAGAATAAGGTCTTTTTTCCGGAGAAGGGGAATTTAACATGTGAATAAATGAATCTTTAATAAATCCATCACTTAACAATAGCTTAGCATAATTGTTTTCGTTGTGCTGTATTTGGTGAAAATTGAGATTATTTCCCGCTGCAGAAGAAACGATGAATATTTCAAATTTGGCACAAATTAAGCTTAACTTCGCAGCTCTTGTAAAATTAATAGGCAAATAGCTCGTTAAAATGCGTGACATGGCAGAATGGCTAACTATCTTTAAAGAACAGTTAATACAAACACCACTGATACAATGGTTTGGAGTCCTTTTCGGAATAGCGGAGGTGTTACTGGCACGGTACAACAAAGTAGCTCTGTATCCCTGCGGCATTATCAGTATTCTCATTACGATGTTTGTTTTGTACGAAGCGGGCCTATATGCGGAAATTTTACTAAATGCCTACTACCTCGTAATGAGCATATATGGATGGTATTACTGGCTTAGAAAAGGAAGTAGTGAAAAGGTGCCCATTACGACCTGCTCAACAAGTGATTGGCTGGTCGTTGCTGGTTTTCTTTTGCTGGGAACGCCTTTTCTATATAAGATTCTCATCCATTTCACGGATTCTACCGTCCCACTGTGGGATACTTGGGTAAGTGTAACGGCTTGGGCCGGGATGTGGTTATTGGCAAAAAGAAAAATTGAAAATTGGTTGCTACTGAATATAAGCAACGCTTTTGCGATCCCGCTTTATATTCATAAAGATCTTTTGCTTTATGCGATATTAACGTTGATACTTTTCATTGTCGCCATTTTTGGTTATTTCGCATGGAAAAAGAAGATTTACCGACAGCTTAATGTATAAATGATAAATCAATGAAACTTCTTCAAGAATTAAAAAAAATAGCTGCAGAATTGCGTCAAGAAAGCTTAGAAGCCGAATTACAAGGTAGTTTAACAACTAAACAATTAGCAGTTATATACGAAAATAAGCTTTTTAATCTCTTTGTACCCAAAGCTTACGGCGGGCTGGACCTCTCCCTAACAGAAGCCCTTCAAATAGAACGGTTGTTGGCCGAAATAGATGGAAGCCTAGGCTGGACGGTGACGCTCTGCAGCGGAGCCAACATGTTTGTCGGCTTTTTAAATCAGGACATCGCACACCCCTTATTCAGCAACAAAAAAGTGTGTTTCGGTGGCAGCGGACGAGTAGGTGGCCATGCTGAAATAATGGAAGAGGGTTATTTAGTATCCGGTAAATGGCAATATGCCACCGGGGCTGCACATAATACTGTTTTCACGGCAAATTGTGAAATTTACCAAAATGGAGAACCGTTACTGGATGCGGCAAAGAAACCGGTAATAAAATCCTTTTTCTTTTTACAGGATGAAGTCACCATTTTGCACGACTGGAATGCCATGGGCTTGAAAGCAACAGCGAGTCATAGTTTTGAGGTAAATAATCTAAAAGTAGAAAAGAGGAGGGCTTTCAAAATAGACCCCCAAGGTGCAATATTAAAGGCTCCGATTTATCGTTATCCGTTTCAACAGTTCGCAGAAGCTACATTATGCGTTAACACCCTCGGTATGACCTGTAGGTTTCTCGATTTATGCCACGAAATCTTTGATGAAAAGTACAGTGACGTACGGGATAATTACCATGGGAAAATGAAGTTACCCGATCAATATTTGTCAAATGCCAAACTGGAAATGAATAACTTACAACGCGAACTTTATGAATTAGTTGAAAAATCCTGGATGCAATTGAATACAACGAATGCTATCGACTTAGCTCTACTCGAACAAATCAGTAAACATACTCGTTTGTTGGTAAAGACCGCGCAGCAATGGGTAGCCAAACTATATCCCTATTGTGGTATGAAAGCAGCTAGCCCCACCGAAGAGATTAATCGTATGTGGAGAGACTTGTTCACTGCCAGTCAACACAGTCTGTTTACATCGCCTATCATCGATGAAATTGACTAGTAATAAATTGGTCGACAGCAATATATAGCAAGGTTAAACATCGCATAAAATAAAAAAAGTTGTACATTTTCCGTAGAATCGGATCCTATACAACTTTTGGTGCCGCCAACTTAAGTTAGCTACCATTCTATTTCTTTATTCTTCTATGGTTGTGGCGTCAGGTGCATTTTTCTTAACGGAACTGATACCATTATCACGACCGGAACTCGTTTCATACATCTCGCTGGTACCAATAATTTGTCCGTTTTTTGCCTTCAAGTTGAAAAAGAATTTTCCATTGCTAGATTCTTTGCTATCGTACCGCTCATCTAACTTTGCGTTTTCTTTCACGGACGATATACCATTATTACAAGCTGATTTGGTTGTATACTGTTCGCTTGATAAAATCACCTGACCATTATCTGCTTTTAAATTAAAATAAAATTGGCCGTTTTTAGCTGTTTTAATAACAAATTTTCCCATAACAATAAGTTTAATACCTAAACAAACATAATAATTAAGTTATTTAATAACAATGGTTTTATCCATTTTATTTCTTTTAAAGTAACAAATGATCGTATGGCATGTACGGATTGGTTTATCCGATCTATTTTCTTTTTAACACAAGGGCTAGCCCCGCTATCACCAACATTACACCTAGGCCGGTATATGCATCAATTGGTTCGTTGGCAAGCAACCAGGCAATAAAAAAACCGGATATTGGGCACAAAAAGAGCCAAAAAGAGGCTTTAACGGCATCTTGCCTAATCAAGTAAAGCCAAATTTGAACAGCACCAATCGAAACAACAAATGCTAACCAGCTCACCGCGCTCCAAAATGTTATATTATAAGTATTTAGGGACCGATCGTAATAGAAGAGCATGAAGGGTACAAGCAGTAAACCGCCTAATATCGTTTGCCAACCATTTATAGTAAGTATATTTAGTTTCTGCCAGTTCTTCTTAGCGAAGTAAATAGACCCCAACGAGTAAGATAACATGCTCAGTAGAAGCAAAAACAAACCGATAGGGGACGCATAGCTCTTCATTAATAAAGGATAGGCGGCAACAACAATACCGATGAGGCACAAGCTTAAGCTGAACAATATTTTGGCGGTGATTCGTTGTTTATAAACCAACGCGGAAATCACACTCACAAAAGCTGGACTTGTTGCGGGAAAAAGTGATCCAAGACCTGCGGACACGTGCTGCATAGCAAGGACATACAATCCCAAATAAACGCCAATATTGAGAATACCGTAGGCAAACAGCTGTTTCCATTCATTCCCATGAGGTAAACGATGTTTCAGCATAATATGAGAAATAAAAATCATAATGCCGCCGGCCAGACAAAATCGAGTAATCGCTAGAACAAAAGGTTGTGAAACCTGTAATCCCCATTTCGTAGCTATGGACGCAGACGACCATAAAACTGCGAATACTAGGCCCGCCAGTATATATTGTAATTGCTTTATATACATGTGTTTGTCATCGCTTAGTTAGGTATCCCGCTCGAACAATACGGAAAAGGATCCTATTCATTTTCAATAATTTTTAATAGCTTTGTTCGTAGTTGATCAATAGCGATGGCAATATTAAAGAAAATAAGTGTTATCTATTTCTTTATTTGGATGATAATTCCACAAGATGCTTTGCTATTTGTGACCTCGTTTCCTGCACACTACGCTCATCATTTAGAAGATCATGGAAAAATATCACTTTTAGAATTTCTGAAAGAGCACAGTCAGGGAGTTGAAAAGCATGATGCTTCAGATGATGAAGAAGACACAAATTTCCCCTGTGATCATCACCATAATGAAAGTTGTGGTTATTCCCTACATAACTTTAAAATTCTTCCGGCAACGAATGATTGGTTACCGTATATACCCTTACAAACTTGTCCGGCAATCCCTTTAACAGTTTACTTCTCAAATGAACAGGTATCAAGTATCTGGCAGCCTCCAAAAAGCACATTAGTCTTTAACAGGATGTTGTGTAATACTTAGAAACTATGTGTTTAGTGATGGTAATTCTTCAATAATTACCTTTTTTGCTATTGACGCATAACAGATTACACCTTCCATAAAAATGTCATTCACGGGAAAGTCTTATAATCCGCCCGTGAACAATCGTTAGTCATATTGGAATAATTTGTATAGATACCGTTACGGTATGCTATACATTACGTGTAACTTATGTTGAATAAAATCATTTTTTTTTGTATAAAAAACAAGCTGATTGTAGGTATATTTACCTTTGCACTCATTGTTTGGGGGGTATGGTCTGCAACTAAACTTCCTATTGATGCGTTACCTGACATTACCAATAATCAGGTGCAAATAATTACCAGTGCTCCCAGTCTGGCAGCTCAGGAAATCGAACGATTAGTTACTTTTCCAATTGAGCTATCCGTTGCCACCATTCCGCAGATGATCGAAATAAGAAGTATTAGTCGTTTCGGTCTTTCAGTGATTACGGTAGTATTCAAAGAGAAAGTAGATATTTATTGGGCAAGGCAACAGATTGCCGAGCGTATAAAAGAAGCTCAAAGCCAAATTCCACCAGGTATCGGCGAACCGAAATTGGGACCTATCACTACTGGTTTAGGGGAAATTTACCAATATATCATCCATCCCCGACCAGGTGCTGAAAAACGATATTCACCTACTGATCTTCGAACAATGCAAGATTGGATAGTAGCGCGGCAACTGTATGGAACTCCCGGTGTAGCCGAGGTTAATAGCTTCGGCGGAATATTAAAGCAGTACGAAGTTGCAGTTCGTCCGGATAGATTGCAGGCTCATAACATTACAATTGCCGAAGTATTCACCGCCTTACAAAACAATAATGAGAATACAGGCGGTGCATATATCGATAAAAAGCCCAATGCTTATTATATCCGTTCACTCGGCTTGGCGCGGAGTTTAACCGATATTGGAAACATTGTGATCAAAAAAGATAGTAAGGGTGTTCCAATTTTAATTAAAGATGTCTCCAGTCCACAATTTGGCGGAGCCATACGATATGGCGCTTTAACTTATAATGGAGAAAGGGAGGCAGTGGGAGGTGTGGTTATGATGTTAAAGGGCTCTAATAGTGCAGAGGTCGTAAAGCTGGTTAAGGAAAAGATGCGGACGATACAAAAGTCGCTTCCCAAAGATATTGTAATCGAACCTTATCTAGACCGAACAAATCTAGTGAATCGCGCCATTGATACCGTCAAAAGTAACCTAATAGAAGGTGCCTTGATCGTTATTTTGGTTCTTGTCCTGTTTCTGGGTAACCTTCGTGCCGGCCTTATCGTCGCATCTGCTATTCCACTTTCCATGCTTTTTGCATTCTCAATGATGAACATCTTCGGTGTCAGTGCCAATCTGATGAGTTTAGGTGCGATCGATTTTGGCTTGATCGTAGACGGAGCAGTTATTATCGTAGAAGCGACAATGCATCACTTTGGCCTACGAAAATCTGCCTTCAGATTAAACCAAGAAGAAATGGACGATCATGTATTTGATTCAGCTGTAAAAATCCGATCGAGTGCTGCTTTTGGCGAAATCATTATTTTAATGGTATACATCCCTATTCTAGCATTAACGGGTATTGAGGGGAAAATGTTCAAACCAATGGCGCAGACTGTTAGTTTTGCGATCATTGGTGCTCTCATACTTTCCATGACCTATGTCCCGATGATGTGCGCGCTTTTTCTTTCTAAAAAACCGATACAAAAAAAGACTTTTTCCGATCGTTTAATGTATAAATTACAACGGTTTTATACTCCTTTATTAAAAAAAGCATTAAGAGCACCCTATTGGATTCTATCATTTACCTTGTTGCTTTTTGGAGGAAGTGCATACCTATTCTCAAGAATGGGAGCAGAATTCATTCCGCAACTAAAAGAAGGTGACTTTGCTTTTCAGTGTGTACTTCCACAAGGTGCGTCACTTTCACAGAGTATCGAAACGTCGATGAAGGCCGCTAAAATTCTCAAAACTTTCGATGAAGTAAAAATGGTGGTTGGAAAAACGGGTTCTGCTGAAGTCCCAACCGATCCAATGCCACCTGAAGCAACCGATCTCATGGTTATTCTAAAGAATCAATCAGAATGGAAAAGCGACCGCAGTTATGAGCAGCTTGCTACCGATATGGAGAAGGCGTTAAATTTACTACCAGGCGTGTATATCGAAGCCAATCAGCCCATACAAATGCGCTTTAACGAGTTAATGACGGGTATTCGGCAAGATGTGGCAATCAAAATTTTTGGCGAGAACTTAGATTCGCTTGCGACTTATGCTGATAAGGTGACAACTTCAATCGCCACCGTTCGCGGAGCTTCCGGTGTATTACCCGAGCCCATCAGTGGATTACCGCAAATTACAGTAACCTATAATTATGACCAACTTGCAAACTACGGTACAACCATCAAAGCACTAAACACAGCACTAAATACGGCTTTCGCCGGTGCAATTGCCGGTGTAATTTATGAAAATGAAAGGCGGTTTGATTTAGTTTTACGCTTAGATAGTACTGTTAAAAACAATATTGACGATGTTCGTAATTTGCTCGTGCCGATTTCAAATGGTGAACAAGTTGCACTTTCTCAACTGGCAAATATCGAGTTTAAAGATGGCCCCGCGCAAATTAGTCGCGACGATGCAAAAAGACGTATAGTAGTCGGTTTCAATATTGTAGGTCGTGACGTCCAAAGTGTTGTTGACGACATCAAAAATAAAATTGATGAAGAAGTAAAATTACCGGATGGTTACTTTTATACCTTTGGAGGTCAGTTTGAGAATCTGCAAGAAGCAAAATCGAGACTACTCATCGCAGTACCCCTAGCTTTGTTGCTAATTTTCGTTTTACTGTTCTTTACATTCCGCTCGACGAAAGAATCCGTATTAATATTTACCGCCATCCCGATGTCGGCTATCGGTGGAATAATCGCTCTAAAGCTTCGTGATATGCCATTTAGCATTTCAGCCGGCGTCGGCTTTATTGCTTTGTTCGGCGTAGCCGTATTGAATGGTATCGTATTGATTAGTACATTCAATCAGTTGAAAAAAGCAGGACAGGGAAACATCCTACGCCGTATTCTTGAAGGATCACTCACCAGGCTGAGACCTGTTTTGATGACAGCAACAGCGGCGTCCCTCGGGTTTCTACCTATGGCTATATCCTCCGGTTCCGGAGCTGAAGTTCAGAAGCCATTGGCCACCGTTGTCATAGGAGGTTTAGTAACCGCGACACTCCTTACCTTATTTGTTTTGCCGATACTTTATTTTCTTTTCTACTCTTTCAAACTTAGGAGTCCTAAACGCTTGATCCGAATGATTTCCTTAGCGCTAGTACTGCTTACCGAACCTTCCCTTATCGTTTCCGCTCAAAATCAACAAGACATGATCCAAGGCAGAATTAGCTTAGACGAAGCCATAAACATGGCCTTGAAAAACAATCCTGGACTTAAAGAAGCTGATGTAAATCGGCTTAGACAGAAAGCTTTGGAAAAAAGCGCTTTTGATCCGGCCAACATAGATATTTCGGCAGCGCAATCTCCTTTAGAAGGCGCCAGTCCGGACAACAACATAGGTATTGGTCAAACATTCAGCTTCCCAACGGTATACGGTGCTAAAAGACAACTGTTAGAAGAACAAACCACATTAGCGGCAACAAGTCTAACAGTAAGTAAGAACGACCTTATACGTGACGTGCGTATCGCTTTTGCTAATCTCGTTTATGCCAATCAATCACTCAAGCTCCGGACAAAACAGGATAGCATCTTGAATGAATTTCTCAAAATCGCCGAACTGCGTTATAATACAGGAGAAACTTCGAAGACCGAGTTACTGATTGCATCCAATCGTTATCGACAGCTTCAATTACAACAGCAACAGGCAGGCGCTGCTAAAATAGCTGCTTTGCAGGAGTTGATGCGTTTGCTTAATGTATCCGAACCATACGATATAAAAGAGCAAGAAGATTATAAATTAAGTATTTTATCAACAACAGATAGTGTCGCACTTAAAAATAACCCGCTGCTATCTTTTGCTAATCAACAAATCCGCGTAGCGGAAGAATCGGTCAAGGTACAGAAATCGGCTTTTTTACCGGATATCACTGTTGGCTATCAACAGCAACTCATTCTTCAGGGATGGAATCCGGAAGGAATAAACAAATCATACGGACAAAGAACTAAAATAGCTGGTGTTTCTCTAGGGGTCGCAGTACCTCTATTTAATTTAGCCGCACAAAAAGCGAAAGTAAAAGCTTCTCTACTGGCAACCAAAGCTGCTGAATACGCATATGAGCAGACCTTCAATAATTTAAAAACGACTTTTATGCAACAATTAAGTTATTACCGACCGTTACAGGCTGCCCTTATATTTTATGAAGATAGTGGACTGCAAGAAGCGGACGAATTGATCGCCTCTTCGAGATTAGGATATAGAAAAGGTGAGATTGACTACGTAGCTTATACACAAAGTATAGAACAAGCTTTTAATACCCACCTCCAATACCTTGAAACACTTAATCGGTATAATCAGGTGGTAGCCACTATAAATTATCTAACCGGGAAATAACCATACCAGCATAGCTCAAAAAAACAAAAAATGAA
Source organism: Olivibacter sp. LS-1 (assembly GCF_008245145.1). Classification (GTDB taxonomy): domain Bacteria; phylum Bacteroidota; class Bacteroidia; order Sphingobacteriales; family Sphingobacteriaceae; genus Olivibacter; species Olivibacter oleidegradans. The sequence continues at coordinate 3,797,118 of NZ_CP041643.1, read as the reverse complement.
AAGAATAAAATTATGGGGATGCGTTTGTGCCATCCTGTTGAATTTATCCTGTCAGTCAAATCGCTCAAATAAAGCATCAACCAATTCTTTCCGCACCGAAACGGCAGAAAACACCGCAAAAGAGGCTAAAACGTTCGACTTGCTCAGTATTCGCGAAGATCAACTCAAGGCCATCGATGCTACCTTAGGTTATATTGAAAAAAAGGATCTAAAAAACGGCTTGCAAGCTGTGGGTTTTGTTCGGGTACACAATCAAGATAAAGCCTCCATATCGTCGTTATATGGAGGTAAAATACAATCCTTATATATTTCTCCCGGCTCTGTTGTAAAGAAAGGACAACTAATCGCTACGCTGCTTAATCCGGAAATTATCGTATTGCAAGAGGAGTATCTGACATTAAAAAACAGCATCGAGCTTACAAAGATCGAATTAAATAGACAAGAGGAACTCATGAGAGGAAATGCCGGTGCATTAAAGAATTACCAAAACATAAAAGCGCAGCTTGCCCAACAACAAATCCGACTCGCATCTATCCGGAAACAGCTAAGTTTGGCCGGCATAGATGCCCCGAAACTAAGCGTAGAAAACATAAGAGAAAGCCTATCGGTAACAGCTCCAATGGCCGGCACTGTTGCCAGTGTTGAAATGGGGCTTGGTGCCAGTGCTGATGCAGGGATGATTATTGCACGCATTGTGAATAATGAGGAAGTAGATCTCGATCTGTATGTTTATGAGAAAGATTTGGAGAAAGTAAAAATAGGGCAGGAAATCACATTCAGCCTTTCAAATAATCCCAACAAAGAGGGCAAAGCAATTGTCGATAAAGTAGGAAGTTCTTTCGAAGGAGAAAATAAAGCGGTTGCCGTGCATGCACGAATAGTAGGCAATCGGAATGGGTTCATAGACGGAATGGGTGTAAATGCGATACTGAGCATCGGAAATACCACGGTTAACGCGATTGCTAATGACGGAATTGCTCAGAAAGAGGGTAACAGTTATATATTTTACGTTAACGAAGAAAAGATCAACACAGACAAAGAAAAAGAATATCTCTTCAAACGTATTCGAATAAAAAAGGGTGCAAGCTCGCTCGGCTACACCGAAATTATCCCAATCGATGTATTACCTGACAGTGTTAAAGTCGCCACATCCTGCGCGGTATTCATTCAAGCCAAAATGGACGGCGGCAATCAGCATGGTCATTAACAATGATTATGAACAAGGGCATCTAATTTTTTTATTTATTAATTTTATTATTATGAAAGAACAGCATAAAGAGCAGCACAATACCGGTTTTTTTTCCAATATGGAGCTCGTATTTGCGCTGCTTTCGGGGCTCGCTTTGGGCATCGGCTATTTACTATCAATAAACAACGAAACATTCATGGCATTGGCAGCCTCTATTTTGGCCTATTTTTTTGGCGGGTTTTTCACATTAAAAGAAGCAATCAAAACCATAGCGAAAGGAGCTTTCGAGATTGATTTTCTCATGTTTGCCGCAGCAGTTGGAGCAGCTATATTAGGAAAATGGTCAGAAGGCGGCCTGTTACTTTTTCTATTCAGTCTTGGTCATGCTTTAGAACACTATGCACTCGGTAAAGCACGTAAATCGATACAAGCATTGACGGATTTAGCCCCGCCGACCGCCCTGTTACTGCAAGCAGGCAAGGAAGTGGAGATCAAAATAGAAGAATTGCAATTAGGGGATACTATACGTATAAAACCGAATAGCAAAGTTCCGGCAGACGGGGTTGTCGTAAGAGGTGAGGGGACTGTTAACCAGGCACCAATTACAGGTGAAAGTATTCCGGTAGATAAAATGGCCATTGATGACCCTACGAGAGATTATTCCAAAGTTAAGAAGATAGATCAAAAAAACCGGGTGTTTGCGGGCACTATCAACGGAAACCGAGTGCTAGAGGTCCAGGTAACAAAAGAGGCGAAAGATTCGACCATTGCACGATTAATACATATGGTTAATGAAGTAGAAGAACAAAAGTCGCCTACCCAATTATTGACCGATAAATTTCAGCGATATTTTGTTCCGGCCGTTCTTTTATTAGTGATCCTACTATGTTTCGCGTTTTTAATTGTTGATGAAACATTCAACGAAAGTTTTTATCGGGCCATATCAGTTCTGGTAGCGGCGAGCCCATGCGCCTTAGCTATTTCTACACCGAGTGCTGTATTAAGTGGTGTAGCCCGTGCAGCTAAAGGAGGAGTTTTGATCAAAGGAGGTAGGCCACTTGAAGATTTGGGTATATTAGATGCCGTAGCTTTCGATAAAACAGGGACTTTGACAGAAGGCAAGCCAAAGTTAGCTGAACTAATCATATTCGACGGAGTTGATAAGCAAGAATTTTATTCCACAGTTCTAGCTGTCGAACAGCAAAGCGATCACCCTTTAGCTCAGGCAATCGTTAACGGCATTAATGAAATCGTTGAACCTAATAGGATAAGTGAGGCTATCGATATAGAAAGTGTTACGGGTAAAGGCGTGAAAGGTACGATCGACAACAGTTTAGTTTTGATAGGGAATAAGGCTCTTTTCTCAAGTGACGACGGGAATCTTCCACAGGATTATAAAGAACAAGTGGAGACATTAGAAGCAGAAGGAAAAACGGTGATGTTAGTTAAAAAAGGGAAAGATTTTCTCGGAATTATTTCTGTAATGGACAAACCCCGAGTAGGCGCAAAAGAAACACTCGCAGCGCTCCGAAAGCTTGGCATTCGACGAATGATCATGTTAACGGGCGATAATCAACAGGTTGCAAATTCTATTGCAAAGGAGATCGGATTAACAGACGCGTTCGGTGATTTAATGCCTGAAGATAAGGTAAGAGCCGTTAAACAACTCACAGACAAAGAAGGCAAGGTAGCCATGGTGGGCGACGGGGTGAACGATGCCCCCGCCATGGTAAAAAGTACGGTTGGAATCGCAATGGGAGCGGCGGGTTCGGACGTTGCACTGGAGACAGCAGATATAGCCTTGATGGCGGACAAGTTAGAAAACCTGCCTTTTGCGATCGGCCTAAGCCGTAAGTCGAAAGCAATTATTCGTCAGAATTTGTGGATAAGCTTAGGAGTAGTCGTGCTTCTCATTCCGCTAACTATGTTCGAGCTTGCCTCCATTGGCCCGGCTATTTTCGCTCATGAAGGCTCTACCTTGGTGGTCGTTCTTAATGCGTTGAGATTATTGGCTTATAAAAATTAAAACAGGGGGAACGTCTATAAGTTGCATTTTCGTCGCGCATTGAATGGAATGATTTGAAACGCTAGAATCGGGATGATAATGAAGCAATACGCCTAGACGTTCCTCTTATCCAAACCAACCGTAATAAAACAAGCCAATCACGACAGCAATACCAAAGCTTAGTAATGTACCTATTAACACATATTCAGTCAGTCTTCTGTCATCACCTTGCTTCAAGTCGCCGAATCTGAAAATTGATTTAGCGGCCAATAAAAAACCAACCGCGTCGAACTTTCCTACGATAATGAAGACAAAAATCAATAATCGCTCCAAATAACCAATCCACTTCCCCGCATTCTGCAATGAACTGTCAACCCTTCCGTCCTCTTGAGGTGTCCATTTAGAAATAGCCGTTTTAATAAGTATTGAACATGGTTTTGTGAGAAATAGCAGGCAAAAGTATAGGACCAGTTTTTCCGCATCGAACAGCTTGTCCAAAGAGGGTATCTCCACACTTTCAGCCATTATAACGGCCGCAGCAATAATTGAAACATGAAAGATCTGGTCAACAATTAGCGCCTCCACCTGCCATTTCTTTTGTTGAAAATATAGTTTCGCCAAATCGATTAAATAATGTGTCAATCCAATGAAAACAGCATAAGGCCAAAATTGGATATCCCAAGCCATCAACCATGCCAAACCGATATGAAGCAAACAATGGTAGTAGAGGTAAGGGGATTTTACTTTCTTATGTTCTTTTGACTTTACGCCTTTATCACTTTGTATAAAGAAGTCGCCTATCAAGTGGGCCAATAACAACCTTAAAAACAGCTCCATTTTAAGTTATTAAATTGATTTCAGTCTTTTTTCAAACAATTCAATGAGATCCCTAATTTCCGCAAGATAGGCACGATTAAACCGTTCACTTACCGACGACTGGCTTATTCCCAAAATTTCACCCAATTCCTTTTGTGATAAGCTCGGATGATCAAAAACCGTTTGTACCAACATAGCCGAATTTGGTGTCCAATTATCGATGAAGGTAAGGGCAAGCCTGAAAAACAAATTGAAATCTTCATTAAAAGTATTGTTCCCGGTTCGAATGGCCAAAGTTTGTTTATTTTTTTTAAGTAATTCAAATTGTTCGCCCGAGAAAAGATAGGCATCACCATATGATTCGGTGACACGCTCTCCTGTAAAGCTTTTCGCTCCAACACCTATTGATATTCGAGCGTCTAAGTCCTTTACGGTCTTTAAGCTCGCTTTTAAGTACAAAGCGCTATGCAAGGCATTTACTGGATTTGATAGTTCCAGCTGAAAACTATCGCCTCTAAAGATTTCCCAGTCTGTATCACTTTCAGTCACCTTGGAAAGACTTTCCTTTAACAGATCATTCCATTCTCTCGCAGATTTCGCCTTTCTTGAATTGATTATATCTCCTGTTAGTACCGCTATCATAAGCAGCAATATCGGACAAAAATCCGATATTAAAAAATATCGGCTAAATAATCTATAAAAATCGTTAAAACCTATATTTTTACATGATAAAACTATATAAAATGAAGACTTTCAAAATCTTATTTTTATTTTCTGCAGCACTTATAGTATGCGCCTGTAATAAAATATCGTTAACAAAGGAAGAGGCGTACAAGCTCATTGAGCAGCATAGAAAATATCCGCAGATTCAGAGCTATCAAATTTATACGAAAGATGCCGAAGACGGACGTCGAGTGTTAGATGCCGGTTTGGAAAAAGATGGATTGGTACAGGTAGAACGCAATCATAAAACAGGAGAGAATCAAAAGGCTATTATTCGTTTTACTGACAAAGCAAGTGAGCTCTTATTGCCTCCCGATAAAGGGCAGTTAAGCTCTGTCCAGAAGGTAAAAATCGCAGAGGAGGTACTTGATTCGGTTGTGTCGGTACAAGTCAGCGAACAACAAAAAACCGCCCTTGTTACCTTTACAACCAAGTATATAAATGTTAATCCCTTTTCAAAGTTAGATAAAAAAGACTATAGCCAAATAAAAAAGCATGAAGCTAAACTGAGCCTAACCAAGGATGGTTGGACTGTGCAATGATTACCGGATTAGCTACAATTATTAACTATTAAGATATTGTTAAACAAAAGATCAATAGAATTAAAAAAGAATGGCGACAAAGGGCATATCAGAAGACAATATTTTATAAATATGAAAAAAACAATAGAATTATGAAACACTTCTAGACTTTCTCAGTATATTTGCAATCCTATGTCTAGGCCATCCGGCCGCTTTTTTTAATAATAACAAAGGCCTCCAATCTCCCTGGAGGCCTTTTTACTTATAAAGAAATAAGAAAAAAACTATTTTATTAAATCTCTTATAACAGCTGAGGCAGCCGCCGCTCCAAATGTTGCCGGTATGTAAGACATCGTGCCGTAAGCAGATTTTTTATAGTTACTTCCATCTGTATAGATCAGTGAGTTCTTATCAGGAAGCTCAGAAGAAAAAACGACTTTAACCCCTTTGTAAATTTTGTGTTTCTTAAGTTTTTTACGAATATGTTGCGCCAATGGACAATTGTAAGTCTGTGAAATATCAACCACTTCCAATTTGGTGGGATCTACTTTACCACCGGCTCCCATTGAACTGACAAAACGGATTCGTTTTGCATAGGCTTGCCTAATAAAAGAAAGTTTGGGTGTTATACTATCTATAGCATCTACCGCATAATCCGGATTCATATTAATTAGGGATTCGATGCGTTCAGGGCTCATAAAATCGTTGATGACATGCAATTTCAATTCGGGGTTAATGGCGTACAAGCGTTCAGCCATTAATGTCGCTTTTGATTGCCCATGCGTTGTTGCTAATGCGGGCAGTTGTCTATTTCTATTGCTCGGATCCACCACATCGCCGTCGATTATGGTCATTTCTCCTACACCTCCTCTACATAAAAATTCGGCGGCAAACGAACCGACACCACCTAAGCCCAGTACCATTACATGGCTATTAATTAATTTATTCAAATTTTCCTTACCTATCAGAACTTCCGTTCTCGACAACCAAGCTGTTTCTTGCATGTATTTTATATATTAAATTTTGTCTTTTTAACACGGGCATAGTTCTCGTGAAGTTGTACGGCCAATGCCTCTACCGGCATACCTAGCACTACCGATGCTTTGTTGTAAACCGTTTCTATTTCTAATTCGGCATCATCTGTTTCCAGAAAGAGTTGAGTGAGCGGACATGCTTTTAGCGATTCAAGATGTTGATCTCTAATTAGAGAACGGCCAAATGACAAATAATATCCTTTCTCTATCAAAGTACGAGCAACAGTTATGCCCCTGTTAAAACCATGAAAAATGACAGGCACTTTGCTGTTAACTTTTTGCAGGCACTGAACAACTTCGCCAAAAGCCTTTACGCAATGAATTAGTAGGGGTTTATCAATCCGATTCGCAAGCTTTATTTGTTCAAAGAAAGCCTTTTCCTGAAGAAGCCATTCAGTCTCGCACCGTTTATCCAAACCACATTCACCGATTGCGAAAACCGTTTCATGTGCAGCATAGTTTGCTAGCTCATCCAGTTGACCTTTAAAAGAGGTATCGGTCACAAACCAAGGATGGATACCAATCGAACACGGATTGAAATCAAGACATCGGTTGTAGTTATCTCCAAGATTAATAACACTTACAACCCCTTCTGTTTGTTTATTATGGGTATGAATGTTTATAAACTTTCGCAAAAGATTTACCTAAACAAAATGATTTTTATTTTTACAGCGCTTTTTCCTCACGATCAGTTAGCTCAGTGGAAGACGCTAATGCATCTCCTGCAACTACGTTGAGCGAAGCGAGAACCTCTTGCTCTCTTGCTACGACAGCCTTGAAAGCCGATAGAAATTTAGAGGGAAGGGGCGTGGTTTCTCTAAAGTTTTGCTTTAGTGCATCCACTTGTTTTCCATTCTTCCAAAAACGGTAGCAGACATGTGGACCGGTAGCCAATCCCGTGCTTCCCACGTAGCCGATAACTTGACCTTGTTGAACACGTTGACCGGAACGAACCGCCCGTTTGCTCATGTGTAAATACTGCGTAGTGTAAGTTCCATTATGTTTTATTTTCACATAATTACCATTGAATTTAGAGAAGGCCGACTCGGTAACCACGCCATTACCGGTAGCAATGATGGGTGTGCCTCTCGGAGCAGCATAATCGGTTCCCAAATGCGCCTTCCAAATTTTCTGTACAGGGTGCAACCGTCGCTTTGTATACCGCGAGGTTATCCGGCTAAATTTCAGGGGTGCTTTCAAAAAAGCCCTTCTTACGCTATTACCTTCTTCATCATAATACTCTCCTTTAGTTGTACTGTCTGTCTGAAAATAAAATGCCGACAATTCTTTCCCTTTATGTGAAAACACCGCAGACACAATATGACCTGCATCTACAGGCCGATCATCTACATATCGCCTTTCATATTGGATTTTAAACCAATCATTCTCACCAATCGCATAAAAATCGATCGCCCATCCATAAATTTCCGCTAACTTGATAGCTAGTTGTGGATCTGCACCGTTCCGCTGCAGCGCTTCATAAAGCGAATGATTGATATCACTCGCCACGGTTTCCAACCTGACAGCAACATCCTTCTTACCAGCATACACATTTAACGTATCCCGGAGATCATATACAATATAATCTATCGGATTCGGTTGATAAATAAAGTAGGCTGCTTTTTGTGGGTTATTTTTATACGTAAAGATCGTATATGGATTTCCGGCTGAAATTTTACGTACATTGAATATAGCTCTTGATTTATCAGCAAGTTTGCTGATCGTAACAGGGTCAACCTGATAAGCCGATAGAATATTGGACAGGAATTGATTTCTCTCAACCTTATTATTATGAACATCGAAGGAATCGACGGCTAGATTGAATTGCTTTGGAAGTGGAACCGGAATCTTCTCTTGGGCATTTACTGCTTTGGTGGGTGATTCTTCTGATGTTCTATTTATTTCGAATCCAGAAAAGAATACAATACCTGATCCTAAAACAAGTATTAAAACTACCAGGATCTTAATGGTATACTTATTGAATTTCATATAGTCGGGTTTGGGCGATTTACTGTTATGTATCAAAATTTGTGTACTAAAATCTAAATAATGTATTAGAATAACAAAAAAAGAACAATTTTATTGTGTAATACGCCGAAATATTATGGATGGACTGATCTACTCTTCTTCAGATACGGAAAAGTGGTATACATATTGGTAACTATTACGTGATTAAAACCATCTGGGGAAAATTTAAAATGCACTATTTCATTAACCATTAACCCATATCACCATGGAGATTACAACTACTACCATACATCAGCTTAAATGGGATTTTCCGGATACCAACGAATTCCATGCCGTTATTAGCAATGGAAAAATTACGACACTTCACTTTCAAGACATTGGAGATCTCACCGATAGTGATCTCTGTTCTACGAATGAAAAATATTTAAGAAACATTTGCAAAGCACTGAAAGAGCTTTTTCAACATTTAGATTCCGTACGAGCCGTAGGAAATGTAGAAACCAAAGAAGAGGAGAAACAAGAAGGTACTCATTTGAACCCCATTAAACCTCAAATAAAATCATTTGCATTAGAAAAAGACCAGGCAGACGATCGTGGTTATGAAGGAAAATACGTTTAGTTAAACAATAATATATTTAGCAATTCGTTTTTACTATTTAACACGGGAGAAGTAAGAGACTTTTCGCCCGTGAGCGAGCCATCTCGAGGATAAAGAAAAACGTGAGTTTTGCAAGGGTTTTGTAAAACTCACGGATGCTCTATGTAAAAATTCTTAGTTTTATAATTGATTAGTTGAACAAATGTAACGTTTAAAACGTAAAACCAAAAAAATATTTAAAAATTAAGTAAGTAAACACTCACCTTTTGGTAAAACAATTGTTTCACTCCAAGCCATACTTCATCTTTATCAGTCTCGCAATTTCATCTATGTTCTCCATATCCCCGGTAGCTTCTTTTTTCCACAGTGTATCAATCAACAATAAAAGAAATTGCGTTTCAAGTGCGGGATTCTCCATTCCCAACTCGGTAAACGCTTTATTAACAACCGTATCAACAGGTTTCATAAATAATATATGCTGTTGCTTCGAAAATTCATGATGAGAAAGCCTTTCTTGCAATTTCCAGAAAAGTGGCTCTTCACTTACTAATTTTTTGGGAAGGTCAATCATATAACGCAAAAAAGATTTGGGATCATGATAGGTTAACATTCCCTTATTCTGGACTAGTACCCTGCGATAACCCGATTTAATAAGGTGGAATAACAATTTATCTTTATTCTCAAAATGTTTAAATATAAGCGCCTCTGAAACATTGGCTTCTTTGGCAATCAATTTAGTCGATGTGTCTGCATAGCCTTTAACTGAAAACAGCAGAAGTGCAGCTTCCATTATTTTTTCTCTTCTATTGGCTCCCTGTTTCTTCATAGAGCAATTCTAATGCTTGCATGTTCAGATTATTTGCAAAGATATTATTCTTTGCAAATATTTATCCGATCGCATCGATTTCAACAAGTGTTTAAAAAGGGAAGGTGATCTAAGTCATTAAAATATTGAAAAATTAGCGGTAACTTTAACGTAAAGTTGCTTTAGTTAACTTAAAAAATAAAGATTATGAAAATTTTAGTGCCAACTGATTTTTCCATTAATTCCCTTGCCGGTATTCATTTTGCCATACATTTGGCAAATCAAACGGACGCTGAAATTCATTTACAGTTTATATATGTGAATCATTTAGCCAAAGTATTCGCTGTCAAGGAAGATCCTGTTGTTCAAACTTCTCTCACTGAGGATAAGGAACAGTCAGCATATCAGGTAAAACTGGAGGAGTTCGTTTTAGGTATATATAACGAAATGGGAATCCAGCCAAAGCGCTTTTCTGTAGAAGTAATCAGAGGCGTTAGAGCAGACAGTGCCTTGTTAAATTACTGCGCAAAAACTTCGGGTATCGATTATATATGCATGAGCACGAAGGGAGCGGACAAGATAGACCGGCTTTTCGGAACAAATACCGGCAATTTGGTAACAAAATCTGATGTCCCCGTAATTGTTGTACCGCTAGACTATGCAATTCAACCTTTTACCAAGATCGTATATGCATCAGATCTGCAAGATTTTGATGCGGAGATTGAAAGGGTTGTTAATTTTTCTTCCGCACTTAAAACCCCTATTGAAGTACTACATTTTGTTCCGGATCTGGCTCTTATACCGGACAAGTATAATCAACAGGAAGTTGAAAAAAAATACAACTATGGCATTACGTTCCATTTTGAGAAAACGAATCCGGTTCATACGCTGTTAAAAAACCTAAGAGATCAGCTGGTGCGCATGAAACCTTCCATTTTAGTCTTATTTACAAAAAGACACAGGTCCTTCTTTCACAAGTTGTTTCTGTCCGACTTAGCAGAAGATTTAGCCTTTCATGCGGTTGTACCGATGCTTGTTATAAATAAAACGTAGCCTTGTATAGAGCTGGCAAATATTAAGGCAGTGTAATTCAAATAATAACAAAGGATAAGCCTTCTGAATATTTTATTGTCATTTTTTTGCCTATTGCGATAAAAAGATGTTAATTTGGAAACCACTAAGCGCCGCTTATTGGTTCCAATAAAATTCAGCTTAAAAAAATGGCATTTAGCTACAAGAGGATTATTGTCAAGATAGGGTCGAATGTGCTAACAAAAGAAAATGGGTTACCGGATTATTCCCGTATTCAGCATCTCGTCGAACAATTAGTCTATTTAAAGAAAAAGGGTATTGAATTGATCGTCGTGTCGTCCGGTGCTGTTGCATCAGGCAGAAGCTTACTTCCCTCGGTAAAAGAAGCTAAACATGCCGTTGCTATAAGACAGGTATTATCTTCCATCGGACAGGTAAAACTTATCAACACCTACTCGCAACTGTTTAACGAACACGAGATGCTATGCGCGCAAGTTTTGGTTACAAAGGAAGATTTTCGTGATCGGGTACATTACTTAAACATGAAAAACTGTTTCCATTCTCTATTACAGAATGATGTAATTCCCATCGTTAATGAAAACGATGTGATTTCGGTAACGGAGCTGATGTTTACGGATAATGATGAATTAGCAGGCCTAATCGCATCTATGTTAAACGCAAATGCGCTGATTATACTATCTAATATAGATGGAATATATAATGGTGACCCCAAACTTCCCGATACGCATATTATAGAAAAGGTTAAACAAAATGAATATAATTTTTCCGCTATTATCAAAGCCGAGAAGTCTACTTTTGGGAGAGGTGGCATGATTACAAAAGCCTCTATTGCGGGTAAAGTTGCAAAACTGGGAATTGCGGTACATATTGCAAACGGCAAACGCGACAATGTGTTAAAAGATCTATTATTTGAAGATTTGGTGCATACACATTTTTTACCGGAAAAACACAAATCCGAACGGAAGAAATGGATTGCACATGCGGAAGGCGCCGCATCGGGTACGGTTCAACTGAACACCGGCGCCAAAGAGGTACTGACTTCCGGTAAAGTTAGCAGCCTTTTGCCTATTGGCATAACTGCTGTATCCGGTGAATTCAAGAAAGGTGATGTTATCAAGATACTCGACGAACACCAGCAAACTATTGGCTGGGGAATTGCTCAATATGGTGCCGACAAAGCGCGCGAACGGATGGGTGTAAAAAATCAAAAACCACTTGTTCATTACGATTACCTGTACTCTGTTTATTAGTTTAATTTTTATCAGGTACCCATTTTAGCGGTAACCCATAAAGGCAAGACAAAAAATGAATTACTTGCAATACTTTCAGCATGCGAAAAACGCACAACAAGAAATGCTGCGTCTATCAAATGAAACGATCGACCTAATACTGACTGATCTTGCGAATGAGATTAGAAATAAGACTTCTTTTTTATTGGAAGAAAACCAGAAGGACCTTAATAGGATGCCGACTGATGATCCGAAATATGACCGATTGCTGTTAAGTGAACACCGAATATCAGCAATCGCATCCGATATAGAGCATGTTGCTCATCTTAAAAATCCAATTGGGGGCATCCTTGAAAGTCGCACGCTTCCTAATAAGCTTCATATTGAAAAAGTAAGGGTTCCACTGGGTGTTATAAGCGTCATTTACGAAGCTCGTCCAAATGTAACGCTTGATGTATTCGCTCTCTGCTTTAAAACAGGCAATGTGACGCTATTAAAAGGGGGCAGCGACGCAGCATTTTCTAATACGGCTATTGTTAAAATCATACAAACTGTGCTTGAGAGGCACAATGTATCGCCAAAGGTCGTAACTTTATTGCCTGCCGAACGCGAAGCAACAGAGGCTTTACTACAAGCTGTGGGTTATGTAGACGTACTTATTCCTCGTGGTAGCCAGCAGTTAATAAACTATGTGCGTACCGCGAGTAAGATCCCCGTTATTGAGACAGGCGCAGGCATTGTCCACACTTATTTTGATGTATCTGCGGACGTGGAAAAAGGAAAAGCTATTATTCATAATGCCAAAACTCGCCGTGTCAGTGTTTGTAATTCGCTTGACTGCCTGCTTGTACATAAAGAACGATTAGCTGATTTAGCTTTACTAACGGAGCCTTTATCACATAAAGAAGTTGAGCTCTTCGCCGACGAAGAAAGTTACAGACAGCTTGAAAGTCATTACCCTCAACATTTACTTCGTCAAGCGGAAGAAAGCCATTTCGGAACCGAATTCCTTTCGCTTAAACTGGCCATAAAAGTGGTAAAAGACATTGACGATGCACTTACACATATAGCGCAATACAGCTCTAAACATAGCGAAGCCATTATCGCTGAAAACCCTGAAACAATCGCTCGATTTTTACATACCGTGGATGCTGCCGCGGTATATGCAAATGTTTCTACCGCATTTACAGACGGTGCTCAGTTCGGTCTAGGTGCTGAAATAGGTATCAGCACCCAAAAGTTGCACGCGAGAGGCCCCATGGGCTTGGAGGAACTGACCTCTTACAAGTGGATAGTTAGGGGCGATGGGCAAATAAGAGAATAGCTTAAGATTAGCTATCAAAATACTGATTAGTCATCGTAGCTATTCGCAATGTCGTGCATTTTATCTAAGTTTGTCCTGTTATTTGGTTTTCAATCTAGATTAGATTGAAATGAAAAAGGGAATTTGGTGCAAATCCAAAACTGTCCCGCAGCTGTAAGTTCATTAAACTATGTTTCATTGGCCACTGTACAGGATGTATGGGAAGGCGAAACAATTGAGAACAAGTCAGAATACCTGCCGAATAATAAAAAATCTAGGCTTTCGTGGATTGAAGCATCAGATTAAACTTTACCCTGTATTATACTTATAAACAAGGAGTTATTCTGCCGCTTCTTTTACTGCCTTAACGGATCAAGCTATGTTAAAACGAATCGTTATACGTAAAAGAACTCTTTTTTTCGGCCTTTGTACCGCATGCTTAACACAGGCCTGCTCAAAGAGCGATACCGAACCAACTGATACTGGGCCGATCAAATATGTAACAGAACTCTTTGACTACCAACCGGCACCCGGACAATTTATCAGTCAATCATTAGATAATGAAAACGGCGCGCGAAGCATTCTGAGAGGCAATCAAGGAATCGTTTCTTTGGGCGCTTTTGGGGGATACATTGTTCTGGGGTTCGACCACCCGGTGATTAACGTACCTGATAAAGCAGATATCGCCGTTTATGGTAATTCCATGGACAACTTTGCAGAACCGGGAGTTGTCTGGCTCATGAGAGACGAAAACGGTAATGGGATTCCGGATGATACTTGGTATGAAATCCAAGGAAGTGAATTTGGGAAACCTGGATACGTGCGTGATTATATGGTTACTTATTTTAAGCCTGCTACAGATACTTCCGATATTCTGTGGAAAGATAGCTCAGGAAATGAAGGAAAAATAAAAAGGAATAATACACATCGCCAACTCTATTTCCCGAGTTGGATTGATCAGGACTCCTATTCATTGCAGGGCTCTTTACTCCCTAGCACTAATATTGATCAAACAAACCCCGACTTTATTACGAGCGCGCCATTTGTTTATGGCTATGCAGACAATAGGTATAATGGAGATGAGATAGACATCGCCGATGCAATAGACGAAAAAGGGGTAAAGGTAAATCTTCCTTCTATTAATTTTATCAAGATACAAACCGGTATTTTGGCAGATCTTGGAAGGCTAGGGGAGCTATCCACTGAAATAACGGCTGTAGAAGATCTTAATATTCCTTGATAACACTTGAATAATTATTCACTATACCCTTCTTTTTGGCTTGTCCTTTTTACGCTTTTTCTTACGCGAAATGTAAGTGCGCAAACAAACAAAATGGACACCGTTTCCATTTATGGCACAAAAAACAACCTCACCATTCAATCGGCGGTTCCTGTCCAGATTTTAACTTCTAACGAACTGAAAGGATTAAATAGTTTATCGGTAGCAGATGCCACACGCTTCCTTTCCGGAGTCCAGCTAAAGGACTATGGAGGAGTGGGGGGACTAAAAACTATCAATGTCAGAAGCATGGGGTCCAGTCATACACAAGTACTCTTAGATGGTATTGCTGTAGGCAATATGCAAAACGGACAAGTTGACCTCGGAAAATATTCGCTTGAAAACATAGAACAAATTAGCCTTTACAATGGCGACCGCCAAGCTTTACTACAACCGGCCAAAAGTTTTGCCTCGGCTTCTTATATGTATTTACAAAGTAAAACACCTCAATTTAAAGAAGGCAAAGATTATAATCTAACCGCAGGTTTAAAGCATGGCTCTTTTGACCTAATCAATCCTTCTTTATTAGTTGAAAGAAAAATCAACGAAAATTTAAATGCTACTATCAGCACCGAATATACTCAGGCGAGCGGAAAATATAAATTCCGATTGCAAGACCCAAACTATGATACCGTGGCTTACCGAGAAAACGCCGATATCAAAGCTTTTAGAGCAGAATCAATCATCAATGGAAAATGGTTATCCGGTGATTGGCGTAGTCATGTATACATCTATTCATCTGATAGGGGACTTCCCGACGCAATTATTGCCAATCGATTAAAACCCACAAGTCCGGAGAAAGGACAGCGTCAAAAAGATCGCAATATTTTTTTTCAAAGTTCCTATCGAAAAGAACTCAACCGGTATTCGTTTTTGGTAAATGCTAAATACGCAAATGATTATACGTATTATTTAAACCCCAATATCATTAAGATCGAAGGACCGCTGGAGAATAATTTCAGGCAACAGGAAATCTTTTTATCGTTCGCTAATCAATATAAAGTGACCCGACAATGGGGCCTGTCATTAAGTGCGGACTGGCAATGGAATAAATTAAACGCGAACTTAGACGATTTTGCCTATCCTACGCGATATACTACGCTCTTAGCATTAGCGTCGCAATATAAAGTAGATCGGGTTACCTTTCAATCGAGTTTGTTGGCAACCTTGGTACAAGATCATGCAAAACATGATGCGGGCGCAGGAGTTAAACGCAGGCTGAGCCCCACTTTTTCTATATCCTGGCAGCCCTTTACTTATCAGGATTTCCGAATAAGGGCGTTTTATAAGAACATTTTCCGAATGCCTACCTTCAATGACCTATATTATACTGATATTGGAAACACTTCATTGAGGCCCGAAAATGCCAACCAATTCAATGTAGGTGCAACTTATGGGAAGTCTTTGGCAAAGGCACTGAAATATTTCAGTATACAGGCAGATGTATACTATAACACGATTAACGACAAAATAATTGCCTCCCCGGCCAATAATCAATTCCGTTGGATAATGTATAACTTAGATCGCGTAGAAACAAAGGGTGTCGATGTCCTGGCAAAAGTGGTTTATCAGCCCTTTAAAAAGGCCAATATTACCATGGGATTGAATTATACGTTCGAAGAGGCATTGGATATGACAGAAAATCAGGAAAATCACCAAGCCTTTAATCGCGGACAGCAGATTCCGTATATCCCGAAGCATAGCGGTTCATTAATAGTACAAATGGACTATCGAAGCTTTCGTTTAAATTATAGCTTTCTTTATACCGGTGAGCGGTACAGTCAGGCAGCTAATCGTGCAGACAATTACTTGCAACCTTGGTACACACATGACATTTCAATCGGAAAAGAGGATCTTACCTTTACAGGAAAGGTAAAGCTGAATTTGATGCTGGAAATGAATAACTTTCTCAATCAACCCTACGAGGTTGTTAAAAATTTCCCTATGCCGGGAAGAAATTTCCGTATAAGAATATCATTTAAATATTAAGCATGCGCAATACAGTTACAATATTTTATATTTTCATTGCGATACTCGGTTTTGGGCTTTTGAGTACTTGCAGAAAGGATACAATCCCTTCAGCAGAGGAAACCTTTCGTTTTAGTAGGGGCCTATATTTACTGAACGAGGGTAATATGTCGATGAACAAAGCGTCTCTCGACTTTTATGATTTCACTACCGGAACCTATGAGAGAAATGTATATCAGCGAGCTAATCCATCCGTTGTCTTGGGTTTGGGCGATGTCGGTAATGATATACAACTGTACGGAGGCAAACTATACATAGCTGTAAACGCATCCAATAAAATAGAAGTGCTAGATGCGTTTACTGCCAAACGTATTAAGTCGATTGATCTTATTAACTGCCGCTATATAACAGCCGCACAGGGGAAAGTCTATGTCAGCTCTTATAACGCATCCATATCCTTAAGCCCTAATTCTCCGAACGGAACGGTAGTTGAAATCGATACCATGTCGCTAAACATTTTGAGAGAAGTTTCAGTAGGTCGGCAACCGGAAGGGCTTGCTGTTTCTAACAACAAGCTTTATGTCGCCAATTCAGGCGGATACAATCCGAATACCTATGAGCGAACGTTGTCCGTTATTGATCTGCCAACCTTCAAAGAGCTAAAGAGAATTGATGTTGCCATAAACCTACAACAAGTAAAAGTAGATCAACACGGCAAAATCTACGTAACGTCCAGGGGAGATTATAAAGGCAAGCATTCTAATCTTTTTTTCATCGATCCCTACACGGATCGTATAATAGAACAATTGGATAAACCCGTAAGTAATTTTTGGATTGACGACGAAAAAATATATACCTATGCTACCGAATGGGATAGCGACGCACAAAAGAACACGATTCTTTTTAATTCATTTTTGATTAACGACTTGAATAACGGTTTTCCTTATATAGATACTGACATAGCCGGCCGCATCACCATCCCGTATGGCATCGCCGTTGATGCTAATACTAAAAACGTTTATCTAACGGATGCAAAAAACTATGTTAGTCCAGGAACATTGTATGAGTTCAACGCAACAGGTAGATTATTAAGGTCTTTTGAAACAGGTGATATCCCCGCCCATATGGCTTTTTTGGGGAATTAATCGATCGTATCACTGCGATAGCAAGTACTTTGGGGTGAAAAATCAGAGGTGGATTAATCCTTTGTGTTTAAATATTGTCAAAATTAGCAGAAACACAAAATTATTGCTCGTAAGTAAAAGTTTATTAATAAACATCTATCTTAATTTAATAGCTTTGCTTACATTAAATTTTCTTTGTTATGAACAAGAAGGGTATATTTCAGCTACTTTGCATGACATTCTTGTCATTTGCAGTAGCAAACGCTCAGGAAATAGAATCGGCAGATCAAAACCCAAACTTCAATAGAAGTCTTCAACGCTATGCGAGGCTAAGTGATTCGTTACTTCGTTACCAGGGAGCGACCATTCAACAAACTTACAAGGCGTATGATTGGTACCAGGCAAGAGAAGAGCGAAGAGCCTTACGACGAGAAAGAAGGCATTTAGAGCGAATGGCCAATCCCTACTATAATGATTGGTATTATCCTTCCATTGGATTTGGTTATTACGGCTATAACAATTGGGGTTGGTCGCCATATGTGGGTTTAGGATTCAACACCAGAGGCTTTTGGTATTAACACTTTTAACTTAAAAAATAAAAAATTAAAATGAAACTTAAGCACTTTTTATTTTCCGCCGCTATAACGGCTGCTTCTTTCACTATATTTTCCTGTGCACGCCAAGTCACTCGTGTAAGTCCCGAAGAAACCATAGATATCAGCGGAAATTGGAATAATACGGATTCGAGGATGGTAGCTGACGAAATGACAAAAACGATTCTTGGAGCGGATTGGTTAGCTGATCATCTAGAAAAGCATGCCGGGAAAAAACCAGTAGTAATTGTAGGTATGATGCAAAATAAAAGCCATGAGCATATTGATGCTGAAACCTTTGTAAAAGATGTAGAAAGAGCTTTTATACAAACACAACGGGTACGCTTAGTTCAGGGAGGGAAGAAGCGCGAAGAGCTAAGAGCAGAAAAGGCCGATCAGCAGGAAAACGCTTCGCTTTCTACCATGAAGAAGTTTGGATTGGAAAATGGTGCTGACTATATACTTCAAGGCTCGATCAACTCTATAGTCGATTCACATAAAAGGCAAAAAGTTGTTTATTATCAGGTAGATTTGGAATTGACCGACATCCAAACAAATGAAGTTGTCTGGATTGGAGATAAAAAAATTGCTAAATACGTTAAAAACTAGTAGTTGAATCATCGTTGCAGTATGAAGAAATATTCTAAACAAATACCAATATCATTAATGGGTTTATTTTTGATGGTATTTGTTTATGGCTGTGCAAGTTATAACGAGCGAGTCGCATCATACTACAAAAAAATCGCAGAAGGTGATTACCTGGCAGCAGAAAAAGATCTCGAAAGGAACTCTTTATTAAAGAAACCCCGTAACAAATTGCTGTACTTAATGGAACTTGGCCGTGTTAGTCAATTAAATGGCAATTATGAGGCTAGTAACCGTTATTTTAACGAAGCAGACAGGTTGCTGGAAATCGGTTTAGGGAACACCCGAGATGCGATAGTTGGAACACTGGTAAATCCAATGACGCAAAACTATAAGGGCGAAGACTTTGAAAAGTTTATGATTCATTATTACAAGGCACTCAATTATATATACCTGAATAATACTGAGGAAGCCATTGTAGAGGCCAGACGCATTAGTTTACAAACGCAGGCGCAAGCAGATAAATACAACGATAAGGCCAATAGATATTCTCAGGACGCTTTCTCCCTTATGTTACAGGGGCTTATTTATGAACGTGACCGGGATGTTAATAATGCCTTTATCGCTTATCGAAATGCGGTAGAAGTGTATCTTAAACAAAAGGACACGATCTATTACGATACCCCCATCCCAACCGGTTTAAAATATGATGTAATGCGAATGGCCTACCTTAATGGTTTCGAATCGGAGCTTCAACGTTTTGAGAAAATTTTCAATATGCCTTACAAACATTACCAAGCAGGTGCGGGAGGAGAACTCGTCTTATTCTGGGAAAACGGCTTGGCACCCATTAAGCAACAAGAGGATTTAGTGTTTTCTTTGGTTAAAGGAAGTAATGGTGATTTTGTATTTACCAATGCAGCGGGAACGATTCTTATTCCAATTGATCATGATGTGTACCGTAATAACAGTACCAGTTTGAACGATGTACATAGTGTGCGGGTGGCCTTTCCTAAATATGTCTCAAAACCAGCTTATTTTACGGACGCTTCGATTAACGTTGACAGTAACCATTTTTATTTTGAAAAAGCGGAAGATATCAACGCATTAGCTGTAGAAACATTAAAACAACGTTTTGGCAAAGAAATGGGAAAAACACTTACCCGTTTAGCCATAAAAAAAGGTGCCGAGTACGCATTAAAGGAAAGCGCAAAAGGTTCCGGAAAAAACGGAAAAGACAATGCATTACTGGAAGGATTAGGTTTCGGCGTTCAATTATACAGTCTACTTTCTGAAAAAGCTGACACACGAAATTGGCAATCCCTCCCGAACCAAATACTTTACACCAGGGTTCCACTAAAATTAGGAGAAAACAAAATCGCCCTCCAACTGAAGAGCAAAGACGGCAATTCCCATACCGATACCCTTACTGTAAAGGGCAACGGCAACTTGCAGTTTTTAAGCTATCCAACGCTACGTTAATTAGCTGAATCAAGCTTAACTTACCACTCACTGGTTTCATGAAACACAACATCGGGATACTCACGCATTGTTGAATCAATATCCCACTTGGAGTTTGAAAGGTACACGGGTCTATTTTCCTTATCAAAAGCAATACGATTGGCCTGAGACCGCATGAGCTTTTCCATCTGATTTTGATCATTGGATGTTATCCAACTTGCTTTTGTGAAACTGATTGCCCTAAAATTACATGACGCACCATACTCATGAAGTAAGCGAAATTTAATCACTTCAAACTGAAGCTCACCCACCGTACCAACAAACTTTCTGCTTCCCAGATTTTGCGTAAAAAGCTGCGCCACACCCTCATCCACAAGCTGCGTAATTCCTTTTTCCAATTGCTTCGTTTTCATCGGGTCCATGTTTTCCAGCTCTTTAAAAATTTCCGGAGAAAAGCTTGGAATACCCAAATACTTTAACGTTTCGCCCTCAGTCAATGTATCGCCAATTTTAAAGTTACCAGCATCATATAATCCGATTACGTCACCGGGCCAAGCTTCTTCAACCAAACTCTTGGCATCGGCCATAAAGCTTGTAGGGGACGCAAATTTTAATTTTTTATTGGATCGGATATGTTGATAAAATTTATTACGTTCGAATTTTCCGGAGCATACGCGACAAAAAGCAATACGATCCCGATGGTTTGGGTCTAAATTGGCATGTATTTTAAACACAAAGCCTGTAAATTTTTCTTCGTTGGGCTGCACGGTCCTTTTATCTGTCTCTCGCGCTTGCGGCTCCGGTGCTATTTCTACAAACGTGTCCAATAACTCTTCAATACCGAAGTTATTGATTGCACTTCCGAAAAAGACAGGAGCCAAATAACCTGATCGATAAAGCGTCAAATCAAAAGGTTCATACACGCCTTCTACTAACTCAACCTCATCGCGTAATTTTCTCGCGGCTTTATCCCCCAGTTGTCGCTCAAGTTCAATACTCGACAGATCTTCAACTTCGATAAAGTCGTCAGCGATATTCATTTTATTTTCAGCGCTGAACAATTTTAGCTGTTTTTTGTAAAGATGATAAACACCCGCAAAGGTACTACCAATTCCAATGGGCCAACTAAGTGGGCGGGTAGAAATGTTTAGCTCCTTTTCGATTTCTTCCAATAGGTCGAAAGGGTCCTTGCCTTCACGATCCATTTTATTGATAAAAACCATTACAGGGATATGCCGCATTCTACAAACACTCATTAGCTTCCGTGTTTGTTCTTCAACTCCTTTAACACAATCAATCACCAAAATGACCGAATCAACCGCAGTGAGCGTTCGGTAGGTATCTTCTGCAAAGTCTTTATGACCGGGCGTGTCCAGTATATTTATTTTTCGGTCTTTGTAATTAAACCCCATCACTGAGGTGGCAACCGAGATACCCCGTTGTTTTTCAATTTCCATAAAGTCAGAGGTTGCTGTTTTCTCCGCTTTATTTCTTTTGACCGTGCCAGCTTTCTGTATAGCTCCTCCAAACAACAATAGTTTTTCAGTCAACGTCGTTTTACCAGCATCCGGGTGACTAATGATCCCAAAGATTCTTCGTTTATTTATCTCTATTTGCAAGTTGCTCATCGTTAACAGCGAAATTTAAAGGGGGCAAAGGTAAGGAATATATCGGTAAATATAGCGTTGGATTTTAGCAATACGCAATAGTAATGGATCTCCGAAACTTCCAGTTCAGCACAAAATTACTTTGTATTTACAAAAAGACCGACATTATACGTATAGATTTGAAAAAAAATCGTACTTTTGCCTGGCAAATAGTAACCCCTATACATATTTGCCATGCAATTAGATCCAGAAAAATTTGTAGCTGAAGGTCTCACCTACGACGATGTATTATTAATTCCTGCTTACTCCGAAGTATTGCCCCGTGATGTGGATACAAGTACGCAGCTAACGAAAAAGATCAGACTAAATATTCCTTTGATTTCTGCGGCCATGGATACGGTTACTGAGGCAGAACTAGCAATCGCTCTTGCCCAAGCAGGCGGTATCGGTATATTACATAAGAATATGACCAAGGAGGCACAAGCTCATGAGGTGCGTAAAGTAAAGCGATCGGAAAGCGGAATGATCCAAGATCCGGTAACTTTGAATGAAGCAGCGCTTGTTAAAGATGCTTTTACCATCATGAAAGATAATAAAATAGGAGGGATACCGGTCGTTGATGGCGAGAAAAAATTGGTCGGGATTGTTACAAATCGCGATCTACGTTTCCAAAAAGATATGGAAAGACCCATTAGCGAGTTAATGACCAAAGACAATCTAGTAGTAGCCCCCATAGGTACTAACCTTGTTAAAGCGGAAGAGATACTCCAAAACTATAAAATAGAAAAATTACCGGTGGTGGATGGCGAAGGGAAGCTTGTCGGCCTGATTACCTTCAAGGATATTCAGAAATTTAAACATTATCCAAACGCCGCGAAGGATGAGCATGGCCGCCTACTTGTCGGCGCAGCCGTTGGTGTTGCGGCAGATAATTTGGAACGCGTAGCCGAACTTGTTAAAGCCGGTGTAGATGTGATTACCGTAGACACCGCCCATGGTCACTCCAAAGGAGTGATAGATATGGTAAAAAGTGTCAAAAAATTATATCCCGATCTACAAGTAATAGCAGGCAACATAGCCACGGCTGAAGCAGCGATCGCTTTAGCTGATGCAGGCGCCGATGCCGTCAAAGTTGGCATTGGCCCGGGGTCTATCTGTACCACGCGTATTGTTGCGGGCGTTGGTGTACCTCAACTATATGCAGTTTTTGAATGTGCCAAAGCACTTAGAGGACGGAACATCCCGGTAATAGCAGACGGCGGAATCAAGCAAACGGGCGACATCGTAAAGGCAATTGCTGCAGGAGCAAGCACCATCATGGCCGGATCCTTATTTGCCGGGGTAGAAGAGTCTCCGGGAGAAACCATTATCTATGAAGGCCGAAAATTTAAGTCGTATAGAGGAATGGGATCAGTCGATGCGATGGCAAAAGGCTCAAAGGATAGATATTTTCAAGACGAAACAGATGTGGTCACTAAACTGGTTCCCGAAGGAATTGTCGGTCGGGTTCCTTATAAAGGCACCCTTGCAGAGATTGTTTATCAATATATCGGTGGGTTACGAGCCGGCATGCACTACTGCGGCGCTGCAACCATCGAACAGCTACAAGGTGCAAAATTTGTAAAAATAAGTGCTGCCAGTATGCGCGAAAGTCATCCACATGATATAACGATCACAAAGGAGGCTCCGAATTACAATAGCAGACAATAATAAAAAACGATTTAGCAATAAATAATGACCTGAGGCGTCTACCTGCCTCAGGTTTTTTATTGCCAGCCACTTTATATAACCAAATTGTTAATAAAAAATCCGCAGTGTAGAAACACCCCCTTAGTGTATTTTGTACAAGCTGATTATCAACAAGTTCTGCTAAAACCTTCATTATTAACAATAAATCCAACGCTTTTGTCGTTTCAATAAAGTTCAAATAAATTTTACAAGCATTTTGGTTTTTTTAAAAATTCGACTACATTTAGTAAATTTTAGCTGAAACATTTCTACCATAAAGTAGGGAAGGTGTTAAATAAAATAACCAGTAAAGCTAACAGAGACTGTTTAAAACCAACAATTTAAATGATAAGAATTAAATATTTTATTAACGCAACCAGAATCTTATACTAACCCACCTTATGAACACTATTACTCGTGCAAAATTGTCATTCATGATGTTTCTGGAATTTTTTATCTGGGGAGCATGGTTCGTGACCTTAGGAACATTTCTAAATATTAACTTAAATGCATCTGGACTGGAAAGCGCCAATGTCTTTTCCACACAATCTTTTGGTGCCATCATTGCACCTTTTATTATTGGTTTAATTGCCGACCGCTACTTTAATGCTGAACGGATTCTCGGTGTACTTCATTTAATCGGTGCCTTTTTGATGTACCAAATGTATAGTGCCCCTGATGTCAGTGTATTTTATCCCTACGTACTGGCGTATATGATCGGCTATATGCCTACCTTGGCGTTGGTAAACTCCGTTTCGTTCCGCCAAATGCAAAATCCTGAAAAAGAATTCTCTTCTATTCGTGTTTGGGGTACAATTGGTTGGATCATTGCAGGCCTAGTTATCAGCTATGTATTCCATTGGGACTCGGGTGATAATTTGAAAGCAGGCGCCTTGAAAAACACCTTTTTAATGGCCGGAATAGCGTCTTTAGTTTTGGGGCTATATAGTTTTATCCTTCCTAAAACTCCTCCGGTTGCACGCGAAGCAGGTGAAAAAAGCAGTATCTCGGAGATTTTAGGTTTAGACGCACTAAAACTCCTCAACAAAAAAGACTTTCTGATATTTTTTATTTCGGCTATTCTTATTTGTATTCCCCTGGCCTTCTATTACCAGAATGCGAATCCATTCCTATCAGATATTGGTTTACCAAATCCAACCGGTAAAATGGCTATTGGCCAGATATCGGAAGCATTCTTCCTACTGCTTCTTCCAGTTTTTTTTAGCCGTTTTGGATTTAAAAAAACCATTTTGTTCGGAATGCTGGCGTGGGCGATAAGGTATGCTTTATTTGCATATGGCAACGCTAATGAACTTTCGTTCATGCTTATTATCGGTATTGCACTTCATGGAATATGTTACGACTTTTTCTTTGTTTCCGGTCAAATTTATACCGATGCTCGCGCAGGCGAAAAGTATAAATCATCCGCTCAAGGACTGGTTACATTAGCAACCTATGGAGTGGGAATGCTTATCGGTTTTTGGGTGGCAGGCTTTGTCACAGAACATTATAAAGCAGCAGCGGTGGATAATTTATGGCAACATGTCTGGATCGTACCGGCATCGATAGCCGCTATAATATTTGTATTATTTGCACTTTTCTTTAAAGAAAAGAAAGAGATCCATGCAATCAGTGAATAACTTATTAAAATAAACATGGACTTACCAGGCAAAGAAATAGCACATTACTAACGAATACTAAAACGACAAATAAACTAAATCAATTATGGCAGATAATGTATATGATGCGATAGTAATCGGATCAGGTATCAGCGGAGGCTGGGCAGCCAAAGAATTAACAGAGAAAGGGCTCAAAACAATTATGTTGGAGCGCGGCAGGAACATCGAACACATAAAGGATTACGAAAGCCCCAATAAGAACCCTTGGGATTTCCCTCACCGCGGTGGCAGAACGCAAAAAATGATTGAAGATTATCCGGTATTGAAGAGGGATTATCCCCTCAACGAAACGAATTTAAATTATTGGGTAAACGAAAAAGAAAGCCCGTACGTTGAGATAAAACGATTCGACTGGTATAGGGGTTATCACGTAGGTGGACGCTCATTAATGTGGGGCCGCCAAAGCTATCGTTGGAGCGATCTTGATTTCGAAGCGAATTTGAAAGATGGAATAGCGGTCGACTGGCCAATAAGATATAAGGATATTGCGCCGTGGTATAGCTATGCCGAAAAATTTGCGGGTATCAGTGGAAATCGGGATGGATTGGCCGTGTTGCCTGATGGTGACTTTATGCCGCCGATGGAAATGAACGTGGTAGAAAAGGATGTTGCCGCACGGATTAAACAGCATTTTGGTGGAAAAAGACATTTTATTATTGGTCGTACAGCGAATATCACGGTTCCGCACAATGGACGCGTAAATTGCCAATACCAGAATAAATGTTGGTTAGGATGTAATTTTGGCGCTTATTTCAGCACGCAGTCCGCAACGTTACCAGCCGCTGTAAAAACAGGTAATTTAACGGTTAGACCTTGGTCAATTGTAACTAAAATCATCTATGATAAAGATACTAAAAAGGCCAAAGGTGTAGAGGTGCTGGATGCGCAGAACAATCAGACATACGAATATTTTGCTAAGATCATCTTTGTAAATGCGTCCGCACTAAATTCTGCTTGGGTATTAATGAACTCAGCAACAGATGTTTGGGAAGGCGGGCTTGGAAGCAGCAGCGGTGAATTGGGACATAATGTGATGGACCACCATTTAGGTGTTGGAGCTAGTGGAAGAGTCGAAGGCTTCGAAGATAAATATTATTTTGGGCGCAGAGCAAATGGTTTATACATCCCTCGCTTCCAAAACGTCGATGGTGATAAGAGAGATTACTTACGAGGATTTGGCTATCAAGGTGGTGCCAGTAGACAAGGGTGGAGTAGGAATGTCGCTGAAATGAATATTGGTGCTGACTTCAAAGATGAATTATGTGAACCTGGATCATGGACAATTGGTTTCGGTGGATTCGGTGAAATATTACCTTATCATGAAAACAAAATCACGTTGGATAAGGAGAAAAAAGATAAGTGGGGTCTTCCTGTACTGGCGTTCGACGTAGAAATTAAAGAGAATGAACTAAAAATGCGTAAGGACATGGCCGAAGAGGCAAAAGCAATGCTGGAAGCCGTTGGTGTAAAGGATGTCTTTACCTACGATCGCGAGTATGGTTTCGGTCAGGGAATCCATGAAATGGGAACAGCACGCATGGGTAGAGATCCTAAAACTTCCGTATTGAACGGAAATAATCAAGTATGGGATGCTCCTAACGTTTTTGTAACAGATGGTGCTTGTATGACCTCTGCGGCTTGCGTGAATCCTTCGCTTACGTATATGGCTTTAACTGCACGTGCCGCTGACTTTGCTGTGAAGGAGTTGAAAAAGGGAAATATTTAACAACCAATTTATTTAATCATGTCTGATACTAATAAAAATAACAAATCACAAACAAATGAATCCAGAAGGAGCTTTATAAAAGCCGGTGCTTTAGCAGCGGCTGGATTTATGATTGTTCCTAGACACGTTTTAGGAGGATCCGGTTTTATTGCGCCAAGCGATAAACTACAGGTTGCAGGTATTGGTGTAGGTGGTAAAGGATCAAGTGATATCAATGCTTTTTTTGAGAGCGGAAAAGCGGATATCGCCTTTTTATGTGACGTAGATGATAGAAGAGCTGCAGGGTCTGTAAAAAAATTCCCGAAGGCAAAATACTACAAAGATTATAGGGAAATGCTTGACAAAGAGCATAAGCATATAGACGCTGTTTCTGTATCAACTCCCGATCATAATCATGCTATTCAGGCACTCGCAGCCATGCAGTTGGGAAAACACGTATATGTTCAAAAACCGTTAACTCATGATGTTTGGGAAGCGCGCGTATTAACCGATGCTGCAAAGAAATATAAGGTAGTAACTCAAATGGGTAATCAAGGAGCCTCAAATGACGGCCCAAGGCAAGCCCGCGAATGGTATGAGGCCGGAATTATCGGTGATGTGCATACGGTATACTGCTGGACAGACAGACCGGTATGGCCTTCTGGAATTCAGTGGCCTACACAAAAGGCTGAAATTCCTAAAGAATTAAATTGGGATCTTTGGTTAGGCACCGCACCTCAAAAGGATTATGTGGATAAATTGGTTCCATTTAACTGGCGTGGATGGTGGGATTACGGAACCGGTGCATTGGGAGACATGGGCTGTCACTTACTAGAGCTACCATTCAGCGTATTGGGTCTTAGTTATGTACAAGATGTTCAGGCAAGTGTAGGTACCGTATATGTAGATGAATTTAAACGAGGGTATTTCCCTGAGAGTTGTCCTCCTTCAAGTCATGCTACGCTTACCTTCCCGAAAGGCACTAGAACCAACGGGCCCGTAACATTACATTGGATGGACGGGGGTATTCAACCGGAAAGACCCGAGGAGCTGGAACCTAATGAGATTTATGGCGATGGTGGAAACGGAATTCTATTGATCGGTACCAAAGGAAAAATTCTAGCCGACACTTACGGAAAAAATGCACGTCTTCTTCCAACGTCAAAAACAGCAACTGTCAATGTACCAAAGAAGTACGATCGCGTTGTCGGTCAAGAGGGAGGACATTATGCGCAATGGGTGGAGTCTTGTATCGCCGGGTACGGAAAGAAACCGGTGAGCTCACCCTTTGAAATTGCCGGACCACTTACCGAGGCTTTGCTAATGGCTAATTTAGCAATTAGAGGTGCCGACTTGCGCATCAATAATCAATATCCGGGCCGCAACATTAAATTGGTTTGGGATAACAATGCGATGAAGGTGACGAACTTTGACGAAGTGAATCAATTCGTTAAACGAAACTACCGTTCAGGCTGGGATGTAAAATACACAATATAAAAACCGTTAAATAAACTAAAGATATGAATAGAAGAGAAGCCTTGACCCGAGTAGCTTGGATAATGGGAGGCACTGTAATCGGTGCTAATCTCTTTCTTGAGGGCTGTACTCGCCCTGCATCGAAAGATGTAGAAAGCTTATTCAAAGAGGATCAAATAGACTATTTAGGTGATATTGCCGAAACCATTTTACCTAAAACATCCAGCCCGGGTGCAAAAGAGGCGGGCGTGGGTGCATTTATACCAGTAATGGTGCGCGACTGCTACACCAAAGAAGATCAAAAAGTATTTCTAGAAGGATTGGGAAAACTGGAAGATGCTTCAAAAGCTAAATACAGTAAGAAATTCCAGGAATTATCTAAAGAAGAACGCACCAGCTTGCTGACCGAAATTGATAAGGAAGCAAAAGAATACGGGAAGAACAAAAAAGAGGGGGATGCTAACCACTACTTTAGCATGATTAAGCAACTTACCTTACTGGGTTTCTTTACCTCTGAATTAGGAGCTACCAAAGCCCTAAGATATGTTAAAATACCAGGTCGTTACGATGGTAATTTACCTTATAAAAAGGGAGATAAGGCCTGGGCAACCTAGAATTAGTAAGCGCGAAAATAGAGAGCAACCCTCAACAGGTTGCTCTTTTTTATGTCGTACCGTTGGAGAATACTTTTTACTGGAGTAAATAATAATGCCTTATGGATACCAAATCACCCGTCCTATTTAGATTCAAGCAATTTCATGTAGAACAAACCAATGCTACCATGAAAATAAATACGGATGGCGTATTGTTAGGAGCCTTGGCTGACCATCCGTCACCCAACCGGATATTGGATATCGGATCAGGTACGGGAGTGATAGCAATGATGATGGCACAGCGGTTTCCACATGCTATAATTGACGCCGTTGAAAAAGATGAATTAGCAGCACAGTTATCGGATAAAAACTTTAAGAATTCTATTTTTTTCAATCGAATTCGAGCGCATTGTACGCTTTTTCAAGAGTTTGCCCCACCAGCGTTATACGACTTGATTGTTAGTAATCCACCCTTTTTTTTGAACGCACTTCAAAATCCTGATAAGCGAAAGTCCATTGCTAGACACACAGATGCATCCTTTTATCGCGAATTGATACAAAAAGCTTGGAGTTGGCTCAATGATGGCGGACAGTTACAACTTGTCCTCCCACCAGTCATCAGCACTAGTGTCCGGGAATATGCGGATAAGTTAACAGATTTTCATCCTGCTAAAGCAATCCATATAAAGTCATTTGAAAGCGAAGACGCCTTCAGACAAATTATATGTCTAAGAAAGGGGGAGCGAATGCAACCCAATGAAGATACGATCTTTACAATATATAAAGAAAGGGGTATATACTCCAACGCTTATAAAGAACTTTTGAAACCTTTTTTTGTTAATTTTTAATGCGTTAAACTTAGATACAGGGCCAATGAAAGAAGTTATATTAGTTAATGAGCAGGATGAAGCAGTCGGTAAAATGGAAAAGCTGGAAGCGCATCAAAAGGGTTTATTACATCGAGCCTTTAGCATTTTTGTTTTTAATACCGCAGGCGAACTGCTTTTACAAAGAAGGGCTTTGAATAAATATCATAGCGGGGGCTTATGGACAAATACTTGCTGTAGCCATCCTTTACCAAATGAAGATACACTTATCGCCGCTCAAAACAGATTACAAGAGGAGATGGGATTTCAAACGACACTGAGACCCCTCTTTTCCTTTTTATATAAAACGTCTTTTCACAATGGCTTAGTTGAACACGAATTCGATCATGTTTATGTAGGTGAGTTTAGTGGAGAAATTATACCAAATAGGGAAGAAGTTATGGATTACCAATGGATCGCTTATCAAAATCTTGAACAAATGATTAAGTCAAGCCCGGACGCTTTCACTTTTTGGTTTTTGGAAGTATACGAACGTGTTTTTAAGGAGTATAACAAAAAAAGCTAACTTCTCAACCAGCCCCATGTAGCATAGCACGCGGTGCCTAAGTCTTTACGTTAAAAAGGCACGCTCAAGTTAACTCGGCGCGCCTTCTTAATGTAAAGCCCTTGCGAAAGCAAGCGTACTATAAGAGCTGTGCGGAAGAGCAGATTCGAACTGCCACGCCCTTAGGGCGCCACCCCCTCAAGATGGTGCGTCTACCAATTTCGCCACTTCCGCATAATCAAACTACGATCATTTGTGCCCAGGGAGGGACTCGAACCCTCAAGAGCCGAGCTCAACGGCTTCTGAGACCGCAACGTTTACCAATTTCGCCACCTGGGCGTGGCTGCAAATATAGTACTTGTATTTGGTTCAAAAAATTTTTCTTATCATCAAATTCACTAAATTTCGTAAGAAACTCTTTCACAAAGTATTATTTTTTTAAGGATGGAAAACAAATAGGAGACTATACAGTTAATCCGTAAAGAGATGATTACTATGCATGCATAATTTATGTAGAATATTACTATATTTATCCTAGACTAAAATGCTAAATCATGAAAAATCTAACATTATTTGCGGTATTCATGCTACTGGTAAGTAGTGTCTTTGCCCAAAATCACAATGGAATATTAGGAAAGTGGCAAAACCCAAGCGGTGAAGGAAGGATCGAGATAACAAAAAAGGGAGAAAAATACTACGGAACCCTATATTGGCTAAAGCAACCCAATGATGAAAACGGCCAGCCTAAAAAAGATAAAAAGAATCCGGACGAGACAAAAAGATCGAGAACCATACAAGGAAGCCAAATATTGGAAGGCTTTACCGCTAAAGAGAACGGTTTATACGATGGGGGGACGATATATGATCCAAAATCGGGCAAAACATATAGTTGTAAAATGACCTTAAAAGGTGACAAGCTCGATATTCGCGGTTTTGTTGGTTTAAGCCTATTAGGTCGAACAGAAACATGGACGCGCGTAAAGTAGATGCAACTATTAAAAAAGAAAAGGGCCTCATGTAAAAATGAGGCCCTTTTCTTTAGGAGACCGATTTTTAATCTTCGGAGTGAAGCATGTCTTTGTGATCGTCTGGGTTATAGTTAGCTTGTAATTCGGCCAACTTCTTTTTTCCGTAAGCCAAACGCGTAATCAAAACAAACAATACCGGCACAAAGAAGATGGCTAATAGCGTGGCTGCCAACATTCCGCCAAATACGGTCCAACCGATAGTTTGGCGTGATACGGCACCTGCGCCGCTCGATAACATCAATGGTATAATACCTAATATAAAAGCCATAGACGTCATCACAATCGGGCGTAACCTTAACTTGACAGCATCAATGGTTGCGGCAATTAGTTCCATTCCCATATCGACCCTTTCTTTGGCAAATTCCACAATTAAGATAGCGTTCTTCGCCGCTAAACCAATCAAGGTGACCAAACCAATTTGAGCATAGATATTATTATCCAGCTTGGGGAGGAAGGTAAGCGCAAGAATCGCTCCGAACACTCCAACAGGCACCGACATCAAGATAGAAAACGGAACCGACCAGCTTTCATAAAGTGCCGCCAGTAACAGGAAAACGAAAATAATACAAAGCGCAAATATCATGACTGTCTTATTTCCCGACTCAAGTTCCTGCAAACTTAAACCTGCAAAGCTGTAGGTGTAACCCGTAGGGAGCGTTTGAGCAGCAACTTCTTTTAATGCATTCAAAGCGTCACCACTACTGTAGCCAGGTGCTGCATTACCACTGACCTCTATAGCACGAAAGATGTTAAAGTGATTGATAATTGACGGATTCTCAACAACTTTATAATCTACCAAGGTCCCGAGCGGAACCGACGTCCCTTTCGTGTTTTTCACATACAGATTATTGATATCTTCGATATGTTTTCTGAAGTTCGTATCGGCTTGGGTTACAACACGGAACGTACGTCCATACAATACAAAGTCGTTAATATAGCTACTACCGAAATAAGCCGATATAGTTCCGTAAACTGAATTAATCGGAACCCCCATCTTCTTTGCTTGCTCTCTATTTACTTCTACACGATAGTTGGGTGTTTTGGTATTAAATAGCGAATAGGCCATGGCTATTTCGGGACGTTGGTTAGCCGCCATCAAGAATTTACCGACAACACCCTCAAAGGCTTTGATATCGCCTGCTTGCTGTTCTTCAATCTCCATAGTAAAACCGCCCGTAGTACCCAAACCTGGGATAGGAGGGGGAGCAACGGCTATTAAGCTACCTTTGGTATTGGCCATATATTTTCCCATCAACTGTCCTGTTATTTCGGTAACAGAACGATGGCGTTCCTCCCATGGCTTCAACTGTACAAAACAAGTCGCCGCACTCGATTTAAAAGCCCGGTTCAGGATATTGATACCGGAGATCGCAGTGATATTTTGTACCTCAGGAACCTCCTTTTGTATATACTTGGTAATTTCGTCCAAGTATTCGTTTGTTCGAGCTGCAGAAGCGCCTTCGGGTAGGGAAATCCCCATAAAGAAAACACCGGCATCCTCTTGCGGTATAAAACCGCTCGGCTTGGCTGTAAATAAGCCGTAGGTCCCCACAAAGATACAAATAAGTAAAATCATCACTAACGGCGTCTTCTTGATGCACCATTGCACGCCCCTTGAGTACTTTTGTGTAACACGATGGAACCAAGAGTTGAACAAATAGAATATGCGATCCAATCCTTTCGAATCCTTATCCAATTTCATTGGCTTTAACATTAATGAGCATAAGGCAGGTGTAAGGGAAAGGGCGATAAAAGCAGACAATAAAACCGAAACGGCAATAGTGATCGCAAACTGTTGATACAATTTACCCACCATGCCCGGTATAAAGCCCACCGGCACAAACACCGCTGCCAATATCAAAGCGATCGCAATAACAGGTGCAGTAATATCCTTCATCGCTTTCTGGGTAGCCTCTTTAGCCGAAAGGTGTTCATTGTCGATATAATGTTGCACAGCCTCCACCACCACAATCGCGTCATCCACCACAATACCGATCGCCAATACAAACGCCAACATTGTTAACGTGTTCACCGAAAAACCTAAAAGAATGAAGAAAATAAATGTACCAACAATAGATACCGGAATTGCTAACACCGGAATCAGAGTAGCTCGCCAGCTTTGAAGGAAAACAAATACCACGATGGTTACGAGCACCAATGCTTCTACCAGTGTATGAATCACGGAGCTAATGGATGCTTTTACCATTGAGATCGTTTCATAAGAAATCACATAATCCACGTCATCGGGGAATGATTTCTTAAGAGTTTCCAATGCCTGTTGAATACCCTCTGCAGTTTCTACTGCATTACCACCAGGCATTTGATTAATCATCATCATGGATGCAACCTGCCCATTCACCTTCGAGGATGTACTATAAGCAAACTCGCCCAATTCAATACGGGCCACGTCTCGTAGATAAACTAAAGACCCATCCGCATTGGTTTTAACGATGATATTTTCGAACTGCTCCGGTGTAATCAAATCGCCGTCAAGAATCACGTTAAATTCGAAAGCTTGAGAAGACGATTGCGGTTTCGCTCCGACACTACCACCCGGTATCCGTAGATTCTGCTCTTGGATAGCGGCGCTGACGTCTGCGGGTGTTAAGCTTAATCGCGACAATTTATCGGCGTCCAACCAAACGCGCATACTGAACGGTTGACCAAACGCTTGCACATCACCAACACCAGCTACACGTAAAAGTGCGTCTTTTACATAGATTTGAATGTAGTTTGACAGGAATTTTTCATCATGTGTTCCTTTTGGAGACACCAAACCTGCAACCATCAATATATCGTTATTAGCTTTCCGGGTAATAATTCCCAGACGCCTAACAGCTTCGGGGAGAGCCGGCTCGGCAATACCAACCCGGTTTTGGACATCCAGTGTCGCTATATCTATATCGGTACCTACGTCAAATGTTACAGTGATAGATGAACGACCGTCTGACGTACTATTTGATTGCAAATAGGTCATGCCCGGCGTACCGTTAATTTGACTCTCAATTGGTGTCGTTACAGTTTGCTCTACCGTGGCCGCATCAGCCCCTGTATAAGTACCTGTAACGGTAACGGTAGGAGGCGCCACATCCGGATACTGGCTAATAGGAAGCGTAGTAATCGCAATTGCTCCTATAAGAACTATTAATACAGAGATGACAATTGCGGTTACCGGCCTTTTTATAAATACTTCAGATATCATGTTTCGCTTATTATAAACTATTTCTTACTTGAACCTTGTCCCTGACCTTGCGGAGCTTGTGCTTCCATTTTGCTTTGATCTACTACTTTCGCTCCAGGTTGAAGATTTTGTGTTCCTTCCACAACGATTTGCTGACCCGCCTGCAGCCCCTCATTGATCACTACCTTGTCAGCGATTTTTTGTCCCAATTTCACAGGTTGTTGTATAACGGTACTGCTATCCGTTACTACATAAACTTTAAACTCGCCGAGTTGCTCAATCACAGCCTGATACGGAATAATTGGCATCTTTGTAGTTGAATTTGCTGCTACCAACACATTAGCATTCATTCCTGCTCTCAAAACATTACTTGGATTGTCAAAAGTTGCCCTTACTGTAATAGTTCCTGTCGACGGATCAACAGCCCGATCAATAGCGGTCACTCTGCCCGGTTTTTCATAAGTGTTATTTCCTGATAACTGGAGCGTAATAACCGAATCTTTCAGGGATGCAGCGCTATTGCTCTGTAAGTCCACAAACTGTTTGATATCCCTTTCATTAACAGCGAAATCTACAGCAATTGGGTTGGTGGACGAAATGGTGTTAATAAGTGTTGTACCTGCGGATACCAAGGCTCCAGTACGTACCTGAGAAATACCAATCGTTCCATTGAAAGGGGCCCGAATAACGGAACGCTCTAAATCTGTGCTTGCTGAAGTTAATGCTGCTCTAGCAGACATAACCTGTGCTTGTGCATTATTTAAATCGGTCATTGCATAATCCAATGTCTGCTTGGCAATCGCATCTTGTTCAGCCAATCGCTTATAACGCTCCACGTCTCTATTTACCTTATTTAAATTAGCTTCTGCAATCGCTAAGTTTGCTTTTGCTTGTTCCTGGGCCGCTTGATAACGTGTACGATCAATCTCATATAATTTTTGTCCCTTCGTTACAGTTGCACCATCCGGTACCAATATCGCTGTAATATAACCATTCACTTCCGCTCGCAATTCGGTTTGGTTAAGTGCTACTACAGTTCCCGGGAAATTATTGATTCCTTTCACAATTTCCTCAGGAACGGAGGCTATAGCCACTGGAACAGGTCCACCGGCACCAGGTCGTTGTTGGCCTTGCTGATTCTTATTGCCACAGGAAGATAATACCAAACTTCCAGATAAAACGGCTAAAAAATGTATTAAATTTCTATTCATGTTATTTCGATTTATTGCTATTTATAAGAGATATTACCAAGGGCCTGTTGTACATCTAATTTACCCGATAGAACGGCGTATAAGGCATTTAAATAATTTATTTGTGTTGTACGTAGGTCTGTTTCAGCGGTCATTAAATCTAAGTAAGTTTTAATTCCCTCATCATATTGCAGTTTGATGGTATTATAAACTTCCTTTGAAAGTTCCACGTTTTCCTTGGCTGTCTTCCAGTCATTTAAATTTGCCTTATAAGTAGCCAATGCTTGCTGATGCTGTGTATTGATTTGATTTCTCAAATTAGTAATATCCCAATCGATACGCTTTTCCTGTAACTTTGATTTCCTGATTTCCTGTATACGTTTTGTCCCTTGAAAAATAGGAAAAGAAAGTGTTACACCAAGTACCGAACGCGGATAATCAACATCATAAAGGCTAGATAACCCGTTGTTGGTGCGCCAGTCCCAAGCATAATTGTAAAAAGCTGATAAATTAGGCAAAAAAGTCCATTTATTATATTGGGTATTGATTTGTTGCAAACGCTGCTGAGTTAGCAATTGTTGAAATTCAATGCGTCTTTCAAATTGCAGAAGTTGGGTGGTGTCAACCAACATTTCGTTTTCCATCGTCTTTCCATCGTACGATAAATCCAAAGGTTGGTTAACGTCAACGCCAATCAGCTCTTTTAAATAGGCATATTTATACTTAAGCATTTCCACCGTACGCTTTCTTTCTGCTTCGGTATTGCTCAAAGTAATTTGTGCTCTCTTATAGTCCGTTTTATCAACAAGCCCGGTCTCATAACGAGCATTCGCATCCGCTAACTGCTTTTTCGTTCTCGCTATATTCTCATCAATAATTTTTATCTGTTCTTCACTGGTCAATACATCATAAAAAGCCTTACTAACAGCCACTGTAATGTTAATCCGACTGTTTTCGGTATTTTGTGCATTCTGTAACTTCACATACCGAGCAGCTTTGGATGCCTGTAACAACGATGGATCCAGAATCTTCTGATCTGCCTGAAGTACTACCGCGGAAGTATGTTTCTGGCCAAATTGAATTACCTGATCTCCGATTACGTTTGTCGGAATTTTAACATTATAATTATAAGAAGCGTTAGCGCTTATTTGTGGAAACCAGCCGGATAATGCAGATGCTATATCTCTCTTGCCAATTTCTTCGTCGATCAAGGCCTGCTGAACGCTTGCCTGATTCTTCAAAGCAAAATCAATACACTCCTGCAAAGTGGCATTTTGCGAAATGCTATTATTAACTTGCGCGGTATCTTGTGCCTTGGCGCTAAAACCCGTAAGCAACAAAACCAATAAACTTAAATAGGTATACTTCATATGTTATTTATAAACTATCTATAGGTAATTAACTATATTTTAAGACCGTCCCACATGATGGAAGCCATGGCCTTTAATTCACTCTCTGTAAAATTGTGGTAACCGTTATTCTGCTTCTTAGCGGCGATTATTAATCCTCCCATAAATACCGAACTCACAATATGAATTCCATATTTTTTTAAGAAGCCGGCTTCCATTCCGCTCGTAAAAAAACTAGAGAAATTATCCTCATAGAACTGACTTTCCGTCGACTGCACAATGCGTTGAAAAGGACTGGAATAAAATTGCTCCATAAACGACAGCACCTTTGGATATTTCACAAAATATTGAAACAAATTGATCCATATACTTTTAAATCGTTCACTGTAATTATCCATTGAGCGATCTTTTATCCTAAAAATTTCATGCGAGATGCTATCTCTTACATAATCAAATAATTCCAGAATAATCGCATCCTTCGAGTCAAAGTAATGATAAATCGTACCTGCCGCAACTCCCGCTTTTTTTGACAACATACTCATCGGAACCCCGAGCAAGCCGTGCTCTTCAATCAATTCAAGCATGTTATCTAATATAACCTGCTTCTTCTCTGACGTATTTTCCAATTCAATCGAACGTTTATTCGGGAGCAAAAGTACTAATTATTTGTTACCTCGATATTACACTAAAAATAAGTACCGAAATATGATATTGATTTTACAATTGGTAATAAGCCCTACAACAACGCATTTAGCGGGCTTTATTGTCAAACTTAATTTTATTTATGGCTTCTTTTGTTTGTGTGTCTACAATTAGTTTGCCGCTTATTTCGGCTTGAGATAGCAACAATGAATCCCAATGTTTGGTTTCATTCCAAAGGTATTTTTTTATTTCGCAAAGCGCTATGAATGAATAATCAGCTAATTGCTTGCAAAAATTTTCCACTGTGCTATCTAATGCTTCTATATCGTCTAATACGGATTGGTACAATCCTCGTTCAGCGGCCCAGTACGCGCTCTTAAAGCTTAATGGATTAAAAGCTAATTCGGTAAATGCACTTAGTCCGACCTTCCGCTGTACTGCAGGCGCTATAACAAAGGGGCCTATCCCGATCGATAGCTCACTCAGTTTTACAGAAGCATCTTTCGTAGCAAAACAATAATCGCATGCAGCGGCTAAACCAACTGCTCCTCCTATCGCTTTTCCTTGAATCCGACCAATAACCGGTTGTCGAGCTAAACGGATAGCATTAATTACCTTGGCAAAACCGGAAAAGAAAAGCTTTCCTTCTTCTTCGCTTTTAATGGTCAATAGCTCATCGAAATTGGCGCCGGCACAAAATGTCTTTTCTCCTTCGCTTTTTAACACGATGACATGAATGGACTCGTTTTTTCCGAACTTATCAATCGATTGGGCCAACTGGTTAAGAAGGGAAGAGGGGAGTGCGTTATGATTAGGATGGTAAAAGCTTATGGTAGCGATCTTGCCATTTATAACGCTTGTAATCGTTCCCGACTCGCTTTTTAATTTGCTCATATCTTTAGATTTACGATGAGATGGATTTTATTAATTTATTAACAGTAAACGCGTTTACTGTTTCCAACAGCCGAATAACAAAGTAAAGAAATAGGTCGGTAGAAACCAAAAGTAGTTATGGGCTCCCATAGCAATTCCGTCCTTATTTCTTGGAAATCAGGTTATAATATCGACTGATGTCGGACACTACTAGAAATTAAACGAATATTTGAAAACTGCCATTCTCCCCCTTAAGTCGTAAAGACTGTACCAGATATTATTGGCATTTATATGATAGCTTTCATAACCCCTCACATTAGCCAGATTTGTCAGATTTAATTCAAGATCCGACTTCAGTTTAACAAGCTTTAAACGAAAATTGGCATCCATGAAAAAATAGGTTAGCCTATTATTTTGCTTGATGGATTGATAACGGCCTGCTATATTAACAAACAGATTTTTACCAATATAGAACACGAATTGCACGTGCTGATCATCGTATTGCATATATTGTTCGGGCAAAACAGACGTGATTCCATTCGTTATTACTTTGCTGCTCAACCACGTTCTTGTCGCCCGATAATTAAAAGAGACCCAGCTCCATAAACGAGCTTCAAAATTCGGACTTAAGGAAAAAGTTCGGTTATTATAGGGAAATAGCTCATTGTTTATTATTTGATTATAGCGTGTAGTGCTCCAAGAAGCCCGAATTTTCGCCGCAGACCCTAAAGCAAAGATAAACTTACTAATTTCTATATGCGTATTCAGTGTACTTACATTGTTTTCAAGCGGCAGTAGTACGGTTTGGGATATATTTTGATTTACCACATTAGACGCAATCGTATTGGCTATTGATTTGTTCCAATTTAAGCCTGCATTCATAAAGAGCATCGCAATACTCCTTTGGAAATTATATTGCAATCCCACGTTGTGGCTACTCCGCTCCTGCAGACCGGCATTATTGACCTGTATAGTTCGGTAATTGGTTAGAATCGCTCCACGGTAGATACCGCCTATGTTACCCATGTGATTCGAATAAGTGTAATTGGTAGAAAGGTAATCTTCCTGGTTGACCATCCACTTTAATCGCAAAGCAGGGTTAAACAATAATTGATATTGATTACGCACAAGCATAAAGTAGGGGTCTTTGTATCCAATCCGTTGACCGGCAAGTGGAAGAGCGAGCGAAGTTTCCCATCTTCGTGCTTTATATTCGTAGTTAGCTTCCGCATAGAGCCTATGTCGGCTCCATTGCAAGTCATTGTCTTTACTCCCGGCAAAAGCGAGTGTTCGACCGTCATCCTGATTCAGCCGCAATACCGATTCCAAATGCTGTAACTCATTCAAAACACCTAGCCTATAATGCTGCTTGACTTTATTTTTTACTAAACCATAACTTAATGATAGACGGTTAAACCAGGTTGGTGTTTGTACAGATTGAGTGGTCGACTGATAAGCAACACTATCGTTTAATATCGGCGCATTTACACCCGGTTGTAAGAACAACTGTTGGGGTAGATTGGAGTAATTGACGTACCAAGTAAGCTGAATTACGTTTCTATTATGCAATTCAGGAATATATTCCAAACGATTCGAAAGATCTCGGACTTTGCTTGTTAAACGTAGGTTTAAGGCAGCACCATTATTGAACATATTCGCGTCGGCGCGATCGCCCGAATAAGAAAAACGTAGTTCATTCTTAAAATAATGGCTTTTTTTATTGGCTTCTGCACTTAAAGTAAAGTCGGCCAGAAAAGGATGTCGAAACAAAGCTTGTCGCTCACTGTAATGAATAGTATCTTCACCTAAATAAGTATCGCTCAAACCATTATAATTCAGTTGATTCCGATCCACCAATATATTAATAGTTGACTTAAGCTGTAATCCATTTCTAAGATTCAGCAGGTTATTGGCATTAACGGCCACTGACTCATTTAAATAGTAACGCGGCTTTGGTAAATTCGGAGTTCCGACTGTACCTGTGGATAATAGGGCATCCGGACGCTCATTTCCTATCGTGGATAATATAACAGATCGATTAAAAGCCGTAAAATCCAATGATAGATCCTCTCCGATATTATTTCCTTTCATCACATTAAGCATCTTATATTTCTTATTAAATAAGATGCCGTTTATTTCACTATCGTATTGGGGCGGTAAACCAAGACCAAGCTTGGCCTGTCCCGTCATTTTGAGCTTAACGTCCTCTTTAATTACCAAATTCAGTGCTACCTGATCACTCGATACTTTATTCTGGAGTATTTTAATGGGTTGATGATTCTGCATAACTTCAACATTCTTCACCATACCATGGGGGATCGTTTTTGATCCGATAACGTAACGGTCGGCAAGAAGGTCATCTCCGTCGATGTACAGACTGGAAATACTTTTTCCGTTGTACTTGATTTCGCCGTTGTCCGCGACTTCTATACCAGGTAGGCGCTTTAAGACTTCTCCGATAGAGCGATCCTCGCCTTTCGCAAAATTGCTCACCTGATAGCTCAGGGTATCGCCTCGACGCCGAATCGAGGGTTTGCTTTTTACTTCTACCTGAGAAAGATCGATTGTTTGCTCTTCTAATATAATCTTATAAAAATCTTGCCCATTTAACGATAAACGAACCTGCTTATAACCAAGATGGCGTATTTCTAAGACCAAATGATTGTTGTTCGCGGTATCAGGCAAGGCAATCATGAAATTCCCTTGAGCATCACTTGTTTTAAAACTGACAACACGGTTATCCCTGTTTTTAATAACAACATTGGCGTAAGCGACATCCTTCCCATCTTTTGTTTGCAACCGGCCCTGAACCGCTTGTTTCTGGGCAGATAACAAAAAAGGAAAAATCAATAAAAGAAAGGTAGTTAAGCTTACTTCCCATGGATATATCTTCGAAACCATGAAAAAGAACTGGACAGCCCGAGTCACTCATTTATTTTGTTAATTCGATCGGATTATTGTCAGTGTTAGAAACTCCTCCGGCATTTTTGTTCACATTGATGGATTTAATTTTACCGGGATCTATTGAACTAAATGCATCCTCTTTTTTAGGTAATCCGCTGATTACATTCGCTGCATTGGAGCGCCCTCCTTGTCCCTGCACATCCATAAACGTCTGCCTGTTTTCTTTAAATGCTTTTAACAAACGATCTAACGCCTCTTGATTTGTTTCAATATAATCGGTTGTTGTTCCTATCTGTAAATTTACATGGTCCAATTTCTCAAACCCAACAAAATGGAATACCACTTCCTTTTTGCTATCAGCCACATCAAGAATTAATCCAGGTAAACCATGCAACTTCCAAGGACCAAAAGAAAAAGGCAATTCCGGCGAAAACCAAGCGGTATAGGTTCTACCTTTAAATGATACGGTAGCTTTCTGACAATTATATCCTCCAATTGTTAGGGTATCGTCACTAATTTTCCAATCTAATTGGGGATAAGGTTCATCTAAAATATACTGGTTTTGCATCAGCCGATATATTCTTTTCAGTGTCTGTGTATTGGACACAAAATAGAACGACTCATTGGTAGAACTCCCTTTGCTCACCAAGTTGATATTACCGTCAAAAGAGGGGTTGGCAACCTGCTCTTCCATTTGTCTGTTGATTTCCTCTTCTGCGTTTGACGTAAAGAAAGACCGGTTAATGCCGGCATAAAGTACCATCTCTTCTTCTTTCGGATGATCCCTATTAGCAGTATCGTTCACATGAATAAACTGATAACGTGCCCGTGCCAACACTGGTTCTGTTTCCTGTGCGTTCACTTTCACTATGAAGAAAAAACATACGACTCCTACATACCATAATTTGAGGTGCTTCATAATTTCATATTTATATTTTGCTAGTAACCTTAATTCAGGAAATCACCAAGGTCAACAGACGGCCTTTAACATATTTTCTTCGTGTAATCGCATCCAATATAGCTTACTTGTATTTCGTTGTGATCAATATAACTCCATTTTTGCCCATGCTACCATACATAGCTGTCGCCGCGCGATCTTTTAGGACGTTAATACTTGCTATGT
Organism: Olivibacter sp. LS-1; assembly: GCF_008245145.1. Lineage (GTDB taxonomy): Bacteria > Bacteroidota > Bacteroidia > Sphingobacteriales > Sphingobacteriaceae > Olivibacter > Olivibacter oleidegradans. The sequence continues at coordinate 3,754,415 of NZ_CP041643.1, read as the reverse complement.
CATTTGGATTGATTGCATTAATATCTTCGCCTTCTTTCAAGACGACACCATCAAGCACCAACAAAGGTTGCACTTGGTTTTTTGATCTGATAGTCAGCATTTTTGCTTTTTTCCTTCCATTTTGGAATGCTAGTTTCGGAAGCTCCTTGGGGCGATCTTTTTCTTGAATTGCCGTACCTAACGTTTCTTCTTTTTCATGTTTATTGCCCGCGTTCGGTGTGACATGTGATAAACCGGCATTAATCAACTTACCATCTTCTTGATAAGCTTTGCTGATCGTAAACACCATCGCTGAAATAGTAATTGCAGGTACAATAAACACATACTTGCTGAGATGCAGTTGTGAAGATTTCTTTTTGTTCATCATCGCAATTCTTCGTTTTAAGGCGTTAAAATTGAAATGATTGCTAAGCTCCGGAGAAATAGTTCGACTGTTAAGATTAACAAGACTATATTGGTATTTTTTCTTGTCTACGCCGCTTTGGAGAACTTTATGGTCTGTTAAAAATTCTAAATTTTCTTTTATGGCCGAACGGGTCAACCAAATAATTGGATTAAACCAGCAGCATAGGCTAGCGATCTCTACAAGTAGCACATCAATGGTATGCAACTGTTTTACATGCTCTATTTCATGCTTCAGGATTTCTCTTAAATCACGTTCTGTGTGAAGCGATTTATTTAGATAAATGGATTTCCAAAAAGAAAAGGGAGGGATGTCTAGCCATACTTGACGATACCGACAGCTTTCAAAAATGGCGACCGTTGATTTTTGATGAATCTTCGATAAACTAAACAATCGGAGAAGGAACCTCAAGGTTAGCAAAGCAACTACAGACGAAAATAACAAGGTAATAATATTCCATAAATCTACTTTGGGCGGTATGATAGACAGGAGATCGTCCCAAGTCATTATTTGCATTTCACTCCTTCCTGCAGAATTTTCTTTAGCAAAAAACATAGAAAGATCAACGAGCGGATACAAGGCAGAAAACAGGAGTCCCATGATAAAATAACATCTATTCAGAAGGTAAAAAGTTAGCTTCCGTAAGAACAGGTAGTAACCTCCGTAAAATAAGGCAATTGATAAATTAACCTTTAATAAATAATCAATCCATTCAGGCATAGCTAATCCTTATCTTGTTCATCAATCATTTTAATAATCTCTTTCAATTCCCGCGCACTGATTTTCTCTTCTTTCGCGAAAAAGGATACAAGTTCTTTATAAGAATTTCGAAAATACTCGCTTACAAATCCGTTCATAAACCCACGCTTGTATTCCTCTTCCGTAACAGTCGGTTCATATCGATAGGCATTGGCATATTTTACCGATCTAACAAAGCTTTTTCGTTCAAGGTTCTTCAGTGTAGATGCCAATGTTGTATAGGGAATTTTAGGATCGGGCATACTATCCAATAATTCTTTTACAAAGCCGCCTCCGTTTTTCCAAATCAACAGCATGGCTTCCTCTTCTTGTGCACTTAGTTTCTGCATAACTCTATGTTTATTTCGTAAATCTACGAAATTTTCGTAAAAAACAAAATATTATTTGAAATAACGGATCTACGAGTCGGGTACAAAATGTTTATATTTGACTTTTTCATTGGTACAAATTGTTTTTAGTGAAACCGAAACTTGCCTATTATGTTAACAGCATAAGAAAGTTTCGACTTTAAATTGATCATATGAAACGAAGAAAAGGAATAAGTCCATTGTTTTATACGGCATTGGCCATATTGTTTATTAGTTGTCATAGCGGCCCTAACAAAAAGGGGCAGGATGCCGATACAACACGTGTGAGCGAACAAGGTATCGTGATAGAAAACGACACCTTGTCGCAAGTCTTTGCCGCTTATATAAAGGTAAAGGATGCACTGGTTGCCTCAGACCCTAAATTGGCAGGCGAAGCGTCCAACAGACTTTCAGAAAGCCTTAAAGGTATTCACGGTTGTGAAAATACAGCCATCTTGGCACAGGAGCTTGCCAATTCAACAGATTTAGCCTTACAGCGTTCGGCATTTTCGGCAATAAGCAAAGATCTGATCGACATGTATCAACGTCCTTCTTTAAGTGCGGGCAAAATTTATGTAATTCATTGCCCGATGTACAACAATAAAGCGGGCGGAGATTGGCTTTCTACCAGTCCGGAGATAAAAAACCCTTACTTTGGTGAAGAAATGTTAACCTGTGGAACTGTCACACAGGAAATTAAGTAGAATCGGGAATAAAATCGTGTCATCGCAAATTAATTTATCGTAAATAAATTGAAATATTTATAGGTTTCCCTATGTTTTAAGCCATTTTTTTTTAGTTTTGTTACAAACCATAGAATCATTATGTCAGAAAAAGTTTCTTTAAATATTGGAGATAAGCAGGTAGAGTTACCAATCATTACAGGTACAGAAAACGAGAAAGCAATAGATATTTCGAAAATTAGAGCAGAGACAGGATTTATAACGCTTGATCCGGGTTTTAAAAACACCGGTGCAACAACAAGTGCTATCACATATTTAGATGGCGAAGAAGGTATACTTCGTTATAGAGGCTATCCCATAGAGGAATTAGCTGAAAAATCAACCTTTCTGGAAGTGGCGTACCTGTTGATATATGGAGAATTGCCAACCCAAGCTGAGTTTACTGATTTTCAGAATAAAGTAAGCCGACACACGCTTATCCATGAAGATATGAAGAAATTTTTCGAAGGTTTTCCTACCAAATCCCATCCGATGGGACAGCTGTCGGCCTTGGTAGGAGCTCTTTCAGCATTTTATCCGGAATCGCTAAACCCGGACGCCTCCGAGGAGGAAGACAATCTTACCATCATTAAACTACTTGCTAAGTTTCCAACCATTGTTTCATGGATTTATAAGAAGTCCTTGGGACACCCGGTCATATACCCAAAAAATAAGTTAGACTATGTAAGCAATTACCTGAACATGACTTTTGGTCAATTGACGGAAGAAGTCGAAATTGATCCAATTGTTACCTCAGCGATGAATAAACTACTCATTCTACACGCTGATCATGAACAAAATTGTTCAACATCAACCGTTAGAATCGTTGGATCTTCAAATGCCAACCTTTTCACTTCCATCTCTGCCGGTATTTCCGCGCTTTGGGGGCCGCTTCATGGCGGGGCTAATCAGGCCGTAATAGAAATGCTGGAGCGAATAAAAGAAGATGGCGGTGATTCGGAAAAATGGCTGGCTAAAGCAAAAGATAAAAACGATCCGTTCCGCCTAATGGGATTTGGCCATCGTGTATATAAGAACTTTGACCCGCGCGCTAAAATAATAAAAAAGGCATGTGACGATATTCTGGACAGTTTAGGAGTACAGGATCCCGTATTAAATATTGCGAAAAAACTGGAAGAAACCGCGCTAAGTGACCCCTATTTTGTGGATCGTAAGTTATATCCGAATGTAGATTTTTATTCCGGTATTATTTACCGGGCACTTGGCTTCCCTACGGATATGTTTACGGTGTTATTTGCCCTTGGCCGCTTGCCCGGTTGGATAGCGCAATGGAAAGAAATGCGTACAAACAAAGAACCAATTGGGCGCCCACGTCAAGTATATACAGGACATCCAAAACGTAATTTCGTTGCGATGAAAGACAGATAACCAGGGTTTAATAAATCATTTAACAAGAGAGGGGCTAACTAGAGTGCTCCTTTCTTATTTTGTACCCTTGTTCGCTTGACTAACTAACGCAATAATTCCCCCACCAATTAGAATGGCACCTAAGTAAGGTGGCCAGTTAACTTGCTTTTCCTTATCAGCATTGATTTCTACGGGACCTGCATCTACTACTTTTTCCTTTTTTGTATAACTGAAACCTGTCCAGATCAACATCACAGCTCCCACAATTATAAGTATAATACCTAGTACCTTCATCCGTCTTCGTTTTGATATAGTAAACAACAAAGCAATCGACATATAGTTTATAAGAAGGGTAGGCGCTCGCAAATCTTTTTCGTTTTTTGCATAAAAAAATTATCTTTAGCTTTATGTTTCCTACCTTATCTCATCTGATCGCATATCTTTTCGGGATATATATTCCATTGCCAATTCAGACATTTGGCTTATTTGTTGGCTTTGCCTTTCTGTCTGCATACTACATTTTTAAGGTTGAGCTTATACGTAAAGAACAACTGGGATTAATTATGCCTGTTAAGCAGGAGGTAAGGGTAGGAGAACCCGCACATCCGGTTGAGATACTGATGAACGCATTGGTCGGGTTCATCATTGGTTATAAGCTAATACATGCTATTTTCAACTATGCCGATTTAGTTGATAACCCTCAAGCTTTCTTACTATCCACTAAAGGTTCCTTAACAGGTGGTGTGCTGCTGGGTATTCTATTTGGCTATTGGCTCTATAAAGATAAGAAGAAGCAAGAGCTTGCAGAAGATAAAATAGAAATACAACAGATACATCCCTATGAACTGATGAGCAAAATTTTAGTTTGGGCAGCCATTTGGGGCCTACTGGGGGCGAAGCTTTTCCATAACTTAGAGTATTGGGACGATTTTATACATAATCCGGTAGAAAGTCTCTTATCTTTTAGCGGACTTACTTTTTATGGTGGTATCCTGTTCGGTGGTGCAGCAGTTATTTATTACACCAAAAAACAGGGCATACATCCATTACATATGCTTGATGTGGGTGCTCCCGGCATGATGTTAGGTTACGCCGTTGGTCGTTTAGGTTGTCAGTTATCAGGGGATGGCGATTGGGGCATTGAGAATTTAGCTACTAAACCATCGAGCCTTCAATGGATTCCCGATTGGGCTTGGGCATTTAAATTTCCTCATAACGTGATTAACGAAGGTGTGCCTATTGTAGGCTGTGAAGGTAAATTTTGCCATGAGCTACCGGTTGCCGTGTTTCCCACATCTTTTTACGAATTTTTGATGTGTCTTATCCTTTTTGCCTTACTTTGGTTTTTAAGGCAAAAAATACATACTGCCGGAATGCTCTTTTCTATTTATCTTATGTTAAATGGTGTCGAACGTTTTTCGATAGAACTAATCAGGGTAAATGCAAAATATCACCTTTTAGGAATATCATTTACGCAAGCTGAATTGATTTCCCTCGCCATGGTCCTGGTCGGACTTATCGGCGTTTTTTACACCCGGTCAAGAGCACAAAAAACTGCTTATTCCATTACGCAAAAATATGCTTAATTTATCTCAACTCACGCAACAAGTACGATCCATAGCGATCGAAGCGGCTAACTTTATCAGGCAGGAACGGTTAAGCTTTGATAAAAGTAAAATAGAGCAAAAGGGCCTTCACGACTTGGTTTCATATGTAGATAAAGGCGCTGAATTTATTATTGTAGAACGGCTCAAAGACTTATTACCGGAAGCAGGCTTTATCACTGAAGAAAAAACGATCGTGAAGAAGGGCGACGTCTATAATTGGATCATAGACCCACTTGACGGAACTACCAATTTCATTCATGATATTCCCGCCTATTGTGTTAGCATTGCGCTTGCTCGTAATCGTCAACCTATTATAGGGGTTGTTTATGAAGTGACCAGCAAAGAATGTTATTATGCCTTTGAACAAGGAGGCGCATTTTTGAACGATCGCCGGATAAAAGTCTCTGCATCGACGACTTTATCCGATTCATTGCTCGCTACCGGTTTTCCTTTTTATAAATTTGAGTATCAAAATCAATACATCAATCTACTTAAACATTTAATGCAGCAATGCCGTGGCATTAGGAGAATCGGTTCAGCCGCCCTGGACTTGGCTTACGCTGCCGCAGGAAGATTCGATTGCTTCTTTGAATATAATCTGAATGACTACGATATGGCTGCCGGCGTATTGTTGGTTAAAGAAGCGGGTGGTATCGCTTATGATTTTGAGGGAAGTCAAGAGATGCTGGATAAAAGATCTGTTATTGCAGGCAATTTTGATATTACTAACCTCGTACTATCCGCAGTAAAAATGCACTTTAAATAAGAAGAGCCCGGTTTCTACCGGGCTCTTCTCTTGAATTTCTATTTATTATTATATTACATAGCTTCCGCCACAACCTCTTGAACCTCAGGAACCATTCGCTTTAACAACCCTTCTATACCTGCTTTTAGCGTAATTGTTGAAGACGGGCACCCGCTACATGAACCGCGTAATTCAACTGTTACCACGCCTTCATCAAAAGATTTATAAGCAATAGCACCACCATCTTGTTCAACAGCAGGACGGACATAATCGTGTAATACTTGCTGAATTTTCTTTTCAGTTTCACTGCCTTCGAAAGCCACATTCTCATCACGCTCTACCTCATGTATTAGCAATTCAGATTCTACCGCGCCCTTTACGAAATCTTTCAATATGGGCAGGATGTCTTCCCATTCACTATCTTCGGATTTTGTAATAGTGACAAAATTACTGGCAAAGAAAACACCATTAACAAAATTAAATTTAAAGAGCTCCCGTGCGAAGGGAGAACTTTGGGCTTTCTCCTTATCAGGAAAATCTAAACTCCCATTATACAACAACTTATTTACCAGAAACTTCATAGTTGCCGGATTGGGGGTACTCTCTGTATATACGTTGATCGTGGCCATTTTTATTTATATTAATTACACAAAGCTAACAAAAATATAACGGACAAGAAGTCAACTGCACGTCATAGTTAATATAGCGATGCGATACCTCTCCCTAAACCCCGGTATAGTTCCAGGGTGTAATGGCCTTGAGCTCCTCTTTAAGCGGATCAGCGATATTCAGATTATTGATAAAAGCGGCTATTGATTCCTGATTAATTGCTTCGTTTGTCCGCGTTAAATCCTTCAATGCTTCATAGGGCTTGGGGTATCCTTCTCTTCTCAATATTGTTTGTATAGCCTCCGCTACAACAGCCCAATTTTTTTCCAGATCGGCCCGAAGCGCGTCTTCGTTCAATATGAGTTTTTTGAGTCCTCGCATAATGGACTTGAAGGCAATGAGTGTATGGCCAAAAGGAACACCTATGTTTCTCAACACAGTCGAATCTGTTAAATCGCGCTGCAACCTGGAAATAGGCAGCTTAGCAGCTAAATGCTCAAACAAGGCGTTGGCTAGACCTAAGTTACCTTCTGCATTTTCGAAATCTATAGGATTGACTTTATGTGGCATAGCGGAAGATCCGATCTGTCCGGCAATAATCTGCTGTTTAAAGTAATCCATGGAAATGTAAGTCCAGATATCTCTACACAAATCAATTAAAATATTGTTTACCCGCTTTAAAGCGTCACAATGTGCCGCAAAGTTATCATAATGTTCAATTTGGGTTGTTTTTTGCGACCTATGGAGACCTAAAATATCGTTTACCAGGTGATTACCAAAGGCAACCCAGTCAATGTCTGGATAAGCGATATGATGTGCATTGAAATTTCCGGTAGCCCCCCCAAATTTAGCTGAGAAGGGAATCGCCTTAAGTTGATTTAGCTGTCCCTCTAATCGTTCAACAAATACGGCTAGCTCTTTACCTAAACGAGTCGGCGAAGCGGGCTGCCCATGTGTCTTTGCCAGCATAGGTATGGCTTTCCATTGCTTGGCCATAGCGTCAAGTTCGCTGATAAGTACGTGAATACCCGGATAATATACTTTGTTTAAGGCTTCCTTCCAGGAATAGGGAATGGCTGTGTTGTTAATGTCCTGTGACGTCAATCCAAAATGAATAAATTCTTTCGAATCTGTCAACCCGATTGCCTCAAACTTTTCTTTGATGAAATACTCAACGGCTTTCACATCGTGATTAGTTGTCTTCTCCAGATCCTTAATACGTTGTGCGTCGTTCTCAGAAAAGTCCTCATATATGGTCCGCAGAGCCGCTTTATTCGGTAAAGCACTTAATTGGGATATACCGGTTTCAGCAAGTGCGATAAAATATTCAATTTCTACAAATACACGATATTTTATTAAAGCGGCCTCCGAAAAAAAAGAAGCTAAATCTTTTGTTGCACTGTGATAACGACCATCTATCGGTGAAACTGCTGTAAGTGGAGATAAACTCATGTCAATGAAATATGTCGGGTTAAAAGCGCAAAGTTAAAAAAATATTGCATTTGTCCATTTTCTCCCATCAGAGAATGAGATCAATTTTAGAAACAATGCCACGGAGGGGACCCGTACCATTTTACAAAAAAAAAGCGTTTCCGCTCATGAACGGAAACGCTTTTTACTATTTCAGTTTTAATTACTGAGCTTCTTTAACTGTAGTATCAGCAGTTACAGTAGTATCTGTAGTGATAACAGTTGTATCTGGCTCGCTAGGAGTAACAACAGTAGTAGTATCAGTTGTTTCTTCAGTAGCAGATCCTTCGCCAGAGTTTGAGTTACAAGCAGCAACAGTTAAAGTTAAAGCTAAACCTAAAAAACCGAATTTGAATAAATTTTTCATTGTTAATTTTCTTTTCTGATTAAATAAAAATTGTTTATTTACCTCTTTATACCGCATATGTTGAAAGGTAACCCAACATTTTTAAAAAAAAATTTTTCGTTCTTTTTTGCGGCTGCAAAGATGGAGATATTTTAGAAAAATACAAATAGAATTTGCTGACTGATCAAACTTCATTTACTGTTTACTTTTATTTCCCTAGTTTCTGTACTTTTGCCTCTTTGCAACTGAAACAAACAGGCGATAATAAAATCGTCGGGGGAACAGTTATAAAAAAGACAGACCTTATTTAAGCACCGTTTTTAATTTCAAAACGTGCTAAAAAAAACACGAATGGGTGGGTTACTATTTGCATTTTAACGTATTAACTAGTGAGTAAAGAAAGAAAACATACACCATCTGACGATAACGAAATACTTGCAGGGGTTTTAGAAGGGGACACCAACATTTTGGATAGTTTATATAAGGCTAATTTCCCGATGATTGCTCGATTGATTATCAATAACGGTGGTGATATTGACGACGCAAAGGACATATTCCAAGAAAGCATTATTATTTTATATGATAAACTCTGTGGCGGCGACTTTGCACTTAATAGCAAACTCAAAACGTTTTTGTATTCTGTCTGCAGAAATCTTTGGCTTAAAAAGCTAACAAAAAAAGGGATTTATACCCGGATCGACGATTTTGAAGAAAAGATTCTTGTAGAAGACGACATCGACACACATAAAGAACGAGACCGGCAATTTTCCATGATGGAAGATGCCTTGAAAAAGCTGGGCGAGCCCTGCAAAACAATAATAGAAGATTTTTATATACGAAATTTAACAATGCAAGATATCTGTGAAAAGTTTGGTTACACGAATACGGATAATGCAAAGAATCAAAAATATAAATGTCTGCAACGTTTAAAGAAACTTTATTTTGGTTAACATTTTACAACAATGAAAAGTGAACGAGATTTTCTAGACCAGTCGGAAGCCTACTTAAGAGGTGAAATGAATGCCCTGGAAAAAAAGGTATTCGAAGACCATCTTGTGAATGATCCTGAAGCTCGTAGAAAATTTGACGAGCACGAAATATTTATTGGAAACATGAAGAGTTACGGAGCTAGGACCGATTTACGACATAAGCTCGAGGCCATTCATGAAACAATTAATATAGAAGAAGTGGTTCCAAAAAAGCCACTCATTATACGCTTATGGGATAAATATAAGATCAATTCCCTTGTGGCCGCGTCGGTTGCACTTCTTGCTGTTTTCACTACCTTATGGCTTACCGGCTTTTATTCAAAAGACAACACATCCCAATATATTGCTTTGCGACGCGATATGAATAGCATTCGACAAAATGTTAAAGCCCAAAATGCACTGATTAAGGATATTAACAAAGGCAAGAACGACGCCGGTACTCCCAGTCATTATGGAGCCACCGGTTTTGCTCTTTCTTCCAATGGCTACGTTATGACAACGTATCACGTAATTAAAGATGCTGATTCTGTTTACTTGCAGAATTATACAGGCAACTCATACAAAGCAAAGGTCATATATACGGATCCCACATACGATATTGCAGTGCTGGAAATTATAGACAAAGACTTTAAAGAAGTAGGGAATTTACCCTATACTTTTAAACAAAACGCAGCTGATATAGGAGAGGACGTTTATACGATTGGTTTTCCGAGAGAAGAAGCAGTATACGGAAGGGGTTATTTAAGCAGTAATACGGGATATAGTGGCGATACCATTGCTTATCAGGTTTCCATTCCCGTTAACCCAGGTAACAGCGGGGGACCTGTATTGGATAATCGGGGCAATATAATCGGCGTTATTAACAGTAAACAAACGGAGACTGATGGAGCCGCTTTTGCCATCAAATCGAACTATGTTTTGGAAGCGTTGGCGTCAATTCCCGAGGATAGTCTGGAGAAAAAGCTAACATTAAATAAAAAGAACACCCTCGCCAATTTGAGCCGCACGGAACAGATCAAAAAGGTACAGGAATATATCTATATGATTAAAGTATATTAATAGACGACACCGAATAAAACAAAAATGGCTTCCCCCCTGTGGTGGGGAAGCCATTTTTGTTTTATTTTCAGTATATTAGGAACCTAGATCAAAATCATATGACTCAAGCGCATCGGAATATTGACCGTTTTAACTTTCGAGCCGATAACTATGATAAATATCGTCCAGGTTATCCGCAAGGTCTTCTGGATTTCATATATAAACATAATTCCCTAAATGAACAAAGTGTTATTGCTGAGTTGGGGGCAGGAACCGGCATCTTAACAGAAGAACTAGTAAAATGGCCTTGTAGCATCATTGCGATTGAACCTAATGATGAAATGCGCGAAAAAGCGATCCAAACTTTACAAAGAGTTAAAAATTGTGTAATAAAGGACGCAACCGCCGAAGAAACCGGTCTGGCAGACCATAGTATTGATCTCATAATCTGTGCGCAATCATTTCATTGGTTCGACGCGATGAAAGCAAAAAGAGAATTTGAGCGAATATTAAAAAATCAGGGAAAAGCAGCAATTATATGGAATATCCGTAGCGCAGAAACGACTTTTGAAAAAGAATATGAAGAATTCATTTTGGAGTTTTCAATAGATTATAAAGAGGTTAAGAATAGAGAAACACGAGGAAATAACCTTAAAAATTTCTTTCTGCCTAATAGCATGGAAGAACATCTATTTATATACGATACTTACCTGACATTCGAACAGTTATTGGGCAGAACACTTTCTTACTCCTATATGCCTAATGAAGGCCATAAAAGAACACCCGAAATGAAGACTCGATTACGGGTCTTGTTCGACAAATATGCTACCAATCAAATTATAAGCCTCTCGTACAAAACTAAATTGTTTATGGGTATGCTTTAATTTTACATCAAAAACGTTACAAAGTTGCGTTTTTCCCGTTCGATGTTTTGACAATTTTCTCTAAGTTTGTGATATTATTAATCAATAAAAAATCACATGAAGAAACGTTTAATCAATCTAAAATTTCTATTAGCCGTATTTTTTTTCCTGAGCTATTCATATCAAAGCCAGGCCCAATCAGAGGCTTTATGGCTCCGGTATCCAGCCATATCACCGGACGGCAAAACTATTGTTTTTGGATATCAAGGTAATTTATACCGTGTAAGCGCCAGTGGGGGAGCAGCCACCGCCCTTACAGTCGGAAGCTCACACAGTATGATGCCCGTATGGAGTCGTGATGGTCAGTTTATAGCTTTCGCAAATGACCGAAATGGTAATTTCGACATCTATGTAATGCCGGCAAGCGGCGGAAAGTCAACACGACTTACCTATAATAGCGCAAATGATTACCCATACGACTTTAGTATCGATAATAAGGAGGTGATATTTGGAAGTGCCAGGCAAGCACCCGCCGAAAGTACGCGTTTTCCAAGCTTGCGACTGTTTCAAAATCTATACCGGGTGGCTATCAATGGGGGCCGACCGCTACTTGTGAGTGCTGCCGGCATCGAAAATGCCCACTTTAATCAAGATGGCAGCTTATTGGTTTTCCAAGACAGAAAGGGTTACGAAGACCCTTGGAGAAAACATCACAATTCTTCCGTAACGCGTGATATATGGCTATATAATTTAAAAACCAATACATACGAGGCCTTAACTAATGAGGAAATCGAACACCGCGAACCGGTTTTCAGCCATGACGGACAATTTGTTTATTATCTAAATGAGAAGGATGGAACCCTAAATCTCTATAAGAAGGGAATTCGATTACGTATTGCGGATCAACAACTAACACATTTCACAAAAAACCCGGTTCGCCATTTGAGTATTTCAAATGACAATACGCTAGCCTTTACACAGGACGGCTCTATCTATACACTAAAGGAAGGGGGTGAACCAAAAAAGCTAACCGTAGTCATCGCAGTTGATAATGGAAATGCTTTAGCGAGCAATGTGCCATTAAACGGGCAAATTAGTCAGTTTGAGTTAAGTCCTGACGGTAAACAAATCGCTTATGTGAGTAGAGGAGAGCTATTTGTTACAAGTGTTGAAGGCGACTTTACAAAACGAATTACTAATACGGCCGATCAAGAACGAATGGTAAAATGGTCGCCGGATGGAAAAACGTTAATCTACGCCGCTGAACGAGGCAGAAATGGTTGGGGTATTTATCAAAGCGCCATTCTCAATCAAGAAGAATCCTATTTCTTTAATGCAACCGTTTTGAAAGAAGAGCCTCTTATTACCGGAAAAACAGACAATTTTGCTCCTAAGTTCTCACCTGACGGTAAGTCTGTGGCTTATATCGAAGAAAGAAACGTATTGAAGGTATATAATATCAATACTAAAAAAACGGTCGAGTTGCTCCCGAAGGGACACAACCACTCTTATGCCGATGGCGACTGGGGCTTCGAATGGAGTCCGGACAGCAAGTGGTTATTGGTCGATGATCAAAGAGGATACTTTTTTAATTCTAATGTAGCCTTGATAAAAGCGGATGGAACTGCTGAAATAAGACATCCGCTTCTTACTGGTTTTGGTGAAGAGGGGGCGCGTTGGCAGATGGAAGGAAAAATGCTCACCTGGCTAAGCAGTCGCTATGGAAGAAAATCCTTAGCCCTACAGGGCAGTCGCGAACTAGACGTTTTTGGTGTTTTCTTTAATCAAGAAGATTACGATCGATTTAAGTTAACTAAAGATGAATTCGACCTGTTGAAAGAAAAGGAAGAAAAGGCAAAAAAAGACGAGGCGACAAAAAACAATGATCAAAATACGTCCAAAAAGAAAAAAAATGAAAAGGGTGAAAAAGAGGAGGAAAAAACGCTAAAGATAAATTTTGATAATTTACGTGATCGAGAAGTTAGGTTAACCATCAACAGCTCATCCATCAGTGATTACGCATTAACCAAAGATGGAAGTAAATTATTCTATCTGGCATCTTTTGAAAAGGGCTACGATTTGTGGTTAACAGAACCGAGGACAAATCAAACAAAAATTTTGGCTAAATTATCAGGTTCCCCTAGCGGCATTGAAATGAGCAAGGATGAAAAAACCTTATTCGTAGTAAATCGTGGCGCACTGGTAAAAGTTGATGCCGCAAGCGGCAAGATTACACCACTCAACAGTAAAGGAGAGCTTGAACTGAATGCCGCTGCCGAACGTGAGTACATCTTCAATCATGCTTGGCTGCAAGTGAAAAAGAAGTTTTATGACCCTAATTTGCATGGAATCGATTGGGATGGCTATTATCAAACCTATGCTAGATTTTTACCGCATATAAATAACAATTTTGATTTCCAGGAACTTTTAAGCGAATTATTAGGAGAACTTAACGCATCCCACACGGGAGGGCGCTTTTCTCCTCGATATACCAATCCGGATATTACGGCATCTTTAGGTTTACTCTATGATGAAACCTATACCGGTAAAGGGTTGAAAGTGGCAGACGTAATCCCGGGTGGTCCGGTAGCCAACGCCAAGTCGAAAATTGAAAAAGGAACGATTATACTGGAAATAGATGGCAACACCATTGATGATAACGTCGACTGGGCAAAGTTCTTAAATCGTAAAGTTGGCCAATATGTAAGCATTCGCGGTAAGAATGGAGCAGGTGGTGTATTCAACGAAACGATTAAACCAATAAGCACAGCTGATGAAATTCCACTTATGTATAAACGCTGGGTTAACGGACGAAAAGCGTATGTTAACAAAATAAGTAACGGAAAGATTGGTTATGTACATGTTGAAGGTATGAATGACGCAAGCTTTAGGGAGGTTTATGACCGCGTCATGGGAGAGAACTTAGATAAGGATGCACTTATAGTTGATACGCGTTTTAATGGTGGAGGATGGCTACATGACGACCTCAATACGTTTTTAAGCGGCAAAGAATACCTGAAATTTGCCCCACAGGGGAATACCTTAAAAGGTGGCGAACCGAGAAGTCGCTGGAACAAACCGAGTGCTGTTGTAATGAGCGAGGGAAATTATAGCGATGCTTTTATCTTTCCTTATATCTATAAACAAAATGGTTTAGGTAAATTGATCGGCATGCCCGTTCCGGGTACAGGAACAGCCGTCTGGTGGGAAACTCAAATTGATCCAACATTGATATTTGGGATACCTATGATTGCTACGATCGGAAAGGAAAATCGCCCTACCGAAAATCTTCAGGTTGAACCGGACATTCGGGTTCCCTTACCTTACGAGGCTTTTCTAAAAGGCGAGGATCCACAGTTGGAAAGAGCGGTAAAAGAGCTCCTTCATTAGTTTATTTATTCTTTAAAACTACCATAAGCTCCTTTTATGGAGGCTGTATAAGACTTCCGCGCGATAATCGCCGGAAGTCTTATATTTATATACACTTTTTTCAGATTATGAAAACGCTTATCTCTTTGCTATTAAGCTTATCTTGCTTATCTCTTTTTATAGGTTGCAAGGAAAAAGAACGGGTTGACCTCATTCTTCACCATGCTACTGTTTATACAGTAGATAGCACCTTTTCGCTCCAGCAAGCTTTTGCAGTAAAAAATGGAAAATTTCTGGATATCGGTTCAAATGAATCCATTTTGGACAAATACGAGAGCGAGCATATGGTCGATGCGAAAAATCATCCTGTTTATCCTGGACTTTACGATGCTCATTGCCATTTCTTTGCTTTGGCTCGCGGACTACATCAGGTCAACCTGGTTGGTGCAAGTTCCATGAAAGAAGTAATTGAAAGGGTAAAGAACTTTCAGGCAAAATTTCCAAATGACGCTTGGATTTTAGGACATGGTTGGGACCAAAATCTATGGAGCGACAAAAGTTTCCCTAATAATAAGGAGTTGAATGCCGCTTTCCCGAAGATCCCGGTTTATTTAAGCAGAATTGACGGTCATGCGGCCTTAGCCAATGACGCAGCTCTCCAATTAGCGCATATTCCGCTTCATGGGCAACCCACAGGCGGTTTAATTGTAAAAGCGGGAAATACCCCAACAGGTATTCTTATTGACAACGCAATGGATTTAGTGCAACAGAAAATACCACCACCTTCTGAATTGCGATTAACGGAATTCTTATTGGAAGCGGAGAGGGCCTGTTTCTCCGTTGGATTAACAAGCCTGGCCGACGCTGGCTTGTCAATTGAAGAAATCGATTTACTAAAAAAACTGTATAAACAAAACAAATTAAAGATAGGGGAGTACGCAATGGCAATGCTCAATACAGGCACCTTTAAAGAGCTAGTAAAAGCAGGTGTGTATGATCGAGGGCAGTTGACGGTTCGTTCCTTTAAAATTGTGGCAGATGGCGCGTTGGGGTCTAGAGGGGCTTGCTTATTGCAACCGTATAGCGATGCTTCAACAGAGCAAGGTTTTTTACTTCTAAAACCTACTACGTTGGATACTATAATCCGTGAATTGGCACAAAGTAATTTCCAAGTTAATGTGCACGCTATAGGGGATTCGACCAATCGCTTTATTCTTCACACTTTCAATAAATATTTAAGCGAGAATAATAAAAAGCGTTGGCGCATTGAACACGCTCAAATTGTTCAACCCAATGATTATCGACTGTTTACAACTGCTAATCTTATCCCTTCCGTGCAACCAAGCCACGCTACCTCGGATATGCATTGGGCAAAAGACCGATTAGGAAACGATAGAATACAATATGCTTACGCGTATAAACAGTTATTACAAGCCGCAGGTAGTTTAGCTTTGGGAAGTGATTTCCCCGTAGAAGACATCAATCCGCTGTATCAATTCCATGCCGCAGTAGCACGGACCGATAAAAACGGTAAACCCGTCGGTGGATTCCAAATCGAAAATGCCCTGACAAGAGAAGAAGCATTGAAAGGCTTAACGCGATGGGCAGCCTATGCTTGTTTTCAGGATGAGAAAAAAGGAAGTATAGAGAAGGGAAAGCAAGCAGATTTTATCCAGCTAGAGAAAGACATCATGCAGATTCCCTTAAACGAAATAAGAAATACCAAAGTGCAGCAAACCTGGGTAGCGGGGAAAAGGGTTTATTAGAATAGGTGCTTCCTTCGAACCCACTCAACCCCTCTGTTCGAGCCCCAGCTTAATGACAAAAGCCCCAACTTTCGTTGAGGCTTGGTGATCCCGCTGGGACTCGAACCCAGGACCCATACATTAAAAGTGTATTGCTCTACCAGCTGAGCTACGGAATCCTATTCATATTTAATTTCTCACTAAAATTAAATATCATTAACTCTTATTTTTCAGAATTTTATTTTATTTCTGAACTGTTAACGGGTGCAAAGGTATGTTTTTTATCCATACACGCCAAATTTTAAAACAAAAAAAATAGCATTTTTCAATTATTCACTAAGTATCAGTTTGTTATTTTTTAATCATGTAAACGTGTAATGGAGCCAAGCCGGTCAAGCTTTTGTTTAGCCCACATTCCGGACATTAATTCGCTCAAGAGGCCTTCGGCGTTCGAACTCCCGCTTAACGACAAAAGCCCCAACTTTTGTTGAAGCTTTGTGATCCCGCTGGGACTCGAACCCAGGACCCATACATTAAAAGTGTATTGCTCTACCAGCTGAGCTACGGAATCTTCCTTTATTCGAAACCTACCAGGTTTCTTTGAAAGAGCTGCAAAGGTATAATCTTTACCATTATAATGCAAGACAAATTCTATCTTTTAACGATATTTATCTGCAAAATACTGTATTTCAATCAGAAAAAAATCAATCTATTCTCAATACTATTTTTCCTATATGCCTTCCTTCTTCCATTAAATCATGAGCTCTCCAAGCTTCCGCCAATGGAAATACAGCATGAATCAGCGGTCTGAAAAAACCGGAATGCATCAGCGGCCAAACATTGTTTAGTATGTCCGCCGTCAACATAGCCTTAAAATGTTTATCTCTACTACGTAAAGTACTACCGGTAACGCTGATTCTTTTATGCATAATTTCCATGATATCCAGCTCAACCAAGGAACCATTCATGGCATTGATATATACTAAGCGCCCATCATGGTTCAAAATACTGATATTCTTCCTGAAATAGGATCCACCTACCATATCTAATATAACATCTATTTTTTCCTTTGCAAAAACCTTTTCAAATTCGTAAATCCGGTAATTGATACAAACGTCAGCCCCCAGGTCAAGACAGGCTTTACATTTCTCCTCCGAACCAGCGGTGGCGTACACTTTCGCCCCAATGCTTTTTGCAAGTTGAATCGCCGTAATACCGATACCACTCGAACCACCATGCACAAGAAAATGTTCGTTTTTTTTCAGTGCTCCGCGGCGAAAAACATTATCCCACACCGTATAAATGGTTTCCGGAAGGCTCGCAGCTTCAACAAAACTCAAACCTGTAGGGATGGGCAAACAATGACCTGCATTGGCAACCGCTTTCTCCGCATAACCACCTCCGGCAATCAATGCACATACATGATCTCCAATCTGCCATTGAGCTACCTCGGCACCTATTTGTTCAATAACGCCTGCAATTTCTAAGCCCGGTATATCACTTGCAACGCCTTCAGGAGCTGAGTACTTCCCCTTGCGCTGAAATATATCCGGTCGATTTACCCCGGCTGCCGCCACCTTAATAAGTACTTCATCGGGTTTTATTAATGGATCAGGCTTATCATGTAGTTTTAGAACGTTTGGTGCACCATATTCAGTAATCGAAATTGCTTTCATGTTTATTTTTCTTTCTAGCTTAAGTTCAACGTTTGTGCCATCAAATTGTTTATAAATTCACGCTAACGCTCCTTGAATGAAAAAGATTTGTCTGAGGGCCTTTTTTGTATTTCTTCTCATTAAAACAAGATCCTTTTAACCAAACCATACAAAACAAAACAAAAACAGGAATTAATCACAAAAATTAACAGAAAAATCAATCAAAAAACCATAAAAATATCAATATAGACATGAATATATCATAATATTTTATAAAAATTGAAATAAATACACAAAAACAAAGAAAAAAAAGGAAGCATATAATACAGTAAACTTCCTATTTATTATTTTATGACTTAAAATATTTTAAAATGTTATATTTTAAATATTGGTATAAAAAAAAACGCCAATAAAAAAATATCAAAACATTAAAAACATCATTAAAAATATATTATAGCAATTTTTAAATAAAAAACATCTAAAAAAAATACGATAAAAATCTATTATGAAAAAAATAAAGCAAAAAACAAACGAATATTCACAACAAAAAATAAAAAAATTCAAAAAATATTTTGATAATTGATTTTTTTACTATATTTGCATCAACAAAACGATATAAAATAAAAAAATATCATTTTGTTTGTCATATTGCCCCTCAGTTTAATATAGGTTTATAATTGGTTAGCAGAATAGCCCCTTTCCCAGAGGGGCTATTTCTTTTAGTATAGATTTATGGCATTTATTTTTTTGTTATTTCCACAAAAGCTTCTCTTTATTAAAAAACCACACCAAAAGACATTGAAAAATAGACCTTGATCTGTGAGATGATCTGGAACAAATTTTGCACATAATATCCCGTATATGGGCACACAAAACCTCGACATACAGATCCTAGCGGCACCTTCTATATTAGGGCTCCGTACAAATGGCGTGCAAGATTTGCCAGCCGCCCTGTTGAAAGCTGGCCTCGGCTGGCAGCTACAGCAAGAACATCCTGTACTACACCTTGCTACCCTCAATGCGCAGTACAGCGACAAAAGAGATCCTGACACTCGTTGTCTTAATCCAGTATCAATTCGCAATTTCTCTATCAAACTCGGAAAAGCCGTTGATTTACTGCTTGACAAAGGCCGCTTCCCGCTGATATTGGGCGGTGATTGCAGCATTCTTCTAGGTATCATGTCTGGCCTCAAAGTCCGCGGTAAATATGGGCTGATCTTTATCGATGCGCATGCAGACTTCTACGAACCCGAAAAGTCGGTGACCGGCGAAGTGGCCGATATGGATCTAGCAATTGTTACCGGTCGCGGACCGGACATACTCACCAACATTAACAACATAAAACCCTATGTAGAGGATGGCCACGTGATTCATATCGGTCAGCGGGATTGGGAAGAGACAAAAAAATATGGCTCGCAGGATATTCGCGATACCACCATCACTCGCTATGATCTGGAAAACATAGAAAAAGAGGGGATAGAACAAGTTGCAGCTGCTGTAATAACAAACCTTGACTCCTCCCTAGATGGCTATTGGATGCATTTTGATACGGATGTACTAGCCGATGAGCTAAACCCTGCAGTAGAATATCATTTGCCCGGCGGACTTGATTTTGAGCAGTCAGAATATTTTATTAACCAACTTTTATGCACCGGAAGAATCATAGGTTTTGATATCACCATCTTCAACCCCCGCTTCGACACCAACGGACAGATTGCCCAAAACATCAGTGATACCATCGTCCGCGCCTTTCGTTCCATTAAACGATAAATACGGGGAAAAGCATTTACTTAATACCGTGGCTTTGCAGTCCAAATTAGAAGCATTACAATCTAATCTGCCCTTATAAACAGAAAAAGCCATTTTTTCTAGAAAAATGGCTTCCCCTGTGGTGACCCCGGAGAGATTCGAACTCTCGACCCACTGATTAAGAGTCAGTTGCTCTACCAACTGAGCTACGGAGTCGTTATACTTTTCTTATTGGGAGCCCAAAGTTAGACTTTTTCTCAAAAAAAAGAACATTTTTTTATAATAATCTTTGCTGAAGCGCCTCTTTGATCAACTCTGCCACATTTTTTACTTCGAATTTTTGCAGCAAATTCCGCCTATGTGTTTCCACGGTTAAAGGGCTAAGAAAGAGTGTTTCAGCCATATTAGCCGTTGTCTTTCCTTCAGCGATCATAGACAGAATCTGTTTCTCCCTTTTCGTAAGCTGCGGAGGGCCTTTAAGTTCATTTAGAGTGGGTTTGGCAATAATTTCATTTACTTCCCTGCTAAAAGCGATTTCACCTTTATAGGCCGCCTTAATCGCATGAACGAGGTCGTCAACCGATACATTTTTCAACAAATAACCACTTGCTCCATTTTGCAGCATCTTCATAACAAAACTTCGTTCGGCATGATTACTCAGCGCTAACACAGAGACATTTGGAGCTTTAATCTTGATCTCTTTACACCAATCGATACCACTACCGTCCGGTAACATGACATCTAACAGCACAACATCCACTTCATGACCGGTTAAAAACGCCATAAACTCTGCGCCACTTATAAAGCAGTCGACAACTTCAATCTCGCTATGATTTGTCAAGAGCGTTTTAAGACCCTCGATAACGATCTGGTGGTCATCCACGATGGCTAACCGGATATTGCTATTAAGATATGACATGAATGTTCTATTCGTTTAATGCCTGTTGGATACAACCGCTAAAATGCAAAGAAATTTCCTTAAAGTAAAAGAAAAAGTCTGAACGGAAAGCTTATTTTTATCAGACTACTTATGAAAACTAAATAATATTTACTTTTGCACCATGGCAGAAGAAGTAGAAGCATTCGACATAGAAGATAACGGCGAACAGGATTTATTTGAACATTTACGGATAGTGGTCGATAAGGGCCAAACGCTGTTGCGCATAGACAAGTTCCTTATGCACCGTGTTGAAAATGCTTCTAGAAACAGGGTGCAAAATGCCATTGAAGCAGAGAATGTCTTGGTTAATAATAGACCGGTTAAATCCAGTTACAAAGTAAAACCTGGCGATCTAATAACAGTTGTATTACCTCATCCGCCAAGAGATACTGAAATTTACCCGGAAAATATTCCCTTAGATATTCGATATGAAGATGATGATCTGCTAATCGTAAATAAACCAGCGGGGATGGTGGTTCATCCAGGTTACAATAATTACACAGGGACACTGGTGAATGCGTTGGTTTATCACTTTAATCAATTACCTCAGCTACCAGGTAACGATGGCCGACCGGGGCTGGTGCACCGGATAGACAAAGACACCAGCGGTTTATTGGTCATTGCTAAAAACGAGTGGACGATCACAAATCTCGCCAAGCAATTTTTTGACCATACCATTCAGCGTAAGTATTTAGCATTAGTTTGGGGCGACCTTCAAGAGAACGGTACAGTTTCCGGATATATTGGCCGAAGCCTTAAAGATCGTCGTGTAATGTCGGTTTACGAAAATGAAGATAAAGGTAAGTGGTCCGTCACGCATTATAGGGTTCTTGAGCGTCTAGGCTATGTCACACTCATCGAGTGCCAACTGGAAACCGGCAGAACACATCAGATCCGGGCGCATATGCAGTCCATTGGCCACCCCTTATTTAATGATACACTTTATGGCGGTGATAAAATTTTAAAAGGAACTGTTTTTACTAAGTACAAACAATTTGTAGACAACTGCTTCTCCATCTTACCCCGTCAAGCCCTACATGCAAAAAGCTTAGGGTTTACACATCCTAAAAGTAAAGAACTCATGCACTTTGAAAGTGATTTACCGGATGACTTCGCCATATGCTTAGATAAATGGAAATCCTACGTGCAGTACGAACGAAGCAAGTAATTTTTTACAGAATTTTTTCCCTTTTTTTTCGTTAAATTAAACAATGAACGATAGATATATAAATCATAACGGAAGTTTGATGCTGGAAAATCAGCCCGCTATACAAAGTAGCAATAGAAGTTTAAGATATGGAGACGGAATTTTTGAAACCATGCGTTGGACAGATGGCGATATTCGTTTTCTTCAGTACCATGTTGAGCGACTTCAAGCCAGTATGGAACTTCTCCATTTAGAAGGTTTTGCAAAATTTGACACCTATTTTATCCGTGAAAAGGCGGCAGAGCTGGTTAGAAAAAATAAACTGGGGGCAGATGCTAGAATTCGGTTAAACGTCTACCGGGCAGGAGCAGGTCTCTACAGCCCTGAAACGAACAAAGCAAATTATCTTTTGGAAGCAAATCCGCTTGATCATGATGGATATCGGCTAAATAAAACAGGGGTAATCATCGATGTCTATCGAGAGCATAAAAAGTCGATTAACAGCCTCTCTCATCTGAAGAGCAATAATGCACTTATTTATATATTGGCCGGTATAGAGCGAAAACGCTTAGGTTGTGATGATATTCTTATCCTAAATAATGACGGGTTTCTCTGCGAATCGCTGAGTTCTAACATCTTCGTTTGGTATAACAAAACATTATATACACCGGCTTTAAGCGAAGGTTGTATCGCAGGTGTTATGCGTAAAGTTGTCATCGAAATGGCTAATGAGTACGGCATCGAAGTGGTTGAGGCACAAATAAGCCCTGAGATACTGCATGAGGCCGACGAAATGTTCTTAACGAATGCAATACATGGTATTTATTGGGTGATGGGATACAAAAAGAAAAGGTACTTCAACCATCTATCCAAAAGTTTACAAGAAAAATTGGGGAAATGGCAACTTGCCTCCGATTTAAATGAAGAGTAACGGTCATGAATTTAGAGAGCAGCGTAATTTTAGTCATTACTGCTCTCTATAAAAATTCCGAGATAATCACTCAAATCGCGCGCCTCTTAAAAATTCTTCGACGGACATCTTTTTCTTTCCCTCTAATTGAAGTTGGAGTACATCTAAGTAACCATCTCGTGTGGTAAATCGTAAGTAATGCTTACCGTCGGTCACGATGCTGCCAGGTTCCTTTTCCGGTGGTACGGGTCCCTTCAATGGACGACAAGCGAAAATCTTTAAAGTTTTACCCTGAAATACCGTAAAAGCAGCAGGGTAGGGACTCAGTCCCCTAATAAAATTATACACCTCCTCAACCGGCCTTTCCCATTGTATTTTACAGTCATCTTTAAAAATCTTTGGAGCATGCTTTAATTTCTGTTCATCGGCAATACTTGCTTGTGGTATTTCGTGATGTTTGTCCTCCTTAATAAGTTGCACCGTTTTAACCAATAATTCAGCTCCCACATACATTAATTTATCGTGTATGTCGCCGGCAGTGTCATCCGCTTCAATGGACACGCGTTCACTCAATAAAATATTACCTGTATCTATCTCATGTTGTAAAAGAAAAGTAGTGACGCCTGTTTCTCGCTCTCCGTTCATCACTGCATGATTTATTGGTGCCGCACCCCGATATTGAGGAAGGAGAGAGGCATGCAGGTTTACCGTTCCCTTAGGAGGCATATTCCAGACAACTTCCGGTAACATTCTAAAAGCTACCACCACTTGTAAGTCCGCCTGATAAGCGGCTAAAGCATTGATAAAATCGGGGTCTTTTAATTTATCGGGCTGTAAAACAGGAATACCTCTTGATAAAGCAAATTTTTTAACTGCTGATTCTTGTACCTTTTGTCCCCTTCCTGCCGGTTTATCCGCTACCGTAACGACAGCTACCACATTTTCTCCTGCCTCCAACAGCGCTGACAAAGAAGCAACTGCAAATTCAGGAGTGCCCATAAATATAATTCGCATTATTTTTCTGTTTACGTTTCTTTAAAAACACTTCAATCTTTACCTTTGCTAAGGTACAAAATATATAGTCAGACTTGAATTTTCCCTTATACTTAGCAAATAGGATTTCCAAAAGCGGTGCACGCAAGTACTCTAGGCTAATCGTGAGAGTAGCAATAGCGGGTATCATGCTGGGACTAGCCGTAATGATACTAGCTATTGCCATTTTAAAGGGCTTCAAAGGAAGTATAATCGAAAAAGAAAGAGGCTTTAATGGCGATATTACTATTTATAAACACAACTTGAACAATTCATACGAAAGCTCACCCTTTAGCATACGAACCGACAGCCTGCTACTAATTAAAAAAATAGCCGGTGTTAAAGAGCTTAATGCGTTTGCTACTAAGCCGGGAATTATTAATGCTGAAGACGAAATAGAAGGCGTTGTGCTGAAAGGGATTGACAGCGCCTATAATCAGGAAAAGTTGCGCAAGATACTGGTTGAAGGAAACGTAATCAATTTTACGGATAGCATACCTGCGCAACAACAAATACTTATTTCGCGTTATACTGCTAATAGGCTTAAACTTAAACTCGGAGATGACTTTCTCATGTACTTTGTTCAAGAACCGTTGCGAAAAAGGAAGTTCACAATCGTGGGTATTTATAACTTAGGTGTTGAGGAAATTGATAAAACCTATGTAATTGGCGACCTATCACTCATAAGACGACTAAATAAATGGTCGGATAACGAAGTGGGCGGTTATGAAATCATGACAAGCCATTTCGGAAAAGTAGAAGAAATAAATCAGCGAATATTGGATGCTTTACCCATTCAGCTACTATCGGTCACTGTAGTCTCTCAATTTCCTGAAATTTTTGATTGGCTTGCGTTACTTGATATTAATTCGCAAATTATCCTTATCCTGATGATTTTAGTGGCCAGTATTAATATGATATCTGCCTTGCTAATTCTCATTCTCGAACGAACAAATATGATCGGGATATTGAAAGCACTAGGACTTACCAACCTATCTATTCGAAAAGTATTTCTCTATAATGCACTTCGTCTTATTGGTCTGGGACTTTTACTTGGAAATATATTGGGTATCGGTCTATGTGTTTTACAGTACTATACGCACTGGTTTAAATTGGATGAAAAGGATTACTATATTTCATATGTCCCCATCGACATTGGTATTCAAGAAATTATGCTACTCAATATCGGCACAACATTATTGTGTTTATTGGCCCTTTTAGTTCCATCCGGTTTAGTAAGCCGAATCACACCTATTAAGGCCATTAGATTTAAATAGACACCTATTGTTGTTTTGCCTCGTTCCAGTAGACATCCATTTCTGCCAAAGACATATCTTTTAAACTTTTTCCATCCTCCTGTGCCCTTTTTTCGAGATGGCTAAAGCGTTGTATAAATTTTTTATTCGTTTTTTCCAATGCATTTTCCGGATTAATACCTAAAAACCGAGCATAATTGATCAACGAAAACAAAAGATCACCAAATTCCTGTTCCGCCTTCTCTAAATCGACCGCTTCACTTTTCGTGATATCCAGTTCACTTTTAAATTCCGCTAATTCTTCCTCCACTTTTTCCCATACCTGACTTTTGTCCTCCCAGTCGAAGCCAACGCCTCTGGCTTTATCTTGAATTCGATAGGCTTTCACCAAAGCCGGCAGACTTTTCGGAACTCCTGCTAAAACCGATCGGTTTCCCTCTTTTAACTTCAGCTGTTCCCAATTACGTTTTACATCTTCTTCATCTGTTACTTCAATATCTCCATAAATATGTGGGTGTCTATTGATAAGTTTGTCGCATACACTGTTAAGGACATCTACAATATCAAAATCATTCGTTTCTTCAGCAATACGGGCATAAAACACCAGGTGCATCATCAGATCGCCCAATTCCTTCTTTATCTCCGGCAGGTCTTTATCCAAAATAGCGTCCGCTAATTCGTAGGTTTCTTCGATCGTTAAGTGCCTTAACGATTCCATGGTCTGTTTTCTGTCCCAAGGGCACTCTAAACGCAATGTATTTAAAACTTCCAGTAAACGTTCAAAGGCTCTGGCGGGCGTATCTTGTTTAACAGGCGCAGTATGTGGCATATTTAAATGATTTGTGTTTTATGGGCTAACCATTGCCGATGTTCTTCATCTAAATGGGGAGATAAGCGTTCATAAACCATGTTATTATATTGGTTTAACCAATCGACGTGCTTTTGATCCAACAGCGTTTTATCAACCAAACCCGTATCAATATAGCACAATGTCAACGTCTCAAAAGCCATAAATTCACCAAATTCAGTTTCCTGATCGCGGATACTTAAGACTAAATTTTCGATTCGTATACCATAACGACCCTCACGGTATAAACCAGGTTCTATGGAAGTAATCATTCCTTCCTCAATGGCAATATCTATATTGGCCGTATTGAACACATGTGGTCCTTCATGAACGTTTAGAAAAAAACCAACGCCATGTCCGGTACCATGGCCATAATTTCTCAGTCTATCCCAAAGGGGCTTTCTAGTAATAGCATCTATTTGATACCCTTTGCTTCCTTTTGGAAAAATGGCAGTACTCCCTTCAATCATTGCTTTCAGCACCAATGTGTAGTCCATACGTTCAGCATCTGTTGTAGCTCCTAACGAGATCACCCGTGTAATATCGGTCGTTCCTGTTGTATATTGTCCGCCCGAGTCAATGAGTAACAGTCCTTCTCCTTTTAAGGAAGCATTACTCTCGTCCGTCGCTTTATAGTGGGGGAGCGCACCGTGTTCTTTGTAACCAGCGATGGTGTCAAAGCTCTCATTTACAAAGCCTTCTTGTTCTTTGCGAAATGTCAGCAATTTCTCAGCAATATTAATCTCAGTAAGTTCTTCTTTCCCAATTCTCCCTTCAAGCCACCTGAAAAATTTGGTAAGGGCAATGCCATCTTTAACCATCGTCTGCCTTGTATGTTCAGCTTCAATATCATTCTTAGATGCCTTTAGTTTTGTGCTGGGATTTAGCGCTTCGATAATACGTTCATATTGCGGAATCTGCGTATATACGGCATAACATGTCCGTTTGGGATCCAATAAAACAGTTTCACCGGCAGGCAATTGACTAAGCGCCTCTTCCAGTGTATCATATTCGGCAACCGCCACACCTTGTTCTTCGAGCCTTGTCTTATCGCTTTGGTCTAACTTGCTACGATCGATAAATAAAGTTGTTTTTATAGGTTCCAAAAGGGCGAAACCTAAAACCACCGGATTACATTTGACATCACTTCCCCGCAAATTAAAAATCCAAGCTATATCATCTAAAGATGAAACCAAGTGGTAACTGGCATTAAACTTTTGCATGGCCGCTCTTACTTTCGATATTTTCTCCGTAATAGTTGCACCAACAAGCTCTTTTTCAAGAATGTATGCTCTTTCTTTAGGCAGCTCGGGTCGGTCTTGCCAAATTTTATCTAACAGGTCAACGGTTCCATTGATCAAAATTTTGCGTGGCTGCAGTCGATTAATAAGTTGTTCAGCGATATAAACCGAGGCAAGCTTTCCATCAAATGCAACGGTATTCCCCGGTTCTAAACGTTCCGCAAGCCACTCAATATATTCGGCAGTACCCTGTGTTTTCAGCTTTACCAACTCAAATCCACTGCTTTTTAACTGTTCGTCGGCTTGTACAAAATAGCGCGAATCGGTCCATAAACCGGCAAAATCCTGGGTGATAACCAATGTCCCTGCCGAACCTGTAAAACCGGAAACAAAAGCGATGCATTTGAAGCGATCCGGAAGATATTCACTAATATGTGGGTCTGATGAAGGAATGATATAAGCATCTATCTGCTGCTCCGACATCTGTTTACGGATAGCGGACAGCTTCTCAAAATATGTCATAATACACGTAGATTTTGCGCAATTTACTAATTGTGGCACCATTACTAAAGCATTTTTTTGAAAAATGACAAGATACACAGAACATGTGTAGCACTTGTTTCTCCAATACGTTATCAAGAAAGGATAAAGCTATTTTTTATCAATTAAATTTTTATCTTTATCCTAAATAAGAAAGCAAATATATTACTCGATTTATAAATGTGGCTCACCACACATTTTAAAAAAAACAATTAAGTATGTCTCTTAAAATAACATTTTCTTTAACCGCTTCTTTGGCTGTACTATTATCGTGTGCAGCTAAAAAGAATCAACAGGCAGAAGCCGATTGTCCGCCGAAGCCCTGTACGATGGAATTTAGAACCGTCGGCGTAGTTTTTACAGATAGTAAAGGTGATACACTTCAGGTGAAAGACTTTTCCGTTACGCTTAAAGCTACGGGCAAAAAACTTCCAAGTGGCGCTGAACAGTCAACTGATGCTGCAAATCCCTTTTATATGATTGCATCTGATGGTGACAAAAGTGCACTTAGTGTGGAGGGAGATACGGTAGTCGTCAGTGGTACACATCCAAGTAGTGGACAAGTCAAGAAGACCGACTTTGTGATTAGCGGCGGACGCTGTGAATGTCATATAAATAAAGTTTCCGGACCGGAAAAGATCGTCTTTTGATAAAAAAACGGCAAAAGCTTCTCCATGAGAAGGCTTTTGCTGTTTACACTATACCGTCCAGCGTTCACAGCGTTCCAGAAATGCCGCATCTACTTCTGCACCTATTCCCGGACTTTCCTCGAGACTGATATCGTAGGCATCAAAGTGAGGCCCTCCAATAATGGGATCTTCAAGATGACCAATCATACAAGTGTCCATATCATGGTATATAACACCTTCACAGGCATAAGCGAGATGTACATTTGCTCCTAATGCCAGGCGGCTTTCCAACATACCGCCGATCATGCAAGGAACACCGTGTTGCTTTGCAACCCGGTGAATTTTCAGTGCTTCAAAAATACCGCCCGATTTAGCCAATTTAATATTAATAGCATCGCAACTTTTTGTCCCTATCAAACGTTCGGCATCCCAATGGTCGTAACAACTCTCATCTGCCATAATCGGTATACGAACCTTTTCCCTTAAAAAAGGCAATAAATGATCATCATAAGACCGCATGGGCTGCTCACAAAACTCGATGTTATAACTAGTTAAAGCCCCAAGCACCTTTAACGCTTCTTCGTAAGTCCAACCCTGGTTGGCATCTAAACGTATCGGAATATCATCTCCAACCGCCTGACGGATTGCTTGGATTCTTAAAATATCTTCCTCAGGGTTCTTCCCAAGCTTTACTTTTAAAATGGATGCGCCGTTTTTAACAAAAGACAACGCTTTCTCTGCCATAATGGTTGGAGCAGCGATGCCCACTGTAATATCGGTTGTTATGGGCCGAACTATGCCCTGTAAGTATTTGTAGAGCGGCTTATTTTCGTACTTAGCGGCTAAATCGTATAGTGCCATATCGAACGCGCTTTTTATTGTAGAATTTTTGGCAATAAAGGCATGAAGCTCGTTCATCCGTTCTTCTAATAAAAGTGCATTTTTACCTTTCCATAGGCGACTAAAGTCCCGCGCAAGCGTTAAACAGGTATCTTGTGTCTCTCCAACAATCATCGGAAACGCTGAACATTCCCCGTATCCGATTAATCCTACATCTGTGTGTATCCTTATCAAGGTGTTTTGAGCATAATCCATCGTGCCTGTCGCGATTGCAAAAGGCTCCATTTTGATACTAAATCTAAAAATTTCGATATGTGAAATCAGCATAGTTAAAAACGTAAAAAATGAAAAAGCCGGTCGTCCGTCGAGACCGAAAAAAGTTAATACATCCGACCATCAATCAATATAATTCGCAAGATAACTGTTTTCACCGAAGTGACCTTATTTTAAGACGAAATCCTTATTCGATCTAAAGAAGGTCAGCAAAAAGAAAAACCATTAATAATCATAAAATAACATTATAATACTACCTTTACATCTATTATGGCAAATCACCTTCAAAACGAAAGCTCTCCATACCTTAAACAACACCAACATAACCCGGTTGACTGGTATCCTTGGGGAGATGAAGCTTTAAGTAAAGCCAAAGCCGAAAACAAATTACTTATTGTTAGCATTGGCTATTCCGCGTGCCATTGGTGCCATGTGATGGAAAGAGAAAGTTTTGAAAACAAAGAGGTTGCCCAAGTAATGAACCGTCACTATATTTCTATCAAAGTGGATAGGGAGGAACGGCCCGACATCGATCAGATTTATATGACTGCCGTTCAGTTGATGACAAACAGTGGTGGCTGGCCATTAAATTGCATCTGCCTTCCGGACGGTCGACCGGTTTATGGCGGGACTTATTTTCGGCCGGCCGATTGGGTAAATGTATTGAACCAAGTGCAGGCACTTTGGGCAAACGAACCGGAAACGGCAATCGAATATGCTGAAAAGCTGGCACAGGGAATCACGGAAAGCGAAACTTTCAGAATCAGTAAGATTCCCGAGAAATACAGTGAAGATGATCTAAAAGAGATCGTAAAACCTTGGCAGCAAACTTTCGATCCGATAGATGGAGGCTACAAAAGGGCTCCTAAATTTCCTTTGCCAAACAACTGGTTATTCTTTCTTCGTTACGGCCACCTGGCAAATGACGCGGATATACTGGAGCATACGCATTTTACACTGCAACATATAGCTGCCGGAGGCTTATACGATCAGGTAGGTGGCGGCTTTGCCCGTTATGCGGTTGATGGACAATGGCATATCCCACACTTCGAAAAGATGCTTTACGATAATGCGCAACTCATAAGCTTATATGCCGAGGCTTATCTGCAAAAACCGGAGCCGCTTTATAAACGTGTGGTAGAGGAGACCCTTCAATGGGTCGATCGTGAAATGACGTCAGCAGAAGGCGCCTTTTATAGCGCACTGGACGCAGATAGCGAAGGTGTTGAGGGAAAGTATTATACTTTTCAACAAGAAGAAATCGACAATCTGCTGGGAAAAGATGCCGATTTATTCATCTCGTATTTTTCAATAACAGCAGCAGGTAACTGGCCGGAAGAAAAAACGAATGTACTGAAAACAAGGCTTGATGCAGACAAATTGGCAGAACAAGCCGGCTACAGTAAAGAGGAGTGGGAAACTTATTTAAAAGATATCAAAAAGAAAATACGCCACTACAGAGAGCAGCGTATACGTCCCGGCCTCGATAATAAAATATTGACAAGCTGGAACGCCATGATGTTAAAAGCTTATATAGATGCTTATCGAACATTCAATAAGAAGGAATACCTTACCGTAGCAGAACGAAATGCGCATTTTATTCTTCGTAAGTTGATCACTGAGGAAGGCACACTTTTACATCAACCTCAAACTCCTTTTAAAACGATAACGGCGTTTTTGGATGACTATGCGTTTGTTATTGAGGCCTTCATCGCACTTTATGAGGTAACCTTTAATAAAGCGTGGTTGGATCAAGCTAAATCATTGGCAGATTACACACTTGCACAATTCTATGACCGGCAGGCCGGTGCATTTTACTATACCTCCGACTTAACAGAAGTGCTGATTACACGGAAATTTGAAATAATGGACAACGTGATTCCATCCTCCAATTCAGTGATGGCACATCAACTAAATAAGTTAGGCGTAATTTTTGAGGATTCAACTTATAAGGAAATTGCAGCGCAGTTATTGGCTAATGTTTTTCCACAGATTAGAACTTATGGGTCTGCATACTCCAACTGGGCAATCCGCTTACTTGAAGAAGTGTACGGTTTCCATGAAATAGCGATTACCGGACCGCAATCAAATGATTTACGGATCGCTATCGATCAAAAGATTTATAGTCCCAATAAAGTTATTTTGGGCGGCGTAGAGGAGAACCTGCCACTTTTAAGAAATAGAGTTACTGAACGTAGTCTAATTTATGTTTGTAAAAACAATACATGCAGTTTACCAGTTGATAATTTAAAGGACGTAGAAAATTTAATTCTTAAACAGGAGGCCTAACAAGAAGGTTTCCATAATTTTATAAAAATGACCATTACACCAAACAGCGTAGTAGCGCTTACTTACAAATTGCACACCATCAACAACGGAGAAAAAGAGTTTGTTGAAGAGGCAGACAAATCGAATCCGCTTGTGTTTCTATATGGAGTAGGAATGATGCTTCCAAAATTTGAGGAGAATATCGAAGGTCTTAAGCAAGGAGACACCGTTGATTTTGAATTGTTAGCAGTGGATGCATATGGTGAAAAAGATGACAGTGCCGTTGCACAGCTTCCTGCTGATATGTTTAAAGAATCGGGCATTCCTCCGGTTGGTGAAATTCTTCCCTTGCAAGACAATCAGGGTAATCAGTTCCGTGCACGCGTGGTAGAAGTTAGTCCCGAAGCGGTCGTTGTCGATCTTAATCACCCGATGGCCGGACAAAATTTACATTTCGATATCGAGATTTTAAATGTACGTGAGGCTACCGAAGACGAACTGTCGCATGGACACGCGCACGGAATTGACGGAGATAGTGGACACTAATATTAGAAATTTCTTGTTCTTTTAAACGGGGCGCCATTGCGGCGCTCCTTTTTATTTTTATATCTCTTCTAATTTGAAGCATTAGCGGAGCGATCTTGAACTACAAAATGAGCACTTGTGAAAAAAAGTGAATTTACGTAAGTTCGCAGCAGCGATAGACTTTATTACATATGAATTATTTCCTGGTTAAATCAGAACCCTTTAAATATAGCTGGCAACAATTTTTAAAAGATAAGCAAACCTTTTGGGATGGCGTCCGAAATTACCAAGCGCGCAATAACTTGAAAGCAATGAAAAAGGGCGACTTAGTGTTATTTTATCATAGCAATGAAGGGAAAGAAGTCGTCGGAATTGCGAAAGTTGTGAAAGAAGCTTACCAAGACCCAACTACCAGCGATGAACGTTGGGTTGTTGTAGATCTGGCTCCGCTTCAAACCTTGAAGAAGCCTGTCACGCTGGAGACAATAAAAGCCGATGAGCAGTTGCAGGATATAGCTCTTGTAAGACAGGGACGTTTATCCGTGATGCCCTTAGCACCAGAAGAGTTCGATCGTATCGTAGCGCTTGGAAGCTAATTGTAGAAGGTTGGGAGGATAAAGGTAAATGTGTAAGAGATTTTACCTTTAACCTTATATCCTAAACCATATACCTTATTTAGCGCCTATTTGGTTAAAGAAATTGTATAGTTCACTGGCTTCTTCGGGTTTCATCTTCCCTGCAAGTATCAAACGTAACTGGCGGCGACGTAAAGCACCATCAAATAATTCTTTTTCTTCCTCTGTCTCCGGCACCAATTCGGGAACCGCAATCGTACGTGAATTCTGGTCAATTGCTACGAAAGTGTAAAAAGCCTCGTTTGACTTAATTCTACTTCCAGATGGAATATTCTGGGCATATACCTGAAGCTGCACTTCAACCGATGTATTAAAAGCTCTCGTAACCTTTGCCTCTATACTAATCACATCTCCCAACTTAACAGGATGGCGAAATGATACGTTATCAACGGACGCTGTTACGACAATCCGATTGCAATGCTTCTGAGCGGATATAGCTGCGGCTATATCCATCCAATGCAATAGCCTTCCGCCCATCAAATTATTAAGCGTGTTGGTATCATTTGGTAAAACCAGTTCATTCATAATAGTGAATGATTCCTTTGCAAATTTCTTGTTCATGCCGCAAAGATAGGTAAACCCAACAAGATATTAATCGCGAATCGGCCCCTTACTGGATGTATTTACGGTACCAAATCCGATTAATTCTTCCCAGCGTGTAGCCGGCTTCCGATAATACACAAATACATCGTAGGTATTGCCTGTTTCAAAATGATGTCCATCATACCTATTTAACTGTTCTTTACCATTTATCTTGCTGATATAAGTGTAATGATAAAGCCCTTGTTTAAGAAGCAGCTCTCCTTGCCATTGCTTTTGATCCGGATCATATTTCATTTCGTTAGTCCCATCTGTCGCAAAGTTGTTAAATAATCCGGCAATGTAGATCTTTTCGTTCGCAGCAGGAGGCGATGACGTTTTTAAGGTGAAAGTCACAGCTGCATAATCGCCTTCAAAGTCACTATTCTCAAAATCGCTATTACGCAAAAAAAACTTTCCATCCTCGTCGTAAGAGAAGCTATAAGATTCTTGAGACAGGTCATGATCCAACATAACGGACATTCGCCGTATGCTATCTTTGCTGCTTGCACTGATCTGACCGGATAATAGACGGAAACTTCTTAAATCTAAATTTCTGAACTCATTTCCTCCATCAAAGTCTAAGGTCGCATTATTATTATAGATAAGTTGTCCGTCCCTTACAAACATTGGCTTCGTCAGTACTTCTTGCACATCATCCCTACGATTTTGCTTTACAACCAGTTTGATATCCTGATAAGGGTTATTAAGTTGGATGTTACCCAGATTGATCTCAAGGTTTAGTTTTTGGTTTTCCTTCCTTTTTATCACATTAAAAGAGGGAAGTGTCTTAATACCCACACTTACATCTTGTCTTAAAACGTAAAACCTTCTGGTTAAAATCAATCTTGCTTTATCCGCATCCTCATAAACCTTTAGGAGATAGTTGCCGGGCAGCTTCGGCATCATACTGCCTTCATTAGGAAATCGAAGTTCGTAATGCGTATATGCCTGGAGCGTATTAACGGAACTTTTATAATCATACAAGCGATCTTCCGTAAGGCCATCGATATACTCAATAGTGGAAAGATTGCTACTACGCCAGTCAGAGGTGCAGTGTTCGATTGTGTAATAATAAGTACGATTATCTGCTCGCAAATCATCAAAGGAAAGAAAAAACTGATCTCCTCCACCCAATGTCATCAGGGGAAGCGATTGTTCTTCCTTCGCGTGATAAAATTGAACTGATTTTATCACGGGTAAATAGTTTACATCTTCGTATCGAAGGTCTTGCTCCGGAGAGCGTTCCATTCGAACCCGTTTTTTCTCTTTTTTCTGCGCAGACACCTGTGTTGCATTGAATACAACAAGCATAAAGAAGAGGCCTAAAGAAAATCTCATGTATCAATTGGTATTAGTGCCGCCTAATTTACAAGAATTTCGATACAATAGTCCGATTTAAGTCCCTTCTAGTGTCAAAATTTCATCGGCCAGCGTTTCCCATCTCTGCTGAAATTGAGAGAGCTCCGCTTTCTTGCTGTCATAGCGTAAATTAATTTCTTTTAATTGTTGCGGGTTATTGTACAAAGCCTGATCGGTTAATTGCTCTTCAATAGCTGTAACCTCCTTTTCCAATTCCCCCACTTTTTCTTCTAAAACACTCAATTCTTTATTCAGCTTCTGCAATTGTTTGTGCTTATCCGGCGTTTCTGCATGATAAGTATTAATTTTTTTATTTTCCTCTTTCTTAGGAGTTGTATTTACCAGCGGCTTTTCTTTTACTATCGGTCTTTTCCACTGCCACTCTTCATACTCCTTATAGGTTCCGGGATATTCTTTTATTTCCTGATTTTCAATGTACCAGATCTTGTTAGCTACACTATCTAAAAAGAAGCGATCGTGCGAAACGGTGATCAATGTACCCTCGTATTGTTGAAGTGCTTGGATGAGGATATTAACCGATTGGATATCCAAATGGTTGGTAGGCTCATCAAGAATCAGAAAATTTGCATCCGCTGTCAATGCCTTTGCTAACGCCACACGCGACTTTTCACCGCCGGAAAGTACTTTAATTTTTTTAAAGGCGTCATCACCTGTAAATAGAAAGCATCCCAAAATGGAGCGTAACTCTGTTTCCGTGTGTTTTGGGGCAAATGCCTGTAACTCCTGCAAGATCTCATTTTCCAAATGTAGCGCTTCCAACTGATGCTGAGCGAAAAAGGTGGTCGTTACATTATGACCGGTTTCACTCTTTCCTTCAAAATCTTTATCTGCATTAGCAATAATACGTAATAGGGTGGACTTCCCCTTTCCATTTGCACCGATTAAGGCAATCTTATCGCCCTTCTCAATCACTGCATGTGCGTTCTTCAAAATAGGCACACCGGGATAAGCTTTTGTAATATGCTCCAGTCGGACTACATGACGGCCGGATTGTTTGCTAAATTTGAAGCTAAAATTGACGGTGGGGTTGTCGTCATCCACATCGTCCACACGTTCCATCCGTTCAAGCGCTTTTATACGTGACTGTGCCATTTTTGCCTTGCTCGCTTTAGCCCGGAAACGTTCTATCAACCGTTCTTCTTGTTTAATTTTAGCTTGCTGATTTTTAAATTGGCCAGCCTGAATCTCGTTACGCAAAGCCTTCTCTTCTAGGTAAAAACTATAGTTTCCTGCATATAGCGTAAGCTTTCCTTTTCTAGATTCTACTGTTTTATTAATAACGCGGTCCAAAAAATAACGGTCGTGCGAAACAATGACAATGGCCCCTTCAAATGCCTGCAAATAAGCTTCCAACCATTTAATGGAAGGTAAATCCAAGTGGTTGGTCGGTTCATCCAGCAACAAGATATCAGGTGCCTGTAATAAAATACGAGCCAGCATAACACGCATTCGCCATCCACCTGAAAATTCCGAGAGCTTTCGGCTCTGTTGCTCATCATCAAATCCCAGGCCCGCTAAAATCTCGTGGGCCCGGTATTCAATATTATATCCATCCAATGCTTCAAATTCAATTTGCTTATCGCTAAGCTTATGAATTAATTCCTCGCTATAATCCGTCTCCATCTTTTTCAGCAAGGTTTCTATCTCAGCATGCAGCTGGTTCTGTCTTTCAAATGCTTCCATGGCTACATGGAGAATACTCTTTTCCGATTCGTAAGAAAGCAAATCCTGATTAAGGTAACCGATCTTCAAGTCCTTTGCCATCGAGATGGTTCCGGACGTTGGCGTATATTCGCCTACTATGATGCGCAGCAGCGTTGTTTTTCCTGTTCCATTAGCGCCAATAAGGCCTACTTTATCACCTGGTTTTATATGCCAATTTGCATCGTCATACAATGCTCGGGCTCCTATTTCGAAAGTTAAATTATTAATAGCTATCATTGCGGGTGCAAAAGTACGATTTTTTTACGTTGCCTCAGTCAGTCAATTGTTTCATTGCCTAATTTTCATCATCTTTGCGCCATGTATAAACTAGTTAAACCGCTATTTTTCTTAATGAATCCTGAGTCGGCCCATCATAATGTTACGGGAGGCTTAAAAGCAGCTAATAAAATTTGGGGAGGCAGTAAACTGATCAGAGCCGCTTTTAATTATGAAGACGCTCGTCTACAGAAAACAGTTTTTGGTTTAACTTTTAAAAATCCGATCGGTTTAGCCGCAGGCTTTGACAAAAACGCTGAATATGTGGATGAACTTGTGGATCTAGGCTTCGGCTTTATTGAGATTGGGACGGTTACTCCAAAACCTCAATCCGGTAACGACAAACCGCGCATGTTCCGACTAACGGCAGACGAAGCTTTGATCAACCGAATGGGTTTCAATAATCAAGGCGTCGACGTTGCTGCAACGAGACTAAAGTTTTTGAAAAAAAGGAGCGAAGTCATTATCGGTGGAAACATAGGAAAAAACAAACTAACTCCTAATGAAGAAGCGGTAAATGATTATATTTTGTGTTTTGATGCACTTTTTGATGTGGTCGACTACTTTGTCGTAAACGTCAGCTCGCCTAATACCCCTGGGTTACGGGATCTACAGGAAAAGGCACCGTTAATGCATATCTTAAACACTTTACAGCAACGTAATCTTAAAAATGGCATATCTCGGCCGATTCTTTTAAAAATAGCTCCTGATTTAACAAACAGCCAGCTGGATGATATTATAGAAATTGTTACCACTACAGGAATTGCAGGCGTTATTGCTACGAATACAACCATTGACAGAGAGGGGCTCCGCTCGCCGATCAACTTAACTAGGGAAACAGGTGGGCTAAGCGGAAAGCCTTTAACCAAGCGTTCTACGGAAGTAATACGCTATCTGTCGGAAAAATCAAACAAAGCGTTTCCCATTATCGGAGTAGGGGGTATACACAGTGCAGAAGATGCGCTGGAAAAACTGGAAGCCGGTGCTTCTTTGGTACAGCTGTATACCGGATTTATTTACGAAGGTCCGGGGTTGATTAAGCGAATCTGTAAAAAGTTGAGTAGTCAAATAGGATAATAGGTAAGTAGGTAAGTAGGTAAGTAGTCGAAGCGAAAACACTCAACGACTTAACAACTCAACCGGTGCGCCAAGAGCAGTAGTCAAATAGGAAAATAGGTAAGTAGTCGAAGTGAAACCACTCAACGACTCAACGACTTAACTTTTCCCCAGGAAACGGATATTCCTCGTCAACCCCGAAAATTTTGCCCGCTTGACGGCAGACTTTTTAAAAACGCGTTGAAAAGTTTCCTCAGTAATTTCTTCCCAATCCTTCTTCGTCATCTCCAATAAGTCTGGATGTGGTTTAAAGGACTCTTCCGTATGAGGTTCAGCAAAACGATTCCAAGGACAAACATCTTGGCATACATCGCATCCAAACATCCAGTTGTCCATTTTACCTACAAACTGATCAGGAATCTCGTTCTTAAGTTCAATGGTCAGGTAGGAGATGCACTTACTTCCATCTACAATTTGCGGCGCAACAATAGCCTCCGTGGGGCACGCATCGATGCATCGCGTACAAGTTCCGCAATAGTCTTTTGTGGGAGCAAGATCGTAATCCAACTCAATATCAACTATCAGTTCACATAAAAAGAAGAAAGATCCTTTTTTTCTATTAATTAAGTTACTGTTTTTGCCAATCCAACCTAAACCCGAACGTTTAGCCCAAGCACGGTCCAGCACCGGAGCCGAATCCACAAATGCCCGTCCTCCTACTTCCCCAATCTCGTCCTGCATAAAGTGCAGTAACGACTTAAGTTTATTTTTAATTACCGTATGATAATCGACGCCATAAGCATATCTGGATATCTTTGGAGAATCTTTATCTATCTGTATATCAGAAGTAAAATAATTAAAACCTAACGATATAATAGACTTAGCACCTTCCACAAGGAGACGAGGATCCAATCGCTTATCAAAATGGTTTTCCATATAGTACATTTCGCCATGCATTTCCTCCTTTAGCCATTTTTCCAAACGCGGTGCCTCTTCCTCCAAAAAATCAGCTTTGGCAATGCCACAGAAAGCAAAACCTAAGCGCTTTGCTTCATCCTTGATTAATTTCGAGTACTTTTCTGCAGCAATTAACATAGTGCAAACTTAGTTAAATCGGGTATTAAATACAATGTAGCAATTACTGCTTGCTTATTGTTGTCGACTCAGCGCTTCGTTATGCTTCAATGATAAGGAGATCCAATGATCAAAAGCAGCTCGATCTTTAAATGCCTCTTCATAGACGAAAACGTAACCTTTCACCAAACGCTTTCCGTGTACCATAGGTTCACAGCCAGGTATTTCTAAGCACTCCTCATAAACAGCTGGTCCGATGCGACACATCAATCGATTGTCTCTCGCGCAGATACACATTTTATCGTTTACTAAAAAACAAATGCCCCCAAACATCGTTTTTTCCTTAATTGTTGGGATATCCATTAAAGCTTCCCTTAGTCTGTTTAATAATTTTTCATTAACTTTCATTGAAATATTACTTTTGATGGCAACAAAACTGATTTTTATCCGACAATACTGAAAATGGACAAGAGATAATATGGATTCGTACTTCTAATATAAAAAATTAAACACAAAATTTAATAACTAATAGCCAATAACTAACAACTAATAACTAACAACTAATAATTAACAACTAATAACTAACAACTAATAACTAACAACTAACAACTAATAACTAATAACTAACAACCAACAACGAATAATCCATGCTTTATTGGCACAAGATAGGTCCGGATTTGCTCCCTGCCGTAAACACAATTAGAAAAGTTAGGATTGGAGGAAAAACGATATGTTTGATCGACTACGAACAGGAACTTTTTGCTACAAGCTACAAATGCCCACATGCCGGTGCAGATCTAAGCGCAGGCTGGTGTGAAAATAAACAGATCATCTGTCCGTATCACCGGCATGCTTTTGATCTATCTAATGGACATGGAGCAGCCGGGCAGGGTAATTATATTAACGTATATGCCTTGGAAAAACGGGGAGAAGACTGGTATGTAGGTATTAAACGGAATTTTTTTCAACGTATATTTCGCGGGTAATTTAATGACACAGCGTTGTTCCTGACTTTGGATAGAGTAGTGGGCTCAAGTAGGCTATATCTAAGTTTGCCCCCCTAAGAATAAACCAGACACCCATTATAAGAAACAAGAATGGAATCAATCCGATAAAATTCAAACGAATTCGTTTTCGAAAATAATGACCGCAAACAAGAGCGATGAGTAGGAGGGGAACTGTTCCTAAACCAAAGAATGCCATAAAAATAAACCCATTAACAGGAGACCCCGTGTTCAAAGCTGCTGCCAAAGCAAGATAAACCATTCCACAAGGAAGCAAGCCATTCAACAGACCTACAACAAAATGTCCCCCGGGACGTTGGATCCAATAGCCCATTTTATTGAACAACGGTTGCCAAAAAGTGCCTCCATATGAAAATGAGCCTTTTCCATACCGCTGTAAAAAATAATACAGGGCAAATAAGAGCAAGATAATGCCGGTAACAAGACTCATATATTGTTGCCAGCCCCGTATTAAAGTGCCAGCTCCAAGTAATCCCAATACAAAGCCCAAAAGACCATAAGTGAGAATCCTTCCTAACTGATATAACAGATGTATACCTACTTGCTTTGCCCACGATACGTTCATTGCCGGTAAAGCGAACATAAGAGGTCCGCACATGCCTACACAATGAACACTTGAAATTACTCCAATAAAGAAAGCAAGAATCATACTTTAATATTTAAAGTTTAGTTCAAATATAATTGCTCTTCCTGGAGGTAAGACCGCTGCTGACTTTCCCAATCGAGCTTAATATGCCATACCCCTTTTTTCAGGTTTTTAATTGGGAGACGGTAGACCGACTTTGATGTAATAAAATGAATACGTTGGTCTAAAGATCTGTTGGATGACCTTATAAAATCGACCATTCCCTTATTATTTTCTTCTGCAAAAGAAAGCACCAAACTATCTCTCACGACGTTCAAGGTAACTTTTCGTTGATACCGAACAAGATTTTCCTTCTTTTTATAGACACGCTCATAGTCCAACCCCTTCTCATAATAGTCTGTCTCTTCAAGCGTGTCTGTGTCTTGGTTGACCATATAGATTCCAACAGCAACGATGGATGACATGGCGATGGCCATTCCTATAACGATTCTCATTCCCCAATTCATACCCTAATTATTAATACAATCTTTATTTACGTGAGGCTGCGGGCGGTGCGACAAAATTGGTCCTCATTTTTTTCAGGATTTTCCCTTCAGAACTAATATTTACTACGACATCGGTTTTATATACGTTGATAGATTTTTTAGGTCTTATCAAGAATAGGGAAAACCGTACCGTTTCACCTGGTACCAATACCTTTTTAGCTTGAAGCACTTGAACTGAAAAATGCTTATCAACGCAGCTAAGATCAAAAGGGATATCCTTGGACGATTTATTTGTAAGCTCCATATTATACAGATTGGTAACAGTACCATCATCTCTGAAAATATAACTTGTACCGCTTGCCCGTAGCAAGGTTCCGTCTACTACATTTCTAGTGATCAGCAAGCTCAAAAATACACCGATAAGTACAACCAGAACCGCACTATAAGCAACCGCACGTTTATTTTTCTTTTGCGCCGATCCAAATTCAATCTCATTCTGTGAATAAAAACCGATTAGATTTTTTGGACGATGAATTTTTTCCATAACTCCATTGCACACATCAATGCATGCGGTGCAATTAACGCACTCCATCTGAATCCCGTTTCTGATATCTATTCCGGTAGGACATACGTGCACACATAAGTGACAATCCACACAATCACCACGCAAGTCGGCTTCTTGCCCTTTTCGAATAGGCCCTCTTGGTTCCCCACGTTTATAGTTATAGACAACGGAAATGCTCTGCTCATCCAGAAGTACCCCCTGCAATCGTCCATAAGGACAAATCGTTGTGCATACAATTTCGCGAACAAAGCTGAATACCGCGTAAAATACGAGCGTAAACAGCATAATGAAAATAAAACCGACGAGATGATTCTGTACGGGTTCGGTTATGATAGAAAAAAGCATATCAATACCGATAATGTAGCTCAAAAGTAAATTAGCAATCACGAAGGAAATAAGAAAAAACATGGTATGTTTACTTATTTTTTTCATCAATTTCTCTTTGGTCCAATCCCCTTCATTTAAGCGCCGCTGCTCGTTGGCATCACCTTCTATCCAATATTCAACGCGCCTGAAAACCAATTCCATAAAAATAGTCTGTGGACAGGCCCAGCCACACCAAACCCTCCCATATACAACCGTAAAAAGCACAATGCAGACCATGGCTATCAGCATGCCAAATACAAAAATGTGTAAATCCTGTGGATAAAATACCGCTCCGAAAACACAAAACTTGCGCTCAATTATATTGAACATTAAAAAAGGTTCACCCTCAATTTTGAGAAAGGGAGCTAGTAACAACAGCGTTAACAGGAAATATCCGACATATTGTCGATAGCTGAAAAGTCTACCGGTAACCTTTTTTGCATAAATCCAGCGCCTCTTATTCTTTTGTGTATTGGTTGCTAAGGCCATTTGTTTCATCTGTTCTTTTGTTCATTAGCATATCGCTCAATTCGCGCTTTGATGCTGTTCATTAAGATTTCCTTGGGGAGCCTTTGCGTTTGGCGGATTGGTACCCTGAAGTGATAAAATATAATTGGCTACTTGTGCTATTTTAGAAGGTGATAACTGCTGCTCCCAAGCGATCATGCCTTTATCGGGCACGCCGCGTTTTATGGTCTTAAATACGTCTTTTATACTAGCCCCATGAAGCCAATAATTGTCCGTGAGATTCGGACCGATTCCCCCTTCTCCAACGGCACCATGACAAGCAATACAGTTTTGATCGAAGATCGCCTTTCCTTCGGCAATTACCTCCGGACTTTTGTCTACTTCAACGGAATTTTCATCCACATTGTCTACTTGGCTCGCTAAATAGGCTTTACGCTCTTGTTCGGCCACGCGCATTTCCTTCTTATATTCATCGTTCTGATTCATCCCCCAACCAAAAACGTGATAAACGGATAAATAAACGACACCAAATACCATGGTAGCGTAAAAAAGCCCCATAAACCAGGCGGGTGTTGGATTATCCAATTCCCTGATATCATCATAAGCATGGTCAATTACTAAGTCTTCTTCCTCCGAAAGCGGACGTAATCCCATTACATTATTCCACCATTGTTTTAAGTGCGCACGCTTTTCCTTTTGTTTAGCCTTGGTAGCCGCTTTCGCAGCAGCCTCAATTTCAGGCATCATCACATGAACAATCGTCTTAAACGCCTTATTTAGTACGATCGCCGCAATTAGCACCGTCAACACCACGATTAACAGGCTTATCAGTAAAACATCCTGATGGATATTTCCGCTTCCCCAGCCCCTTTCGGACGTCGCATTATTTATCTGTAATAATAAGTTATTCATACCTGATCGTTAATCTAAAACCTGTTCGTTTTCCATTTTTTCATTTTCCAGTGGAAGTTGGCTCATGTAATCGCTGTATGGCTTTCTCATGCGAAACAGCCATATGGCCACAAAAACAAAAAACACAAAGAAGATCCATAACGAGAGGATAAGATACCACTCATCTCCTCCTAAATCTATTATTTGCTTAAACATATTTAAATATTTATTTTTCAGTTACTTTTATATCCGTACCTAACCGTTGTAAGTAAGCTATTATGGCAATAATTTCTCGGTCATTTAGCACGTCTACCTCACTTTGTTTCAAATCGTCTACAATAGATTTCGCTTGCTGTAGCAGGTCTTTATTTGCGTAATTTTCATACTCCTTCGGGTAGGGAACGCCCAATTTACGCATGGCTGTAATTTTTGCAGCGGTACTCGCCGTATCTATTTTTTGATTGATCAACCAGGGATAAGGAGGCATAATACTCCCTGGTGAGGTGAGGGTAGGATCTAGCAAATGGTCATAGTGCCATTTATTTGGGTATTTTTTACCAACACGATGCAAATCGGGCCCTGTGCGTTTTGATCCCCAAAGAAAGGGGTGGTCATAGACAAATTCGCCCGCCTTACTGTACTCTCCGTATCGAACGGTTTCTGAGCGAAAGGGACGAACGGTCTGTGAGTGACAATTAACACAACCTTCTCGGATATAAATATCCCGACCTTGCAGTTCTAAAGGCGTGTAGGGCTTCACGCTACTGATGGTAGGAACATTCGATGAAATCATGAAAGTTGGCATCATTTCAACCATACCACCGATCAGTATAACAATAAGGGCAATGACCATAAAAAGTGCCGGTTTACGTTCCAGTCTTCTATGAATTGATTTCTCATTCGTATGGACGGGAGGAAGCGCCATCGCTTCTGCCGGTTCATTGGCAATTAATTTCCCCTTCTGCATGGTACGAATAAGGTTATAGGTCATTAGTAAAGCACCGCTAAGGTATAAAGCACCACCTATTGCCCGCAACATATGCATAGGAAGGATCTGTAGAGTCGTCGACAGAAAAGTGGGATATTTCAACACACCCTCTGGCGTAAATTCCTTCCACATAAGCCCTTGAACGACCGCGGCCCAGTACATTGGTATGGCATAAAAGAGAATACCGAGGGTACCAACCCAAAAATGCACACTAGCCATTTTTTTAGAGTGTAAAGTCGTGCCATATATCTTCGGAATAGCCCAATATAAAATGGCAAAGGTCATGAAACCATTCCAACCCAATGCACCTACGTGCACATGTGCTACA
The DNA here is from genome assembly GCF_008245145.1 of Olivibacter sp. LS-1. Lineage (GTDB taxonomy): Bacteria > Bacteroidota > Bacteroidia > Sphingobacteriales > Sphingobacteriaceae > Olivibacter > Olivibacter oleidegradans. The sequence continues at coordinate 3,709,774 of NZ_CP041643.1, read as the reverse complement.
ATCCAATCGGTAAAGTGCGCAATTGCATTTACCTGTTTTAAAGAGAGCATCGGTCCTTCAAAAGTTGCCATGCCATAAGCAGTTAGCGCAACCACCATAAATTTTAGAGTAGGTTCCGTACGTACCTTATCCCAAGCACCTCTCAAGGTCAATAAACCATTAATCATACCGCCCCAGCTTGGAGCGATCAGCATGATTGAAAACACAACACCTAACGATTGGGCCCAACTTGGCAAAGAGGTATACAGCAAATGGTGTGGCCCGGCCCATATATAGATAAATATGAGCGACCAAAAGTGGAGTATGCTTAGTTTATACGAGTAAACCGGTCTGTTCGCCATTTTTGGAAGAAAATAGTACATCATACCTAAATAGGGTGTTGTCAGAAAAAAAGCCACGGCGTTATGGCCATACCACCATTGTACCAGTGCATCTTGTACTCCTGCATATAAATAATAACTTTTCCAAGCAGCAATCGGTAATTCAACGGAGTTTACGATATGAAGCACTGCAATCGTTACGAAGGTTGCTATATAAAACCAGATGGCAACATACATATGACGCTCGCGTCTTTTGATAATCGTTCCGAACATATTGATGCCAAATACGACCCAGATAAGCGTTATCGCAATGTCAATTGGCCATTCAAGCTCAGCATATTCGTGTGAAGTGGTGAAACCGAGCGGTAAAGTGATCGCGGCTGCGAGAATAATCAATTGCCAGCCCCAAAAGTGAATACGGCTCAATAAATCGCTATACATACGGGCCTTGAGAAGGCGCTGTAGGGAGTAGTAGACGCCCATGAAAATTCCGTTACCGACAAAGGCGAAAATAACGGCATTGGTATGTAGAGGTCGTATTCTTCCGAAGGTTGTAAAGGGTGTATTAAAATTCATGAAAGGCCAGACTAATTGTACTGCTACGAGAAGTCCGACAGACATGCCTACAATTCCCCAGAAAATAGTGGCTATACCAAAATTTCTTACAATTTTGTTATCGTAATTGAATGTTTCAAGCTGCATAGTTTAGTATTTTTACGGAGGTAAAAGTACGATGGTCCAAATAGCCGACGAGTGATATTGATCGGACTAAAAGGTGATTGTTATCACTTATTTAATTCGCTCTCATCTACCCCTTTTTCGTTTTCTTGCCCATCGAAAATAACATCATCTTCGAAAAGAATACGTATGGCCGGGGTGTAGGTATCATCGTGTTGTCCATTCTTATTCGCCCAAAAAAAAGCGCCTAAAAAGAATAACGCGATGAACACACTACAAGCTATCAAAAAGAATATTGCGCTCATTACAAAGTATATTTACGAGCATAAAGCCTGGTTGTCAAACTGGTGAAACTAATAATGGTGATGGTGCTTAAAGGCATTAAAATCGCAGCTAACAAGGGCGATAGATTGCCTTGTGTCGCGAAATACATACCCACTATATTGTATAGAAGGGAAATAGCAAAACTACAGTAAATAATATGCATTGCTTTTTTTGAAAATCCGAGAAACCGACAGAACTTACTAAAAGATGTTCCGCTCATAATGGCATCACAAGCCGGTGAAAAATTATTAACATCATCACTCACCGCTAGTCCTAAATCAGCACACTTGAGGGCTCCTGCATCATTTAAACCATCACCGATCATCGCAACTTTTTTTCCATTTTGCTGTAAGCCGCTTATGTAATGCAACTTGTCGGCCGGTAGCTGATTAAAATTCAAATAATCTCGCTGAGGAAAAATAGACGATAAGGCGCTTGAATCTCGATCAACATCCCCTGATAACAAATGTAGTTCGTACGAACTGCTGAGTGCTTTGATAAGCGATTCCAGTCCATCTCGCCATTTTTGCTCCATGGAGAAAACACCTCTTACATGTCCACCAATTCGTACATAGGTGCCAGGCCCTTTATAGAACTGCTCATCGGTACCAACAACAAAAGAATAACTTCCGATTAAAACTTCCTTATTTTTTATGATCGCCCGTATTCCCTTTCCCGGTATTTCAGCATAAGAGCTTATCGGCAACATTTCGCAAGTACCCTGTAATGATTGAACTATTTTACGACTGAGTGGATGGTTGGAATTTCGACATACAGAAAACACCATGGATGCTTCCGTAGCTGGCAAGCTACCTTTGAATGGGAGTTCCTCCTGATGAAGCGTACTGATGGTCCCTGTTTTGTCAAACACCAGCGTGTCGATCCCCGCCATTTTTTCAATAGCCAAGGTATCCTTCATAAATAGACCATTCCGATCAAAAACGCTAAGTACCGCTGATAGCGTAAACGGTGAGCTTAAAGCCAGTGCACAGGGACAACCGATAATGAGAACGGCCGTAAAGGCCGACCATGCTCGCCTGGGTTCGCCTATGTAAAACCAAAAAAATAAGCTTATAAAAGCAATCAATAAGAGAATGGGTGTAAAATAACGACTGATTTTATTGCTGAACGATTGAAAGGAAACTTGCCCTTTCTTATTTTTCTGATCATTCCAAAGGCTTGTTAAATAACTTTGTGACACGGGTTTCACCACCTCCAATTCAATTGCTTGTTCGGTTTGTTTGCCACCTGCATAAATAATTTCGCCAAGTATTTTATCAACAGGGTTTGATTCACCAGTGACAAAACTGAAATCAATACAGGCAGCTCCTTTTAACAAAATCGCATCTGCCGGAATAATTTCATTGTTTCTGATCAAAATACGATCACCAACCTGTAACGCGGACAATGCCACTGTTTTTTCTTCGCCTGCATCAATTTTGGTAACCGCTACCGGAAAGTAAGATCGGTAGTCTCTTTCAAATGAAAGATGATGATACGTCTTTTGTTGTACCCATCGCCCAATCAGTAAAAAGAATAGTAAGCCACAAAGTGTATCGGAAAACCCAGCTCCCGAGCCAGTTAAAATCTCCCACACAGAGCGAAGAAAAAGAACGATTATACCTAAAGTGAGCGGAATATCTAAGTTTAGACGCCCTTGCCGGATACTTTTAATACTAGAAACGAAATAATCTTGCCCGCTATAGAGCATAATGGGCAAGGTAAAAAGCAAATTGACAACACCAAATAGCTGGGCATAGTTTCTCTCAAAAGTCCCTAGTCCAAAATACTCCGGAAAACTGATCATCATTGAATTGCCAAAACAAAAACCCGCAACAGCTATTTTTCTCACCAGTCTATTGCTGTCTTTTTTCTTCCTTTTCGACGATGTGTCTTTCAGGGTAATGATCGGTGCATAACCGATTTCTGTGAGTAGTTCAACTAGTTGCTTTAGTTTTATGATGTCGTGGCAAAATGTAATACGTACCTCTTTCCGTAGAAAATCGGCACGTGTGTTGGTTATACCTCGATGAAGCTTATGAAGTTTTTCCAATAACCATATGCAAGAACTACAATGTATAGTAGGGACATAAAAAGTAACGACGGCTATATGATCATCTTTATAGTCCAACAAGCTATTTGCGATGCTTTCATCTGCCAAATAAAAGTACTGGCTCTTATCTTTACGGACGGAGATGCCTGGATGTGTATTGTACTTGTAATAATGCGTAAGTTTATGCTGGTTTAATACCTGATAAACGCTTTTGCAACCTAAGCAACAGAAATCATGGCCGTCAACCTCATAATTCGCTTTTACAACTACGTCACCACAATGGAAACAATGCTGTTCCTTTTGTATGTCCTTAAGCGGGGTCATATCTTATACAGCTTTACTAAATAATGGTTTATTTGCCGTTTCAGCATGATGATATTCGTCAAAAGCCATACAAATAACGCGTAGGAATGACTTACCAAGATCTGTTACAATCAGTTCTTTTGCTCCAAGTAAAACTAAACCATCTGCAATAAGCGGTTTTAGCCTTTTTAGAACTCCCGGTGAACCTTGTACGTCAGACAAAGGAAGCCTACCTTCACACATTAGGCGAAGTATCTGTTTTTTTACGGAAAGATCGTGCTCCGTTTGTAAATGGCCTTTTTGAAGCGGAAACTGTCCTTTTTCGACCATGCCTCGGTATTCTTCTACTGTTTTTACATTTTGGGCGTAGGCTGTTCCTACATCACTGATCGCCGAAACACCCAGTCCCAATAGGAGGGAAGGCCTGATATCGGTATACCCCATAAAGTTGCGATGAAGTTTACCTACTCTAGCTGCAAGTGCTAAACTATCGGTCGGAAAAGCAAAGTGGTCCATGCCAATATCTATGTAGCCCGCATTTACAATCATCTCCTTTCCAACATAATAGAGTTCCAATTTTGCTTCATCCGATGGCAGATCATCTTCCGTATATAGGCGCTGCCCTGGTTTCATCCATGGAACATGCGCATAACTATAAAAAGCGATTCGATCCGGATGCATAGCGATAGTCATTTGAATGGTGTCTTTAATCCGCAACAAAGATTGCTTTGGTAAGCCATAAATAAGATCAAAATTGATCGATGTATAACCGATTCGTCTTGCTTCTTGCGTAACACGAATAACGTCCGCAGGGCTTTGTTTTCTATTGATTATACGTTGCACTTCGGCGTCAAAATCCTGAATTCCTAAACTTAAACGTCGAAACCCCAGCGCAAACAATGCATCCAGGTGTTCACGTGTTGTATTTGCAGGGTGGGCTTCAAAAGAAAAAGCTGCATGTTCATCAACATGCGCATACTGGATAATTTCTTTGATGAGATAGCTTAAGTTCTCCGGACTAAAAAAAGTTGGGGTTCCACCTCCTAAATGAAGATCTACAATTTTTGGTTTTACGCTCATTTGTGCCAAATACAGTTGCCATTCTTGAAGTACCGAATCGATATAAGGTCTCTCAACGCTATGATTTTTTGTAATCCGTGTATTACAACCACAATAGGTACATAATCGCTCACAGTAGGGTAGATGTATATACAAACTGATTTCACCGGCCACATTAGCGGCAACTCGCATAGCTGATACCCACTGGTCAACTGTCCAATCAGTAGTTACCCAATATGGGACAGTCGGATAACTCGTATAACGCGGTGCAGCTATATTATATTTTTTCGCGCAGTTGATCAATTGCTTTTCCATACTACTTTGCTAGATTTCTTCTGTATTATGTTTATTCGTACTAATGCAGTCATGACAGCAACAGGCACGGCCGACACAGCGGCCAGCCTCCCATAAATCTAAATTGTGAATGGTCTGTTTGGCTGTATTTTCAATCGACTGATCGTTGCTGGGATTATTGGCTACTTTAATACCTAGTTCCGCAGCACTTGCTAAGTCGATATGGGCAGTTGATTTCGATCGGGTGATCACATTCTTTACGCCCATTTGTTTGAGAGAAATAAGTAAGGACTTGTCCAAAACATCTGTTCCGGAAATAATAATAACAGTCTTTCCTGCGCAATAAGGTAGAGTGGAAGCATTCAACGCATTCGAAATAAGCGTTAAATCATGCGTTTTGGCATTTGATCGAACAAGGTGTTCTTTTTCATCGACATTTATACTGTAAGCGGTGGCTTTCATAGTGCTGATTCGTTATCGCTATTTTTATAGCGCCTAAACAAAGCTAAATTGAATCGAGCACGAACACGATGAATCCTGTCATACAAAAAAGTAATATTCATTACTTTTTTGTATGACAGGATAAACACACTTCAATAATTATTGTTTAATGGTACTCAGCTTAGAAATGGAATGAATACGAATTGCATTCCCCTCTTTTGAAAGTAATTTTTCCTCTTTAAAATCCGCTAAGGTCCGGCTAATCGTTTCATTAGCTGTTCCCGCGAGGGCTGCCAGATCATCCCTGGAAATACGGATCACACATTCGTCGGCATTTTGGTCTCCTAAAAATTTTTTCGATACAACCACCAAGGCATCGGCAACCCTTTTTCGTACGGTGTGATAGGCCAACCGTAATAATTGCTCCTCCTTTTCCCGTATGTTTTCAGAAAGTAAACCAATAAATTTCTGAGCAATGGCCGGATTTTGGTATAGCAGCTCAAAAAATACATCCTTATTAATCAAACATAGTTCCGTTTCCTCAATCGTTTGGGTATTATCAGAATATTTTTCGTGTGCCAAAAGTGCCTCATAACCAAAGTAATCCCCCGTTGTAAAGATATTAGTAGATAATTCGCGTCCATCATGATAAAAGAGATAGCTCCTAACTTTTCCGGATTTAACCTTGTAGATATAAAGTGGTTTATCCCCTTCCTCATAAATGCTCTGCTTTTTTTTATAATTTTTTGCCCTTCCTTTAAGATGCAAATCGTTGAGGAGATGATTTTGATCTTCTTCACTTGCTATATGCAAGGGCTTCCTTTTATCAGTAATCTCCTTCTTTCTAAGTCTCGTTTCGATCGCATTAAGCAATTCTACATCATCAAAAGGTTTCGTCAGGTAATCATCGGCCCCCATTTCCATTGCTTTTCGCATATCGGCACGCTCTGCCTTTGCTGTAAGGAAAATAAAGGGAATGCTTGCAGTTTCCTGATGCTTTCCTAACAGGAACAAAACACCGTAACCATCCAGGTTAGGCATCATAATATCGCAAAGTATAATATCAGGTTTATTTTTTAGCGCCAGTTCAACACCTGATCTGCCTTCTGTAGCACTAAACACCCGATACCCGGCCAGTTCCAAAATCTCCACTGTGCTTTCTCTAATATCATCGTTATCTTCAATGATCAATACGTTTTTCATGAAAACTATTTTTTATCTGCTTACCAAAGACATGAAACCATTAACTAATTAATTTTTAAAGATCAATGTAAAAGTCGTTCCTTTATTAACTTCGCTCTTACACATTACTTCACCTTTCATTAAATGTACGTATCGCTTTACGATATTCAATCCAAGCCCCGTCCCTGGAATATTTCCTGTGTTATTCGCTCTAAAAAAGGGTTCAAACAGGTTTTTTTGTTCATCAAATGGAATTCCTATCCCATTATCTTTGATCGTAATAATACAGGAATCTCCGTTTATTTCGCTATTAAACTCAATAAACGTGTTTTCACCCGAATATTTAATAGCGTTTGAAATGAGATTAAGAATGCTATTCTTAAGAAGATTTGGGTCGATCCGAAATTTGCCAATCTCGCCGGTATGCTGGTAAACAATATGTTGATTCTGCTTTGCCAAAAGCTGCATTTCTTCAATAATATCTTCTGCTAATCTGATTAAATTGACTTCTTCCTCAACAGCAGTGACTTTTCCTGCTTCCAGACGTTCCAAGGATAGAAAATCGTTGAGAATATTCGTAAGCAATTGAACGGACCCTTTAATTTTGTTCGTATGCTTGGTAATATTATCAAAATCATGTTTGTCCAGATACTTTTCAATTAAAGATGCTGAAAGTTGTACGGAGCTAAGGGGAGTTCTAAATTCATGAGAAGCCATAGAAACAAATCGGGATTTCATTTGGTTAAGATCCTTTTCCTTTTCTAAAGATAGGCTAACATCCGCTTTAGCTTCCTCTAACTCACCAATCAGTTTAATAAGATCCTTGGTTCGTTCTGTAACCTTCATCTCTAGTTCCGCGGTATATTCTTTCAATTTCTCTTCAGCCTCTTTTTGCTTAGAAAGATCATGAATAAAACCCGTAAAGATTTTCCGATCTTTATAATTCACTTCACTTACTGCTAAACGAAACGGAAAGGTCGTCCCATCTCGACGTTTTCCTCTTACTTCACGACCTATTCCTATAATATGTTTTACACCGGTCGTCAGGTAATTGTGGATATATGAATCGTGCCGACTGCGGTCGGGTTCGGGCATTAACATCGAGATATTATTACCAATGATTTCGCTGTTATCGGAGTAACCGAATAAGGCCATAGCAGCCGGATTGATTGACTCTACAATCCCTTTGTTGTCAATTGTAATAATACCATCAATCGCATTGCGAATAATCGCCTCAAGTAATTTCCCTGTTTCCATATAAGCACCTTAAGCACCCAATATAAACACTTTTACCGTAACAAAAAAGGCGCGTTGAAACGCGCCTTCCGATTTCTTTCAAGTGCAAAATTTTATTTTTTATTTTTGCCCGCTTGTTGTTGCTGACGCATATACTCTTCCATTCTTTTTTGGAAGGTTGATTTTTTACTTGCCTCAGGTTTCTTTTTATTGGCTTGTATCATCGCGTGTATCTTCTCATCATTAATTGATTGTCTAATGAAGAACTGTATTACAAACGTTAAACAGGTCGATAAGAAGTAGTAATAATTAAGACCCGCAGGATAACTATTCAATACAAAGAAAAATATTAATGGCATAAAATAACCGATATATTTCATTTGTCCTGTTGCTCCGGACACCATATTGTTATACCAGGTGGATAGTAGCGTGGCACAAGTCATCAATATACACATTAAACTAATGTGATTTATATTGATGATCGGGATCATCGGAAAATTAACTATTGAATCGTAGGTTGACAGATCTTTCATCCATAAAAAACTTTCCCCCCTCAGTTCAAAAAGATTAGGAAAGAAAAAGAAGAAGGCGATCATGAAAGGCATTTGTAAAAGCATCGGAATACAGCCTCCCATCGGATTCACACCGGCTTGTTTGTAGAGTTTAAGATATTCCTGCTGTAATAATGTTTGGTTATCTTCACCTACCTTTGCTTTAATCTCATCCATTTCAGGCTTCAGTACCCGCATTTTAGCCATCGAAACATAGGACTTATAGGTAAGCGGAGAAAGTACAATCTTTAATAATACCGTCAACACCAAAATAATGAGACCATAGTTCCAATTAAAGCCTTCCAATAGGTTAAACACTGGTAGCGTAATAAAGCGGTTGATCCATTTCATTGGTCCCCAACCCATATTGATCTGCTTTTCCAAATCGTGTCCTTGATCCTTTAATATGCTGAACTTATTAGGTCCAAAGTAAAAAGACATTGGATACGTATTAACGTCCTGTCTGTTAAAATCAAGGCTCATATTAGCAGCAAACGATTTTACAATTTCGTCACTATTAACAGTGCTTACCTTAAGCGTACCTCCATTAAAGCTATTCTTTGCGATCAAGACATTAGAAAAGTAATGCTGCTTAAAGGATATCCAATCAGTTTTTCCTACATCCTTTGTTTCATCCTTGGTGGTACTTAATTCATTAACATCGCCGTCAAATTCCTTAAAGTAAGCGGTCGAACGATTCCGCTCATCCTTCATATCTTTTTCTTTCTGCGGAAGATCGGCTTGCCAATTCAGTACTAATTTAGTCTCGGTAGGAGCCACCACATCTTGCATACCTTTGGTTACAATGGTAAATCCTAACTGATGGCTGTTACCTTTCAGGCTATAGACATAGTCGATATATTTATTCTCAGCATAAGACAGTCGCATAACCAAAGAAGCCGAATCCGTATTCTCTACCACAATGGGCTCTTTAGCCTGCGGAATAAAATAAAGGTCATTCGTATTAATGTTGACACCGGCCGTTGAAAACTGTAAACCAAAGCGATTTTTGTCACCTCCAAATAATACCAAAGGTTTTCCAAGGTAATCTTTTTCTCCTTTTACTTCAACAGATTTAACGCGGCCACCCTTTGTACTGATTGTTGCTTTGATAAATTCATTTTCAAGTGAAATAAGTTCTTCGTTTCCTACTTTCGCGCCACCAAAAGGACCCGACATTTGCGTCGAATCTACTGTAGAGGCCTCTAAACCTTGTTGTGCTGCAAAAAGACTATCCGTCGTTTTTTTTGTTTCAGGACTTTTGGCCTGCGCTATGGAATCCTGTAGCTGTTGTTCCTTTTTAATCTCCTCTTCCGAGGGTTTCATAAAAAATACCGAACCTGCCAAGATGATCATAATCAGGAACAGGCCAGTAAAGGTATTTCTATCCATCTTTTAATATTACTGAATCAGTCTAAAATATATTTATTGAAATTGACTATATTTATTTCAAATTGTTACCGTTTCCCCGCTTTTATTAAAGAAGCGGCCACAAAGTTAACAAAAAGTGGGTGAGGATTTGCTACTGTAGACTTTAATTCCGGATGAAATTGTCCACCCACAAAAAATGGATGGTCTTTCAGTTCGATGATTTCCACCAAATTATTATCCGGATTGATACCCGATGCAATCATGCCCGCTTTTTCATACTGTTTTAGATAGTCATTGTTAAATTCATAACGATGTCTATGTCGCTCACTGATACGCTGCTTCCCATAAATGGCAGACGCTTTGGTACCTTTTTTTAGCTCACAGGGATAGGCCCCAAGACGCATAGTTCCTCCCATGTTTTTTATATTTTTTTGATCTTCCATTAAGTTAATAACCGGATGTTTGGTTTTTTTATCCATCTCATAACTATTGGCATCTTTCAATCCTAATACATTTCTTGCAAACTCGATCACCGCTACCTGCATGCCCAAGCAAATACCAAAAAACGGAATATTATTTTCCCGCACATATTTGATAGCAGCAATTTTGCCTTCCAAGCCACGCTCTCCAAAGCCGGGAGCCACCAATACGCCATCTAAGCCCTTTAATTTCTCTTCAACATTGTCGTTATTAACACTCTCTGCAGCTATGCTTCTTACCGTTACCTTACATTCGTTCTGAGCGCCTGCGTGGATAAAGGATTCATTGATTGATTTGTATGCATCCGGAAGCTCCACATATTTACCCACCAAACCTATTTTAACCTCTGCGGTTGGGTTTTTCACTCTTCCCAGAAAGGCCTTCCAGTTCTCTAAATCAGGTTCATTTTTATTGGAAAGCTTAAGTTTCGCCAGTACGGTTTTATCAAGCTGCTCTTTCAACATTAAAAGCGGAACATCATAAATCGATGAGGCGTCAGCCGATTCAATAACAGCATTAATGTTTACATTGCAGAACAAGGCAATTTTTTTCCGGATATCATGACCTATACGATGCTCGGTTCTACACACCAAAATATCAGGCTGTATACCATACTCCAATAGCATCTTAACCGAGTGTTGGGTTGGTTTTGTTTTGAGTTCGCCCGCAGCAGCAAGATAAGGCACAAGAGTCAAATGGATTACCAGCGAGTCATTGTTGCCTAGTTCCCAACGCAATTGCCTTACCGCTTCTATAAATGGCAACGATTCAATATCTCCTACGGTGCCTCCTAATTCGGTGATAACAATATCGTATTCTCCTGTCTCGCCCAGCAGACGCATCCGACGTTTAATTTCATCGGTGATATGAGGTACCACTTGAACCGTTTTACCAAGATAGTCGCCCGCACGCTCCCGTTCAATCACATGCTGGTAAATACGACCGGTTGTCACATTGTTAGCTTGTGATGTCGGTGTATTCAAAAATCGCTCATAGTGCCCTAGGTCAAGGTCGGTCTCCGCACCGTCTTCAGTCACATAACACTCGCCGTGTTCATAGGGATTCAAGGTACCTGGATCAATATTAATGTATGGATCAAATTTTTGAATAGTAACCCGGTATCCTCTCGCTTGAAGTAGTTTTGCTAATGAAGCTGAAATAATACCTTTACCTAAAGATGAAGTAACACCGCCCGTAACAAAGATGTATTTGGTCATGATATAAAAAATGGAAATTATTGCTGTTTATTTATGTAATGCAATTACAGCATGTTCTTGTACGGGGTACAAAAGTAGAATTTTTTTTGGTCTTTTTTGTCATATATTGATTAATTCTTAGCAAATATCGTAAGTAGTTGAGTTGTTGAATGGTTAAGTAAGGGAGTCGTTAATTAGCCGATGGGATGAATAGCCGATGTGATAATTAGCCAATGGGATGATTAGCCGATGGGACGATGGGCTTGTATACGTTTAAGCTTACTGCTTATAACTTGAGGCTTAATATAAAGCTGGTTGCCGATAGCTAAAAAGTGGCAGTTGCGGTGGCACAAGCTTAAAGCTTATAGCTTATAACCTATGGCCTAATACCTAAAGCCAATAGCTTATCAAAATAATTTACTATTTTTACGGTCATAATCAAAACGATACATTTTGGATTTTAGTGAATTTAATTTTGATGACAGGCTTTTAGAGGGGCTCATGAGTATGGGTTTCAAGATACCCACCCCCATCCAACAGCAAGCAATACCTGTCATCGCGGAGAAACATGATCTTATAGCCTGCGCACAAACCGGCACCGGAAAAACGGCGTCTTATTTATTACCTTTAATGGATGCCATTTGCAAAAATGACGATCGGCCATCAATAAGTGCGCTCATTTTAGCGCCGACGCGTGAGTTGGCTTTACAAATTGATCAGCAGATTCAAGGCCTGGCTTATTTTACGGGAATAACATCAATTGCCGTATACGGTGGAGGAGATGGTGTTGGTTATGAACAGCAACGGCGCTCATTAAAAGAAGGGGTAGATATCGTTATTGCTACCCCCGGGCGACTTATAGCTCATATGTCATCGAGCACTGTTCGGTTGGAAAAAATAGACTTCTTGATTTTGGACGAAGCGGATCGTATGCTGGACATGGGTTTCAAGGACGACATATTAAGGATTGTGAGGCAACTGCCGGAACAAAGACAAACGTTGCTATTTTCAGCAACCATGCCACAGAAGATACGCTTATTCGCAAAGGCCTTACTGAAAAATCCGCAACAAGTTAATATAGCCATTTCTCAACCTGCCGAAAAAATAAAACAACAATATTACAGAACCTTCGATGAACAGAAAGTAACGCTTCTAAAGCATATTTTATCTACCGATAGTTTTTATAGTATTATTATTTTCTGTAGCACGAAAGAAAATGTAAAGCTTCTAGAAAAAGAGTTATTTAAAAATGACCTGAAGGTCCGGTCTTTTCACTCAGACTTGCAGCAAGACGAACGCGAACAAATTTTACTTGATTTTAAAAACCGAAAATTAAATATATTGGTGGGCACCGATGTGCTTTCACGAGGAATTGATATCGAGGGAATCGATTTGGTCGTTAATTACGATGTGCCGGGTGATCCGGAAGACTATATTCATCGCATAGGTCGAACGGCCAGAGCAGAGCGAACAGGAACGGCTATTACTTTTGTTAATAACAGAGACTTCAGAAAGTTATTGTCTATTGAAAAAATGATGGACAGGACAATCGAAGAAGTTCAGCTTCCTGAATTTATCGGAGAAGGACCACAGATTATTCCTATCCAGAACAAAAAAAGGAAAAAGAAACGATCAAATTTCAAAAAGAGAAACGATAAATTTCGAAATAAGCGTACAGCAGTCGGAGGCGATAATGAAGATTCTAAAGCATCTTAAAATCTTGGCCTTATACGGTTTATGTTTAAAAGGTTATTAAAAAAAATACATTTAGGAATTTATATTTTTTGGGTTGTCTTTTTTTTTGTGCTGTTTTATCCGGTTTTATGGGCAGCGGCAAAAAATCAGCAAAAAAATTTCTCCTTGATAGGCCGTATTCGTAAACAAATCGCCTGGCTAAGTACGTTTCTAAGCGGATTCTATTTTAGGATCAAAATATCCGAAAATATGGATTGGAGCCGCCCATATATTATTTGTTCAAATCATACTTCCATTCTGGATATTTCGGCGTTAGCAATCCTCTGCAAGCAGGATATTCTATTTATGGGAAAGGCAGAACTGCTAGAGAACCCGATCACTCGTATGTTTTTCAAGACGATTGATATTCCGGTTGATAGAAATAGTAAGATATCTTCCTACAGAGCTTTTAAAGCAGCTCAACAAAAATTAGCAGAAGGTAAAAGCATTATCATTTTTCCCGAAGGGAAAATAGACGACACCTATCCCCCCGTCTTACAGCCATTTAAAAACGGGCCTTTTAGGTTGGCCATCGAAAATCAAGTTGCTGTACTTCCAATAGTTATTCATAATCTATGGAAACTTCTATGGGATGAAGGAGCTACGGGTAGCCGGCCCGGTCGTTGTTTGATAGAAGTACTGAAACCAATAGAAACGCAGGATTTTGGCGTTGATGATACTGACGCACTTAGAGATCATACACACGCCTTATTTAAGGCCCACTTAAATTCCGATATTTAGTGTAACAAAAGAATGCTTTCGAAGTCTCATCTATATATCATTAACAATTTATGTCATCACCGCTCATAGATATCAAAGAAATAGGAAGAAAATATGTCATTGGAGCCGAGACCATTCACGCACTAAAATCCGTAACCCTTCAAATTAATAAGGGCGAATTTGTTGCGCTCATGGGCCCTTCAGGCTCAGGCAAATCTACTTTGATGAATATCTTAGGCTGCTTGGACACGCCCACAAGGGGCGAATATGTCTTAAATGGTATAAAAGTAAGTGATATGACAGACGATGAACTGGCAGAAGTACGCAATAAAGAAATTGGATTTGTTTTTCAGACGTTCAATCTGCTGCCCCGTTCTACCTCATTGGACAATGTTGCACTTCCTTTAATATACGCTGGCCTAAGTAAAACAGAAAGAATTGAAAAAGCTCAGAAAGCGTTAGAAAGTGTAAATTTGGGAAACCGTGTGGATCATAAACCTAACGAATTGTCGGGCGGACAAAGGCAACGTGTAGCGATTGCCCGTGCTTTGATAAATGATCCTTCCATTATTCTCGCAGACGAACCGACTGGAAATCTCGACACAAAGACTTCCGTTGAAATTATGGGCTTATTGGAAGAAATTCACTCTAAAGGTAATACCATTGTCTTGGTAACCCACGAGGAAGATATCGCGCAACACGCCCATCGTATTGTCCGTATGAGAGATGGTCTGATAGAAGATGATTATCCAAATCCCGAAATTAAGAACGTATCTCCTCGCTTAGCAGCACTAAAGGAAAAGGGCTCTGATTTCGAAGGAATCTAACCGATTGCATTGCTTATTTTAATACGCCCGTCTCCTCTAAGTAAGTCTACTTGGAGTTTTCAGGCACGCGCAATGTATGATCATCAAAACAATGAACTTAACCAACGTAAAGTGAAAATATACACAAAAACCGGAGATACTGGATTGACCTCCCTGATAGGAGGTACCAGGGTACCAAAACATCACTTGAGAGTGGAATGTTATGGTACGATAGACGAACTGAACGCTTACATTGGCCTAATTCGGAGCTATGAAATAAGTAACGACTTGAAAGATGAACTATTAGAAATACAGTACTTGCTTTTTGCAATTGGAGCTTTACTCGCTGCGGATCCTGAAAAATCAAAAATGAAACTATACAATATTGCGAATGATGATGTTAAATTTTTGGAAAGGGCGATTGACCGCATGGACCATGAACTTAAACCATTAAAGAACTTTATACTTCCCGGAGGCAATACCGTCGTCTCACATGTACACGTTGCGCGCTGTATTTGCCGGAGAGCAGAACGTATTGTTGTTCATTTAGCCGCTTCATCTGAAGTATCGGGAAGTATTATTATCTATCTTAATCGTCTAAGCGACTATCTTTTTGTTTTAGCAAGGAAAATTGCCAAAGACAGCAATACGCAAGAAGTAATCTGGAATCCTCGTTAGCACTTTAAATTGATCTGATTCGGATTTAGATTTCCTATTACAGCCAAGGTTACGGGTTAGGGTAGTAGATCGTTATTTATAGTTTAATACACTGGATTCCTTCGTTATTTTAATTGTTTAACTTTATGCAGATCCTTCGGTTCGTCAATAGCTACTGTTTCGACCAGCGTTTCCGCTGTTTTAATACGATAACCATTTTCTATCCAGCGTAACTGCTCCAAGGATTCCGCCTTTTCCAGACTCGAAATCGGAAGTGCCGTTAAAAGCTTTAATATTTCGCAACGGTATCCATAAATACCAATATGCTTATAGAATTTATGATGATCAAGCCATTTTTCTGTCGGAACTCCTCTTAAAAAGGGTAAGGTCGCGCGACTAAAATAGATCGCTTCTCGATCCATATTTAGCAACACTTTAGGGCTGTTATTATTAAACAGCTCCTCATGGTCTCTTATTTCCTTCACAAGTGTCGCAATCTGCGTCTCCTTATCTTCAAAACAGCTCGCCAGCAAATCGATTTGGGCGGGATCTATATAAGGCTCGTCTCCCTGTATATTAATAGCAATATCGAAAGAATTCTCTTTAGCAATCACTTCTGCACAACGATCCGTTCCGCTTTGGTGCGAACTTGCCGTTAAGATTACATTACCGCCGAAGTTTTGCACATGATGAGCGATCCGCTCGTCATCCGTTGCTACCACCACACGTTTGAGGGAAGAAGCCTTAAGCGCCTGTTCATAGACCCGCCGGATCATACTTTTTCCGTTAATATCTATTAATGGCTTGCCTGGAAACCGTGTCGACGCATAACGCGCGGGAATAATACCTATAATGTTCATTTTCTATAGTATCAAGTAGTAAGATAAAAGTAACCAGACTCGATGCACAAACATTCATTGTCTTGCATCTTATGTCTTTATATCTTGCATCTGTTAGAACAATCCATTGAGATTCTTTTCAATTTCCTGGATAACAAAACCAAGATCCTCCGGATTATTCGCAAAATCCAACTTATCCTTATCCAGAATAAGCAGCTTGCCTTCCTTATAACCACTGATCCATTTTTGGTAT
Organism: Olivibacter sp. LS-1; assembly: GCF_008245145.1. Classification (GTDB taxonomy): domain Bacteria; phylum Bacteroidota; class Bacteroidia; order Sphingobacteriales; family Sphingobacteriaceae; genus Olivibacter; species Olivibacter oleidegradans. The sequence goes on along the minus strand of NZ_CP041643.1, from coordinate 3,693,277 downwards.
TTGTCATTCAGCTTAGAAAGGTAATCCAAGCGAATGCCTGCTTCATAGTCACGACCCCTAAGCTGTATATTATCAACTAAGGTGGGGACTGAAGCCTTTAGGTAAATCAATAAATCAGGAGCCTTAATAAAAGAAACGATACTCTCGAATATATTACTATAGTTTTGAAAATCGCGCGTGGTCATTAATCCCATGTCATGCAAGTTCTCGGCAAAAATATAAGCATCTTCATAAATAGTACGGTCTTGAATAATGTTAGCGTTTCTTTTTTGCAGTTCAACAATATGGCGAAAGCGACTATTGAGAAAAAAGATTTGAAGATTAAAAGACCAGCGTTTCATGTCACTATAAAAATCCTCTAGATAAGGGTTGTCTTCGACCTCTTCAAATTGCGGCTCCCAACCCAAGTGTTTAGCTAACAAACCGGTCAAAGTTGTTTTGCCTGCGCCTATATTTCCTACAATCGCTATATGCATTTTTTGTTATTCGTTACAAGTTATTTGTTATTCGTTGCTTTATCTACCAACCTCTTTATGCTCTTGTCTTCTTAAAACTCTTTAAATCCAATGATTTCCCTTACATCCTTGATGGTTCTTTTAGCACTTTCCCTCGCTTTTTCCGCACCCATAGCGACAACTCTTCGAATATACGCTGTATCAGCTTCTATCTCTTCAATTCGTGAGCGCATGGGTTCCGTAGCTATTACCATGTCTTCTGCCAACTGTTTCTTAAAATCTCCGTATCGTATCTGGCATTTGTTATAGAGGTCGTCAAAATGCGCAACTGTATCAGCAGATGAAACAACTTTCATTAAGTCAAATAAATTCTGTATTTCTACGGGCTTTACTTGATTTTCCTCCGTTGGACCGCTATCGGTGACGGCACGCATGACTTTCTTACGAATCGCCTCCGGCTTATCTGATAAATAGATGCAATTAGCATCTCCTTCTGATTTACCCATTTTTCCTTTACCATCCAAACCGGGTATTTTCACCAAATTATGACTATAGCTAAAAGCAAAAGCCTCCGGAAAATAATCATGCTTGTACATTCTGTTAAAACGATTCCCAAAGGTACGCGTCATTTCCAAATGCTGTTCCTGATCCTTTCCAACCGGTACCTTGGTGGCTTTATGCAATAGAATGTCGGCCGCCATCAAGACAGGATAGGTGAGTAATCCCGCATTAACGTTATCCGGATTGGCGCGCACTTTATCCTTGAAAGAGGTAGCTCGTTCCAATTCACCCAAGTACGCGTTCATATTTAAATAGAGATATAATTCAATAACTTCCGGTACGTCCGACTGAACATAAATGGTGGCCTTCTCAGGATCGATACCCGCTGCCAAATATTCTACAACAACCTGTTTCACATTGCCATGTAAGTTATCGGGAGTAGGATGGGTTGTTAATGAGTGTAAATCAGCAATAAAGAAAAAGCAGTTGTATTCTTCCTGCATTTTGATAAAGTTCTTAATTGCGCCATAGTAATTTCCTAAGTGTAATTTTCCGGTGCTCCGGATTCCACTGACAACTGTTTCCATATAGGGGCGAAAATAAAGAATTCTTCCTATATTTTATCTATAAAAGTAAAACCATCCATTGAGATCGGACTTGTCGAAATCGAAGTTTTCATTGCAAATTAACGGGGACTAATACCGTTTAAAGGGAACTCGTTATACAGGAAAATCCATTTAATTTTCTTCGATTTCTTCGTAAAAGGAGAGAAGGTGAATATTTTTACTACTTTTGGCTGTTTTTTGAAGATCCCTTATGACACCGCAAGAGCTTAAAGAATATTTTGACAGCAATCCGCCACCCTTTGAAGTAGAATGGAAACCGTGGGCGAAGGTTATTAATACAAAAAAATTTTTAGAAGCTTGCTATACTGCTATTAGTGTTTACAAGGGCAATTACCAAAACTGTCCTGATTACTGGCACTTGTTGGAATTTTACAATCATATAATCGGCCAAAAAGCCGATAATTAGCACTATCGGCCTTTTGGCCGATTATTACTTCTTTGGAGGGCAATAAAAGATTATATATATTAGCAATAATTACCTTCTTTCGTTTTATTCTGACAAGAAATCATACGGTGAACTACATCCATAAGATGACCAAGGGTAAAGCTCCTTGGTCAATTATTCAAATTTGACAACACTGTTTGCTGTATGCCATCTCCCTATGGTGGAAGAAGAAATAGGAATTACCTTTAAAGAGCGCAATGTATCTACTTAGAAAATTACTAATATACACTCTTTGCATCCTCTGCCATATCCCTGCTTTTAGCCAGGAGGTTATGAATATTAAAAAAATAGCAGACGAGGCACTTGAACAATCGAAGGTGGCCTCTTTAAAGCGGCTTATAGCGGATGCGGATCTGACGCTAAAAGTTCAGGCCTTGTCGGTGACAGATAATCCACCCATGCCAGCCAGCAAAGATATACATGATTATTACAGTTGGTCGCCGTACAGTTGGCCTAATCCGAACGCTAAAGATAGTTTATCGTATATCACCAAAGATGGAGAGACAAACCCCGAAACCGAAAAAGTGTCTGATAAACCATTGCTTCGCAAAATGTCGGTCTCAGTTCATACATTGGCACTTGCTTATCATTTTACAAAAGATAAAAGATATGCACAAAAATCCGCTGAATTGATTAGGACGTGGTTCTTAAATCCTAAAACCAAAATGAATCCCAACTTGAATTTTGGTCAGTGTAAACCAGGTGTAGAAGTGGGCACGCCCACAGGCATTATTGATTCGAGATGGTTCATACTGGTGATTGATGCTCAAGAGATGCTTCAAGGAGCTGATGTGTTCCAAGAAGCAGAAAGAAGGGAACTGAAAGTATGGTTCAATACCTTTTTGAATTGGCTGTTAACCAGTGAAATTGGAAAAGAGGAAAGGAAGAAGAAAAACAATCACGGAACTTGGTATGCTGCCCAAACGGCTTATTATGCTTTATATACCGGCGATAACCAACTAGCGACAAAAATAGTTAGCGATAGCAAAAAGTTTTTTGACACCCAGATCGATTCAATGGGTCGGCAGATATACGAACTGAACCGCACTAAATCCTACGATTACAGTTTGTATAATGTGCATGCGTTGATAACCTTGGCAAAGGTCGGTAGTAAAGTTGGCATTGACTTATGGCATTACAATACGGACAATGGAAATTCTAAAAATATATTAGAATCCATTAAATACCTTGCAGGCTTTGTCGAGCCTGGTTCGATATGGCCGTTTAAACAAATTACCGATAAAGCTATTAGCCTGGATGTTGATGATGGCGGTCATTTTTCCGTCTATTATCCTTATGATCTATACAGCGCGCTATTATCTTATTATCACGTGTATAAAGATGCATCGCTGCTGCATTTATTAAGGAAATTAAGTGAGGGGGTAGCGAAAGAAAATCGGGCAAATCTTTTAGTTTTCAGGAAATAACACATAGACGAAAATCTCCAACTTCAGGCGGTGTGTAGTCTATAATCTTTCTGTCCGCATCCCTGCTAAATGAAAAAAGTCTCAGTTTTCACTGAGACCTTATGTACCCCGGAAGGGATTGTCGGCGTCCCTGTTGGCCCGCACTCGACCCGCCGAGAAAGTGTTCGAACCCGACCGACCCTTCTGTTCGCATCCCTTTTAAATGACAAAAGTCTCAGTTTTCACTGAGACCTTATGTACCCCGGAAGGGATTCGAACCCCTGACCCACGGTTTAGAAAACCGTTGCTCTATCCAACTGAGCTACCGAGGCATGCTCCCTAAAAGCGATGCAAAGCTAATAAAATCTTTTATTTCCTACACATTTTAGACAAATATTTTTTCAAAAATAGGCCTCTAAATATTCCTTTAAGGCTTTTGCATTGTTATGTTCTTTATTATGAGCAGCATAAAGCAAGGTAATCACTTCATGCTTCTTTAACTCGTTAATGATTTCTTTTGATTCACTATTGCCACTGATCTCTCGATAATAATCTCTTTTAAATTCATCCCAACTTTCCGCATCTTGATGATAACGTTTCCTCAAGTCCGTTGAAGGTGCTAAATTTTTCAACCATTCATCAATTTGCGCACGTTCTTTTTTAATACCTCGTGGCCATAGCCGATCAACCAAAATCCGATAACCATCCGATTTATCGGGTTCATCATAAATGCGTTTTATTTTAAAGCTGGGCATATCCTTTATATTTTCGAATCAACTTATTAACAGTTATTCGGTCGCATTGTGTTGAACCTAACCTACACAACCGATTGCATGTAACCGAAAGTGTTCAGCATACACAATTATTTCATATAACTCTTGTATATCTTCCAAAATATGACTTATTTAGTGGACTAATCAATGCAAAACTAATTAAGCAGAGCCAATTAAAACAACAAATGAATAGAAAACTTGCCATTTTATCCATTCTAACATTCACAAGTTTCACTCTTTCCGCCCAAGAAGTAGCAGACTATACGCAAGCCATCAACGGAACCAAACTTAGCTTTCCGATGAAGGCCATTCCGAAAGGAGATTTTAAAATGGGAAGCGAAAATGGAAATCCTGATGAAAAGCCTGTTCACGAAGTATCCTTAGATGCCTTTTGGATAGGTGTTTACGAGGTTACTTGGGATCTTTTCGAACCTTTCCTTTATAAGGATTACGAAGTGACCCAAAGCATAGATGGAAAAGTTCCGGCCAATGTAGATGCCGTTACCCGTCCTACAAAACCTTACTTAGACATGACTTTTGGCATGGGTAAAGAGGGACATCCGGCAATCGCCATGACCCACTATAATGCCATACAATTTTGTAAATGGCTCTATGAACGAACCGGGGTATTCTATCGACTACCTACTGAAGCAGAGTGGGAGTATGCTTGCAGGGCCGGTAGTACAGGAAGCTATACTTTTGGAGATGACGCGAGCAAGCTGAGCGAATATGCATGGTTTACGGACAACAGCAATGGAACGACACATAAGGTAGGAGAGAAGAAGCCAAATGCATGGGGATTATATGATATGCATGGCAATGTATCGGAATGGACCTACGATCAATATGATGAGCAGTTCTATGCGTCGTCACCGGCTAAAAACCCGGTAAATAAACCAACTAAGTTATATCCCCACAGCGTACGTGGCGGCGCCTACGACGACGAAGCGGCTGCATTGCGCTCGGCAGCTCGCTTTGCTTCCGATCCGGCCTGGAAACAATTGGATCCACAGATACCAAAAAGCAATTGGTGGTTTCCGGAAGCACCTTTTGTCGGTTTTCGCTTGGTACGACCCGCTGTCCAGCCTGCTAAAGCCGAAATTGAAGCTTACTACAACCAAGCGCCTATACCAGATAAATAATCAATTAACAGATATAATAACAAACAATAAACCGAAATGAATAAATTAAATCTTCATCAACAGCGCCGGGATTTCTTAAAAACCTCCGCAGTCATTGCCGGCAGCACGATGTTAAGTAGCATTCCCTTCATGGGACATTCTTCCGTAAATGATACCATTAAGATTGCGTTGGTTGGATGTGGAGGACGAGGCACAGGAGCAGCCTCTCAGGCACTTTCAACCAAATTCAACATTCAACTTGTCGCTATGGCCGATGCATTTAGGGATCAACTGGATAACAGTTTCAAAGATCTTTCAGAAAAGTTCAAAGAAAAGGTCAATGTACCGGAAGATCATAAATTCGTCGGTTTTGATGCATATGCTAAGGCCATTGCCTTGGCGGATGTTGTTATCCTTGCTACTTCACCTGGCTTTAGGCCGACTCATTTCGAAGAAGCCATCAGACAGGGAAAACACGTATTTATGGAAAAACCGGTAGCCGTCGACGCACCTGGTGTGAGGAAAGTACTGGCAGCTGCTGAAGAAGCAAAGAAGAAAAAACTAAATGTCGTTGTCGGTCTACAACGCCGCTATCAAAAAAATTATAGAGAGGCAATTAAACGTATACATGCCGGTGAAATAGGCGACATTGTAGGCGGCCAGGTTTACTGGAATAGTGGAGGGGTGTGGGTACGACCGCGCAAGCCGGAACAAACTGAAATGGAATATCAAATGCGTAACTGGTTTTATTTTAACTGGCTCTGCGGCGATCATATAGTAGAACAGCATGTTCACAATATCGATATTGCGAACTGGGTTAAAGGTTCTTATCCTGTATCTATTCAGGGTACAGGAAGCCGGGCTTGGCGTACCGGAAAAGAATACGGTGAAATTTATGATAATCATTCGATTGAACTTACTTATGCTGATGGTTCGGTTATTTACAGTCAATGCCGGCATTTCGAAGGAACGCAGAACCGAGTAGATGAAACTTTCTTTGGTACGAAAGGAAAGGCCTATTTATCAGCGGGAAACACAGGTAAACTGTGGGATCATCAAGGCAACTTATTGTTTAATCACCCAACAAAAGGCCAGGCAAATCCCTATCAAACAGAACACGATGAGTTGTTCGAAACGATCAGTAAAGGGGAGTATAAGCATTGGGATGCGGAATATGGCGCTAAAAGCACCCTTACCGGCATTATTGGGCGTTATGCTACTTATTCCGGTCAAGTAATAAAATGGGACGATGCATTAAACGCCAACAATTCCCTCATGCCCGAAACGCTAGCTTGGGATGCTAAGCCAAAAATATTACCAGATGAAAATGGCCTTTATCCTGTAGCTCAACCGGGGTTATTTCACTGGGAAAAAGCATAACATAGGCATCTTATGAGCAAAACAAGCACGACTAATACTTGGCAAAAGCTTTCTTTTTCCCTGTTTATGCTATGCTTGTTTTGCTCTTTCTCCGAACCTTCCCTCGAAGAAGATAAACATCGGATAACGGGCTATGCTCAAGGTACTAGCTATCAAATCACGTACTACAGTCCTTTACCTAGTATTCGAAAAGAAAGTATTGATAGCCTACTGGCAGGCATTGATAGCTCCATGTCGATCTACAAACCTTACTCGCTGATTAGCCAATTTAACAACAGTGAAAAAGGGATATCCATTGACGCTGATTTTCGCAAGGTTATCGAAAAATCACTACAAATAGCTCAGGAAACCGAGGGTTTATTTGACGTTACCGTAGGCCCGCTAGTAGAAGCCTGGGGTTTTGGCCATGAGGCAATAACGCATTACCCCGATAGCTTGGAAATTGCCGCTATTAAAAAGTGCATTGGTTATACTAAATTAAAATTGAAAGGAAATTTCCTCCATAAGGCAAGGCCCTGTGTTAAGATAGATGTGAATGGCATTGCCCAAGGATATAGTGTCGACAAAGTGGCAAATTATCTGGTAGAAAAAGGAATAAAATCATTTATTGTCGAAATAGGGGGAGAACTGCGTATTCATGGCAAAAAGAAAGATGGTAGTGCTATGAAAATTGGCATCGAAGGTCCTGCCGAAAATAACGATGAACCGATTATTCGACATGTCGTAGCACTAAGTCAAGGCGCCATCACCACCTCGGGGAACTATCGAAAGTTCAAACAAAACGGATCCAAAAAAATTTCGCATCTTATTGATCCGCGTACGGGCTTTCCACTGGATAACGAACTAATAAGTGTTACGCTTTATGCAGAGGATGCAATAACCGCTGATGGCTATGATAATGCGGTAATGGCGATGAGTTTAACAGATGCTCTTAATTTTGTAACAAAACGCCCTTCACTTGAGGCGTATATTATTTATCATGATCAGCAAGGAAATGTGCGGGACACCATGACCAATGGATTTAAGCAATTTTTGGTAGAGGAAGATAAAGGATATAGATAGAAGACATAAGACACAGGATTAACTATAGACATAGGAAAAAGATCTAAGAACAAAACAAGGGAGAAGGACATCATGCTTGATACCTGATACCCGATACTTGATACAAAAAAGATGAAAAGAAGCGAATTTTTACAGAAAGGATTAATGGCTACAGGCGCACTGGTTGCCGGTAGTTCGCTAACAAGCAACGCGTCCACGCAAACGGTTAACAAAGCCGCAAAAACCTTCAATCTAAATTATGGACCACACGATGGTATGTTTAAGAATCTGGCAGGCAATAATTTTTTAGATCAGATTCAGTTTATGTACGATCAAGGCTTTCGGGGTATTGAAGACAATGGTATGTCGGGTAGATCGCCGCAGGAACAGGAAAAAATAGGTAATTTATTAGCAAAGTTGGGCATGGCAATGGGAGTATTCGTCTTAAATAAGGGCGGAAACGGTGCAAACACCTTGGCTGCAGGAAAAAAAGACCACATCGACATCTTCTTAAAGGGTTGTCATGAAGCGGTGGAGATATCAAAAAGATGCGGCGGCAAGTTTACTACTGTTGTGCCGGGCGATTTTGCAAGAAATCTATCACTGGATATGCAAACAGCACACGTTATCGACGCGCTACGGAAGGGCGCAGAAATACTTGAACCGCATGGCATCGTCATGGTGCTGGAACCCTTGAGCGATACACCCGACTTATTTTTGCGTACTTCCAACCAAACCTATCTTATTTGTCGTGCGGTAAATAGCCCATCTTGTAAAATACTGTATGATATATATCACATGCAACGGAATGAAGGCGATTTAATAGCGAACATGGAACGCACCTGGAGCGAAATTGCTTATATACAAACGGGAGATAACCCCGGCAGAAAAGAGCCAACCACGGGCGAAATCAACTATAAAAACATATTCAAATACCTTTACGAGAAGGGTTATAAAGGTGTTGTCGGAATGGAACATGGTGTCTCCGGCAGCGGCAAGGACGGCGAACAACGGTTAATTGAAGCCTATCGCGAAGTTGACGCGTTTATGTAAATAAAATGGGGCACTGAATCAGTGCCCCATAGATTGGTTATAAATGTAAAATACCGATTATTACTTTGTACTATCTTTTTTCAAGCTTTCTTTGATATTATTATAACCTTCCTTCGTCTTGTCGGCTACTTTGTTTGCTGCATTCTTAATATCCGTTCCGGCAGCTTTAGCAGCGTCACCTACATCTTCCTTCGCAGCGTTCAGGTCGTTTTTAATATTTTCTCCGGTCGTCTTAGCATCCGCCTTTGCCTCATCTGCAGCAGCATTAATATCGCTTTTTGCTTCTTCTCCAGCTTCTTTCATACTGTCAATGCCCTGATCTATGTGCTCGCCAAGTGTAGTTGTATCGGCAACAATCGTATCCGAAGTACCTTCACCACTATTGGAGGAATTATTGCAGGCCGCGAATGTAAATGCCAACGCCAAGACAGCTAATAAACTTAATTTTTTCATTTGAATAAATTGTTTTTGTTTACATTTTCAGACATAACAATAAAAATGCCAGATTGTTTGTAGAACCCGTTACTACTAATATTAGTTGTCAAATAGTCGAGTTGTTATGGTTGGTTGTCAAATAGTCGAGTTGTTAAATGGTCCTATTTTTTCTACAGTTTTTTTCGTAACGACGATCAACCGATCACTAATAACTAATAACTAATAGCTAATACGAACAACTAATAACGATAAACCTCTTTCTTAGCTGCTGCAAGTGTATTTTTCAACAATCCAATAATCGTCATTAAGCCAACACCTCCGGGTACGGGTGTGATATAAGAAGCCTTAGACGATACCCGCTCAAAATCGACATCTCCAAACAGTTTATAGCCGGATTTTGTCAACGTGCTTATTTCCCGATTGATTCCCACATCAATGATGATAGCACCTTCTTTCACCATATCTGCTGTAACAAAATTCTTTTTACCGATAGCGGCGACAATTAAGTCAGCACGTAAAATTTCTTCTTTTAAATTCTTAGTACGGCTATGTGTCAATGTCACGGTACAATTGCCGGGCTGTGCGTTACGTGCCAATAGAATGCTCATCGGACTCCCAACAATATTGCTTCTTCCTACAACTACCGCATGCATACCCGCAGTTTGAATGCCGTAATGGTCTAACATAAGCATAATGCCGTAGGGAGTAGCAGGAATGAAACAGGGAAGGTTCCGCTGCATCCTTCCTAAATTAACTGGATGGAAGCCATCCACATCCTTACGGTGATCGATAGCTTCGGTCACCACTTCCGGATCAATATGCTTCGGTAAAGGAAGTTGCACAATAATACCATCAACCGCATCATCTTGGTTGAGCTCTTTTATTTTCTTAATGAGTTCCTCTTGTGTAATATCATCTTCATAGCGAATATTAGTGGATTCGAAACCAACTTGCTGGCAATTTCTCATCTTACTGGCTACGTAAGTTTCACTACCACCGTCATGGCCTACTAAAATCGCCACCAAATGCGGTTTCCGACCGTTTGAAGTCAAAAACTCTGCCGCTTCCCGAGCAATATCCTGTTTAATCTTCTCAGATACAAGTTTACCGTCTAGTAATTGCATTTCTTATTAGTTATAAGTTATCGGTTATTCGTTATTGGTTATAATGCAGTTAATTACACAGCTAATAACTCATAACGAACAACAAATAACCAAAGATTAATCTAATTTCAACACCGCCATAAAGGCCGATTGAGGAATTTCCACATTTCCAACCTGGCGCATTCTTTTCTTACCTTTTTTCTGCTTTTCCAACAGCTTGCGCTTACGTGAAATATCCCCTCCGTAACATTTAGCCGTTACATCTTTTCGCAAGGCACGTACATTCTCCCGCGCGATAACCTTAGCTCCTATAGACGCTTGGATGGCAATCTCAAATTGCTGCCTTGGTAAAAGCTCTTTCAATTTCTCACAAATCTTTTTTCCGAACTCGTAGGCATTGCTTCGGTGAATAAGCGAAGAGAGCGCATCTACCGGTTCTCCGTTTAATCGAATGTCTAATTTAACCAAATCCGATTGCCTATAGCCAATTTGATGGTAGTCAAATGAGGCATACCCTTTCGAAATGGTTTTCAGTTTATCGTAGAAATCAAATACAATCTCACCCATTGGCATTTCAAATACCAATTCTACACGATCGGCAGTTAAATAACTCTGGTTAATAATAACTCCTCTTTTTTGGATACAGAGTGACATAACAGGTCCGACAAACTCCGACTTGGTAATGATATTAGCTTTGATAAAAGGTTCTTCTACAAATTCTAATTTACTGGGATCAGGCAAATCAGAGGGGTTGTTTACCTTTATCTCACCATCTTTGGTCGTATGAGCAATGTAGGAAACGTTTGGAACCGTTGTGATAACAGTCATATCAAACTCCCGTTCCAAACGTTCCTGAATAATTTCCATATGGAGCATTCCCAAGAAACCGCATCGGAAACCGAAACCAAGGGCAGCTGATGATTCGGGTTCAAATACGAGAGAAGCGTCATTCAGCTGCAATCGGTGCATGCTCTCTCTTAACTCTTCGAAATCTTCCGTATCTACCGGATAAATTCCGGCAAAAACCATGGGCTTAACCTCTTCGAATCCTTTGATTGCCTCTTTGCTCGGACGGTTTACATGGGTAATTGTATCACCCACTTTAACTTCACGTGCCTCTTTTATACCGGAGATAATATATCCTACATCTCCCGTACGAATAACGTCTTTCGGCACCTGGTTGAGTTTCAGCGTTCCTATTTCATCGGCCGTATATTCTTTACCTGTTGCGATAAATTTGACCTTATCATTCTTTCTAATTTCCCCATTTTCTACCTTAAAATAAGCCATAATTCCGCGAAAGGAGTTAAAGACGGAGTCAAAAATTAAGGCTTGGAGGGGGCCATCCGGATCACCTACGGGTGCCGGTACGCGCTCAACAATTGCCCGAAGGATGTCTGAAACACCCATCCCTGTCTTTCCCGACGCAGGAATAATATCTTCGCGTTTTCCACCGATCAAATCCACAATCTGATCCTTTACCTCCTCGGGCATTGCTCCCGGTAAATCCATCTTATTCAGAATGGGAATGATTTCCAAATCGTGTTCCAAAGCCAAATACAGGTTGGAGATCGTTTGTGCCTGAATCCCTTGGGAAGCGTCCACAATCAGCAAAGCTCCTTCACAGGCGGCAATCGAACGGGACACTTCGTAAGAAAAATCGACGTGCCCGGGTGTATCAATCAGGTTAAGAACATAGTCCTGTCCATCATAATTATAATTCATTTGGATGGCATGGCTCTTAATCGTAATTCCACGCTCACGTTCCAAATCCATATCGTCCAAGAGCTGCGCCTGCGCCTCTCTCTGTGTGATGGTATTGGTGTACTCCAATAAACGATCTGCCAAGGTGCTCTTCCCGTGATCGATATGTGCAATGATACAAAAATTGCGAATGTGCTTCATGTAGGCAATAATGCGTATTAAACGGCAAAGATAAATTATTAACCAGAATATTTACCATCTCTTTTACTTTTTCTCCGGCAAAACCGTGTCTTACAAAAAAGAACGTTTATTTTAAATAATTTTTCATTTAATATAATGTTCTTTATCCTTGATGATAAAGAACCAAACAATCAAGGCTCTGTAGGCTACCTTGCACCTGATTGCAAAGCATTCATGGCGCGTATTGGAGCCGTTTCACTTCCTCAATCCGCTTGGATATTGCGATATGAACGATGGTGCACATGCTTTGCTGCTCGTTGCTTCGGTATCCTCCAAGGCCGATTTTCCCCACGCACAGGACTATATTTAGGGCTGAAGAAATGATACGTCTGGTTAAACGCATGATTCGTTGGCTTTGGAAAATGTCGCCTAGGAAATTTGCGGTCTGCACCTTGATGCACACTGTTTGTAGCAAATTTCCAAGCGACGAGATTCTGCGTCACTTTTTGCGGAAACCACGAAGTAGCATGAGTACCTTTTAAAACAAACAATAACGAATAAAAGTGACAAAGAAAAGGTTCTTTTAAAACTATCAAAATCACATAAAATTTAAAACCCCTACCTTATTTTCTCCTTTTTACATACATTTATCCATAGGTTTATTCAACAAGTTCAAAAAATGTTTTTATCGGTTGATTTTATAAAAAACTTAGAGGAAGTCATAAGTAAGTTGATCGGCACTAGCTTTCAAATCCTCCATATGTTACCGGTATCCGGAGGTGATATCCATCGAAGCTATCAAATCCAGGGGCACCGGGAATCTTTTTTTATTAAAATCAATGATGCCGATACCCTGCCGAATATATTTGTATTGGAGCGGGAAGGCTTAAAGCTGCTAAAACGTGTGGGCGGAGCCGTAGTACCGGAGCTGCTGATAGCAGGGCAATTCAATAGGGATGCTTTTTTGCTTATGCCATGGATAGAAAAAGGCGATAATAGTAAGAACGCACAAGCGAATCTAGGCCGCATGCTCGCTTTTGTCCATAAAAACAGCCACGATTATTTTGGTTTAGAATACGACAATTACCTAGGTTCATTACCTCAATATAATCGACCGCATATATCCTGGTCAGATTTTTTCATTGAAGAGCGTTTAAAAAAACAACTGGAACGAAGTGAGTCAAAGGGGCTGATAGACAAAATATTACATCATAAATTCGAACAACTCTTCCAGCGACTGCCTTCTCTTTTCCCCACTGAACCGCCCGCTTTATTACACGGAGACCTTTGGAATGGAAATTATATGGTCAATCAAGCAGGGGTACCTTTCCTGATCGATCCGGCAGTTTATTACGGACATCGCGAAATGGACCTTGCATTAACGCAACTTTTTGGTGGATTCGATCAAGTTTTCTATGACGCTTATCAAGAAGTTTTTCCCTTGGAGAAGGATTGGAAGAAACGAATCGATTTATGGAATCTCTATATTCTATTGTTCCATGCCAATGTCTTCGGAGGAAGTTACCTGAAACAGGTAGCGCATATAATCGATAAATATAGCTAGCCAAATAATGTAATGAGAGCAAACAAATAAGCTCCTCAAATGTTTTCAAAAAACTATTGACAACATTAAAACAAAAGGCATGGAAAAATTAGTAAACGAGCTGATTCAGAAAGTAGGTCTTTCCCCCGAATTAGCGCAAAAAGCAACTTCAGTTGTGCTCGATTATGTAAACAACAATTTACCTGATGCATTAAAAGGCAAAGCTGAAGGCCTATTAAATGGCAACTTCGACATGCAATCCTTATTGGGAAATAGTGAAGGGGGAGGGGATAGTATCATCGATAAAGTAAAAGGAATGTTTAATTAATAAAAATGCCTCAGTGGAAACACTGGGGCATTTTTATTTGGCATTCGCTTATAGCTTTTTAAACTTCAATCGGATGGAATTACCAATTACCACTACATCCGAGCAAGCCATGGCTAGTGCTGCTAACATCGGACTTAAAAAACCAAATGCGGCCAAAGGGATTGCAAAAATATTATAAAAAAATGCCCAGAAAAGGTTCTGTTTGATCGTAAGCAACGTATGCTTACCTATCTTAAGTAAAGTCGTGATCGATTGCAAATCGTTGTTCAACAATACTACTTTGGCAGATTGGATGGCGACCTGACTTGCATCGCCTAAAGAGACGCCTACATCGGCTGTTGTAAGCGCCGGACCATCGTTAATACCATCTCCAACCATTGCTACTTTACCTCCTTGCTTTAATGACTCAATCAATTCTAATTTTTCATGGGGTAACTTTTCGGCATAAACTTCTGTAATTCCTATCGACGCCGCAAGTGCGTCGCATTTCTCTTTTCTGTCACCACTTAAAATGACCGGTATTATCTGCTGTCCCTTCAAAGTCTGTACAAGCTCTTTTGCTCCTGCTTTAATTTCATCGTCGATTGCGATTCTGACAACCAGCTCGTCATCCCTCAATAAAAATACATCATAGTTGCCAAGTTCCTTGCTATCTTCTACAAGCTGTTTTGAGCCAATTTGATAGCGGTGCCCTTCACTATCCATCGCTTTTATCCCTAATCCTTTTTCTTCCTTTACCTGCGTAAAAACGATCTTTCTCTTTTCCCGGTTGGCAAATGCATTAACAAGTGACTTGGCGATCGGATGGTTCGAATAGCTTTCTAAACCATGGATCAGCGTCGCGGTCTCTATATCACTCAGCTCGCTTTTTATGTCCCTTATCTTGAACTTGCCGGTGCTTAATGTCCCCGTCTTGTCGAACACCATATATTTTAAATTGGTCATTTCTTCTACCGTATCACCGCCCTTTATAAGCACACCTTGTTTAGCACTTCTTCCCAGGCCAACCATCACTGCGGTTGGTGTGGCTAACCCCATGGCACAAGGACAGGAGATTACCATCACAGCAATGGCATTTAATAGGGCTTGACGGAAACCTATATCAAAGGCAAAATATGCAAGGACAAACGTTAATAATGCGATGCCAATTACCACCGGTACAAAAATCGCCGCCACCTTATCACCTAAGCGTTGTATGGGTGGCTTTGCGGCCTGTGCTCTTTTCATTAAATCAATGATTTGTGCCAACACCGTTTTGTTACCCACTTTCGTCACCAGCATTCGAATGCTACCTCGTTCAAGTATGGTTCCACCAATAACCGCATCATATTTTCCCTTTTCAACCGGAATGCTTTCGCCAGTTAACATCGACTCGTTCACAGATGCGTCTCCCCATACAATATCACCATCGGTCGGTATCTTGTCGCCTTCATTGACTAATAAGGTATCACCAATTTTTAATTGATTTATATCGACGCGTTCGGCTTGACCGTTTACAATACGGACGGCGCTGTCGACCTGGATTTTCATCAGATCTTTGACGGCCGAAGTCGTTTGTGTTACCGATCGCTTTTCAAATACATTTCCTAAAAGTACAAGCGTAATAATGGTAGCTGTTGTTTCGTAGAACATATAATTAGGCCCTAAGCCCAACAAAGTACCTATTATACTGTAGATAAATGCCGACGTAGAGCCAACAAATATCAGGACATCCATATTGGGCACACCTGCCTTGATTGAATTAATAGCACTTTTTCCAAAATAAGCACATCCTAAAACAAATACAGGAAGACATAAACTCAATTGAACATAGGGGTTATGCAGCCAATGAAAAGGTAAAAACATGTGCAGGAAAAGCGGCAAAGTAAACAATAGACTAAAAATAAATTTATGTTCTATTTTTCCTAAAAAACCTTCTTTCACAAAGCCCTGTTCTTCCTGCTGCACCTTGAAACCTAAACCTTCAATATCTTGTATTACATTATTTACGTTCAGTCCCTTATCGGCTGTAAATTTTACTTCCTCATTTGCAAAACTCACGAAAACGTTTTGGTAACCTTTTTTCTCCAACATTTTATGTACGGAGAGCGCACAATTATTACAATGCATGCCGGTTACGTGTAATTCGACTAATTGATTTTCTCCTTGCATCTTTTTGTCTTAATGTTTCTTAATGCCAACTCAAACCTAACGTAGTGAGATTGAGAGATCGGGTATATCCGCCATAAACAAGCAATTAGCATTTACCGATCTCTTCCTATCTGCCGCAGATCGAGAGAACAAACAAGTGATACCTTTGGGTAACTTCTTCTTTGTTGTACAAATGTAAGTTTAGAGCGGTAGCTCCTTCATAACAAAACAAGGTATTAATGGTACTTTTCATGGATTTTAATAACTTTGCACTGTAAAACTAGCTTAAAAATGGTAAAGCAGAACATTCCGATATATAATGTACCGAGTACCGGTGAAGGATATTCGGACGAATTCGATATCAAAAGATTAAGCTATGGTCACGACCGCTATGAAAAAACCACGGCTCCGCATCGGCACGATCATTATACCTTGATCATTCTTTGTCAAGGAACGACGCGTCAATTTATCGATTTCAAAGAATATGAAGCGAAAGATGCTGCGCTATTATTTATGCGCCCCGGGCAGGTTCATTATGAAGTTGACCCGGGTAATGCGGAAATGTACTTGGTTACCTTTAAAGGCGACTTTCTATTTTCTTATTCGGCAGACAATCACTGGGAACAGCAGTTTAGCAGTAATCTGTTATCCTTAAAGAAACATGAACTTGAACGAATTTTGGCTTTTGTTGCATTAATCGAGGAAGAATATACACTCTTTAAACAGAATAGAGCGGTTGTAGCTCAACTTTTACTGGCGCTGTTGGAAAAAACAGAAAGCTATGTCAGTCCGCATACCCATATCACCGGTCGGAAGCGCTATAGTACCTTAATGCGTCAATTTATAGCTTTAGTGGAAAAAGACTTTCTTAGCCATACGAAAGTTGCTGATTATGCATCTAAATTGTTTATCTCGGCAGGCCATTTGAATGATGTAGTTAAAGAAATGACAGGGACAAACGCTAAAACGGTCATTGATGAACGGCGTGTGCTGGAGGCGAAACGCCTTCTGTTTTGGACGCAGCTCCCGATTCGCGAAGTGGGCTGGAAAATCGGCTTTGAAGATCCTGCTTACTTCACTCGATTTTTTAAAAAACATACCGGCAAGCTGCCAGCTAGTTTTCAACGCGATCTGCAAAAAAAGATACATCATTGAAAATATGAATAGTCAACAAGAATATATACAACGTAGCATTCATCTGAAAAAAGACTTGCTCATACTGGTAATCAAAATCCTTGTATTCATTCCGATAACATACACTTTAATAGAGTATGAGTCCTACTATAACGACAAGAGGGTTTTACAACGATTGGTGTATGCTTTGAATGTCTTTCTATCCAGTAATATCATCATTTCAACTGTCCGAATCATCCTCTTGTCTTGGTATAAACGACGCTCTCTTTACTTTCATACCAGTTCGCGCGGTAGCTTCGTATTAGGTATTAACCGCATTGCCTCGGTGCTCAACGCCGTCGTCATTATTTTTAGTCTGATGTTGGCCTTTGGAATCAACCCCAGAGATTTCCTAACCAGTATCACCATCGTTGCAGCGGCTATAGCCCTTATTTTTAAGGATTACATCACGAATATGATCAGTGGTTTAATTATCATGTTTTCTGATCAATTGACATTGGGTGATTATGTTAAGATCGGCGAGTACCAAGGGCAAATTATTGACATCACCCTGGTTAATATTGTTATCAATAATGATGATGATGATATTGTCATGGTTCCTAATAACTTTGTTTTTACGACAAACATTGTCAACCAGTCTTTTCAGAACTCCCGCAAGGTGAGCGTCGAATTTGAATTAGCCATTAACCATACCATGGACCGGGAGGACCTCAAAAAGCGTCTTAATGATCTGCTTAACAAACACAGCAATGAAGTACTCGAAAATAGTATGAAATTAAAGGTATTGGCTGTACAAAAGGATGTTGTCAAGTATAAGGTACAGTTCACCTTAACCAATTTGGGAAAAACGCAATCGCAGTTTATCAAAAACATTGTGCTAAATGAAGTACTAAAAATTGGGAATTAGCCAATGAGCCAATGTGATGATCGGTTTGTACGAGCTTAAGCATACTGCTTATAGGTTAAAGCCTAATGTAAAGCTGAGATCAATAATTAACCAATGTGATAATGCTCTGAAGCTTGTCTGCCGATTCACTCTTTACTCATCACTCATCATTTATCACTCATCATTCATGCTCGCAACCGACAACTACACCTTCCGTAATTTGACGCCTGTTACGAAATGATTGCTTCCCTTTTCCAATATAAGATTAGCGCGAAAGCGCGTCGGCAGTATGTTTTTAATAAGGTTTGGTTTATTGATGAGATCCCAAATGCTATTTGCTCGCGCGATAGCTTCTTCTTCGGAAAGACTGGCGTATCTATGAAAATAGGAATTAGGATTCCGGAAAGCAGTTGTTTGCAATTGTCTGAATCGAGACACATACCATTCGAGTAAGTTTTTTTCGTTAGCATGCACGTAAATGGAGTAATCAAAAAAATCAGACACGAAAACCTGCGGTCCTTTGTGTTTTTCGCTCAAATTTACTTGTAAGACATTGATCCCCTCCACAATGACAATATCGGGATTATAAATCTCCTGCATTTGATCCGGCATCACATCATATTCAAGATGCGAATAAATAGGCACTTGAAGGCTTTCCTTGCCCGCCTTCACATCCGCCAGAAAATTGATTAACTTCTTCGTATCATAACTTTCCGGAAAGCCTTTTCGATTCATTATTCCGCGTTGTTCCAACACACTATTGGGATATAAAAAGCCATCAGTGGTTACTAAAGCGACATTTGGCTTATCGGGCCATAAAGACAAGACCTTTTGTAATACGCGTGCGGTGGTGCTCTTACCCGCCGCCACGCTGCCTGCTATACCAATAATAAAGGGCGAGCGTTTGCGTCCGCTGTTCAAGTAAGCATTTTCAGCGTCGTAAAGCTTATGTGCGTGGTCAATATGGATATTCAGGAGATGACAAAGCGGGAAATAAACTTCCTGAATCTCTTCCATATTTAATGGCTCATTCAGCGCATGTAACCTTCCAATATCCTCATTTGAAAGAGAGAAATTCAGTGATCCGTTCAGTAATTTCCATTCGTCTCGCGTAATGCTCACGTACGGAGAATACTGTTCCTTCATTGCCATATCAGTCATATTCCAAGTTTAAGCTTGCACGCGCAAACGTAATAATTCAAAAGCCAAAAATCAAAATTCGTCCCCGCCAGGGGCTCCAATACAATCCATTTAACTACTTAACTATTCCCCCACTTAACCACGTAACTATTAGGGAACCAAATTACTGTCAACTACGATTGGATTTGATAATATTTTATGTACCGGGCAGAGCTCCGCAATCTGAAGCAGCCGTTGCCGTTGGTCATCATCCAAATTGCCAACCAATTTAATATGATTTTTTATGTAAGTCGTTTGCTGATGACTGCTTGGTACTACCTCCATTTTTACCGTTATGATAACTTCCTGCAAATCCCATTGCTTTCGATCGGCATACATCCTTAATGTAATAGCCGTACAAGAACCTAAACTCGAAAGTAACAATTCCTTCGGTCCTAATCCCTGATCAGTACCTCCCATAGACTCCGGTTCATCCGCTATTACGATATTTCGTCCATTGCTGACTTCTGTTTTATACCGTTCCTTTCCGATGGTAACTGTTACATTTACTTCCGCCATGCTAGTTGTTAGTTATTCGTTGTTAGTTGTTAGTTATTCGTTGTTAGTTGTTAGTGAAAATTTACTTTTTACTTTTTACTTTTTACTTTTTACTATCCAAAAAAGATGTAAGCGATAATAATGGCTGCAATTATCCCTGCGAGTTCGGCTAAGAGAGCAGCAGGTAAAGCATGTCGCGTTCTTTTAATGGCCACTGATCCGAAGTATACTGCTAACACATAAAAAGTTGTTTCCGTACTTCCTTGAATGACACAAGCCACGCGCGACGCAAAATCATCGGCACCTTTGGCATGCATTAAATCAATCATCAATCCACGCGCACCGCTTCCGCTCATCGGTTTCATAAAAGCGACAGGAAGCGCCTCCACAAAGCGCGTATCCAAACCCGCCCAGCTAACAATTGCACTGACGCCCTGAACCAGGTAGTCCATCGCACCGGATGCTCGAAAAACTCCTACAGCTACCAAAATCCCTACTAAATAGGGGATAATTTTTACAGCAACTTCAAAACCCTCTTTAGCCCCCTCAATAAATGATTCAAAAACATTCACTTTGCGGTAGAAGGCTAGGGCAATGAATGAAATAATTACCGTGAAGAGAATGACATTGCTTGCAACCTGCGATATAGCATTGATTTCTTCCTGGCTCAGCGTGGAAAAGTAGTACAAGAGTCCGCCGATCAAGATTGTCAGACCGCCCACATAAGCTATGATAACTTTATTGAACAGGTTAATACGCTGATAAATAGCGGTCACTACCAAACCGACCAAAGTAGAAAAGAAGGTTGCCAGCAGGATGGGAATGAACACATCGGACGGATCTATAGCTCCTGCTTCCTTCCGGTAAGCCATGATGGTAATTGGCAAGAGTGTCAAACTTGACGCATTCAATACTAAAAACATGATTTGCGCATTGCTTGCCGTATCTTTATTTGGGTTCAGTTCCTGTAGTTCTTTCATAGCCTTTAGACCTACCGGTGTCGCCGCATTATCAAGGCCCAACATATTAGCCGAGAAATTCATCAAAACCGAACCCAACGCCGGGTGATTTTTAGGAATCTCCGGAAAAAGTTTATTAAAAAAAGGCCCTACTAAACGAGCAAAAATGTTAATCATGCCGCCCTTTTCGCCAATTTTCATGATGCCTAGCCAAAAAGACATTAAACCGATCAGGCCCAGGGAAATCTCGGCGCCTGTCTTTGCCGTATCGAAAGTTCCATTTACAATCGCCTGAAAAATCTCCTGGTCTCCAAGAAAAATCAGCTTAAAAAGCGCGACAACAAAAGCAATTAAGAAGAAGGCTATCCAAACGTAATTTAAAGCCATTATTAGCTAGTTGTTAGTTATTAGTTGTCAGCTATTAGTTGTCAGCTATTAGTTATTAGTTGCATAAGCCTAAAGCCTATATTTCATCCCTCAAGACCATAAATTTCTGTTCAAAAAACTCCAAGGCTTTTCATGGGAACCATTCTTCTTTTGTTCTTCGATTAAGAAGTCAGCCATTTCATCCAGTATTAAATGATTCTCACTCACCGTACGGTCTCCCAAAGCAATTAAACGTTTCATATTCGATTCCTCTGCAGCATCTAAACTCTCCTGAATGCTGTTGAGATTTTCCGGTTCGATCCGCAGATAATCTTTTTCCTTGTTTGACGACCGGAACAGCTGGTGAAGGAAAAAGTCGCTGCTTTCGGCCACACCGCTCATCATGATGTCAATTAGAGCCGGTACCATGGAAATAGCCCGACTTTTTTTAAAATGCTCTAAGTTATACGATTTTCTCGATCGCCCCGTTCCCAAAGAAAAAATATGAATATCATTGATTTTCGTTTGATTAAATGCCCGAGTTACTTCAACTAAACCACTTAAAGCAGGATTTGTTGCAAAAACACCGCCATCTAATAAAGGGTACCGTGTTCCTGATAACGAGTAAATTTCGGCGACACTAAAATAAGTCGGTGCGGCAGAGGTAGCCCGACAAACATCTTTGAGATAAAAGTCACGCACGTCACCCCGTTCAATAGCTGTCTGCTGCCTAAAAAAATGTGTCTTCCTAAGCTCTATGTTATAAGCAGAGATGATACAAGGTTTGATGAGTTCACTTAACTGCGTCTTTCCAAAATATTTCTGCAGCACACTTTCCAATGTAGCACTATTATAACGCTCACTGGTTAAACCCAAGCTTGAGGTAATGCGCTTGAAAAAACTCATTCTAAAAATATCGTGACCATATTTTAGATACATTTCCAAAGCTTCTTTGGCAGAAAAACGAGGTCGTTTGGGGTCTGATTGATCAGGGCAGAGCAGTAGGCAAACCAAAATACCTCCGGTACTCGTACCGGCAAAAAAATCAAAAAAATCTACGATAGCTGCTGAGGGATTGTTCGTCTTTTGCTTCAGTTTTTCTTCCAAAGCAACCAAGATCATTCCCGGAATGATCCCTCGAATCCCACCACCATCAATAGATAAGATTTTCTTCATAAAGGTTGATATCAGTTAGTCAAGTAGTTGAGTCGTTAAGTAGTTAAGTAGGAATTTATCCTACTCAACTATTTATCTATTTCACTACTCAACCTCCTACAAATGGATTACCTCACCATAAGCATCCGCTGTAGCCTCCATAACAGCTTCACTCATCGTAGGGTGTGGGTGTATGGTTTTAATAATTTCATGTCCGGTAGTTTCCAGTTTGCGGGCGGCCACTACCTCGGCAATCATTTCCGTCACATTGGATCCGATCATATGTGCTCCTAAGAACTCGCCGTACTTCGCATCAAAAATAACCTTTACAAAGCCATCCTTAGCACCCGCGGCACTTGCCTTACCTGAAGCTGAAAAAGGAAACTTGCCCACTTTAATTTCGTATCCGGCTTCCTTAGCGGCTTTTTCTGTATAACCAACAGAGGCAATTTCAGGCGAGCAATAAGTACATCCAGGAATATTATTATAATCAATTGGTTCAACATGTAAACCTTTGATCTTTTCTACGCAGGTAATCCCTTCGGCAGAAGCAACGTGTGCTAAGGCTTGTCCTTTAACAATATCACCAATAGCATATACACCTTCTACATTAGTTTTGTAGAAATCATCTACAACAACCCGGCCTTTATCAGTTTTTACACCGACTTCTTCTAAACCAAGGTTTTCGATGTTCGGAGTAATACCTACGGCAGACAACACAACCTCCGCTTCGATCACTTCTTCACCTTTTGCCGTTTTGATTTTCACCTTGCTAGGCGAAGCGCTGGTATCCACCGCCGTTACTTCAGCACCGGTTAAGATATTGATGCCACTTTTTTTCAAGCTACGTTCCAACTGCTTAGAGATTTCTTCATCCTCAACTGGTACAATACGATCTAAATATTCAACAATCGTTACTTTCGTTCCGATCGCATTGTAAAAATAAGCAAACTCTACACCGATAGCACCAGATCCTACGACCACTAATGAATTAGGCTGTTTATCCAAGTTCATGGCTTGACGATAGCCGATGATTTTTTTTCCATCCTGCTTAAGATTCGGAAGCTCACGCGAACGGGCGCCCGTTGCCAGTATTGTATGTTTGGCCGTGTACTCTTTAGTAGAACCATCACCACCCTTTACCTCAATCTTACCGCCTTTTTTTATCTTAGCGGTACCCATGATTACATCAATTTTATTCTTTTTCATCAAGAATTGGATACCCTTACTCATACCATCGGCCACGCCGCGACTTCTTTTAATAATCGCGCCAAAATCAGCCTCACCGCCCTCTACTTTGATACCGTAGTCAGCCGCGTGATTCAGATACTCAAAAACTTGCGCACTTTTAAGTAAAGCTTTCGTTGGGATACAACCCCAGTTAAGGCAGATACCGCCAAGAGATTCGCGTTCAACAATAGCCGTTTTGAAACCTAATTGTGAAGCTCTGATGGCTGCAACATAGCCTCCCGGGCCACTTCCAATTACAATGATGTCGTAATTCATTCTTATAAAAATTAATTCGTTTCGATAGTACAATTAGCTTATACCCATTGAACAAGCCAAGAACGTGTTTGTCAAACAAGTATTACTTCCGCAAACCTAATAAAAATTCTTAGAATTAGAAGATTTCCGGGCTGTGTCGGCATTTTTTTACCTTAGGGAAATAGTTGAAGTAGTAGAGTAGTTGAGTGGGCAAATAGTTAAGTGGTTGGGTAGGGGATTTACTAGTAACAACAGCAACAGTATATACTTACCGGCAGGCAGTCTAATCAGGCTGATAGCTTATTTCCGACAGCAGACAACAGCTCTTGTTACATTTACCATTACCTAAAGCATGTACCACAGGGGGCATGATTGTGATTTTGAAAAAAGTTATCCACAATCCACATTCGAAAATTCGAAACAATTTTAACCAATAAACAATTAAAAATCAGAAAAGACTTTATAGATTTCTAAACAGTTACAAAAACAATTGGATACCGCAAGATCGATCTGTAAATTATTCACACCCAAGCATCAAGTAACATTAACTTAATATTAAATTAACACAAAACCTGCTAATTATTCCTCGCGAGCTATTTAATTTTGTACCGAAAAACAAATTATTCAATCAATTCAACGCACATGAAGAAGTTTTTACTTTCTTTCAAATCATTAAGACGTAGCCAATACCTTTTCAGTAAGGCTACGCTATTATTAGCATTGTTCTTGCTAATTAATACCAAATTTTCTTTTGCGCAGCAAGCTATCCAAGGGATTGTAACCGACGGAACAAACCCAATAGCCGGGGCAACGATATCAATTACCGGAACGTCACGATCAACTTCTACGGACGTTGATGGAAAGTTCTCGTTAAGTACAACTAGGGAATCGGGTGAGATTGTAATTAGCTATGTAGGTTACGACGTGGAAAAAGTCAACTTTTCATCTGGGACTACTGACATTGGTACTATATCACTAAAACAAAGCGCACAATCTCTTGACGAAGTGATTGTACAGATAGGAAGTGGTTTAATAGATTTGGCAAAGGATAGAAAAACACCAATTGCAGTATCTACTATAAGCACTACAGAAATCCAGCAGAAAGCAGGAAATCAAGAATTCCCAGAACTCCTGAAAAATACTCCTTCAGTTTACGTGGCAGGTCAAGCAGGAGGTTATGGCGATTCTAGAATCATTGTTCGTGGATTTGATCAAACGAATACCGCGTTTCTTTTAAATGGTCAGCCCATAAACGGAATGGAAGACGGTAACATGTATTGGTCTAACTGGTCAGGCCTTGCTGATGTGGCAAATGCATTACAGATACAGCGAGGATTAGGTTCCTCCAAATTAGCCATTTCATCCGTCGGAGGAACAGTTAACATCGTTACAAAGTCTACAGACCTAACCCGAGGTGGTTTTGCTCAAGCACTGATTGGCAATAACAATTACCAAAAGACAACTCTTGCCTATAACACCGGTTTATCAGAAAATGGGTGGGCAGCAAGTATTATGTTGACAAACTGGGCAGGAGACGGTTATAACAAAGGAACGAGAGGAAATGGACAGAATTATTTTTTCTCGCTGGGCTACAAACCTAACGAAAAACATGCCTTTAACTTCTTGATTTTCGGAGCCCCTCAGAAACACGATCAAAATTTCACCAAAAGTATATCGAGTTATCTTCAAAATGGAAAAAGATACAATACAAACTATGGCTTCCTAGGTGGAGATTATCTTAGTGAAAGAACTAATTATTATCATAAACCCGTAGTTAACTTGAACTGGGATTTCAATATCGACGAAAAATCGACTTTATCAACTGTGGCTTATGCATCCTGGGGACGCGGTGGCGGCACAGGTAACTGGGGAAGCAGCAGTGCTAAAAAATATACACCAAGTGGCCATATCGATTTCAATGCTATAAAAACAAATAACGAAGCTATTGAAGGAGGGATCGGTGATTTCAATAATGGCGCCTATGCTATTCGGGCTTCCGTAAATAATCACGCTTGGTATGGTTTGGTTTCTAATTTCAACAGGCAGATAAACGAAAATCTAACTTATAATCTTGGTCTTGATGTAAGAACCTATAAAGGTACTCATTATCGAATGCTAACCAACCTGATGGGTTTGACTGGTTGGCATATCAATGACAATATGCAATACCCTAACGGTTATAACGTAACTGAAACATTCAGTATTAATCCCTGGAAAGCACTAACAAACAGTGTAGACAATAATCAAAAGGTTGATTACGATTATGATGAGCGAATAACTTACGGTGGCTTATTCGGTCAGATCGAGTATTCAAACGAAGACTTTTCAGCTTTCCTACAAGGCGCATTGTCTAATCAGTCTCACGTGAGATGGGATAGATTTCAATACACGAAAGAAAATGAAAAGTCAGAAAAAGTAAACAATATCGGTTACAATATTAAAGGGGGGCTTAGTTATAATATTACGGAAAATCATGTCATATTTGGAAACACAGGGTATTATTCAAGACAACCGTACCACGATAACATTTATTTGAACTTCGGTAATGATGTAAATCCACTGACTAGCAACGAGAAGATATTCGGCGTTGAGTTCGGTTACAAATTCATCAGCACATTCTTTAGTGCAAATTTGAACGCCTACAGAACATCATGGAAAGATAGAGTTACAACTACTTCAGATACAAATGATGATGGGCAGTTGATCTACACAAACAACTCTGGATTAAGCCAATTGCATCAAGGCCTTGAATTGGACTTCGTTGCAAAACCGTTGCCAAAACTTGACCTAAGAGGGTTTGCGTCCATTGGTGACTGGAAATATGATGACAATGCATTACAAAGGACATACGATGAAAGTTTAAATCTTTTATCTGAAGAAGTAACTGATGTAAAGGGTGGAAAAGTTGGCGATGCTGCACAGACAACCTTCGGATTAGGCGTCGCGTATCGTATAACAAGCAGTTTATCAGTTGATGCCGACTATAGGAACTATTCAAATTTATATGCCGATGTGGTTACTAAAGATAACATCAAACTTCCAAATTATGACCTTGTAGATGCAGGCTTAAATTATCGTATAAGCTTTAACAAAACTGCTTTAAACTTACGTCTAAACGTAAATAACATATTTGACAGAGTTTATCTTTCAGAAATGACTTCAGCAAGACCAGTCGAAGAAGGAACCGAGACGTATAAAGGAATCAATACAAGCAATAACGTTTTCTTTGGAAACGGTACTACTTGGAACTTTGGTATGAAATTTAGTTTCTAAATTGAACATACTTTTTCTTCACATAAAGCCGTCTCAGAATCTTGAGACGGCTTTTCGTTTTATAGACAAATATCTAGTTGTTATTGAGCCACGTAAACTAGCTTCGCAAAATCATACGAGAATGACTGGAATTTAGGATTACGATATCAATGATTGTGATTCAAACTGTGAAAAGATAGTATACCCTTAGGCCGATCTCATAAGACGAGTACACAAAATCCAAGAAAGAGATAATCAATCTATTTATAAAGGTCCACTTTTCTAGAATAGATGTTGGTTCTCGTTACCTCATTGATACCGAAAATTATTTTGGGGCAGAATTAAATCCCTTCAACCAAAGTTATCGTAATCCCCCTAAAACAATCGTCCGCGCAATTGTCCTCCACAAATCCACAAGAGGAAATGATACCATTATTCTTTGCTTCAAAGAAGGTTTGAGCATTATTCCGTTTCTTCAACCAATCACTCTTTGCCTTTTCATATATTTGGTCCAAGGTGCAAGTTAGTGCACCGCCCGTATTTGCGTGATTGTTTAAGTTAGCCTGATTCTCGGACCATGTTAGCATTTTCAGCATACTGTCTGCACTGGGTAAATGTTCGGTGTTTCCCTGATACCTCTTTGATAAACTATCAAGCATTAGCTGAGCAGTTTCTAAATTCCAACCGTCTGCTGGCATTCGGATATCATTAAAAACAGTATAACGAAAATCTCGCCCCGTTACTTCTCCATTGTTTACGGTAATAGTTGTTTCCCATGCCGCACCTGCCCATGTAGCTCCACTTACCACATATCTATAAGAATTATTACTCGATTCTTTAAAATCCAACCAAGCTTTATAACTCTGCTCATAGTCATTTTCATAGTCCATATCACTCTTATCACAAGCGATGCAAAAGAGAGACAGAAAAAAAACAAAAAGGTACATTTTTCTTTCCATAATAAGGTGTTTATATCTATTATATCGTAACGTGTTTAGCTAAAAAAGAGCTACAACAACTTTCAGAAATCAGCTCTTAACTTAACAAAGGAATCTGCAAGGAATTCACCTTTAACCTAATAGATGAAGATGTATATATTATAAGAACGTTTATTTTGACTTCTTTCTTTTCATTAAGTTTTCGTTTTTTAAGGCATTCAAGCTTTCCCTAACGGGAAGGTCCGCGAAAGAAAAGAAGCCAAGAGCCGACCGTAGGAAGTCCATGAACACCTTTGAAAATAATGAAGTAGTGAATAAAATCGCCGCTTCCTGCCTACCGCAGGCAGGCAAAATTTACAGGAGCGGTAGTGCCTCCCAGTGCTGACTGTAAATTTTGGAGGAGGCATTTTAGTAGAACGATAGGCTTTTACTTTTAACCGGACGTACTAGCTTTAGCTTTGTATATAGCCAGTGTGTTGGGAAAAACGGCCTTGGAGGATACCGATGCAACGAGCAGCAAAGTATGTGCATTATCGTTCATGTCGCAATATCTAAGCGGATTGAGGAAGTGAAACGGCTCCAATACGCGCCATGAATGCTTTGCAATCAGGTGCAAGGTAGCCTACAGAGCCTTGATTATTCATTTGTGTTTGTTTTAAAAGGTATTCATGAGCTCGAAGCTAGCTTCTCGGTTGTTTGGTTCTTTATCATCAAGGATAAAGAACATTATATTAAATGAAAAAATTAGTTAAAATAAACGTTATCTTTTAAAAGCAATTTCCCTGAAGGCATCTAAAAATGATTGCTATTTTCGGTATTACAATGGGTTATTTCATTAGCAAAACACTGTATTTCAATATCGTAATGCTCAACACTGATAGCAGAATCAATTATTTTGATAACACGATGACGTATTCTGCTACCGAAACGCCGTACTCCGATACCTTGATGCTCAACTTTGGTAGCGGAATCAATCATTTCGATAGCACGATTACGTATTCCGCTACCGAAATGCCGTATTTCGATACCATTATACTCAACTTCGATAGCACAATCAATCATTTCGACAGGTCAATAAAACATTTTGATAACACAATAATCTACGTCGGTAACAGGCTACGCTATATTGATAGTCAAGTTTCTGACTTTTCCCTTGTCGGCGAACGAATTTCTTTATATGACCGTCAGAAACCCGCTTTCTACTCAACAAACACACCTAAGCTGACAGCCGACGACCGATAGCTGATAGCTAATACCTACACCTAACACCTTAGAGCTAAAAATAACCTTCAGCTAACATTTAAGTCAAGTAAAATACCTATAATCGCGTCATGGTAACAAGAGTTTTTTCTTATTTGCTAGGTGTCGCATTAGCTGTTTTTTTGGTGTCACCTACGCATGCCCAAGACACCACGCAAAAATCAGTTCCAAATCGTCAAAATGTAGCCAAGCAACAAGACAAACCCTATGTAATCCTGATCTCTGCCGATGGTTTTCGGTATGATTACGCAGAAAAATTCCAGGCAACTCATTTACAACAACTATCGTCAAGTGGCGTAAGTGCCAAAGCACTGATTCCGTCATTTCCTTCCATTACCTTTCCCAACCACTATACAATCGTAACGGGCATGTACCCATCGCATCATGGCTTGGTTGGAAATAATATCTACGACCCGAAAATGCAAGCAAGATATAGCATGTCAAATGCGAAGGCCGTCAAGAATCCGGCTTGGTATGGCGGTATCCCCATTTGGACACTTGCCGAGCAACAGGGTTTACTGAGTGCTAGCTTTTATTGGCCGGGATCGGAAGCAGCTATTGGTGGAATGTTGCCGTCTTATTATTATGCTTACAATGAAAAGATTCCAATAGCAAAACGCATACAGACTGTTGTGAACTGGCTATCATTACCATCGGAAAAACGTCCGCACCTCATTAATTTTTACTTCCCCGAAGTCGATCATGCAGGACACCTCTATGGCCCCGATGCAACCGAGACGAAAAAAGCGGTGCACTTCATTGATTCTGCCGTTAATGCCCTCAACATCGCCGTACAACAAACGGGACTTCCTGTCAGTTTTATTTTCGTTTCTGATCATGGTATGAAGGCCATCAATCGAGACGAACCCTTGCCATTACCTTTTAAAGTCGATACAACGCAAGTGATCATTGCTTCAAATGGCACACTTGTAAATATACATGTGAAAGACAAAAAGAACCTTCAGTCGATTTACCAATCCATTCAAAAGTCTGATAAGTTTGATGCCTATCTAAGTGATCAAGTACCAAGCAATTATCATTACGGAAAAAAAGAGGACAAATATCACCGAATAGGCGATATCGTATTGGTTGCGAAAGCACCTTATTATTTTTCCAATAAGAAACCACATCCCGGAGCACATGGATTTGCCCCCTATGAAACACCGGAAATGCGAGCTACTTTCATCGCTTGGGGACCCGCCTTTAAAGAAGGTTTAACGATCGGTGCCTTTGAGAATATTCATATCTATCCACTATTGGCGAAGATATTAGGTTTGAAATACAAACATCGTATCGATGGAAATGATAAAGTAGCTAAAGAAGTCTTGAAGTGATACAGCCAGCACCGGACGCATTACCATTCCTGTAAATTTTGCCTGCCTGCGGTAGGCAGGAAGCGGTGAACTTTATTTTATTAGTAATATCATCGATCTTTATAGTAGGTACTACTATCATTTTCTGTCAATTTCTCTACTAAAACCTGAAGTAGCTCCTTAATATTAATCAACTCATTTTTAAGTTCCTCTAAAGTGGGTGAATGTCCTTGCCTCACGTTATCATCAGTCACCAAATTCTGCCAGCTTACTTCTTCATCCAGATCGAGGTGCGGCCCCATTAGCTCATCACTGGTCATCGAATAAAGTATACCAACCAATTTAGCTTGTTCTATTGTTAGTTTTTTTTCACCCGACTCCAGCTGCTCATACTCTTCTTTAGTAAGCTTCAACTTGTAAGCCACATAGGCCATACTGTAATCATTGGCGTAACGTAGAAATCTTAGTTTTTCATGTAATTCCATATGTTTAGGTTTTATTTTTAGTTGTGAGCTGCGAGTTGTGAGTTGCGGGCTTTCTTCCTGTCTTATGTCCATGTTAGGCTATAGGCTGTAAGCTGTAGGCTTTATTCTACACTTTAAACTTTCTCGCTACGCAAAAATTCATCGTTCATCATTCCTGCCTACCGGCAGGCAGGCAACACTCATCACTTAAGACCCTACTCAACCATTTAACCAGCTCAAAATATTTGTTTTTTCTCTACAAAAATAGGTAAAATACATCCATTTACAAATACTTTAACTAGCTAAACGTTCTTAAACTAATTTTATGGAAAATAAAGGAGAACATAGAACTTGACAGCACTGGGTTTATATTTGGCAAAGCGATCAATTAACAAAGCGGAAGTTTCCAGAAAGACGGGTTTGAGTACTTATCGGTTGAGCCAGCTTTCCATTAATCCAAAATCGCATGTTCGAATCGAGGAATTATATCTTATCGCCTTGGCCATAGGCGTTAAACCGGGTGAAATGTTTGAAGAGCTGTGTGGGAATCTTAAACTCAAACACCAGTCCTGATCCCATAAAAAGAGGCACTTCGCTCGACCCTCCTTCGGGGTCCATACACTGTATATTCACGGTATCTTCACGTTATATCCGCATTTATCCACCATTTAGTGGACTTTTAGCGGTAAAGTAGCGAATAAGTAGCGACCAAAGACCAAGTGGGTGGGAGAGGAAGGAAGATAAAAGAAACCGTATAGTAGTTAGTAACACTACTATACGGTTCATGCACTAAGATTGATTACTTATTCCACCAAAGCGCTGTTGTAATCACGTCATCGCCTTGACGTGCCAAGGCTTGTTGATAATGTTCACGATTAACGTTTTGCTCTTT
This sequence comes from Olivibacter sp. LS-1, assembly GCF_008245145.1. Classification (GTDB taxonomy): domain Bacteria; phylum Bacteroidota; class Bacteroidia; order Sphingobacteriales; family Sphingobacteriaceae; genus Olivibacter; species Olivibacter oleidegradans. The sequence continues at coordinate 3,661,272 of NZ_CP041643.1, read as the reverse complement.
ATTCGGATAATATAAGCGTTTCGGAATGCCGTTTCCGAAAATAGGCTGGAACGTATAGTTGACGATTCCGTTCTCCGTTTGCCTACTCCAAACAACATCTCCAGGTTTCACTAAAAATATAGGATAACCGGTACGACGGATTTCTGACCAAGCCTCCAAGCCTTGAGTGTACAAAGCCAGGTATTTTTGCGTTAAGACATTTTCTTTGTTCGCCGCCGGCAAGGCATCAGCATATGATTTCGCAGTCGCACCATCAATACCCCATTTAGTTAAAGAAGCTTCTACACCTTTTCGGTAGCTTGCATCATCCCAGTTATTGTATTCGGCAATTAAAAAAGCCACCTCGGCATACTCCTGTAAGACTTCCGCAAAGTCGGGCGCATTCACAATGGCTCCTGGTAAGCTAATGGCAGTAGGCCCATTAATACCTCCTGCTTCCAAAGGTAATCCGTAAGGCTGACCTATGTAAATTTGGCGCTCATTAGGTAAAGCGTAACGCGGTAGACGCGGGTCGGCCGTCTTAAAAGGTCCTAATTCTCCTTTTAATACATTTACCAAAACATGCGAAACCGCAAAATCTTTTCTATTCGCGGTAACGGTCGCTCGATAGAGGGGGGCTTCATTTGGTGCACCACTGGAATATTTAAAAGCGGCATTATCTGCATTGGACGTAAATACACCTTTTGCCAAGGCATCCGAAAAATGTTCTTCTGAAACAGCCGGAAGTTTCACACGGATACGCGTAGACAAGCGTAACCGAAGTGATTGCGCAAATTTAGCCCATTTTTCATTACTGCCTGCGTATATAATATCCGAGCTGCCGAAAGTATTTTGCCCTTTATACTTCAACAGGGTATCGCCTGCCGCCTTTAATTCATTTAGGATATCAACATATATTTTTTCCTGTGACGCGTACACCGGCGTATAATTGTCGGGATTTTGTTGCAGCGCTTCAAATTCAGGGTCTTTATTTCCATAGGATTCATAGGGCACATCGCCAAAAACATCCGTCAGGGAATGGAAGGTGAAAGCTTTCAATATACGTGCAATCGCAATTTGATTCGCATTACTACCAGCTGTTCCGGCACTTGCCACCGATTTTGTCAGCTCATCGGTATTTAACTTGATAATTTGGTTCAAGTTATTCAGTGCCTTATAAGAGTTAGCCCAAAAGACGTCGGAATAAGAACGTGGAATATCATAACGCGACTGATCGGTGTAGATATTCTGACTATAATATTGGGCGAAAAGCATCGTTCCACGTAACGAAAAATTTTCGTTTCTGATATTGTCCATTATTTGTTTCTCCGCCGTCAACAGAATCGTTGGTGTAGGAACATTTCCCGGGCGATTGGGATCTTCGTTGATCTCCGCCAGCTTCTCGTCAGAGCAGGAGATCAAAGCGCCTGAAAACGCTAGGGGAAGGAGAAATAAGATATTTTTATAAAGATTCATTGTCTTCTCAAATTAAAATTTAACGTTCACATTTAAACCGTAGGTGGCAGGTATTGGTAGATTTCCTCCTTCAATCCCCTGTATATTACCTCCGCTATTGGTAAATTCAGGATCAATGTATTTACTTTTAGTATAAATATTCCAAAGGTTACGGCCATAAGCGTTGATACCCAACGTTTTGATTACTCCGTCCGGTTTCAGCTGAAAATTATACCCGAGTGTAATCTCCCGTAACTTCACGAATGTGGCGTCAAAAACACTAAAGGTGGTGGGCCCGTTATATTCATTACGTGCCCAGGTTTGTGCACTAATCCGCGTATCATTTGGCCTTGTATTCGTTACGTTATAACTTCCGTCCGGATTAAACTGTACATCCGCTTTTACACCATCTACTACGATACCCGTTTCTCGGATATTATTGGCAGCAGTACGGTCCAGGATTCCTGCGTACATACCTACTTTATAGGTTTGCGAGAAGAAATGCCCTCCAACACGTGCGTCGATTAAAAATCCAAGTGTAAAGTTTTTATACTTAAAGCTGTTTTGAAAGCCTACTAAATAGTCAGGTAGCACAGTTCCTAAATCTGTCATTTGCGAAGTACGTAAGTAAGTACCGTCCTCCTGCACCACGCGTTGCCCGTCAGGAGCATAAACAAAGTCATAACCTCTGATTTGTCCATAGGATTCTCCTTCTTGTGCTACTAATGACACCAGTGTATTGTTTAGCTCGAGCGTACTGATGCCCTCATATAAACGGGCGATTTTATTACGGTTTAACGACCAGTTGACTGAACTATTCCATTCGAAACGATCATTTTTTATCGGTGCTCCGGTTAGGATTACTTCAAATCCTTTATTGGTTATTAGACCTGCATTTAAGAATTTCTGTTGATATCCAAAAGCATCGGAAGTCGGAACTGCAATTGTCTGGTTTCTACTACGGTTATTGTAATAGGTAACGTCTAAGCCTAATCTATTTTTAAACAATTGAAACTCGAATCCCGTTTCCCAAGTACTAGTCAGTTCGGGTTTCAAATTGGGATTGTTCATGATATCAGGCTGCGTATAAGACGGTTGGCCATTAAATGCAGGTAACGAACTATATAATTGTGCTAAGCTATAGGGTGCTGCACCGTTACCGACTTCCGCCCAGCCCAATCTGAATTTGGCGTAGTCAATCCAAGGAATGTTTCTTATTCCTTCCAATTCACTGAAAACAAAACTGCTTGTGAGCGATGGATAGTAAAAAGAATTATTGTTAGTAGGTAGGGTAGACCACCAATCATTGCGTAAGGTACCGTCTAAATAGAGCATATTTTTCCAACCGGCAGAAAAACTGCCAAAGATCGAATACACTTGTTCTCTAAATAAACCATGTCCATTATTGGCTAAGATACCACTTGAATTCCGCAAGTCATAGTAATTCGGAACTACTAAGGGTCCACCCGTTTGGAGATCACTGACGCGACGATTCGCATCCCGAATGTTACCACCAACCAAACCGGATAGCGAGAAGTCGGTCCATTGTTTATTGGCGGTTGCCAGAAATTCATAGTTGAATTCATGGAAATTATTACTATATTCCTGATACATAGACTGTGAGCGGGAATACACTGCGATACGATCTTGATATTGATATTGATAAATATCTGCGTAAACTTTACCACTCAAATTAAGCCACGAATTGATAGGAGCCGACACCCCGACATTACCATATAACCTGTCGCGGCTCTCTTCCAGGTAACTCTCATAAGCCGACCAATAGGGATTATCAATAAAACGCGTAGCACGATCGCCCGGTGTATCGCGATAGCCGGTTCGATTCCACGGTCTAGGGGTTCCATCGGGTCGTTTATAATCGCTCAGCTTCTTATAGTCGACTTGCACACCTCCCCATTGAAAAGCCTCTAACATAATATTCCGATTGGAAGCACCGGTCCAAGGTCTACCCGTTGAGTTATTTTTAACGTAGTTAAGATTACTGGAAATCGTTACCTTTCCCAGTCCTGTAGACCCTGAAAAACTCAATGTATTACGTCCTAAGCTGGCATTTGGAACAGTTCCGCGGACATTCTTATTGGTATACGATAGCCGATAGCTTGTTTTCCCACTGCTTCCTGCGATCGCCAGATTATTGGTATTGGCAATACCCGTGCGAAAAAAGTAATTGACATCGTGCTCGGGATACAGCCAAGGCTCAGGATTCAAATATTCGGGGTATCCGGGGTCTAAATTATACCAATGCAAAACGGGTGTGCCATCCAAACGAGGGCCCCAGCTTTCGTCGGCAGCATAATCAACAATATTATACGTTGTGCCATTAATCGTAGCCTGCGGAAACTCGGTACTATAACCTTGTCCGTATAGTTTTTGTCTTTTTGGCAAACGTACTATTTGTTCCAATTCAATTCCTGTATTCAGGCTAATCTCAGTCTTTTCCTTATTATTTCCCTTTTTCGTTGTAATCAAAATAACGCCATTGGCTGCACGACTTCCGTAAAGCGCTGCGGAAGGACCTTTCAATACCGAAATATTTTCAATATCATCCGGATTTAAATCTTGTATCATATTCCCTACGTCCTTACCGGCACTTCCCCCAATGGTGGAAGCGGTATTTAAATCGGCATTGTCAATAGGGGTTCCATCAATAACGTAAAGCGGTTGATTATTACCGGTAATGGATTTTATACCACGAAGCAAAACACGCGTTGATCCTCCCATATTGCCGCCGGAGGGTATAATCTGTAAACCTGCCACTTTACCGGAAATGGCGCTCAGTGCATTGGTGGGTCGGGTGTTGAGCACATCGCCGCTCACATCTTGCACGACATATCCCAATGCTTTCTTCTCCCGTTTAATACCTAGGGCAGTAACCACCACCTCAGAAAGCTGGTTATCAGGCACTAAACTCACTTGGATCTTTTGCTCGTCACCAACCACCACTTCTTTTGGTTGATAACCGACGTAAGAGATCACCAAAACGCTGTTGTCAGCTACTTCAAGAGAGAATGTTCCATCACTCTTTGTTTGGGTTCCTTGCGTGGTATTCTTAACCAGCACGGATGCACCTGCAATGGGCTGTGTGTTTTCGTCCAGCACCGTTCCTGTAAGCGTACGTTGCCGGGCAAAATTTAATGTAGGCAACAGTATGAGCAGTATGCCTACGTACCGCAGTAATTGTAAATTCATAAGAAATTGTCAGTTAATTTGATTAATATAGGGTGAGTACCGCCTAATTAGCAGCAGATGACTTGCACATGCATTCGCATGCTGTTTTTTAATAAGGAAGAAATAAACGATGCAATTAATTTCGATTTTTGTAAGTGTTGATCCATATTATTCAAAATAATAAAGTATAGTAATCTAATAGACAAACCTAGACAAAAATGTTTTGATACACAAATTTTTTCTTTTTTTGTGTACTAATTTTTTTAGTATATTTGCTTTTCATGGAATATGCTATTGTTGACATTGAAACTACCGGGGGACATGCGGCCGGTCATGGGATTACCGAAATCGCCATTTGCATCCATGATGGTGCCGGTATATGCCATAGATATGAAACACTGGTCAATCCGCAAGCGCATATTCCACTTCATATTACGGCATTAACAGGCATCAGTAATGAAATGGTTGCAGATGCACCCACCTTCGCAGAAATAGCCGCCACTGTCTACCAACTACTGGAAGGCCGGATATTTGTTGCACACAATGTAAACTTTGATTACTCCTTTATAAAGCATCACCTGGCCTTTTGTGGCTATAGTTGGAATGCCCCAAAATTGTGCACGGTCCGGTTAAGTCGCAAAGTATTACCGGGATTCGCGTCTTATAGTCTTGGCAAACTTTGTCAGCAATTGAATATCTCCATAACCAATCGTCACCGCGCAGGTGGAGACGCTACTGCCACCGGGATTTTGTTCTCCCTATTGCTCGAGAAAGGCCCGGACGCTATACAGGCTATGCTTAAAAAAGCGTCGAAGGAACAGGCCTTGCCACCTAACTTACCCAAGGAAAATTTTGAACGCTTACCTCAAACACCCGGCGTCTATTACTTTAAAAACCAAAAGGGAAAAGTGGTATATGTTGGAAAAGCAAAAAACATCAAAAAACGAGTATCTGCTCATTTTTCAGGCCAAAATCCTAACCCGCAGCGTCAGAATTTCATGCGAAGCATTTATGATATTGACTTTGTTAGCTGCGGAACAGAATTGATAGCTTTTTTGCTCGAGGCAGTCGAAATCAAAAGATTATGGCCTGAAAACAACCGGGCCCTTAAACGCTTTGAACCCAAGTATGGGCTATATAGCTATGAGGATCAAAAAGGCTACATACGTGTGGCTATTGATAAGCATCAACGCTTTCAACAGGCTATTTGCAGTTTTGGAAATGTGATTGAAGCTTACAACCTCGTTAACAGACTGATCCAGGAGCATCGGCTCTGCCCCAAATTGAATGGAATACAAAAGGTGCAAGGTGCTTGTTTGAACCACAGAAATGGTGGCTGTTTGGGAGCCTGCATAGGAGAGGAGAATAAGGATAATTATAACGAGCGCATGTATACCGCTTTAGATAATTTAGCGAAAATGCTACCCTCCTTCATAATTCTTGATAAAGGTCGCACAGAAGACGAACAAAGTTGTATTTGGGTAGAAAAAGGCAAGCTCTTTGGCATCGGATACATTGCTTATGAAAGTGATATCAACCATCCTGAAGAGATAAAAGACACCTTAACCCGCTATCCATCCAACGATTATATGATGCACCTCATCATGAGCTATGCCAATCAACATCCCAAGCTAATCCATCGATTAATGGAAGGGGAAGTAGTTGAGTAGAGAATTAGTTGAGTAGTCGGGTAGGGAAATAGTTGAGTAGGGAAATAGTTGAAATAGTCGGTAGAAATTCAACGGCTTAACCACTCAACAACTTAACCACTCAACAAATCAACTACTCGACGACTTAACTACTCAACAACTTAACGGCTTAACCACTCAACAAATCAACTACTCAACAACTTAACCACTCAACAACTTAACTACTCAACAACTTAACTACCCCCTCAACTTCACCCCAAAATAGGATTATCCTGAATGGGCAGTTTGGCAAATTTCTCCACCTCAATGCTTGGCACGCCAAAGTCTTCCACCACTTTACCTAATAGGAGATAACAACCATGCCCTCTAAAAGGATAAATGGGCGTACGACCTGGAAAATGGGTGGTATCGAAAAAGTTTCCATGGACATCTAAAAATGTACCAAACCACATTTTCTTTTGGTTCTTCATGCGTACCGTTTTTTCACACACATATAAACCGACCATTTTGACCGTTTGGTCGACATGTGTCAGCAAATCCTTTGCCATTACGTCGCCTCGATAGCTGGTTTTAAGCATATCAAACATCGTAAGCGTCAAGGGATAGCCTAGTAAATCAAGCTCTTGGTAGGCATCTTCCAAACGTTCATCCGGAAGTACCGGCATTGTGTATTGCTTATTAACGATGGCAAACAACTCCTTATCCCTTTTTGGTTTGACTGATCCGCCCATGTATAAATGACTATCCCATAGCAACTCTTTTTTCGTGCGCCCGGTAAAACGTAACGCGCCAACTTTAATCAGTATAGCAAGTTGCTCTAAACCAATATCGGTTCGCCTAATAAAGTCGGTTAAATCTTGAAAAGGCCCGTTTGTTACCCGTTCGCAGGGAATCAATTTTATGAAATCTTCATTAAGTCCCTGTATACCTATTAAACCCAAATAAACGTCGCGTCCGTTAATGGTCACTTTTTCTTCGCTGTTATTAACACAGGGCAAATGAACGGTTGCACCGGTTTTTTTTAGCTCGTGCACATATAACCAGCGCGCATAGAACCCCCCATAATTATTCAATACCGCAACCATGAACTCCTGAGGAAAGTAGGTCTTAAGGTATAAACTTTGATAGCTCTCTATGGCGAAGCTAGCGGAATGGGCCTTGGAAAAACTGTAGCCGGCAAAGCTGGAAATTTGGCGCCACACTTCTTCAGTGGTTGCTTCGTCTCGACCGATAGTCTTGGCACTGAGAAAAAATTTATCTATTAATTTTTGAAAGGCATCTCGACTCCTATATTTACCACTCATCGCCCGTCTGAGCACATCGGCGTCGGCTAAATCCAATCCGGCGTAATGATAGCATACCTTAATAACGTCTTCCTGGTACACCATCACGCCATAGGTTTCTTTTAGCTGTTCTTTCATAACAGGGTGTAAATAGATTACTTCATCCGGATGATGAAAATAATAAATATAGTTTCGCATCATACCGGACGAGGCCACGCCGGGCCTGATGATCGAGCTGGCAGCGACTAAAGTCAGGTAATCCCGACATTGGAGCTTTTGTAAAAGCTGGCGCATCGCTGGTGATTCAATATAAAAACAGCCAATACTATCGCTCGCGCCTAAACGCCGATTGATCTGCTCATCGATCAGAAAAGACTTGACAGCGTGAATATCAACGGATTTCCCCTTGTTTTGTCGGATCAGTTCAACAGCTTCCTTGATATGGCCAATGCCGCGTTGACTCAAGATATCGAATTTATCTAAACCGATGGCTTCGGCTGCATACATGTCCCATTGTACTGTCGGCATGGCCTTAGGCGGCAAGTCCAAAGCCGTATAAAAGGTGATCGGCTCTTCACTTACCAATACCCCTCCGGCATGGATGGATCGTTGATTTGGCATCCCATCCATTAGCTCGTAAACCGCCATGATTTTCCGGAAGGTCGGGTTGTCTTGATTGACTGCATCTTGTGTAGGATCGGTAAAGCTATCGATTTCGCTCTTTGGCAACCCAAGTACTTTACCAATTTCCCGTATGACGGAGCGTCCTTTGAAGGTGCTGATGGTGCCCAGCAACCCGGTATAAGCAATACCGTAACGCTTTAACAGATATGCTTGTATTTCTTCCCGTTGATGCCAGCTATAATCGATATCGAAATCGGGCGGACTGCTTCGTTTTGAATTTAAGAAGCGCTCAAAATATAGATCCAGGGCAATGGGATCAACATCGGTGATACCTAAACAATAAGCCACCGTGCTATTTGCCCCGGATCCGCGTCCTACGTGATAAAAACCACGACTTCTGGAATAATTGATAACGTCCCAGGTGATGAGAAAGTAGGCACAGAAATCCATCTGTTTAACCACTGCAAGCTCGGCTTCAATTTTTTGCTTTGCCTGCATATTTCCGGAGCCATAACGATCATGCATACCTGCTAAGGTCAGTTTCTCCAGCAAAATAGCATCATTGGCTTTGCTATCGGTAAATGTTTGTTTGTTTAATCGACCAAAGTGGTAGTCATCGGTAGAGCAGTTTGCTAAAAGTTGATGGGCATTGTCCAAAAGATATTCATAACCGCTGTATAATCGCTGTAACTCTTCTAAGGGGCGTAAAGACTCCGTCTCTTGACAAATGGCGATTTCGTTCACCTTAGTCAATAATGTATTCTGATCAATCGCTCTTAAATACTGATGGAGCCGGTAATGTTTTTTATCCTGAAATGTAACCGAATAAAGCGCCACTAGTTTCCGTTGAATAAGGGCCATATCCAATCGGAAAAGCTGGTTAATATCTTGCGGTCGTACACCCACATATTCGTGTTCCGCCAGCATAAAGGACACTGCCTTGAAGGGATAAATCACATAGGCCTGTTCGAATACAGGCGCTCGCTCCGGCAATACCAAATCGCAGAGCTGGTGATAGGTTAAAAAATCGTTCAGCTCTTTCATACCCTTCCTGTTCCGGGCGATGCCTATGTACAGTAACCGATCCTCCTTTCTGAATTCTATTCCCACCAAGGCACGTATTCCTGCAACTCGTGCCTTCAGGATAAAGTCCATACTCGCTGAAGAGTTATTGATATCGGTTAAGACTATCTCAGAAATGCCGAGCTTACGCGCCTCTTCAATAAGTACATCTAAATCAATTGTACCGTAACGCAAACTGTAAGAGCTATGAACATTCAAATACATACTACCAATCCAACTGTAAAGAAGAAGCTAAGCCGATAGCCTCTTCACCGTACCGATTGCGTACCTTGTCCATCACCTGATACAAACTATAATGCTTTTCGGAGGCTGAATAAAGCTGAATCTGCTCGTGCCCACCTACCAAATGGGATAATTTGACGCCGATCAATCGAAGTAACATACGGCGATTGTATACGGCTTCAAAAAGTTCTTTGGCTTTCGATATCAATATATGATCCAACGAGGTATACGCAATTTTTGCCTGCTTTGTAACCGTTTCGAAATTGGCATAACGGATGGTAACGGTAATACAAGCAGTTAACTTATGTTTTTGTCGAAGCTCGTAGGCAATGCTGGTCACCATCGCTACTAAAAGTTCCTTAATCACTTCGATGTTCATACTATCGGCTGCAAAAGTACGCTGTGTTCCGATTGACTGTTGCTCTCGATAAGGTACTACCGGTGTGGGGTCGACGCCATTTGCCCGGTGCCAAAGGGTCAGGCCAGCTTGTCCCATCGCTTTAAACATCATCTCGGGTGGAATCTCAATAAGCTTGCGAATATAACGAACTCCCATTTCACTCAACTTGATGTAGGTAGCGGATCCTAATCCCGGGATTTTTTTTATAGATAGGGGATCCATAAAAGAGCGTATATCCCGAGATTGCACTTCTTGTTCTCCATTCGGTTTGCATTCATTCGTCGCCATCTTCGATACCGTTTTGTTAATGGATAAGCCGAAAGATATCGGTAAACCCGTTTCTTTTATAATCAACTGTCGCAATTCGTGCGCGTATTTCATGCAACCAAAGAAGCGATCCATGCCCGTTAAATCAATGTAATGTTCATCAATGCTCGCCTTTTCGAACAAGGGGACTTTCTCCGCCAAAATTGCCGTAATCTCCTGTGATGCTTTGGTGTAATCGTCCATATTACCCTTTATGAAGATAGCATGTGGACAAAGCTGTTTTGCCATACGGGAGGGCATGGCTGCGTGTACCCCAAATTTACGGGCTTCATAGCTGCAAGAAGTAACCACTCCTCTATCAGAGGTACCACCAATAATAACAGGCTTTCCCGTCAAGCTGCTGTTTTTACGCATCTCAACAGATACAAAAAAGGCGTCCTGATCCATGTGGATGATATGCTTATTTTGCTCCATCTCGTTCATTTTACATCACAAATATATACTAATATTTTTAGTATTTTAAATTCGACCGGAATCAAAAAACTAACATATTCACTATAAAATCATCTTTTTGATGAAAAAACGACGATAATTTCAATGATTGCTTTGCTTTTGACAAAATTTCCTTACATTTCAGCTGCAATCATTTAAAACTATATTAACGCAATTTTTTATATGGATCTATCAAAAGAGCAGTTTATTGAAGATATCAAAAAGCGAAATGCAGGGGAAGCTGAATTTTTACAGGCAGTTGAGGAAGTTGCTGAAACCATTATTCCCTTTTTGCAAAAACATCCAGAATATCGAAACGCTAAGATATTGGAGCGCATAGCCGAACCGGAACGCGTCATTATCTTTCGGGTTCCTTGGTTAAACGATCGGGGCGAGGTGGAAATAAATCGTGGTTTTCGTGTACAAATGAATAGTGCCATCGGCCCCTATAAGGGTGGTTTGCGCTTTCATGGTTCAGTTAACTTAAGTGTTTTGAAATTTCTTGCTTTTGAACAGGTCTTTAAAAATAGTCTCACGGGTTTGCCAATGGGAGGCGGAAAAGGGGGATCGGATTTCGATCCAAAAGGAAAATCAGATAATGAAGTAATGAAATTTTGTCAGAGTTTCATGACAGAACTTTATCGGCATGTCGGAGCCGATATTGACATTCCTGCGGGCGACATCGGTGTCGGTTCAAGAGAGATCGGTTATCTTTTTGGTCAATATAAACGCATTAAGGGTGAGTTTACCGGTGTACTTACGGGTAAAGGCTTTGAATGGGGCGGAAGTCAAATTCGACCGGAAGCTACCGGTTATGGCTTGGTTTACTTTGTAGAGGAGATTCTGAAACAACAGAAACAGGAGATCAAGGGCAAAACCGTCGTCATTTCCGGCTCGGGCAATGTGGCGCAATTCGCCGCTGAAAAGTGTATTGAGGAAGGGGCAAAGGTACTAACCTTATCGGACTCGGATGGTTTCATTTACAATAAAAAAGGTATTGACTTGGAAGGTTTAGCCTATATTAAGGACCTAAAGAACAAGGAGCGGGGAAGAATTAGTGAATACGCTGAAAAATTCGGGTGCGAATACTATCCGAATGAGAAGCCCTGGCGTATAAAGTGTGACATCGCTTTACCTAATGCAACGCAAAATGAATTGGATGAGCAGGATGCAAAACAATTGGCAAAAAATGGCTGTATTTGCGTAGCCGAGGGGGCGAATATGCCTTGTACGCCAGCTGCCATCGCCGTTTTTAATAAAGAACATATTTATTTTGCCCCTGGCAAGGCGGCTAACGCCGGAGGTGTGGCCGTATCGGGACTGGAAATGTCTCAGAATTCCTTACGTTATGCCTGGACTCGTAAAGAAGTAGATCAACGTCTAAAGCAAATTATGCATGATATACACAGTATATGCGTCAAATACGGTAAAGAAAAGGATGGTTATGTCAATTATGAAAAGGGAGCGAATATTGGTGGTTTTGTAAAAATTGCAGATGCGATGTTAGCCCAGGGGTTAGTTTGATGGATACTGACAAAATGACCTGAAATAAGAGGCGCCGATCCAAAATTACAAATCTCGGCGCCCTATAAAACCTTAGTATTCATCTTCATTGAAAAGGAAATCGTCTTTAGTAGGATAATCAGGCCATACTTCTTCGATACTCTCGTATGCCTCACCATCATCTTCCATTTCATTCAGATTCTCCAATACGCCTTCTGGTGCACCGGAACGAATAGCATAATCAATTAATTCATCCTTTGTTGCCGGCCATGGTGCATCTTCTAGATGCGAAGCCAATTCTAATGTCCAATACATAATTCTTCCTTAATACTTTTATACAAAAATTTTTGTCATAAAATCAAAACGCATTAAACAAAAACTGAACCAAATGGAAATATAATTGCGTTTTTTTGATATACTCCAAAAATATTGGCCCGAATATAAGATTTTGCAAACAATTTTAAAAGCATTATTAATAACAAACTTAACACAATCTCGACTGTTATTTTCCTGTAATAAGATTGTAATAAATTAGCATATGAGAGCAATTTGGACAGGCGCTATCGGCTTTGGTTTAGTAAATATACCGGTTAAATTATTTAGTGCTACAGAACAAAGTCGACTGGACTTCGACATGTTGGACAGAAAGGATCATTCCAGAGTCCGCTATCAACGGGTAAATGAAAACACCGGAAAGGAAGTAGCTTGGGAAAATATCGTCAAAGGCTATATGTTGAATGACAATTATATCATACTGGAAGATACGGATTTCGAGGAGGCAAGTCCTGAAAAAAATAAAATGATCAATATCCAATCCTTCGTAAAGGAAAAAGAGGTGGATAGCATGTATTTTGAAACTCCCTATTACATTGAGCCGCAAAAGGGTGGACAAAAGGCGTACCATCTATTGGTAAAAGCACTCGAGAAGGCAGGCATGGTAGGGCTTGCGACCTTTGTTATGCGTGCAGGCGAAAATCTCTGTATGATTCGGGCAAAAGAAAATATTTTGATCCTTAATAAGCTTCGCTTTGAACAGGAAATACGCTCACCCGAGGAACTAAACATCCCTCAAAATGTAAAATTGACGAAAGCGGAAATCGATATGGCTCTCGAGCTCGTGAATAGGCATAGCACCTCTTTCGATGTTTCTGCTTACAAAGACGAATACACAGACGAACTGCTTAAGATTATCAAGGAAAGAGCAAAAGGTAAACGACCAAAAGTACGTAAGATGAAAGTGAAGGCCACGCGTACCAACGATTTATTGGAACAATTGAAAGCAAGTTTGGGGTAGGTTGAGTATATGAATGGGTGATGAGTGTCTGCCGGTAGGCAGGAATGATGAACGATGAATTTTTTGCATAGTGTTGCTTAAAGCCTATCGCCTATAGCTTAATATTGATATAGGACATAAGACAGGAAAAAAACCAGCAACCCACAACTCGCAACTCACAACTAAAAAAGTCTTGATACCTACTTAAAACTTAAAACCTTACACCTTACACCTTACACCTTACACCTAAAACCTCACACCTGATCTCCTTAACTACAGCAACAACGTATCAATACGATGCGCGTGAACCATTTGCAGCGTTTCGGACCAAACAAAAACCGTAAAAAGTCCATCCTGCGAAGCTACTAAGGCCATAGCCTCTTTTTGATCGTGCACAAATTGCGCAGCTGCCAAATGGCGCGTACCGCCGATCTTTACCGGATCGACAATCTCAGCTTCCTGCCCCGCCACCGGCTCGGTGATCAGTACTTTGGGAACCGGCGCGTTTCTCGCTGCTCGGGCTACTTTCGCTCCGAAGGCCAATAATTCATAATTTTTAGTAATAATGGTAGCACCGTCTATTGCGGTAAATCCACCGATCACATCAATCGTTCTTAGAATATCCTCTCGCCAAACACCTCCCGATTCGTCCTCCGCTTGTTTTGAGATTAATTCACCGAGGGCACAATACACCGGATCAATGGAGTAACCGATGGGATGTACAATGGATTCTTTCCATTCATCTTGATGAGTGGGTACCACCAGTAATAGTCCACCTCGATTATGTCTGCGCATCGCAACAGCCAACTCCACCAAAATATTGACGGAATCGTCAATAGCATCGGGTAACGGCATACCTAATAGCGAGGCTAGCAAATCGGGATAACCGTTTAAGGTTAAATTACGCTCATCTACCATTTTAATTTGATCACCTTTTAGCACGGCAATATTGACAAACTTTCCATACCCTTCGTGCCTTTTATGTTTCACCACTAAAAGTCCCGGTTCTATGACCTCCAAAACCAAACACCATTCGGAAATATCATGAGTGGTTCCCCAAATAAACAGATTGTCTTCTTCATGCCAAACGCCCAAATGAATGCTTGGTTGAATAACTGCAGGGGAGAGCTTCACCAAATTATGGGGGGTAAATCGTACCGGATTAGCAAAACGTAATGGCTGCACGACATTATCCGAAGCCATTAGCGCAATCGAAATTTTTGGTGAATACCCCTCTTCTCGTCGTAGGCTGGCCCAAAACGCTGCATCAATGACGGCTTCAATGATATTAGCCTTCGGAAGGTAGCGCTTTTCCGACGCTCCCATTTGATATTCAGCCTGTTCAGCAAAATACTTTTCCAATGTCGCGGAAATCATTTTTGCAGCGAGATAGGTAGTTTCAGAAATCATAGTTCAAACTTAGCTAATTTTTACTGAGTATCGAATAGTAGCTTGTTACTTAAGTTAATAAAAAAGGTTCTTTTTAAATCGTCAAACCAAATATATATGATCCCATCATTCCCTTACCCTTTATTCAAATAAACAACACCTTCACACAATTTCACAAAATGGCTGTTACTTAATTAAACAAATTAAAATGAGTATGACAAAACACGTTCATTGGATAGTTGTAACCCTTTCTATGGGACTACTAATAGCCTGCAGCGAAAATAGACAAACAAACGATCAAACTGATGTAGGTAAACCTGAACGTAAAACACCTAAAATTAACCTTTATTCAGGAGGGTATAAAACTTTCGTTATCAAGGATAATGACACCGCATTCAAAAGTTTTAAAAAACGGTACACTGCGCAGCAACAGCACGTTATTTTAGCACTGAACCGTATTGATTTCAATAATTTTAATAATGTCGATTCCTTGCTTATTCCTGATTCTGTACAAACCGATATCAATAGCTATACGCCTTTTCCCTTAACGGTAAAAGAGCTGAAGCCTGTTGATAAAATGGTGTTTTTTTCTTACCCGATTCAGGCTTTTGCCGCTTATGAAAACGGACAGCTTATCCGTTGGGGCCCTAGTAGCATGGGCAGTAAGAAATACCCTACTAAAACAGGACTTTCTTTTACCAACTGGAAGGCGGAGGAGCATGTAAGTACGGCGGACGACGAATGGCTCCTTCGATGGAACTTCAATATCCGGAATAAGGAAGGAATTGGCTGGCATCAGTACACCATGCCGGGTTATCCTGCTTCGCATTCTTGTTTACGTTTATTGGAAAATGATGCCAAGTGGCTCTATGATTGGGCCGAACAGTGGGTCGTAGAGAAAGACCAGCATGTATTGGCAGAAGGAACGCCTGTTATTGTTTTTGGGTCGTACGACTATGAGGGAGATAAACCTTGGTTTAAGTTATTGCAAGATCCGAAAGCCACTAACATCACAGAGGAGCAACTGGTCAAGGAATTTAAACCGCATCTGGAACGAATACTGCAAGAGCAGGAAAAAAGGAAACAAGTGATGGCTTCGCGACGCGACTCGATCTAAACAAGCCTCGTGCCGTGTAATTTTTATGCTAATTTTATTATGAGCAATTTCACGACATCATTTCTATAAAACAAATGATATATTAGCCTTCCATAACAAGCATAAAATATACGAAAATGAATTGGACTCCAAATCCCGATCGATACAAACAGATGGTGTACAACACCTGTGGACGCAGCGGCTTAAAGCTTCCCGCCATCTCGCTAGGTCTTTGGCATAACTTCGGCGATGACACGCCACATAACATAAAAAGAACCATTTGCCAAACCGCCTTTGATCTGGGTATTACGCATTTTGATCTGGCGAATAATTATGGACCGCCTCCCGGAAGTGCAGAACTTGCTTTCGGACGGATTCTGAAAGAAGATTTTGCCGGTCTTCGTGACGAGCTGATCATATCTTCTAAGGCGGGTTATGATATGTGGCCAGGTCCTTACGGCGAATGGGGTAGTCGGAAGTACCTCATTGCAAGCTGTGATCAGAGTTTAAAACGTATGGGTTTGGACTACGTCGATATTTTTTATTCGCACCGCTTCGATCCAAATACGCCGTTGGAGGAAACAATGATGGCTCTTGATCACATTGTACGTTCCGGCAGGGCGCTGTACGTTGGAATTTCTTCCTATAATGCCCAAAGGACGCGAGAGGCTGCAGCTATATTGCGCGAATTGGGAACGCCTTGTCTAATCCACCAACCAAGTTATTCGCTGCTAAATCGCTGGATTGAGAAGGATGGTTTATTGGAAGCGTTAGAAGACACCGGAATGGGCTCCATCGTATTTTCGCCTTTGGCACAAGGGATGCTGACAACAAAATATTTAAAGGATATTCCAAAGGATAGTCGCGCCAACCAACATAAATCTTTAAACCCCGATTTCCTAAGTGAACGTAATCTGGCTAACATACGCTCATTGAATGACATTGCTGCCGCCCGCGGACAAACATTGGCTCAAATGGCTATTGCCTGGGTGTTGAGAAAAAATGAAGTGACGTCAGCTTTAATTGGCGCCAGTAAACCGGAACAAGTGATTGATTGCGCCGGCGCTATTGACAATTTAGCGTTTACGGAAGAAGAGCTGAGTGCCATCGACCGCTATGCACAAGACGGCGACATCAATATTTGGGCAAAATCAGCAGAATTGGAGTAAGATATGGGTTGAGTGGTTAAGTAGTCATAACGGTAAATAGTACTGGTAGTCAACCACCGAACTATTCAACTACTCAACCATTCAACCACTCAACTCTAACTAATTCGGATGCTTCACCAAATCGGGAGTGAATTTCCATATATCATCAAATGGTGTACTTCCGCTTCTTCCACCGACAACATACCCCACACCACCCGATGAAAATCCGACCGCCTGCTGCCGGGAAGACGCACCATCTATGGTGAAATCGTCATGTTCAATCCAGTAATCAACCGACGGATCATATCGCCAGGTTGAACTTAGTATAGAGCTATTAGTTCCTCCCGTTATAAATCCGTAGCTACCAATGACAAAAACCGCCGGAAAGTTTCGCCGCAAATCATATGTATAGTCGTCCGTTCTGCCGCTGAGCGGTTCTTTTGCAATCCAGTTTTGTCCATCAAAGGCATAAAAGCTGGAAACATACGCTTTATTATTGGTCCCACCTCCGAGGTAGGCGACATTATTGATCACAAAGCTGAAGGCAAAACTTCTTTTTTCCGGCGCACTGTTTACTTTCGTCCAACTGTTGCTACTCGGCGAATACGTATAGAAATCGTTATAATCCTGTGCATCAACATCCTGTCCGCAACCAACATAGGGGATATTATTGACTACAAAGCTTACCGCGCCATATCGAGCTGTACCGGGAAAAGGTGCGATGGGGGTCCAGGTGTCCTGCTGAGGGTCATACTCATAAAAGTCATTGAACATTTTTGTTCCATTCGTACCCAATCCCACATAACCTTTTCCATTAATGGCAAAGGCAACAGCGTTATTACGGGCCTCTCCCGGAAAACTGGCCCGATCCGTCCAGGTAGCCGTTCCCACATCATAAACCCAAGTATCATTGAAACGAGTACTGCTGGTTCCGTAGCCTGTTGTAATATAAACATCGTCGTTAATGATAAAACTGGCTGCACCACTTCTAGGGAGTCCGTCAAAATCAACACCCCGTACCCATTCTTCATCGTCATCATCTTCCTGATCCTTGCTACATGCAGCAGCGGTAATCAGCACGAGAAACATCATGGTCAATTTAATAAATCTAGTCTTCATTTTTTATTAGTATTTAGTATATAATATGCGAAGCTTAATCGGCGAATTACCATCGCCTTTGCCAATCAATAGCCGGTCAACTTTCGTAAGCAGATCACTTACAGGTATCGTTAAATACAAGGAGCTTTTCTTGTCTTCCATTGCCCCTCGATAATTACTTACATATTCGGTTAAGTTGAAGGTGTATTTTGAATTACCAACACCACCACTTAAGTCGTTTGCCAAATAGGCAACTTGTGTAGTGGTTTCATAACTGGAGGTTAGTAAGGATTTGGGCACACCATGCTCGTCAGCCAGCATCATATTTAAGCTAGGAGGAGGTGTGTAAGGTATATGTGAATTGGGCGGCGTTTCAATGGTGAGCTCGGCTTTATTGATAATGACGTCATTCCGGTTAACAAATTCATAGAGATAAGGAAACTGAATTTTGGTAACCAAACCGGTCAGTCCTTGCAACATAACCTGCTGTTTTGTTTCAGTGCCGGGCAGCTCAGCTTCGGTGTCGGCTTTTAATGCGCTGATAAGACTTTGACTGCGATCAACCTTAATGCTATTGAATTGATAGCTGCCATCATCCACTTTCATATTTAAGCTATCTTGCACTTTTTTACCATCTGTATTCCGCGTATAGGAATAATAGACTTTCATTAAAATTGAATCGGTGGCGAAAGCCGTTAACATAGAAGTCTTACTAGTGGGCACTAATACAAAGCCCTTTATATATTCCAAAAATTCTTCGGAATTGCTAACCTGACTACTGCCACTTTTTATTTTTGCCCATAAATCTTCCCCAAATGATTGATTCGCTTTGACAAACACCGTATCCGACTTGGAATAAGTTTTAGTCTTAGGCCGATGTTTAAAGCTGACAGATCCCAAAGGGATAGCATCGTAGCTAAATGCACTGTTCGTAAATAGCGTAGAACCGCTGGCAAATACGGGTTTTTCATCTTCCTCCCAAGCATTGGATTCGTCAATAAGTTCGATCTCTTCCGTGACCCGATGAAGATTAAAAGATTGAGTTAAAGTAGTGTCGCCATAATAATAACCTTGATACGGCAAGGCAAGTGACAATGAATCGAAAGCCGCGTCATCAGGTAAAGTTACATTACTAATGGCCGAATTGCCGATTCGGAAATAACTGGAGACCGTTAGATTACCCATTACTTCATCATTCATATGACCGACCAATAGGACTCCCTGCCCGTTGGAGGGTAGCGGATCTAGCTGATAGGTAGCCGTGCGAACGGTAATGCTATCCACGATTTCTGCGCCGATATTATCATTGGTATTGCTCAAGCTAATGGTACCATCTTTCGTACAGGAAACCAGAAGAAAAATCAAAGAGGAATAAATAAAAAGCTTCGTTCCTAAAAGTCCGGGTTTTATTATCGTCATAAATCAAGTGATTATCAAATTAAGAGGGCGAGATGAACTTAAAACATAAACTCGCTTGCTCAACTGAGGCAAAGGTGTGCAGGAATAGTGTTAAATACTGTTACATATTGTTAAAAATAGTTAAGCTTAACCCATTGACACTGAGTTACTCTTAATTTTGCCTCATTCTTATTTTAAAATGCATGTCTAAACAACACCGTTATCTATTGGGATTAATTACCTTGGCCAGTTTAGTAACCATTGTGTTTCAGTGTTTTTGGCTTGTTGGTAATTACCAACACGAGAAAGAGAACTTCATTGCTTATGCCGAGCGCCTACTCTTCGAAAGCATGCAGGAGGAACGCGAGCTACAGTTTCGATCCGCTTATCCAGAGGCATATACCTCTTTAAAACAAGGCGGCTTTCCCGCGGCTAGGCAGCTGTTTTATCAACAGGCAGACGAAAAGAATCGAGTTGCTGCACTGGCTATAAGCGGTGTGCCCGCAACGGCGATAGCCGCAAACGATACGCTTGCACATGATTCGCTACCGATGCAAGGGGTATTTCCTGTTGCTCTCATGCATATGGATTTTCATGCACTGCAAAAAAGGTATCGCAACAAATTAGGTCCGGATTTACAGAATGTATTTTTTCTTGATACGCTGAAAGCGAAGAGAGTGGATGATAAAGGCATTGAAGCCGGTATGGTTGGGCCAACGCCTCGCTTATTTAAAATGAGCGGTTCCTCAAAGACCACCATAAGCGTAACGAGATCGCTACCGGCGAGACCTGCTGAACCGATTAGGCTACACACCCTCACCAGACCGGTTTTTGGCATAGCTATGCGTTCCGGATCAGATCGAAATGGCTCACTGCGAGGTCATCACTTCTCCGTACCTTTTGGGAAAACCAATCCAAAAGTGATCGTTGATTTTCCGATACAGGCGACAACGATGATGCTTGATCCCTCCAAAGACCTTTTTCTGTCCTTATACCTAAAAACGCCTACTTGGTGGATTTTTAGGCACCTGGCATGGGCACTCCTTTCGTCGTTTGCACTTACAAGCCTTACGATTGGGTGTCTTGTGTATTTGCTTTACACCATTTTTAAGCAAAAGAAACTGGCGGATATAAAAAACGACTTTGTAAACAATATGACGCATGAGCTGAAAACGCCTCTAGCGACTGTCTTAGCGGCAACTGAGACATTGCAACAGCTGAGGTTAAAAGATAATCAGCAAAAAGCCGATCTATATTTGCAAATGACGCATCGATCGGCGACGCACCTTACGAACCTTATCGATCAAATTTTGCATTTAGCGGTAGGAGAGAAGAAGGGAATGCATTTACACCCCGAACCGGTGGACACCAACAAACTACTACTACAATTGGTGGAGACACATCAACTCATCAATCAACATCAAGTCACCTTATCGATAGAGGAAGAGGTACCCTTAATAAATGTTGATAAGATGCATATTGTTAATGCCGTTAACAACTTATTAGATAATGCGATTAAGTATACCGTCGAACCGATCAATATTCGGGTAATCAGCAAAATGGAGAATGGGCAATGGGTATTGAGTATTGCTGATAACGGCATTGGTATTGCTTCTGCCGATATTAAACATATTTTTCAGCCATTTTATCGAGTGCCAACGGGTAATATCCACCGCGTGAAGGGTTTTGGCTTGGGATTACACTATGTAAAACAAGTAATCACCCAACACAAAGGACAAATTGAGGTTATTAGCACGCCGGGCAAGGGCACCACCTTTACTATTTATTTACCCCTGAACATATGATACCACTTTTATTAATCGAAGACGAAACCGATTTGGGACTTATTATTGCTGATAATTTGCGATCTGCTGAATTTGACGTGAACCATTGTTCAGATGGGGAGCAAGGTCTTTTATTATTTTATCAGATGAAGCCGGAGATCGTCATTCTCGATGTGATGCTCCCCGGTTTGGATGGCTTTGCAATCGCAAAAAAAATACGGGAAGTGGATACAGAAACTCCTATTTTATTTCTAACGGCCCGAACGCAAACAGCAGATGTTGTTAACGCTTTTGAATTAGGGGCAAACGACTACCTACGTAAGCCCTTTAGTCTGGAAGAACTGAAAGTCCGTATCAATGCCTTGGTACAACGTAATCAATGGCAAAATCAAAAACGCTTTTTACATATCGGTGATTATGCCATGGATAGTATGCGACAAACATTGAAGCATCGGGAAGGGAAGGAAATTAATTTGTCTTTCAGGGAGTGTGAACTGATCAAAATGCTCTACGAAAACAAAAATAAAGTCATTCACCGCCAAGATATTATCCATGCCGTATGGCCTCATGATCGTTTCTTCACTGGCAGAAGCTTAGACGTATTTATTAGTCGAATTCGGACCTATTTACAAAAGGATGATCGTATTTCTATCGTAAATGTTCGTGCAGTAGGTTATAAAATGATTGTATAATGGAGAATTAAGCCCATTGGTTCAATAATTTTTTAAACGATTCTCTGTACAGATCGCCAACGGGTATTTCTGCTGAGCCAACATATACACTATTTCTTCCCAACGCATCTATTTTGTTAACGGCAATAATAAAGGAACGATGTATGCGGATAAAATCCGCTTCAGGAAGCCGTTCTTCGATACTCTTTAAAGTTGTTAACGAACTGATAGCTTGCTCTTTATTGAGCAGATGGATCTTTACATAATCTTTGATAGATTCGATATAGGCGATATCATTCAAATCAATCCGAATCAGTTTATAATCCGACTTAATGTATAGATAACGCTCTTTTTTACCTTTATCTTGGTCGACTGGTAACGTTTCCATTGATTCAAAGTAACTTTTCGCCTTGTTAGCCGCCTGTAAAAATTCATTATAATTGAACGGCTTTAATAGATAATAAAGCGCATCAACTTGATAACCTTCGATAGCGAATTGATTGAAAGCAGTTGTAAATACAATTCGACAGGTATTTTTTTGATTTGATTGTGCCATTAACTTCGAGAATTCCATTCCTGTTAGTTCAGGCATATAAATATCTAAGAATATCAGTTGGACGGAAAGTTTATCTAATACATCCAAAGCCTCTATTGCACTACCATAAGAGCCTACCAGCGTTAAAAAAGGCGTTTTCTCAATATAGTTGCTAATTAGCCCCAATGCTAGCGGCTCATCATCGATTGCAATGCAATTCAAGTTCATGATAATATAAGTGTTAAATCGACTTGATAAATGGTATCGTTGGCAATTTTGTTAATTGTTAAAAGATGCCTGCCTGGATACAACAAATTAAGGCGTCTTTTTGTGTTCTGTAAACCGATACCGCTTTCTTCTAAAGGATTGCTTGTTTTCTCTTGTAAGGTATTGCTTACCTTTAAGTGTAAAGTTTGGTCCTTTACCGAGACTTCAATCCGTATTTCGCTTGCTTTCGTTGCACTAATACCATGCTTGAACGCATTTTCAACAAAGGGTAATAACAGCATCGGTGCTATCTTGTAATCATGGGACAAAACAGGCTCCTTATAGATTACCTGATTATTGACATGCAACCGTAATTGCATCAACTCAATATGATCTTTCAAAAACTTTAACTCCTCTACTAAGCTAGTTTCGTTTTGCGCTGTTTCGTATAGCAAATAACGCATCATTCTCGATAATTTATGCAAGGCCTCTCGGGAGAGCTCCACATCGGAAAACGATAAAGCGTAAATATTGTTAAGTGTATTGAAGAAAAAATGTGGGTTGATCTGTGCTTTAAGAAAAGAAAGTTCGGATGCTATCTGCTGTTTCTGCAACTCGTCTTTTAAACGTGCCTCTTGCTGCCATTGTCTTACGGCTGCCACTGTTGTACTTATTCCCAGTACCAGTAAACTGAACATCAAAGTGAAACCATCGATAAGTTCTTCATGTTTTGGCGGCCGCTGTCTTGCATTCGCCATCATTACCTGAAAATCCAGCCATCTTTCAAGTAAAAGGGCAAGCCCTTGCCCAAAGAAAAGTGCAATCAATAACCATATAAGAAAAAGCAATCGCTTGTTCCTAAAAAGGAGTCTAGGGGTAAAGAGCAGGTAATTACTGTAAAAAATAACAACGAAAAAAAAGATAATGCTGACATGCTTTATCCAAAATGCAGCAGGTAACTTAATTCCCCAACTAAGTGGAGGATAAACGAGTAGGGTAAACCCTAACAGTACCCACAACAAAATATGCGTAAAAATAATACCAAGTGTTCTTCTATTTGCTTTCTCCATTATTTCGCATTTGACTTACAATGTTAAGGGATATCCCAAACTCTGTAAAGATTAACCGATAGAGAGTCAGATTTTCTCGTCCAAACCGACAAAATCATCTTTTAACGCCTTTTTAGACAACACAATTTAACAATGCTGGTTTTATCTGCAAAATAACACTTTCTGTCGAGCATACCGTCCTTTCAATCTAGAAAGCTTTTTTATATCTCGTAAAGCTTGTCTTTTTGTGCCGTTCCAAAACATGAAATATGGCAATTAGATGGTTAAAATATATGAGTTTTTTCGCGCTCATATCGTGCACATTGGCTGGTAATGCCCAGCAAGAACAAACGCATATCAAACAATGGTCTTTAAAAGAATGCTTGGCTTATGCCCAACAACATAATATAACCCTCAATAATTTACGTTTGGCCAAACAAAGTGCGGATCAAAACCTCATCAGTGCCAAAGCTTCTGTATTGCCCGATTTAAATGCCTCAGCTTCACAGAATGCGACTCACTACGGGACAGCCTGGGGGGATACCGGTAAATCGATCAATTTAAATGGAAGTGCGGGTTTAAACTCTTCCGTAACGCTTTTTAATGGGGGAACCCTAAGAGCCGATATTCGCCAATCACAATTAGCTACTGAAATGGCTGATTTGGACGTTTCTGAGGCAGGTAACGACTTATACTTACAGATTATTCAAGCTTATACCAACATTATGCTTGATAAAGAAACCATTGTTTATGCGCAGGACCTGGTACAAACATCCCAAGCGCAAACTGAACAAATGGATCAACAGTATAAGGCCGGTGCGGCAGCGAAAAAAGATTTAATTCAATTGCAGGCGCAACTAGCTTCTGATCAATATACATTAACCAGTGCTAAGAATGCGGAAAGACAAGATAAAATTACCCTGAAACAATTGCTTCAGCTTCCGGTGGACAGCGCTTTCGATATTGTAAAAGCCGATACGACTTTTGCCCTTGCAGCCATTCCTTCGTTACATGAAGTGATCCAGGACGCAATAAACAAGCGGCCCGAGATAAAGAATAGCTTACTCAATATCGAAAATTCAAAGCTCGATCTCAAAAAGGCAAAAGCGGGTTATTTGCCGGTTATATCTCTGAATGGCGGGATAGGCACCAATTACAACAACGGCACCAATATAGGTACCTTTAGGCAATTTGATAATAATTTCTATCAACAAATCGGCATTACTGCGACCATCCCCTTGTTCAGCAGAAAGGTTAATCAAACCAATGTAGCAAAGTCCAATATTGCCATTAAACAAGCAGAGCTTGATCTGTTGAATACAAAAACTATTCTTTCACAAACAGTGGAAAAGGCTTACATCAACACGCAGAATGCATATAGTCAATACGATGCCTCCGCCGAACAGTTAAATTATAATAAGGAAGCATACCGGATAGCAGGTGAAGAATTACGTGTAGGATCGGCTAATACAGTAGAATATATACAGCAAAAAAATCTATACATACAAGCATTACAAGCATATACGCAAGCAAAATATAGTGCCATGCTTTCGCTCAATGTATTCAATTTCTACAAGGGCGATTTTTTGGAAAATCAACAATAAGTGCAAACTCTTGAATTATATATATGAATCGTAAAAAAATAATCATTATTGGTATCCTGATTTTAATGCTCGCTGTTTTACTTTATTTCTTTTTCGGCAGGAAAAAGGAAAACGGAGTAGCTTTTGAAACAACAGTGCCTGAAAAAGGCCCCATTGCATCCATCATTACCTCAACGGGTACTATTCAGCCGGTTGACACGGTAGCCGTGGGAACGCAGGTTTCCGGTATTATAGCCAGCATCTATACCGACTACAACGCGCAGGTAAAAAAAGGTCAACTATTAGCGGAGCTAGATCCGACCTTAATGCAGGCAACGGTTGATCAAATCAAGGGACAGCTGGCGCAGGCGCAAAGTAATTTTAATTATCAGCAAATCAATTTCAATCGCCAACGGGAGCTTTTCCAAGTAGGGGCGATCAGCAAGGCCACTTACGATCTGGCAACTAATTCGTATGAAACGGCGCAGGCAAGTGTCAACAGCATTAAGGCGCAGTTGCGATCGGCGCAGCAGAATTTATCTTTTACTAAAATCTATTCACCAATTGATGGGGTTGTGCTTAATCGAAGTGTCAGCGTTGGGCAAACAGTGGCCGCCAGTTTTAATACGCCTACTTTATTCAGTTTAGCCAAAGATATTACCAAAATGCAAGTACAGGCCAAAGTAGACGAAGCCGATATTGGCGATGTCCAAATGGGTGATCGTGTTACTTTTACGGTGGATGCCTATATCGATCAAACTTTTGAAGGCAAAGTTTCTGAAATTCGTTTACAACCCAGTACCTCCAATAATGTTGTCACGTACACAACGATTATTGAAACCAGTAATGCTGATATGAAGTTAAAACCAGGTATGACCGCTACAGTAACGATCTACACAAAAGAAGCTAGCAACGTACTTACAGTTCCTGTCAGTGCCCTGAAACTCACCATCGAACCAGGGCAGGTTACACCACCGTATCGACTCATCGAAAACCAAGCCGCCGATACGGCCCAGAATGCCGTATGGGTACTGAAAGGAAATCAAGTGTTTAGGCAGGCCATCAAAGTAGGCATTAATGATAATACAAAGGTTCAGGTAGAAGGAGGGGTAGGCGCCAAAGATAGCATTATAACAGCTATTGTGAGTACCGGACAAGGTACACCGGAAAATATGGGGTCAAACCCTTTCTTGCCGACACCAAGGAGAAGACGATAATGGCAGCGATATTAAATATTAAGGATCTGAAAAGAGAGTTTCTCGTCGGATCGCAGGTGGTACGTGCCTTGAAAGGTGTAAACTTCGATGTAAATACGGGTGAATTTGTTACGATCATGGGAAGTAGTGGTTCGGGTAAATCCACCATGCTTAATATCTTAGGCTGCCTGGACAAAGCGAGTTCGGGTGAGTATTTTTTAGATGGAATTAATGTTAAAAGTTTAAATCGGGATGAATTAGCCAAATTGAGAAACAATAAAATTGGTTTCGTTTTTCAGGCCTACAATTTATTGCCTAGAACGTCGGCATTGGAAAATGTGGAACTACCCTTATTGTACCAATCCGGCATTTCTCATAAAGAGCGGCAGGAAAAAGCGATGCATGCACTGGAAATGGTAAAACTGCAAGACCGGTATGATCATACGCCGAGCCAGCTTTCAGGTGGGCAGCAACAGCGTGTGGCTATTGCCCGAGCTTTAGTGAATGAGCCTGTGATGATCTTAGCAGATGAAGCAACGGGAAATCTCGATACGAGGACCTCGTACGAAATTATGACCTTGATGCAAGAGTTGAATCAAGAGCAACAAAAGACCATTGTATTCGTCACACATGAACCTGACATTGCATCATTCAGCAGCCGAACCATCCTATTGCGGGATGGAAAGATTCAACGAGATACACCAAATACGGCGATTCGTTCCGCTAAAGAGGCCTTGGCTGCCTTACCGACAAATGATGATTATTAACGCATTTGCAGAAAATTCAATTTATGAATTACGTCAATTTATTACGCATAGCGCTCCGGGCGATTCAAAGGAATAAACTGAGAGCCTTTCTTACCATGCTGGGCATTATCATTGGTGTCGCCGCTGTGATTACCATGATGTCTATTGGCGAAGGGTCCAAACAAAGTATACAGAATACCTTCTCAAGCATGGGTTCTAATATGATTACGATTATGCCTTACAACAACAGTCCGATGCCGGGCGGTGTTCGTCTAGGCGCAGCCAGTGTGCAATCGCTCACCCTTAGCGACGTTAACAAGATCAAGCAGGAGGTAAGTGAAATTAACGCGCTTTCACCTGGTGTTTCCAGTAGCGGACAGGCAATTCGGGGAGCCAATAACTGGCCAACATCGCTACAAGGTGTTTCCAGCGACTACCTACAGATACGCCAATTAAGTATAAAGGATGGATCAAACTTTACGGAAGAACAAGTGAAGGCTTCTGCCAAGGTCTGTTTAATAGGCCAAACCGTTGTTGATAATTTGTTCAAAGAAAACGAGAATCCTGTGGGCCAGATTATCCGTTTTGGAAAAATTCCTTTTCAGATTATTGGTGTACTTAATGCAAAAGGGCAAAATACTTTCGGACAGGACCAGGATGATATCATCATTGCTCCTTATACAACCGTCATGAAACGTATCTTGGCTACAACCTATCTTCAAAATATTTATGCAGCAACACCGAACGAAGCTTTGTCAAATCAAGCAATGGAACATATCACAACCGTCTTAAGAGAAAATCACCGTATTCGGGAAGGTACTGAAAATGATTTTGAAGTACGCACCATGGCCGAACTTATACAAATGCTCAGTTCAACAAGCGGCATGATGACCTCCTTATTGACTGCAGTAGCCGGTATCTCACTTCTCATTGGCGGAATTGGTATCATGAACATTATGTATGTATCGGTTACAGAACGTACACGGGAAATTGGATTACGGCTGTCAATAGGGGCTCGTGGCCGGGATATTTTGTGGCAGTTTTTAACGGAAGCCGTCGTTATTAGCATGACAGGCGGTGTAATGGGAGCAATACTTGGAATTATAGCCTCCTTCACGATATCCAGTCTCGTTCATTGGCCGATCTTGATTTCCGAATCATCAATCGTCATTTCATTCTTTGTCTGTGTTATTACCGGTGTCTTTTTTGGTTATTATCCTGCGGTAAAAGCCGCAGCACTGGACCCTATAGAAGCTTTGAGATATGAGTAGTATCGTAGGGTTTTTAGTGGTGGATGAGCTGTTGAATCGTTGGTACTACATAAGATGAAAGACATCGGATATAAGACATAAGACACGGGATAGGAAATCCTGATACTTGCCTGCCTGCCGGTAGGCAGGCCTTGTACCAATGCCCTTATAGTCGACACTGCCTAAAGCTTATAGCCTAATGCTTAAAACAAAAAAGCCCGATTTCCTCGGGCTCCGGTATTTCATAGGTAATAATTTTTTAATGATTATTTACCCGAATTTTTGATAGAGGTAACATCATTGCGAATCTCTTGGGCAAGATTCTTTAACTCTTGCATTGCTTTACGTACCCGTGTACCGGCAGCTGCATTTCCTTTGTTGTAGAATTTGTCGGCATCAACTTCAACTGAGCTAATAAGCTCTTTTAACTTTCCAAATTTGTCCATTGTAGTAATTTTTTATTTAAGTGATAATTTGACGACAAGATGATCTTGCCCTAATGGGCTACAAACCACATTTTTCGTACCAAATCGCTTTAAATGAGCTAAAAACACAGTTTTTTTTAAAAAAAATGGTAAAAAGCAATAAAAATGCATTGATTTATCTAAAATAGGCCATAAAACGTCATGGAATCAATTCGGCATGACCGATCCCAAAAGAGTCTTCATTACATTTATTGTAGCGTTTTATATACGCTATCGGTTCTACTGTATAGAAACGCCTTCATCTTTAAACGCGGCTTGCAGTGTAGCGTCGAGTTCTGCATCGGTCAAAATCAGATCGATCGAATGAACCGGTCCTACGAAAAAAGGTTCGGCCGTAGCAATTTTATTAACGGTTGACAAGGCTATTACATATTTCGCATTGGCTACAATATTTCGCTTGATAATACAATCATCATAATCACGCGTAGTGATCCCGGCTACTAAATCAATGCTGCAAATTCCCAAAAAAGCCAGATCTGATTTAATCGTACGAATCGCATCTACGGTATCAGCACCGACAGTCGTAAAGGCACCTTTATTTAAACGCCCCCCTAAAAATATAACTTCTGCTAAGGGGTGATCCTCCAATGCGTT
Organism: Olivibacter sp. LS-1; assembly: GCF_008245145.1. Taxonomy (GTDB): domain Bacteria; phylum Bacteroidota; class Bacteroidia; order Sphingobacteriales; family Sphingobacteriaceae; genus Olivibacter; species Olivibacter oleidegradans. Next base: position 3,631,624 of record NZ_CP041643.1, on the reverse strand, counting down.
GACAATGGGAAAACTGTTTGTAACAACAACAATGTTCCGCTCGGGGGGGAGGGCAGCGGCCACCGCCAAACTTGATGTTCCCCCGTCAAAAAACACTACTTGTCCATCCTCAATAAAATTTAACGCTTTTTCAGCAATTAATCGCTTTTGTTCCAGTTGTAAATGTTCCCGATCGCGATAGTGATGGGGAACCGGCGAGTGAGCAATGGCACCTCCCCGCACAGCTTTCACAATCCCTAGGTCGGACAACTCCTTGATATCTCTCCGCACGGTATCTTCCGAAACATTTAGTAACTCACTTAACTCCTTCAGTTGCGCCGACTGTTTGTTCTTTATGTGCTCCGTTAATCGCTGTTGCCTTTCTGCTTTGATCATCTTTTTGCAATTTAATGCAAAGTTAATAAAAATATATTGCAATAAATTGCAAATATTATGTATTTTTGTTGCATTAAATTGCAATATATGAAAAAACGATCAATTGCTATTGACATGGATGGCGTCTTAGCCGACACGGAAAGTCAGTATTTACATTATTATGAGCAGGAATATGGAAAGCGTTTAACGAAGGACATCTTCCATAATGTCCCCGAGGCGGAAGCTTTGCCAAACGGATCTATATTTAAATACCTTTATACACCGGGTTTTTTTAGAACGATACCGGTAATGGCGGGAGCAGTGGAAGCTGTAAGGAGGCTTCAGACGCGATATGAAGTTTACATTGTTTCTGCCGCGATGGAATTTCCACTTTCTCTATTTGAAAAGAAGGAATGGCTTGCTGAACATTTTCCATTTATTCACTGGCACAACATCATTTTTTGCGGAGACAAAAGTATTATTGATACCGACTTTATGATTGATGACTATTGTAAGAATCTGGATTTCTGCAAAGGAAAACCCATTTTGTTTAGCGCTGGTCATAATGCCGGTATAACCCATCATCTTCGCGCTAATAATTGGCAGGAAATACTTGATATACTGGACGTAGTCCCTACAAATTAACGAGACAAGGTCTTTTTATCTAGCCAAGCTGAAAAAGCGTCCTTAAAGATGTTTCCAATAGGAATACTTCTTTGAGGATAATAAGCTAACCTAATTTGGTTTCCCTCTATCGCACGAACATGCTTTAGTGCGATAATATAGGACTTATGAATTCTCATAAAAGCCGTTTTGCTTAAATGCTTTTCTATTTCCTTCATGGTAATGAATGCAATGATTCGTTCGCCATGATCTAAATAGATAGAAATATAGTTTTTAAGTCCTTCAATGATGACAATCTTACTTACGTCTATTTTAAATAGTTTTCCTTTGCGATCTGTTTTTATAAAGAGGTACGGACTACCTGGTAGTTCAACTTCGTTTTTGTTATCTTGATGATTTTGAACTTTATTAACAGCCTGCAAAAATCGGTCAAAGGAAATAGGTTTAAGCAAATAATCAACAACAGCAAATTCATAGCCCGTGAGTGCATACTCCGTGTAAGCTGTTGTGAGAACAACTTGTACATCCATATTTAGGACGTTAAGTAACTCTATTCCGGTAAGGTAGGGCATCTGCACATCCAAAAAAAGTAGATCAACCGGCTTTGCTTTGATTGCCGACAAAGCGCTCACTGGCTCCGTAGACGAGCCAACTAGCTCCAGAAATGGAACTTTTCCGATATGATGTGTTAAAAGATCAATCGCGTGTTCTTCATCGTCAATTACAAAGCAGCTCATCCTTTGGCGGGTATCTTCTTTTATCATGGCTAAAACTATTGTTCGATCGGAATTTGCAATAATACGGAAAATGTCGCTTTATCTTCCTGCACTACAAAGCGATGTTTATCTCCATAGATTAAATGTAACCGCTGCCGGATATTACTTAAGCCTATACCATTCGAAAGTTCCTTGCGTCCTTCTCCCTTTTTATTTTTTATGGAGAAAAAGAAATGTTGGTCTTGTTCTAACAAGTTGATTTCCAGTGGATATTTAACATCCAACAAATCGCCATGCTTAAATGCATTTTCTACCAAGGTTATCAAAACTAACGGGATAATCTTGAGTTGCTTATTCTTCACCTGATCGTCATACTTAATATTCAGTCGACTATTGAGTCTTTTCTGGTTAATTTCAATAATGTTCTGCAAGTGTACAATCTCTTTTTCGAGCACCACCTTTCCTTCCTTATCTTCCTCTACGGTTAAAGCATAGCGCATAATATCAGACAACAACAATACAGCCTTGGCCAGATCTTCATCGAGTCGAATACTCTTTGAATAAATAAAACTTAAGGAATTGAATAAAAAATGAGGATTAATCTGATGTTTAAGAGCGCTCAATTCGGCCTGTGCCCTTTGCTTTTCTAAAACTATTTGCTGCCTTTTCCGATGCCACCACTCGATGGTTAAAGACGCGCCAATGCAAATGAGTATATCAAAAATGGAAAACACAATGAACCATAGCATAAACCATGCAAAGCTATCTTCCGGAATGAGCGTTTTGGAGTCTTGTATATGACGAACCGAATGCATGGAGTTGGTTTCCAAAGAATCAAAATATCCATAGCTAAATTTGATAAGGTAGAGGATAATAAAACAGAGGATTGGTTTTTTCCATTTTCCTTCGCGAATAACCGGAAGTATAATATAAAAAATTAGAAAAAAGTACGACAATACATTTTCTGTTATAAAAAGGATGGCATTTATAACAAAACCATAGCGTCTACCAAAGTAAAATACCGCCTCCTGCGGATTAGACACATAAGAAATAAAAAAAACAAAACAGTATAAAAATACACCAAACAGGGAAAGAACAGCAAAACGTTTCCACTGCTTGTGAATCAATATTTTAAGTTGCTGCATCATCCTTCCCTTAAAATTTCGTTTTAGAACGCAACACCGGTGCCCGCAAAAGCGCCAAAATCGCCCTTACTTGTTAAACCAAAATCGACACGGGTATACAATCGATATCTTGGAATAAGCTGTTGCCTAAAGCCAACACCATAGAATGCCTTAATGGAGGCTTTGTAATCTTTAAAGAAATTTTTTGCACCATCTCCCAAACCGGCGAAAATGGCATATCCAAAGCGACGGTCGGCGCTTGAAAAGTAAGATCGATACTCCGCTTGCACACTAAACACCTGCTCTGCGATATATAAATTTCGCCAAACGCCCCTAAATGCTCTATCGGCGGTTATATAAGGCAGCTGATAAAAAGGAGCTTCACCTCCCCACGTTGCGTTAAACATTCCTTGGAAAGCTAATACATCGCCTTGTACAAGCCAATCTACAGGTATAAATTTCCGATAATCAAATTTCAATTCCTGATACTGATAATCGCTGATAATTTCTTGATTAAACCAGTAATAATTAATCTCTAACCTACTTCCCTTTGTGGGAAATAGAACATCATTTCGCTTGTCCATGCGTAGGGTAGGACCGATACCAAAAAGCCAACCTCCTTGGCCGCCGTGAAAATTGGACGTGGGCTTTTCCTCAAAATCCAATTCATTATCTTTTCTCAATTTATAGTTAATTCCTACAAAGAACTGATCGGATAAAATCCTGCTCACCGATCCTTCTAACACAAAATTGTCCGAAACATAGGCCGTTTTATGACGATCGTTGCTTTCTCTTCCAATGCCGAAAAAATAGTTTTTTGCATTGTTTGTAAACAAGAAATTGTTCGTAAAATACCACTTTTCTTTATAGTAAGCTTCCATATAAGCGCCCACTGCCAATTGCTTTCCATTGAAGCCGTAACTGACAATTGGAGCAAAGATGGTTGGTTGTGAAAATCGGGAAGCATGACCGGTCTTTGGGTACCAAATCATCGTAGCGCCCGCACCTACAATAAAACCTGCTTCTCGCTTGAACCCAATGATGGGTTGTGGCAAAAATTTCAGCCTTTTCCCTTCATGGTTTTTAGAAGAAGACAAGCGATCATGTATTTCCTGTGAAGCTTCTATGTCTATGGGAACTGTTGTCCAACCTTGTTCTTTTTTTATGAGTATATTATTATCTTTAGTAAAACCTGGAGGAGTAAAAATATTTGATAGTTCTTGCTCCTTGTTTTTTTGAACGGGATTCCAAATGGATAGGCGACCGTCCACATCAACGCTAACTATATTTTCGCCGACACGATCGTAACCCAACCAAGTAATTTTTGATGAGCCTGTTTTGATTTCCCGAATTAAGGTATCTTGAAAATCGCGAATCTGTATGTTATTTTCTGCCGTTACACTTGCTATTTCTTGCTTGTTGGGATGGAAGATCAATAAGCGTTGCTTTTCTTTTTCCCAGTTAACGTTTACTTTGGTTAGCGACTCGTAATCTAATAACTGGATAAGCCGATTGTTTGTAAATCCAATCAACTTACCATCGTAACTGATACCGACCGCATTAATGTCGGATGCAATATTCCTAGTCGCAATCGCTTTCCATGTGTTTGTATCATACTTGGTCATTCTTGCATTAAAAGTTTTCACGGAATGAACAAATACGCATTCTTTTTTTACAGGGCTAAAAGCAGCCAATTTCGTTTTAAAAGGAAGCCGCGCAAGCTGGCGTATGATATCTCTACTTAGTGCGTAAATTGTGGTTTGTCCGTCATTCCCCGAGGCTACCAAAAACTGTCCGTCCGGCGAAAAGGTCAACAAACCGCCTACACCTCTTCCAGGCACCAATAATTCATTCACTATAGCCTTTGTACGCATGTCCTGAAATAAGATCCGGTCGGGTAGTTCGCTCACGGAAAGGGACAACGTAGGATTGACACGCTCTTGCAAGGTGATTGCCTTTTGGCCATGTACCGTAAAGACACTGATGAGTGCGAGTAGGAAACAAGCAATCTGTTTTATAACTTCTTTTTTTAAACTCAACGAAAAAATCATGTAAAATATGTTAATTCACAGCATGGAAACCGGACTAAAATAAAAGACATTTACCGAATTGCGAAATAGAATACACCAACTTAAGCACTAATTCTACCAACAGCTATTTATTCGGGACCAGTTTTGGATTTCTTATAAACAATACCCTTTATAAAACCGGCATAGTGTAGGGAAGAGAAAAGCATCTGATACCGGTTGCGCTGAAAATAGGGGCTCATATCGATGAGATTGCGTGCTTCAACTTGGCACAGATACCCAAAAAATTTATACATAAGTTTGAGCATTCCCTTTTTCCAGCCGTTTTTCTTATTCGGATCAAGATAAAAATCAGCATAAAGCCAGAGGCCTTCGCTTGCCAGTAATCTCGTCAAATGACCAAATACTTTTTCCGCTTTTGGTCGCAAAAAATTATCGAACAAAAAGGAAGTGATGATCACATCATAAGAATTTTGAAGTGCCTCAAAATCTTCAATGGCTTGCTCAACAAATACAACCTTGTTATTAGCACAATTACGATCTCGGGCCATTCGCAACATTTTTTCTGAAATTTCCACATAGGTTATCGTTAAACCTTCGGGATGTAACTTGGCCAGCGCCTCCAGTATCCATCCCGATCCACCTCCAACAATCAAAATACGACTATCCGCTGCAATGCTGTGTATCAGATCTAATTGAACGTTGACCTGCGCCCGCCCGAACACCAATCGGCTTAACCTATCATATAAGGGCGCAATATTATCATAGTTATTCTTCATCGTATTGTTACACAAATTGCATGGCAAATATTCCGCAAATTGCTTTCACCAGTAACAAACCGTCAATAACAATTAGGTAATAAAGTATCCGATGCCGCTTATGCATAGAATAAGCCACTACCAAAGATAAGGCGAAAGGGAAAATATTGATCACTAAAGGAATGAAGCTAAAATGCCTATAATAGCCGAAAATGACCATGGATAGGACACCTACGGATAGCAATGGAATTAATAGCTGAAAGATTGTATTTCGAAGACCAAATCTCACGACAAACGTTTTTAATTGCTTATTGGCATCCTCTGCATAATCTTTAATATCGAACATGATGGCATTTACCGTACAGAACATAAAGGTTTTAACAAAAAGCCATAGCACAAGAAAGGGATCGACCGAATTTAGCGGGTGCTGTATTTTCAACATAATAATAGGAAAAAGGTTGACGCAACATGCCCAGACGAATCCGATGATAAAGGCCTTCAATAAACCCGAATTTCGAATATTCAGCGCCATAAATGATCGGGGTAAAAGTCCGTAATATAAAATAATTGCAACGAGTACAATAATAAGAATCAACCAATAAATCCAATGTAGGGAGCTCAACGACTGTATGTTTTGCCAAATCAGCCCTAAAGCAAGCAGTAGGCTGATCAAAATGGAAAATCCTAAGTTTCCTTTAGCAAATCGGATATTTTGTTGATACCATTGGGTGCGCGGATTGTTATGTCTACTGCTTACTGTTACATTGATATAAGCATATGTATAGTATGCCATCGTTGCAAAAAACAAAAGCAGATAATAAGCTGTATTATTAAAAGGAATGGCAAGTTGAACGGCGGTTTCCAGCGATAAGGCGATGGCCAGAATACCGACAAAAATGTTTCCAAAAAACACAAATTTAATAAAGCGATCTATCATGCCCTCAACGGATATGGAAGCTAAAATACAGTTTTTGTATCTGATTGACCGGAGTTTTTTTCATCATACTTTTGCGGAAATTTAATCGGATGACTTGCATATTAACTTAGCTTATTAGTATATTGCTTTAAGTGTTAGCGCTTGAGTTTAAATTTAATTTTATGAAGACGCTTTTAGTACTAACGGATTTTTCTGACGCAGCCACACATGCTGCGAAATACGCTGCTATCTTAGCGAAGCAGTTGAAAATCGCACGTATATTATTATTCAATAAGTTGCCGAGTATTACATCAATTCCCAGCAGTCCGTTGGTAGTAAATAAAACACACGAAACCAAAGAGGAATCGATGACGCATTTAAAGCGATTGGTTAATGAACTGAAATTTTTAAAACATACGGACACCGAATTGACCTACTTAGCAAAAGAAGGTGATTTGGATGAGCTTACCAATGATTTAATCAACAAATATCAGGTGGACTACGTGGTGATGGGTTTAACCGGTAAAAGTAAACTTGAGCAAACCCTAATAGGAAGCAATACCATAAAGATCGCTAAAACTGTCAACCGGCCCCTATTAATTGTGCCCGAGTCTGCAAAGCTTACACCTATCACTAAAATCGCATCGGTGATCGATCTGCAAGATCCTAAACAGGCGCAAACAATAACCAATTTATTGAATCCTTTGCATTTCCATAACCACCTCGAACTCTACGTGCTCAGTCATGAAAGCGAAGGCATACCGCTACAAACCTTGCACAATCATAATTTTACCGCTGTAAAGGAAAAAATTAGTCGATACAATCCCAAGTACTATGCCATCAGCGAAATTGATATTGTAAGGGAAATATTGGAGTTCTCCAAGTCGCATGACATCTCGTTAATCGTCCATATTGAGAAGAAAAGAAACTTTTTTGAAAGCCTCTTCTTAACAGACATTACCGAGCGGATGGCTTATGTAACCCATATACCATTACTTTTAGCAAAGCAGGCGTGAATTAGGCTTTAGGCTTTTAGGCATTAGGCATTAGGCTATAAGCAGTAAGCTTTATAGTAAGCCTTAAGGTATAAGCTATAAGCAGTAAGCTTTAAGCCCACAAAAGCCCATCATCACATCAGCTAACCGACCGTAGGGAGCTCATGAATGCCTTTAAAGTGAACACGAATGAATAATTATCACATTGGCTAATTGGCTCATCATCACATTGGCTAATAAACTACTTTTCTACTCAACCACTCAACTATTTCCCTAATAAAAAAATAATTGAAGCCATAGGGGTAGATGAAGGAACGGTTGTCATAGTAGCAAAGAAGGGAAGCGGAATGAGGAAGGTTATCGGTATTTCATAAAAAAATAGAGGAAGAAAATGATAAACGTGCTAGGATACGCGCAAGAATTGTATATGACAGCGAGTTTATCTAAGTTTGACTTGATATAGCTTATATGCTAACACAATTAAATATGCAGAGCGACAACGTCACGCTTAACCTGTTGCAACAGGGGAATGAAGAAATTTTCGAAAATGTTTTTAAACAGCACTTCAATAGTCTACATGCTTACGCTTTTACAATTTTAAAAGATGCCGTTGCAGCAGAGGAGATCGTACAATCACTTTTTTTAAAACTCTGGGAAAAAAGAGAGAATCTGGACATACGAAGCTCACTAAAATCGTACCTATATCGAGCTACTTACAATGATTGCATGAACACCATTAAGCATTGGCAGGTAAAACAAAGACACCAAGATCATATTACTTATGTAAATGATTTCACCTACGAACATACTGCTAATCAGCTGCATGAAAACGAACTAAAAAGGGAACTTCAAAAGGCCTTAAACGTATTACCGGAAAAATGTCGAACAGTTTTTCAGATGAGTCGCTTTGAGGAGTTAAAGTATCAGGAGATCGCAGACAGACTAGAGATATCGATTAAGACCGTGGAGAATCAAATGGGAAAGGCACTGAAAATATTACGGACGGAATTGGCTGATTATTTGCCGCTTATGGTTTATTGTTTACTAAAATTATTTCTCGGGCAATGAAAGATGAATTACTTATAAAATTCCTTCTTAAGGAAGCATCTCCTGAGGAAGATCAAGATGTACAAGCTTGGCTTGCAGAGGACCAGGCCAACCGGAAAAAGTTTGAACAATTCAAATTGATTTGGGATACCAGCAAGCAGCTTGCGTTGCAGCAACCTATGGACGAAGATATAGCATGGAAAAGGTTTCAACTGCTGAGAGATCAACGCTTTGAAAGACCCCCAGAAGATGTCGACGAGGGCGATTCAATACCACATCTTCAAGAATATCAAGGTAAGGGTACGGGATGGTTAAGGGTAGCGGCAAGCATCCTAGCGGTTATGGGTTTAATGACAGGTATTTACCTTTACATTATAGCACCAAAGCATCCGTATTTGCATAGCATTGAGGTGACGGCTAATGAAACGCCCCTAACCGATACTTTACCGGACGGAACCGTTGTAACACTTAACAGTCATGCTAAACTCAGCTATACCGAAGATTTATTTAACGGCCAACGCAAAGTATATATGTCGGGGGAGGCTTTTTTTGATGTGGCCAGCGACAAGAAACGCCCTTTCAATGTAGCCGTAAAAGATTTGACGATCAACGTACTGGGCACTTCGTTTAATGTAAAAAGCAACAGAAAATTGACGGAGGTTATTGTGGAGACCGGAGCTGTTCAAGTAAGTCGAGAAGATGTAATTATCAAATTAAAGCCAGACGAAAAAGCCATTGCAATGGTAGAACAAAAGGGCCTTAAACAGGAAAAGCAACACGATAAACTGTATGACTACTACAGAAGTAGGATGTTTAAATTAGACGGGACCCCTTTGTGGCGATTTGTAGAAGTACTCAACGAAGTTTATCAAGTGCGGATTGTACCGGAGAATATAGCCACAGGCAATTTGCCAATAACTACTACCTTTGACAATGATTCTTTACCCGGCATCTTGCATACGTTATGTAAAACATTACGATTGGAAATGGAAAAAAATGGTAAAACAATTATATTAAAAAAAGAAACGTTATAATATAACATAATCGCTATCCCCTTGGAGAACCAATTATTGCATTCTTGTAAAAGCCTGCTATTGACATTCGTATTGTCTTTAGCGGGTTTCACCGCTTTTAGTCAAAACTATCTTTTTAAGCCGGTTAAACTTCATGTGAGCCAACAAAAACTTGTAACCGTACTGGAAGATATCGGAAGGCAAGGTGGCTTTCATTTTTCTTATAGCAGCGGCATTATCCGAAGTGACAGTTTGGTTAGCATCCAGCATTTCAATGGCGACGTAAAGACGGCACTCAATACATTACTGGGTGATAGTTACGAATATCAAGAGAGTCCGAATCATTTAATTATCCGTCCGGCTCCATTTCGTTTAACGCTCATGCCTGAAGAATTGGGCGAAGGAAAAAAAATATATACCATTAAAGGCTATGTAGTGGATGAAAAAACCGGAGCAGGAATCCATAATGCCAGCGTTTATGAAAAACGGCTACTCGTGGGAACGATGACCGATAGAAAGGGTTATTTTAAATTAAAGCTGAAAACCAAGGACGGAAATCCCATGATTTTAACGGTTAGCAAAGAACTTTACAAAGATACCACCACCGTTTTCTTGCCTACCGTCAACCTAGGAAAAAACATCAATAGTAGTGGGCATTATGGATATATGGGAGATGGGGAAGAATCTGTCTCCAATACCGCGCTCGCTCGTTTATTTTTAAGTTCTAAACAAAAGCTAAATGCATTAAATCTGGGAAACTTTTTCGCCTATACCCCCGTACAGGTTTCGCTAACTCCCGGCTTAAGCTCACATGGCATGATGAGTGGTCAGGTCGTCAACAAGTTCTCGGCTAATCTCATTGGTGGTTACACCGCGGGAGTCAATGGCGTAGAGTTGGCTGGAATATTCAATATCGATCGCTATCACGTGAAATATGTTCAGGCGGCGGGTGCTGTCAATATGGTAGGGGGTAATATGTCGGGGGTTCAACTCTCCGGAATTTATAATACGGTTATTGATAGCTTAAAGGGTTTTCAAGCCGCCGGCGTCTTTAACTTTGTTAAAAAACATGCAAATGGCGTTCAATTGGCCGGCATAATGAACTATGCTGAGGAACTAAGGGGCGTACAAATTGCCGGAATTCTCAATAGGACGAAAACGAACCACGGCTTACAATTTGGTTTAATAAATATGGCTGATACCTCTTCGGGAATCAGCATTGGATTGGTTAATATTTCAAAAAACGGAATGAAACGACTGAGTGTATCAAGTAATGAGGTCCTGTATACCAATCTGGCATTTAAAAGTGGAAACGCAAATTTATACAGCATTCTTTCTGCGGGCTACGGAAGCTGGAATGGTGAGCAAACTTTTGCTACGGGCTTCGGATTGGGGCATGAGTTTAGAAGAAGAAATCAAGATAATTATTTTGCGGTAGAACTTTTGAGCCAGCAATTACACCGATCAGTCTATGAAAACGTGAGCAGTTGGACTAAGATGAATATCCTTTACAATTATTCTTTAGGTCAAAAAACAAAATTGTACGTTGCGCCAACGATTAATTTCCTTAGCAAGAATAAACAGGTTATTGAAAACGCACAAGACATTCCTTCGGCCGGATATCCATACCTTCTAAACAAAGAACGCTTTAAATGGTGGGTAGGACTTGAATTGGGTGTTGCTTTTTTCTAAAAAGAATAGGGGGGAAGTCTAGCTAGCTTGTCATTAGTTAAACGAAGATAATGACAAGATTTATGGAAAGAAAACTATTTAGCTACAAACAGACCCTGCTGGCACTTACTTTATTAATAGTAGGATCTTTTAACCTCTCTGCTCAAGAAGATAGCCCTGCTCACGTAGGCATCATATATCCATTAAGTACCCATGGTGGCAAAGCAGCCAATTATAGCAACACCATTAGCTTACATGCTATAGCAGGTCTATCTGGTGGAGAGAAAGCGTTCGCATTATATGGTGTTGCCGGAATTGTTAAGGGCAATGCTTCCGGATTGCAAGCTTCCGGTGTATTCAACCAGGTTTCCGGCACGCTCCATGGCGTACAGTTAGCCGGTGCCGTCAATTTAGCAGGCGATGCAGCTAAGGGTTATCAATTTGCGGGCTTGTTCAACCAAAGTAGGGGAAATGTTCATCTACAATTGGGCGGTGTGCTCAATACAGCGATTTCTACCAAGGGCTTGCAAGCAAGTGGTGTAAGCAACAGGAGCAAGCAAATGGATGGTGTGCAGATGGCAGGACTTTACAATCAGGCTGACAACGTAAAGGGTGTCCAAATAGCTGGGGTCATCAACAAAGCAAAAAACGTAAGGGGCATACAATTCGGGGTGCTGAATATCGCGGATAGCAGCGATTATACCCTCGGCTTGGTGAATATCGTGAAAAATGGGGAAAAGAGTATCCGCATTGGAACAGATGAAGATCTGTCGACTTTTGCCAGCTTCCGCTCCGGTGGCCAAATTTTATATGGAATCCTCGGAATTGGGTTCAATCCGCAATATGAGGCCATTCGCTACGGCGTAGAAGGAGGTATCGGTGCGAATCTGTTAAATCGAACCAACTTTAGGCTAGCTGCTGAAATCTCATCCATCACGCTAACTGATTTTGATGGCAATTACTTTAATAAAAATGGTTTACGTATTCTACCTTCCATCAAAATAGGACCTAATATATATCTATATGGCGGTCCATCGATTAATTACATCAATACTGATAATGAGGATGGCAAAAAGCTGGTTAAAATGAAAATTTGGGACAAGCAGAACAGCAAAGATTATCAAGCGCTGAATGTAGGCTTTACCGCAGGTCTACAGCTGGTACTGTAAATCGTTTTCCTTTTGGTGGTATGGCCGGCCTGCTTTTTCGCTTCCGGCCATACCATATAATAAAGCCTGTGACCGGTAAAGAAGCGGCAATTAGGCTAGCGATAAAAGCGAGGATTTTCCCGGGTAAACCTAAAATGGCGCCTACATGAATATCGTAATTCATAGCAATAAGCTTCTCACCATTGTTTTTCTCTGCGTAATTACGACGATAAAGTCTTTTCCCTGTATACTGATCTAGTTGTATTTCGTCTGTGTTATAATAGAGCTCTGCGCCTCGATAACCAGCTGCATAGATTACACCTTCTTTGCCGAAAGCCGGTGATAAACCAATACGATCATACCCTTTATCAAATTCCTTATTGGCCGTAGCGAATGCAACATCCAATGGGGAAAGTACGGCGACTGCTGTGGTATCCGACTGTTTCGTAACAAAGGGCGGTGGTGTGGTTGATTGCGAAGCGGTTACATAAACCGCCGTTTCGAACCACTTCATGGCCCAAACCATTCCTGTTAATGCCAAAATCAGTGTAATTAGCAAGGCATAAAAACCGGGCACATTATGTAAATCGTAATTCAGGCGCTTAAATCCTGCTTTCCATTTGATCTTGAAGCTCTTATTGACATTCGATTTTTTTAGATTTTTAGGCCACCATAATACTAAACCTGTTATTAAAAGAATGACGAATAGGAGTGTAGCATATCCTACGATTGGCTGACCATAGGGTGTATTCAGCAGCAAACTCCAATGGATATATTTCACAATGGTAAAAAATTCCCTGGTGTAATCAATACGACCGGTAATCTCACCGGTGTAGGGATTGATAAATACGGATTCGTAACAGTTAATGGCGCCGAAAAAGGTGAGGGCTTGTTGGTTGCCCGCCTCATAACACATGAACTCCCATGCTTTCTCCGGTGCGCGATAGCTTGTGATATAGGTTGCCGACTTGCCCAGCGCTTTGTCAGCAGTTGCTTGTAAACTACTTAAGGGCAGCACCTTTGCGTTTTCCGGCACTTCAACATAAAACTTGTCGCGATGAATCAGGTTGCTAATTTCATGTTGGAAGACAAAAAGACAACCCGTAATGGCTACAATAAAAACAATGATGCCTGAAATCAAACCGAGCCATAAATGCAGAAATGCAGCGATTTTTTTGATCGCTCCTTTTTTCTTCTTTGCTTTCGTCTTACCATGTGCCATTAACCCGATATTTAGAATTTATACGTTAAATTAGCCAAAAAGCTTCTCGGCATCTGCGGTTCGATCGTTGTCCACCCTTTAAAGTATTCCTTATCAGTCAAGTTATCCATCTTTAATCCGATCCTAAATTTAGGATGATCATAAAAAACAGAGGCATTCAACACCGTATATCCCGGCAAAGTAAAAGTACCGGTCAGCAAATCGTTGGTAATAATATTCTCGCTGGCAGAATTGCCGCCGAAACCTAAACCAATCCCTTTAATTGCTCCTTGATGAAAACGATAACTAACCCAGTAATTAAGCAAATGTTTGGGGCCTGCCGAAACAGGTCGGCGATCATTAACATTCACATCGGCATTGGTAATTTTACTGGTATTATTACTATAGCCGAAAATAATATTCAAGCCCTCTACCGGACGTGCAGTTAAGTCCAATTCAAAGCCTCGTGACAACTGTGTACCATTCTGAACGGTGATGTTGTATGTAGTGTCATCTCTGATGATTGATTCAGTTCGCGTAATATTTTTAACGGATATATCATAGTAACTGGCAGTAAAGCTCAATCGATTATCCAGTACATCCAATTTAACGCCGCCTTCCCATTGATTAGCTTGCTGCGGTTTAAACGTATTGGGTATATCCGGGAGCGGTTGCGTAACCGGAGCCACATTCCGAAAGCCATTCATATAATTGGCAAAAATCGATATTTGGTTAGGGATCACTTGGTACACGACACCAAATTTCGGTGAAACAGCCGTCTGTCCATAGTCGCCCGTTACCACACCTGTATTTAAGTTCTCCGTTCCACCGCTCTGAAAGCGATCGACGCGCACACTCGCCATGGCGATCAACTGATCGGTTATATTAAGTACGTTAGACAAGTAAGCTCCGTATACATTACTGCTGGCGCGATTGTAGGTATAAGAACCGGTACTGGCGGCCAGTCGCTCATCAATTGCCTCCTTATTGTAATTGTAGTAATTTGGATCATCAATACTCGAATTCAGTCGATCAAAAACAATATAAGGAGCATTATTATTTTTATTCACCTGTCTTAGGTAGTCTAAACCAAAAACCAAACGATTCCGTAAACCACCAATCTTAAAGTCGCCCGTAAAATTCTGCTGAATATTAATCACTTCACTTACTGCGTTTTGTTTGGTAACATAACGGCTCAATATCGTGTCGTTTGCAATGGTGCCTAACCGTTCATTATCAACATCCGTATACATCACATACTGATAATAACCATCGGTTTTTCTTCGGTTATAATTGACTTGGGTTCTAGATGTCCATTGATCGGATATCTTATACAAAGCTTGTCCTCTTAGATTAATTGTAGGGGTTTTAAACGTTACATCATCATGTGTATATGACCGATTATAATCAAATTGTAATTCGTCCGGTGTATTTGCATGGAGAGGTCGTGTTCTATTCAGAAAAATCATTAGCGGGTTTGTTCCTTCATAATGATATAATTCAGCATCTAAGTTCAAAGTCAATCGACTAGTAGCTCGATATTCCAGTGAAGGTGCGATGAAAAATGATTTCCTGAACCCCGCATCCTGAAAACTGTTTTGCTTATGATATGCCGCATTTACACGTCCTAATAGATTCTTTTTTTGATTGAGCGGACCGTACAAATCTAAGGTTGCCCGATGTTGAGCATAATTGCCTATGGTGTAAGAAACTTCTCCACCTACCGTATCCAAGGGTCTTTTAGTAACGATATTGATCAGACCTCCAAAATTAACCAGTGCTCCACCATATAACGTGCCCGACGGCCCTTTGACCACCTCTATTTGCTCGATATTAGCGGGGTCTAAATCGCCATTGGTCAGTGCAGCAACTCCATTAATCAAATTTGGCTGTGTAGAAAAGCCCCTTAAGGTGAAGTACGCGGCCCCATCGCCGCTTCTACCGGTCGAACTCCATAGCTTATCTAATCCTGAGCTATTTTTTAACGCATCGTTAAAGTTTGTGACTATTTGATCTCTCAGCACTTCTTTGGTAATCGTCGTATAAACTTGGGGGTTTTCGAGGTTATTAAGCGGTAGTTTGGAGACAAAATTGCTTTTTCTTCTCGTATACGGATTAGCGCCTACACCATTAACCACCACCTCGCTGAGCGTGGCGGCACTTTCTGTTAAGATGATCGTCTGTACATCCACTTCAAGGTCGTCCACCTTAATTTGCAACTCTTGGGTATTCAATCCTAAGGCCGTTACGCGAAGTGTGTAAGAGCCGAAAGGGACTTGCTTGATCTCATAGTGTCCATCAACATCGGTCGATGCGCCACGATTTAAACCTTTTAAGGTAACGGAAACGCCTTCAGCACCTTTACCGTCAGCGGTCAACACCACCCCCTTTAGGTTAGCAATCTGTTGTGCTTGAATAATTGATGGTAGAAATAAGGATTGAATAGTGACAAATAAAACAGTTAGGTAGGAGAGCGGTCTCATTCTTATTTGGACTTTATCTAAATTTCTGCAAAGAAAAGAACTAAAACCTGAAAATACAATTCTTATTAAAAATTATTCTAAAGAAGAGTTGGGGAGGGGGAAGTGGAGTAGTTAAGTAGTGGAGTAGGGAAGTAGTTTATTAGTCAATGGGATAATTATTCATTCGTGTTCACTTTAAAGGCATTCATGAGCTCCCTACGGTCGGTTAGCTGATGTGATGATTAGCCAATTAGCCAATGAATGATTAGCCGATGTGATGATTAGCCAATTAGCCAATGGGATGATTAGCCGATGTGATGATTAGCCAATTAGCCAATGGGATGATTAGCTAACGTTATCATGGGCTGATTGCTGATTTCCGATAGCTTAAAGCTTACTGCTTATAGCTTATACCTTAAAACTTACTATAAAGCTTACTGCTTATAGCCTAAAACCTAATGCCTAATGCCTAACACCTAAAACCTAATGACTAAACCGTCATAGCAATTTCACAATAAATGTTTAAACATTAATTTAATATTAAAGTATTTATCTTTGATTCATCAAGACAGAAATGTATTAAAAATTTAAAAATATGGCAACAACATGGGTAGTAGATCCTGTACATTCGGATGTACAGTTCAAGATCAAACATTTGGTAATCTCCACCGTTACCGGTGCGTTTAATCAATTTGACGGTCAAGCGACAGCAACAGATGGTTTTGAAGAGGTAACAGCGAATTTTAGAATTGATGTAAAAAGCATAGACACTAAAAATGCTGATCGCGATAACCATTTAAGAACCGGTGATTTTTTTGATGCAGATAGCCATCCTGAAATTTCGTTTAACTCCACTTCTTGGAGAAAGATTGGGGATGATGAATTTGAATTAATGGGTGACTTAACGATGAAAGGAATAACTAAACCTGTTACGCTTAAAGCTGAATTTGGCGGGATTGAAAAAGATGCTTACGGCAATACCAAAGCGGGCTTTGAAATTACCGGAAAAATTATCCGTAAGGACTTCGGTCTTACTTACAATGCACTAACTGAAACAGGAGGCCTTGCTCTTGGTGAAGACATCAAATTAGTGAGCAATATACAGCTTGCAAAACAAGCATAATTGTTGACGGTAAAACAATGTAAGAAAGTGTTTAAAAGGTAGTTAACACCTAAAAAAAGTGTCATTGCGAGCGGTCAGTTTTTTAACAAAAACAAAGGAGCCCAAAGGACGATTTAGTTATATCCTCGCTCTGTAGGACTCGAAGGTCATTGCGAGGAACGATGGTGATGGACTTTTTAGACACTTTTTTTATATTATTAAACATTTCCCCATTCCATACTTAAGATGGGATAGGGTTTTCCTGCATCATCTACAGCGGTACGGCCGACAACCACAAAACCCATATGCTTGTAAAAGCCGACCGCTTGCTGATTCTGCTCATTGACATCAACGGTTCTTGCATCCTTTTCATCCAAGGCATACTGCACTAATTTTTTACCTATTCCGATCCCGCGTTTGGTTGCATCTATAAATAGCATTTGGATGGCTTGGCCGGAGATCCCAATGAAGCCGGTTAGTATGCCATCTTGCCTGATGTGACCGTATAAATCTACTGAGTCGAGGTATTTATTATAAATCAGTTCTTTATAATACAAAATATCTTCTTCTTTAAGAAAATGATGAGTCGCTCTTACCGCACTTTCCCAAATCTCCATGACACGTTCATAGTCGTGCCGGGTTAAACTTTTAATCATCGCTATTGGCTAAATTTCAAAGATAAACTTTTACTTATCTTAAATGACTTTTTTCTATACTTGTCAATCTTTTTCTAGAATTAGGTTCTCGAACTCACATGAATAGAATCGACAGACTTTTTGGTATTGTAACGTTACTTCAGTCACGCAGATATGTCGGAGTAGAGGCGATCGCGGAAAAATTTGAAATTAGCACCCGAACAGTTTACCGAGATATCCGAGCAATTAATGAGCAAGGTATTCCTATCAGTTTTGAAGCGAACAAAGGTTATTATATTGTTCAAGGCTACTTTCTGCCACCGATATCTTTCACAAATGACGAAGCCAATGCACTGATCCTTATGGAACGTTTTCTAGCGGGTTTCGCTGATCGTTCTATACAAAAACACTATACCGCAGCATTAAACAAAGTCAAAAATGTAATGCGAGGTCAACAAAAAGAGCAATTGGAGTTCCTGAACGAGCATATTAAATTACAAATTCCATCCCGCCTCCAAAATGATTTTGAATATTTATCCACCATTCAGCATGCCATCACCAATAAATCAATCTTGCGTATCGATTATGAAAAGGAAAATGGTGAGCGAAGTTGTCGTGAAGTGGAAGCAATCGGACTTATTTTTTACGCCTTTAGCTGGCATCTCATCGCTTGGTGCCACCTTCGCCATGAGTATCGCGACTTCAGGGTATCAAGAATTAAAAAGTTGTTTGATCTAAAATGTCCTTTCAGAAAATCAGATCACATGCCAGTGGCTGACTTTATGAAGAAGCTACCTGTGGATTATTAGCTAAAAGTCGTATCCGGGACTTAGAAATGCGCTAATACTAAACGTATTGCCTTTTCAACGGTCTTCTGCGGTTCTTTGCTAAAGACGCCCTCTAAGCGACTTGCCAATATCGCATTTACGGAAATCGCTTGATGGCCCAACGATTTAGCTAAGCCATATATACCCGCTGTTTCCATCTCTAAGTTGGCGATGCGCATTCCCTTATAACGGAAGGAACAAAGCTTGTTTAACAAATTCGTTTGGTGTTGTTCTGCACGTGTAACTCGCCCCTGCGGTGCATAGAACCCCGGAGCCGTCAAAGTGATTCCTTGCGGAACGCCTTTGGCCAGTTGATGCAACAAATTGTCGGAACAAGCAGCCACATAGGGATGTATATATTGGGTTGATAAATGCGTTTGAAAGGCCGTCTGCAATTCCAATTCAACCGCAGCTTCTTCTTTTCGATAATAATGCAACAGCGGATCGAGCCCGATACCGAAAGTGGATATCAAAATGGAATCTAAAGGAATATCATTGTGTAGGGCACCTGATGTGCCAATCCTTATGATATTCAATGATCGTAACTGCGATTTAACTGTACGACTACGCAGATCGATATTTACCAAAGCGTCGAGCTCATTTAATACAATATCGATATTATCTGTGCCGATTCCTGTTGAGATAACACTCAGCCTATTTTGTCCCACATAACCGGTATGTGTAATAAATTCTCGTTTACCTTTCTTCACTTCAATCCGATCAAAGTACTTGCTTACTTGACCAACACGGTCAGGATCGCCTACGGTAATAATGGTATCGCCCAAATCTTCAGGCAATAAATTCAAGTGGTAAACGCTGCCATCGGCATTCAATATAAGATCGGTATCCGTCATCTTCATATGCTAGGTGGTTCGCAGGTATTTTACTTTTACGTTCGTTAAATGTTGTAATTTACTTAAGGTATGATTGACTTGTGTTTGGCGGATCTCAAAAGTCAGTGAACAGTTATTATCGAAAGCCTGCTGCTGCACAATTAGATCGTCTTCTTTAACAATGCGCATCACATCATTCATCTGCATGTAATCGAAACTCACCTCATATACGTCATTGACTGTTTTTTCTATTATCCGGGCCTGACTGACGGCGTCTTGTGTAGCGCTTTTATAAGCATTGATCAATCCTGGAACGCCTAACAGTGTACCGCCGAAATAACGTACTACCACTACCATTAGGTTCGTCAAATCATGCGATAGAAGTACATTTAATATGGGGCGACCGGCCGTACCGGAAGGCTCCCCATCATCGTTTAAGCGGAATACGGAACGATCTGTTGTTAAACGGTAAGCCCAGCAGTGATGTCGTGCTTTCGGATGGAGATCTTTCACTTCGGTTATCACATTTTTGAGATCTTCCGGATCACTAAAAGGGTAGGCATAGGCAATAAATTTACTTCCTTTGTCCTTGAACAGACCTTCAGCCGGTTTTTCAATCGTTTTATAGGTATCTTCAAATAAATTCATGAATAATAATTCGCTTAAAGCTTATAATAGGCCAATGATAATTACTGAGATCACTGCCAATACCAATCCAACTTTGTTTAAAGTACTTAATTTCTCCTTAAACAGGAATAAACCAACAACTGCACCTACAACAATGACACCTATATTCATTCCTGAAAACACAACAGAAGGATTGTTTGGTAAAGCCTGATGAGCTTTCATATAAAAGAGGATATTTCCAAAGTTAAAAAGTCCCAGCCCCAATCCCCAAAGGGTTCCTGAAAGCGAAAATTTTTCCTTTTTGGTGCTTGCTAAAAAGCCGAGGTACAAAAACGACACCAAGGTACAGAGTACGAAAACCAAAAAAATCGAAGTTCTATACGAAACTGCTTGGTATTGGGCAATATGTTTAAAAAGAATATCGATTATTCCCATACCGAAAAATACCATCAGCGGATACTGCCAGGCATTTTTGCTTGTAAGGCTGTGTTGATTGCGTTTCTGCCATTTAATAGAGCATACGATGGCCGCTAATCCGATGGCTACGCCAAAAAGTTTGGTAGCACTTGGATGTTCATTAAAGATAAAGAATGCAGCCAGGAGTGGAATAAAAAGAGACAGACGTTGAGCCACTTCCGTTCGCACAATGCCCGAATAGCGTATAGATCCCGCAATGATAATAAAGAGGGAGGGTAGTAATAATCCCAATGCTAAATAGCTTATTAATGGCGCCTCTGCGATGGAAAAATTACTTAGATCGGGCTTCAGGTAATGGTAGCTCAATAAGACAGTCATCGGATAATTCCATGCAATCATTTGCAGGGTGTTAACCGAATAGCGCCTAGCCAATTTGATAATCACCGATACCGTGACGCTGCACAAAACACTTAAAAGGACTAAGAGCATCTCTATTTGTTAAAATAAACGGTAAGTGAATCATTCCCTATGTTTTCCTTGATTTGAGGTATAACCTGCAAACGGGGAGC
Organism: Olivibacter sp. LS-1; assembly: GCF_008245145.1. Taxonomy (GTDB): domain Bacteria; phylum Bacteroidota; class Bacteroidia; order Sphingobacteriales; family Sphingobacteriaceae; genus Olivibacter; species Olivibacter oleidegradans. The sequence continues at coordinate 3,610,558 of NZ_CP041643.1, read as the reverse complement.
GTCTAAACCATCCTTCCAATAAGCCTGTCCTCTAAACACACGCGCTTCATCCCACAAACCCGCCTTTATAAATAGATTGAGCGTTTTTATACCGCCTTCAACAACAAGTGATTGAACATCCATCAAGTGAAGCTGATATAGAATATTTTGTGGCAAATACCAGTCGAAATTTTCCAACGCAATCAACTTTAGTCTGTCTTGCCAATCGGTTTTTTTCGCGTTGAATACAATTGTTTCCGCTTCTTTATCAAACAAATGAAGATGAGGTGGGAGCGAAAGCTCTTTATCAATAACGATCCGTTTGGGATTTCTTCCAAACCAGTGGCGGACAGTCAGTTGTGGATTATCGATCAACGCCGTATTGGCTCCTACCAAAACCGCATCTTCTTCGCTACGCCACCGATGGTTGACCACCTGTGCAGCGGAGCCCGTGATCCATTGCTGTTTTTCACCTTTAGGAGCAAAATAACCATTTGCTGTTTCTGCCCATTTTAGTATAACATAAGGTCGTTGGTGCTGCACCCGAGTAAAGAAACGACGGTTTACAAATTTTGCTTCTTCTTCCAGCACACCTTCAAGTACGTCAATTCCCGCTTCACGCAATTTGGCAATACCACGACCGTTTACTTGTTCAAACGGATCGTTACAAGCAACAACCACTTGTTTTACTTGATGCTTGACGAGCAGATCGGCACAGGGGGGCGTTTTCCCATGATGGGAGCAAGGCTCTAAAGTAACGTAGACGGTCGATTCTCTCAATAGATCAGCAGCGTTTGGATAACGGTTAAAAACATCGGCAATAGCATTCGGTTCGGCATGGGCCTCTCCGTATTTTCGATGCCATCCCTCGCCAATGATGGTATCATGATGTACAACCAAAGCGCCAACGATCGGATTTGGACTGACACTACCCTGACCGAGCTCAGCGAGTTCCAGACAACGCCGCATATAGATTTCGTGATTAGGCATGCACAAACCTAATGAATTTTAGTAGCTGTCGATCAATAGGCCGATTTTTTTTACAGTTTTATGTTATGTTGAGTGGAGTTTTAAATGATGAATGTTGCCTGCCTGTCGGTAGGCAGGAATGATGAGTGATGAATAAGTTTTTTTTGTGCATTGCTAGGAAGTTTAAAGTGCGGATAGTTGAGTGGTGGAACAGGGAAATAGCAAGAAGACATAGGACAGGAAGAAAACTCGCAACGCACAACTAAAAAAGTCTTGATATCTACCTGCCTGCCGGTAGGCAGGTGTCTTGATACCTGATACCTCACGGCAGGCTTTTTACTTTTGAATTTTTACTTTTGAATTTTTACTTTTGAATGCCATGCAACTCGAAGCCGTCAAAAAACGATTCATAGAAAAATTAGCTGTTTTATACGAAGCTACCGAAGCGGAAAGCATCTTTCTGATTGTGTTGGAGGATCTGTTGGGGTATAGCAGAAGAGACTTACTCCTTCACAAATCCATGAGCTTGAACGACGAGCAACTGGACCAGCTAGAAGATGCCGCCAGCCGTATAAGTGCCGGTGAACCGGTTCAGTATATCATAGGACACACACCTTTTATGGGATTATCCCTCCATGTGAATCAACATGTCTTGATTCCTCGCCCCGAGACCGAAGAACTTGTAGATCTTATCATTCAGGATTTAAAACTGTCCAATAGCTCGGAACCTAAACTAATAGACATAGGCACGGGTTCGGGCTGTATTCCAATTGCTATTAAAAAGTATGTTAATCAAGCACAGGTTTACGCCTTGGATGTATCGGTTGAAGCACTGGCCGTAGCAAAGCAGAATGCAGCGGACAACCAATGCCCTGTTCACTTTATGCTGGCCGATATCCTGGAATGGGACATTATCTTTGCAGAAGAGGTTAAATTCGACGTGATTGTCAGTAATCCGCCTTACATCACCAATAGCGAGCAGAAGGGAATGCATCCGAATGTATTACAATTTGAACCACATTTGGCTCTCTTTGTGGAAGATCAGGCACCGTTACTCTTTTATGAGACGATTGCCGCATTCGCCTTAGCGCATCTGGAAAAAGGGGGGAAGCTCTATTTTGAGATCAATCGAAATTTCGGGCAGGAAGTAAAAGATTTACTAACAAAAAAGGGATTCAAAAATATCCTACTTAAACAGGATATACATGGCGCAGATAGAATGGTGAGGGCCAGCTTATAAATGAGTGCGACTAGAAGAAAGAGAAGAAAAGGAAAGAAAAAGAGTAGCGAAAGACCCACTCGCTGGAAATGGATATTAGCCCTGTGCTGTGGATTGGCATTAGCCTGCATTGCAGTCGTTAACCATTTTCTATTCCATAAATGCACGCATTACGGCATTAAAATACCAGCAGGATACCATACACACGGCATCGATATATCCCAATATCAAGGTAAAATTGATTGGGATGCTTTATGTATGCCTCAGGATAGCGATATTCATATCTCCTTCGTTTATATGCGCGCCTCAATGGGGATGCGTACTGATAAAAAATTTAAAACCAACTGGCAAGAAGCAAAGGCACACGGTATAAAACGAGGTGCCTATCTCTTTTTTCATCCGAATAAAGACGGTGTAAAACAAGCAGAACTTTTTATTAAACGAGTGGGAAGGTTGGAAGGCTGTTTGCCTCCCGTTGTTGATATCGAAAAAACTTATCGTACCGATAAAACAGTTTTGAAAAAGCGTCTACAAGACTGTCTGAATACCCTGCACAACCACTACGGTATCCGTCCCGTTGTTTATACCTATACTACTTTTTACCGCGATTACCTGGGTGAAAAGTTTGATAAATACCCCTTATGGATTGCACATTACGAGCGTGAGGATAAACCTGATTATATCAATCGCCCGTGGGATATCTGGCAACATAGTGAACGCGGAAAAATCGCCGGCATCACTGAGTTCGTCGACTTCAATGTCTTAAACTGCAATAATAATATTATGCCTTGTGAGGTTTGTGGTTATTAGTTGGTTATTAGTTATTGGTTGTTAGTTATTGGTTATTCGTTGGTTTGTGCTTTATCACTATTACTGAACCATCATTAGCCGTATAAAAACTACTCGACTAATTGACGATTTACAAGGTATAAATCATGGTAAGTACGCTTAAAACGCGAAACTACCTATCGCGATAGTAAGCCGACATTATCACATTGGCTAATCGGCTAATTTCTGACTCAACGATTCACCAAAAATAAACTTTCCCAAATCCGGCTTCACCTTCTTTTCCCGTTTTAGCTCATGTTCATAAACCAACCTACCTAGGTTTTTCAGAAAAGGGTAGGTGACCTCTTCGTATTCATAAACACTATCATTATAGATTTCGTTATTGTTGGATTGCACAACAGCTGTTAGCAGGAATTCGACACCGTTTTTAAAATCTACGATATAAGCGTTGTCGATATTGTAGCCGTAGGAATCACCATACTTATTGAAACTGCGGATACGACCATCCGGATGGACACCTTTTTCCCGACCGAAAAACAATAACTTACTATAGGTAGGCCAGAATTCAGTGCTGTCATATTTAGGAAAATCGGATTCTTGTGGAAAACGCGACATATAGTAGTAGATGAAGCGATAGTCTTCATCCCTCAGATGAAATCGTTCTTTCTTCGGGAAGGCTTCTGGAAAAAGCAGTTTTTTCATGATCAGCTGCTGATCGGCTAGCGCATATGCATTGAGCCCTTCAAAGCTGTAGGGCTTATGAATGAGACTGTCATTGGCATCCCTATAAGCTTTACCACGAATTAGATTTTGTAGATCCAAGGGGTAATCTTGCGGATCGTATTGGGCCGCTTGTTGATAGATAAGCAGATCATCTTTATAAAAAGTAATTGGGTTCGTATGTTTCGCCCATTCACCCTTATCGCCAATCGCTAGGCGATTGATAATGCGACTATGACTGGCCCCATGTTTCTTCAAGCGGCGATTGATATCAGCCCGTCCCAAGAATTCGTAAAGACGATTGAAGGCATCGTTATCACTGGTCAGTAAGATTTTTTTGATATAATGCCCGATACTGGGCAGTCCATTGGCGGAGGAAGAGTCGATCTCAACCCTTGTTTGTCTTTCCCAAGCGCTATCGATTTTCAGCGGGGTATTTTTATCCAGTCCTTTAATTTTCAGCTCATTGATTTTCTCTAAGGCGAAGATAGATGCCGGGAGCTTAACCGTACTGGCGGGATAGAAATACCAGTTAGGATTTAATCGGTAGCTAAAAGAAGTAAAATGTGGTTTATTATGTTTATCGCGATCTATTTGGGTATAAAGAATTTGCACCTGCTTTCGTTGCGGATCATCGAGAACAGCTTTAAAAAGTTCGGGATGACTTTCAATTAAATTCTTTAAAAATAGGGTATCCATCGGTTGGGCATAGATTTTATAAGAAATTAACAATAGGCAGAAAGGGAGCAGTATTTTCATCCGTATTCAGGTTTGTGCAACTAAGGTAACAAAAAACTCATAAACTTGCATACAAAATCAAAGCCTGGCAAGTATTACTTTTGGATAATCATCCCGAATGGCTATTTTTGTCAACAGAAGGAAAATATCAGCTTATAGATCTAAGACAATATACACACCAATTAAATTTCAGCTTAAGAGTAGCAATTTTACTTGTTAAGCCGTTATAACAAGCATACAATAAAAATTCACCTTATAAACAACAAATGAAGACAAAAATCAACTCTCTTTACCTAAGCTTATTAGCCGGAACCTTACTTACACTGGGAGCGTGTAGTAACAGTGATGACGATGTTGCTCCCATAGATCAACTTCCTGAAAACACCGGAATGTTCGTTTTAAATGAGGGGGCCTTTGGTGGGACCTCTAATTTAGGATTCTATAGCTATGGAACAAATCAATATAATAATAGCGCTTTCACTGGAAATTTAGGTTCTGGGGCAAACGATTTGTTAGTATATGGAAGTAAGGTTTATATTTCCGTTACTGATGCAAACAAGGTTGTTGTATTAGATGCCAAAACGAGATCGGAATTAAAGGTGATAAACATATCATTACCTAGGTATCTACTGGCTCATAAAGGAAAAATATATGCTACTAGCCATGGAGAAAATAAATTGTTTGCCATTGATACTACGAGTAGTTTTTCCATAAATAGTGTTGCGGTTGGTAAAAGCCCAGAACAACTTACAACTACTAATGGAAAAATTTATGTAACCAACTCTGGATGGAGAGATGCGTTGAACGGAGGAACTTACGACAACCATATATCTGTAGTAAATCCTACAACATTAACTATTGAAAAAGATATTGTTGTAGCAGAGAATATAAGCGCAATAGCTGCTGATACGACTAAGAATGTTTTATATGTAAATGCTTCTGCTATTTATAATGGTAGTCAAATTTCTAAACCTTCTAAATTATATATTGTTAATACAGCAAATGATCAAGTTGAAGGAATGAGCTTTGGAGCAGAGAAAATTGTGGTAGTACCAGGCGTTAAAAAAGCATATTTGGTTAGTAGTAATCGGACCAATGATGGAAAAAACACCTTCTGTAGTTTAGATTTGGTTAGTAAGACAGTTCAAAATATCACGTTAAGTAACGTTAGCTTCGAACAACCTTATAGCTTAACTTATATTCCTGAAATTGCCCGCTTAGTGCTTGGTGATGCAAAAAATTATACCAGCAATGGGCAAATGTATGTTTTTGGTTTGTATCAATCCGGAGACTTAGGGCTTGAATATTTTACACCGGTAGGTGTTAATCCCGTAAAAGTCGGATTTACGTTCGGCTCATATGTAATGCGATAATTTTTTAAGTTTACTTTAATTTTAATAAAATGGATTGGTGTTTGATCAGTCCATTTTATTTTTACACCCTTGCCCATCTCTCCTCAATTCCCTATCTTCGTCTCCCATGCAACTCAATGTAGGATTGATCGGTTTTGGCATGGCAGGACAAGTGCTTCATGCTCCTCTTATAAGCTCCGTAGTAGGTTTAAGATTAACAAAAGTCTATGCCCGTCGGAAAGAACAGCAACATATATTACGGGCTAAATATCCGGACGTAAACATCGTAACCGATGTACAGGATATCTTTAATGATAAGCAAGTCGATTTGGTTGTGATAGCTACTTCCAACGATGTACATTTTAGTCTTTGTAAAGCGGCCCTATTGGCAGGCAAACATGTGGTGGTGGAGAAACCTTTTACCAATACATTGGAAGAAGCAAACGAGCTGATTGCAATAGCGAAAAGCCAAGGCAAATTATTATCCGTCTTCCATAGCGCTCGTTGGCATAGCGATTACCTGACCGTAAAAGACGTGATTGCTAGTGGCGAACTCGGGCGATTGGTAACGATGGAAATCCGCTATGACCGTTTCCGCAACTACCTCCGGCCGAATGCCTGGCGTGAGGACGACCTACCCGGTTCGGGGATTTGGTTCGACCTTGGAGCACACCTCATCGATCAGACCTTACAATTATTCGGCAAACCGCAAGCACTCTTTGCGTCACTACGTAAAATGCGGGAAGGAGTAGGGGCGGTGGATGATTTCGAAGTTTTATTGTATTACCCGCAAATAAAGGTTTCGCTCAAAGGAAGTATGTTGGTAAAAGAACCAACGCCCCGTTTTGCACTTTATGGAACGGAGGGAGCCTTTGTAAAACCGGGTGTCGATCCACAGGAAGCGGCACTTCGGGAGGGGAAAACACCGGCCGACTTACCAAATTGGGGCGAAGAACCGGAAGAAATATGGGGCATCCTCAATACAACGGCTGAAGAACCGAATAACCGGAGAAAGATTCGCAGCCAAAAGGGAAATTATCCGGGTTATTACGAAAATGTGCGTGATGCCATTCTCGGAAAAGCAGAATTAGCCGTAACGGCTGAGCAGGCTCGGGATGTGATTTATCTATTACAATTGGCGGAACGAAGCTGGGACGAGAAACGTGTGTTATCTGTTGACTAAAATTATTTTCCATGGAATATGATGTCCTCATCATAGGTGGAGGTGCCTGCGGTCTCATGTGTGCGGTGCAGGCTGGTTACTTAAGCAAAAGGGTAGCAGTGCTGGAACGAAACGACAAGTTAGGCGCCAAAATATTGATTTCAGGAGGGGGCCGTTGTAATTACACCAATTTATACACAGCTCCCACTAATTTCATCTCTGAAAATGAACACTTTTGTGTTGCCGCACTCCATCAATGGAGCGTCGATGATACCATCCATTTTTTTGAGCAACAGGGTATTGCAGGGCAGGAGAAGACCTTAGGACAGTTGTTTCCGACTTCCAACAAGGCTAAAGATGTGGTGGCTGTATTTGAACGCTTACTTAAGGAACTGGGGCAACGGGTGATTTTAGAGGCTGAGGTTAAATCTATCGAAAAGAATCCGGCAACCGGATCTTTTCAGGTCATGTTCCATCATAAAGACCGTTTGGAAAGCTTGGAGGCTCCCAAGGTGGTTATGGCCAGCGGTGGACTCCCTATTGCTAAATTGGGGGCTAGCGATTTTTCGCTTCGTATAGCAAAGCAATTCGGCTTGGCCGTGACCGCCACAGCACCGGCACTGGTTCCGCTGACAATCACCGGAAAGGATGCCGAATGGTTCAGTGCTTTGGCGGGCAATTCGATTTTCAGTAAAGTCTGGAACAATCGAGCAAGCTTTGAAGAAAATATTTTATTCACGCATTGGGGCCTCAGCGGCCCTGCCATTTTACAGATTTCCTCCTATTGGAATCCGGGCGAGCTGATTTGGATCGACTTACTCCCGAAACAACGCATTGCCCAACTAATTCAGCTAGAACGCGAAAAAGGGGGGAAGCGACTCCTTGCACAGCTATTGCAAGATCACTTTACTAAGAAGTTTACTGAAGCATTAGGCAAATTTCTACCTATCGATAAGAAAATCGCATCCGTCGGCAAACAGGACGTGAAACTAATGGAACAGGTGATTCACCGCTTTGAAGTGAAACCGGCAGGTAGCAAGGGCTACGACAAAGCTGAAGTAATGCGTGGAGGCGTCAGCACGGAAGAGTTATCTTCGAAAAGCCTGGAAGCCAAAAAATGCACCGGACTCTTTTTCGGTGGCGAATGCGTTGATGTAACCGGCTGGCTAGGCGGCTATAACTTCCAATGGGCCTGGGCAAGTGGCTATGTAATTGCGCAGCATTTGTAATCGTTATTTGTTGCTCGTTATTAGTTATTAGTGATAACTAACAACCAATAACCAACAACTAATAACTAAAAACCAATAACTAACAACTAACCTAAGGTACCTCAACCACAAATCCCTTATCGGCGGCCAATAAGTCCTTATTGGCGATCAAAGACTCCAGATTAATGTCACCGATAATGTATTTGAATTCGCGGGCATAGTGTCTTTCTGATACCTTTAGAAAGTTTAGCTTTTCCAAAATAGATTCATCATTATACCGTAGGTATACGGTGATCTTATGGTTATTACTATGATTCAACTGGGTTGCTTCCAGGTGCTTTTTATATTCATAGCGGTAGTCATACCGTAAAGCGGCGATATCTGACAGCACAGCTGAACCGGTTGGATGCCCTCCGGCACCTTTTCCATAGAAAAACTGTTGATCGGCAAACGCAGCCTGTACCACTACACCATTATATTCGTTCTCTACAGAATAAAGAATGCTTTTCTCATTCACAAACTTAGGGATTACGTAGAGTATTACTTTTTCATTTCCAATTTCCTTAGCCGTCGGCACTAATTTAATTTTGTAGTTTTTCTCCCGTGCAAAACGAATGTCGTAATCGGATAATTGATCGATACCAATGTTAAGAATTTCTTCCGGTTTCACATATAATCCGTACGCATGAGAAGCAACAATAGCAAGTTTAAATTTTGCATCAAAACCACCTACGTCCAAGATGGGATCCGTTTCAGCAAAACCTAGATGCTGTGCTTGTTTTAACGCGGTGTCATAGTCCATATGCTCGTTAAAGATCTTGGACAATATGTAATTGGACGACCCATTAAAAATACCGGAAACGGAATGGAGTAGCTCATTGTCGTAGTACTCCTCTAAGTTACGGATAATAGGAATACTACCACATACCGCCCCTTCATATAAAAGACTCGTTCCATACGCCTGCTGAATATCTACCAGCTCTTCCAAATGTGTGGCGATCATTTTTTTATTAGCTGAAACGACGTTTTTGCCGTTCTTTAGGGCTTTCGATACGATATGGAAAGCGGCATCGGCGTCGTCTATGAGCTCTACAATGGTATTGATCTCCACGTCATCCAATAGCTCATCTGCTTGGGTAGTAAATAATTCCAGGGGTAGTGTTCTTTTTTTGTCGGGGTTTTTAATAGCAAAACGTTTGATTTCCAGGTTTAGCTTTTTGGTTTTAATGATATCGTATAAGCCTTGGCCTACCACGCCAAAGCCAAACAATCCTAGTGTAAGCTTTTTACTCATTGTTCTGTTAGATCTTCTTCTCTATATATTATTAAATAAGTGGTTGCAAGGTTCTATCCAAACGATTGGGATAACTTTGTTTCAAAAAAGCAGCGATTTCTTTACTGATCTGCTTGGTTTCGATCAAAAATCCGTCATGTCCATAAAAGGAGTTGATGGCCGCAAATTTGGCGTTTCTAATATGTTTGGCCAAATACTTTTGTTCATCCAAAGGAAATAATATATCGCTTGTAATACCAATAACCAACGTTTTTGCACGGATATGCTGCAAAGCCTTCTCTGCGCCATCACGACCCCTTCCCACGTTGTGGGCATCCATGGCCTTACTCAGAAACCAATAACTGTAGGCATTGAAGCGCTTCACTAATTTCTCTCCCTGATAATTTTGGTAGGAAGAGGCACGGAAATCATCTATTTTCTCATCCGAGCTTTCCAGTTGCGTGGCGCCGTATGTTTCGTAAGTCCTGTAAGAAAGTAAGGCGATACTCCTAGCTACTTTCAAACCTTTCGCTCCGCCATTAGGTTTATTCGCATAAAAGGTCCGGTCGGCACTGATCGCCAACCGCTGGCTTTCATTGAAGGCAACGCCCCAAGGCGAATGTTGGGCATTCGTAGCCAATAAGACAAGATTCTCAATCCGATCAGGATGGATAATAGCCCATTCCATGGCTTGTTGCCCGCCCAACGAGCCTCCAATTAGTACTTTAATCTTATCAATGCCCAGGTGCTGCGCTAAAAGCTCATGTGCCGCCACCAGATCCCGAATGGAGAACTGCGGAAAAGATAAATAATAAGGTTGATCGGTACTTGGGTTGGTTGTCAACGGATTGGTTGTCCCATAATGAGATCCGATAATATTAGCACAAATAATAAAATGTTCCTGCGGATTGAACAAATCTCTTTCCCCAAACAAACCGGGCCACCAGTCGAACACATCCGAATTTGCAGTCAGCGCGTGACAAACCCATACCACATTATCTTTACGTGTATTTAATCGACCATAGGTATGGTAGGCTATCTGTAAACCCTTCAATCGCTTCCCGTTTTCAAGCCGGAAGGTTTTATTATAATTGAATTTATGGATACTCATATATAATAGGCGCCAAATGCGCTGTTAAATTTTTCTATTTAATCTTCTCGAAAGCTTGCTGTAAATCAGCTATTATATCATCTATATGTTCAATACCAACGGCCAAGCGCAAGGCTGTTGGCGTAACACCGGCAGCCAGTTGTTCCTCATCCGAAAGTTGTTGATGGGTTGTAGCCGAAGGCTGAATAATCAGCGTCTTTGTATCACCCACATTGGCTAAATGGCTGATTAACTGCAAACTATCCACAAAAGCTGTTGCACTTTCCTTTTCGCCTTTCAGTTCAAAAGACAATACTGCTCCAAAACCATGCTGTAGATACTTCTTAGCACGAGCATGCGCCGGATGTGATTCCAAACCCGGATAATTAACCGATTGGACCAAGGGATGCTGCTCCAACCATTTAGCTACACTTAGTGCGTTGTCAACATGTCGTTGTACACGCAACGAAAGCGTTTCCAATCCCTGAAGCAATAAGAATGAATTAAAAGGGGAGAGGGCCGGACCGAAATCCCGCAGTCCTTCTACACGGGCGCGGATTGCAAACTGTATATTACCAAAAGGCCCATTTACACCGAACACATCCTTAAATACCAGGCCATGGTATCCCTCGGAAGGTTCGCTGAACTGCTTAAATTTACCATTGCCCCAATCATAATTGCCACCATCAACGATTACACCACCAATGCTAGTTCCATGACCACCGATCCATTTTGTTGCCGATTCGACCACCACGTGTGCCCCATGTTCCAGGGGTTTAAATAGGTAACCTCCGGCACCGAAGGTGTTATCAACAATCAGCGGAAGCTCAAATTTTCGCGCCACTGCGGCAACCGCCTCAAAATCGGGGATGTTGAAACTTGGATTACCGATTGTTTCAATATAAATAGCCTTTGTTTTATCGTCAATAAGCGCTTCAATAGCGGCTGCCTCATCATTTTTTGCAAAACGCGCCTCAATACCCAAACGTTTGAGAGACACCTTAAATTGGTTATAGGTGCCGCCGTATAAATTGGAACCGGTCACAAAGTTCTCACCACTTTCCAAAATATTTGTTAAGGCCAAAAATTGTGCTGCCTGTCCGGAGGCCACCGCAACCGCTGCTACCCCTCCCTCAAGCGCCGCAATACGCTTTTCAAAAACATCCGTTGTCGGATTCATGATTCGCGTATATATATTCCCGAACTCTTTTAAAGCGAATAAATTCGCACCGTGCTCAGAATTGTTAAAGACATAGGAAGTCGTTTGATAAATAGGAACCGCCCGTGCATTAGTAGCAGGGTCTACTTCTTGTCCCGCATGGACTTGTAAAGTATCAAATTTTAGATTTTTAGCTGACATTGGATTCTTCTTTAAAGTGTTTAATCGTTTGTTTATTAGTGTAGACGTATGCACATACAATACATCAAACGATGTATGTTTAGCATCGGTTAAAAAGAGTGTTCTTTTTAACAACAGCACATATACATGCAAGAGCAATGTATATAAGAAAAAGACTGCTTTTTGCCAGTGAAGGTATGATCGAATGATTGCCGGTAAAGTACTGCACCGGACTTGAATGTGCTGATAGTTGAATGCGATTTCATTGTCTTATTCATTTATATGCTCCCATTTATCTGGGACAGGATTTGGCACCTTTTCCGAACGCTTCGGATGGTTGCCAGTGGGTCTTAGAGCCGGTCTCTCGCCACTTCTTTATAAATCAAGACTCTTTTAAAGAGGAATTGATCAATACATTGTTGAATGTATGGCGCAAATATACATTTTATTTTAAAATTCAAAAGTAAAAAGTAAAAATTCAAAAGCCTGACTGCCGTAGGGATGGTAAAAATTCAAAAGCCTGCCTGTCGGTAGGTGCTACCGCCACTACTCGTTCATCATTCAAAATTCCTGCCTACAGGAAGGCAGGCATCACTCACATTAAATTGCTTGCTGAAATCCCTTATCCTTATGAATCAACTTAGCCGTAGAGGCCGGTAGATCGATGGGACGGGTATAGGTTACAAATTCTTCCTCTTTTAATGCGTTAAAAAAACCTAGCTTCTCTACCATTCGAGTAGCCGGCTGATTATCCTCATTAATGCATATTTTTATAAAGGAAGCGCCCAAACAATATTTCGCCATCTCGATCATTTGATTGAAAGCAGCAGGCATAATTCCTTTTCCCCAATATTCCGGTAATAGAGAACCTCCGAAAAAAATGTCTTTTTTCTTTTTATTCCAGTTATACAACACACAACAGCCGATTACCTTTTCCGGTTCATTTTTCAACCGAATCGTATAAATGTACTTACATAACCAAAGCATTCTTTTAGTAAACTCTTCGACCGTCTCATCACCAACTTCATCATTGATATTGATTTTCCAGAACAGGTCCGGTCTCGTATAGACATTGTCGAAGATTTCCGCGTCTTCAATGGTTAGTTTACGCAAAACAATGGGCTCTACCTTTAATGTATCCATAACTCAAGAAATTAGAACAAAAAACGGAGGTTGTTATTTGTTGATTTAAAGCTACCTCAATCTTTCCAATAAAACAAACAAGTGAGTTTTAAAATTGTTTGAGGCGAGTTTTAAGTCGTAAGTTATACGTAATACGTGCCTACCGCTTACCGCGGAAAGCCTACAGCCCGTAAATCTTACTTTAACGAGACGGTTACATGTTTGCATATCCAGCCAAGTTTATCTAAGTTTGTCGGTAAGATATTTGTGTATGGAAGCAGATAATAGGTTACAGCTGGTCATCGATGATCCCCATTTAGATGCAGAATTAAAAGAAATAGCATTAAAAGTTCTTAACAATGAGCGCATAAGCTTCGAAGAAGGGGTAGTACTTTACGAGAAAGGCGAATTAGGCTATTTAGGCGTATTAGCAAATTATATTCGGGAGAAAAAAAATGGCAACTACACCTATTTCAACCGGAATTTCCATATAGAACCGACCAACTTATGCGTGTATGACTGTAAGTTCTGTTCCTATTCGCGTTTAATTAAAGAGCGGTCAGAAGGATGGGAAGCAAGCATGGAAGACATGCTGTCAACCATCAAAAAATATGATAATGAACCGGTTACAGAAGTCCATATAGTGGGAGGGGTGCTCCCGCAATACAATATGCAGTTTTATATGGATTTGTTTTCTGCTATAAAAAAACATCGCCCACAACTTCACGTCAAGGCATTGACACCGGTTGAATATCATTATATTTTTAAGAAGGCAAAAGTAGATTACGCTACGGGTATGCGCATGATGAAGGAGGCGGGATTGGAGTCCATGCCGGGCGGCGGAGCGGAAATTTTCCATCCGGAGATACGAGACCAGATCGCTAAGGATAAATGTAATGCAGAACAATGGTTGGCCATTCATGAGGAGTGGCACAAACTGGGCATGTATTCAAATGCAACGATGCTTTATGGCCATATAGAAGCATTTCATCACCGCGTTGATCATATGGAGCAACTGCGTCAGTTGCAAGACAAAACAGGCGGATTTCAAACATTTATCCCCCTCAAGTTTAGAAACAAAGACAATCAAATGTCGCACATTCCTGAATCTTCGGTCATCGAAGATTTGAGAAATTATGCGATAGCACGCATTTACCTCGACAACTTTCAGCATATAAAGGCATACTGGGCTATGATCAGTAGAGATACAGCGCAGCTGTCTTTGAGCTTTGGTGTGGACGACATAGATGGCACCTTAGATGATACTACCAAAATCTATTCAATGGCAGGAGCTGAAGAGCAAAATCCAGCCATGAGTACGCAGCAACTGGTTGAGCTGATCAAGCAGGTAGGACGGCATCCGATTGAACGTGACACCTTATATAATGTGGTTACGGATTATCAGGATTATCAGTTCGAAGAAAGCAATCCTAAAAAAAGCTATTACAGCTTGCCGGTGTTGAATTAGGGAATAGGGAACAAGTGAATAGGGAGTAAGGCAACGGGGTGCTAGACTTGTTCATGGCTAACCGGTTCCCAAGATCACTGGACTTGGGGAGTAAGGGAATGGGACGCTAGACTTGCTCACTACTCCATAATCAGGCTTGGATGATGTCTTGATACTTTTATCCTGAACTACTAAAGAACAAATTACTTGAATGAAACCTGCATAAATTGCCATATACCGAAGAAAAATGAATAATTTATGCAAGCTTCATCACCGATAAAGAACAAATCATTTTAATGAAAAAATTATTCTATATAATCAGACACGGAGAAACCGATTTAAACAAACAGGGAATAGTACAGGGCAGGGGTGTCAACACACCGTTAAATGACCTGGGAAATCAACAGGCGCAGGCTTTCTATGAAGCTTACCAAGCAATAAAATTTGATAAAATATATACCTCTACCCTAATCCGAACCCATCAAACAGTCGCTAATTTTATTAATCAAGGTATTCCTTGGGAACAGCTCGAAGGACTGGATGAAATTAGTTGGGGAATTTACGAAGGTAAAGAGCAATCCACTAACATTATCACAGGTTTCAACTCGATTACGCAGCAATGGAGCGAAGGGAAATTAGATATCGCCATAGAAGGAGGCGAAAGTCCTAATCAAGTACAGGAAAGGCAAAAAAAGGCTATGGATTATATCACCTCCCAACCCGATGAACGCAATGTGCTTATCTGTATGCACGGTCGCGCGATGCGTATTCTACTTTGCTTACTGATAAACAAACCTTTATCTCAAATGGACGACTTTCCTCATATGAATACGGCTCTATATTTAGTTTCCTATAATGAGGGTACCTTTACGATTGAAGATCATTACAACATAAACCATTTAGCACAGCTTCAGGACGTCGAATAGCATTTTATATTAACACATGAACAAAATTAAAGTATCAGCCGTATCCTATACAAATACGACTCCATTTATCTATGGTATAAAAAACACCCCACTGATTGATGAAATAGAATTAAGCTTGGATATACCAAGTACCTGCGCACAAAAGCTAATTGATTGTCAGGTGGACGTAGGCTTGGTACCGGTAGCCGCTCTATTGCAGATACCGAAATATGAAATTATTTCAGACTATTGTATCGGCGCTACCGGCGCAGTTAATTCAGTATTTATTTTTAGCAACAAACCGGTTCACGAAATAAAAACGCTACGACTTGATAAGCAGTCACGCACTTCTAACAACCTTGCTCGCGTACTGTTAAAAAATTACTGGAAACAACCGGTTGAACTTACGGAAGACCAAAATGCCGATGCATTCGTCGAAATAGGTGATCGGACGTTTGGAAAAAAGGAAAGCTTTCCTTTTGTTTATGATATGGGAGCTGAGTGGATGAACTTTACGGGTTTACCTTTTGCTTTCGCCGTATGGGCCGCTAACAAATCTTTACCGAGCAGTTTTATTGAACTTTTCAATAAATCAATGAAATTCGGATTGGATAATCGAGATAAGGTTATCGACAACTTGCCTAAAAGGGACGATTTTGATATCGCTCATTACCTTAATCACGCTATCGACTTTGCGCTTACTGATAAAAAAAGAGAAGCGATTCAATTGTTTCATCAGTACATTCAAGCACTTTAAGGGAACAGTGAACCGGTTAATAGGGAACAAGGGAACAGTGAGTAGGGAACAGTGAACCGGTGAGTTGGAGCTAGGGAACTAGTTAAAGGCTAGGTAACAGATAAGAAAAAAGTTCTCCCTATTAACTATTTCCCTAATAACTACTCCCTATTAACTACTCCCTAATAACTACTCCCTATTAACTACTCCCTAATAACTACTCCCTGCTAACTACTCCCTAATAACTACTCCCTGCTAACTGCTCCCTAATAACTACTTGCGTTATCCAATATTTTTATTTCCTCCGAACTCAGTGCGATGTCTGCCGACGTAATTAAATCATGCAGCTGTTTCTCATTGGTTGCGCTGGCAATAGGCGCGGTAATAAAAGGTTTATGGAGCAACCAGGCAATGGCTATTTGCGCCTTCGTTGCACTTTTATTGGCGGCGATTTCTTCCAAGGCAACCAGAATTCTTTCACCGCGTTCATTCAAGTATTGTTTTACCGTTTCACCTCGCTGGCTTTTGCCTAAATCAGCTTCCGTTCGATACTTGCCGGTAAGAAAGCCACTAGCCAATGCATAATAATTTAGCACGGCCAGATTTTGATCCTGTACCAACGAAAGATACTCCGTCTCAAACGTCTGCCGGTCGTATAGATTATAAAGGGGTTGGATGCTGACATAAGGCTGCAAATTGTTTTTTCTTGCAAATTCGTTCGAAGCAGCAATACGTGCAGCCTTGAAATTAGAGGCGCCGATATAGCGTACTTTACCCTCTTCAATAAGGGTATTTAGCGCCTCCATAGTTTCTTCAACAGGCGTCGCCTCATCGTCATAATGGGTTTGATAGAGATCAATATAATCCGTTTTTAGTCTTTTCAACGAAGCCTCTACCGCTTCTTTTACATAAGCGGCTTTTAGCCCCTTTCTGTCTTTATCCATCTCAGCACCTAACTTGGTAGCAATCACTACATCATCGCGTTTTCCCCGTTTCGATAACCAATTCCCAATAATCGTCTCTGATTCGCCACCTTTATTTCCCGGAACCCATTTGGAATATACATCGGCAGTGTCTATAAAATTATAGCCGCCATCTATCAATGCATCCAATAACTGAAAAGATGCTGTTTCATCTAAAGTCCATCCAAAAACATTACCTCCAAAAGCAATAGGGGAAACCTCTAACGCTGTTAAACCTAACTTCCTTTTATGTGCCATTTACGTAAATTTATTTGTTACTAACAATAAACGGTAACTGACGGGATAAGTTTTAAATCTTGTCTACACGACGCCAAATATGACATCCCATTTACTCAATCTAACAGATTCTCTATTTTTTGCTTTCGTGTTCGCTTGGGGATCTTCATATAACTACCTTCTTCACTGCTTTCGTCTCCTAACAACATGCCCCAAGGCTTAAGCTCCGGTATTCTATCAAAAACCACTTTCATAATGGCAATGATGGGTATTGATAAAAACATCCCGGTAATTCCCCAAAGCATTTCGCCCAGCACGAGACCAATTAGGGCAATCAAGGTATTAATTTGCACTTTCGAGCCAACGATTTTCGGCATAATGTAATTTCCATCTACTGCATGAATAACGACCAATGCAATCACAACAAAAAGGACATTCGTTGCTGTCGAGGTAGCAAAAGTGATTAGAACCGTGATCACTAAGGCGGTAAAAATCCCCACATAAGGAATAATATTGAAAATGCCTGTAATCAACCCTAGGAGGAAGCTGTACTTTACGCCAATAAAGTAAAATGCCAAGCACGCCAGAATAGTGACTATCAGCATTTGTAAAAAAAGTCCCACGACATAACGTTTTATAATATACTGGATCTGGTAGACAATTTCATACACAACAGGGCTATGATTTTCTTTAAATGAATTCACTAAAAACCTAACAATCAACCTTCTATGAAAAAGAATAAAAAACGTATAAAGAAAAGAGAATAGCAACAGTAAAAACAGTGACGATAAGGACATCAATGTTTTGCTCAACAAGGTAGTCCCGGTACTAAGTGATTTTGAAGCAGCTTGATTGATATAGTCAATCTGTGCTTTGTTGTTTACATGAAAGGTATCGGAAATCCAAAACTGCAGGTCAGCTGCTGATTTCAAGAGCTGTTGCTTAAAAGCCGGCCAATCATTTGCCAAAGACGAAAGCTGAGTACCTAACAAGGTGAACACCGCACCAATGAGTATGACCAGCGCAATGGATGATAACAACGAAGATACGGAACGAGGCATTTGAAAATTGCGTTCCAGAAGATTAGCCAGCGGCAACAGCAAAACCGAGCATAAAAATCCAAAGATCAATGGAGCCAAAATGGTATGTCCTAAAATCGCCAGGTAGCCCAATAATAGGATACTCAATAAGACGCAGGCCAGTTTAACATAAAAAGGGAGTACAACTGTTTTCATATAATGTACATAGGAGTAAATAAAAATAAAGTTAACGTATTTTTAAATCCGTGATACAATTTCTTTGCCTAAAATGATAAATAGATTATCTTTATCAAAAAAATTAAAATCTAACCACAACTTATGCCAATAAAATATATAGTCGTTAAGCTTTTAGCGTGCTTTCTTTTTCTTTCCACATCTGCGCAGGAAAAGCAAACAACCAATCAGCAAAAAATGGAATGGTTTAAGGATGCCAAATTGGGTATATTTATCCATTGGGGAATCTATTCGGTAAATGGTATTTCCGAATCATGGTCTTTTTTCAATAATTATTTAAATCATGAAGCCTATATGCGGCAATTGCAGGGCTTTACGGCATCAAACTACAAGCCGGAAGAGTGGGTAGATCTCATTTCTCTCAGCGGTGCTAAGTATGCCGTTATCACTTCTAAACATCACGATGGTGTAGCATTATGGGACAGTAAGGTTGATAAGGCTATTACGATTGAGAAGCACGGTGCGGCTAAACGTGACGTGCTCAGTCCTTTTTTAAAGGCGCTGAAAAGAAAAGAGATCAAATCAGGAATTTATTTTTCTTTGCCCGACTGGAGCCAAGACGATTATGATGTCTTCACTCGCCTCAGAAAGCGATACAACTTAAAAGACGACCCAAACCGATGGCAACGATATCAAAACTACATGATGGGCCAACTGGAAGAGCTTTCGGATCGCTTCGACCCAGATTTATTATGGTTTGATGGCGATTGGGAGCATAGTGCCGGCGAATGGCAAGCTGAAAGTATATTAGCAAATCTTCGAAGACACAATCCAAATATTATAGTCAATGCACGATTAACAGGCCATGGCGATTATGACACCCCCGAACAAGGCGTACCCGTGCTTAAACCATCCAATCCGTATTGGGAATTATGCTATACCATGAACGATTCTTGGGGTTATCAGCCGTACGACCGGCATTATAAATCATCGAATATGATTATCCGAACCTTGATTGATTGCATTAGTATGGGAGGGAACCTACTCTTGGATATCGGCCCACAGGCGGATGGCCGTATCCCGACTGAACAAATTGCCATTTTGAAAGATCTTGGTCGGTGGACACAAAAAAACGAGGAAGCCATTTACGGAACCCGAGAAGGGCTGCCGCACGGTCATTTCATAGGAAAATCCGCTTTATCGAAAGACAATAAAACAATTTACTTATTTCTCGAGAAAAAGGACAATAAAACAATATATATCAATGGCTTAACGTCTAAAGTAAACACCGTGTGCATTTTAGGCCACCAAGGAAATATTTCTTTCCAAGAACAGGGGCAACAACTAGCTATTGACATCCCGGCCGCCGCGGAAGACAAGGATGCTACTGTTGTAGCCGTTCAACTTGCTGAAACATTGAAGCTTAGTACGCCGCAACTGAACAAAATCGCTCACGAGAATTTACAACGCCCTGAAACAAGTTTAGGCCAGCAGATTCACACAATTATCAACAACATCAATGCAGGCAATAATCTTTTTGATAACAGCCAGTTAGCAGCAGATGGATACAATTATCGTTTACCTGAAAACCCTTCTTTGCAAGCTTGGATAACGAAGCATGCCGAAGCGCTGTACCATGCGAAGAGCGGCCTTCCGGAAGGGCACTATACCGGACTTAGTGCTTTATCGGAAGATAAACAAACCTTATTTTTGTTTATTGAAGGCAAACCAACCGGCCCTATAGCTATTAAAGGACTTAGAAACACAATACAACGTGCGCGAATTGTGGGCGAGGGCACTTTATTAACACCACTGATTTACAACAAATTATATTGGAGCAAAGTACCGGGGATAACCTATATACCCGTACCGGAAGATCGTCTAGATCCGCAAATGACAGTTATTGCGCTGTTGTTGGACGGACCATTAGATCTTTACCGAGAAAATGTTGGTGCTATTGAAAATAACTTGTAATATCATATAATATGAAAAAATTTTTAGTGGGGTTACTGAGTTTATACTTCGGAACCCAGGCTATCGGCCAGGAACATAACACATCGGCCAATTATATTAAGCCGAAAGATCCATTGGTCGTGAAAAACCTGTCTGAATGGCAAGAATTGAAATTTGGCCTTTTTATGCATTGGGGCACTTATAGTCAATGGGGAATTGTTGAAAGTTGGAGCCTTTGTCCCGAAGACGAAGGGTGGACGCAACGTCGGGGCCCACATGCAGCCAATTATTATGAATATGTTAAGGCCTACGAAGATTTACAGAAACAGTTTAATCCGATTGACTTCAATCCCGGAAAATGGGCTCTGGCGGCGAAGGAAGCTGGCATGAAGTACGTGGTATTCACCACCAAGCATCATGATGGTTTTGCCATGTTTGACACAAAGCAAAGTAATTATAAGATTACCGATAGCAAATCACCTTTTTCAGGTAACCCTCGTGCCAATGTAGCCAAAGAGATTTTTAACGCTTTTCGACAAGATCAGTTCAAAATAGGAGCCTACTTTTCCAAACCTGATTGGCATACACCGTATTATTGGTGGCCTTATTTCCCGCCAAAAGATAGAAATGTCAACTATGACCCAAAAAAGTATCCGGATCGCTGGCAGCAATTCAAAGACTTTACTTACAACCAGATTAGCGAGTTAATGACTGACTATGGTAAAATTGACATCCTATGGTTAGACGGGGGGTGGGTGCGACCATTAGCGACTGTAGATACTACCGTCGAATGGCAACGAGGCATTAAAACAGAACAGGACATAGACATGCCAAGAATCGCTAACATGGCGCGCAAAAAACAACCGGGCATTATTATCGTAGATAGAACTGTCCCGGGTGAATATGAAAATTATGTCACACCGGAACAGTCGATCCCCAACAAGCCGCTCGATATTCCCTGGGAATCATGCATGACCATGGGCAACTCATTCAGCTATGTTCCGAACGATCAATATAAGCCGGCGAGAGAAATCGTGCACAATCTAATAAAAATAGTATCAAGAGGGGGGAACTACCTACTCAACATAGCTCCCGGGCCCAAAGGAGACTGGGATCCTATAGCCTATCAGCGTTTAAAGGAGATCGGAAAATGGATAAATAAATACGGAGAAGGCATTTATGCTTCGCATAGTATTGCTCCTTATTCAATCGGCAATATTTTTTTTACACAAAATAGGGAGGAAAATACCGTTTATGCTTTTATTTTACACAAAGAGGGAGGGGAGAACTTACCCGCTAAATTGGAATTGCCATTAAAAGAGGACGCCAAACTACATGATATAAGCCTGGTAGGTTCAAAAGTCAAGCTTCGCTGGAAGATTGTTGATAAGCATATTCAAATTGAGATTCCACAAACAGCGAGAAATTTGCAGTCGGACGACTATGCGAGCATGTTTAAGATCGGATATGTTTATTTGTGATAAGAGACATAGGACATAGGACATAAGATGAGAGACACAAGATCTAAGATTTCCTATGTCTGATACTTGATACTTACATCTTAATACCTACATCCTGGTACTTGACACCTACGTCTTGATCAACTAAATTAGTAAATAACACGCATTTTAGTTAAGTTTGTAGACAAATAATTCAAGTATGAACACAAGCGAAACCGGCAGAGTCAACACACGGAATGCCATGCTCATTTTAATCATCGTTAGCACCGCGCTTTTGCGGATTCTTAATGTAGGTAAATTTGGAGACTGGGCCAATTTCACACCCATTGGAGCTACCGCGTTGTTTGCAGGAACTTATTTTCGCAATAGGTGGGCTGCTTATTTTACACCCCTGTTAACACTTTTTATTTCCGATATCATCGTTAATTACGGTTATTACGGAAAAATCACTTTATTTTATGAGGGCATTGTGTACGTGTATATTGCTTTCGCACTTATGGTATTTGTTGGTAGCCTAATAAAAAAAGTGACGACCTTGCGTGTTTTCGGAGCGACCATAGCTTCGGTGTTAATCCATTGGATTGTCACTAATTTTGGTGTCTGGATAAGTGGTCAAATATATCCCTTAAACGCCCAGGGCTTTACCGACTGTTACATTAAAGCCATTCCATTTGAAAAGAATCTATTGCTGGGCAATTTAGCTTATGGAATTATTCTCTACGGAGGATTTGAATGGGCGAAAAAGCATTTCCCTCTTCTTGCCGTACCTCATGAACTAAGCATAAGCAAGCCAAACTACAAATAATCAGGCATGAAGGTTGTCGTATTCACGGGAGCAGGTATATCGGCGGAAAGTGGATTGAAGACCTTTCGCGGTGAGGATGGTTTATGGGAAGGATATAAAGTAGAAGACGTCGCTACTCCCGAAGCTTGGCGAAAAGACCCCGAATTAGTACAACATTTTTATAATATCAGGAGAAAAGCCGTGCTGGATGCACAACCCAATGCGGCTCATCAAGCCCTTGTCAAATTAGAAAGCAAATTTCAGGTCACCATAATTACCCAGAACATTGATGACCTGCATGAGCGGGCAGGATCAAAACATGTTATCCATCTCCATGGAATAATCACAAAAGCACAATCTTCTCTTGATCCATTATTGATTTATGACATACAGGGAACAGAGATAAAAATGGGGGACCGTTGCGCCAGGGGTTCCCAACTAAGACCTCATGTCGTTTGGTTTGGCGAACCCGTTCCAATGATGCAAACGGCTATTGATGAATGCCGAAAGGCTGATATCCTCCTGATTATAGGTACGTCGCTACAAGTATACCCGGCGGCAGGTCTGATAAATTTCCCGCCTCATTATGCACAAAAGATTTTAATCGATCCCGAGGCTCATCAACTTAATCGAGTGGATTCAGAAATTCAAAGTGTTGCAGCGAAAGCTAGTATCGGTGTCCCGAAGGTGGTCGATCAATTGCTCAGTGTGGTTAAATAGTTGAGTAGTAGAATAGTTGAGTAGACCATAAGCTTACGGCTTAGAGCATATGGCTTATAGCTTATAAATAGGCCTACAAAATTAGTACTAGATCTATTTGATCACCAAATAATATTTTATTTACAACTATATTTACCTGAAAATAATATATTTAACGTCTTTTATATAAAGAGTTGATACCGTAAAGATCGAGATGTTAGCCCTTGATCGCAAAGAAAGCAAAATATAATTCGGTTTCGATCAAAAACAAATCATAACAAGCTGCTTATTAATGAATTTGACATAGTAAAGAAAAGAAGAAATTGAGGAAGGATAGGAGCAGAAAGGATGATCTGAGGCGATCAAGAAGAAAATCCTACAGAGAGTCACAAAATATAGCTTATCGTTTATAGCTAATATTCATGACGTTCATAAGCCTTTTTAAAATCTGCACGCATAGTAGCAAAGCGTGCAACGATAGCCTGCACAAATTCTTCGTCCAGTATTTGAAAAACACCGTTTACGCCGTCCGTAACATCCATTTCAGTAATCTTGTAAACTTGTTCAAGAGAACCTTGCTCAAATTTAATAATAAACTTTTGATTCATGGAAAAGATGCTGATTTTGCATTCTTTATGCGGAAGCTCGGCAATTGCTCTCATAGGAATCTGTGAAAATATAGAAGATTAGTTTAACTAAGGCCAAAGTTACAAAATATCAACCATATGTTAATATGGGGCGAGGGGAAAACTTTTTATTTAACATAATATAAATTATAAGATAAAATAGTTTGCCTTTTAATGTTTACTCTGATAAAGAGAAATGGCTAAATATGTGCTAACAAATAAAGCTGTTGATAACCTTACAAAAATCTGTGATTACTTATGAAGTGTGGTCGGAAAATCAGGCCGATAAATATATCATAAATTGCAGGCAGTTACTATTCCTCACATACCAGATACAACTAAAATTCCTACTATAAAAGCATTTTTATTATTTTGTGCATATTTTATATTGCTTAAATAAAATGTATAACTGCTTTTATGCCAAAATAATGTGATACAGTAGAAATATTTTATTATTATCTATTATGTTTTAATGATTTTAATAAGTAAAACAATACAATATCAATTCTGTATGTGTATTTGCTTTTTTCACATATTTTTTAGTTTAATTTTTAAATGAAAAACGTAAGAAAAATGATATTTTTAAATTATTTCAATTTTTTTCGGCTTATATTGATATATTTTTATTGCAAATGCGATTTTATTTGCTTAAAATTAGCAAAAAATAAGAATATATGTCAAATGATCATTTTCTGAACGAATATGTGTATCATGAAAATACTTGGGATGAGATGTATGACTCTAAAAACATCCGTCATCAATATAGTCATGTTTTCTCGATGCTTAAAAACCTTGACGTGGATAGCATGAGCAATCGGCATCGTTTAGCGGGAGAATTGTTCTTAAATCAAGGCATTACTTTTACAGTTTACAACAATAATGAAGGAATTGAGCGCATCTTTCCTTTTGATATTATCCCCAGGATTATCACGGGTGCTGAATGGGAAGAAATTGAAAAGGGCATTATTCAGCGTTTAAAAGTGCTAAATCTATTTCTAAAGGATATTTATCATGAACAACAGATATTACGTGACGGTATCGTTCCTGCGGAGCTAATTGCCAGTTGCCCACATTATACCAGAGAAGCTTACGGTATCAGGGTCCCTTACGATATCTATGTTCACATTTCCGGGATCGATTTGATACGCGGAAGCGATGGCAAATTTTATGTATTGGAAGACAATCTTCGTACGCCTTCCGGGGTGAGCTACATGTTAGAAAACCGTGAAGTAACGAAGCGAATTTTTCCTGATATTTTATCCTCATCGAATGTTCGGAGCGTTACCCACTACCCTACGCTCTTACATGAAGTTTTACTTAACTTGATTTCTTCTCAAGTATCTGATCCATATATAGTTATATTAACACCTGGGATTTTTAATTCGGCTTATTACGAACACACCTTCCTGGCAAAACAAATGGGCGTTGATCTTGTAGAAGGCCGGGATTTGGTAGTCGATAATCATAAAGTATACACGAAAACGACCAAAGGTCTTAAACAGGTAAATGTCATCTATCGAAGAGTGGATGACGAGTTTTTGGACCCACTCGTATTCAAGCAAGACAGCTTACTTGGCGTGCCTGGTTTACTGAGTACTTACCGGAAAGGCAATGTGGCTATCGTCAATGCAGTGGGAAACGGCGTAGCCGACGACAAAGCAGTATATGCTTATGTCCCCGAAATGATTAAATATTACCTGAATGAAGAGCCGATATTAAACAACATTCCTACCTATCAGCTCAGTGATCCGGAAGTGCTTAAATATGCTATTTCAAATATAGATAACCTCGTTATAAAAAACACCAATCAATCGGGCGGCTATGGTATGATTATGGGAAACGCGATCAGCGAACGAGAATGGCTAAAAGCCAAAAGCGAGATTGAAAAAAATCCCCGCAATTATGTTGCCCAGCCCATTATTCAATTAAGTACGGTTCCATGTTTTATTAATGGCAAGATTCAACCTCGCCATGTCGACCTTCGCCCTTATGCCTTATACGGTCCACAGGGAATCAAATTAGTTCCCGGAGGCTTGACTCGCGTTGCCTTAACGGAAGGGTCGCTTGTTGTAAATTCGTCGCAAGGTGGAGGTAGTAAAGACACGTGGATTATTGACTAATTAATCATCCGATATGTTAAGTCGCATTGCAGATTCATTATTCTGGTTAAGTAGATATATGGAGCGCGTTGAAGAAATGCTTCGTGTTGCCAGAACTCATTATATCTATTCTTTAGATAAGAACATCAACAGTGGAACATGGAAACCGATTTTGCAGGTATATACTGATTTACCGGAGGATAAGGCTCAGGTATTTGAAAACGACACCTATGCGGCACTTCATTATTTGCTGTTAGATAACAACAACGAAAATTCCGCGAAGAACATCATTCAAAAAGCACGTGAAAATGCCCGTGGTATACAAGACCATATTACTCGAGAAGTTTGGGAAGAAGTTAATTCCATTTATCATCTTATCAACCGGCCTTTCGTAAAACTAAAACTTGCTAGTGCAGACGCGTTGGAGATTATCGATTTATTTTTAAAGCACAGCATGATGTATGCAGGTGTTGCAGATGTAACGATGCAAAGAGGAATCGGATGGAACGTCATGAAGCTCGGCAAATTTGTTGAAAGAGGAATCGAAACTCTTATATTAACCGATAAACAATGTGCGCTTCATAACTACGATTTATACAAGGAACTTGATATCACCAGTTGGAGATTTCTCCTCTTATCTCTTGCGGGTTATGAAGCATATCTAAAAACCTATCGAAGCACCAAACACAATCAACAAATTCTCCATCAGGTCATCTTTAATGCGGATTTTCCACATTCGGTATTGTATTGCCTAAATCAGATTGAACGATCGTTAGCCGTACTTGTGAAGGAAAACACCAATCCTGAAGTACCTGAACTGTTACGAAGTTTCGGGCGAATTCACAGTCGCATACGCTTTATGGATCCCGCATCGCTACCATCCACGGATATCCAATCTTTCTTCTTAGAGCTTAAACGTAAGCTACAAGACTTCAACGCCAAACTCAAACTGTTATTTTTTTCCTATTAAAAGATTCATCATGGCAATATACACCATTTCCCATATCACCAGGTA
Organism: Olivibacter sp. LS-1; assembly: GCF_008245145.1. Classification (GTDB taxonomy): domain Bacteria; phylum Bacteroidota; class Bacteroidia; order Sphingobacteriales; family Sphingobacteriaceae; genus Olivibacter; species Olivibacter oleidegradans. Next base: position 3,583,461 of record NZ_CP041643.1, on the reverse strand, counting down.
CACCTACGAAAATCCGGTTATTGAGAGCATTAATGAGATACGGATCTTTCCTTTCATCTGCAAAGAGCAAGAGCTGTTGAATCAAGAACTCAACATCAGCTTCTCCCCGATCCTTCATATTTATACAGATTATTGGAAAAATAAAGTCGCTACTTTTTCAATCCTACATCCGCATCAGGAGCTTATTATCGAAAATCAGTTAACAGTTCGCACCACTTCATCGAATCTAATTCAGGTAAATTTTCATAGCGGTTTTGAACAACTCCATCATGAAACAACTAACAATTTGAATTTAATTGAACTGACAAAACCGGAAAAAATACGGAATCAACACCTTATCGACGGGATTGTAATTAAATTGACAAACGAAGGTTTAAGTGTTGCTGAAACCATCGAACGATGCAGCAGTTACATTTTTAAACATTTCAAATATGTTCAGGGTATTACGGACATTGAGACGACTGTAGACGAAATATTACAGCACAAAGCAGGCGTTTGTCAAGATTTTGCGCACGTAATGCTTCAAATCTTAAGAACTTTAAAGATCCCTTCCCGATATGTAAGTGGTTACATCTGTCCAAACAAAACCGGGATGCGCGGTGAAGGTGCAACCCATGCTTGGGTTGAAGCTTATATACCACAGTTTGGATGGGCCGGTATTGACCCAACCAATAACACATGGGTAACCAATTATCACGTTAAATTAGCAATAGGAAGAAACTTCAAAGATTGCTCACCGGTTAAAGGTACTTTCCGTGGTAATTGCCATCAATCGCTTTCCGTTCGTGTATCCATTCACTATGAAGACGGAAAGCTATTCGAGCAAACGAACGCAGTAAAAAGACGCGATCCCCTGTTTATAGCCGGCTATGAAGATACCAACTTGATGGGAAACCAGCAACAACAATAGCTACCTAATCGCCTCCCTGATTCGGGTCAGTTGTATTAACAAATCTTCCAGATAATTCAGGTGCAGCATATTAGCTCCATCCGACTTAGCGTTAGCAGGATCGGGATGCGTTTCAATAAACAAGCCATCGGCGCCTACCGCTACGGCCGCTTTGGCTATGGTGCCAATCAGTTCCGGCTTTCCTCCCGTTACGCCGGATGCTTGATTCGGCTGTTGCAATGAATGCGTACAATCCATCACTACGGGAACGTTAAACGATCGCATTGTAGGGATTCCTCTGAAATCTACAATCAAATCCTGATAGCCAAAGGTATTCCCTCTATCAGTTAATATTACTTGTTGATTACCGGTTTCGATAACCTTGTCAACCGCAAACCGCATGGAATCAGCTGATAAAAACTGTCCTTTTTTAATATTAACCACTTTACCCGTTTTTCCGGCAGCGACTAACAATTCCGTTTGTCTACATAGAAAAGCAGGAATTTGCAAGACATCCACATACTCGGCGGCCATCGCGGCCTCATGTGTTTCATGAATATCAGTAACAACCGGAACGCCAAACGTATCCCGTACCTTTTTTAGGATTTTTAATGCCTTTTCATCACCTATTCCTGTGAAAGAATCAGATTTGGAACGGTTTGCCTTTCTATAGGAACCTTTGAAAATATAAGGAATTTTCAGTTTGTCAGTAATGCCTACAATTTTGTCTGCTATCGACAAAGCCATGTCTTCTCCCTCGATGGCGCATGGGCCTGCCATTAGAAAAAAATTGCCGGAATCCGTATGCTTGATCCCAGCTATTGTGTTTATTGTCATTTCTTTCGTTTTAAGTTTTAAGTTGTCAGTTGCACAAGACGCAAGCTAGCTGTAGGCTATAAGCTGTAAGCTCGCACGAGGCTAATCCTTACTCGCTAACTATATCAATCTACTATTCAACCACTCGACTTTTTACTATCGACTAATTCCCCAACTCAGACATAAATTTAATTCGCATGAGTTGTATTTCCTCAAAAGTATAGTCTTCGGTTCCTAAATCCTTTAGTGCTACGTCAATAGAGTCAACTTCAGCTGTACGGAAATAGTCGAAAACCTCATCTTGACGGTCAAGATCAATCATTTCATCGATAAAGTAGTTTAAATTCAATTTGGTACCCGAATTAACAATGGATTCCACCTCCTTTAATACATCTTCGTATGACAGCCCTTTAGCAGAAGCAATATCATCCAAACCGATCTTTCTATCAATATTTTGAATAATGGAAACCTTTAAAGCCGACTTATTAGCCGTTCCTTTAATAACCAAGTCTACCGGACGATCAATATCATTCTCCTCAACATAGCTTTTGATTAGCGAAACAAACTGACTCCCGAATTTAGCAGCCTTTCCCGCCCCTACTCCATGGATCTGTTTCAATTCGTCTAAAGTTATCGGATAATGCGTACACATTTCTTCCAGCGATGGATCTTGAAAAATAACGAATGGAGGAAGTCCCTTACTTTTTGCAATTTTCTTTCGCAGGTCCTTAAGCATCTGCAAGAGCTGTGTATCCAAAGCACCTCCACTCTGTGCCGGTGTCTCATCCCCTTCTTCGTCTGCTTTCTCCATTGGATTATTCAAGTAAAACTTAACACTATAGGGGTTTTCAATATAGTCTGCCCCCGTTTTGGTTAACTTTAGCAATCCATAATTGTCAATATCCTTGTATAAATAGTTATTCAATACCGCCTGCCTAAGCAAAGACTTCCAATAGATCACCCCTTGCTCTTTTCCAGTACCAAAAAAAGGATGAATATCATGTTTGTAAGAAGACACAGGCTGGTTATTTTGACCGATCATCACATTCGTAATATGAAAGTCATCAAATTTTTCTCCCTGTTCTTTGATAAAGGATAAAGTCTTATGCAACGATTCTTCAGCATCAAATTGCGTACGATGGCTATTACAATTATCGCACATGTTATTGCAGCCGGCCTCATTGAAGTTCTCGCCAAAGTAATGTAATATCTGCTTTCTCCTACACACAGAGGATTCGGAGTAATCGATCACCTCCTTCAATATTTGGGTACCGATTTCCCTTTCAGAAACCGGTTTATCCTTCATGAATTTAGTTAATTTTTCGATATCCTTTTCCGAATAAAAGGCAATACAAACGCCTTCCCCTCCGTCGCGTCCGGCACGGCCTGTCTCTTGGTAATAACCTTCCATGCTTTTTGGAATATCATGGTGAATAACATAACGGACATCCGGCTTGTCAATTCCCATACCAAAAGCAATGGTTGCTACAATAACTTCGACATCCTCCATCAGGAATTTATCTTGTGTCTCAGCTCTTGTCTTTGCATCCAAACCCGCGTGATAAGGAAGAGCGGAAATACCATTAATATTAAGCACTTCGGCGATCTCTTCCACCTTTTTACGACTTAAACAATAGATGATACCGGATTTGGAAGGGTTATTTTTTATAAATTTTACAATTTCCTTAACGACATTTTTCTTAGGTCGTACCTCGTAATATAAATTAGGCCGATTGAATGAGGACTTGAATAAGGTCGCATCATTCATTTGCAAATTTTTCCGTATATCAGATTGTACCTTCGGGGTGGCTGTAGCCGTCAAAGCAATAATCGGGATATTCTCCCCTATCCCGTTGATTACCTGCCTTATCTTGCGATACTCAGGTCTGAAATCATGTCCCCACTCCGAAATACAGTGTGCCTCGTCGACAGCAACAAACGAAACGGTAATTAATTTCAGGAATTCAATATTGTCTGTTTTTGCGAGGGATTCAGGTGCTACGTATAGAAGTTTTGTCTTCCCATCCAGTACATCCTGTTTAACCCTTGTAATTTCACTTTTATTGAGCGATGAATTTAGAAAATGAGCAATGCTATCTGCACCTCCAAATGCCCTTAATTGATCTACTTGATTCTTCATCAGTGCAATCAATGGGGATATAACAACAGCGGTTCCCTCACTCATTAACGCCGGTAACTGATAACATATTGATTTTCCGCCACCGGTTGGCATTATTACAAACGTGTCCTTCTTTTGCAGAATATTGGTTATTATCGCCTCTTGATCTCCCTTGAAAGTATCAAAACCAAAAAAATTCTGCAAATTGTCAAATAATGTTTTTTCTATCTCCATTGTCCTTCCGAAAAATTAAAGAAAGGCTTATGTCTATTAATGTTTAAAATAACATAAATTTGCCTTAATTCTTACTAAAATTAATAAAAAATATCCGTGAAAACCAAATCCGACATTGAAAATATTGCCATTTCCGCACTTACATTAGAAGCCGAAGCGATCAGTAAACTGACAAAAAATATCAACGAAGATTTTATCAACACCGTACATGCCATACTCGATATAAAGGGCCGCGTAATTATTACAGGAATAGGTAAAAGTGCTATCATCGCACAGAAAATTGTTGCCACCATGAACTCTACAGGAACACCGGCAATTTTCATGCATGCGGCAGACGCCATTCACGGAGATTTAGGGATGCTACAACAAGAAGATATTGTAATAGCCATCTCTAAGAGCGGAAATACTCCGGAAATTAAAGTGCTTGTACCACTGCTTAAAAATTCCAACGCAAAGATAATCGCAATGGTTGGAAATACAAAATCATATTTGGCTGAACAAGCCGATTTTATACTGGACACGACCGTGTCCAGAGAGGCTTGTCCCTTGAACCTGGCACCAACTACCAGCACAACGGCCCAGCTGGCTATGGGCGATGCGCTCGCTATTTGTCTTCTGGAATGTCGATCTTTCACAAATGACGACTTTGCTAAGTATCATCCGGGGGGTGCGCTAGGGAAACGCTTATATCTCAAAGTAACCGATTTAGCGCGCCAGAATGCAAAGCCCGAGGTGAAAAGTGATACGCCTATTAAAGCTGTCCTGGTGGAAATAACCAAAAATCGATTAGGTGCTGTTGCCGTCGTGAACGATAAAAAAATAAGTGGGATTATCACCGATGGCGATATCCGTAGAATGCTCGAGTCGAATCAGGATATCGGGAAATTAAAGGCCGAAGATATCATGGGCAATAACCCCAAGGTGATTCAATACGATGAGCTGGCCGTTCATGCACTCAATATGATGCGAAACAATCATATCACCCAATTACTGGTAGTCCGCAATAATCAATATGATGGTATTGTCCATTTACATGATCTTTTGAATGAGGGGATTATTTAGTTTGTAGATGAGTGATGAATTACGCGATGTTAGACATCGGACGTAAAACATAAGATAGGAAGTCCTGATACCTGATACTTACCTGCCCGCCGGTAGGCAGGTGTCCTGATACTTGATACTTTAATCACAAAAAAAGCTGTTCCTGATGGGGAACAGCTTTTTTTGTGATTAATGCAGCTTCTTAAAGCGCATTTAATTTATCCGTAATTTCCTTCGTTTTAGCCTCATCACCTTTTAACTGGTAATAAAAACGCATATTTTCCCAATAACCTTTCGTTTTTGGATCTAGCGTAGTAGCCTTTTCCAAATAAGGTACCGCTGTATCAGCTAAAGTATAGGCTTCTTGTAATTTGGCTTTGTATTCCGCCTCTTTATTTGTTGGAATGCTGCTGGCTGCGTTGTATATATCACGTGCCTTATTTAAAATAATAGCTGCCGCTGCACCATAGTTACGCGCGTCATCCGGTTTCGCTTCAATACCTTTCTTATACGCTTCCAATGCTTTATCAGGCTGTTTTGTGGATTCGTATGCATAACCTAAGAAGAAAGGAAGCTCCCCATTGGACGGATCCGCAGCCATTTGAGATTCAATATCCTTAATTACTTTCTCGCTATTGCCGGTAGTGATATTCAACACAATTTTCTGATTGATAATCTTTGCACTATCCGGAAACTTCGTAGCTGCCTCATCGATGTATTTAACCGCCGATGCTGTATCGCCTTTCTTTAGGTATGCATCTGATAAATTGAGGTAAGCATCCGAGCTTTTTGGAATTAACGTCTTAAATTTACTGATCGCATCATCGTATTGTTGATTATTTTGAGCAGCAATACCGGCATATAAAGTTAAAATAGAATCCCCCGGCATATATTTCAATCCATTGTTAAAGGCTGTGTAAGCAGAAGCAAAATCATTTGTTTCAAATGCTTTTACACCGTTACCTATTTCGTAATTGGCCAATAAGCTTCCAGCTCTGTCCATATTTCCCTTCAATTCCTTATCATCACTTCCTTCGTTTAAACTCTTTGCTTTTAAGAAAGCATCACCCGCTGCCTTATAAGAGGCCTCCCCTTCTGCCGCCTTTCCTGACTTTTGATTGATCATGGCATACTCTGAGTTGATCAAAGCCAAGTAAGTCCATGTTTCCGGCAAATCCTTCGTCTTTTCATGCGTGGCGGCTTTATCAATAGCTTCCTTAGCTTCACCCAGTTCTTTCATTGCCAATTCCGGCACATTCTCCACAGCACCACCGGTAAGGGTAGCAAATGAACTGTATTTACTTTTTGCTTTATTAAGCTCTCCTTTCTGCGCAAAGGCAACGGTTGAGCCCAATAAAAGTGTAGCTAATAAAATTGATTTAATTTTCATTTTTCTATAATTTGTGTTCTTAGTGATTATTATTTGTTAAGCTTCAAAGCCTCTTCCCAGGTCAGCTTATTTTAGGCGCTTCATTAGGCAATAAGCTTTAGTTCATATTCATTTGATTCAACTGACTGTTCACCCGTTCGAGCTGAACACTGTTTCCTGATTTATCAAATAGCACAGCTAAAGACTTTAAAGCATTAACAGCATTCGGGTCTATTTCGTTTGCTTTTAATAAATATTGTTGCGCTTCATACTGCTTTTCCAAATCGGAGGGGTCTTTTACAAAATCTCTTAAATACAGCAAACCGAGCTCATAATTGCTATTATAATCATCGGGGTCAAGCTCTAAAGTCCGCTTATAATAACTTTCGGCCTTCTCGCGGTCGCCCGTAATTTCATAAGCATACCCGATCAGATAGTTCAGATTAACGCTTTCGGGCTCCATAGCAATCGCCTCATCGGCTAATACTACAATGGCATCATAAGCACCGTTACCGGCATAAAGATTCAATAAAGCAAAAAGAATATCCTTATTGGTAGGAAAATATTCCCGTCCTTTCAGTAATACATTTTGTGCGGCATTATTATCGCCTTTATTTAGATGTATTTTAGCCAAAGTCAGAATATAGCTAGGTTTAGCAGATGACTTATTCTCAATAAAATCACTGTATAACTTAACAGCGTCATCCGGCCGATCCAAACGCTCACTTAATAAAGCCAAATTATGTCTTGTATTCGGCGTACTGTTATAGGCATTGACCTTTTCAAAAAGATCATAAGCCTCTTCGTAATTATTATTCGTCAGCGCACGGTTGGCTCGGATCAAATAAGCCGCCGCCAACCGTTTTTTCAAATAATTGATCTGTGCCTCATTTTCGTAATTCAGCTGTTCATCATTCAACCTGCTTAGCATGAACTCGGCTTCTTCAATGGGGTCTTTCACATACTTCTGTGTTCGGTTTGAATCAGCTACCGCCAAGCTGCTGTAAACAAGGCCCCTTAGCAAGGTGTTATTATAAGAAGCAGAATCTCTACGTTCTTTATAAGCAAGATCAGCAAACTTTCTGGCCTCTAACAAATCCTTAATATCGCCCGATTTCGTATACCGGGCAAAATTATTGTTCCCCTCTTTAAGGTTAGACTGAGCCCAGCTCAGTTGCGTACAGAAGAGAACAAGTAGCACAGTACTAGTGATGATATGTTTATATAGATCACTTTTCATTAATATGTTCTTTTTTAAAGCTCGCATCGCTTGTCAATCAGGATGTTTGCCGCTACTCAAATTTAAGGTTTACATTTGCCTTGGTTATCCTTTCTCACTTATCCGTCACTAAACACTTCAATTTCAGGCAATATGTTATTCCATATTACCTGAAACCTCGCTAAACAGGCCTATTCGTTTGTCTCGTCTTGGCCTTTATCGCTTGTAGAATTATCGACTTCTCCCTCGTTTTCTGTCGACGCATCATTCCCTACACTAGTTTCTGTGACATCAAGACCTTCTACTTCATCGTGGTCAACTTTTGTAATGGATGCAATCTGATCATTCTCTTTCAAATTAATCAAGCGAACACCTTGCGTAGCTCTTCCCATCACGCGAAGCTGACTAACTGCAATACGAATTACAATTCCAGACCGATTAATAATCATTAAGTCGTCATTATCGGTCACATCCTTGATCGCCACCAGCAGCCCTGTCTTTTCAGTTACATTAAGGGTCTTAACCCCCTTACCGCCTCTATTTGTTACGCGATAATCGTCAATATCCGTCCGCTTTCCGTAACCCTTTTCAGAAACAACCAATATCGTCGCATCATTTGTATTAACACTAATCATGCCAACAACTTCATCATCCAGCCCCGCAAGCGTTACGCCACGCACGCCCGTAGCTGTTCTTCCCATTGGACGCACCGTCGACTCATTAAAGCGAATAGCTCGGCCTGATTTTAACGCCATTACGATTTCACTGTTACCGTTTGTCAAACATGCCTCCAAAAGTTGATCACCCTCATTAATATTGATAGCGTTAATACCATTTGCTCTTGGCCGCGAGTACGCTTCTAATGATGTCTTTTTAATAGTGCCGCCTTTTGTACACATAATGATGAAATTATTCTCCAGATAATCCTGATCTTTCAAATTTTTCACCTTGATATAGGCTTTAATTTTCTCTTCTTTCGGGATATTGATGATATTCTGTATCGCTCTTCCTCTAGACGTACGGGTACCTTCCGGGATTTCGAATGCCCGCAACCAGAAACAACGACCTGCCTCAGTAAAAAAGAGCATGTAGTTATGGGCAGAAGCAGTAATGATATGCTCCGTAAAATCCTCTTCCTTCGTTGTAGACCCCAAAGAGCCCTTTCCTCCCCTCGCCTGCAAGCGGTATTCCGTTAATGGTGTACGCTTCACGTACCCCTCATGTGATATGGTGATCACGATTTCCTCATCATCGATAAAATCTTCCATCCGCATATCTTCTGCGGAGTGTACAATCTGCGAACGACGTTCGTCACCAAATTTCTCTTTGACTTCCAGCAATTCGTCCTTGATGATTTTCATTCTCAGTCCTTCATCCGCCAGTACGGATTTCAAATACTCAATGGTTTTCATCAATTCCGCATATTCCTCTTTGATTTTGTCACGTTCCAGTCCGGTTAACCTTCTGAGCGTCATATCAAGGATTGCTCGCGCTTGGATATCAGATAAACCGAATTTTTCCATTAAACCAACGCGTGCATCTTCCGGTGTTTCGGAAGAACGTATCAATTGGATAACTTCGTCCAAATGGTCAAGAGCAATCAATAAACCCTCTAATATATGTGCCCGTTTCTCGGCTTCAGCCAGCTCGAATTTGGTACGCCGTATAATCACTTCATGACGATGCTCCACGAAATGATGAATCATATCTTTAAGATTCAACAACATCGGTCGCCCGTGCACCAGTGCTATATTGTTTACACTAAAGGAAGTCTGTAAGGCAGTATATTTGAAAAGATTATTTAATACAATAGAGGCATTTGCATCTCTTTTTATATCATACACGATGCGCATACCATCTCTATCCGATTCATCCCGGATAGCAGATATTCCTTCAATTTTTTTCTCGTTAACAAGATCTGCGGTCCGTTTAATCATTTCCGCTTTGTTAACCTGGTAAGGAATTTCGGTTACGATAATGGTTTCTTTATCGTTCTTGGAAACCTCTATCTCCGCCTTAGCGCGCATGACAACTCGTCCTCTCCCCGTTTCGAAGGCATCTTGTACTCCTGCATAGCCGTATATAACGCCTCCCGTAGGAAAATCAGGCGCTTTAATATGCTGCATAAGCTCGGCAACGGTAATGTCACGATTGTCAATGTAAGCGACTGTCCCATCAATTACCTCGCTCAGATTGTGAGGTGCCATATTGGTTGCCATACCAACGGCAATACCTGATGCACCATTCACCAATAGATTCGGAATTTTGGTCGGCAGAACCGTTGGTTCCTGAAGCGAATCGTCAAAGTTTAATTGGTAATCAATGGTATCTTTATTTATATCAGCCAGCATTTCCTCGGCAATCCGCTTTAACCTGGCTTCCGTATAACGCATCGCTGCGGGGCTATCTCCGTCAATGGATCCAAAGTTTCCCTGGCCGTCTACCAGTGGATAACGGAGACTCCACTCCTGGGCCATCCGTACCATTGTATCATAAACAGACGAGTCGCCATGTGGGTGATACTTACCCAATACATCCCCTACAATACGAGCTGATTTTTTATAAGGTTTTCCACTGGTAACCCCTAAGTCCAACATCCCATATAAAACCCTTCTATGGACGGGCTTCAAGCCGTCCCGAACATCTGGTAGGGCTCTTGAAACAATAACCGACATCGAGTAATCGATGTAGGCAGATTTCATTTCCTCTTCTATACTAATAGGTATGATCCGGTCGTTAGCCGGCACCAAATTATCGTCATTTTCTGTTTCGTCAGCCATACTTGTTTAGTCCGTTAAAAAAAAGTTTCGCTTTAGTGCTTGCGAAAATAATAAAAATCTTTGAGAATTGACCACCGTGACACGGGGGTGTCAATAACGAAGATTGCCGTTTTTCCGTTTATTCCGTCTCGCCTTGTATTGGTAAGTGGCATTCCTTTCTTTCCTATTGCCATGCTACTAATGGCTTCCTACCCAGTCAATATCCTTTTTTAAAAGCCGTAGTGTTTTCTCCTCTTCGGAACCTGTCTTTGGCTGGAAATTGTAAACCCAATTTGCCTGAGGCGGTAAACTCATAAGAATAGATTCAATCCGTCCATTGGTCTCCAAACCAAACTTGGTACCGGAATCATACACTAAGTTAAACTCAACATACCTGCTTCTCCGGATAAACTGCCAATCTTTTTCGTTTGGGGTAAAGGCTTTGTTTTGATTTCGTTTGATCAGTTCCGCATAAATAGGTACGAAACCTTCGCCGAGTCTTTTGGAAAATTCGAAGAGTTGGTCATAGCTTAGCTTGCTATTATCGGGTTGCAAACGATCATAGAAAATGCCGCCAATACCACGTGTTTCATTGCGGTGCTTTATAAAGAAATAATCATCTGCCCATTTTTTGAACCGAGCATAAAAATCCGTTTGAAATTGATCACAGATATCTTTTAATCGTTTATGAAAAAACGCAGCATCTTCGGAAATCACATAATGCGGTGTTAGGTCTATCCCCCCTCCAAACCACCTTGTTTGCTCATTTAGTTCGAAGTAACGGATATTCATATGGATAATAGGAACCCAAGGATTTTTGGGATGAATGACAATAGAAACACCCGTTGCAAAAAAATCGTCTTCCTGCACATCAAAAGCAGCCTTTATTTTCTCCGGCAACTTACCGTGCACCGCGGAGAAATTCACTCCTCCCCGTTCGATTACGTTTCCATCCTGTATGATGCGGGTGCGTCCGCCACCCCCACCCTCTCGTGTCCAACGTTCTTCTTCAAAAAACGCTTTCCCATCCGCTTCCTCTAAGCCCTTACAGATAGTATCTTGAATCTGTTGGTAGGAAGCGACAATTTCTTCTTTACTAAACATGCGGCAAAGATAAGGATTTAGCTTTCTATTACGCCACAATAAACGCTATTGGATATGGCATCGTTCATCACATTTATAAATGCGATATACGAATGAATTCTTACCGCATTCGGATAATTTGATTCAGATAAGTCAAACTCCAACAAGTCTTCTCCTGAATCGCCATAAACAAGACCATAGCTGGCATTCATATATTCCCGATCTTCTGTGAAGGCAAATAAAAGTGTACGTACTTTAGTAGGCGCAGCCACCGCATCCCACTTAAAATGAAGCGTACCTTCGACGTAGGCAACGGATGGATTGGTTGGGGTAATTAATAGACCCTTTGAAACAAGAAGTTTCTCATAATCGATCTTGAGATCAGGATAGCTACCTGTTATTGCGTACTTTTTATTATAACTCATCGCGGCATTAAATGCAGACATATTCCTTGCTTTCGCTTCAAGTTGAAAACCTAAATCAATAAAATTTTTGCTATCCTGAAGGAATTTCTGCATGATACGCATGCGCTCACGATTCGCTAATTCCTTTTCTGAGGGAGGCGATGTACGCTTTTTGGGCAAACCTCGCATTACGGGTATCCCTCTCCATTCGTAACCAATAACACTGCCTACTTTACCAAAAAAAGAACCGTTTATGCCATTTTTTATAATCGCCATAATCATTTGATTTATAGTTGTTCCTACGAATATACCTGTTTTTACCCAGTGTTTATCATAAAAAAATAAATAGCTATTATTTCATAGGTATATTTTAAGGAATTTTCCCTATAAAGTCCCTATTATGTCCCTATTATTTTCTTATTATGTTATAGTTAATATGGATTCAAAATTTACCCCTTAAGATCCCCTTGTGGAGTCGTTAAAGAATGATTTCACTATACATTGATATTACGTTTATCATTTCCAGTCAAAGTTTATCACCGATATGTAGCAAATGACTGAAAATCAAGATATAACTAATTCAAGAAACAAAAGACGATCGGCACGACTTGTAATTCATTATGAATCAGTTTACCTTTGTGTCATCATAATTTAGGTTTATAATTGGTTAGTAAAAGTCCCTCAATCTCCCCGATTGAGGGCTTTTTTGTTAATAAGCAGTAAGTCATAGACCCTGAGCTTTTAGCTCCCACGACATTATTATTTACTCTCTGTTTATTTCGGAGGTATTCTGAACTCTCTTTGTTCGGTTATCAAATTGGCTAATTGTCAAGCTATAAGCCATAGGCAATAAGCCTTAAGCTGTCAGCAATCAGCTTTCGGATATCAGCTTTGGTTAGTGCCAACGCAAAACTACTGTTATTAATATGGCCGTACACTATAAGCAGCGGGCATTAGGTCGCGCCAGCCCATCATCACATCGGTTCGTCATCACATTGGCTAATTGATAACTCCCCTACTCAACTACTCCTCTACTCGCCCATTTAACCAATCTCACAGACACAACCCAAAATTCATCATTCAACACGAATAAAACCTACTCAACGATTCAGCAACTCAACTATTCACAAATCCAAATTTTAGTTAAGTTTGTAACGAATAAACCCCGGGATAATGCATATTCTTATCATTGAAGACGAATCGCGTATTGCTCAATTACTTCAACGCGGGTTGGAGGAACTGGGATACAAAACTACCGTGGCCTATGATGGTATACTGGGTAAAAAGCTGGTATGGCAACAGGCTTACGACCTGATTATTATGGACATTATCCTTCCTAAAATCAACGGCATAGATCTATGCCGCGAGATTAAAGAAAGCTACCCGGATTTGCCTATTATTATGCTCACAGCCTTAGGAACAACAGACGATAAATTGGAAGGTTTTGATGCAGGGGCTGACGATTACCTGGTTAAGCCGTTTGATTTTAGAGAATTGGAGGCCAGAATCAGGGTTTTGCTTAAAAGGGGCTCCGCTAGCAATTCAGCAAGTACTGCTATATTAAAGGCGGGCGAACTGGAAATGAATTTACATACGCGGATCGTAAAACGGGGCAACGTTGAGATCAATCTCACGCCGAAAGAGTTCAAACTGTTAGAGTATATGATCCGCAACAAAGGAAGAGTTCTCCCGCGCGTTGAAATAGCAGAAAAAGTATGGGATACCACTTTTGACACGGGGACTAATTTTATTGATGTATACATCAACTATTTGCGTAACAAAATTGACAAAGCTTTTGAAGAAAAATATATACATACCAAACCGGGAATGGGGTTTATTTTCAAGACTGAATAAGCATCGAGATGAAAATCAGGAATAAATTAACCCTCTTATATTCGCTTCTGTCGGCCGGCGTCCTTTTAGTCTTCGCTTTGTTCTTTTACCTTTCCTTTGCAAATGATCAAAAAGACGAGTTTTACAATCAGATCAAACAGCACGCCATTACAAAAGTTTATTTTCTGTTCGATCTGAATATCAAACCGGAAGTGCTGCAAACGATATATGCTAATAATACCCGAAGGGTAATTAACGAAGAGGTGGCTATTTATGATGAATCGTATCGACTCATCTATCACGATGCCGAGAACAAAGACATTGTAAAAGAAACACCCCAATTGCTCGACTCAATTGTTAAAAATAGCGAAATCAGGTACAAATACAATAACTACTATGTTACGGCTTTTACACTTACACACAGCAATAAAACCTATATCATTACAGCGGCCGCAATCGATCGTTATGGCGAAGAAAAGCTGAACACGATACTGGAATATTTAGCTATTGCCTTCTGCCTCTCCCTGTTGTTGATCGTCGTTGCCGGTCGCTTTTCAGCAGAACAAGCGTTAAAACCCGTTTCAGATATGGTGGAGAATGTGGAGGAAATTACAGCCAGCAATTTAGATTCCAGAATCAACGTTGGCAGTGGCAAAGATGAATTGGCAGAATTAGCGATCACTTTTAACGAAATGCTTAATCGATTGGAGAAATCCTTCAACGCCCAGAAAGAGTTTGTATCCAATATTGCTCATGAAGTGAGAACGCCCTTATCAACGATCATCACAGAACTGGAACTATCCTCCAACAAACCAAGAAGCATTGAACAATATCAACAGACTATTCGACTAACTCTTAAAGATGCACAAACACTAGCTAAGCTGACAACAAGCTTACTGGATCTTGCAAAAGCAAGTTACGATCCCACCCAAATATCCTTCAAAGCCCTTCGGATCGACGAGATTCTATTGGACGCAAAGCATCAATTGGAAAAACAGGCTCCTTCCTATCATATTACAATTGATTTCACGGAGATTCCGGACGGCGAAGACGAAATCACCATTAGTGGAAACAACTATCTTCTACAGGTCGCTTTTACGAATGTCATGGAAAATGCATGTAAATTTTCGGAAGATCAAAGTTGCGAGGTGAAGATCTCCTACCAAAATAATCATGCAATCATTGATTTTATTGATCACGGCACCGGTATTTCCGACGAAGACCTGCATAAAATTTTTATCCCTTTTTATAGAGGGCAGAATAAAAATCACTCCAGCGGTCATGGTATTGGCATGGCGCTCTCTCAACGGATTATTAATCTTCACCATGGAGAAATAAGTGTATTTTCAATCTTAGGTAGCGGCACTCGGTTCGAGGTTAAGTTACCGCATGTTTAATAGGCTATAGGCTTTAAGCAGTACGCTTGAGGCATGAGCCAGTGCCACTACAACTTTTTAGCCATCGGAAATCAGCAATCAGCTTTCGGCTTTATAGTAAGCATTAAGCTATACGCAGTATGCTTTAAGCCCGCACGGGACTTTTCCTACTCAAATATTTAACTACTTAACCCCTTCTAATATTTTTCTAATAAAAATATAAAAGCTTTCTAACCGCTCGTCAGACACACGTTTTCCAACTTTGCATGGAAATAATATCATGATTATGCAAAGATTTTTTTGGATGATTGGAGTTTTGTGCTTTTATGGTTTAGGTGCAGCCAATGCGCAAAGCATTAGCTTAAGGGACGCACTTTATATTGCGAAAACGCAAAACCCAAATTTAAAAACCGAGCTTTATCAAATTAAGGCAGCGCAGGCAGACAGCACCACTGCCGCATTACGGCCTAATCCATCCTTTCACAATGAAACCATTCAGCTCACGCAAGGCAAAAACTTTGCACCCCGTACCTCGTGGTCTGATCCGTTGAATCGTCAATCGCTTTTTACACTTACCAAACCCTTTCAGTTGGCAGGTCAGCGCCAAAAAAAAATTGATTTAGCAAAAGAGCAAATTGATTTATCGAATAAGAATTATCAGGAAACAGAACGAGGGGTATTTGCGGAGGTTGCTTCCAAATGGATGGAAGTTTACACCGCTCATAAGCAATTAGATATTCTGAAAATAGCCAAAAGTAATATCGATTCGCTCAGTGATATTAACAAGGTGCGACTTAAAAACCAGGTGATAACGCAAACCGATTTTATGCGTACGCAACTCTTGGCAAAAGAATATGAACTAAAGGTTAAAAGCGCTGAACAGGACCTGAGCAACCGACTGATGGAACTCAGTTATTTAATCGGATCGCAAGTTAATGATATCGATATTTCAGATCAATTTGCTTTAAAGGGCGATCTAGGCTTGGACTCACTACTGCAAGAGGCACTTGCTAATCGATCCGACATAAGAGCCGCGCAGTCATTGATTAATGTGTCTAATAAGAATATTTCCCTGCAACGAAGCCTCGCGGTACCCGTTCCTGAATTTGGATTTATGTGGAACCCACAAAACACGATTAATTATGCAGGCTTTACCGTATCCTTTGACCTTCCCTTGTTTTCCCGAAATCAGGGTGAAATCAAAAAGGCATATATCCTTAAGGATCAGTCAGAACAACAATATGCAGCGATAAAAAGTAAAGCGCAAACAGAATTGATGACAGCCTATGCCAGTTATCAAACACAACGACAAAACACGCATAAATTTACGGATGGACTGCTTAAACAAGCAGAGCATATATTAGCCAACGTTAAATATGCCTATCTCCGAGGAGGTACCACGCTGATCGACTTTTTAGAAGCACAACGTAGCTGGCTCGAAACACAACAACAATATTATGATGCCTTGCAACTCTACAGGCAAAGTTACATTCAATTACTGTATGCAAGTGGCTTAATCGGTCAGTTGGCTGGCTGATTTGATCATTCAACGAAAAAACAAGCCGAAATAAAATAAACAAACGAATTATTTAGCGATGAAACCGATTTTATATGTAATAGTATCCACCTTCTTGTGGACAGCATGCGCTTCGCATGAAGACAGTAAACTGGAACGTATTGAAGCACCCATTTTAAGTAATAATGGGCAAACGATCAGCTTTAAGGATAGTACAATGAGGCACTTCTTTCAAACAGAGCCGGTTTATGATGGTTCTGTAACCGCCTCGTATACTGCTCCGGGAAAAATTGCCGCCACCGTCGTAGCTTCTGTAGCCGGTGCATCCCAAAATGTGGTACTTTTTGACAATCCCGACTTAGCCGCCAGTTATACGGCGTTAGCACAACACCAAACCAATATTCATCAGATTCAGCAAATTAATCTGAAACAGAAAGAAATCGAATTGGACCGAGCTTCAGATCTATTGAACCACGGGGCAGCAACGGGCCGTGATGTATTGGAAGCGCAGACAGCACTTTCCCTCGAAAAAAGCAACCTCGCTAATGAAAAAGCATCACTCATTCAGTATGAAGCAAACTTGAAACAAGGCGGTTTTGATCCGACTGCGCTTCGAAAAGCACCGGCCGGTAAAGCATACGTGATATGCGATATTCCGGAAAACCAAATTAGCAATATTCATGAGGGAGCCGCTTGCGAGGTGTTGTTTTCTGCCTATCCGGATAAAACTTTCAAAGGACAGGTAGAAGACATTGCAGATGTGGTTGATAACGCCACGCGAATGGTTAAGCTGCGCATAAGCTTGCTTGATAATAGTAGCTTACTGAAAGCTGGCATGTTTGCACAGGTGCTGTTCGATCTGAAGAATGTTGGAAACCATATGACCGTCAGCAAAGAATCCTTAGTAACAGTAGATGGCAAAGATTATGTTTTTATCGTTGCAGGTAATGGTGTATTCAAAAGACAAACTATAACTACAGGACAACAGATAGGCGAACGCCTGGTCGTCTTGCAAGGCTTAGAAAAAAATGACCAGGTAGTAACAAAAGGAGCGATCCAACTTAAGGGGCTTTCCTTCGGATATTAATGGTTATTTCTGACAACCGTAACAATGAATAACTAATAACAAAAGCATGGTACAGGCACAGATTTTCATTAACAAAAACGAATTTTTAGGAGGTCAACCTCTTTATGAATTTATTATGCAATTTCTAATCAAACATCAGGTAAAAAGCGCTACTGCTTTTAACGGAAGTTTGGGTTATCTACAGGGCAGTCACCTAAGTAGGCCTAATGATCTTTTCAGTTTTGACGAGGTGCCCTTGCTCATCACTTTTATTGACAGCGAAGAAAAGATTAAAGAAGTACTTAAGTCATTGCGCACCGTTACTCAATCGGGCTATGTGATCATTCATAATGTGAAAGAATGGTCAGAATAATAGTTTATGATCTAGCTATCAACACCATGAAAGTAATTGAGCAATCAGGTTGCAACTAAAGGCCAACAAAGACAGAAAAATGATCAGGAATTTATTAATATTCTCATTAAAAAACCGTTGGACCGTAGTCGCCATCGGTATCATACTCATGGCAGTAGGATACTACTGCTTTACGCAACTTAAAATAGAAGCGTACCCAGATATTGCTGATACCAACGTAATTGTGGTTGCCCCATTCCCGGGAAGAGCGGCGGAGGAGGTAGAACAGCAAGTAACCGTTCCAATTGAACGCGCTTTGCAAAACACTCCCAATGTGCTGGATCGGAGAAGTAGAACTATCTTCGGATTGAGTGTAGTACAGCTCACCTTTAAAGATGGTACGGACGACTACTTCGCCCGTCAACAGGTGATGGAACGCTTGGGTTCTATTGAGTTACCTGATGGCGTCACCCCCGAGCTGGCACCACTCTCCACTGCCGTTGGTGAGATCATGCGCTACGTTGTAGAAGCGCCGCCGAGTTTTACGCCAACGCAACTACGCGACTTACAGGATTGGGTTATTAAACCGGCTTTATTACAAACGCCAGGCATTGCTGATGTCACCACTTTCGGTGGTCCGATGAAACAGTTCCATATTTTTGCTTCTCCTGAAAAACTGCGTAAATACGATCTAAGTATAGCAGACATTGAAACAGCCGTTGATAATAATAATCAAAACACCGGCGGAAATATTATAAACCGTGGTGGCCAAGGTTTTGCCGTACGAGGCCTAGGGGCTATCAAATCGGAGAATGACATCTTAAATATCGTATTGAAATCAGTAAATGGTATGCCCATTTTTGTACGGGATGTCGCCAATGTTGAGGTTGGTCCTCCTCCCCCCAATGGTGTTTTAGGTTATACCGTCACAACAGACAGTTTAGATGTAAGCAATGGCGTAGAAGGTGTTGTGCTTTTACGTCGCTATGAAAATCCAAGTGATGCTTTGGCGCTTTTGAAGCAAAAAATGGCTGAGGTACAGGCGCATGATCTACCCGAGGGCGTCCGTATTAGGCCGCTCTATGACCGAAGCTTTCTCATCAATCACTCGCTGGAGACGGTAGCACATACACTTTTTGAAGGGATAAGCATTGTAATCATCCTCCTCATCTTTTTTCTTGGGAGTGTGCGTAGCGCGTTGGTAGTAGCCTTAACAATTCCTTTTTCTCTTTTGTTCGCCTTCATTCTGATGCGCCTAACCGGTATTCCTGCGAACTTACTTTCGCTCGGAGCGATTGATTTTGGAATTATTGTGGATGGAGCTTGCGTCATGGTGGAGCATCTCATTCGAAAGTATCGAACCGCCACAGCAGAAGAAAAGAAGGAAGGAATCATTAAAATCACCCTTTCTTCGGCACAGGAAGTAGGTAGGGAAATTTTCTTTTCGGTTACCATTATTATTTTGGCTTACATGCCCATCCTATTAATGACAAGGGTTGAAGGAAAGCTGTTTTCACCAATGGCCCTAACCTTGGCGTTTGCAGTAATAGGCTCCATGTTGGCAGCGCTCACAATTATCCCAGTGTTGATTTCCTTTGTTTACCACAAAGCGCTGAACAACGAAGAGAAACCATTGAAAGAACATCGTAACAAACTATTGGAGTTTCTGGAGAAGTTATATGGCAAAACCTTGCAAAAGTTTATTTCGCAATATAAGCGCACCGTAATCGTAGGCTTTTTCCTGGTTGCTATTTGTATTCTAGCTGGTGCTAAATTAGGCTCAGAGTTTCTACCTTCGTTAGACGAAGGTTCCATCTTTTTAAGAGGTAATTTTCCATCCGGTATTAATATTCAGGAAAATGCGAAATATGCACCACTCATTAGAAAGGTAATTTCCAGGTATCCGCAAGTTGCTTTTGTTATTACGCAAACAGGGCGCAACGACGACGGAACCGATCCGTTCCCCGCTAATAGAAATGAAATTCTGGTCGGGCTCAAAGACTATAAGCTTTGGAGTGATACCATAGCGAAGTCGACCTTGGTTAACAACATCAAGGCTGATCTATCCAAAGCTTTGCCAAGCGTTAGTTTTTCCAGCGGCCAACCCATTATTGATCAGGTAATGGAAATTGTTACCGGCTCGGCGGCGGATCTGGCGGTATCCATCGTTGGAAACGATCTGCATCTTATGCGGCAAAAGGCGGATAGTATCGCAAATATTGCAAGAAATATGCAAGGCAGCGAATCCGTTAATATCGAACAAGAGGGACCGCAGGAGCAAATTGCCGTTAATATAAACCGCGAGAATGCTGCAAGGTTTGGCATTAATATTTCCGATATCCAAAACATGATCGAGGCCGCAATCGGCGGCAAAACCATTTCTGAAATATACGATGGTACGAAACGCTATGATATTGTTGTTCGCTATTTACCCCAGTATAGAGATAACATTGATGCGTTAAAAAATCTATTGGTCACTTCAGCAACCGGTAACTTGGTCCCGATGAGCCAGCTTGCTGAAATCGGTTTTATCGAAGGGCAAACCAATATTTATCATTATGGAAGCAAACGCATGATCACCGTTAGAACGAATATTGAAGGAAGAGACCAGGTGAGTTTTGTAAAAGAACTACAGAAAAAAATTGGTGCACAAGTGCATATTCCAAAAGGATACGACCTTATTTATGGAGGACAATACGAGAATCTGGAAAGAGCCGGTAAACAGTTGTTGTTTACCATTCCGTTGACCATTGGACTCGTATTTGCTTTTCTATATCTGCTTTACAGAAACTTCAAGGATACCTTGCTCACGATGAGTTGTATTCTGTTTGCCTTAGGCGGTGGCATTGTAGCGCTATTGCTGAGGGGTTACTACTTTAATGTCTCGGCAGGTGTAGGCTTTGTCAGTATCTTCGGAATCTCTGTAATGGCAGGCGTATTGATCGTGTCGGCACTCAATAGAAACTTTAGTAACCTCTCTACTTATGCGTTGCCTATTGAAGAACAAAAGGCCGTCATATTGACTACTTCAAAGGGACAGCTGCGGGCGGTATTGACCATTCTGGTGGTCGCAATCATTGGCTTGTTTCCGGCAGCCACTTCCAGCGGTATTGGATCGGACGTTCAACGTCCATTGGCAACTGTCATCATTGGTGGCTTAACCAGTACCCTTGTATTTGCTCCGCTCTTGATTCCTCCCTTATTTTGGTGGACAAGCCGTAGGAAGTTTGGTTCAAAGCACAAGTTGGAAAATAGTTGAATAGTTAAGTGGTTGAGTCGTTGAGTTGTTGAATAATAGCAGTTGCAATGAGAGTGGGCACTGGCCTAAGTCTAACACACCCTAAACCTTACACCCTAAAACCTGTCGATAGGCTGATACCTGATAGCTGACAGCCTATCGGCTATAAGCTATTCTTCCAAATAATTCAAATCCTTATCGAAGCTCTCTTTCAATTGGCTTAGTGCGAACATGGCAATGGCGCTCAATAAAACAACCATAATGGTTGCCGCAATGATAATATCGAAGCGATGGACAAACCATTCAAATAAAAAAGTGCTTGGAACGAGTGCGCCACGGACAAAGTTAGGTGCCGTGGTAGCAACCGTTGCTCTTAAATTAGTGCCAAACTGTTCGGAGGCTATCGTAACAAAAGTAGCCCAATATCCGACCGAGAAACCCATAAAAAAGGCTAACCAAACGAATTTTTGAGCGGTAATACCACTGCTCATTAAATACCACAGCGAACTGATGATGATCAACAGTTGGAAGAAAAATACCGCCTTCTTTCTCGACTTTGTCAGCTGGGCATATAACCCGGCGAAGATGTCACCGAGTGAAATACCAATGTAAGCGTACATAATTCCCTTACCCGCACTAAGTGTTTCCGTAGCACCCAAGGCAACGCCAAATTCGGGCGCCTGCGTAATCAGTATACCTACTACAAACCAAATAGGTAACCCGATAAGCATGCAATAAAGATACCGCAAGAAGCGCTCTCTATTCTCAAAAAGCATGAAGAATTTTCCCTTTAAAACATTTTTTTGTGCGGTATCGGTAAACATTCCTGATTCGAAAGTTCCAACACGCATCAGCAATAGCAATAGCCCCATACCACCACCAACCAAATAAGCATTTCGCCAGTTGAAATGTTCAGCAACATAAAAGGCTGCTATGGCTCCTAATACACCGATACCGGCTATAAGCATCGTCCCATATCCCCTTTTGTCCCTTGGCATACTCTCACTAACTAAGGTGACTCCGGCTCCCAGCTCACCTGCCAAGCCAATGCCTGCGATAAAACGAATCCAGGCGTAGCTATGTATATCGTTCACAAAGCTATTGGCCATATTGGCCAGTGAATAAAGCAAAATTGACCCGAACAATACCCTTACTCTGCCAAATTTATCACCGATAATTCCCCACAGTAAGCCTCCCAGCAATAATCCGATCATTTGCATATTAAGAACGTATTCACCGTCTGTACGCATATTTTCCAATGGCACCCCTATATCCTTAAAACTTTGTACTCTAACGATTGAAAAAATAACTAGATCGTAGATGTCTACAAAATAACCCAGGGAAGCTACCAAAACCAACAACCAAACTTTAGTGGTTTGTTGTTTATTATGCTGTTCTATCATCAAGAATGGTCTATTGAAAATACGGGGCTAAAATATAAATTTTATTGAATTAAAATTTGCTTAGACTTTTATTTACCCCCGATTTCACTTTGCCCGAGACAGAACGAAAACCCTCATTTTATACAACTCCTCCTAGATAGTTTATTTAAAATTATGGCTAATGTAAAATTCTTTTTATCTTAGCCTCAAGCTACTTCCGCTAGCGATGTCAAACACGCATTTAGCTAATACATGAAGGTCTCAGAGCGTACATTAAAATGGGTAATGCGTTTATATCCCCCCCTCCTTTTTCAACGAATTTGGGTTCAGAGATTTCATAGAGATTTTAAAGGTGTTGATGTAAAGATTCTATATAGCATACTGAACAAAAATTATAATTCCTCTATATTTGGGGGAACGATTTATGCGGCCGCCGATCCTTTTTTTGCGTTGTTGTTCGATCAGATTTTTCGACGTAAAGGATACAAAACACGGGTATGGCTAAAGAGTGCTTCTATTGATTACATAAAACCCGGTCGCGGAACGCTTTATTTCCAAATCCGGCTAACTGATGATGCAATCGAAGAGGCGCAGCAAACACTGGATATGACCGGTAAATTTATACAGAAATTTATGCTGGATATCGTCGATAAAAATGGGGAGCTTTGTGCAAAGGTGATGAATGAAGTTTATGTGAGAAATCTAAAATATAATAAGGAACAACCTACGGTTGCATACTAATGCCTATGTTTTAGCATCTGAAAATCCTATATGAGCATTGAAATTCCGTTTTTTAATCAATTTACATTACTAAAATGAGGCTAAAGGCAACAATACTACAAGGTGAAGGTGAACAACTCGATTTTAAGAATAAAATCAGCAATGAAAACAAAATCGCAAAGACATTGGTTGCTTTTGCTAATAATAAAGGTGGAAAATTGCTTATCGGCGTTGCTGATGACGGCCATATAATCGGTGTAAAAAACGAAGACGAAGAGCGATTTATCTTAGAGCGCGCAGCTTATCGATATTGTAAACCGGCGGTCGAAATCAAATTTGATGAAACATTTGTTGACGACAAGCTGGTTCTTATCGCCGAAATACCTGAAAGCGACGTAAAACCACATTACGCCTTGGGAGATGATGGCAAATGGTGGGTTTACATACGTGTAAAAGATAAAAGTATACTAGCAGGAAAAGTAGTAGTGGATGTATTGAAAAGACATGGAGAATCAGAAGGGGTACTGATTACGTATACCGATAAAGAAAAACAGTTACTCACTTTTCTGAATGAAAAACAAAAGGTTGCACTGATAGATATTTGTAAACATCTAAAATTATCGCGAAGAAAAACGCAACGACTGTTAGTGAACATGATATTGGCAGGCATTGTCAAGGTTGATACCACAAAAGAAGCGGAATTCTATATGCCCACAGCTATTTAATAGGAAACTTAATTCACGGATTTGTCAGAACTAAACAACATATAACAAATGAAATTATATATATTCCTTTCACTAACATTAGGTGTTGTCACGTCGTCATGCAATAACGCCGGCAACAAAAATTTACAGTTACAAGAAGAAGTGATCGCTGTTCATGATTCAATTATGCCAAAAATGGGCGCATTAGTGCGCGACAATTTAAAAGTAGGCATTCTACTCACAAAAATGGATAGTCTAAAACAGGTAAATCCAGCACTTGATACTGCACAAGAGAAAGATAAATTGCTTAAGTTACAATCAAAACTGACCGAAGCAAACGAAGAAATGACCGATTGGATGCATAATTTTGAGCCCGCTCAGGAGGACAAAAAAGCGGAAGAGATGGCATCCTATTTACAAAACGAACTGGCAAAAATAAAGGCGCTTAAAGAGAAGTTTGCAACGGCCGAAAGTGAAAGCCGTGAGATTCTTTCCAAGTACAAACCTTAACAACAAGTAGGCAATAAACCTACCATGAAGCGGTAGGCTATCCATTGCCTAAAAATAATCATAACAGTATGAACAAGTATTTAATTTTTGTCCTTAGTTTACTCGTATGGGGGTGTGGTCAAAAAGGACAGCAACGTTTACCTATTCTTGGTGAACGGGAACCGGTGACGAAAGAAGTAGATGGAAAAACTGTAACGGATACGCTATATCAAACCATTCCTACATTTTCTTTTATTAATCAAGACAGTACGATCGTAACAGATAAAGATTTTGACAACAGCATATATGTAGCTGATTTCTTTTTCACCTCATGCCCCAGCATTTGTCCGGTGATGAGCAAAAACTTATTAAAGGTACTGAATAAGTATCAAGGAAATGAGGAAGTAAAAATTCTCTCACATAGTATTGACACAAAATATGATACGCCTTGGGTTTTAAAAAGATATGCCAATAAACTCGGTGTAAAAGGAAATCAATGGCAATTTGTGCATGGTACTCAGCGAGACATTTATGGCATTGCCGATAAGTATATGGTTTATGCAAAGGAAGACGCGCAAGCTCCGGGAGGCTTTGAACACCAGGGATGGCTTATTTTGGTTGACAAAGAAAAGCGAATACGTGGAGCTTATGACGGAACGGACGATAATCAAGTGGCCCAATTGATGCAGGACATGGATATATTACTAGGCGAGTATAAAGGTGGGCATGAGAAATAGCTTTTTATGGGCGGGCTTCTTGGTGGCCTTGATCGCTTCCGTCATGAATGCTTGTCAGGGGGAGCAAGAAATAAAAAAGGCGCAATTTTTCACGAATGGGAAATCCCTATTTGCCACAAAATGTGCAAATTGTCACGGATCAGAAGGTGAAGGTCTCGGCAATCTATATCCGCCCCTAACAGATACCACCTTCTTACATACGATGCGAAAGGAATTACCTTGTATCGTGAAATACGGTTTACACGAAGAACTAACCATTGAGAATCGGAAATTTGACACAGAAATGCCGGCCAACCCTACTTTAACAGATCAGGAAATCGCTTATATACTAACCTATGTTGGAAATTCTTTTGGCAATGACTTGGGATTTGTAAGCACGGAAGAAGTGGCTGTTCATTTAAAAAATTGCGCTGCGACAAATTAGGCATCACACCGGAGGAAGTACGAAAGAAATAGGCTGGATAGGTTCAAGATCGTAAATACAGCATGATTTTGTACTAAATACTGGTCAATCGATTTCTTATTTTGAGATTTTTATAGTAGGTTTGCATGGTGCAAGCCGTTCTATCGCCGCACTTTGTGAGGAGGAAAGTCCGGGCAATATAGAGCATCTCGCTTCCTAACGGGAAGGTCCCGGTTAAACCCGGGAACGGAAAGTGCCACAGAAAATAAACCGTCTCGATTGCTATCGAGATAAGGGTGAAAACGTGAGGTAAGAGCTCACGGCCTTGTATGGCGACATACATTGCGGTAAACCCCGGGAATTGAAAGACCAAATAGGTTCTGAACGTAGGGTTGCTCGCTCTCTTCGCCTTTTAGGCGGATTCAGAATGGGTAGGTCGTTAGACCTTACAAGTGATTGTAAGGCTAGATAAATGATAGAAGCTCAACTTCGGTTGAGGACAGAACCCGGCTTATAGGCTTGCTTTTTTTTAGAACTTAAACAGCATAAAATTGCGATTTTGACGCAATAGACACTTATGGCTAAAATATTAATCATTGATGATGAACGGGCGATTAGAAGCACGTTGCGGGAGATTTTAGAATACGAAGATTATCAGGTCACCGATGTTGATAATGGCCTCGATGGTCTCGAAATCATCAAAAGAGACAACATCAACCTGGTATTATGTGATATCAAAATGGGGAGAATGGACGGAATGGAAGTGCTTACAGAAGCACAATCTATTAAACCGGACCTTCCGTTTATTATGATATCGGGGCATGGTACGGTTGAAACAGCCGTTGAAGCGAGCAAAAAAGGGGCTTATGACTTTATATCGAAACCACCCGATTTAAACAGGCTGCTTATCACAGTAAGGAATGCACTGGAACGTGGAACGCTGGTCACCGAAACAAAAGTATTAAAACGCAGGGTAAGTAAAACCAGGGAGATACTTGGTGAATCAGAGGCTATTACGAAGATAAAAGAAACGATCGATCGTGTGGCACCAACAGATGCCCGAGTTCTGATTACCGGTGCCAATGGAAGCGGTAAAGAACTGGTGGCTAGATGGCTTCATGAAAAATCAAATCGAGCCAACTCTCCCCTGATTGAAGTGAATTGTGCGGCAATCCCCTCGGAATTAATCGAAAGTGAGTTATTCGGACATGAAAAAGGATCGTTTACATCTGCTGTTAAGCAACGGATCGGTAAATTTGAGCAAGCGGATCGAGGTACATTATTTTTGGATGAGATTGGTGATATGAGTTTATCTGCTCAGGCAAAAGTATTGCGAGCCTTGCAGGAAAATAAAATAACACGGGTGGGTGGCGATAAGGAAATCGAAGTAAATGTCCGTGTAATAGCGGCAACAAATAAAGATCTATTAAGGGAAATCGAATCAGGTAATTTCCGTATGGACCTTTACCACCGCCTAAGTGTCATCCTAATACACGTCCCTCCTCTTTCAGAGAGACGATCGGATATCCCCATCATTGCGGAACAGTTTTGTGAAGAAATCTGTACAGATTATGGCATGCCTATTAAAAAGATAACGAGCAGTGCTATTGATGCGTTAAAATCGCTTCCTTGGACCGGGAATATTCGTGAATTGAGAAATATGGTAGAGCGACTTATCATTTTAAGCGATAAATCGATTACCGACAAAGACGTGTATGCTTATGCCAATCCCGGCGGGCCTGTTTTGGAAAGCGCGGAAGTAACCACCAGCATAGGTAACGGTGCAACTATTTCGTCGCCGGAACCAAACCATCACGGAAGTATTAATGGATTAAATCATTTTGATCAATTCTCTTCTTTTCAAGAATATAAGGACTATGCGGAAAGAGAATATATCAAATACAAACTAGAAAATAATGCCTGGAATGTATCGAAAACAGCCGATGATATTGAAATTCAGCGCAGCCATCTCTATAGCAAAATCGAAAAATATGGCTTGAAGCGGGAGAATTGATTAGAGACGTAGGTAGCAGGACGTAGGTATAAAGTATCAAGACACCTGCCAACCGGCAGGCAGGTAAGTATCAGATTTCCTTTCCTGTGTCTCATGTCTTATGTCTTACTATCCTATGTCTTATAAAAACTAATTCCACATGGGGTTCTGAGGGAAACCTGCTACATGGGCATACCTTGGTCCTAAACTAATAACAGCCTCTTTCCATAAATTTTCTTCATCATTAACAAACACAATGTCGGGATCAAAGCTATTCCCTATCATCCACGTGTTTTCCTTCAGCTCTTTATTTAACTGACCACCTGACCAACCGGAGTATCCAATAAAAAACTTTATCTCGTCCAATCCTATGGCACGATCGTTTATCAGTAGCTTCAACGCCTCAAAATTTCCACCCCAAAATAAATTTTCTTTTATTTCGATGCCACTGTTTAAACGATCATAACATTTGTGAATGAATTGTATACTATCTTGCCCCACAGGCCCACCTACGAACAGTTGATATTCAGCGTTTGGCATATCGGACATTACATCCTTCAATAAAAGCGAGCTGGGTTGGTTTAATACCAAACCTACCGATCCGTCTTCGTCACTATGTTCACACAATAAAACAACAGAGCGCTGAAAATTTGGATCTAGCATGAAAGGTTCGGAAAGTAATAAACTACCTTGTTGCGGATTGAAATTGCTAAGCATGAGAAATAAATTTCTATTCGTAAAATCAATATAATCCTATCAAATATAGGGCCGAAATTTAGCTTTGAGGTATTAGATGTTAGCTGTTAGATTTTAGGTGTTAGCTTTTAGGTATTAGGTGTCTATTGGTGTCCGATGTCTTATGAGTTGCCTGCCAGTAGGCAGGTGTCTCTTATCCCCTGGTTTGATACATATCTTATATTGGCATTCCATTTTCCCTCATCTAATTCTCATATAAAAGAAAGTTTATGTATGTTTAGGTGAATAAATGGCTACGTTTTTTTTAAGTTTGTAAAAGAACTATAAGCTATGGATAAGGAATTACATATTGAAGATATTAGAACGGATTATAGACTGGCATCCTTAACTGAAGATAGCATTGACAAAGACCCCATTCGCCAATTTGAGCAATGGTTTGAACAGGCTATCAACGCCCAAGTAATAGAGGTCAATGCTATGACACTAGCAACAGTAGATGCTGATGGTTCACCTAGCGCTCGTATCGTATTGCTGAAAGATATTGAAGATGGTGCCTTCGTTTTCTACACCAACTATAATAGTCAAAAAGCCAAAGAGATCGCCACTCATCCGATGGTCTCCCTTGTGTTTTTTTGGCCGGATCTACAAAGACAGGTGCGTATCAAGGGAACCGTAGAAAAAGTGGATAAAGCCAGTTCGGAAGCTTATTTCCATAGTAGACCGGTCGGCAGTCAATTGGGAGCCTGGGCTTCGCCTCAAAGCGATGTTATTCCGAGCAGAGTATTCCTGGAAGAAAATCTTAAAGAGGTTTCCGAAAAATATAAAAACCAGGTTGTACCAAAACCTCCACACTGGGGCGGCTATAAGGTAACACCTTCTACAATAGAATTCTGGCAAGGTAGAACAAACCGGTTACACGACCGAATTCTATACAGCAAAAATACCTCGAGTGCGGGATGGGCGATTAATCGTTTAGCACCTTGATAAACAAATGGATCTTACGAAAATAAAAAACATACTCACGTCCCGCTTCGGCAATGAATGTATTGTGGACGAAGAATTGCAAGGATTACAACCTGCTTTGGTGATTCATCGGGACTTTCTGCGGGCTGTCTGTAAAGAACTCAAAGAGAACCAGGACACTTGGTTCGACTTTCTATCCTGCATTTCAGGAGTCGACTATGGCGTTAATGAGGGCTTCGGTGTTGTATATCATCTTGCGTCAATTCCTTATAAAACGCAGTTAACGCTAAAGGTAAAATTGGATAACCTTCGTGAAAGATCGACATTGCCTTCGATTGACAGCGTTAGCACAATTTGGCGTACAGCTGATTGGCACGAAAGAGAAGCATATGACTTGGTAGGTATTTTCTTTAATGACCATCCCGATTTAAGACGTATTCTACTGCCTGACGATTGGAGTGGGTATCCGCTACGGAAAGATTACCAAGACGCGGAAAGCTACCATGGCATTCCAATAAATTGAATCAAAAAATTTAACCTTCTTTCGAAACAACAAATTAGTGAATAATACGGATATACAAGCTGCTTTAAACGCTTACGAAAAAAGAATGTCTGAATTAGGCCCGGAGGAAATGATTATTAACATCGGCCCCCAACACCCGTCTACACATGGCGTTCTACGTTTGGAAGTTATTTCAGATGGTGAAATTGTTAAGGAGGTTGTTCCCCACATGGGTTACCTTCATCGTTGCTTTGAAAAACATGCCGAGTCGATGAATTATGGAAAAACCATTCCTTTTACCGATCGCATGGACTACTTAGCTTCTATGAATAATAGTCATGCTTTTGTAATGGGCGTCGAAAGGATGCTTGGTTTAGACAAGGAGATTCCTAAACGAATTGAATATATCCGTGTTTTGGTCTGCGAATTAAACAGGATTGCATCGCACCTGATTGCAATTGGCACCTATGGCATTGACATTGGCGCCTTCACTCCTTTTATGTGGTGTTTTAGAGACCGCGAGCATATTATGAATATGCTGGAATGGGCATCAGGATCAAGGATGCTCTACAATTATATTTGGATCGGCGGGTTGTTTTACGACTTACCTGTCGGTTTTGAAGAAAGATGCAAAGAATTTGTTCACTATTTTAAACCAAAATTAGTTGAACTGGATGAGCTTTTAACAAACAATCAGATCTTTATCTCACGCACCGCTAATATTGGCGCTTTGCCGCTGGAAGTAGCAATCAATTATGGTTGCTCAGGACCAATGCTCCGTGCTTCAGGCTTAAAATGGGATCTTAGGAGAGTAGACGAGTATTCGGTATATCCGGAGATCGATTTTGATATTCCCATTGGAAAAGGTGAAATGGGCAAGAAAGGCGACTGCTGGGATCGATATAAAGTGAGGGTTGATGAAATCGTTGAGTCGGTTAAGATTATTGAACAATGTCTGGAAAGATTACAGAAAGATTTAAAAAGAACACCTGATTTTGATCCCCGTGGCTTAGTCCCTAAAAAAGTATCTCCAAAAGCGCAAGACTATTATGTAAGGGCTGAAAATCCCAAGGGAGAGCTCGGCTTCTATTTTATAACCGATGGCAAGTTGGACATTCCGAGACGTGTAAAAGCCAGGGGGCCTAGTTTTAATAATTTATCTGTTCTACCGGAGCTATCAAAAAACATTCTCATCGCCGACCTTATTGCCATATTAGGATCTATTGACATCGTTTTGGGCGAAGTTGATCGATAGCAGTTGGAAACAAGAATCAGGGCAAAGGTATGAGGTATCAGGATTTATATCCTATGTCTAACTTCTATGTCCTATGTCAAGTATCGAGTATCAAGACTTTCTATCCTATGTCTTACTTCCTATGTCCTATGTCTTATATCCTATATCCTAAATTAACGACTTGATTATACTAAAAATATTAGTATATTTGTCAATCATAAATAGTTTTTTTAGCATCGAAAAAATGGAAGTGATTGACAAAATCTATGGGAATATCAAGGTATCGCCGCTTAAAGAGGAATTATTGAAAACAGACGTTTTGCAACGGTTGAACTTCATTCATCAAAGTGGTGCCATCTTCCTTATAAATCCCCAAGCACACCATAAACGGTTGGAACATTCCATTGGTGTTATGTATCTGATTCAATTATTGGGAGGATCGGAATTGGAGCAAGTGGCAGGTTTGTTACATGATTTATCTCATACGGCCTTTTCCCATGTGGGCGATTATGTTATGGAAGATGATACGGAAAGTTACCATGAACGTTTATTCGAAACTGTTTTAACACAATCGGATATCCCTCAAATTCTGAAGAAACATGGCTATCAAGTGGAAGACCTATTAGATACTAAATTTGATATTTTAGAACAGCCCCTTCCCTATCTATGTGCTGATCGCATAGACTATACGCTACGGGATGCCCATCAGTATGGCATGATAAAACGTCAGGAAGCCATCCACTTTATCAAACATTTACAAGTAAGAGATAATAAGATTATTGTTATTGGTGATGAACAAGCGCTATGGATCAACAGCTTGTCAAAAAAGGTCAATGAAGAAATTTACAATTATCCTTTATACGTTTATACGAATCAGCAACTCGCAAACCTTATAAAAAAATATTTACAAGATGGCCGTTTAATCCTAAGCGATTTACTCCAAAACGACACTTTTTTATTGAACAAGATTAGAAGCCATTATGACGGAGTGGAAGCTATTAAGGCAATAAAAACAGCAACAGGCTACAAAAACTTTCTAAAGAAACCGGAGTCCGTTAAAATTAAAAAACGTTATATTGATGCTTTTTTGTAAGAAAAGTAAAAAGTCAAAATTAAAAAGTCAAAAGCCTGCCGTAAGCTTTAAGCAGTAAGCTTTAAGCTTGACGATTCAACTACTCCATCACTCAATCTACACTTCAAGTTCCTTACAACCGGCAACGCAAAAAAATTATTTATCGCTCATCATCACATTGGCTCATCCGCTAATTTGTCACATCGGCTAATTTAAAATCTTACTTACTCAACAACTCCACCACTCAACCACTCCTCTACTCCACAATTAAACTTCCATTTTAGCCCGTTATTCCATTGTTATATACAATATAAAATACTATTTTTACAGCAAAATTCTTTAAATAATGAACATTCACGAATATCAAGGTAAAGCTATACTGAAGAGTTTCGGAGTTCGCATTCAGGAAGGTATCGTTGCCGATAACCCTGAACAAGCGGTAGAAGCTGCGAAAAAGTTAAAACAAGATTATAATTCTGATTGGGTTGTGGTAAAAGCACAGATCCACGCAGGAGGCCGCGGAAAGGGCGGCGGTGTTAAACTTGCAAAGAATATCGATGAGGTTAGAGAAAAAGCTAAAGAAATCATCGGTATGCAACTAGTAACTCCTCAAACTGGTCCTGCCGGAAAAAAGGTAAATAAAGTACTTATCGCACAAGATGTTTACTATCCGGGAGCTAGCGAAACCAAGGAATTCTATATGAGTGTTTTGTTGGATAGATCACGCGGACGCAACATTATCATGTATTCTACTGAAGGTGGTATGGATATTGAGGAAGTAGCTGAAAAGACACCTCATCTTATTCAAAAAGAAGAAATAGACCCTTCCATTGGACTTCAAGGATTTCAAGCAAGAAAAATTGCTTTCAATCTGGGACTAAGCGGTGCGGCTTTTAAAGATATGACTAAATTTGTAGCAGCTCTTTACAAAGCTTACGAAGCGACAGACTCTTCTCAATTCGAAATCAACCCGGTTTTAAAAACTTCCGATGACAAAATATTAGCAGTTGATGCTAAAGTCAATTTGGATGAAAATGCATTATACCGTCACGCTGATTATGCTGAATTGCGTGATTTATCAGAAGAAGATCCGACAGAAGTAGAAGCCGGACGCTCCAATTTGAATTACGTTAAACTTGATGGAAATGTCGGTTGTATGGTAAACGGTGCCGGTTTGGCAATGGCTACCATGGATATTATTAAAATTGCCGGTGGAGAACCTGCGAACTTTTTAGATGTTGGTGGTACTGCCAACGCTGAAACAGTCAAAGCCGGATTCAATATTATTTTAAAAGATCCTAATGTAAAGGCTATTCTCATCAATATTTTCGGAGGCATCGTTCGTTGCGACCGTGTAGCTCAGGGCGTCATTGATGCTTATCAGGAAATTGGCAATATTCCTGTGCCTATTATTGTTCGTTTACAGGGCACGAATGCAGAAGAAGCTAAAAAACTTATTGACGAATCAGGACTTGAGGTATTCTCAGCAATTCAGCTGAAGGAAGCGGCTGATTTAGTAACTAAAGTACTTTCTTAGTGCTTGGTTACTGACAACGTATTTCATATGATAAACCTCCGGAAGCGATTTCGGAGGTTTATTGTTAAAGTACCTATTATTTGAATTAGAAACATGATACACACAAGGATAAAAGAACTTTTAAACAGCACAGATTTTGGAAAAACGGTTATTGTAAAGGGATGGATTAAAACCTTTAGAAACAATCAATTTTTGGCTATTAACGATGGTTCTTGTTTAGGTAATATTCAGGTTGTTATAGATTATGAAAACACGGACGAGCGTACATTAAAGCGTCTTACGACAGGGGCGGCCGTCTCAGTAGAAGGTGTTTTGATCGAATCGCTTGGAAAAGGACAACGCGTAGAAGTGAAAGCAAGCCAAATAAGCATCCTAGGTGATAGCGATCCCGAAAAGTTTCCGCTACAGCCTAAAAAACACAGTTTAGAGTTTCTTCGGGAAATCGCTCATCTCCGTTTCAGAACCAATACCTTTAATGCTGTTTTTAAGGTCAGAAATGCCCTGTCCTTTGCTGTTCATCGTTTTTTTAACGAGCGAGGTTTTGTCTATATTCATACCCCTATTATTACCGGATCAGATGCTGAAGGAGCTGGTGAGATGTTCAAAGTTACTACCTTAGATCTTGATAATCCACCACGTAACGACGATGGATCAATCAATTTCAAAGAAGATTTCTTCGGAAAGTCGACCAATCTTACCGTCTCCGGACAATTGGAAGGTGAACTAGCTGCCTTGGCTTTCGGAAACATTTACACCTTTGGTCCTACTTTTCGGGCAGAAAATTCAAACACGACAAGACACCTTGCTGAATTTTGGATGATAGAACCGGAGATGGCCTTTTATGAGCTTAAAGACAACATGGATTTGGCAGAAGAATTACTAAAGCATGTAATTCGTTATGCTTTAGACACTTGCAGCGAAGAGTTGGAATTTTTGAAAAATCGTCTGCAGGAAGAAGAAAAATCAAAACCACAGACGGAGCGTTCCGAGCTCGATTTACTTGCTAAATTGAACTTCTGTTTAGATAATGATTTTGAGCGACTTACCTATACAGAGGCAATTGATATATTGAGACGCTCCAAACCCAATCAGAAAAAACAATTTAAGTATTTAATAGAAGAATGGGGAGCTGACCTTCAATCAGAGCACGAGAGGTATTTAGTGGAAAAGCATTTCAAGAAACCGGTTATTCTCACTGATTATCCGGCAGACATCAAAGCTTTCTATATGCGAATGAACGAGCCGGACGAACAAGGAAGGAAGACCGTAAGAGCTATGGACATTCTATTCCCTGGAATTGGAGAAATTGTTGGCGGTTCACAACGGGAGGAAAGATACGATCTGCTGGTAAACAGAATGAAAGAAATGCATATCCCAATAGAGGATATGAATTGGTTTTTGGATACCCGCCGATTCGGATCTGTACCTCATTCCGGTTTTGGTTTAGGCTTTGAAAGGCTGGTGCTGTTTGTAACAGGCATGACCAATATACGGGATGTAATTCCTTTCCCAAGAACACCAAATAACGCAGAATTTTAGACAGTTAGTTATTTACACGTTATAAGTTACTGCGAAATCCAACTTATAACGTGTATTTTAATTTTCCTGGGCCCCGACATTAAAACTTTTTTCTTCAACGGAGGTTATATATTCATGTTGAGTAGTTAAGTAGTTGAATGGTTGAGTCGTTGATTAGCCAATGTGACAATGGCATAGACTGTGTAGGCTTAAAGCTTATGCTTATAGCTTAAAG
Organism: Olivibacter sp. LS-1; assembly: GCF_008245145.1. Lineage (GTDB taxonomy): Bacteria > Bacteroidota > Bacteroidia > Sphingobacteriales > Sphingobacteriaceae > Olivibacter > Olivibacter oleidegradans. Next base: position 3,547,962 of record NZ_CP041643.1, on the reverse strand, counting down.
CTTACTGCCTATAGCTTATGGCTGAAAGTAACGGTAGTAGTAGCAGTAGCACCTACTGGCAGGTACGCTTTCGACTTTTTAATTTTGAATTTTTACTTTTTAATATGCTTATAAGAATATATCCCGAAAACCCGAACGAACGTGCGATAGAGCAAGTTGTTGCCGTGCTTAAAAAAGGTGGGATTATTATTTATCCTACAGATACCGTCTATGGTATTGGATGCGATATAACGAATCAAAAGGCGATTGAAACGCTCTGTCGGATTAGAGGAATCAAGCCGGAAAAAGCAAATCTATCTTTCATCTGTTATGATTTAACGGATATCGCTCAATACACCAAGCCCATCGATACAGCGACCTTTCGATTGCTTAAGAAATCCTTACCCGGTCCTTTTACCTATATCTTCAATGCAAGTAATCAAGTTCCTAAATTGATGAGTTCAAACAAGAAAACCGTCGGTATACGGGTACCCGACAATAACATCGCCAGGGAAATTGTAAGGCAATTGGGAAATCCAATCGTTTCGGCTTCTATTCATGATGAGGATGAAATTTTAGAATATTCAACTGATCCTGAACTTATCCATGAAAAATTCCAAAATTTAGTAGATTTGGTCATTGATGGCGGTTATGGCGGCAACGAAGCTTCAACTGTGGTTGATTGTACTTCGGGCGAGTTTGATGTCATCCGGCAAGGAAAGGGCGATTTAAGCGTCTATTTATAGTATAAGTACCTGCTTTCTTCTTCCGCTTTACTATTACTTTGCAAGAAATTCTATTAAAGGATCAATAAACCGATCGTAAGCTTCTATATGCGGTAAATGTCCTATCCCCTCTAGTTCAACTAAAGTTGCGTCTTTAATAACTTTTGAGGTTTTTTTGCCAAGTTCGGGATAGTTGCCGAGATTTTGTTGGGCCTCCTTCGGTGCTTTTGCTTTTCCAAGAGCTGTGCGATCTCTTTGTCCGATAATCAGAAGAGTAGATGCTTTTATATTTGCAAATTCATAACATACCGGTTGGGTAAAAATCATATCGTACAGTAAGGCAGAATTCCAAGCTAAACGTGGATAATCGATGTTGTTTGTAACGCCTGCAAGCATGTCAACCCAAGGGTCGTATTCCTTCTTCCATTTGTTATCATAATAAAATTGTAATTGATAAGCTTTTATGCGCTCATAATTTTGCTTTAATTCGCCGTGGTACCATTCTTCTATACTTATATATGGAACAACCGTTTTCCAGTCTTCTAAACCAATTGGATTCTCCAATATCAGCTTGTCAACCAAATCGGGATACATAAGTGTAAACCTAGTAGCCAACATTCCTCCCATGGAATGACCCAATAAAAAGATTTTAGAGATGCCAAGACTATCTAAAAGAGCCTTGGTGTTTTTTGCAAGTAGTTGAAAACTGTATTGTATCCGTTGAGGCTTGGATGACTTTCCAAAGCCTATTTGATCCGGAATTACTACACGATATCCATTATCGGCCAACGTCTTTGCTGTTTGTTCCCAATACGCACCGTTAAAGTTCTTTCCGTGTAGCAGTACTACAACTTTGCCATTAGCCTGTGCAGGTTTTATATCCATATACTCCATACGCAGTTGCTCCCCCTGATTAACAAGCGAAATGTAGTGCTCAGCAAAGGGGTAAGTAATCCCTTCTAAATTTAGCCCTACGTCCACTTGTCTATGCTGGGCATGGACAGAGCTAGTGCCTATCAATAAAAAAAGAAGGGTAATACGATAGAAATTATTTACAGTCATTTTAGAGTTTCTTTTTTCTTATGCGTTCCCACAAACCTTTTTTCACCGGCTTTTATCGGAATTAAAAGCGCATTTTCTGACGGTGGAATCGGACAATTATACCCTTCACTATAAGCACAATAAGGGTTATAAGCTAAATTAAAATCGATCGTTAGCTGATTGCCCTTAATGTCACTTCGCTTTAAATCCAGATACCTTCCGCCTCCGTATGTCTCCTCATCATTTGTAGGATCGGTAAATGGGAGAAAAAGGTAATCGGCATACTTCGGATTATCCATTAAAGCCACACTTTTAAACAACGTGAGTTTTACTGGCGTACCATTGATTTTAAAATGAGCTTCAGCAAAACGTAAATACTTTTTCTCCTTACCGCTATAGGTGGGTATAATAAACGGTTGGTCATCATAGATAAAAGTAAGCACCGCAGTCACTTTGTATAAACTGTCCGGTCCAAAAAAACGGAGATCCTTCAAATCCTTCTCCTTCAAAGGGGCATGTTCATCTGTCAGAAAAGCTTGTTTATAAACTTCTCTTTGCGCCAAGGTCTGTTCAGTGTAGTTCTGCGCTAAAGCATTCGTTACAAAGAAAGATAAAACCACTGCAAAAAAATAGGTAGCAAAGCCTTTATTCATTTTTCAATTTATGTATCACAAACCTAGTCAAAATCTTTTTATTAACCAGCGATTATGTTGGCATTAGCCATAGGGCTTTAGGCTATAAGCGGTAAGCCGTAAGCTTTAGGCTATAAGCAGTAAGCTTTAAGCTTGTGCTACTGCTGACTGCTAATGCAACTAGCTCACTTTGCCGGTTATTACATCGGCAAATTAGCTCATCGGCTAATTTAAAATATTCCCTACCCAACTACTCTACTACTCCCGTATCTGCAAAGCGATAGGTAATTGATATCGAACACGCACAGGTCGTCCATTTTGAATCCCCGGTTTCCATTTAGGTGCTTGTTTCAATAGTCTAACCGCTTCCGGTCCAGTGCCAAATCCTAAGTCCTTCAATACCTGTATATCAGTAAGGGAACCATCCTTCTCTACAATAAAACTTAAAAATAATTTTCCATTAATACCGTGAGATTTAGCCTCTTCAGGAAATTTGTAATTTCTAGCCACGTATTCCATAAATGCTTTTATCCCACCCGGAAATGTAGGGCTTACTTCTACATTTACAAAAACTGCTTGGGTCTCCCCTCCTTCTGTGATGGCGGTCATTTCATCTATAGCTCCTACTTTTGTATCGATAGTTATTGCTGCAGTTGGATCGCCAGTAATCATTGTCGGTCCGGGATTGGCGCTTTTTAACATTTCCATAGTGGGAGGTTCTCCCGCCGCTTGCGTATGTGGTACCACTTTAGGTGCCGTCATTTTTACCTGGTCTGTCCGCGAACGCCGTTGGGATTCTCTCGGCAACAGAGGTACAACTTCCACCTTTTTTTCGAGCGGTACCTCCTGTAAAACCAATTCGTCATTATCTGAAATCAATTGAAAGGTGGCGTCCTTTTTAAAATGAGCAATTCCGACAACAACGCCTACTGTTATTAAGAAAGATAAGATGCCAAATAGCAGCGCTTTCGACAGATCGTGATGTGCCTTCTTACGAATTACGTAAGCACCATATAACTTATTTCTGCCTTCAAAAACAAGATCTAACCAAGAACCTGTCAGGATACTTAATTTAGGGTTTAACATAGCTTGAGCGATTAAATTCGACAATTTACATTTATCTATAAGATCACTGTAATGACAGTTTTCCATAAGTAGTTTTAAGCAGACAAACACTTATACCTGAAAATCAATAGATTATATTTACTATTTTTTTATACCTTTGTCAAAATTTTTAATAAAACTCTTTTTGCATTTGCTTAAGGCGCATACCAAAAGAACGAAAGATAACGTTTAAGGTATAGTGAAAAGACAAGACAAGAAGTAGCATAAATGAACTATATATTATTTTTATATCTTCTATCGATTTCGGCAGGAGCAATTGAGACTGCAAATCAGCCAAGAGCGAACAAGATATCAACCACCACCATTCATAATTTAGTTTTAAAAAGGTTACCAACCCAACGATATAATGAATCCTTTAATTTCATCAACCCTGCAAAGGATACCATTACAAATGTCGAAGGTTTATCTTCGTTTTATCAGAAACTCCTAGCCTTGAGGGCTGGCCAAAGACATCGTGTCAATATTGTACAAATCGGCGATTCCCATATACAGCCGGATATTATTTCTCGAGAAGTACGGGCGGGGCTACAGGATTTTTTTGGTGATGCCGGACGAGGTTTGGTTTTTCCTTATCAAGTCGCTCGGACCAACGGTCCACTGGATATTACCAGTTCAACTTCTACCCGGTGGTTACCAAGTAAAATAAGTCATCAACGTACACCGGCGGCTAGTGGCATCTCCGGATTTGGCTTAAGAAAAATCCATAGTCAGGGCTTGATTAGGTTGTCACTAAAACCTGACTTACAGGCAAAACAACAATCTTTTGACTATATTAAACTCTTCGTGAGTCAAGGATCATGGAATATTCGTGCCATAGGTAACGATGCGAATACCTACACCATTGATCAATCGACGCCAGACGGCTTAGAAACCAAGGAAATCTTACTGAAGGACTTTGCTACGGGCTTTAATATAAGCCCCTTAGCATCGACTCCCAGCTTCTTCGGTGCTTCACTGGAGAAGCGAAATAATCCGGGTGTGCTATTTCATACCATCGGTGTAAATGGCGCACGCTACGAGCAATACAATAAGGAACCTTTATTTTGGAAGCAGCTTCCTGCGCTAAATGCCGATCTATATATCTTATCCATGGGAACGAATGAGGCTTTTTACAATGGAATGACGGAAGAAATTTACATTAATCAAGTTGCTGAAACCGTAGCCAAAATACAAACGATCGACCCACGCGCGTCCATACTTATTACAACAACGGCTGAATCATTCAAGAATGGCCGTAGTAATCCCATGATTGAACGACTCAATTTGGCCTTAAAATTTTATTGTAACAAAATGGGCATTCCCCTTTGGGATTTGTTTGACATTACCGGGGGGGCAGGTTCTTCCCTTGCTTGGTTGAAAAATAATTTATTGCAAGCTGATAAAATTCATTATCAGCAAAAAGCATATAGCATGCAAGGAGCTCTTCTGTTCGATGCAATGGCTAAAGGTTATAATGAGTACCTTTCGACCGCATCGGAACCTTCTCTGTCTAAATTAGCGACTAAAACTGCAGATAGATAGGCATAACCGGTTCTGCGGATTTGAAGAGGCCATACAATATTAAAAAGCAAAAGAAAACGATCAGGTAGGTTACCAATGAGATAGGGCCGAATCCCTCCACAACCTCATCTGCAAAATTATCAGGGATAAAGTGAATACTTAAGGCCAGCAACATCATCGCCAAAACGGTTTTATAGTTAGCGTAAAAGCCTTGCCAGACGTCGAAACTAACTTCATTAGCGATTTTTGAAATCATAACTACTGATGTGTCATAATCAGGAGCCTTAAAGAATATCCAGCAAAAGCATACCAAATGAAAGGTAACAAGTACTGCCAGCGTTTGATAGAGCCAAGTATTCTTTAGCCCGTCCATCCATTTTCCCGTTATCAGCATCCAAATCTTATGTAAAGCCAAAGCTAAGCCATGTAAGGCTCCCCAAATTAAGAAGTTAAAGCTTGCTCCATGCCAGAATCCGCCCAACAACATCGTGGTTAATAAGTTCATATTGGCTGCTACACCAGACATTTTCCATTTTATTAAGCCGGAGATCAGTAATACGATTGAAATACCTGCACATAAAATGCCGGCGTACTGATTGTTTAGGCCTAATAGATGTTTGCTACCAAAAAATACAGCAACGAAAAACAATAGACAGAATAAATAGGTGCTAAAAGTGCTTTTCCTGTTGCCACCCAAAGGAATATACAAATAATCGCGTAACCAGGACGAGAGTGAAATATGCCATCGTCTCCAGAACTCTGTTATATCGCTACTTTGGTAAGGAGACAGAAAATTAGGCGGAATACTGAAGCCAAGCCACTTAGCAATTCCAATTGCAATATCGCTATAGCCGCTGAAATCACAATAAATAACGATAGCATATCCATAAACGGCAAAGAGATTCTCCAGTCCGGTATAACGGGACGGGTCATCAAAGACATAGTCGACAAAATTCAGGGTAATATAATCCGAAATGATTAACTTTTTTATTAAGCCCGAAATGATCAAATAAAAACCTTTAGCAAAATCTTCATCCCGTAAAAAATAAGGCTTATTTATTTGTGGCACAAAATCGTGCGCCCTTACGATCGGGCCCATCATTAACTTTGGAAAAAAAGACAAAAACAACAGATATTCACTGAATTTCTTTGCAGGCTTAAAATCCCTTCGATATACATCGATGTTATAACTGAGGTTCTCAAAAGTATAGAAAGAGATTCCAATAGGCAATAAAATATTCAATGCACTAAAGTCAGTATGAAAGAATTGGTTGCTAATGGATAAGAAAAAATTCGTATACTTAAAGTAAAACAACAATCCTAAATTGAAAAAAATGCAGCAGACAAGCAAGGAAAGCCGATACCGGCGACTTCGGCGTTTATAAATCGCATGTGAAAGCCAATAATTGACAATTGCAGAAATGACAACTAAGCTAACGAAATAGCCACTTGCTTTATAAAAGAAGTAAAGCGAGAAGCCACAAAAAATATAACGGCGAATGGCATAACGATTTCTAAAAATGTAATATAGTATAATAAATAGCGCAAAGAAAAAAACAAAGAAACCATTGTTAAAGAGCAAGGGATTTTTCGGATCATACAGAAACGATTTTGCAAGCGCAGAAAAATCAATTTCAATGGGCGCTAATTTCCAATCCATATTAATCAGTTCCATTTAAATTTGTGTTTTCAGATTTCTTCACTTGCTTATTAATTGCCTCAAATAGATGCTTCGCCAACAATTTAGCGCCCAACGCATTGGGATGCACGTAATCTTTATTCGCTAAACTGGGATTTTGCGTAGCCCAATTTACCATCGAATTTTTGCCTCCCATTGCTGCATATAGACTAAAGAAAGCACAATCCGTTTGTTTCGCCAGTGCGGCCTGTTCCTTGATAAGTGCTTCAATACCTACCGCTGACTGATAGCCCTCGGGATACCTAAAAGCACGGTCGCCAGTTCCTACGATAAGCACATCGGCCTTAGAAAAACATGCCTTCATTTTTTTAACAACCGGAATCGCTGCTCGCTTGTACCAAGTAAAATTGGTGTCATCCGGCTTATATAAGACGTTTACACCGTACTGAAAAATAATTAAATCATAAGGGTTTTGCTCGTTGATTTCCTTGAGCAAATCTGCATTAATCTTCCCTAATTCCAAACCTGAAATGCCTCTAAATGAAAAGTTGTCTACGATAACACCTTGATCTGATTCGAAGCTCAAGCCAAATAGTGGGAGTTTCCGGTCAGCAGAGGAAACAACAATGGATTTATCTTTATTATGGGCTACGAGTGTACGGTTAAATAGTGATGTCCGTTCCAGCATCATCGTTTTTTTATTAACAACCACCGATGCGCTGTCTGTTGCCGGTCCGTGTAACAGATACTTACCTAGCACTATTGAGGTATCTTTACTGGTATTATCTTTGATTTTAACCCAATCGTTTCCAGATGAAAAAAACACATGGCCGGAAATAAATAAATCTTGCTTTTTAGTATTTTTAAAGTTGAAATCCCTCCAGTTAGCGGAAGACGACGCGATAGCCGTGCGTCTAAATTGGGCAACCTGCGATGCTATAGGAACAAAACCGACACCACTTCCCCCATAAGCCTGTTGCAGTAAACTTCTTAACGTTTGGGATAACAAGTCGCCTTCAATCATACTGTCACCTAAATAAGCGATTCTCACCTTCGTCTTTTTGCCATTTTTCAAGGCAATGAGTTTTTTTATAAATCGTGATAAGGCAACACTTTCGGAGTCTATGTTAAAGGAAATAATGTCAGATTGATTCAGGTTTAGGGGAAGTGCTTCGGCAGACACAATTACCTTTTCCTTGGAGCTATCACTTGCGGTCATAAATGCTTCATCTATTGAAGCATTTGAATGCATTGTAAGGGAGTCATTCTTTTTCTCGTCGTTGTTTTGCTTCACCTTCTTGCTTCCTGACGTGTATCTATTTTGGTGAAGCGCAACATTCTCTCGTGGCTTTACAATTACATCGGAAATTAAATTAATACGATCAAAGGGTTCCCACTTTTTACGATAGGCAATATTGATATATGAAAATACTAGATAAAGAAGTAGGCTAAAGAAAATAAACTGAAATACACGTTTATTAGCATTCATAAAGACATCTAATATATCATAAGTTATATCTTGAGATGGTCTTTAGAATACGTGTTTTCCATGTTTGAGGATGGGTGGAATATCCTGATTTACTTATAGCATCGACCCACTTGGAGGCATCGTCCGTACCTTTTAATCGGGAATAAAAATACTTACCGGAAATCAGTTTACAAAAATGTATAAATGACCCCATTGCGGAACTATATTGTCTGTATCGACTTTTGATACCGTGCGTTTGCTTTAGTTTATTAGAGCCTACGATACCAAAATGATTATGCAATAATTTAGAATTCCTACTTTGCCCGTTTCCGGACTCCAGGATAGCAATACCTAAAATTACCGACGAAGGTATCCCGTAAGCTTTTGAAAGCGAATCTGCTATCGATTTATGATTGTTTATATATTTTGTTTGCGCAAAACTTATATTTACACAACCTAAGTACAAAAGTGCCAGAAATAAAACTTTAGATCCGACTGAACGTATTGTTCGAATGTTTTTTCCTATCATATTTCTATTTTAAGAATACACAATCGTTCTTTACATTTACAATGCGACTAAGTTAGTTCAGCATTTTCCCCCGCTAGTAAGAACATTCCACTCTAATTCAGCTACCTTTCTCAGAGATTGTGCGAAAATAAGTGTTTAATTTTTCTTTTGAAACACAAATCAACTAACTCACTGATTATAAGACATATAAAAAAAACAAACCAGTTGTAGTTATTAAACACTAACATATCATTAACTCTATTTTTTTGATTTTATTATATTCGTTCGAAAAAATCTCATCAAGACGAGTGGATTAGGGGTCAGTCGTATCATCCTTATGTTTAATAGATACCCCATATAGAAGATTAATTGAAAATAAAAAAATATATGAAACCTAGGATAATCATCGAATATTGCCCTAAATGTGGGTGGCTTTTGCGTGCGGCTTATATGGCTCAGGAAATTCTTACCACCTTCACCGAAGACCTCGAGGGTGTACTTCTAAAACCGAGTGTTGTCAGTGGACGCTATACAATACGAATTGACGATCAGGAAATTTTCGACCGCAAGCGGGCAGGTGGTTTCCCTGAGGTGAAATCGCTGAAACAAGTCATTCGGGATCATGTTAATCCGGGTAAAGATCTAGGGCATTCAGATCGTTGAGAATGTTGAGTGGTTAAATTGTTGATTAGCCAATGAGCCGATTAGCCGATTAGCCAATGTGACAATGTGACAATGGCGTGGACCCTGCGAGCTTAAAGCATACCGCGTATAGCTTAAGGCTTACTATAAAACCGAAAGCTGGTTGCTGAAAACTGACCATTGCACACCGATTTAAATTTTACTAAGTTTGTTAAACGATTACCAACAATAAATTGTGATGATAAAGACCTTATTTAGCTTCGTATACTTTCTTTCAGTCAGTTCTTACTTACTAGCTCAACCTGCTTTAAAGAAACTATGGCAAACAGATCATCTGGACGTTCCTGAATCTGTTTTGATTGCAGAAGAAAGTAACACCCTGTATGCAAGCTTAATAGGCCCCGGCAATCACACAGCAACAGACGGCAATGGGTCCATCGCAAAATTAGATCGTAACGGAAAAATTATAAATGCGCAATGGATTACCGGCCTCAATTCACCTAAAGGATTAGGCGAATTTAAAGACAAACTTTATGTGGCAGATTTAAAAGAACTGGTAATTATCGACATACCCGACAATAAAGTGTTAAAAAAAATTGAAATCCCCCAAGTTGGTATGCTAAACGATATTACAATCGATCCACACGGAATCGTCTATGTATCCGATTCAAAGGGTGGAAAAATTTACTGCTATAAGAATGGCAAAGTTGAAGTTTTTCTGGACGGTCTCGTAAACCCCAATGGCCTCTTTGCGGCAGACAACGGTTTATATTTTTTAGATAGCGGTTCGCTTTTCTATTTAAATAAAAACAAACAAGCCGATAAAATTGCAGAGGGAATGGAAAAATCTACTGACGGCTTGCAAAAAGACGGCGACAACTTTTTGGTGAGCGCATGGATTGGTGTCCTCTACTATGTCACGAAAGATGGAAAAGTAACTACACTTCTTGATACTAAAGCCGAAAAAATGAATACAGCAGACTTCGCTTTTGATCGCGCGTCGCGCCAGCTGTATCTTCCTACTTTCTTTAAGAATCACATTATCGCCTACCAGGTTCAATAAATTGACGGGGCCGGTGAAGGTAGCACGTAAAGCTTCGGCCTAAAGCTAAATTTAGTACCTTTGCGATCTAAAGGCTAAAGAATTGGACATGATCAAGGTTGGAAAACTAAATACGCTTAAAATTGTAGGCTCTGACAATTTACAATATACACTCTCGGATGACGAATCGAACATCGTCTCCTTACCCCACACAAACACCTTATCACCGATTTCCAAAGATGCGGAGGAAATTACGGTATTTGTATATACCAATAAACAAGGGGCATTAACCGCAACTACCAAGAAACCTTATGCAGAAGTAGGCGATTATGCCTTATTAAAGGTCGTCGCCGAAGCTCCAAATGGTGTATTTATGGATCTGGGCATTGAAAAGGACCTCTTCGTCCCAAAAAAAGAACAAAGATGGCCTATGGTTAAGGGAAAAAGTTATCTTATTCACATTTATCTAGATCCATTGAACAACCACATGGTGGGTTCTTCAAGATTGAACAAATACATTGATAGAGATGAACTTAGTGTCGAAGTTGGAGATGAGGTGGAGTTGATTATCTCAGAAGAAACAGATTTGGGATATAATGCAATTATAAATAATCGGCATATAGGGCTCTTATATGCGAATGAAGTGTTTGAAAATCTCCGTATCGGAAATAAACGAAAGGGCTGGATTAAAAAAATATACCCCGATGGAAAAATAGACTTATCCTTACAACCTTTGGGGTATGAACATATTCTTAATAGCAGAGAGATGATTATCGATTTGCTGAAAAAACGAAATGGACGTATACCGCTAGGAGACAAAAGTTCGCCGGAAGAAGTATATAAGATTCTTAAGATAAGTAAAAAAACCTTCAAAAAAGCTATTGGTGCTCTTTATAAAGAACGGCTGATCGAGATCAGTGATGAGGAAATAAAAGAAACAAAACAATAATGGTATTCGGACTGGAGAAAAAAGAAATCAAGCACGTTTATAAAACCTCAATCATTCAGCAGACAGCATTTTGGTCAGAAGTAAAACAACAACAAGGGATCGCTAGTTTAGCTATTAACTTCAAAGTGAATAAACCATCTATTTTCAATGGTTCACCCACCGGAAAATCAGCCTATATAGAAACAGACGTCCTTATTTTACTTCAACATATCGATAATGAGCATACAATTGCTTATATTCCCTATGGGCCTGAAATTGAGCCTCACGAAGAAAACCAAGGAAAATTTCTGGAAGAATTTTCTGAATCATTACGTTCTTATTTGCCGAAGAATTGCATTACGATACGTTACGATCTTGCCTGGCAATCGCAATGGGCAACAGACCCGGAACATTTCGATAAGTATGGTAATTGGAATGGTCCTCCGGAAAAGAGATATCAAGAATTTAGGTTAAACATTAGTACACAACACTGGAATCTCAAAAAGTCTAATTCAGACATTTTGCCATCAAATACAATATTTCTTGACCTCAGAAAAGAACCGAAGGCGCTGCTGGCGGCCATGAAGCCAAAAACCCGTTACAATATTAATCTGTCTGGTAGAAAGGGTGTGCATATTCGAGAAGTAGGTTTAGATAAACTTGATGTATGGTATGCTTTATATCGGGAAACTGCAATCAGAAATAATATTCATCTGAACAGTATTGAATATTTTCGTTCTGTGTTGAAGGCTAGGGCCGAAAATAGTGCATCCCCTGCCGAAGTGCAACTTTTGGTAGCAGAAGTAGATGGGATACCCCTAGCGGCCATGTTTTTAGTTCTTAGTAACAAGCGCGGAACTTATCTGTATGGTGCGTCATCGTCTATCAAACGGAACTATATGGCCACCTATGCACTACAATGGAGGGCTATGCAAATTGCCAAAAGCAGGGGTTGTGAAGAATATGACTTTTTCGGTGTATCACCACGACCCGATCCCGCGCATCCGATGTATGGCCTCTTCAAGTTCAAATCGGGTTTTGGAGGTAACCTACATCACCGAATGGGGTGCTGGGATTATCCACTGGATCAAGATAGGTATATACTGTTTAAAGCATCCGAAATGAAGAGCCAGGGATACCACCTTTAAGCTGTACCTTATAATTGGCTCGGTAGGTAACCAAAATATCGCTTAAACGCTTTTGTAAAGTTATAAGGATCGGCGTATCCTAAGGTGTAAGCAACTTCTGCAATGGTGCTATGGGTGTCTAATAGGATTTGCCTTGCATATTCCATTCTGCATTGCATTAAATAATCAAAAACGGTACATCCGAAAAGCTGCTTGAATCCCTTTTTTAGTTTGAAATCGTTCAAGCCTATTTCCCGAGCTATTTGTTTTAATGTCAGCGGATCAAATATATGTTGCTGAACGAATAGCTTGGCTGCATGCAGGCGTTCTATATCAGCAGGCTTTATAAACAAAAAAGGCTGTTCAGGCATTGACTCGGCTTGCTGTGCCTGTAAAAAAAATAGCTCCGTCACTTTGGATTCCAAGTACAGTCTACGCATTTGACCGACATAAGGACATGCTAGAATCTCGTTAATGACCGTGTGTTGTTGATGGGTTATTGGCATGGGCCCACGGGAGATATCCGCTTCCCTCCCTGCGTGCACCTCGTTCCAAAAACGCTCAAGGCATGGCAAGTCCGTTGCTATCAAACGCTCGAAATAAGGTTCTTGCATACAAATCCCAAATGTTTCCACCCGATTTCCGCGTAACGAATAATCCCCCTCAAAGTTAGGCATATAACCCAATATATGCCGATTCGGCTCGACGTGATATTCCTGTCCGGAAGATATGGGTTTGGCAGAAGAGATTCCTTGCAGCGAAAAATACATATTAAGGCTAGGTTCCTCTTGGCAGTCGCTGATAGTAAGCTCCAATTCTTTCAATCCCTTCAGCGAAAAAATCTCAATGCCCGCTGACTTAAATAGAATATTTTCCGACAATTCATCCGCGCTTATGAGGTAATTGTCTTTTAGTGAAAAGGAGGATGGTGCTACTATTTCTTCCATAAAAAACGCGTCTCGAAAGACTTGAAAAGGGTAATACCATTACCACAAGATACCATCAAACTTAGAAAATTTAAATTTGAAATCCAACCTATTTAGCAAGGAAAACGTTATTGCTACCCTGACTAATAAATCCGTTTTGAAGGGATAAAAATCCGTTTAGGAAGGGTTGTCCAGGATTATTTCAAGCAATTTTGAAATTAAATGAAATAGGTGGGATTCAATTGTTAAAATCGGGTCTCGACCTTATAACAGAAAAGCTAAGGCATTCCATTTAACAACATTTTATAATGAAAGCATTTACACTAGGAAAATTTAAACCCGTCATTAATCTTCCTTCATCGGCAACGCCTCACAACTTAATTTCTGTATTTAGAACGGATGTAACCAATAAAAAAGATGCTGACCATATTATTAAGCTTCTTAAAAAGCAATACCCTGATGGCAGATTTAATTTTGATCTCGAAGACAGCGATAAGGTGTTCCGGATTGAATATAAACGTGATATTATTGTTGACGTCATAAGAATGTTCAGAATAAAACGATTCACCTGCGAAACGCTCATCTAAATAGCGGGATTAGCTCAGAAAATCCAATATTTGCGGACGGGCCTCCACGAGGAGGTCTGTTTTGTCTTTTAATTGAACATATTCATCATCTACGTGTATCCACGTTCCATCCCATTGTATTTGAATATCTCGCCCCCTTATAATTTTCCAGGGCCCTTTTTTTGTCTTTCCCAATGCCACATTTTTTACATATTCGATAAAAACGTCTCGTTGGCCCTCCTCCAGTAAGACGACTTCAAACAGGCCGTCGGTCATATCCGCCTCAGGTGCCAGCTTCAAATTGGGGCCTATTGAACAAATGTTGAGCACTTCTATAAGTAAGTATTTCCCTGTTATTTTTTTTCCGTCAATAGTGATATGAGCTTGTCTTGCTTCGTAACTTAAACTAATCGTCAACAGCGTATGTAATGCCAGACTAATTTCATCTTCTTTGCTTTCCAGATTATCAGTTTTTATCTTTTCCATTTCTCGCATGAGTTTAGGTAGCAAACCAACACCGAAGCTTTCCAAAAAGAAATTTTGCTCAACGCCTAAATCAACCGCGCCCACATCTACTTTTTTGATATTCTTTTTTGCCAGACGGTTTAGTAATTTTTTTATGTTATCCGGACTACCTAATGTTAAGGCGACATTATTAGCTGTACCCATTGGCAAAAGACTTAATAATAGCTTCTTATCCAACCATGTTCGTTTAAGTAAAACACTAGCCACTTTCCGCACCGTTCCATCACCCCCCACGATTAGGATGATATCAATAGCCTTATCGATTTTCTGCCATTTTTTTTGTCGTATCGAGCTATAAATCGCATTATATCCCGCTTCTTTTATTGCATTTACCAATTCATTTTTTTGGTGGTCTTTATCACCCGCTTTAGGGTTATGCAAAATCAATATGGTTTCCTTCATATAGTATTAGTGCATCAATGGCACATTTTAAAAACATTAAAGAGCCTTAGATGTTTGCTAATTAAGAATAAGAGGAATTAGCTATGAGAATATTGGTAACGAACGACGATGGGATATACAGTCCGGGCATTGCGGCCCTAGCGAAAATTGCAGCCAACTTTGGAGAAGTAACCGTAGTAGCCCCTGATGTGGAACAATCCTCCATGGGACATGCAGTAACTCACTCAAGACCCTTATCTTACAAAAAATCACCTGTTGAATTCCCTGGGATTAACGCCTATCGCGTCAATGGAACACCGGCAGACTGTGTTGCACTTGGAACACATTTATATCACCACATTGATGTTGTTTTATCAGGCATTAATATGGGGACCAATTTGGGAAATGCGATGTGGCATTCAGGGACCCTTGCAGCGGCTAAGCAAGCTGTCTTATTAGGCATTAAAGGAATTGCCTTAAGTACACCGGTAGGCAAATCAGAACCTGATTTTGATTTATTAGCTCCTCATGTACACCAAGTGCTTGAGCAGTTGTTACAACGTACAACCTTAAGCCTTTATAATGTTAACTTTCCGAGTAATCCCCAGGGGATCGCCTGGACAAAACAATCAGTGCGGCTTTACGACGGAACGATTATACCCGGGACGGATCCTTTGGGAAGAAAACACTACTGGTTTACCGTTACCCCCTTAGAACCTGCGGAAAAAGGAACGGATCGCTGGGCTGTCGAAAATAATTATACCTCTGTCACTCCGCTGAGGCTCGACTTAACAGACGAAATAAAGTTACGGCAACTCGAAGAGACTTGTCCATGGCAAGTATCGGCTTCTTCCTGAATATTTCTTAATATTCAATTAACATAAAATTTACAGCATTACTGTATTTTTGATACATGATCATTTTTTGGATTGCTGCACCGATTTACATATTAGCACTTATTGTATCAGTAAGTATGGGCATAAAACGAGGCGCTCTTTTTATTGGGTTTCTCTTATTAATTACGCTCCTATTGTATCTCATGTTTTTCCATTCGACAGAGTCGGCATTAGGGGTTGTAATAATTGGTGTCAT
The DNA here is from genome assembly GCF_008245145.1 of Olivibacter sp. LS-1. Taxonomy (GTDB): domain Bacteria; phylum Bacteroidota; class Bacteroidia; order Sphingobacteriales; family Sphingobacteriaceae; genus Olivibacter; species Olivibacter oleidegradans. The sequence goes on along the minus strand of NZ_CP041643.1, from coordinate 3,532,116 downwards.
TACTTATTTAATGAGTAGTAAGCGCTAGTTAAGTCCCCGCTTCCAGTCGATCTATTTGCTTAAAGTAACGCAGTCGATAACTGTTCATAGCCACTGTCATCAGTTGCTCGGTTAATTTATTGTTAGCAACAGCTCCTACAACAGCCCCTATAATAGGAATTAGCTGTGCTAATTTTGCCAAATCAAGATAATCTCTATATTCCTGCTGAAAATCCCGCCAGTCGAAATGATCCACATCGGATGGAAGTGTTTGTATAAATGTTGTCCAATTCTCCATTCTTGATAAGATCTCTTTTCGTTTCTGCTGGCTGCAGAAAGTAATTTTGAAAACATATAAGATAAATAAGCGCTCCTTGTAGTCTTTTACATTGAATCCGTAAATAGATGCGATCTCAAACAACAGCTTTATTTTAATTGCCAGAAAAGCGGGAAAATCTGCAAGTCCCATTAAAATCCCCCCTGCTCCCGTCACGGCACCTTCGATGGTCGCCGCATTTTTATAATGTCTACCTACCCGTTTTACATATGCTTCCTGCAACTGCAATGACCTTCCCTTTTTTATGGTAGAGCTTGTATACTGTGAGCCGAACAATACCGCTTTCACCATTTTCTCGATTGTTACCGTGATAACTTGATGGATCTTTTCGGGAATGAGCGCATTCATTTTTGTCTGAATCCCTTTTGTCAGTTTGCTGCTAACCGAAGGGGCTTTTAACATACGCTGCTTCCAATCCTGCATTTCCCGATAGGCTTTTTCTTCATAGCTGTTTAACATTGCATCGCGTGTTTAATCAAACATTTTATCTTTTCAAAGGTTAATATAAAAAAACCTTATGAATCCTACACTTAGGAACAGCAATATAGAGATTCGTGAAGGTTATTGAAGATGAATATACATATTTTCAAAAAAAACCGATTATGGAACAGTTACTTAGCATAGATTTACTCAGAAGGCTGAAGCTCAACGGGTATACCGCATTGATACCAAAAGCTAAGAGGAATAACACCCAGGTTTTTGCTATTTCAAACTATCCTGTTGAAGAACTAAAAAGTAATGCAAAAGAAGCTCCTTTGCATGAAGATAACGTATTGGCAATTGAAGATTTGCTACTGCACGAAGATGAATTAACACTTGAGGGAATTGTTGTATTACCGGATGAAGACTTATCCTCCGCTTTATAAAAGGAATCAGGATAGCATACTTAATTTGCATCAAACAAGCGGACGGTTTGAGTAATCAAAACTTAAGCCCCTTCACTTTCATATGCCGAACCCTATACCTGATCTAAAGGTTTTCTTTTCCGGTCCTTAATTTGCTTAAAATGAGAGGGTGTTAACCCGGTGATTTTTTTAAACTGCGTAGATAGATGTTGAACGCTACTATAACCCAGTTTATACGCGATCTCACTCAATGTCAGCTCATTATATACAAGTAGTTCTTTAGCTCTTTCAATACGTTGCAAAATAATAAATTGCTCAATCGTAAGCCCTTCTGTCTGCGAGAATAAAGTACTAAGATAGTTATAGTCAATCGTTAGCTGTTGCTGGAGAAAAACGGAGAAGTTCACTTTCATGTTAATTTCGTCAACGTTGTGTATCCGTTCGATCAACAAGGTCTTCACCTTTTCAACCAATTTTTGCCTCTTATCATCAAGAAGTTCGAATCCAACCGCAGTCAATTCCTCTCTCAACATGTGATACCGTTCTTTAGGTAGGGCCTCCTTTAATGCGATCTCGCCTAAACTTACCGATACGGGTTGAATGCCCATCGTGTCCAAAATTTGTCTGACCACCATCACACAGCGATTGCATACCATATTTTTAACGAATAATCTCATGTCAGCGATATCCATTGTTATTAGCGATTTCACACAAAGTTCGGTAAAGAAAATGAAGAAGACATTATATAATTTCTTAAATTTTTTACAAGTTCCACGCCTCTACCCTACCTCTTCCAGCGCCAAGCGAATCGTAGCATAAATATAATCAAGTTCTTCATCCTTTATGCAATATGGGGGTAATAGATAAATCACATTGCCCAATGGTCGCATTAAGATCCCTTTTTGCAAAAAGTAATCGTAGAGTTGATCTCTTAAGGGGTTAAAATAGTTCGTTACATCGTCCGAACGCCATTCAATAGCCAGAATTGTTCCTAAAAAGCGGATTGTCTGTACGTTGCGATGCCCTCTAATGGATCGCGCAAAATCGATATGGCGTGTTGTTATCCTTTGTATACAAAGCCGGGTTTCCTCTTTAAGCAGCAGGTCTAAACTTGCCAATGCAGCAACACATGCTAGTGGGTTCGCTGTATAAGAATGACCATGGAACAACGTTTTCGTTCGATCATTTGATAAAAAAGCGTGATAAATCGGTTCCGTGCACGATGTGACACCTAAGGGAAGTGTACCGCCGGTTAAGCCTTTCGATAAACACATGATATCCGGTTGTGTGTGCAAATAATCAGCAGCAAAGAGCTTTCCGGTTCGTCCGAAGCCCGTAAATACTTCATCTTGTATAAGTAAAATACCGAGTTCTTTGCAGAAACACAACAGCTCACTCAAGTGACTAGCTTCATACATTTTCATGCCTGCCGATCCTTGCACAAGCGGTTCATAAATAAAACAAGCAACCTCCTGCCGAATAGCATACAATTTTTCTTTAATTGTTTTTAGACTGAGTTCGTTTGGTACTTCCAGGAAGATAACTTCAAAGAGATAATTTTCAAAGGGTTTTGTCCAATTACTTCTTGCACTCACCGACATGGTGCCAAAGGTATCACCGTGGTAAGCGTCTTTCAGCGCAATAATTTTCTTTTTACATTGTCCAGTGTTATGCCAATACTGCAAGCACATTTTTAATGCTATTTCAACCGCAGTAGACCCATTATCGGAATAAAATATCTTACGCTGGTTGTCCGGTAAAATGCTCAATAAGCGCTCGGCTAGCTCGATAGCAGGCGAATGCGTAAAACCGGCGAATATCACATGCTCCAACTTGTGCAATTGCTTATAAAGTTGCTCCGCAATATAAGGATGCGCATGTCCATGTAAATTAACCCACCAAGAAGATATCGCATCGATATAGGAACGCCCATCTTCTGCATAAAGGTAGACGCCCTTTCCTTCAACAATAGCGATGGGAGGCCCATCTATCGGCAGCTGTGAATAGGGATGCCAAACAGCCGCTACATCACGCTGTGAGAGTGTTGTCTCGTGATTCATAAGTTAACCTAAATCTAATTTTTGATTTTCTTTTAAGGAGAATGGATGAAGCCCCAGCAACTCAAACATTGCTCTATCCTCCGTCAGCTTCGGGTTCGGTGTTACTAACAATTCCTCGCTTTCACTTGTAAAAATAGAATTAGCACCTGCCAGAAAGCACCAGGCTTGTTCGATTGTAGACATTTCGGATCGACCTGCACTGAGCCGTACCATCGCTTTTGGCATTAAAATACGAGCTGTTCCAATCATTCGTACCATTTCCCATATCTGCACCTTTGGCAAATCTGCCAATGGCGTACCACTGACGCGAGCTAAGGCATTAATCGGCACCGATTCTGGATGGCTCGGCATAGTGGCCAGTTTGTGAAGCATGGCGATCCGATCCTCTGCTGATTCTCCTAGACCAATAATTCCACCACAACAGACCGATATGCCAGCTCGCCTGACATACTCCAAGGTATTCAATCGGTCGTTAAAATTACGCGTGCTTATGATCTCCTGATAATAATTTTCTGAAGAATCGAGGTTGTGATTATAAGCCGACAAGCCAGCTTCCCGCAAGCGTTTTGCTTGATCAGCCGTTAGCATCCCCAAGGTACAGCAGACTTCCAGCCCTAAGGCGTACACACCTTTAACCATTTCCAATACGTTATCAAAATCACGGTTATCCCGTACTTCACGCCATGCCGCCGCCATACAGAAGCGTGTTGATCCAGACTCTTTTGCCCTTTTTGCACAAGCTATCACTTCTCCTACGTCCATTAATGGTTTAACCTTAATATTGGTGTGGTACCTGGCGGCCTGTCCGCAATATGCACAATCTTCCGGGCACCCTCCTGTTTTTATTGATAGTAAGGTGCAAACCTTAACTGTAGACGGATCATGCCACTGGCGATGAATGTGTGCCGCCTCGTAAGTTAAAGTCAACAAACTCATATGGTAGATACGGCGTACTTCTTCGATCGACCAATCGTTGCGAATTTTATTTTGCTGATTCATTTTTTTTTATTTTACTATTTATCGATAAGTGTAAGCTACTGTAACGGATCGCTTCGTTATTTATTGAACTCAATTCAGGAACATGGATGATAGGAATCTCCTCGGAAACGTGACTCTCTATCGCCTCTTCGGAAGCTTTATTCATATTGCCATTAAATACCAGCGCCCTTATACGAACTTCTTTTCTACGTAAAACTTCATAGGAAAGAAGACTGTGGTTAATGCAGCCCAAGTAGTCTCTTATCACCAATATGGCTGTTGCACCAAGTTGCTTTATTAAATCAATCATAAAGAAATCACCTGATAAAGGCACGAGCAAGCCACCTGCCCCTTCAATAATCAACCGATTGGCAGTAAAAGGTGGTTGAAAATCATCTGGGTGAATAGCAATGTTCTCCGCAGCAGCCGCCTCATGTGGCGAAGCCGCCAATTGCAGCCGAAATCGCTCTTGATGAATGTGTGTCGATTCCGCATTTACCAAATGCTTGACTCGTTCACTGTCTGTATTGTCTAAGTCTCCGCACTGAATTGGCTTCCAATAGTCGGCTTTCCAATAAGATGCCAATACCGCTGAGACAATCGTTTTTCCCACCCCGGTGCCGATTCCCGTGATGAAGATATTTTTTTCATTCATTTTCTTAAAATAGGTTATTGTGTATACCATACTTTAACCGCATTAAATGCCGTTATTCATTTTTAATTAGCTGTTTCAGACGGAAGACAAGGCGTATGATATCCTCATCTTTATTATAACTGTGGAGGCAAACCCGTAAGCATTCGCGGCCTGGTTTCACGGTAGGGCTTTTTATTGCAGAAACATCGAAACCATGATGCTGCAGTATTTCGCTCCATTGCTCTACTTCCTGGTTACTTTTACCATAGATAATTTGTATTGGACTGAGAAAAGGGCCTCGCACTTCCCTTCCCAATGCTTGGTTAAAAAGCAAGCATTTTGCTTGAAGTAAAGCTTGATCGCATTCTGCCCTCGCCAAACGCTGATAAGCTAGTCGCACGGCTAATAATTGCCAATAGGATGCGGCCGTACTATAAATGAAGGGACGGCAGTAATTAATAAGATAGTCCTGCAATATCTTGCTTCCCAAAATAGCAGCTCCCTGTACTCCCAGTGCTTTCCCGAACGTAACGACGCGTACAAAAACCCGTTTTTCCAATCCCAGCAATTGTATCAATCCGCCTCCAAATACACCAATTGCATGCGCTTCGTCAACGATCAGCAACGCATTGTACCGATCACATACGTCAATTAAATCGCTAAGAGGTGCAAAGTCGCCGTTCATGGAGTAAAGGCTCTCCACTAACACAAAACACTTTCCACTGCGATATTTTTCCAACTTCCTGCGTAGATCGGTTATCTGGTTGTGCTTGAAATGAAGGGTGGTTGCCAAACTGAGACGACAACCATCAACAGCAGATGCATGTACACATTCATCTCTAACAATGAAGTCGCCTCGTTTAGCGAGCGCTGATATAAGTCCTAGATTAGCCAAGTAGCCTGTGCTTAAGAGAAGAGCCGATTCTGCTTGATGAAACCGGGCAATCTGGCCCTCTACCTCTTCTGCCAACAAACTATTACCGGAGATTAGGCGTGAGCCGGTGGATCCTATAATAAATGATCCATCGCATTGTAAGCAGTCGACAAACGCTCTATTGGCCAGCGATCTCGACCAACCAAAATAATCATTGGAGCAAAAGTCAACCAAACCATTGGGAACCCTTAATTGCCGGAGACAACCTTCGTCCTTCCTTTTCGATAAAGCTTTAAGCATGTACAGATCCATCGCTTTCATACAAATCTTGCTTTATCCGGTTGATCCAATCTGAAAAAATACGCCGCTCCTTTATGATGAGGTAAGATGCATGTTGTCGCCATTCTCCATCGTATTCGGTAAGCTGGTTGACCATTTCTTCTAAATGCCCCTTTTCTTCCTGTATAATCGCCTTGACATTAACTTTGCTTCCATGACGCAGGAGCACTTCCTGATAGAGTGGGTACAACTCATCCGCCCGTAACTCAATGATGTAAGTCACCATTAGGTAGGCATAAAAGCGTAAACGATCAGGAGAAACGGCTAAGACGTCCTTAAAGTATCGATATACGTCTAAATTTAGCCTGTCAAGATATTGTTTGCTCACTATGGGCGCCAACAGTTCATGTGTCTGATAAGTATTGCAATAAGTCCCTAACTTACGACTCTGCCTTTTTAGATGATAAGCGTGCCTATGCTCTTCGGCTGCATGTTTGAGTAGGGTTAAATTGAGTAACGCGTTGTCCTTAATTGCTGATATTTTGCAGGCGCCACTGTTTTCCATTAGCGATAACGTGTTTAGAAATTTGGCATGAGCGTAATCGTCTGCTACGATATCGTATAATAAATCTTTCATTGCTATTGAATTTTAGCCAAAAGTAGTATCTTGCCGGACGATACATATAGTCCAGTTTTAACTTCATGAGTAGTCCGGTTAAAATTCCTTTTAAAAGTCTTATTGTGTTGAGCAAGCAAGGCAATACACCCATATACCTACAGATTGCACGGCAACTTATCAATGCTATTCAACGCGGCGTTTTAATTACCGACACACGACTACCTGGAAGTCGGGCGCTTAGCGAAGATCTTGGTGTGCATAGAAAAACGGTTATTGCAGCTTATGACGAACTGTATACGCAAGGTTGGACGCAGAGCATTCCGAATAAAGGCACCTTTATTCGAAACCGTCTTAACAACGACTTGCCTGATCCTATAAAATATGACAGTGATTATTTAGCCAGCTATCCAAAAAAAACCGGCTTCTCGTTTAAACAGCGCATCCTGTTGGATCGACCGATCGCATTATCGACTTGCCACTTAGCCTTCAGCGATGGTCTACCTGATACGCGAATAGCTCCTTTAGATCGTTTGGCGAAAATTTACGGAGGTGTACTAAGAAGAAAAACGAGTGTAAGACATTTAGGGTATTCTCATTTGGAAGGCAACGAATATTATCGCGATAGTTTGGCATACTATCTGAACAATTCACGCGGCCTTCCCATAAAAAAAGAGAATATATTGACGACACGCGGTATACACATGGGCATTTATTTGGCATCCAGCGTCCTCATTAATACCGGTGAGCGGGTTGTTGTAGGAAACCTCAGCTATTATATCGCCAATATGATTTTTCAACAGGCTGGTGCAAAACTACATGCTGTGCCGGTAGACAAGGAGGGTATCTCTGTAGAAGCCATCCGAGCGCTTTGTGAAAAAGAAACTATACGGATGGTATATATAACACCACACCATCATTATCCGACTACGGTTACGTTAAGTGCTGAACGACGAATCGAATTGCTCAATTTGGCGAGTAAATATGGCTTTATCATTCTTGAAGACGATTACGATTACGATTTTCATTATACGAGCAGTCCGGTATTACCCCTCGCCAGTGCAGACAGTCAAGGCATGGTTGTATATATCGGCTCGTTTTGCAAAACGCTCGCACCGGGTTTGCGAACCGGTTACATCATTGCCCCGCAAAACCTGATAGAAGAAATCGGACGTTTCAGACGAATCGTTGACAGACAAAGCGATATGTTAATGGAACAAGCACTGGGCGAGTTATTAACGGAAGGAGAAATTCATAGACACCTAAAAAAAGCGATTAAAGTTTACGAACAGCGTTGTACCCATCTGTCTACCTTATTAAAGAATGAACTGAGTGATTACACCTCCTTCAAATCTCCACCGGGGGGATTAGCATTATGGTCTTTGTGGAAAAAAGAATTGAATCTGATGCGAATTAGCAAAAACTGTGCAAAATACGGCCTTCATTTGCCGCAAACCTTACTTTACCAAAATGAATTGACAACGGCTATGCGATTAGGCTTTGGAGACCTCAACACGAATGAGCTCACAGAAGCAGTTCACATACTAAAGCAGTCGGTGACGGAATCGCTATGATAACAAAAGTCTGTTCATTTGTTCAAGCAGTTCGTTAATTAGGGCTTCGCTCTTAACCATATGATGGTGACCGGTCCCATCATAGGCTTTATGTTTGATATCGCCATGTTTTTGCAGAAATCCCTGCATAAAGCTAAATGGTGAGATTTCGTCAAGACGATCGTAAAAAAGCAAGTGGTTTTCACAGGCGTAATTGTAAAGGTTATTCAGGTTGAAATAACTAACCTCAATATCAAACGACTTTTTAAAATCGCGGAAAAATTGTCGCTGCACATCAATTGGCACATTAGCTGTTGTCATTTGGGTGATAAAGTAGCTTTCGAGATCAATTAACGGAGCTAGGCTGACCAACAATGTTGGTTTTACGACGAAATCTTTGTAAGCGATGATATTGGCCATTGCACCTAGAGAGTGACCAATTAAAACGCTTGGGATACCAAAATGCCTGGTTATTTTTCGAATACTTTCAACATATAATAAGAGATTAGTCAACCTTCCTTGCGAAGAACCATTACCAGGAGCATCAAATGCGATTACTGTACAGCGTGAACTGGACAAAAGACGTTCAATTAGATAATAGAAATCAGCTGCTTTAGAAGCCCAACCATGCGTTAGTAGTACAAGTTGATCACCATTTCCCCAAGCAAATGCATTAACCAAAAGCTCCTGATGATCAAAATAGGAATCGAAAACCGAAAACTCGATTTGTCTGGAACGTGCCAATAGCTCCTGCTGACTTGAACGTAAGGGAAATTTCGGAGAATAAAACAAGTAATCAAACATATATTGACAAACTGCATCAAATACTTGCTCTTTCACCAATGCTTGTATTTCCGAGGTCATCTGTTTAACCTTCCTCATAGTGTGTTTATTAAACAAAGATAAACTTTAACGGTTAGCGTATGTAATATCTGTGTCAAACAAAAGGCGCATTACAGCAGTAAGATATCAAAGGCATTTTATATCTTTATTTTCAGAATTCAGTAAAATCAATATATGAAAACATTAATTACGCAACTGGGCTTAGGCATCATTTCAGTAAGCATCTTTTTAACCGCATGTAACCAGGCACCTGAAGGAAAAAAACATGCTAATTGGGCCGACAGCAGTTTTCGGAGCGATACAACGGTTGTAGATACAAGTCATAGACCGACAGAACTATGTTTCTTCCGGTTAGAAGGGACATCCTCAAAAGACTCAACGTTTATCAATCTGTCCATTTTAGGTAATAGGGTAACCGGAAAATACAGTTGGATTCCTTTTGAAAAAGACAGTAGAACGGGCACCCTCACCGGTATAAAACGTGGAGACACCGTAGATGTGGTCTGGCACTTTGCACAAGAAGGAATAAAGGACACGCTGCGTACGGTATTTCTTTTGCAGGGTGAACAACTTAAACAGAAGCCATTTAGTGTAAACCAGCAAACAGGAAGGCAATTCACCGACGACAAGTCTGCTTTTTCAATTTCTTATCAGAAAACCGATTGCTCCCTGCAACGATAAATGGTCCCGATATTACCCTTTTGAGCAAATTTTTCATTGCCTATGCATGAATGACAAGCATTTTATCTATGTTTGCGTTTTGTTATAAACTTAGATAAGTTACATTTAGACACAATTATTCCGAAGAATGAATCCTATCACTAAAGATATGACGGTTCCGGGCTTGCTCAGAAATGTAGTGGAGCATATTCATCCCGACACACAGACTTTTCTAATTCATCATGAAGACAATCAGTGGAAAGAAATCTCGTATCGAACAGCTCTTGATCATATTCAGGCGGTATCAGCATACTTACTCTCTATCGGTCTTAAAAAGGGCGATCGGGCGGCTCTCTTACTTGAAAATGGTCCTGACTATGTCTATTTTGATCAAGGATTACAACAAATTGGTGTTGTCAACGTATCGATATACCCCACGCTTCCCGAATCGGACACAGAATATATTTTGAATGACTCCGGCGCGCGTACGATTATCGTAAATACACCCTTTCTACTGAGAAAGATACTTAAGATTGCGAACAACTGTGAGGCATTAATTCGTATTATACCCACATTCGATGGCTACGAAAAGTATACCGAAAACCTGACGCTCCAAGCAGGCGTAGTGCCTTTCGCCAAGATCCTTCACGACGGAGCACTTTTACGTACAGCTTATGAAAAAGATATTGCGAGTGCAAGAGAAGGTATTTTAATGTCGGACATCTCCACCTTGATTTATACCAGCGGCACCACGGGCACACCTAAAGGTGTGATGCTCACCCACTCAAACCTAACTAATAACGTGAGGGCTTGTTTGGATCAAATTTTGGAAGTAGACCAACATGATACATTTCTTTCTTTTCTTCCTTTATCTCATGTCTTTGAACGTACAGCTACCTATCACGTGTGTCTAGCACTTGGAGCAAAAATAGCGTATGCCCAAAGCATTGATCTGTTGGCCAAAAACATGTATGAAGTAAAGCCGACAGTAATATGCGCCGTACCGAGGCTCTTGGAAAAAATACATGACAAAGCGATGAAAAATGGCACCCAAAGCGGAGGTGCTAAAGCAGCCATCTTTAAATGGGCATTGGGTACAGGTAAGCAATATCGAGAAAAAAAAGAGTTAGGCAAAAAACCCGGACCGATTTTAACCACACAATATAATTTGGCCGAGCGGCTTGTCTTTAACAAAATAAAAGAAAAAACAGGCGGAAGGCTAAAATTCATGATTTCCGGCGGAGGTGCATTGCCCCAGAATGTGGGCGAGTTCTTCGGAAACATAGGAATTAAGATTCTAGAGGGATATGGTCTTACCGAAACCTCGCCGGTGGTAGCCGTCACGGAATTCCACAGGCAAGTTTACGGAACAGTTGGACGGGTACTGCCCGGAATAGAAATCGCCATTCAGGACATTGAAAGCCTAAAGATACATACCGTACAAAGTCACGCTAGCTTTGATCCGAATCTTGAGACCGAAGAAGGCGAAATCATTATTCGTGGTCATTGCATTATGAAAGGTTATTGGAATAAACCGGAAGAAACCAAACATGTTATCGATAGCGACGGATGGTTCCATACAGGTGATATTGGAAAATTCTATAAAGGAAATTTAAAAATCACTGATAGGCTCAAGAATATGATTGTTAATGCCTACGGAAAAAATGTATATCCCACCCCGGTAGAGAATACGTACCTGAAAAGTAAACGAATCGAGCAAATCTTTCTTATTGGTGACAACAGGGAATATTTAACCGCACTCATTGTTCCCAATCAAGAGTTATTGAAAGAGACCTTTAATCTTCGCGAAAGTTTTTTTAATCAAGAGGATCCATTCATTGAAGATATTGCTATTATCGATTGGATAGAACAGGATATCAAAAGACTATCCAATGAACTGGCCAAATTTGAGCGTATTCGGTCATTTAAAGTAAAGAGAAAGCCTTTTAGTATTGATGCCGGTGAGCTTACACCAACACTGAAAGCTAAGCGAAAGGTCATTGAAAAAATATACGCAAAAAGTATTAATGAGCTGTATCAGACGAGCTAAGTTATTAATCGATACGAAAATTTTCACCCCATTTTTTGTTAGTATTGGCTTTTCATTTAAAAAAAAGTAGTAATAGGCACCTATTACTACTTTTTTTTAAATGAATCTTACGATAAGCTGTTAAACAGCCGCCTTTTCTTTGTCATAACTTTCGTTATGTACGCTTGACACCGCCCTACCCGATGGATCGTTCAAGTTTTGGAATGAGGCATCCCAAGCCAACGCCTCCGGCGTACTACAAGCTACCGACTTCACCGATGGCACGCATGCGGCCGCCGAATCGGAAGGAAAATGCTCACTGAAAATACTTCTATAAAAATATTCTTCTTTAGACATCGGTGGGTTTATTGGAAAACGATATTTAGCATTCGCTAATTCTTCGTCAGACACCGCATTCATTGCTTGTTCTTTCAACGTATCAATCCAGCTATATCCCACCCCATCAGAGAATTGCTCTTTTTGGCGCCATGCAATACTTTCCGGCAAATAATCCTCGAAAGCTTTTCGCAATATCCATTTCTCCATCTTGCCATTTCCTGCCATTTTATCCGCTGGATTTAGGCGCATAGCAATGTCCATAAACTCTTTGTCAAGGAAAGGTACACGTCCTTCAATTCCCCATGCCGCTAGTGATTTATTGGCGCGAAGGCAATCGTATAAATGAAGTTTACCTAACTTACGGACTGTTTCCTCGTGAAATTCTTTTGCATTCGGTGCTTTATGAAAATACAAATAACCTCCAAAAAGCTCGTCAGATCCCTCTCCACTTAACACCATTTTAATGCCCATTGACTTGATCACCCGTGCCAATAAGTACATGGGAGTAGACGCCCTGATCGTGGTTACATCATAAGTTTCCAGATGATAGATAACATCTCTTATGGCATCCAAGCCTTCTTGTATAGTAAAATGAATTTCGTGATGAATTGTACCGATATGCTCAGCCGCTTTTTGTGCAGCCGCTAGATCCGGAGAACCTTTTAATCCCACCGCAAAGGAATGCAACGAAGGATACCAGGCATTCTCCTTGTCGTCCGACTCAATTCGCTTGGACGCAAATTTTTTAGTGATAGCCGCTATAATGGATGAATCTAAACCGCCAGACAATAAGACGCCATAAGGTACGTCGGACATCATCTGCCGATGAACGGCATCTTCCAATCCTTTTCGCAACGCGGCGATATCCGATTCATTATTTGCAACGCTTTCATAACTTTCCCAATCCCTTCTATACCAACGTTGTAATTCTTGTCCCTGCGCACTGTAAATATAATGACCAGGTTTAAACTCCTGTATGCGGTTACAAATACCTTCTAAGGCCTTCAGCTCGGAAGACACGTAGAAATTGCCGCTTTTATCCCAACCCATATAAAACGGGATGATACCGATATGATCTCGTGCTATCAAATAGACGTCTTTCTCTGTATCATACAAAGCAAAGGCAAAAATACCATTTAGATCTTCTAAGAAATCAACACCCTTTTCTTTATAAAGCGCTAAGATAACTTCACAGTCAGAATTTGTGGAAAAATTGTAATTTGGAAGCTGATCGCGAAGTAAACGGTGATTATAGATTTCACCATTAACGGCAAGAACAACTGTTCCGTCTTCACTATACAAAGGCTGCGTTCCTGATTTTGGATCTACGATGGCTAATCGCTCATGGGCTAATATCGCTTTGTCTGAGCTGAATATGCCTGACCAATCAGGCCCCCGATGGCGAATCTTCTTCGACATCTCCAACACTTGGGCACGCAAGTCCTGAGACTTTACTTTTAGGTCAAATGCACCAATAATTCCACACATAAATTTATTTTTTAATAGCTAAAATTAACAATTATAAATGTTTACAAATTAAAGAAAAATTATTCAATATTTGCAACATTTTATACTTTTTTCGATAATTTTATCAACATATATTACATTTCATTGAAAAAACACACAAACCAAGCTGAAAAATCCAAAAACAAAAGATACAAACACCTGTCGCTCAGCAACTAATAAAATCGTTTTAAGTACATTTAATACGGATAAGTTAAGATTTTGCAGGTATAAAAGCGGTTAGGCCTGCGGTCTTTTCGGTTAATAACAAAAGTTTTACAAAAGTGGAAGACTCCTTTTGAAGGCTTCACTTTAACAGACAGATCAAAAAAAAGCCGCAAGTATATTTACCTGCGGCTTTGTATATTTTAAAGCTAAAAGCGCAATGGCTTAAGCTTCTGCTTTAACTTCAGCTGGAATTACCGATACGTAAGATTTGTTATTTGCTTTTTTGGTAAAAACAACTTTACCATCTACTAAAGCAAATAAAGTGTGATCTTTACCCATTCCTACGTTCTTATCCGGATGGTGTTTGGTTCCTCTTTGACGAACAATAATATTTCCTGCGATCGCAGCTTGACCGCCAAAAATCTTTACACCTAATCTTTTGCTATGTGATTCGCGACCGTTCTTCGAACTACCCGCACCTTTTTTATGAGCCATATCTTATCTTTATTTATGACGGCCAAGCCGTCTATTTAAAAATCAATTAAAGAGTAATATCTGTTATCTGGATTTTCGTAAATTGCTGACGGTGTCCGTTTTTCTTCTTGTATCCTTTACGGCGTTTCTTTTTGAAGACAATCACTTTATCTCCTTTTAAATGCGACAAAATCTTAGCCGAAACTTTAGCACCAGCTACACTTGGAGTTCCAATTGTAAACTTGCCACCGTCTTCTGCTAACAATACATTGTCAAATTCAATACTAGCGCCTTCATCCCCTTGTAAACGGTTTACAAAAAGATGCTGGTCTTTTGCAACCTTGAATTGCTGTCCGGCTATATTTACTATTGCGTACATTGTTAATTGTTTAGATATTAATATTTGTTTTAAATTTTGAAGCGCAAAGATATGCTTTATATTTCAAACTCGCAAGAGATTGTTGGTTATTAGTTGTTAGTTGTTGGTTATTCGTTATTAGTTGTTGGTTATTAGTTGTTGGTTATTGGTTATTGGTTGTGGGTTGCGAATAGTATCAAGACCTCTATCCTATGTCTTATATCCTATGTTCAACACTTTAAGCTTCCTGTCAACTTTCCACGCACAAAAAAAAATTATTCATCGCTCATCACTCCTGCCTATCGGCGGGCAGGCAACATTCATCACTAAAACTCTATTCAACAACCCGACTACCTATCCCCTCTCCTCTTGCTTTTTATCATACAATATTGTATAATTGTATAAGTACTTATACAAATCAATTATGGACTTTTACCGAACCCCTGGCTATCTCATATTTGGCAGCCGCTTACGAAGATTGAGTGAATATTATATCAGCGAATTAAACAGCGTTTATCAGCAGCTGGGAATTCCTTTTGACACAAGCTGGTTTTCTTTCTTTTATATTCTTTCGAAAACGGAAGACATTTCGTTGGTTGACCTCTCCAATCGTCTACAGATTTCGCATTCATCCGTTAGTCAGATGATCCACAATCTTCGCCGGAAAAAGTTGGTAAAAAGCGTACGTGACAAACAGGATGGGCGGAAACAGGTTGTCACTTTAACCAAACTCGGCCGGAAAATGTTAGACGACATAAAACCGGTCTGGAAAAGCATCGAATCTATTATGTCGGCATTTGAAGCCGAAGAGGAAAGTCTTACCGGCTTTCTTGAACGCCTAAGCAAATTGGAAAACGCGTTGAAAGCGAAACCGCTTGGTGAATGCATACTGGCTGACATGCAACTTGCACATTAAATCTTATGTTTATGGTATTTAAGTATGGAATTGATCGACTAACCGTTGCAAAAGCGTTAGCACTGGCTAATGGTAATCTGAAAGGTATTCTTACAAACGAGGCTATATCCAATATTACGCAAAGCTGCTCCTATGTAGACGAAATCGTAGATAAGAATAAAGTAGTGTATGGCATTAACACCGGTTTCGGTCCTTTGTGCGACACGTTAATATCAGCCTCAGACACGGCCAAACTGCAACACAATCTATTGATGAGCCACGCTGTAGGTGTTGGCGAGTTCGTATCTACCGAAATTTCAAAGATCATGCTTATCATTAAATTACATGCGCTTTGTTTAGGCTATTCCGGTATCAGGTTGTCGACCATCGAACGGATACATTGGTTCATCGAAAAAGATATACTCCCTTGCGTACCCGCTCAGGGTTCTGTTGGCGCTTCCGGTGATCTGGCGCCACTTTCTCATCTATTCTTACCACTTATTGGTTTAGGTAACGTTTACTACAAGGGACGCATGAGCGATACAGGCGATGTATTAAGGCAAGAAAACATCGAACCCCTCCAGTTGGGCCCAAAGGAAGGTTTGGCACTTATCAATGGCACTCAATTTATTGCAGCCCATGCGGTTCATGCCTTAGCGCGTTTTCACAATGCCTTAGATGCCGCTGATCTTATCGGTGCTATGTCTTTAGAAGGGTTGATGGGTTCTTCGAAACCATTTGATCCGCGTCTTCATGAGCTCAGGCCCTTTCCGGGCAACCGTTTTGTCGCAAGTAGAATATGGGCTTTATTAGCGGAGTCGGAAATTATTCAATCACATGTCAATTGTGACCGAATACAGGATCCTTATTCACTCCGTTGTATCCCTCAAGTGCATGGGGCATCGCGTACTGCTTGGCTTCACTTAAAACAATTAACAGAAATCGAATTAAATTCAGTTACAGACAATCCGGTAATTTTAGGTTCGTTGGATACAATAAGTGGTGGAAATTTTCACGGACAGCCTTTAGCAATTCCCTTAGATTATGCTACTGTAGCAGCAGCGGAATTGGGGAACATCTCGGATAGGAGAAGTTACCTGATTATCGAAGGCCGTTATGGACTGCCGAAGTTATTGATAAAGGATGCCGGGCTGAACTCAGGCTTCATGATTCCACAGTACACAACCGCAGCCCTGGTTTCCGAAAATAAAGGCTTGTGCTTTCCCGCCAGTGCCGACAGTATTCCCACTTCTTTAGGACAGGAAGACCATGTTTCAATGGGATCCATTAGCGGTAGAAAACTAAATAAGGTTATCGAGAATTTAGAATACATCTTGGCCATCGAACTGTTATATGCTACCCAAGCTTTGGATTTTAGGCATCCTATTCGCTCAACCTCCGTGTTGGAAGCATGTCATAGCTTCGTGCGATCGCAGGTTGCTTATGCGGAGGAAGACCGGATCTTCTCAACGGATATACAACACTTAAAAAACTTAATTGCCAGTGGCAAGTTTGTTGCTCGAGCGAACGAAGTGGCATTAAAATACCAAATAAACCTAAATGATAAAGATTATGAACAGTTCCAGCTTTCTTGAAAAATATGCACAACATCCCTTTTACAAGGCCCCTGTTGGAAATCAGCTGCATGCCAAAAATTGGCAAGCCGAGGCGGCCTTACGCATGTTGTTAAATAATCTAGACGCGGAAGTAGCCGAAAACCCTGAAGAACTCGTGGTATATGGAGGCATTGGACAAGCTGCCAGAAATAAAGAATCACTTCGCCAAATAATTACCCTTCTATTAGAGCTGGATGAACATCACTCGCTGCTTATTCAATCAGGCAAACCTGTTGGGGTCGTACGTACACATCCCGAAGCACCAAGAGTTTTAATTGCTAATAGCAATTTAGTTCCTGCTTGGGCGACCTGGGACCATTTCAATGAACTTCGGAGCCGGGGACTAATGATGTATGGTCAAATGACGGCGGGTAGTTGGATTTATATAGGTACACAGGGCATTCTACAGGGCACTTACGAAACCTTTGTTTCCTGTGCTGCGCAATATTTCAATGCCAACCTATCGGGAAAATTATTAGTAAGCGCAGGACTTGGCGGTATGGGTGGAGCCCAACCTTTAGCAGCCACCATGGCGGGGGCTGTTTTCCTAGGAGCTGATGTAGATCCTTCTCGGATTAAGAAAAGGATCGAGACCGGGTATATAGACCGAATGACGGATTCTTTTGAGGAGGCGGTTCATTGGACCCGAGCGGCTCAATCATCCAAAACACCGTTATCTGTAGGCTTAGTGAGTGACGCGGGAGATCTACTCCAACAACTATTGGATCACGGAATAATACCGGACATATTAACCGATCAAACCTCTGCCCACGATCCCATCAATGGCTATATTCCTCACAACCTTTCACTTTCAGAAGCACTTAAATTAAGAACGGCTAACCCATCACATTACAAGGAGTTGTCAATTAAAAGTATGGTCAGACATGTAAGACTTATGCTGGCCTTGAAGGCAAAGGGGGCAATCACGTTCGATTATGGAAATAATTTACGTGAATTTGCTAGACAAGGCGGGCTCACCAATGCGTTCGACCTCCCGGGCTTCACACCTGCTTTTATACGTCCTTTATTCTGTGAAGGCAAAGGCCCTTTCAGGTGGGTTGCCCTATCGGGAGATCCGGAGGATATTTATACCACAGACGAAGCCCTGATAAAAACGTTTCCTGCAAATAAAGGTTTACGTAATTGGTTGTTGAAAGCCCGTGAAAAAGTAAAGTTTCAAGGTCTGCCTGCTCGTATTTGTTGGCTGGGAATGGGTGAACGCGAGAAAGCGGGCTTGCTGTTTAACGACTTGGTACGTAGTGGTAAAGTAAAGGGGCCGATTGTTATTGGCCGGGACCATTTAGACTGTGGTTCAGTGGCGTCGCCAAATCGTGAGACAGAGGCAATGCTCGACGGATCGGACGCCGTGTCTGATTGGCCTTTATTAAATCTTATGAGCAACACCGCCAGTGGGGCTACCTGGGTTTCCTTTCATCATGGAGGAGGTGTGGGAATGGGCTACTCACAGCACGCCGGTATGGTTGTTTTGGCGGACGGTACGGATCGGGCTGACGCTTGTTTAAGACGGGTATTGTTCAACGATCCGGCAATGGGCATATTCAGGCACGTAGACGCAGGCTATGAGCGAGCTGAATTGTGCAATAGGAAGTTTAACTTGAAAAATTGGTGAGACAAAATATATTCATGAAAATCATAGGTCCTTTCGCACAAATCGTAACAATGGCAGGTCTTCCAATTAAGGGTAGCTTAAAGGATGAACAACTGCAAATTCTGGAACAAGGAGGCGTTCTAATTAAAGGCGAATACATCGTTGCTGTTGACACCTTCAACAACCTTCGCCGCGCTTATCCCGATGTAGTGATAGAAGAAACGGATTCAGTGCTAACGCTTATACCGGGGTTCGTCGATTGTCACACCCATATCTGCTATGCAGGCAACAGGGCTCGCGACTATGCCATGCGCGTTGCAGGGAAAAGCTACCTTGAGATAGCGCAGGCAGGAGGTGGTATATGGGAAAGCGTCCAACATTGTCGATCATCTACCGAGCAGGTGCTGGTTGACGGTATAGTACGGCGATCGACGGAAGCTTTAAGCCGTGGAACAACAACCATGGAAGTCAAAAGCGGATACGGCCTGAATAATGAAAACGAACTGAAGATGTTGAGGGCCATCAAGCAAGCAGATAAACTTATTCCGGTAGATTTAATACCAACCTGTTTGGCAGCACATACCCTCCCCCTTGATTTTGATGGCAGTCGGGACGAATATCTCAACAATATAGTAACGCAACTCCTTCCAATCATTGAGCAAGAGAAACTTAGTGCGCGCTTCGATATTTTTATTGAGCAATCTGCCTTTTCCCCTTTGGAAGCAAAAGAGTTCTTAAAGAAAGTAAAAGCTAAAGGTTTTGAGATTACGATTCATGCGGACCAATTCACCCCCGGGGGGGTACCGATAGCCGTTATGCTCGGGGCTCGATCAGCTGATCACTTGGAGCACAGTGGTGAAAAGGAAATAAGTTTGCTTGCTCAGTCGAACACTGTTGCCGTCTGTTTACCGGGAGCCTCGTTAGGACTTGGGATTCCTTTTAGCCCTGCCCGCAAACTTTTGGATGAGGGGGCAGGTTTAGCGATCGCAAGCGACTGGAATCCCGGTTCAGCTCCGATGGGACAATTGCTGACGCAGGCCTCCATTTTAGGAACCTTTGAAAAGCTGACCATGGCAGAAACCCTAGCGGGGCTTACCTATCGCGCTGCTTATGCGCTGAACTTACTAAACCGGGGCAGGATTGCTGATCAACAGCTTGCCGATATGCAAGCTTATTCTACCTCAGATTATCGGGAGATATTGTATTATCAAGGAAGTATGAAATCGTCAAAAGTTTGGAAAAATGGAAAACTTATATTACAATAACACAATGTATGACGAACCGCAACACAACTGGTGGCATGGACGCGTAGATGGTCTCGGTCCTAATCATTTAAGATGGCACCAATGTGTGAGACTTCAATCGCTAAAGCAGGAAATACCCTTGACACCAAATGGTATCGCCCTGTTAGGTTTTGCTTGCGACGAAGGGGTAAGGAGGAACCGAGGCCGACAAGGTGCCGCTAAAGGCCCGGAGCATATAAGAAGGGCGCTTAGCAACCTGCCTTTGCAACCATCGATGCGCACTTTATATGATTTTGGTGTCATAAAATGCCCGAATGGGGCACTGGAGACTACGCAAGATCTTTTAGCACACGCTGTCACCTCCCTTCTCGCATCCGGAAATTTTCCGATTCTTCTAGGTGGGGGGCATGAGCTGGCGCAACCACACTATCGTGGTATCAAAAAATTCGTGAACACCCCTTCCAAATCTATCGGAATTATCAATTTCGACGCACATTTTGATCTCCGAGAACCGGACGAAAATGGTGTAAGCTCCGGTACCGGATTTTGGGAGATCGCACAAACCAACCGGATCGAAAACCAACCATTCCACTACTTGGCATTAGGCATTCAGAAGACGAGTAATACTGTGCATCTATTCAATATAGCGGAGCGGTTGGGAGTCCGGTATATAGAAGCTTCCGATTTTCATTATATGAATTATGGTTTTCTACAAGAAATGCTGAACACGTTTATAGCGGAAAACGACTTCCTGTATTTAAGTATAGACATGGATGTGTTTGCTTCTGCATTTGCTCCAGGGGTGAGTGCGACTTCCTATAATGGGATATACCCCGACTTCGTCTTTTCATCCTGTATACAACAGATAGTAAATAGCAAAAAAGTATTAAGCATAGGTATAGCAGAGACAAATCCGCTATACGATATAGATGATCGCACAGCCAAGCTGGCAGCCTCGATTCTCATGCAAGCTACAGAAACACTGAGCAACATTTAATTTCTGTCTTCTGCATCCGTTAGGATACGCCGCACTTCGCTGACCATAGTTTTGGCGGCCTCAGTAAGTTTAGGGTCCCCATCAAAATTAGAATCAAAAAGCATTTGCTTACTTTTCTCTTTGTAATTGAATTTCAGAAAAAATCGCACCACATTTTTGGTGGTATCCACACCTGCAGCTTTATTGGTCATGTCGTCCGGAAAGTTCCAAAAGCCATATTCCGTTGCCTTTCGATGTAAATAAAGTAAATCATCTTTTCGTAGTTTCAGCGTACTCTTAACTAAAGAATCCCTCCGATTCATATATTGATATTCTTGGGTTTTGGAGTTGTACTTGTTTAGCATATGATCGGGTGTCCCATAATTGAATTCAACAGACTCAAAATCGGAAAATCGGAACGGGGCGTTTTTTATCATATTACTATAATAGAAAATACAATAACCTAAAAAAGGCACAATAATACAGATATAAAGGAAGATTTTTTTAGAGCGTTCACTCATGGTATATAGTTTTTAAAAGTATTGTTTTGTTCCTGATGTATAAAATTGACTAGGGCTTTATTTCGTCGTGTGGTGAGATTTTGGTATCCATGATATCTTCATTTACGGCATTCGGATTAAATTCGTTTTCCCATTTAGCTACTACCACAGCTGCTAAACAATTTCCGAGCACGTTAACTGAAGTTCGGGCCATATCCATTAATTCATCGATGCCCAGAATAATAAAAATGGGCCAAACAGGTAAACCAAAAGAGGCGGCCGTTCCCATCAAAATCACTAAAGACGCGCGAGGAATACCCGCAACACCTTTGCTGGTGATCATCAAAGTAAAAACCATCAGCAATTGTTCTCCAAAGGATAAATGAATCCCGGCAGCCTGGGCGACGAAGACGCTAGCCAAGGAAAGGTATAACGTAGTACCATCTAGATTAAAACTATACCCCGTAGGCATTACAAAGGCCACTATCTTACGCGGTACACCGATGCTTTCCATAGCTTCCATGGCCCTTGGCAAGGCCGCCTCTGAACTGGTAGTAGCAAAGGCAATAGATACCGGTTCGCCAACGGCTTTGATAAAACGTTTAATTGGTAAACCGATTATTAAACCAATAGGCAATAATACCAACAAAATGAATGCGATAAGCGAAACATAGAGCGTGGCTAGTAATTGAAAAAGGTTGACCAGAACGCCAAGCCCCATGTGCCCCACCGTATAGGCCATAGCCGCCCCCACGCCGATGGGAGCAAAATACATGACAATATTGGTGAATTTGAACATGACTTCTGATAAACTTTCGGTAAAATTTACCATAGGCATCCTCTTTTTTTCGGGTACCATAATTAAGGCTAAACCAAAAATCACACTGAAAATTACCACTTGCAATACTTCACCTTCCGCTACTGATTTTGCAATATTTTCGGGAAAAATATGAAGAATAATATCGTTTACGGTTTGTGGCTTGACATCCGGCAACTCCTCATGCTGATTTGCGGGAGGAATAATTCCCATACCCGCTTTACTGATATTAATAGCAGCCAAGCCGATAAACAAAGCGATGGTGGTAACCAACTCAAAATACAACAAGGACTTCCAACCCATCCGACCAACTTGCTTTATGTCAGAGTGTCCTGCGATACCATAAACCAAAGTTGCGAAGATCAAAGGCGACACAATGGTTTTAATTAACTTAAGAAATGCTTTACTTGCCACTTGTAAAGCCATCCCTATCTGCGGCCAATCATGTCCGATACTTGCGCCAATGACCAATGAAATCAAAATCCATGTCGTTAGCGTTCTCTTCCTAAATCCGTATAGTATTAAACCGATTATAGCAAGCCATCTAAAAAAAAACAATACCTGAGGGGGAATTACGTTAAAAATAAAATCGACAGCATATAATAAAGCGGCAATACTTACAGTGATTAGGGTAAAAAATACGGCTGATTTTGACTTCATATAATACATTAAGCAGTTCGCAATTCCACAAAAATAACCATTTAGCTTAAGCTTCCAATAAATAGATGTAATTTTACCAACGATAAAAAATGATTGCCTAAAAAATCCAAGGTAAAAAAGACAAAAAATTGTAACACGGACTAATTCCATTAGTCTAAACCTTAGTTGCTAAGAAAATGACGCGAAAAGAGGCCCTATTTAAGGATATTTTTGACAAAAATAACAGAAAGGTGTATCACCTCTGTTATGGTTATACCGGAGATAGCGAGGCTGCAAATGATCTTATGCAAGAAACCTTTATCAAGGTTTGGCAAAATCTTGATAGATTTAGAAACCAATCTCAAATATCAACCTGGATTTATCGAATTGCCGTAAACACCTGCTTATCCTATCTGCGTGTTGAAAAGCGAAAAGCCACCGACGAAATTAACGAACGGATTATCGAAACCAAAGCCGATGATGTTTCCGATAAGCAAGAGCAGGTAAATCAACTATACAAGTGTATATCACAACTAGAAGAAAATGAGAGAATTATTATCACAATGGTTTTAGATGAAATGCCTTATCAGGAAATCGCCGAAATATCAGGTATCTCGGAGGGAAATCTGCGGGTAAAAATACATCGGATTAAGAGCAAGCTAACAGAAATATATAATCGCCATGAAAGATTTTAATGAATTAAAACAGCTTTGGCACGTGCAGCAGGAACATGATGGTGTTAGCTACGATGCTATCCTAAATACAGTTAAACAGACGAAAAACAAGTATACTGCTAAACTTTTAAGCCATGTTATTAGCATTGCGGTCATCGTTCTGATAACAATCTATATTTTTATTTCTTTCCGGTTCCACACGTGGACGACTTTACTATCAATGTTCATTGTCATTACCTGTTTAGTATACTATATGTTAATCCAAATAAAGGATTATCGATCTATCAGCAGCAGCGAGAGTTTACTGAACAAGCCGGAAGCCTATATTGCTTATTTGCAAGCGTATAAACAGCACCGTTACCGATTGAACACCCGAAATTACACGATTTATACCATTAGTTTATCCATTGCATTGGCTCTATACTTAATCGAAATGTCTTTTTACGTATCAACCTTTGCCCTCGTCTTATTTGTTATTGGTACCATTATCTGGTTTTTGATATGTTATTTTGTGCTAATGAAAGTTTACATAAAAAAGGAAAGTGAGCGGCTGGAAGAGCTGATCAACAAGCTTAAAAAACTAGAGGAGCAGTTCAGGGATTAATTCTTTGTTTTTTTGTTTGAACGCCATTTCTTCCGACGGCCAAACAAAACAGCGGTAAATTGCGTATCTTGATAAGCTTATTGCGATAAACAAAGACGCACATGTATAAGACAGCGTTAAACGAAGACGAACTCGTAAAATTACTAACCGGCGTTACTTATACTGCTTTAGCACGTCGCCTGCTAAAGAACTTTAAAAAGGCCGGTCTCCAAATTACCATAGAGCAATGGGCCATTTTAGATGTACTTTGGCGTGCTGATGGCTTAACGCAACAAGAACTAGCTTCTCAATCTTTCCGGGATAAACCAAGTATAACACGACTGATTGACAATTTAGAGAAGCTCAACCTAGTAGTTCGTATTCCTGATAAATTTGACAAGAGGGTTAACCGTATTTTTCTTACTCACAAAGGACAAATACTTCAAAATAAAACGAAGCAACAAGCGGAAAAAACCATGGACGAGGCACTGGTGAATATTACGCCTGACCAACTTGCCCTGTGCAATCAAGTATTAACGACTATTTTTAAGAACTTAGCTGAATGATATCCCCGATTCTATCCTTATCTTTGCCTCAATGATTGAAATATTTACGGATGGGGCTTCCAGTGGAAATCCGGGACCGGGAGGTTATGGGGTAATTCTCAGGGCCGGACAATACTATAAAGAATTATCTGAAGGATTTAGAAAGACCACGAACAACCGAATGGAATTGCTGGCGGTTATTGTTGGACTAGAAGCACTAAAGAAGCCGGGGCATCATGTCACCATTTATTCAGATTCAAAATACGTTATTGATGCTGTTGAAAAAAAATGGGTGTTTGGCTGGTTGAAAAAAGGCTTTGCGGGGAAAAAAAATATGGATTTGTGGTTACGGTTTCTACAGGTGTACAAACTTCATCAAATCAAATTCGTATGGGTAAAAGGACATGCCGGCCATCCCGAAAACGAACGCTGTGATCAATTGGCGGTGCAGGCAGGAAAAGACAAACAAAATCTTAAGATTGACCGCGTTTTCGAAATGGAAAACGGGCCGGATTAATGTTCTAATCGATTAGGATGCGAAATGAAGCTTGCCAAAAAAGGCCGGTAGATGAAAGTTTGGCTTAGGATGATCAATGGGCGCCCAAGACAAGAAATGCGGAATAGGCAGATCATCTCCACATTTATAGAAATTCGCTAGGCATTCGCGTGCCTTTAATGAGTTAATGCTATCTTCCTTAAAAACACTAAAAGGAATATTCGCCACTAGATCCCATTGCACGCCATTAGGTGTTGCATGGATATTGGTGTCTCGATAAATACTACCAATGCGATCTTGAGAAGCCAGTTGTCTTTTTTCCATGATTTGACTACCGTATGCCGACAACATCGTGCCAATACAATTGAATTCGAAATTATAATAATTACTGCCATCAAAAGAAATAAAGAATTCGACACAGCTATCCCGATATACCGGTTCGTTATTATGGAGGTAGGCTGCACGGATATGTTTTTCGAACACTTCATAATATAATAAAATGCTTTCATCCGTATAGGCGATTTTGAAGCTTACCTTTGGTACATAGTAATATTCTTTCCAGTTTAGGGATGCAATGGCATGTGCTTCTATCATTGAAAATACGGAACGAATGGCGTTTCCTGTAGCGGTGCTATCCAATGAAGGTATATAGGGAACTTCTAGACTCATGGCAGTTTTTAATTTAGCTAAGGTAAACGTTTGCCTCTCTTTTCACAAGATCTCGCAACAATTCTTCATGCTTTTCGATCTCAATTACCAATCTCATCTGAGCCTTTGTCCGTTGCAAATTATGTGTAGGATGGCTTATTTTATAATAGGTATCTCCGTTAAGGTAATCCGTTAAAAACCGGATCATCTGCATATAAGGAAGCAATAACACACCATCCACCAAAGACTTAATTTCCATTGGATATAAAAAGTGGTGCGCTGTTTCCAGGTATCCCTTCGTATAAGCTTCAAACAAAGGAATGTTCAGTTTTATCCTATCAAGATCAGCCTCATCTTCCGCGGCTGAATTAATAATCGTTCGGATCGCGTCACCAAAGTCATACGCTACATAACCGGGCATAACGGTGTCCAAATCGATTACGCATTGTGCTTTGTCCTCTTTATTCAAAAGCACATTGTTAAATTTAGTATCATTATGGGTAATTCTAAGCGGAATTTGGGATTTTGCTGCCATATTTAAAATGGTATTCATCTTATTTTCCCGCTCCTGTATAAAATCGATTTCTGATCGAACTTCATCTACCCTACTAGCCATATTCTTGTTAATAGCGTCTCTAAAATCTCTTAACCTGCTGGCTATATTTAGAAAATTCGGTATAACCTCATGAACATCAAGCGGATTCAAATCAGACAACATTGCTTGAAAGTTCCCAAATGCACGTCCGCCTTCTCTCGCTTGCTGTATCGTTTCTACAATATCATACGATTTCGTGTTTTCTATAAGAATAAATATACGCCAGTAGTTATTCCTTTCATCTTTAAAAAAAAGATCGCCATTTTTTGTAGGAACAGGGGTAAGTACTTTTCCCTCGGCATCTTTCTCGTTTTGTCCGATCAATTTATGTTTGATATGATTACATACCAACGCTATGTTCTGCATCAGGTGTTCAACGTTTTTAAAAACATGATTATTAATACGCTGTAGCATATAATTAGGTCCCTCTTCCAAGTCTGTGCATATTCTATAAGTATCGTTAATATGGCCCGAACCAAAAGGTTCTATATCAACGGCTTTACCTTTAATCGCAAAAAAATTCACAATAGGCAAAAATTCAGCGGCCTTGTTGTTTGGCATGTCTATCATTAAGTGTATAAAAACTTGAAGTTGAAAATTAATATCGTCTTAAAACTAGTTTCTCTATAATTTGATGCAATATGCGAAAATGAAAAACAACTTCATACATAATTAAAAACACAACCGATTGCGCAATTTTTTTGAAAATAGAGCAATCGGTTGCATAGGATTTTATTAAAAATGTTTTTCTATGTTTGTTCAAGAGAGCGCATTCTAATTTATGAAGACGCCGAACAATATCCTAATAATCAAAAGAACACCTAATGGATAGAAGAAATTTCATAAAGTCAGGCTCCATTGCAGCGGCTGCAACAAGTATACTACCTGATACTCCGCTTTTTGCTCAAAATAATAAAAAAATACGCCTGGCCTTTATTGGCGTTGGATTACGAGGAAGAAACCATGTGGCCCTGGCCTTAAGAAGGGAGGATATCGATGTAGTTGCCATCTGTGACATTCAAGAAGAATCACTGGCAAGTTGCAGAAAGCAATTCCAAAAGGCAAATAAAAAATTGCCGAAAGAATATACCGGTGGCGTGGATGCTTATAAAAAATTGCTTGAAAAAGAGAAATTAGATGCCGTTGTGATAGCCACCCCTTGGCAATTTCATAAAGATCAGGCAGTGGACTCGATGAAAGCTGGGCTTTATGTAGGTTGTGAGGTTATTGCCGGCCTAACTGTTGACGACCATTGGGAAGTTGTAAAAACGTCGGAACAGACCGGAAAGCCTTATATGACCTTGGAAAATGTTTGTTATCGACGAGATGTCATGGCGGTTCTTAATATGGTAAGGCAAAACCTTTTTGGTGAATTGATTCATTTAGAAGGTGGTTATCAGCATGACTTAAGGGAGGTCCTTTTTAACAATGGCAAGCAACCCTATGGTGGAGGTGTGGAATATGGGGCCAAGGCAATGAGTGAGGCGCAATGGCGTACACAATTCAACATTGATCAAGATGGGGATCTCTATCCAACACATGGCTTGGGTCCTCTGATGCACTACGCCAACATTAACCACGGAAATCGAATGACCAATATGGTTTCCTTTTCGAGCAAGGCAAGAGGATTAGCAAATTACGTACAAAAAACATCTCCCGGACATCCTAATGCAAAAATTCAATATAAAAATGGGGATGTAACGACAACGTTGATCAATTGTGCCAATGGCGAGACGCTGTTATTATCCCACGATGTTCATTTACCTCGCCCCTATTCAATTGGTTTTAGGGTTCAGGGTACGGAAGGTTTGTGGATGGATTTAAATAATGGCATATACATCGAAGGTAAATCGGCAAAGGGACATGCGTGGGATGCAGCCGACGAGTGGTTAAAGAAATATGATCACCCTTTATGGGCTAAATATGCAAATGATGCTGCCGGCGCGGGGCATGGTGGAATGGACTGGTTTGTTTTTAATGCTTTTATTGAGTCGGTAAAACAAAACAGACAAACACCAATTGATGTCTACGATTCTGTTAGCATGAGTGTTATTACACCATTATCGACATTATCCTTAGCCGAAGGGAACAAATCAGTCGAAATACCTGATTTTACGAATGGAAAATGGAAAGAACGCAAAGTGGTGTTCGCTCTTGATGATAGTGGCTTTTAAGCCATCGTGTTTGGATAATTGGTTGAGCTGTGGAGGGGA
This sequence comes from Olivibacter sp. LS-1, assembly GCF_008245145.1. Lineage (GTDB taxonomy): Bacteria > Bacteroidota > Bacteroidia > Sphingobacteriales > Sphingobacteriaceae > Olivibacter > Olivibacter oleidegradans. Next base: position 3,503,537 of record NZ_CP041643.1, on the reverse strand, counting down.
CTCCACAGCTTTTTTATTTACAGTTGGGCGTTTATATTAAGGAACGTTTTTCTTATTCAACCTTTTTCATCACTTGTTAATTCTTAATGGCATTCAAAATTCCCTAGGGGAAGATTTCTTGATAAAATTTAGCAAACCAAAGAACATAGTGGCAAAAAACGTCCTTACAATGTGCTTTCCGTATAGATTACTAGGGGTTGACAAGCAACATGAAAAAAATAGTTACCTTTGCACCATTATGTCAAAACAGGTTCCAGCAGACGGTACGCTTCTTCCGCTCATGGAAGAATTTTATACGATTCAGGGCGAGGGTTATCACACAGGAAAGGCAGCTTATTTTATACGTTTAGGGGGCTGTGATGTGGGTTGTCATTGGTGCGATGTCAAAGAAAGCTGGGATGCTGAACTACATCCTTTAACAAAAGCAGATGATATCATAAGAAACGCAGCGCGATATCCTGCCAAAACCGTGGTGATTACCGGGGGCGAACCGTTGATTTACAATTTGGACTACTTAACCAGGGGATTACAAGATGCGGGCATTAAAACCTTCATTGAAACCTCCGGTGCTTACCCATTAAGTGGTCATTGGGACTGGGTTTGTTTATCTCCCAAGAAATTTAAGGCACCACTCCCCGACGTTATTGAGGCTGCCGGCGAGCTAAAAGTAATCGTTTTTAACAAAAGTGATTTTGAATGGGCTGAACGATATGCTGCCCAAATTCCCGTCGGCAGGAAGTTATACCTACAGCCTGAGTGGTCTAAAGCGGCTCAGATGACGCCCCTTATTATTGACTATGTAAAGGAAAACCCCAAGTGGGAAATTTCTTTGCAAACCCATAAGTATCTTAATATCCCCTAGCAAAAAACAAAAAAGGCATAAAATATTATATCTTAGTGTAAGATTTGGAGCCTATGCTAAGATATCTTCACTGTATGCGCCTATTTTTTTTATTTTGCCTATTTTATAACAGCTTATCCTTTTTTTGCTCCAAACTGGGTGCCCAGCAGCTGAATCCTTCAACAAGCAAGTCAAAAAAACTTTTTGAAGAAGCCGCGAGATTTTTGAGCAGAAATGATTTTACCAATGCCACTATACGTTTGGAACAGCTTCTGAACGACGATAGTCTTTTCATTACTGCACGCCAGCAATTAGCGGATATATATCTGCGTCAAAAAGAGTTTGAACAAGCTGCCAAACATTATGAGATGGTTTCCAAACTAGCTTCGGATTTAACACCCTCCACTTGGTTTGGACTAGGCGAAAGTTTGCTGAACTTAGGCGCTTATGCGGCATCCAAACAAGCTTTGACAACTTACCTCAGCAAGGTATCAACACAGACTAATCAACGGAAGGCTATTGCGCAAAAATATTTAGCGGATTGCAATTTCAGTTTAAGCGAGCGCAAAAACACTCAGCTGCTAAATATTCACAACATGGGTGCTTCAATTAATTCAGCGGATGATGAATATTTTCCTATGCTGACGGCCGACCGCTCTTCTATTATTTTTACGCGTCAAAAAAAGGGCGGTTTAGAATATATTTATGTCAGTCAATATCAAGATAGCGCATGGAAACAGGCCCTTCCCATTCCGGGAAAAGTTAATACCGAGTCATACAGTGAAGGAGCGCATTGTATTTCTCCCGACGGACGGTATTTGTTTTTTACGGGCTGCAATAAACCCGACGGTAAGGGAAGTTGTGACATTTACATATCCCATTGGGAAGGCAGTGCCTGGGGCATCCCTCATAATTTAGGTTCACCAATTAATACCGGTTCTTGGAAGGCACAGCCAGCAATTAGTCCGGACGGAAACACACTGTATTTCGTTAGCAACCGCAAAGGAGGATTTGGAGGAAACGATATCTGGTATAGCACCCTTCAGCAAGATGGCTCTTGGGGAGTACCGCAAAACATGGGTGACAAGGTCAATACATCGTTTGACGAAAGCACACCCTTTATCCATGCTGATAACGAAACACTTTATTTTGCCTCTAACGGATGGCCGGGCTTCGGTAATAAAGACCTTTTTATCAGTAAGCTTGATCATGAAGGGAATAGACTATCTCCTGTCAATATGGGTACACCTATTAATGATCACCTGGAGCAACGTGCGCTCACTGTTAGTTTAGATGGCTCAACCGCTTACTTCGCAGCTGAAAGACCGGGTGGCAAAGGCGGACTTGACATATATACATGCCTCCTGACTGAGCATCTAAGACCTACTGCTGTTGCCTATGTTAAAGGACGCGTATTTGATAAAACAACCGGTAATGCCGTAAAAGCAGCGGTCAAGCTGACCGATTTAAAGAACAAGAAGCGAACATTCTATTCAGAAGTGGATTACCTCGATGGTACTTTTCTAGTACCGCTCCCGGTAGGAAGTGAATATGCGTTGCACGTATTGCATCCTGAATATCTATTTTACAGTCAACATTTCGCTTTAGCAGACACGCTCACAGAAAAAGACATTTATGCTGTCAAAGTCGGTCTAGAACGAATTAGTTCAGGACGATCCGCCATTTTAAATAATATTTTCTTTCCTACCAACGGTTATGAGCTTCTTCCTACATCAGAAAGCGACCTAATGGAGTTATTTCAGTTACTACAACATAACAAACATATCCGGATAGAGATAACAGGTCATACCGATAATACAGGCTCCGCACAAGCCAATCAGGTACTTTCGGAAAAACGGGCGCTTGCTGTTTACGCTTATTTACTGAGTAAAGGTATAGACAAAACCCGGTTGGCGTATAAAGGCTACGGACAGAATAATCCGATTGCCGACAACACGACGGAAAAGGGTAAACAGCAAAACAGAAGAACAGAATTTAAGATTATCGCAACAGATTATGGCAAATGATCAAGCATTAAGAGAAAAGATGATGCATTTAGGATTGCTTGAACCCTCTTTAAGCTTATTTTGCAACGAGTTGGAAGAAGTAGATTATGAGAAAGGTTCGAGCATCATAAAAGCCGGCCGCACAGCACCGTATCTATATTTTATTTTGCAAGGGATAGCACGTGTATATATACAAACCGAAGAGAAAGAAACCGTGTTCTGCTTTTGCTTAGAAACCGATGTGCTGTTGTCTTATAACAGCTTTTTTAATGAAAGTCCGGGATACGAAACCATCGAGCTATTAGAAAACAGCACACTATTAAGAATAAGCCATCGTAAAGTAAAAACACTTTGCGAAAATAATTTAGATATCGCCAATTTTTTTAATCGGCTGATTGGCTCAGAACTGGTAAAAACGGAAGAGCGGCTGATAGGCACCCAATCGAAAACCGCAACCGAGCGCTATAATGAACTGATTACGTTATCTCCTTCTATTGTTCAACGGGTACAATTGGGCTATATTGCGTCTTACTTAGGCGTCAGTCAGGTTACATTGAGCAGAATCAGGCGTAAAATGAATCGGTAACTTTCGATTGAATTATTTTTTAACATATGTAAAAAAAGCGCTGTATCCTATTACGGATATTTGCCAACACAAAAAACAAAATACTATGGCTTGGTTTTATCTAATTATTGCGGGTCTATTTGAAGTAGGCTTTACTTCCTGTTTAAAGTTATCAAATAACTTTACCAACATTAAATGGTCCATCGGTTTTTTCATTTGTATCACGCTGAGCTTTCTTCTTCTTAACAAAGCGATTCAGGATATTCCGATTGGCACGGGTTATGCTGTATGGACGGGTATTGGAGCTGTAGGAACGGTTATTATGGGGATCATCCTATATAAAGAACCCTCTGATTTTTGGCGTCTATTTTTTATTTTCACCCTAATCGCTTCAATTATCGGTTTAAAAATGGTGTCGAAATAGAACAAAATATAGATATATGACAAAAGGCGCCTAAGCGCCTTTTGTCTATAGCAAAATAAACTTTATTAATCAGCAGTTTCTATAATGGCATGCTCTTTAGCTGCTAAATATCGCTCGGCTTCCAACGCAGCCATACAGCCACTACCTGCAGCCGTTACCGCTTGCCGATAGATATGGTCTTGAACATCACCTGCGGCAAAAACTCCCTCAACATTCGTTTGGGTACTATCAGCTTTTGTAATTAAATAACCCGATTCATCCATATCCAGCCATCCTTTGAAAATATCAGTGTTCGGTTTGTGGCCTATTGCTACGAAGAAACCTGTTATATCCAATACTTGATGTTCCTTTGTTTGATTATTGATGATTCGCAATCCATTAACAGTTTTACCGTCTCCCAAAATCTCTTCTGCCTCTGTATTATAATGTATCTCTATATTTGGCGTATTGAAAACGCGATGTTGCATTGCTTTAGAAGCCCGAAACTCGTCTCTTCTAACCAACATATGTACTTTTCTACACAATTTAGCAAGGTAAGTAGCCTCTTCTGCTGCCGTATCTCCTGCTCCGACAATAGCCACATCTTGACCTTTGAAGAAAAATCCGTCACATACCGCACAAGCTGAAACACCAAATCCGTTGTACTTTTGCTCGCTATCTAAACCTAACCATTTTGCTGTAGCACCAGTTGCTATAATTACCGTATCGGCCGTTATTGTTTTGATTTCATCAATGACAACTTTATGAACCGGCCCTGAAAAATCTACACCGGTAGCATAACCAAACCGTATATCGGTACCAAAACGTTCCGCTTGCTTTCTAAAATCTTCCATCATTTCCGGACCCATGATACCCGCCGGATAACCTGGAAAATTTTCAACATCCGTAGTTTGCGTTAGCTGTCCACCCGGAACAATACCGGTATACATAACGGGTTTTAAGTCAGCGCGCGCTGCATAAATAGCGGCCGTATATCCTGCTGGTCCCGAACCTATAATTAAGCACTTAACGTGTTCTATTTCTTCAGTCATGTAAATTCTATTTTTTCTCGACACAAAGATACTGATTACATCAAAGCAATCCGTTTTCCTTTTGTAAATTTCTTATCTGCTGTTATCCGTAGACTTTAAGCGTCATTGCTTACACCCTACACCTCAAACCTCAACCTTCCATCTCCCACCTAAACCCGATACCTCACACCTGCATAACCCCCACGTTAAAAGCTTTCGTAATTGGGCTCTGATTAGCGGCCTCGATCCCCATCGATATAACTTTTCTTGTGTCTAGCGGATCAATAATCCCATCTATCCATAGACGCGCGGCTGCGTAGTAGGGAGTAGTCTGTCGATTATATCTAGCCGTAATTTCACCTAGGAGATCAGCCTCCGCTTGGTCACTTAAATTTTGCCCTTTTGCTTTCAGTGTTGCTTTTTGAATTTGCAACAAGGTTTTTGCTGCCTGCTCACCTCCCATCACAGCAATTTTTGCCGATGGCCAGGCGTATATTAAGCGGGGATCGTAAGCTTTACCACACATGGCGTAATTTCCGGCCCCATAGGAATTTCCAATCACAACGGTAAATTTTGGCACGACTGAATTTGCGACTGCATTCACCATTTTTGCTCCATCCTTAATGATTCCACCTTGTTCGGATTTACTGCCAACCATAAATCCGGTTACATCCTGTAAAAAAACAAGTGGTATTTTCTTCTGATTACAATTCATAATAAATCGTGCCGCTTTATCAGCCGCGTCTGAATAAATAACCCCTCCTATCTGCATTTCACCCTTCTTATTTTTTATTACTTTCCGTTGATTGGCCACAATCCCTACTGCCCAGCCGTCAATCCTAGCCAAACCACATAAAATACTTTTTCCATATAAAGCCTTATATTCATCAAATTCCGAGTTGTCTACCAAGCGCTGTATGATTTCGGCCATGTCATAAGGTTTTTCTCGCAAGTTCGGAAGTAAACCATAAATTTCTTTTGAATCAAGTGCAGGAAGCACGGGCTTTATCCGGTTAAATCCGCTATTTAAAGGAGCGCTTAGTTTTTCAATAATACGTCTGATACTGTCCAAACAGCTTTTATCGTCCGGATGCTTATAGTCCGTCACCCCGGATATTTCACAGTGTGTCGTTGCACCGCCAAGTGTTTCGTTGTCCACCTCTTCACCGATAGCCGATTTTACCAAATAGGATCCCGCAAGAAAAACGGAGCCGGTACCATCTACAATCATCGCTTCGTCGCTCATCACCGGCAAATAAGCTCCACCGGCTACGCAAGATCCCATAATAGCCGCTATTTGTACAATACCCTCGCTACTCATGCGCGCGTTGTTTCGAAAAATGCGTCCAAAGTGTTCTTTATCGGGAAATATTTCATCCTGCATGGGTAAGTAAACGCCCGCCGAGTCTACCAGGTAAATAATGGGCAATCGATTTTCCATAGCAATCTCCTGTGCGCGAAGATTTTTCTTGGCAGTTAAAGGGAACCAGGCACCAGCCTTGACGGTAGCATCGTTTGCTACCACGACACACTGCCTATTGGCAATATAACCCACCACTACCACTACACCGGCTGAGGGGCAGCCTCCCTGTTCCTCATAGAGGTTGTCTGCCGCCAGCGCCCCTATTTCCAACGAAGGCCGATCCTTATCGAGCAAATATTCAATCCGCTCTCTAGCCAACATTTTACCCTTTTCATGCTGCTTTTTGCTTGCCGTCTCTCCGCCACCTAAAAAAACTTTTTTTAATCGACTTTTCAGTTCGTAAACAGCCTGCTTGTTAACATCTTCGTTTATATTAAAATCGAGGTTCATAAGTTTAGCGTTTATGGTTAGCAATTAGCTATAGCTTTCTTTCATTCGAAGATAATTCATTCTCGAATATCAACGTTTTGGCTCTGATTATACAATAACCCGGAACGTAGCGCTATACATGCTGGTTTACCAGCTTTGATTCCAATACTATTTTCCGACCCTGTTTAATGCCTGAATCATCGGCGTTCTCTTCGGTATCTCTGTCTATCAATTCGAATAACATTTCAGCTGCAAGTGCTCCCTGTTTTCCCGGTAATTGCTCAATGGAAGCCATGGGTGGGTTTTCCATATATTTCCATATGGGGTAGTTCGCATAACTGATAAAAAATATATCTTGGTTAACCGTCAATCCTTTGCTACGCACCGCATTCATCGCATCCAAGGTAACATAGTCATTAAACGAAACGACAGCGGAGGGTCTCTCGCTTAAGTTAATCAATTGCAGTGTTGCATCGATATTTCCCTTTTCCGACAAATCGGTATAAACAATATAATCGCGATTTAAGGGAATACCGTTATTAACTAACGCTTCAATAAATGCCTCCTCTCTTTCTTTGCTTGCGGGTAAATGGGCCGGTCCATTGATAAAGGCGATTCCCCGATGCCCACAGGAGGCAAATGTATCAATGGCCTCCTTCATTCCTGTTTTCAGATTACTAACAATAGCGTTAATCTGCGCCAAATCGGGCACGCAATCGAAAAAAACAACCGGAATGCCTGCATTTCTCAATATTTCAATATACTCAAATTCGCGTGTGTTTTTGGCGGAAGAAAGGATAATTCCGTCTACACGATGCACTTTCATGGTATTGATAATTTTCAGCTCTCTTTCGGGATCATCCAATGATTGGCCAAGAATGACTGTGTAATTGCGGCTATTCGCAAAATTCTCAATTTCACTTATGGCCGCAGAAAAGAAAGCTTCGGATAAACTTGGCAAAATAACGCCTATAGTGAATGTTTTTCGCTGTTTGAAAAATATTGCGGTTCTGTTCGGCTCGTAGTTCAATTCCTCAGCTAATTTCTTTACTCGCATCGTGGTAATTAACCCGATGCTGGGATGATCATTAAGCGCACGGGAAACAGTTGAGGTGGATATCTTTAACCGTTTGGCGATTTCCTTAATCGTTGGTTGTTTGCCTTTATTCATAAAATACCAGAATTAAAAGCCTTCTTGTAGGCGGATCAGTAATCGTTTAGACGATTACCTGAAATTAGCTGCAATGTACAAAATCTTTTGATCATTAGTGCCGGTCGGTCTTCAACAATGACTCGACCGGAAGATAATCAATTCCTGCTTTAAGAATCTCTTCAGTAGGCTCCCGGTTCCGACTAATGATAAGCACGTCCTCCAAACGAAGATGATTATCACGAAGAAGATACTCAAGCGGATCGGTAACTCCCTGTAAGGCAAGCTCATCATAAAAGTACATCTTTATATAGCTACTTAAGGGGCCCCAATCAATTTGCTTTAATTTATTCAGTTGCATCAACGGATTTCCCTTCGTTAAAACAAAAATTCTCTTTTCGTCCTTCGTGATTTCCAATAGTAAATGTTTTACCTCTTCGAAGAGTAATAATTTTAGCGGCAATTGAGCATTTACGTGGATTCTTTTAAAATTTTCAAGATACTTTGCGTCGATTCCAAACACAGCTGCTGCCCGTTGAAAAATTTCTTCTTTCCCGTGATGCTCATATACTTTTTTCATGAAAGCAGTTAAATCGTTCGCCGGTGGCACTGTTTCCGTATATTCCAATAAATGAGCGAACAGATAATATACCTGCAAGAGATAATCCTTTTCCGGATAGAGCACATCATCTACCTCGAAAATAAAGGCCTTTTTGTTCTGATCTAGATCTTTATACGTAAGCATTTTTCAGTTACAGAATAAGCCATCCCTGGCTATGCCAAACAACAAAAAAAGAGTTCCTCCCCACCGTCTGAGACTACGCATACGCCCGACTCGTTTTCCAAGCTTTCAATCGGTTCTCCTTGACCTGCTATTTTGCCTTTGAGTAAAACCGTTGTGTTCAGATCTTTGCCCGGGTTGACAATAAATTCAACGATCTCTAAAAGTCGGTGCGACGGTACTGCCAATTGTATTCCGTATTCTGCAAACAAATCTTTACATGCAGCAAGCTGTACGATTTCGTCCTTTCTCAAAGGAATTATAAGGTCTGATTCGTTGCTGATACCCACCTTTAATAGTTCGTGATTAAACGATGCGCTGCTGCCGGATGGTATTACTACATACCTTCCTCCTGCAATTAACAAATCAGGGATAGCTACATTATCACCGAATATCACCTTATCCTCCGCAGAAAATACACGTGCAAGTTTCTGTGCGAGCGCACTCATCCCTCCAGTAATCAAAATATTCATCAAAATCAGTTTAGCATAAATTTAAGGATACCTTCGTCCGTCTATAACTTTAAACAATCAAACCATCCTTCATGTGCACAGTACGATCCGAAATATCAGCCAGGTGTTCATTATGCGTTACTATAACGAAAGTTTGTTGCAATTCATTCCTCAATTGTACGAAAAGATGGTGCAAGGCCTCGGCATTTTCCGAATCCAAATTGCCCGACGGCTCATCGGCTAAAATAATGGATGGATTATTCATCAGGGCGCGTGCTACGGATACTCGCTGTTGTTCGCCACCGGATAAAGCATTGGGTTTATGGTCTGCTCGGGCTCCTACCTGAAGGATATCTAACAATTGTTTTGCTCTTTTTTCACTCTCAGATTTTCCTTTCCCGGCAATGAATGCAGGTATGCAAATGTTCTCCAAGGCAGTAAACTCAGGAAGCAAATGATGAAATTGAAAAATAAAACCTATATGTTTATTCCGAAAGGCGCTTAATTTATTGGGAGAAAGTTTGGGCAACTCAGTTCCATTCAGCACCACCTCACCCCCATCCGGCATATCTAATGATCCAAGAATATGCAGGAAAGTACTCTTGCCCGCTCCGGAGGCTCCTACGATGCTAACAATCTCACCCTTTCTGACCTCCAGGTCAACGCCTTTTAAAATTTGGAGGTTACCGTATGCCTTTTTTATACCTCGAGCGCTCAACATAGGGCGAATATACAAGTTTTATTCAATCCTCATTAAACCATTCATATAAATCTTGCGGCTTTAACCGGTGTTTCTCCTCGTTCGACAAATCTCGCTTGATTCGACCATGCGATAGCTGTACCAAGCGATTGCCATAGCTAAGAGCTTCTCTCATGTTATGGGTTATAAATAGTACTGCAAGTTGATAATCTGCGATTAGCTTGCTCGCCAACTCCATAACGCGAGCGGCAGATCGTGGGTCGAGCGCAGCGGTGGGTTCATCCAAAAGCAGCAATTTAACATCGCTCATAACTGTCATCAGCAAAGTTAAAGCCTGCCGCTGCCCACCACTTAGTAAACCCATTGGTTGATGTATTTTGTTTTCCAAGCCCATATCGAGTAACCGCACCTGCTCCCTCACCCGCTCCTTAAAAGCGGTATTGACGCCAATAGTAAGTTTTTTCGCTTTTCCACGCAGGGAAGCCAATCTAAAATTGTCCAAGATGCTCAATTCCGGAGCAGTACCTTGCAATGGGTTCTGAAAAACCCGTGCTATCCATCGGCTCCGCCGGTAATCTGCCATTTGATTTAGCAATTCATCATTTAATCTAATTTCGCCATTGTCAGCCCAGATCGTACCGGCAATTAGATTTTGCAGCGTACTTTTACCAGATCCATTTGCGCCTACTACGGACACAAATTCCCCCGAGGACACGGTAAAAGACAAACGGTCCAGCGCACGGATCTCATTCGGCCGATTAGGGAAAAAAGTTTTACTTACATTATTGAGAACCAGCATAATCAACGTTTTAGCGAACCTTTCAGAAAATTACCTTGAGGCAAAGCAACAATTAGTAACACAAAACAAGAGGTAAACAGTTTGAGAAGAGAAGAATCTATACCCAGACTTAATGTAAAGGCTAGTACTAACTGAAAAATAACCACACCAATGATGACCATGCCGAGATTAATCCATACTTTATCTGTGGGCAGCAATTTGATAATAGTTTCCGCAATCATTACGGAACCTAAACCACTGATAACAATCCCAATGCCCATGTTGATGTCAGTAAAACCCTGAAACTGGGCAATCAACGAACCGCTAAAAGCAACCAATGCATTCGTAATCGCCAAGCCAATCCATTTTATTTTGAAGGTGTTTACCCCCAGCGATCTCACCATGATTTCATTATTCCCTGTGGCTCGCATCGCAATGCCGAAGTCAGTCCGCAATAAATAGTTGAGTATAACGACTAGTATGACAACCACCGTACCGGCAATCAGGAACGTATTGGAATTAGCATCTTGCACCAGTGTGATGGAAAAAAGATTCTTGTAGCTTAAGAGCGGAATGTTGGAACGTCCCAACAGGGTAAGATTAACAGAATATAAAGCGGTCATTACCAAAATACCCGCCAATAAGGCATTAATTTTTAGCTTCGTATGAATAAGTGCCGTGCAACTACCCGCAATGGCACCTGCCAGTAGAATAAGCGGGACTAGTATAAAAAGGGATAGCTGATGGCTTATACCCAACGCGCATATTACTGCGCCCAGCGTATAACTCCCATCGGTAGTGATATCAGGAAAATTGAAAATCTTCATCGTTAGATAGATCCCCAACCCCATGGGTACAAAACATAGACCTTGTAGTATAGCAGCGAAATAAAAATCCATGCAGTTGAAGAAAATTTATAGCTTTTCGAAATTTTCCGAGAATGTTAGTCCGAATCGAGTCGCTGCGGCTCCATTATATACCCTTCTTCTTATCTTGACTTTTTCAACCGTTAACTTATCTGTTTTCTTTGACTTCAGAAATTTAGCGGCTTCTTGCCCTGCCTGGTATCCCCATTGATAGATATCGGCACCATAAGCAGCTACAGCCCCTCTTTTTACCAGTCCGACTTCACTTGTAAAAACCGGAATTCCACGCTCATTACAATTATTTAAGATAGTTTCGAAAGCTGCGAAAACAGTATTGTCGGGGTTAGCGAAAAAAGCATCTATTTTTCTTTTCAAGAGTGCACGCACGACTAGCTGAGCATCAGCGGAAGTGTTTAGCGGTAAGGCGATTAGTTCAACCTGCTTTTGCTTCGCCAACTTATCCAGTCGGTTAAAGGCGTCAACTGACTGCTGTTCAGCTTGGTTATAGATCATACCAATGCGTAGATTATCCTTTTTTTTTGGTTTGACGACTTGTTGAATAATAGCAAAGGATGTGTCGATATAATTCAGATCTTCGCCGACACCAAAAAGATTATCAGGCCCTTTTTTCTTTTCATTTATCAGTCCCAATATTTGCGGCATAGCGGTAACGCACATGAATATCGGGATGTTTTTTATTCGCTGCACAGTAGCCAAGGTTGACATGGTTGTACTGGTTCCAATACAATCCACCTCTTCCGACTGCATATAACTTACTATTTGGTTCATGGCTCCCATATCGCCCTGCGCGTTCTTTGCGATGATTTCTACTGTCTTATTTTGTTCGCTAAAACCACTTGCTGCCAGGGCTTCTATAAAACCTTTGCGGGCATCGCCAATAGTAGCATCTTCGAAGGCTTCGATAAATCCAACTCGGGGAACACCTCCTTGCTTTTTTGGATTATTACAAGAAATGAACCCGATGGCAAACAATAATAAGATCAAAAATCTGTTATATTTCATATGTAAATAATCTGTTTTTTATGGCCATATGGAATATCCACTTTATTTTTATCTGCATCCGTGTTTGAATAGCCTGTAATACATGGATATTTTATTCGTATATAAAATTTGTTCCTTTGTGTTACTACAACAATGAGCTTACACAGTTTCTGCCATAAACGTTACATGGCATACTTAGGACGTTGCAATTTACAAGAATATACTGTACACTTGACTTATTTTGTTGAGAAAATAGCGTTCTCGGATAAACAATGTCATCTTTAACCAGTAACAACTAATTTAAAAAAAAGTTAAACAAAACAAACAAACTTGAATCACATCCTTATGATCAACGTTCTATCTAAACTTCCTAACGTAAGCAATTCTATTTTCAGCACGATGACTGCCTTAGCCAATGAGCATGGAGCAATCAATCTCTCGCAGGGTTTTCCTGATTTTGACTGCTCCCCTAAGCTTATTGATTTAACCCAAACTTATATGAAAAAGGGACTGAATCAATACGCTCCTATGCCAGGGGTTTTGCAGCTACGTGAAAAAATAGCCGAGATGGTGGAAAAGCAACAGCATGCGATTTATCATCCAGACAAGGAAATCACCATTACAGCAGGTGCAACGCAAGCCATATTTACCGCTATTGCCAGTATTATTCGACCGGATGACGAGGTGATTTGTTTTGATCCCTGTTACGATAGTTACGCGCCTGCAATCGATTTATGTGGAGGAATGGTAAAAACTGTTTCTTTATTGCCTAACAGCTTTAATATCAATTGGGACGATGTCAAGAAGGTCTTTTCACATAAGACAAAGCTTATTATTATCAATACACCGCATAATCCTACCTCGGCTACGCTAACTGACGCCGATATGAAACAATTGATAAAACTTACACAGGGAACGGATATATTTATCATTAGCGATGAAGTTTATGACAAGGTTGTATTTGATGGCAAGAAACATATTAGTGTAGCAAGTTATCCCGAACTACGGGAACGCAGCTTCGTAATCTCTTCTTTTGGAAAAATGTTTCACATAACCGGCTGGAAAATTGGGTATTGTCTTGCTCCTGAAAAACTGACCGTTGAATTTCGGAAGGTTCACCAATATTTGGTATTCAGCGTAAATACCCCCGTTCAATATGCCTTGGCCGATTTCTTGATGGACGAAAGTGAATACCTCTTACTTAGCAAATTCTTCCAGGAGAAGAGGGACTTTTTCGTCAATGCGCTCCGTTCAACGCCTTTTGAGATACTTCCTGCATCGGGATCTTACTTTTTGTTAGCCAATTACGATAAAATAAGCGACAAAGGTGATCTTGACTTTACAAAGGAACTGACGGTCAACTATGGCGTCGCAACTATTCCATTATCCGTGTTTTACAAAAACCGATTGGACAGACACTATATAAGATTTTGTTTTGCAAAAAAACACGAAACCTTGGAAAAAGCCGTTGAAAATTTAGCACGAATTAAATAACACGCTTTTTTTGGCTTTGATGGCGTTTCAGTATCATACACTAAATAGTGAACAAAAAGATTAATTGAGAAATTAAGATATTTACAAACTTTCGTTAATTTAGTATATTACGGTGCATCGTTAGTACTAAAGACATCCGACTATCACTAACCTATTCATTAGACGATAAAGGATATCCTTAACGAAAAATGAATAATTACTTTAAATGAAACCATTAAAAATAACAATATTTCAGGCCTATCTTTTTTGGGAGAACACAGAGAAAAACCTATCCAATTTGGCATTACGTCTTTCCTCATTGAAGGAAAAAACCGACTTGATTATTTTGCCGGAGATGTTCAATACCGGATTCACCATGAATGTTGAGAAATGTGCGGAAAGAATGGACGGCCAAACAATCTATTGGATGTTAGAACAGGCAAAAAAGTACAATTGCGTTGTAGCAGGTAGCCTCATTATAGAAGACGGCGGCAAATATTACAATCGTTTTATTTGGATGAAGCCCGATGGTTCATTCCATAAATATGATAAAAGACATTTATTTTCGATGGCTGGTGAAGAAAAGGTTTTCACAGCGGGCAAAAAGCGCGTCATTGTAGAAATAAATGGTTGGCGTGTATGTTTGCAAACCTGTTATGATCTCCGTTTTCCGGCATTTAGCAGAAATCTTAACAACGTATATGATATCCTACTATATATAGCAAGTTGGCCGGACATGCGGATAGGACATTGGAGAGCCCTTATTCCTGCTCGTGCGATTGAAAACCAATGCTACGTAATTGGCGTAAATCGTGTAGGTTACGATGGAAATCAGGTTTATCATTCAGGAGCCTCTACCTGTGTTGCACCTGACGGTGGGGTTGTTTATTATAAACCGGAGGACGAGGACCTCTATACCTTCACGCTTTATCCGGACGATTTAAAACGGATTAGAGAGAAACTACCTTTTTTACAAGACGCTGATCAGTTTGTTTTAGTGGATCCATAGGTTTTTGAGTTGTAAGTTCTAAGAACTAAGTTTTAAGTTTTTAACTATCTTCATTAGAACAAAAACTTATTGCTGGCGCACGAAGATTTATTCGTGTGCCTTTAGTATGTCACTAATACCTCGGTCTATTCAAAATAGCGGATTTAATAACGGCATCCCTTAAATCGAAATCCCCATAGGGATTGGTTTCCTCGCTGCCGGCATCTATTTTATAAGGTTCCAAACGCTTGTATGCATGTTCGTGTTTCTTATGAATTTCTTTCGCCCTTTTCACTTCTTCTACCTCTAAAACCCCGGAGTAATCCTCAAAAGTGATGTGTTTTTCAGATTTGGGATGGATCAGCTCCGGCTCCGACAGTGGCTCACGTTGAAGTATTTCACGCTGCAATGGTTTATACGGTGTTTCATCTACTTGTGGACGATGCGACGGTTTTCGTTTTTTGGCCTTCTCCTGCTCTTTTTTGAAATTAGCATATATTTGATAGCCAAAAACAATTGCAGCGATGATAAAGGGTAGAATGGTTTCCATGGATTAAAGATAGAAAATAATTTTCGTCTACTTTCTTCACTTTGAAAGAAAGTAGACGAAAACACTTAAATAGATAGAAAAAATCGAAAGCGAATAGAAAAGATAGCAGAAAATTAGATAAATTGGTTCAATTCATTAAATTCGCAGCCTCAAATTTTGGACAAAATACATGCAACTTACGCGTTTAGAGATTAAAGGATTTAAAAGCTTTGGCGATAAAATCACTATCAATTTCAATGAAGGTGTTACGGCAATTGTCGGTCCGAACGGCTGTGGAAAATCCAATGTGGTTGATGCGATTCGTTGGGTACTGGGCGAACAACGCACCAAGAACCTCCGTTCTGAAAAAATGGAAAACATCATCTTCAATGGCACTAAAACGCGCAAAGCGGCTAATTTAGCTGAAGTTTCACTTTCTTTTGACAATACCAAAAACATCCTTCCAACAGAGTTCTCTCAGGTTACCATTACCCGTAAATTATATCGGACAGGCGAGAGTGAATATCGTTTAAATGATGTACAATGCCGATTAAAAGATATCACTGACTTGTTTTTGGATACCGGAATTGGAAACGACTCTTACTCCATCATTGAACTGAAAATGATCGATGAGATTATTAACAACAAAGAGAATTCCAGAAGGGCACTTTTTGAAGAGGCTTCCGGTATATCGAAATATAAGGTTAGGAAAAAACAAACACTTAATAAACTAAAGGACACCGAAGCAGATCTAAGTCGTGTAGAAGATCTCCTTTTTGAGATTGAAAAAAACTTAAAAACCTTAGAAAATCAGGCAAAAAAAGCAGAACGCTATTATAAACTCAAAGACCAATATAAAGAACTGAGCGTATCGTTGGCATCATTTAGGATCAGTAACTTTCGCGAAGCACTTGAGCGCCTAGATGAACAACACAGTGCTCAAGAAGACGAACGGAACCTTATTGTCACGCAATTGGACACACTTGAGGCCGAACTCCAAAAACTCAAACAGGAAAGCTTAGTGGAAGAGAAAAATCTTTCGGTTCAACAAAAAGCGGCCAATGAGTACACCTCCAAGATAAGAGCTTATGAAAGCGAAAAGAAGGTCAAAAATGAACAGCTAAAGAACTTAAACGATAAGGAGCAACGTTTGAGTAAAGAGCTGGCCAACGACAGACAGCAAATCAATCACGTTCTTTATAATATTAAGCGTTTAAACGAAGAGCAGCTACTTGAGCAACAAAAATTAGATGAAATCAAGATTTCACTTGATGAACAGAAACAGGAAGTGGACGAGCTGAGGGGGCAACAGCAAACCGCCAAGACTAAACTAGATGCTTTTGTACATGAAAACAATCAACTTCAGAACAACATCTATAAATTAGAAAAAGAAATTGCCGTTCTGCACATCCAAAAAGACGCGCTAAGCCAGGAAAGCGAACGAAATATCGTTGATACAGAAGCTAAAGAAAGTGAGCTAAACGAATTTTCTAAGGTAGTTGATGAACTAGAGGGACGTGTTGACGCTTTGCAGGAGGAATATGATGGTACATTAGCCTATGAAGAAGAGCTGCAACAGCAAATAGCTAATAAAGAAGTCCTTATCCAATCCTATAAAGAGGCCGTAATAAAGGATAACCGCACATTAGATGCGAAACAAAATGAGTACAACCTAACCAAATCACTAGTCGATAATTTGGAAGGTTTTCCGGAGTCTATCCGATTCTTAAGAAAGAATGCGGGCTGGGCAAAACCTTACCCACTCCTATCTGATGTGCTCTTCTGTAAAGAAGAATATCGAGTGGCTATTGAAAACTTTCTCGAACCTGTAATGAACCATTATGTGGTTAATGAACGTCAAGAGGCCGTTAAAGCTATTAAATTATTAGGGAGCGCATCACGCGGTCGTGCCGGCTTTTTCGTTTTGGAAGCTATTACACAGCCGGACATTCGCAATGGATTAGACCTCCTATCAGATGAACGGTTTATCCCTGCTTTATCTGTTGTTGATACAGAAGAGCGCTATCTTCCACTGATCAAGTTACTATTACACGATGTATATATTCTAAAAACGGAAGATGAAAGCGATTTAGAGACACCGTTACCCGATACGCAATTAACCATCCTGCACAAAACCGGTAAGTTTGCAAAATTTCGACTGGGGATGAGTGGTGGATCGGTAGGGTTGTTTGAGGGCAAGCGTATCGGTAGAGCGAAGAACCTCGATAACTTAAGTAAGGAAATCAAGCAGCTCACGACGCATCTCGAAAAAATCCAATTGGATATTGTTAATGAGACGGCTTTATTGAACGATCTGAAGGCAAACACCAAAAAAAGTCAGCTTGAAGAGACCAAGCTACAACTCAACCGCCTGAGCAATGAATTAATCTCTGTAAAAACGAAGCAAGAGCAGTACCTCTCTTTCATACAAAATAGCCAGAATAGAAAACAGGATATCGAAGAAAAAATCCGCACGATCCAAGCTGAACTTGCACAAGCAGAGCCGGCTTTGGCATCCTTAACAGCGAGCAAAATAGATAAGGCAAACGAGCTAACTGCATTTCAGGAAAATTTTAATGAAATTTCAGAACGACTTACCACCATATCGTCAGCCTATAATCAAGAAAATATACGCTACCATCAACAACAAAATAAAGTTGCCGGTATCAATAAAGATTTAGAATACCGAGAGAGCCAGCATGAAAATCTAGAAAAGCGTATTACCCAATATAGTACGGAATACGAAGCGGTAAAGGAGGCCATTAAAGATACTTTACAGCATGTGGATCATTCTGATGAGGATCTAATCGCCATGTATGCGCAGAAAGAGGCTTTGGAAAAGGGCTTACAAGAAGCGGAACAGCAGTACTATACCATGCGCGCCAATATCAATAAAAAAGAAGAAGAAATCGGGGGGTTCCGTAAACGGAAAGATCAAATAGAGCTGCTAACCAACGAATTAAAAGACAAGAAGAACAGTCTAAAGCTCGATTTGAACGCACTAAAGGAACGATTGGCCGTTGAATTTG
The DNA here is from genome assembly GCF_008245145.1 of Olivibacter sp. LS-1. Taxonomy (GTDB): domain Bacteria; phylum Bacteroidota; class Bacteroidia; order Sphingobacteriales; family Sphingobacteriaceae; genus Olivibacter; species Olivibacter oleidegradans. The sequence goes on along the minus strand of NZ_CP041643.1, from coordinate 3,485,151 downwards.
AAATCGATATCAACGAGTTACTGGATAACGAGCTGCCCGATCATATTGAAAGCGAAGAAGAGTTGAGGAATCGGACCGAAAAACTGAAAAAACAGCTGGAAGAATTTGGCGCCATTAACTCGATGGCTATGGAAGCCTATCAAGAGATGAACGAGCGGTATACGTTTATTCAAAAAGAGCGTAAAGATCTCTTCGATGCTAAAACATCTTTATTGGATACCATTAAGGAAATAGATGATACCGCTCGTGATAAATTTATGGAGTCTTTCACTCAGGTGCGTGAACATTTTATTACCGTCTTCCGCTCCTTATTTAATGAAGAAGATTCCTGTGATTTAGTGTTGAGTAATCCTGATTTACCCCTTGAATCCGATATAGAAATTATGGCACGTCCAAAAGGGAAACGTCCTTTATCCATCAACCAGCTTTCAGGTGGTGAAAAAACGCTTACCTCGACGGCCCTTCTATTTTCCTTATATCTGCTCAAGCCAGCTCCTTTTTGCATTTTCGACGAGGTAGATGCTCCTTTGGATGACACGAACATCGATAAGTTCAATAATATTATCCGGAAATTCTCCAATCAGTCGCAGTTTATTATTGTATCACATAACAAGCGGACTATTGCCAGTACGGATATTATATATGGAGTAACCATGGTGGAACAAGGCGTATCCCGTGTGGTAGCAGTGGACATGCGAGAAGTGTGATAAGCACTAAGTTTAAGCGGCGATTTTATTCACTACTTCATTATTTTCAAAGGTGTTCATGAACTCCCTACGGTCGGCTCTTTGCTTCTTTTCTTTCGCGGAGAAAGAAGTTAAAATAAACCCTCCTTTTATACTTTGGGTGTCCCTTAAGAACTATTTCGTATGTTTGTAATAAAACATGCATCAATATGCTTACTATTCTTCATCGATTTTCCTTTTTGATACTATTTTTTTGTGTTAGCTGCTGTGCAAGTGTTAAAGAAAATGCAGAACGACAAGATGCACAAGTATTGAAAGACCTAAAAGTATTGTCGTCCGACGAATATGAGGGCAGAAAAACGGGGACAGCAGGTGCGGAAAAGGCGGCGGCTTTTATTGCCGACCGATTTAAAAGCCTAGGTTTGGAACATTTCCCACAAGGTGAAGATTATATACAAACTTTTCAATTTGATGATAAAGAGGGGACGTCTTATAGCGGGAAAAATATAATAGGTTATATTCCAGGCAAACTGAAAGAGGTTCTTGTCATATCAGCACATTACGACCATTTGGGTAAAGTAGGTGATTCCATTTATAATGGCGCAGACGACAATGCATCGGGTATAGCCGCCTTATTACAGTTCGCTGCTTATTTCAGTGAAAATAAACCCAATTTTACGATTGTGTTTGCAGCCTTTGATGCAGAGGAAATGGGCTTACGCGGGGCCAAGGCTTTTGTTGAAAACCCACCTATTCGGTTAGATCAAATAAAGCTCAATATCAACATGGATATGATTTCGCATAATGATAAAAACGAGCTATATGTCTGTGGTACATACAAATATCCTCAATTAAGGAGATATGTAGAAGATATAAAGGATGAAGTAAAAGTAAAGCTTCTGCTAGGACATGACGATCCTAACACAGGGCACGACGATTGGACTAACCAAAGCGATCAAGGGGCTTTTAACGCCAAAGATATCCCTTTCTTATATTTCGGTGTAGAAGATCATAAAGATTATCATCAACCGAGCGATACGTATGAAAACATTAATCCGAAATTTTATGTAGAGGCGGTAGATGCTATATTGAATGTGATACGAAATATTGACAATAAGTTCTCAAGCCAGATTCAGATAGATAAAAATAAAGTTATGTAAACACCTATTTTATTTAGAACAAAGAGCTCCTACAATTTTATCTCACACGCGTCTCTATCATACCTTTAAATTCTTTACTAGAACGTTTATTTTTCATCAGGTTCTGAGTGGTATTATTCGATTGTTTGGAGCGAATATTCATTAAAGGACCACTACTAGTCGTGCTTGCAGTTACTCCCAATTGATTCAGAGCCTCTGCCAGGTAAAGCTCTTTAGGATCCCCAAAATCATACTCACTAAAGCTATCTAAATCCTGTCCAAGATTATCAAGCATTTCCTTTCCGGGTATATCGGTTCCTGGTTTGAAGCCATTATAATAATCCCCTTCCCCCTTTGCATTCTTTGAAGAAAAACTTGGCAGATATAGATCATACACACTCTCTAGCCGGACCGGGAAGAATCCTACAGGCTTTCCATAAGTTGTTGTTCCAACCAGCTTTATATTTAAAGAGCTTAAACCACGCAGCGAATTAATCAATAACTCACTGGCGGAAGCAGTATTGTTAGTAACAAGAAAAACAATATTTTTCACGTTACTAAGATTTCCCGCTTTTTTAAAATTAACAGTGTTGCCCGTTGCTTCCGGCTTATAACTGTAACTAGCATAGGTATCTGTCCCTATTATTTCTCCATTAGAATTACGTACGCGTTGATTTTTGAGTATAGTCGCTTTCCCTTCTTGCATCAATTGATTATAATACTCAACAAACATAACCCCCGTTGTACCGCTAGGGGCTATTAGATTAGCCAAATGTTCGGCAGTAGCAACATAACCGCCTCCGTTGTAACGTAAGTCGATGACTAAGTCTTCAACATTCTTTGTTGCAAAATCCGAAAAGATATTATCAAGAACATCAAAGGAATTTTCCTCATCCGAAAAGCGAGCATAAGCAACATAGCCTATGTTTTTATTGTTGATAGTGAGTACCGTGTCTTTATAGACGGGGCTACTATTATAAGTCTGCTTACTCAATGAAATGGAATAAGAGCTACCGCTCAGTTTTTGTCCCTCTAAGCGAATAGAAAAAGGATCACCCAGTAACCGCGATATGTAACTATAATCACGATCCCAATCATCCCCGATTGTTTCTCCATCAATTTTAGTGATAGAAGCGCCTCTAGTCAAGCCACTTCTGGCGGCAGGAGATCCGGGATAAACAGCGCGGATGAACACTTTAAAATCCGTATCACTCCCATAGGCTGCAATATCATAAATACCGACATCGTTTCCTTGCCCTGTTAAATTAACACTATTGGTTAAGTTTCTCACGCCAGCGGTGACGCCACTGTTACCTGATACATCTTCGATATAAGAGAATTTTGTATAGTCTGTATTGTTGACCGTAAGTATGTCGTATTTTGACGTGGAATATTGAGCTATTGACAACAAATTAGCTTCGTAATTTTTTAATTTATCAGCATTGGAAGTATATTGCCTTGGGTTAAAAACATCATAGGTTGGCAAATTTTGATTCCAATAATAAATTTCCTTCGCATACAGAAAAATAGAGTCGTTGGTTAGCGCGACGCGATCATCTGTGGGTGTCTGTGTAGAATTACCTTGATTTGTGTCCGGATTATCCTTTTTGCAGGCACTTATAAATAATGACAATCCGATAAAAAGCCCTAAAAATCTGTGAAGTACGTGTGTGTCCATCTTCTACCGCCAATATTTGGTCGCAATATACGACAAGTCTCTCTCTTTTTTTTCGAAGAAGAAAATTTTAACACTAATTGACAATCTTACTGAGAAACTATGTGATAAAGGTAGGAATATAAAAAACACAGGTTAGCTAGTGTAGCGATATATAAGAAACAAACCGGAAAGACCATTTGCTTCTTATATATATAATAACCGTACTAATAATCGAGGTCTAATAAGCTACTGAGTGGGATCATGATTCCGTTTTTCAATTGCAAATAACTATCAGTTAACATCCATACGGTAGTTTCTACTCTTTTTGGCCCACTGGTAGTATTAAAAGTAATGACCGATTTCGATTTAAATTCATTTCCTAATCTTACAGCACTTTGCAATTTATAACGCAATTCACTTACGTGGCTCTCGGGTGCATCGATTATTTTATAGTTCCGAATATCCTCCTTATTGATTAACTCTGCAATAACGGTACTCATAGCAATTTGTTTTAGTTTGGTTTGGTATAACAATATTAGTCAAATGGCTGCACAAGTTCAAAAAATGTGAGAAATAAAGACGTTACATTGACTTTTGTTACACTAAACTACCTAAAACGGATTAAAAATGGATTAAAGTAACATTAGAATAGCTAAATTACCTTTACTATTTGCGAAAATCGACTTAAGCTTTCATGTTTAGGATCCAAATCGGTCACTAAGTAATCGATGGCATTCACATTGCAGACTTTCATTTTCTGTACTGAATTCAATTTTTCAGCAATGCTTAGAATACCTGTTTTTTGTGAACAGCGGAGCATCGCTTTCTTAATTTGAACAACTTCCCAATCCGAATCCGTAACACCATCTTCAACCGATAGGCTGTTAGTTCCCAATAAACAAAGATCAACCCTGATTTCCGATAGCTGATTAATCACTTGAGAACCAATCGTTACATTGGTGCTTCTGGCTAGTTTACCTCCTATTAATATCACATCATCGCCTGACCGTTCTGCCAGCTCCAAAGCGACGAGGGGGCTGATCGTAAAAAAGGTGCATTGCATTTTTTCGGGTAAAGTTCTCGCTAGTTCCAACATCGTAGTCCCCCCTCCCAGCAGTACGGCCATGCCATCCTGAATAAGGGTTATTGCTTTTTGAGCAATTGTCTTTTTTGACTCCCGCGCATAAACCTCGTTATCCTGAAACGGATACTGAAAGGACTTAGATAGGGCTCCGCCATATACTTTTAGTACTTTCCCATTTTCAGCCAATTCATTTAAGTCTCTTCTTATGGTATCCTCTGATACATTCAGTTGAACGCTGAGGTCGGATGATAGAACCTTATTGTGCAGGTTTACTTCGCGCATTATAAAAGCCTGTCTTTCTTCTTTTAGCATGTTGGTTAATTTTTTCCTTAAGACTTGTAAATATATATTTTTATCACAAAATAATAATGCGATGATGTTAATCAGCAGGGTTTCAATTTAAAACAGTAACCAACTATTTTGTGGTAAGATTCAGCTATCGGCAGCAAGCTATCGGTTTCGTTCCTGTTTCAGCGGTCAAAAAGTTCGATCTCCGAAGGCTAATTTTCTGAGAGCGGGATATCTTTTTCCATTTAGTGTATCCATTTTGCATCCTTATCAGTCGACAGACACCTTATTCCCAAAATACGAAAAAAAAAAGCCTCCACATTTCATTGAGATAGAATGCCAATAACACTTCAATTTCAATCATGGCAATCGGGTACATCTATAGCCTAAGTGCATGTTTATACATATAAATATTAAAAAAACGCAAAATATTGCATAACTATTTTTTTTTCTTATACTTGTGTATCCAATAAGCTTAAATACAGCAAGTAACACCTAATAAACTGCGGGATAAATTCAAGAACATAACTATGCAAGCAACAATCCCAATCAACCGATTCACAAACATTTAATGATTCATTTTATGACCAAATCAATCAAATTACTGTTTTTTATCTACCTTTTTTTCATCCAAGCCATTTATGCACAGCAATCCGTTATAGTTGGGCGTGTAGTGGATGAAGCAAGCCAGCAACCGTTAGCAGGGGTTTCTGTCAAAATCAGAAATTCAACTGTAGGAACTTCAACGGATGCGGAAGGTAAGTATTCTTTGAACGTTGACAATCTGAACGGTCAACAATCTATTGTTTTTAGTTATACAGGATACAAGAGTGAAACGAAGACAATAGCGTTAAAAACCGGCAAAAACCTGTTAAATTGCGGCTTATCTTCTGATCTTGTTGGGCTAGACGAAGTCATTATCACCGGTACCTCAGCGGGAACGACACGAAAACAATTGGGAAGTTACATCAGTTCCGTAAAAGGCGATGATCTTACGAAGGGCAGAAGCGGAAATGTCTTATCGTCGCTGCAGGGAAAAACGGCAGGCGCTCAGATTTCTCAGAACTCCGGCGACCCGGCAGGCGGAATCTCGGTACGACTAAGAGGAATCAGCTCTGTCAATTCCTCATCTGAACCACTTTATATTGTTGATGGTATTATTGTCAATAATAATACGACCCGTGTAACCAATACGCAAACCGGTTACGATGGCGGCAATTTTGTCGGAACGATCGGTCAAAATCGACTAGTAGATATTAACCCAGCCGATATTGAGCGAATCGAGGTATTGAACGGTGCTGCGGCTGCAGCAATCTATGGTTCGAGAGCGAATGCAGGCGTTGTACAAATCTTCACCAAAAGAGGTTCGCTAGGTAAGCCCGTGGTGACTTTTTCTTCCAGCTATTCCAACAGTAACCTACGAAAAAAAGTCCCTGTAAATCAGTCACCTGTCAAATTTGGCGGATCCGTCGATACAGAAACTCAGGACGTTCTGAATACCGCACTTATAACCACTTCTCCGGTTAACCGTTATGATTATCAGGACTACATTTTCAGAAATGCAAGCGGTACCGACAACAACCTTTCTGTAGCCGGTGGGAAAGACGACACGAAATATTATGTATCAGCCTCCTACTTTAATAACCAAGGCATTGTTAAGAACACAAACTTTAGACGGTTCAGTCTGCGAACTAACATCGATCAAAAGTTAGCCGATTGGATTTCCTTTAGTGCAGGATTAAACTATATAAATAGTGGAGCGGACGAAAAACCAGATGGAAATTCGTTTTACTCCCCTTTGAACTCTATCAATATTATTGCCAATTACCACGATCTATTCACAAGAGATGTTGATGGAAACTTAAAGTCGGTTGGAGAAAGAGGTCGAGTAAATCCCGTTTCAGTTATTGAGGACATTAAGCAACGTCAGGAAGTGAACCGCATTTTAGGCAATTTAAACCTAAAACTTACGCCCGTCGAAGGTCTTTCGATCGACTATACCCTAGGCGTGGACCACACCGGACAAAATGGAAAAACATATATACCACCGTATACATACAACGTTAATCCCGATTATTGGGGAGGTGGAAGCAACTTGAACCCAACTCAGAACGGCTATGCCAGTGTCGCTAGCAATTCAGCTCTTTTGATCAATCAAGAACTTAATGCGACTTACAACGCCACGCTTTCTGATGTACTAACATCAACTTCTCAATTGGGCTTTTCTTATCAATATGAAAAATCCAACTATAACATGCTTAATGGGCGAGGTTTAGCACCGTTTATCGAAACGGTTAACGCCGCCAGCACAATTTTGCCCGGCATGGATATTAGAAGCGAATACTCCGTAAGCGGGGCTTACTTTCAACAAAATTTCAAATATAAAGATCATCTATTTTTAACCGGTGCCGTCCGGGTAGATGAATCTTCCGTGTTTGGTGAGGACAATCGCAGGCAGGTATACATAAAAGGTAGTGGCAGCTATGTGTTATCGTCTGCAGATTATTGGAAAAACACATCGCTAAGCAATTGGTGGAATTTATTCAAGTTGCGTGCGGCTTACGGCCAATCAGGAAATCTAACCGGCATTGGGGCCTACGACCGATACAATGCCTATTCCTCTCAAACTTTTTTAAGCAGGGTTTCCCTCTTTTCGAGCGCCACTCTCGCAAATGAGAACATTAAACCCGAGCGTCAGGCTGAATTGGAATTAGGTGCCGATCTATCCTTCTTTAACAATCGATTGGGTGCTAGCTTTAACTGGTACAACAAAAAGGTGACGGATTTATTAATATCCCGAGTGGAAGCTCCGACCACCGGATTTTCAAGTTTTCTCGATAATGTTGGTTCCTTACAAAATCGAGGAATCGAATTGGTACTGAATGGCGCGCCCATTAAAAACACCAACTTTGAATGGAATACTTCTGTCATTTACAACCGGAACCGAAACAAAGCACTGGATGTAGGTGGCCTACGGTTATTCAGCACTAACCCCGGAGCACCTGTAGCCATTATTGACGGTCAACCTATCGGTGTCTTTTACGGCACCTTTTTCGCTAGAAATCCTGATGGCAGTCTATTATTGAACGACAAAGGGATTCCGCTAATTGAACGAGGCATCCAAAATGGAACAGAATACACGCCCCAACGCGACGCGAACGGCTTACCCATGGGCACTCCTTTACGTAGAGTTATAGGTGATCCGAACCCGGATTATACACTTACTTTCGTAAACGATTTCACCTACAAGAAGTTATCCTTACATATGCAATTTGATGCCGTACAGGGTGTAGATGTCTGGAATGCTGATTGGCGAACCAGACAAGGTGTAGGCAGCGGCGAAATAGCAGAACAGGAACAAATGGGTGAGATACCAAGAGGTTATATAGCCGGTGTTTATGCAGTCGAAGAATGGAGAATTGACAACGGTAATTACATCAAATTGAGAGAAATTTCACTAAGCTACAATTTGGGTAAAGTAAAGTTTTTTAAGGATTTTACTATTAGTGCGAGCGGTAGAAACTTGTTCTCTATTGACAAATACAAAGGTTATGATCCAGAGGTCAATGCCGGTGGGCAATCCACCATATTACGTGGCATCGACTTCGGAGCTATTCCGATCCCCCGAACGTTTACGTTAGGTGTACAGGTAAAATTATAAACTCCATCAATAGCAGTATTTAATCAGTATGAATATCGACATGAAAAAAAACAACAGCATATGCATGCGTCTTTTCTATTATGGATATGGATTAGCGCTAATTTTCACACTCTCATCGTGTACCAAAGATTATATCGATCCCTCGAGAGCATTAAACGAAGAAGCCCTATCGTCATCCCAAGCTTTAACAGATATCAGTATCGGCTTGCAACGTACTTACAGTTACCTAAGGACAAGCAATATCTATAATAAAGTAACAGCTAACGGCTTCGTTACAAACGAACTTTTACTTAGAAATGAAGGAAACATTCCCGAATTGCAGTTAAGCACCGGGGGTTCTACAGTAGATGGAACGAACACCGTGCTTGCAGGTCTATGGACAAGCAGTAATAAAATCATATATGATGCCAATCTCGTCATACAAAACGCGAGAAAGCTAGCTGATAAAAATCGAGCTAGTGGCATCATCGCTTACACAACGGTTTTGAAGGCCCTCTCATTGGGGGACTTGGCGATGAATTGGGAACAGGTACCGGCAACTGTGGGACGCAACGCTTCGTTTGTCGACCGAATGGAAGGTTATAGAATGGCAATTAGCAGTATTGATAGTGCCTTGCTTTTCACAGAGACGGACTCGATCAGTAATGCATTTTTGCAGGACATTCCCGCAGCGAGTATCGATATAAAAAATACACTTTATGCACTAAAAGCTCGTTATTCATTGTATATAGGTGATTATGAAGAAGCATTGAGCGCGGCCAGTCAGGTGGACCTAAAAAAGGTGTCGGTATTTGCCTATGACAATGTTTCCCCGAACCCGATTTACACATTTGCTACGTCCACAAATAATGTCTTTCAACCAAAGGACGAACATTTAGGGCTACCGGAGGCTCTCTATCCAGATCCCAACGATCAGCGTGTATTATTTTATATTGAAAACGCCAATCCCGCACCGCCGGCTGTACGCATTAAAGGATTTTGGTTCACCAATGAATCACCAATACCGGTCTATTTACCGGGCGAAATGCTTTTGATTAAGGCCGAAGCCTATGCCCGGACTTCTAGGCTTGATTTAGCTTTGATAGAGCTAAACAAGGTGATCACAAAAAAGCCAAACGATGATGTTTATGGACTTGGCGCCGCGATGCCTGGCTTAACAGACCCTTATAGTGAAGAAGAGCTCTTGACACTAATCTATAAGCATCGATGTATCGAGCTTTTTATGTCAGGTTTAAAATTGGAAGATATGAGAAGGTTTAACCGTCCACAAACAGAAATGAAAAGAAACTTCTTTCCCTATCCGTTTGTTGAACGGGACAACAACGCTAATACCCCCGCAGACCCAACATTTTAGAATAAGGTGCCCATGGTAATGGGCACCTTATTTTTTGTCACCTATTCCATACATCCCAATGCACTAAATACCGCTTTACTTTACAAAGTACTTATAAAGTAGTAACTATTTGCAAACAACCGGATCATACATGCTCTTTTTTTGCGCTTTTCTATAACTAATAAAAAAATAACGCATAAATTTGCATTACATAGAAATTCTCAATATTCTTGTACTGAAAACGGCTTTCATCCACAACATTTATAAAACCAATAAACTGTAAGGGAATAATAGAGATATAGCGTGCAAGCTGGGACTTGCCTCGTAAGTGCACTATTTACCGGTAACTAGATTATTATTAATCCATATATCGACCACTAATTATCAAAACATGAAAAGAAAACTACTCCTCTTTATGCTGGGATTGTTTTTTGTTTCTGCCCACCTACTGGCGCAGCAAAAAACCATTACCGGAAAGGTAACGGACTCTCAAGGACAACCACTTCCAGGGGTTACTGTGAGCGTAAAAGGTACGAGCACGAGAACTCAAACGAGTAGCGAAGGATTATATAGTATTGAAACAAGTTTGGGTCAAATTTTGCATTTCACTTATATCGGTTTCCAAGCACAGGAGACAGCAGTAGGCACAAGCAATGTAATCAGTGTATCGCTACAATCAACCAGTTCTGATCTTAATGAAGTGGTTGTGACGGCTATGGGAATCAAACGTGAAGTCCGAAGTTTAGGTTATGCCGCACAAGACATCAAATCCGAAGAGTTGCTTAAAAATAAAGATCCCAACATCATAAACTCACTCAACGGTAAAATTGCCGGTGTAAATATCACCAATTCAAGCGGAGCACCCGGAGCTTCCTCATCCATTGTATTAAGAGGCGGAACTTCGCTAGAACGGGATAATCAGCCATTATTTGTTATTGATGGAATGCCTATGGACAATTCGACAGGACAGGGAGACAATAGTGCATTTGATGGATCTGTAAATATCTCAACTACAAATAGTAATCGGGCAATGGACATCAATCCGGAAGATATTGAATCTATCTCTGTATTAAAAGGTCCGGCCGCAGCGGCACTGTATGGATTAAGAGCTGCGGCAGGCGCCATCATCATCACGACAAAAAAAGGACAAGAAGGTTCTACTACCGCTTCCGTCACTTCACGATTTATGACGAACTGGGTTAATCGTTTACCCGAGCAGCAACACCTGTACAAGCAGGGCTCATATTATAGTGGTGAATTTTCAGACCAAACCGCTTTATCTTGGGGGGATAAATTTATATCCGGTGAAACAAGTTATGACAACCTTGGCAATTTCTTCGAAACGGCTAGAGCGTATGATAACAGCTTTAATGTTTCCGGAGGCAGCGCTAAAGGAAATTTCTTTCTTTCCGCTTCTAATTTAGACCAATCAGGGGTTGTTCCAACTACCAACTTCAAGCGTTCTACCGTACGTTTTAATGGCGAACAAAAGTTAGGCATTTTCACTTTTGGTATTAACGCCTCTTACGCCGTAAGTAAGTCACAGAAAACGCTTACGGGGAGTGGTCTTTGGGGATCCAGTGGTGGTGGGTATATGGAAAGTGTGCTATCATGGCCATTAAATGCCAACATGAAAGACTGGATAAATCCGGATGGCTCTAATAAATTGCTTCTTCCTGACGTGAAGCTTGAAGATAACACGGACAACCCATATTGGATTATCAATAAGAATCCACAAAATGACCGCAACAACCGTCTTATTGCCACTGCCTATACACAGGTTAAAATCACTGACTGGTTCGACGCAACTTATCGATTGGGGATTGACAATTACACTACTAACTTTAGAAGCCTTATTGCTCCCGGATCTAGTGTAAAACTTGCTTGGCAAGACGGGATGCTGTCGGAAACAGATCGAGCCTATAATTATATCAACTCGAATTTGATGTTGAACTTTCATAAGACCTTCTTTGAAAACTGGGACGCGAGTTTGGTTTTAGGAACGACTACAGAAGACACCAAGCTTACCTCCAATTCAAGGAGAGCGGAACAATTCGAAATTCCAAGCTTCGTGGATATCAATAACGCTTCCAACGAAAACAAATATTATACTCAAAGTATCAATCGAAAGCGATTGGTTGGTGTTTATGGTGATTTCAGGCTGTCTTATAAGAATATGGTTTATTTGGGCTTCACAGGCAGGAACGATTGGTCATCAACTCTTCCTTTACAAAACAGATCATTCTTTTATCCTGCTATAAGTGGAAGCTTTGTTTTCACAGAGTTACTCCCACAAAATCGTTTTTTATCTTTTGGAAAAGTACGTGCTTCTTATGCACAAGTGGGCAAAGACGCTGCTGCTTATCAAACCGCAACGTATCTCTTCGGACCTGAATTAACAATAGGAGGTGGTTATAGAAATTATTGGTCTCGAGGAAACGATTTGTTAAAACCAGAAACAACCAAGTCAGTCGAATTTGGGACGGATTTACGATTTCTGGGCGATCGACTCGGCTTCGACTTCACGTATTATAAAAACAAAAGTGTTGATCAGATCTTAACGCCGCGTGTGAGTAATGCAACCGGGTATATCTTAAGTTCAGTGAATACCGGTATTTTAGAAAATAAGGGGATCGAAATCATGTTAAACGCTACACCAATAAAGCGAGAAAACTTCAAATGGGATGCTACCATTAACTTCTCACACAACAATGGTGTTGTAAAAGAACTGCCCGGTTCGCTACCTATTTTATATGTAACTGATGTACAGGTAGGAAACGGCAAAGCGGCTTCTTTCGGAAATGGTGATTTCATGGGGATAAGTGGTTCTAAATGGCAAACAGACGCTAACGGCAACCTATTACTCGACTGGAACACAGGATATCCACTAACTAGTAATTCTACCACTACGTATATCGGCAATCGTGAACCCGATTTTATTGGAGGTTTTAATAATAGTTTTACCTTCAGAAACTGGAGTTTCTCTTTCCTATTTGATTTCCGTAAAGGTGGAGATATTTACAATGCTACCGAGTACTTATTAACAGTAAACGGCATGAGCAAACTGACCGAAAATCGTGGTAATACGGTCACTTTTACCGGTCAATCGGTAAATCCGGAAACCGGGCAATATGAAGCCGTAACGCGAGAAGTTGTTGCAAACGAAAAATATTACCGGGACATTTATGCCAATAACGTACCCTTTTTCATAGAAAACGTGAACTGGCTTCGTCTCCGCTCTATTGCGCTGGCATATTCTTTACCTGCAACCCTTTTGAAAAAAGCATCATGGATAAAAGGTGCAACAATTACAGCTACGGGAACGAATCTCTTATTATTTACCAATTATTCAGGTATGGACCCGGAAACAAGCGCTGCAGGCGCAGGAGTGGTAGGCTCGGGCTCGGTAGGAATTGATTATGCCGGAGTTCCTGCCACCGCGGGATTTGCACTCGGTTTGAACGTAAGATTTTAAAATCAAAAAAAATGAAAAAGTCTGTATATATTCTGCTTTTGTCAATCGTTTTTACCTCCTGTAAGAAATGGTTGGATATAAATGAAAATCCAAGTAGCCCTAATTCCACCGTACCCGCTCCGGAACAACGGTTACCACCCATCATTGCACAATTCGCTGATGGTTACGAGAGCGCCGGTACACGGGTTGCATTTTTAGCACAGCAGCTGGCTGTTACCTACGCAAACAACAATAACTGGAATCTGACGAGATGGTACTCGAACGTCTCCAGTGCTAATTGGCCTTGGCAATCGTGGTACGTAAACACAGCGGTGAATATACAACCGCTCATTGAAGCATCAGAGAAAGTAGGCGCTTATCATTATATAGGTGCCGCCAAAATCATGAAAGCTTGGGGCTTTGGATACTTAGCCGATTTTTACGGCATGTTACCCTATGATGAATTCGACATACCAGGCAATTTAACCCCGAGGTTTGATGATGGTGCCTATGTGCAAGGGAAAGTAATCGCTCTGCTAGACGAAGCGATAGCAGATCTTCAAAAATCACAGGAAATTACGGCTCCTGATTTAGCTGAAGGAGATATATTAAATGGCGGCAAAGTGGAGAATTGGATTCGCTTAGCTTATGGCTTGAAAGCTCGCTTTTTAAACCATCTCACAAAAAAAGCGGACTACAATCCGCAAGCAGTTCTAGATGCTTTAGCCTCCGCTCCCCAGTCGGATGAGCAGAGTTCTATTATGCAGTATGTAGACGAAGAGGGTGTTGCAGACAATAGCAAAGCAGCTTTACAATATGTAAATATTGGTTCTACCGGCCGCATAACAAAGCTTTACTATGACTATCTTTCAAACAACTATACAGGAGCGCCTACAGGCAACAATAACATGGAGGATCCGCGAATGGATCTGCTCATCCCTCGAATGGAAAACCGAGAAGGCCAATTAGTACGTACTCAATTCGTCGACATGTCATCTGATCTGCCAAAAGCCGGTCCTTCGAGCTATAATTACTCCGCATCAAGTGACAGGTTTTCCAACAAAGATTCAGTATACGTTCAACTTCGGATGGATCCTACTAAGCCGCAAGCGGGACAACGTATACTGTCAACTGGTTCATGGTATACCCAACGAGGAGGTAAAGGGCTTCTTTTGACTAATGCTGAAATGCGTTTCATTGAAGCCGAAGTACGACTTCGGCTAGGCCAATCGACGGAAGCCCTTACGGCTTACAAAGCAGGTATTCGTTCCCACATGTCAATCATGGGAATTACGCCAACAGTTATTGAACAATTTTTAAGTAGTTCATCAGTTATCCAAAATGCCGGCGACCTTACCATGAGCCACATTATGATTCAAAAATATATTGCCTTATCTTACTCTCCGGAGGTATGGTGTGATTTGAGACGAATGAATTATTGTACAGATGCATCAGGAAGTTATAACGAAACAGTTGGTATCTATAAAGGCTTCAAAAGACCTTCCCATGTATTTATAGAAGCCTACCCTAGTCCTACCGACTGGCCGCGACGATTTGCCGTGCCAAGTTATGAGATCAACTTTAACATTGAGCAAGTAAGAAAAGCAAATCCAAATGCGGAAAGCCCCACTTATCTAAACGAACCGGTTTGGTGGGATCAACCATAGGTTGTTTCAAATAATGATAAAGGGCATGCAATAGCATGCCTTTTTTGTTGATATGCTTCCTGTCTTTCTATTATTGAAAAGCTTTTTGGAACCTCTCTATTCTGCCAATTCCAAAATAATGCACAAATCCGCAAATGTTAACACTTCAATAACCTTAAAGACACATAAACAAAATAAAAAAAGCTCATCATTGCATGAAACACGTATATAAATGCACTTTTATGTACAAATTATTAAAGAATACGCATAATGTTGCATATGTTATTTTTATTTTGTAATCTTGTAATGTTAACCAAAAGGGAGGACGAACTTATTACTCCTTAGCAGAACCAATTAAGCTGAATCGGAAGATTGAAATAATGTGTAAACCAAACCAGTATAGCTTGAAAAAACTCAAATAATCAACATAATTGACCATTAAAAACAACCAAAATGAAACGAAAACTACTTTTATTTTTCGTAGGGCTATTCTTTGTGCCAGCCCTCCTCTTGGCACAGGAAAAAACCATCACGGGTCGAGTTACAGCGGAGACCGACAAGTCGCCTCTGCCGGGAGTATCCGTCAAGATCAAAGAAACGAACCAAGGAGTGACTACAAATGATATCGGCTCCTACTCCATTAGCGCGCAAATAGGACAAACACTCGTTTTCTCTTATATTGGGTCGAATACGAAAGAGTTGATTGTTGGGCAAGAAAACGTTATCAATGTTCAGCTGGAATTAAACGAGACCACCTTGAATGAGGTAGTAGTAGTTGGTTTCGGAAAACAAAAGAGGGCGAATCTAACAGGAGCGGTTTCGACTGTAGATGTGCAAAAAACTTTTGAGACGCGTCCTATAACAGATCCCGTTAGAGCTTTACAAGGCACTGTCCCGGGATTAACGATCACAACTCCGAGTGGAGATTTAGGGACTAATCCAACCATTCGTTTACGAGGAGCCCGGGGATCAATTAATACCGGATCAACCGGAGCGCAACCGCTTATACTTGTAGATAACGTAGAAGTGCCCTCTCTTCAGATGATTAATCCAAACGATATTGCAAGTGTATCTGTTCTTAAAGACGCAGCCTCAACATCGATTTATGGAACTAGAGCGGCATGGGGAGTGATATTAATCACAACCAAATCAGGAAGTAGAGATACACCTAGCCGTATCACCTATACCAACAATATTGCCTTGCAGAAACCGACAAAAACTCCGAAAATTGCCGACGCAGCAGCTGGCGCTCGAATGGCTCTTGATGCGGCACTACGTAGAAATCCTTCGCAACCCTTCTATTCAAGTTTGGGAGTACGCTTCGATGAGTTGGCGATTCAAAAAATGCAAGAATGGGAAAATCAATATGGCGGACAAGATTTAGGGCCTGAAATGGTTGAAGGTCGCGATTTTGAGGTGAGGGACGGTGCCTTATTTTTTTATAGACCCTGGGATGCCCCCGGTATGTATATGAAAGATTTTACGCCCCAACAAAACCATAATTTAAGTATCAATGGTGGGAGCGACAAAATTAACTATAACATGGGATTCGGGTATTTAAACCAGGATGGAATACTTAAAGTCAATCCGGATCAATACGACCGATACAATTTGAATTTAGCAGTAAATGCCTCTGTGAACAAGTGGCTTGACGTTCGTACAAAAGTACTTTATTCAAACTCTACGTTAACAAAGCCTTATTCCTATAATGGAGACACCTACGATCCATGGTTCTATCTCTATCGATGGCCTAAAACATTTCCGTATGGCACCTATCAGGGGCAGCCATTTCGGAATGCCATAACCGATGTAGAGCAGGCAAATATGACAAGTACCAAGTCAAATATGACACGATTGACGATCGGTGGTACCGCAAAAATCCTTCCCGGATTAACAATGGATGCAGATTACACCTACACTAAATTAAATGATTTAGAACATATTGTCGGTGGCTCGGCAAAGGGATGGAACTATTGGAACGGAAATCCCATGACTCTCGAAACTTATACGACTCCAGCCCATGACCGGGTTAGAAAGAACTCAAGCTGGGAAGATCGACATGTTTTTAATGCGTATGGAAACTACGCTAAAGAGTATGGGGATCATGCATTTAAGGCCTTGCTGGGGACAAACTTGGAAGTATTTCAAAACGGAAACCATTTCTCCCAGCAAATGGGTTTAATGGATCCGTCGAAAGGAGAATTCGGATTGGCTACCGGTGCGCAAACCGTAGGCGGAAGGGTTAGACATTGGTCAACATTAGGTTATTTCGGACGCATCAATTATTCTTTTCAAAACAAATTCTTATTAGAACTAAATGGTAGATATGACGGTTCTTCCAGATTTCCGGTAAACGACAAATGGGCTTTCTTCTCTTCGTTATCTGCCGGATATATTCTATCTCAGGAGAAATTCATGGAATTTGCCAAACCTTATTTAAGTTTCTTAAAGATAAGAGGATCTTATGGAAGTGTTGGAAACCAAAATGTAGGAGAAAATGTCTTTTTACCGGTTATGCCCGCTTATTCAACCGGCGATCTTGCCGGCCAGTGGCTAATAGGTGATGCATTTATGCCAACTTTTCAGAATCCAAGAGCCGTCTCTGAAACCTTAACTTGGGAACGAGTTACTACAACGGATTTTGGGCTTGATGCCAATTTTTTCAATGATAAAGTTAATTTAAGCTTTGATTGGTATAACCGTACGGTTAGCGACATGTTAAGCGCAGGCCTTACCCTTCCTTCTTCTTTTGGAGCGACGGCACCGGTGCTAAACGCGGGAAAAATGCAAACCAAAGGTTGGGAACTCACAATCGGCTATAACCATACTTTCAGTAATGGACTGAATATAAGTGCTACGGGTCAACTGAGCGATTTTACAGAAAAAGTTACCGAATTTCCAGGCAACTCAACCAAAATTTTCACACAGACAATTGCCTCCTCACCGGTTTATAAAGGACAAGTAAGTGGTGAAATCTGGGGTTATGTTACTGACCGTTTCTTCACGAGAAACGATTTTCAGCAAGATGCAAATGGCAATTTATTAACAGATGAACGGGGCCGCTATATACTAATTGATGGCATCCCCTCTCAAAGGAGATTCGAAGGAACCAGTCCTTGGTTCTTCTATGGTCCGGGCGACATCAAATACAAAGATCTAAATGGTGATGGAGTTATCACTGATGGCGAAAACACAGTAGGCAATCCAGGCGATCAGAAAGTCATAGGAAATTCCACCCCGAGGTGGCAATATGGATATCGAATGGACTTTAGTTACAAAGGCTTTGATTTTGGATTTTTCTTACAAGGCGTAGGAAAAAGGGATCTTTGGGCCGCTGGCACAATGGGAATCCCTGGTTTTAGGGCAGCCGAAGGATGGTACCAGCATCAACTAGATTATTGGACACCTGAAAACCCGAATGCATTTTATCCGCGTCCAACGGATCATGAGCAGAATAGAAGCAATAAAAACTTCCTTGTTCAAACGAAGTATCTTCTCGACATGTCTTATTTAAGAGTTAAAAATCTAACTTTTGGATATTCATTGCCTCAAAAATTAATTAGCAAAGCAAAAATTCAAAATCTCCGAATCTTTTTCAGCGGTGAAAACTTATTCGAATTGATAGATAATGTCGACATCCCAATCGACCCCGAAACAGATTATACCTCATTGGGATTAAATGATCCTAACTCTTTCGGAAGAGTTTATCCGTATCGGAGAACTTATTCATTAGGTGTTCAACTAACCCTATAAAAAATATTCTTATGAAACGCACAGCTTTAATATATGTACTAACCGTCCTCCTACTAGCAGGTTGTAAAAAAGATTTTCTCGAACGAGACCCGTTGGACGAACTTACTAACAACGATTATTGGACTAGTGAAAACAATGTTAGAACCTTTTCATATGGTTTTTATGAGCGTTATTTCCGCGGATATGGAAGAGGTAATACATGGGGAGACTATTTTTCGGGTGAGAGTTTGAACGATGATTTCGCTAATACAGCCCCAGCTCAATTCGTTCAGATTGTCCCTTCCTCAGCCGCAGATGCTCTTTGGACATTTGAATGGGTTAGACGAGCCAATGTGATGCTTGCCGGTATACCTCAGGTGCCGATGGATGAGGAGGCAAAAAATCATTGGACAGGTATTGCCCGTTTTTTTAGAGCCATGGAATATCATCGTCTCGTGAGTCGTTTTGGCGATATGCCATGGTACGATCAGGTTATTGACGATCAAGATACCGAGCTACTTTATAAAAAAAGAGATCCAAGACAATTTGTTACAGACAAAATGCTCGAGGATTTTCAATTCGCAGCAGAACATGTACGTCTTCAGAATGGTGAAAAAGGATTGACTGTTAACAAAGATGTTGTTTTGGCTTTTATGTCACGTGTATTTTTATTTCAGGGAACATGGCTTAAATATCATGACATTGATCAGGAAAAAGCAAAAACGTATTTGGAAGCAGCGAAATGGGCAGCCAATGAGCTTATTATTTCAGGACGGTATAGTCTTGGTCAAGACTACCGATCCCTCTTCAACTCACTGGATTTAAGCTCGAACCCGGAAATGATTATGTATAGAAAATATGCAATAGGAATTTTAACACATGCGTTGCATAGCAATAATAACAAAGAATCTCAAGCGGGTATCTCTAAAAATGCGATTGAAAACTACCTATGCACCGATGGGTTTCCTATAACCTTATCCAAAGTATACAAAGGAGATCACTCAATTGGTGACGTACTTGCTAACAGGGATCCACGAATGGCAGGCACGGTTATACCCGAGTTGAGGCTTCAAGGAATTGTAACGAACTATTCGACTTCAGGATATTCTGTGCATAAGTTCCTTAATGAATCTATTAAAGATCTTCCCGAAGGGAACTTAAGTGGAAATCCTACTGACGCTCCTATTATTAGATACGGTGAGGTACTAATCAATTATGCAGAAGCCTGCGCAGAACTCGGTACCATTAGCCAAGAGGATCTGGACAAGTCTATTAACGCACTCCGC
The DNA here is from genome assembly GCF_008245145.1 of Olivibacter sp. LS-1. Classification (GTDB taxonomy): domain Bacteria; phylum Bacteroidota; class Bacteroidia; order Sphingobacteriales; family Sphingobacteriaceae; genus Olivibacter; species Olivibacter oleidegradans. Next base: position 3,465,185 of record NZ_CP041643.1, on the reverse strand, counting down.
AAAAGAGGAGGGCTTGCCAATAGACTACCTGATTTGCAAGTTTCCGGTTCTTCAGCTATGGTTAATAATGTTACCTACTCCGATCCGACAAAAGATCCGGACGTATCCTCTATTGTATGGGAAATAAGAAGGGAACGTCGAGCTGAGCTAATGATGGAGGGCTTTCGGCTTAACGACCTGAGGCGTTGGAAGAAACTCGCCTATACAGATACGAGAAACAACATGAGTATCAATCGTGGTGCTTGGATTAATAAAAATGACTATTTAGATGATGACGGAAAAAGTCGTGTAGCGAATTTGGTACTGGAAGGCGGTGGCGATATCGGATACATTATACCTGCCTTTAGAGCTGAATCTCAGCGAGTATTTGACAATGAGCGGGTTTATTTATGGCCCTTACCGATTGATCAAATTACCTTATATCGTGAAAACGGATCGGAGCTTAAACAAAATCCCGGCTGGTAATCGTTAAGCCGATTCCATTTATATAGGCACCATTTCGGCAAAAGATAAAATATTTATATCTTTTGCCGAAATACCATAAACAGTCCTTAATTAAGAAAAACGTCTATGAAACGCATACAACTTCTCCCCTTTATATTCTCCTTCCTCGCTCTTTTACATGCATCTTGCACGCAAGGTTCGCAAGGCAAGCGGGATACTAGACAAAAAGAAAGTCGCCAAGCCATTACGAAGGATAAAATTCTTACCGGCGCTGATCAGCTTGGAGCTTATTTACCATTGCTAAAAGGAAAAAAAGTCGGACTAATGGGCAATCAAACCTCAGTGGTTGGGCCGGATAAAAAACATCTGGTAGATGTGCTATTAGAAAACAAGATCGACCTTCGATTTGCATTTGCACCGGAACATGGTTTTAGGGGCAGTATTGAACGTGGTGAGAAGGTCTCCAATGAGGTAGACGAAAAAACAGGTTTGCCATTATACAGTTTATACGGAAAAAACAAAAAAGCTGACTCCATCGTTAACTCCATCGATATCATGTTATTCGATCTACAAGATGTGGGGGCTCGGTTCTATACCTATATTGCATCTATGCATCAGGTTATGCAATTGTGTGCAAACCATGGAAAGAAAATAATCATTTTGGATCGTCCAAATCCAAATGGAGATCAAGTAGACGGCCCGGTAAGAAAGGATGATAAATTTAAGTCTAATATCAGTTTTCACAAAATAGCAATGATTCATGGCTTGACGATCGGTGAATTGGCTCAAATGATCAATGGCGAAGGATGGTTGGACAAAGGAAAAAAATGCGATTTGACCGTTATATCCTTGAAAAACTGGGATCATAAAACACCTTACTCATTACCCATAATCCCCTCCCCCAGTCTACCGAACGATGTCTCGGTTCGTTTGTATATGTCTCTTTGCCTCTTTGAGGCTACAGACGTGAGTGTAGGAAGAGGCACAGATTGGCCCTTTCAGGTATTGGGTTACCCGGATCCTTCCTTCGGCAAATTCACTTTCACTCCGGGCTCCAAGCCTGGTATGAGTGCCCACGTTGAACAGCAGGATAAAACATGCTATGGACTTGATTTGCGCGATATAGACCCCAAAAGTTCAACTTTTACGCTTAAATACGTATTGGATTTTTACAAGCTATTTAAAAAAGCAGGTATTGCTGACCAATTTTTCGCTCGCCCCGAATTCTTCAATAAACTGGCAGGCAATGATAAACTCATACAACAAATTAAGGCCGGTATGACGGAAGATGAGATCAAGGAAAGCTGGAAACCGGAGCTTGAAATCTATAAAAAAATGAGAAAGAAATATCTGCTATATCCGGATTTCGAATAGCCCCTGTATTAATCGCTCATCATACCCGATGACGTCATCCGGGTGCAAAAACAACTATAAGTGATGAAAAAAATACTCATCCTTCTTTTACTCCTTTTTGTTGAAAAGACCTATGCACAGGATTTTCATTTTGCACATGTTACCGACACACATGTTGGGAGCGAAACCGGTGCGGAAGATTTAAGAAAAACTGTTGCAGATATCAATAAAAATAAAGACTTAAAATTTGTAATTGTTTCGGGTGATATTACCGAATTCGGAGCGGATCATGAACTTAAGCTTGCCAAACAGATACTGGACAGCATAGATATTCCTTATTACGTTGTTCCCGGCAATCACGATGCGAACTGGTCAGAAAGTGGCGGCAATAGCTTCAGGCAGGTTTTCGGTTCAGAAACCTTTTATTTCACCCATGGAGGTTATCGATTTGCCGGCACCAATTCGGGACCAAATATGCGCATGGGACCCGGGCAGATACCTAGAGAAAACCTAGTCTGGCTAGATTCCGTATTAAAACTGAATGACGATTTACCACTGATCTACGTCAATCATTATCCACAGGATTCTTCCCTCAATAACTGGTACGAGGCGATAGACCGTATCAAAAAACATAATGTACAACTTTTTCTTTGTGGGCACGGCCACGTCAATAAAGCTTATGATTTCGAAGGTATTCCAGGTGTAATGGGACGTTCGAACCTACGGGCAAAAAGAAGCACCGGTGGTTATAATATAGTACGCATATCATCCGGCAAAGCTATTTACCAAGAACGAAATCCAGACAGTCTTACTCAATCACCCTGGTTAACTATCCTCTTGAAAAACCACCACTTTGAAAGGGACATTGATGTATATCCTCGACCTTCCTATGCTGTGAATGAGAAATTTAAACAGATACAGGAAGTATGGGGTTTCCAAGACCGGAGCGATATAGGCTCAGGGCTTGCCTTGGCTAAAAAAAAGCTGATTACCGGGAATACATCTGGCGAAATATATGCCTTAGACGTAAACAGTGGAAAGAAGCTCTGGTCTTTTCAAACGCAGGGAAAAATATACGCCACACCGACCATTTGGAAAGACATGGTAATTGCTGCCTCATCCGACAGTTATATTTACGGTATCGACTTACGAAACGGGGTGCAAAAATGGAAAATCAAAACAGGTAAAGCCGTGCTAGGATCTCCCGTGGTCCACAAAGGCATTGCTTATATCGGTGGGTCGGACGGCACTTTCAGAGCCATCAATATCCGCTCGGGTAAAATAAAGTGGTCATTTGAAGGATTAAAAGGCTATATATCTGCTAAACCGCTGATTTATCAAAACAAAATTTATTTCGGCACTTGGGGAAATGAGTTTTATGCATTGGATCTAAAAACGGGAAAAACGTGCTGGCATTGGAGCAATGGAGCCTCAAACAGAATGCTGTCGCCAGCTGCCTGCTATCCCGTAGGAGCCAATAACCGCATCTTTATTGTCGCTCCCGATCGTTATATGACAGCGCTCGACGCAGCCAAGGGAACAGTAATCTGGAGAAAGAAAATGGATAATTACCGTGTCCGTGAAAGCATTGGACTTTCGGCAGATCGTTCAATGGTATATGCCAAGACAATGGACGGGCAGCTCATCGGTGTATCGACAAAGGCTAATGATATGCGAATCGTTTGGCAATCGTCCCTTCAATTACCTTACGAGTTGGCCCCTACAGCTATTGAGGAGTCGAGTAATATCGTCTGGGTTCCAAGCAACTCCGGATTGTTAACGGCCATTAAACGCCAAGATGGAAAACTTATTTGGCAGCATAAAATTTCCAATTGTTTGATAAATCCTTTGTTGCCGTTAGACAAAAAACATATCGTAGTCAGTACAATGGACGGAAAAATTGTAAAATTAAGCGTTAGAAGATGAAAAAGCTTATCTTTTATTGCGCCATCTTTAGCTTTTGCTTTGCTTGCGCATCAAAAAAAATACGGCAAAATCAGCATACCGTGATTCGCATCAATCAATTGGGATATGGTCCAGAAAGTATAAAAGTAGCCGTTTGGGGCTCTTTAAATCAAGAAAGTATTGATTCTTTTAGTTTGATAGACGCCCGCAGTAAACGAAGCGTATTCACATCCGATGTAGGCAGAGACTATGGCGCATACGGTCCATTTAAGCAGAGCTATCGGCTAAACTTCTCTAACTTTGCGGATACGGGAAGCTTTTACATTGTAGCAGGTTCAGGAAAGTCACCGGTCTTTCGGGTAGCGCCCGATGTATATAAAGGAACGGCTGATTTTGTGCTTCGCTATATGCGTCAGCAGCGGACGCTATTCAATCCATTTCTAAAAGACAGTTGCCACACACATGACGGCTTTACCTTATATGCCGCCAAAGCGGGTCTACCTGATAGCACGAAGATTGACGTTGGAGGGGGCTGGCACGACGCGTCAGACTACCTACAATACTCCACTACGTCAGCTAATGCGATCTATCACTTGTTAGCTGCATATCGGGATTTTCCGGGTGTTTTTATCGATGAAAAACGAGCGAACGGGCTCAGCGGTCCCAATGGCATTGCAGATGTATTGGATGAAGCAAAATGGGGATTAGATTGGTTGCTCAAAATGCATCCCGAACCACATCTCATGTTCAACCAAATTGCAGATGATCGCGACCATGCCGGTATGCGGATGCCGGCTGAAGATCCTTTTTACGGCCGTGGCTATGAGCGACCCGTTTATTTCATTGATGGACAAGCCCAACAAAGAGGAAAATTTCTAAACAATACAACCGGCACCAGCTCGACGGCTGCTAAATTTACGAGTGCTTTCAATCTCGGCAGTTTATTATTTACACATGTAGATGAAAGCTACGCTTATAAATTAAGAAATAAAGCCGAAAGCGCATATGATTTCGCAAAAATAAAGCCGGGAGTAACACAGACCGTTTCTGTAAAATCACCCTATATTTATGCCGAAGACAATTGGGTAGATGATATGGAATTAGCTGCGGCAAGTAATTTACAAGTAACAGGTGATATTAAATCTAAGAACGAAGCGCTACAATACGCGAGGCAAGAGAAAATAACGCCATGGCTTGAAACCGACACAGCTTCACATTACCAATGGTATCCATTTATCAATCTAGGCCATTATGAACTGGCAAAACAATTGAATGGAAAAGATCGGGAAGAGCTAATTTCCTATTATCGGCAAGGTATCGAGAAAGTTTGGACGAGAGCAAAACAAAACGCTTTTTTTCGAGGAGTCCCTTTTATATGGTGTAGTAATAACTTAACGGTTTCTTTTGCTATCCAATGTTTATGGTATCGAAACTTGACAGATGACGAATCTTATACAGAACTTGAACAGTCAAATATCGACTGGCTATTCGGATGCAATCCCTGGGGAACAAGTATGGTATATGGTTTACCCCGCAATGGCGATAGTCCAACAGATCCACACTCGGCATTTACTCACTTAAAAAATTTCCCTATCGATGGCGGACTGGTAGATGGCCCGGTATATAGCAACATATTCAATAACCTAATCGGTATTGAATTGGTAGACCCGGATGAATACGAAGCGTTCCAATCCGACTTAGCAGTCTACCACGACGATTATGGTGATTATAGTACAAATGAGCCCACCATGGACGGAAGTGCGTCACTCATTTATTTATTGGCAGCCAAAGAACATGAGTTACAGGGAGGAACTCCGGGAAAAAAGTAGTTTTGGATCGCTATGGTGCTATAGTCAGAGGTGATTGTAGTCGCAAAGAGATAGCTTTAATATTCTCGGCCGACGAATTCTCAGAAGGGGCAACAACTATCCTTCGCCAATTGCAACAGCAGAACATTAAAGCTTCTTTTTTTTTAACGGGCAGATTTTTGGACAATCCAATAAACGAGCCATTGATTTTGAAAATGCTGGAAGATCAACATTATATCGGTGCCCATTCAGACCAACATTTGCTTTATTGCGACTGGACAAACAGAGACAGCTTATTAATCGATCGGCGCACTTTCGATCAAGATCTTTCTAAGGTTTATTACAAATTAAAAAGATTTGGCATCGATAAAACCAAAGCCCCCCTATTCTTACCCCCATACGAATGGTACAATAAAGAAATAAGTGAATGGACTAGTAATCATGGATTACAATTAATTAACTTTACGCCCGGAACGCTGACAACAGCTGACTATACAACGCCCGATATGGGTAAAAGATATCGCTCGTCAGAAGTCATATATGAGTCCGTTCTTTCTTTTATGAAACAAGACATACATGAACTGAAGGGATTTATTATGTTAATTCATTTAGGCGTAGGGCCACATAGGAAGGACAAATTTTACAATAGATTACCTAGCTTAATAAACACATTATTAGATAACGGATATCGTTTCGAAAGAATAGATGAACTGTTGAAATAGCTGTATGCACGTTTTTTAGTTTTGTACACATAAAAACGCATAAAAATGCATATATTAGCTGTGTGGATTTTTGACTGTAATAGTTAATAATAACGATGGAGAATACAACTGAAAAAGAATCTTACTACAACGACCTGGAAAAGATGTCGGTTAACGAGTTATTAACCAATATTAATCAAGAGGATCAAACCGTACCGGAAGCGGTAAAAAAATCGATCCCTCAGATCGAAGCACTCGTAAAAATTACGGTTGAAAGAATGGAAGAAGGTGGCCGTCTTTTTTACATCGGTGCAGGCACCAGTGGACGTTTAGGTATATTAGACGCATCTGAATGCCCGCCTACTTTCGGTGTTCCTTTTGATTGGATTGTAGGATTAATAGCTGGCGGTGATACCGCTATCAGAAAGGCGGTAGAATTTGCAGAAGATGACAAACGACAGGCATGGAAAGATTTGAGCGAACATGGCATTAATAATAAAGATGTAGTGCTTGGCATCGCAGCATCCGGTTCGACACCTTACGTAATTGGAGGGTTAGAGGCTGCAAATGAAGCTGGAGTTACGACCGGTTGCCTAGTCTGCAACGCAAATACACCAATGGCAGAAATTGCCAAATTTCCGATTGAAGTAATAACAGGCCCTGAATTTGTTACGGGCTCAACGCGCATGAAAGCCGGAACGGCACAGAAGCTCGTGCTAAACATGTTAAGTACTTCGGTGATGATTAAGCTGGGCAGAGTAAAGGGAAACAAAATGGTGGATATGCAGCTAACCAACACCAAACTATTCAATAGAGGCACTCGTATTATAATGGAAGAAACAGGCGTTAACCAGGAAAAAGCGAATGAATTACTGGAAAAATACGGTAGTGTAAGGAAAGCTATAGAATACATGCTGCACCTATAAAACCAGTCCTAGCGATTTAAAATCACATAATGTAAATGCAAAAACGTCTTTCGAATTATGTCGCCTATTACCTTACTTAGTTTTCTTCTGATTTATTTTGGGGTTTTAATCTTAATTGCTTATTTAACTTCCAGAAAGTCATCGGACAATGCCACCTTTTTTATCGCCAACAAGAGCTCTAAATGGTATGTAGTAGCTTTCGGAATGATAGGTACAGCTTTGTCAGGTGTTACATTCATATCGGTCCCGGGAGCTGTTGGAAACGGTAGTTTCGGTTATTTCCAATTTGTATTGGGCAATGCGGTCGGCTTTATCATGATAGCGTTCGTGCTTTTGCCTCTTTATTATAAAATGCACCTCGTTTCGATTTATTCATACTTGGAACACCGACTTGGATTTTATAGCTATAAAACGGGCGCCATGATTTTTTTGATTTCGAGAACGATCAGTTCGGCTTTTAGGCTTTATCTCGTAGCAATCGTATTACAACGCTTTATTTTTGACGCTTGGCATGTTCCTTTCGCCCTTACCATAATCATATGCCTACTGCTCATCTGGCTGTACACCCATAAGGGGGGGCTAAAAACCATTATCATCACAGATTTATTGCAAACCTTCTTTTTACTGCTTTCCGTAGTTTTATCGATTTATTTTATTGCCGACAGTTTAAATCTGAATTTTTTCGAAACGATCGAAACAGTAAAGAATAGCAGTTATTCAAAGATTTTCTTTTGGGAAGACTTTATGGAAAGTAAAGCGAATTTTTGGAAGCAATTTTTGGGCGGTGTTTTTGTTACCATCGCTATGACCGGTCTAGATCAGGATTTAATGCAGAAGAACTTAAGTATGAAAACCATAGGCGAAGCGCAAAAGAATATGCTCACCTTCACAACAATTTTCATATTTATTAACCTGTTTTTTTTGTCTGTCGGTGCGTTACTATACATCTATGCAGCCAAAAACAACATTGATATCGCCCAATTGAGAACACCGGACCATCTATATCCGGAAATAGCCCTTAATCACCTCGCTATTGTACCTGGTATTATCTTTATGCTCGGACTAACAGCAGCTACCTTTGCTACAACCGACTCGGCCCTTACAGCGCTTACTACGTCCTTTTGTGTCGATTTTTTAAACTTTAATAAAAAAGAAGATCCCAACGACCATAAACTGGTTAAAACAAGGAACATCGTTCACTTTGTGTTTTCTTTTCTCATGCTCGTGGTGATTCTCTTCTTTCGACTAATCAACAATGACTCCGTTGTAAACGCAATTTTCATTGCAGCAGGATATACCTATGGTCCTTTGTTAGGACTTTTTGCTTTTGGCATGCTATCTAAACGATCGGTACAAGATAAATTAGTTCCCTATATCTGCCTCATCTCCCCTGTATTTTCCTACCTCATTGAGTCTTGGCTAAAAAAATCACTTGGTTATACCGTTGGATTTGAGCTGATTTTACTAAATGGATGCCTAACCGCACTGATGCTGTTAATTACCAGCAAAAAAAGAAAGGCATAAGGCAGAGGGTGTGAGACTAATACGCTATACCTTCACATAAATTCCTTTCTTGTCCATCACGTAACAAACAGCCCATAGTAAGGAAAAAAAACAAATAGCATACACAAAAGATCCAATCTCCGGAGGCCCGGGAAATTTCGCGCAGATTTCTGTATAAAACCACCGTAATGGCGAGGTATAAATGGGATTACCTGTTTCGTCAAACCCATTTTCAATTCGCATTAACGACAGTGTTTTAGGTATTAGCGCACTCATTACAAAAATGAACAATGGATTTTTGCCAAACACATCAAAGAATTTCGTAGCGAAATTTTTATGCCCTTTAATTTCTACAAACCAGATTAATACGCCCAAAGCTGTAATCGCCAATCCGCTACTATAAAGAACATAGGAACTCGTCCATATTTTTTTATTAATAGGGAAAGCCAATCCCCATGTCATTCCTCCAAGTGTTAACAAGGCAGCCGTAACCATCAAGGTGCTGACTGTACGATAGATAGGCATTGGTCCTTCAATGGCTTTCGTGCCGGTTTGTATATATTGTCCCACTAAAAATCCGATAACAACCTGGATAACCGCTGTAAACGTGCTGGCAATACCTTCGGGCTCAAATGGAACGCCCTCCCCTTTGTACATATGGGCAATCTGCAATATAGACACATCGATTTTTGTACCAAACCAGCCCTGCAAACTATAAGGGTCGGAATCGCCCAAAAGTATACATATCAACCAATAAGAAAGCAGTATAAAAATACTTATGAGAACGACTGTTTTAGTTGTAAAGAAATACACTAAGATAGATGCGAAGCAATAGCAAAGTGCTATTCGCTGCAATACACCTAGTATTCGTATACCACTATCGGATTTAATCGGGTTTATCCAATATTTAAACAAAAGAGTGTCGTTACTCCACTGTACAAAAGGATACCAATTAAGTAAAAGACCTATTAGAAAAATAAGAATGGTTCGCTTTAATACCTTTTTCCAAAACACCTTGCCTGCCTGCGTTCGTAACCTTGGGATCACAAAAGACATCGCATTACCTACTGCGAATAAAAAAAAAGGAAATACCAGGTCTGTTGGTGTACAACCATGCCAAGGTGCGTGTTTTAAGGGCGAAAAAGCGTAGCTCCAACTTCCGGGGTTATTAACAAGAATCATGAGGGCGACCGTTGCTCCTCTAAAAACATCCAGCGAATAGTAGCGTTGGTTCATTTAATTTGAGTTTGTTCAGGCTATACAATATGGCGACAATTACATGCGAAATAAAAATACAGATAAGTAATCGAATATGCAATATTATTATAAAAACAAGCATAAAAACGCAGGCAAAAACAACGCTACTTGCTATTTACGATCGAGCAGATGCATATAATAATTTTTCGCCTTCGACGGCATGAGCGCTATGATTTATGTAACGACTTAGTTAATTAAAAGCTATTTTGTCACAGCTGATTCATAATATCTAAGCAGCGCTCTTAACCCTCGTGACAAAGACTGCCAGACGTTTGATTTGGCTCGTTTTTTGCTATAGAAATACTGCAAAAAAAACTGGATAAAACCCTAAAAATCAGACAACTTTTTTGCTTTTCATTCGTTAATAAGAAAAATAATTTTTGTACTTTTGCACACTTTATTAAAGAAAGGGGCATATAAATAATTAATGAGACAGCTCAAAATAACCCAGTCGATTACTAACCGTGAATCGCAATCGTTAGATAAGTATTTGCATGAAATTGGTAAAGTTGACCTAATTACAGCAGAAGAAGAAGTAATACTTGCCCAAAAAATCAGGGAGGGCGATCAAGCTGCTTTAGAGCGTTTAACTAAGACCAATTTACGTTTCGTGGTTTCGGTAGCTAAACAATACCAAAATCAGGGACTAACACTTGGAGATCTTATCAACGAAGGAAACTTAGGATTGATTAAGGCAGCTAAACGCTTTGATGAAACCAAAGGTTTTAAATTTATTTCTTACGCTGTTTGGTGGATCCGTCAGTCTATCTTACAAGCAATTGCAGAGCAATCACGTATCGTTCGTTTACCGTTAAATCAGGTAGGTTCATTAAGTAAAATCAGCAAGGCCTTTTCGCGCCTCGAACAAGAATATGAACGCGAGCCTTCACCTGAAGAGTTAGCGGATATTTTAGAAACTACGGTGGACAAAATCTCTGATACCTTAAGCAATTCCGGTCGCCATGTTTCCATGGACGCACCTTTTGTTCAGGGAGAAGAAAACACTTTATTGGATGTATTGGAGAATCATGATCCAAATACAGACAGCAATTTGATAGACGAATCACTTTCTGAGGAAATCAAACGCTCATTAGCAACCTTAACGGAACGTGAGCGCGAAATCATCGTGTTATTCTTTGGCTTAGGATCCAATCATCCACTTTCTCTTGAGGAAATTGGTGAGACCTTTAACCTTACAAGAGAACGCGTAAGACAAATCAAAGATAAAGCCTTACAACGTTTACGCCATACCTCACGGAGTAAAATATTGAAGTCTTATCTAGGATAAATACTTCAATTTAATTCGTAAAAAATATGAAAAGCAGCCGTTTTGGCTGCTTTTTTTGTTTACAATTGAAAGATGGTCAAATATCATACCTCCGGTCTTACGGAAAATTAATTCCGCCTACCCGACAGTATTTATCAAACTGACAAAAACAATCGGTTTAAATCACAATAATTTATAGATTTGTCAAAAATAAACCTTATTAAATTTCAAAATGACAAATCAAAACCAAACGGAATTTCAAAATTGGATTGAAAAAGAAAAAGCAGCTTTACAGCTAATCACTACTGTAGGACAACTTTCGTTTGAACGTTCTATTGAACTCATGCTTTTTAGAAGGCCATTATTCGACATTGGAAGCAGTGAAGCGCTTGCGATTCATCAATACGCGCGCGACATAACAGAAAAAGACATTTCCGTTTATGAGACATTAGAGCTCGCAAAGGCCATTAAAACGAGCAATTTGGCTCCTAGTCGAATCGATTTGGGTATATTGACGCTTAAGTGGATCGAACAACATCAACGATACACTTCCATACACGATTTCATTACCAAGGAACTGGCAAAGCACATAGGTTCAAATAAAGTAAAACTAACACCAAAAGACGTGATTTTATTTGGCTTCGGACGGATAGGTCGGGTGTTAGCCAGAGAGATCATATCACAAACCGGGAAGGGCGAACAACTACGTCTTCGCGCAATCGTTATACGCGGCCTTCAAGATGGCCATTTGCAGAAAAGGGCTGATTTGTTTAAATACGACTCCATTTATAAAGATTTTAAAGGAACTGTCAGTATTAATCGCGAAAAAAAAGCCCTAATCATCAACGGCCAATTTATTCAACTGATTACCGGCACCGAACCGGAAACCATTGATTACACGCAATATGGAATCGATAATGCATTATTAATCGATAATACAGGCGCTTTTCGGGACCGGGAAGGGCTTGAAAAACATCTCCGTGCCAAAGGGGTTTCCAAAGTGCTCTTGACAGCGCCGGGGAAAGACGACATACCGAATATCGTTGCCGGCATCAATGAGCACCAAATTGACTTTAAAAAAGAAAGCGTTTTTTCATGCGCTTCCTGCACCACAAATGCTGTTGCGCCGGTCCTGCTCATGATAAACAAGCATTTCATGATCAAAAAGGCACATATTGAAACGATTCATGCCTACACAAACGATCAAAACCTCTTGGACAATTTCCATAAGAAAGAACGACGCGGACGAGCTGCAGCTAGCAACCTGGTAATTACAGAAACAGGATCTGCGAAAGCGATTTCCAAAGTAATTCCAACGCTGAACGGAAAGCTGACCGGCAATGCGGTTCGCGTACCTGTACCAAGCGGCTCTTTGGCCATCTTACATTTACAGTTATCAAAAAGTGTGGTAAAAGAAACGATTGAAAGCATCTTAAAAACGGAAGCTTTATTTGGTCCTTTATCGGAGCAAGTTGATTATTCCATATCGAGAGAGCAGGTAAGTAGTGATGTCATAGGAAATAACCACACCTCTGTTATTGATGGTCCGGCTACTATCGTTTCGGACGATGGCAAAACGTTGGTCATCTATGTTTGGTACGACAACGAATATGGATATTGCAGACAAGTTATCCGATTAGCAAAAAAAATTGCAGAGGTAGTTCGTTTAACTTATTATTAATTCCAACATAAAAAAGGCGCCATTTTACCGGCGCCCTTCCTAGTATTTAAATAAGACTGTCAAGCTAATCAATTAAACTCACGCTTCTTTTCACAAAATTTGTCAATTCAGGCCCTGTCAACAAGCCATTAGATAATAGTGCTAAATCAAAAGCTTGTTTTGCCAAATTCTCCTTCTCTTCGTCGTTTGAAGACGTTAAAATGCGCTTGATTAGCGGATGATTACCGTTAACCGAAACCTTATAGTTGTCAGGTAAATTGCCATAGAAGCTCATACCGCCGCCATTCTGTGCCATATCCTTCATTCTTCGCATAAATTCATCCATCGTAACCGTTACAGGCATCTCATCGGCGCTTAGGGCAGTAACCTCAACCTGCATGTTATCTTTCTTAATTGCTTTTTCAAAAAGACTTTTGACCGTTGTGCTTTCTTCTTCACTTAAGGCGAGTTCTTTTGTTTCATCCTTCTGGATTAGTTTATCCAATACATCTGAGTCGACGCGTTTTAACTGTGTTTTTTCTGTTTTTTGCTCCAAATAACTTACAAAGTGTCCATCGATCGGAGAATCCAATAGTAATACGTCATAGCCTTTCGTTTTAGCTCCTGAAATAAAACTATCTTGTTTAGCGGCATCATTTGCATACAAGTAAATTACCTGATCATTTTTATCCTTTTGAATATCCTTTACCTTTTCGGCATATTCCTTTAAGGTATAGAATTCCTTGTCTACATTTTGAACCAATGCAAAATCATTAGCCTTCTCCGCAAATTTATCTTCGCTAACCATACCATATTTTACGAAAAGGCCAATATCTTTCCATTTTTCCTCAAAGCCCTTGCGATCAGTCTTAAATAATTCGCTCAGTTTATCAGCAACCTTCTTGGTGATGTAATTACTGATACGCTTTACATTACTATCAGCCTGTAAGAAACTTCGCGAAACATTCAGTGGGATATCAGGCGAATCAATAACACCGTGCAAAAGCATTAAAAATTCAGGAACGATATCTTTCACCTCATCCGTGATAAAGACTTGACGCGAAAATAATTTGATTTTATTTCGCTGTAAGTCGAAATCGTTCTTAATCTTTGGAAAATACAAGATTCCGGTAAGATTAAAAGGATAGTCTACATTAAGATGAATCCAAAATAAAGGCTCTTCGGAGAATGGGTATAGTTCGCGATAGAAATTTAGGTAATCTTCATCCTTTAACTCAGAAGGGGCTTTAGTCCACGCCGGATTTGTGTTATTGATAATATTATCAACTTCAACAGATTTATATTTCGGTTTGCCCTCTTCGTCCTCACCGTCCGGTTCCGACGTTGTTTTTGTTCCGAACTTGATGGCAACCGGTAAAAATCTACAATACTTATTTAAAATGCCGTCTAGCTTCGCCTTGTTTAAAAACTCTTCAGATTCCTTATTAATATATAAGATTACGTCAGTGCCGCGGGTCGTTCTTTCGCCCTCGCTAATTTCATAAGAAGTACTACCATCACAGACCCATTTAGCAGCCTGTGCGCCATCCTGATATGAAAGGGTCTGAATTTCTACTTTATCAGCCACCATAAAGGCTGAATAAAAGCCAAGACCAAAGCGACCTATAATTTCATTAGCATCCTTAGCCTCCTTGAACTTTTCCATGAATTCGGTAGCACCGGAGAAGGCGATCTGATTAATATATTTCTTCACCTCTTCGGCTGTCATACCGATTCCCTTATCAGAAATCGTAATCGTTTTCGCCGTTTCGTCAAATGAAATTTCGATCGTCGTATCGCCTACTTCGCCGGCATATTGGCCCAAAGAAGCCAATCTTTTCAATTTTTGTGTAGCATCAACAGCATTTGACACCAGCTCCCGCAAAAATATTTCATTATCGGAGTATAAAAACTTCTTAATCACCGGAAATATATTCTCGGTATGAATTGAGATGTTTCCTTTTTCTTGCATAATATATCTGAATTAATAATTTCTGAATGGTGAACGAAAAGTCATCAACAAGCAATGTTCCAAAAAGCATACACGGTCAGTATGACAGTCTATACTGACAAAAAAGCCAGATTCGTACGCTGAATCTGGCTTTTCAATTATTTGAAAATATAATACTTGCTGCTACTGCGGAATATTCACAACGGTAGGCTGATCAATCCGATTTAAATGTTTATTAAAATTCTCAGCTAATGTGCTTATGGTTTGATAAGCATATTCACGTTGTTTGTTCCAGCTTCCCTGATTAATGTCTGTCATATCTTTCTCTAACGGAATTGGTTTCACTTTGGCAGGAACCACTTTGCCATAACGATCTTTGATATAGGGTTGGTAAGATAAATCGGTAAACCAATACCGATAGCCATCCCCTGTTTTCTCAAAAACCAGCTTATAATTTACCGCTCCTGCCACATAGTTTCCAATTGTAGCATGTCTCTTTAAAGCCGTTTTGCCTTCCACCGTTACACGTTCCTGACCCTCTGCGTTCAACTTTACTGCTTTCTTGTCAAAAAATTCACTAACATACGATTGAAAATCCTGCTTATCGTCAAGTTTTATTGCTTTCTCTTGATGATAAACGACGTACTTTCCATTTTGATCGGTTATGAATCCCCCGGTATTTTCTTGTCCTTTCACATCGGCAAAAAGCCCTGCAAATAAGAGCATAACAAAATTTACCATCTCAATTTAATTTAGCGTTATCAAATGTTTCTGTATCTTACATAGGGCAGCTCCCACCCTGCCACTACTTATCAAATATAGCAATTTTTACACCAAAAACCTATTTAAAACATTAAAATCCAATTAGAATCGAAATTATGTTCTGTTTGTTAAATTTTTCACTTCAAGTAATTTATAAGAAAACACCTCATTTGTTTTGAATTTCCGTTCAAAACAAATGCGTATTTCATAATGATTACTCACGAAACGAGCCGCAAGCGCACAAATCGAAGAAAACTTAAAATAAAGCGAAATTTCTCTTGATAACATAAGCTGTTTTTTTCCAAAAAAATATCGATATTTATACGCAATCCTAAATAAAAAACAAATCAAGCAATCTTGACTTAAAAAAACACAAAAGACACTCACTAAACTCTGTATTTTCACTGTAAAAATGCTCCAACTAGCTTACAAACCTTATTTTTTAAAAATGGAATATCCTTTCCGAATTGCGGATAACATCCGGACAGGAACTCCGATTATGCTTGTCAAAATTTCCTATAATGGCATAGATGGTTTCGGAGAAGCATCCATGCCTCCCCGTTACGGTGAAAATTTAGACACCGCCACTTCTTTCATAGAACGGCTGGAATTGACGCAATTTCGCTCTCCCTTACCAATCGACCCGATTTTATCCTATATAGACAATAGGCAAACAGGCAATCCTGCCGTTAAGGCAGCATTGGATATGGCGTTGCATGACTTGTGGGGAAAAATAACAGGTAAGTCCATTCATGAATTATACGGGTTATCCAACAGTAAGCTCCATACGGCAAAGACAATTAGTATTGAAACCCCTGAAATTATGGCGAGGCGAGTTACCGAGGCGGAAGATTTTCATTATTTAAAAATCAAACTAGGCACAACTGACGACCAAGCAATTATCCGAGCCATACGAAATGTAACCGATAAACCTTTATATATTGACGCAAATCAGGGATGGGCAAATAAAGAAGAAGCGGCCAAATTAATTGACTGGTTGAGTACGCAGGGCGTCATCTTTGTGGAGCAACCCATGCCTAAAAATAACTTTGACGCAATGGAATGGCTAAAAGGACGAAGCGCCCTACCAATTATTGGAGACGAGGGGATTCAGCGCTTAAAGGACATAGACAATGCCGAGTTATTTTACCATGGTGTAAATGTAAAACTCATGAAATCGGCCGGAATCCGGGAGGCGTATACCATGTTAACAACCGCTAGGAAAAAAGGGCTTCGTACGATGATTGGCTGCATGTCTGAAACATCATGTGCAACCGCTGCCGGCGCACAATTAGGAAGTTTGGCTGAATTTATTGATCTTGACGGAAATTTAGGTGTCACGAACGATCCATTTGTTGCTTTTCCATGCATTAATGGAGAAATCCAGGTTGATAATAGTCCAGGTTTAGGATTAAAAAGTCCGGCATGGGACACCATAGAACCATATATTGAAAACTAGTAAAGCTTATTCCCATTGATGGAAACAACACAGAGTACAAGCCCCTTAATAACAAACGATGCCGTCGTATTTGGTCTATTAATGACTGTATTGGCTTTGGTTTTTTACACTTCAAAACTACAAGCACCTTTTTGGAAACGCTTTTATAGTATTATACCCACAGTGCTACTATGCTACTTTGTTCCTGCTTTATTCAATACATTTAATTTAATTTCAGGAGAAAAGTCTGCTTTATATAGTGTTGCATCTCGTTATTTACTGCCAGCCAGTTTAGTTTTATTTACCATTGGCATCGACATAAAAGGTCTCAAACGCTTAGGCTCCAAAGCGGTTATTATGTTTTTTGCCGGCACTTTGGGCGTTATGCTAGGCGGCCCATTAGCCTTCATGGTAGTGGGATTTATTTTTCCGGACATATTACATTTCGGAGAAGAAGAAACCTGGCGCGGTTTAGCTACTATTGCCGGCAGCTGGATAGGTGGCGGTGCCAATCAAGCAGCTATGCTTGAAGTTTTCGGGGCCAGCAAGACTCTTTTTGCACAAATGATCGCTGTAGATGTACTGGTGGCCAATATTTGGATGGGGCTATTGTTATATGGTGCTCAAAAGAAAGAAAAGATCGATCGCTGGCTACGGGCCGATAACTCAGCCATCACCGATTTAGAAGAAAAAATGGAAGAGTTACACGCTAGCCAACCAAACTCATCTTCGGGGATATCAAGTTGGATCATCGTATTAGGAGTAGCCTTCGGTGCCACCGGCCTTTCCCATTTATTTGCCGATTATATTGCTCCATGGTTTGAAGTCCATTACCCACAAACTGCTCAATATTCGCTAACCAGCAGCTTTTTTTGGCTCGTAATTATCGCTACTACCTTCGGTATGGGTTTATCTTTTACAAAAGCACGTAAATTAGAACACGATGGTGCTTCCAACATCGCTTCGCTATTTCTATATATTCTAGTTGCTACTATCGGAATGAGCATGGACTTAAAAGCACTGCTTGATAACCCAAAGTTTTTTCTAGTTGGAATTATCTGGATTTTGAGTCATATCACCATTATGTTGCTGGTTGCTCGTCTTATCCGTGCTCCTTTCTTTTTTGTAGCCGTAGGAAGCCAGGCCAATATTGGTGGTGCCGCATCCGCCCCCATTGTCGCTGCGGCTTTTAGTCGCTATTTGACTCCGGTAGGTGTTTTATTAGCGGTTTTAGGCTATGCGGTCGGAACTTATGGAGCCTATATATGCGGAATTATACTCCAGGCGATCTCAAATTCAATATCCTAACCAAACGTGGCATGCGTTCTGAAATAAACCAATGTTAGTTCTGTTCCACTTTATAATCTTTTAAGATTAAAATAGCGGCATTTGTTTCATGATGAAAGATTTCATTTGTAACGCCGCCAACAAAAAGATTGGTCAGGCTTGAACTTCCTTTTACACCCATAATTATCATATCCATCTTGTAGTTTTGAGCGTGGACAAGGATGGCTGAAGCTATGTGTTTGCCATCTGCCCGCACAGTCTCTATCTTGCCTTCTATCTGATACTGCCTTAACCATTTTGACTTTTTCGCTTCGGTTTCTTCTTGCAAGAGCCTATTAATTTCGGATTGATTCAATCCAAGGAAAAAGTGAACGGGCGCTTTTGCTACGTGAATACAGGAAAACCGACCGTCCGGTATTCCTTTACTAAATGCCTCTCCTAAGGTATAAACTCTATTACTATATTTCGAGAAATCGATTGTACCTAAAATACGCTTTGGTTGAATAAATACGGTCTCTGGAACTAAAAGAATATCGCTAGATAATAACCGTGTGAGTTTTTGTGAAAGTGCCCCACTTCCCTCTAAATGTTGCTTGTTTCCTAAAATCACCAAATCGATCCGCTCATGTTTAGCTATTTGGTCAAAAGCATTTTCACTGAACTCCGCAGTTTCTACACGTATCTCATGGCTAATTGAAGCTAGCCTTACATCTTTCAACTGACGCATTATTCGCTCCTTTACGCGCTCCTTTATTTTGGACAAAGTAGATGGGTGTTTAAATTCGCTCGGTAATTCACGAAGACGGATATTATGTAAAAAAAATAACTTATTTATAGATAACACATCCAAAAGGCCGGAGAGATAATTGACGAGCACTTGGTCCATCCCGGACATATCCATTGCGATCAACACATTGTTTTTGTCTTTTGTTATCATTATTCTCTATCATGAATTGGATCGTTGCTGTCCAACAATCCCTGTACAATTTCCTTATAGCTTTTTTCTTGATGCAATCTTTGTTTTTTCAACTGTTTTCTATGCGCTTCACTTAAGCCTTTAAGTAAACTATAACACATCAACAAAATAATCATAGCGAAAGGCAACCCTGCTATGATTACCGCAGTTTGTAAGGCATTCAATCCTCCACCCCAGAGTAGTACAATAGCGATACCTCCTTGCAAGAAGGCCCAAAACACTCTTTGCAAAGCTGGTGTATGCTCCTTTCCTCCAGATGTTATATTATCTACAACTAAGGACCCCGAGTCTGAGGAAGTAATAAAGAAAAAAGCAACTAAACAAACAGCAATAGTTGACAAAATAGCCGTTAGCGGTATTTTTTGCAGGAAAACAAATAGGGCTGTTGAAATATTATCATTTACGGCCGTTATCATGGATAGGTCTCCATGCAAGATCATATGAAGTGCGGTACCTCCAAAGATAGTCATCCATAAAAGTGTTAATAACGCGGGGATTAGTAAAACACCTAAAACGAACTCCTTAATCGTACGTCCTTTTGATATACGCGCTATAAAACTTCCGACGAATGGTGACCAGGCAATCCACCACGCCCAGTAGAAAACTGTCCATTTATTTTGCCATCCACTTTCCTGATAAGCGTCATTCCAAGTACTTATCTCCACGAGATTTGCCAAATAAGTACCTACATTTTGAACAAAGCTCTTCAGTATAGATAAAGTTGGTCCTAAACAAAAAATGAGCAACATAAGTAAAAAAGCGAGAACCATATTTCCATTACTCAAGAGCTTAACCCCTTTGTCAAGGCCCGAAACAACCGATAATGTAGCAATTGATGTCACGACAAAAATTAGTATCCCTTGCGTGGATATCGCCATATTCCAATCAAATAAATAATGCAAGCCGGCATTCATTTGTTGAACGCCCAAACCCAGTGAAGTAGAAAGGCCGAACAAAGTTGCAATGGCAGAAAAGATATCGATTGCATGTCCCCACCAACCGTGAATTTTTTCGCCTAAAAAGGGATAAAATAAGGATCTAAACGTTAACGGCAACCCGTGATTGAATGAAAAAAAAGCGAGGGCCAAACCAACAATTGAATAGATTGCCCATGCATGTAAACCCCAGTGCAAGCTTGTGTATTCCATCGCTTGTATAGCCTTTCTAGAACTGTCTAATACTTCCCTGGGAGGGTTTGCAAAATGAGAGACCGGTTCAGCAACACTAAAGAACATAATTCCGATTCCCATACCTGCGCTGAAAAGCATGGCAAACCATGAAACCGTGCTAAATTCAGGCTCTGCCTCTTCACCACCAAGTCTTATATTTCCAAACTTACTGAAGGCCAAGTATAAACAGAAACCTAAAACAGTATTCACCGTGATAATAAAAAACCATCCGAGGTTGTCCGTTATAATATACTGCGTTCTAGTGAACCATTCGTCCACCGAATCTTTAAAAATAAGACAAAGTAAGATGCTTAAGAACACGAACCCGATGGTGCAGTAAAAAACCGGCGGATTGATCTTAAAATTCAATATGCTTTTTTTCACCATAGTACATTCCTTCAGCAGGAAGTATAACTAAAAACAAGAACTTATCAAAGAAAAAAGGTTACTAATCAGAACATATTGCTCCTATATACAAAAATCGTCCACCGAAGTAAACAATTTTTTAAGGAAGACGTTTCCCTTCTGCACATAGTTTTCCAAATAGTTGGCATAACACCTCCATTTTATGAATGCTTATTGCGACTGATTTCTCTTATCCTCGTCAATTCTGAAGGAGACTTTACAAACGGCGCCATATGTTGTTATCTGATCATCCTTCACATGCACCTTGAAATCCTTTACATATACAGAGTCAACATTTTTTATTGTTTTTGTGACTTCTTTCACTGCATTTTTTATAGCATCATCAAAACTCACTTCTGATGAAGCAATCACTTCTATTACTTTTACTAAAGCCATAACTTACTCCATTTATATAGTTAAACATCTATTTATAATATTTTCCTGAATCATCTTGGATAATTTGTTCTATTTCCGCTGAGGTAAGGGCTACTACACTTCCATACTTCTTTGCTTCGCGGTCGTCTAAGTAAGGTTCCAATAAGATAAAAGGTTTCTCGGAGCCCTCTGTTAAACCGACATTTTCTGACCGAGTTAAATGCACATGCTTATATCCTGTATCTCTCCACTCCTTTAAGGCATATCGATCAAATCTATGCAGTTTCATACGGTTATATATTAACACATTAATACATCACTATTGATTAGAGCAAATATGTTTCCTTTTAACCGATTTAGGGATTTTTATTATGTTCTGAATTTGAGGATAAGGGTATCGCGCTATTATGGACAACAAGTAAAAAACGTTATAATTTGGCAAATTTTTGCAGGTGTCCTAAAAATAGCATAAAATGTTTACTATTGTAATCGCCTTGGAAAATAAACCGTAAGATATTAGAGTAGACGGGGCTGGCTACCAAGATGGTTCACATATGACTTTCTATAAGAATTTTGGCATAGCCTTTGTTTCTAAAAGAGTAGGTTTAGGTTGATTAAAAAATGAAAAGTCCGGTATCCCCAAAAGCCGGGCTTTTCTATTTAAAATTCCTTCCTTCAGGAAAGATCTTTTTCTGTGAAATATTCTGAATTTGACTTTCTTTATCATGGATGGGGCCCAATTCTTTATTAGTTTCATGAGCTGTTAGTAGACCCAAAAATCTTGAAAGATCAAAACAACGTCTTACAATAACGTGTACCACCTCGCCCTCGCGTTGAAGCTTTCCTTCTACCATCAGTAATTTAGCTCTGAGGATTTCCTTTCTATATTTCTCAAATAATTTTTGAAAGACCACTAGGTTGCTGCATCCAGTCTCGTCTTCCAATGTTATAAAGCAGATCCCACTTGCTGTTCCCGGGCGTTGCCGTACTAACACCAAACCCGCAACCTTTACCGTAACACCATCATTCCTCTCAGCTAAATCTTGAGCCGGCAACACATGAAGCAGGCGTAGTTTTTCCCTCACAAAACTTACAGGATGCGCTTTTAAAGACAAAGACATGGAAGCATAGTCTTGTAATACATGCTCGCCTGCGGTCATTTTTGGCAATTCAATCTGTACTTTAGATTCGTATTCAAGACCTTGATCTATAAACAATCCCTTTGGCCTTTGACGCAGCAGCGATATCTGCCACAAAGCTTGCCGACGGTCCAAGCCAAGCGACTGAAAGGCATCAGCATCCGCCAGTTTCTCCAAAGTTACCTGCAACACACCAATTTTCCATATAGAGTGAATACAAGTATAAGTCGTTTTTTTCCGAGCGTCAATTAGAACAGCGACTTCATCCTCCCGCAAACCTTTCACCTGACGGAAACCGAGCCGCATTGCATGAAACTCGCCTATTTTTTCCTCTAAGCTATTATCCCAATAAGAATAGTTCACATCAACCGGTAATACAGTAACGCCATGCTTTTCTGCGTCTATTACAATTTGAGCGGGTTGATAAAACCCCATAGGCATGCTATTAAGCAGTGCACAAGCAAAAACTTCCGGATGGTAACATTTTATCCAGGCAGAAACATAGACAAGCAGGGCAAAACTGGCGGCATGGCTCTCAGGAAAACCATAGCTTCCAAAGCCTTCCAATTGTTTAAAAATCCGCTTAGCAAAATCCAAGGTATATCCGTTTCTTACCATACCTTGGATCAGCTTTTCTTCAAAATTTGTGACAGTTCCCTTAGCCTTGAATGTAGCCATACTGCGACGTAATTCATCGGCCTCTGCCGCCGTAAAACCCGCTGCCACCATGGCTATTTTCATGGCTTGCTCCTGAAAGAGCGGGACACCTAACGTTCTTTTTAAAATTTCTTCAAGCGCCGGAGAAGGATACTCCACCGCTTCTTCTTCTCTACGGCGCCGCAAAAAGGGATGTACCATATCTCCCTGGATAGGCCCCGGTCGTACAATCGCCACCTCTATTACTAAATCATAGAAATTTTCAGGTCTGAGACGTGGCAACATGGATTGTTGTGCACGGCTTTCTATCTGAAATACACCAATTGTATCCGCACGACTGATCATCGCATAGACTTTAGGATTTTTCTCGTCAATTGAAATATTCGCCAATGAAAGATCGATACCTTTGTGCTGCTTAACTAAATTAAAAGCCTTCCGGATACAGGTAAGCATTCCTAAGGCCAGAACATCGATCTTAAGAAAACCCAACGCTTCTATATCGTCCTTATTCCATTCGATGCAAGTACGATCTTCCATACGGGCATTCAAGATTGGACATAAGTGGGAAAGTTTTCCCTGGGTAATGACAAAGCCGCCCGTATGCTGCCCAAGTTGACGAGGAAAACCAACGTATTGTTGCGTAAGCTGTAAAACTTTTCGAAGATGGGGATCCCTGGCATCAAACCCGTATTCGGTTATATGTCTTTCATCAAACCATTCAGGTGTAAATTCCCAAATCGACTTCGCGAGACGGTTAATGGTATCAACTGACAGCCCCATGGCCTTACCAACGTCTCTGATTGCACCTTTTTCATGTACTTGGGTGACTGTAGCCACAATGGCCGCACGATCTCTTCCATATTTGCGATAAATATATTGTATAATTTCTTCTCTGCGTTCATGTTCAAAATCGACATCGATATCCGGAGGCTCATTTCGAGCCGAAGAAATAAAGCGTTCGAATAATAAATCGAATTTTTCAGGATTAATTGCCGTAATTCCCAAACAATAACAAATGGTAGAATTAGCAGCTGAACCACGTCCTTGACACAAAATTCCTTGCTCATTCGCATAACGGACTAAATCATATACAGTTAAAAAATAAGCAGCATAATTCATCTCTTCAATAAACCCCAATTCATGCGCTATATTTCTTTTAATCTTGTCAGGAATTGTTTCACCATAGCGCTTTTTAGCGCCTAGCCATGCAAGATGGGTTAATTCTTCCAGTGGGCTACGTCCTTCCTCTGTAATTTCTTCCGGATAAACATATTTTAATGTATCCAATGAAAATTGGCAAGCCTCAACTATTTCCTGAGTCCGTAAAATAGCATCTGGGTATTGCCTAAAAATACGTTCCATTTCTTCCGAGGATTTGAGATGACGCTCCGCATTCTGGTGTAAACGAAATCCTGCGTTATAAATAGTACATTTCTCCCGTATGCAAGTCAAAATATCTTGCAGCTCACGGCGATCGGGGCTATGATAATACACGTCATTAGTTGCAATCAGGGGAATGTCATATCGGTTTGCAAGTTGAGAAAGGCGATATATTTTTTTCATATCATCACCTGTATAAGATCTGGTTATGGCCAAATAAAGATCCTTGCCTAATTTTATACGGTACTCTTCCACGTTTTGTATAAATAGCCGTTCAAAATTCAGATCATCATTTAACGTATCAGGCGGTACAATGACGAATTTTATACCTTCTTTAAATGCATATACGTCCATTTTACACAAATGACACGCTCCCTTTTCTGCTCTTAAATTGCCTGTACTGAGCAATGTTGACAAACGGCCGTAAGCAGCCATATCGGTGGGATAGGCCAATAAGCTCGGACCATCCAATAAATCCAACCGACAAGCCGGAATGATCCGTATACCTTTTGCCTTTGCTGCCACATGCCCTCGCACAATACCTGCCAAACTATTTCTGTCTGTAATTGCTAAGGTCTTATAACCATAAAGGGCTGCCTGCTCAATCAGCTCTTCCGGATGCGATGCGCCACGTAAAAAGCTGAAATTTGTAGTAACCTGTAATTCTGTATAATCAGCCATTTGCTTATGCACTTAAGCGAAGAAACCATGAAGGTACCAGATGTTCAATTTACCTTCATTATAATGTCCAACCCTAAAGAGCCAATAACGTTGCCCCTCTGCGTCTTCAACACAATAATAATCCCGATGTTCGTTGTCTTCCAGCCACCATTCATGAGCGATACGTTCAGGGCCATCAGCCTTTTTAACAGTATGTACTTTTCCTCGATAGCGAAAAAGCATGGGCGGATAATCAGGAACGGGGGCAGTCACTTCAATCTTTTCCGGTTTAGTGAGTATTCTGATGGGGCGTGGCCGTATTAGACTCCATTCCATCCCTGGCATTTCCTGTAAGGAACTTGTTGTTTTGAACGAACGCTCCGGCCAATAATGCGCTTCCGGTATATAACGCTTTACGCAATGATCACCCCACTTAGTCTTTATTTTATCAAGTAACTCTGCCACTTCTACATGCCCAACCCCGGCCCGTTCTATCCATAACACTTCTTGCTCGGCTACTAGATGTTCTACTTTTTTAGCTTCCAAAGTAAACAACTCAATGCCAAGCGCAGGCTCCATTGTAGCTATTTTAAGTTCAAACAACTTAAAAAGATGCTGACTATGACGAGAGGCTGCACTAGTTTCTATCTCAATTTTTTCGATTTTACCATCGACACGATATCCCATAAAACATGCGGTACGTAATCCTTTTTCCTCTCGCTCCAAGCGATCACATAATCCATCCAATAGCTTTTTCAAGGCTATCTCAATCCCTCTAACGTTTATAATGGGTTCTAAGCAAGGTAAACGCTCCTGATAAGGTTGAATAGACTGTATTGCCTGCACATTTTCTAATGCATGACCCAACGCTTGGTCAAGACGAATGCCTATTTCATTTCCAAAGCGTCTTCTTAAAGAAGCAGAGGGGAAATGGATAATATCGGCAATTTTATGTAGTCCAAGTTTTTGAAGGAGAATAAGCAAATCTGAAGATAAACGAAGGGCTGAAAGAGGTAACCTAAGCAAAGCTGTATTCTGCTCCCCCGGAGGTATAATTGCATTTTCCCAACCAAAATGAGCTATGGCCCATGCCGCACCTATTGTGTCTGCCATAGCCATCCGTGTGTGATAACCCTGTTTTTTAAAGCTCATCTTAATGGCTTTGAGATAGGTACTCTCACCTCCCCATAGATGTGCACAACCACTAATATCCAAAACTAAACCATCAGGTGAATCAATAGCAACTACAGGCGTGTAACGAAGGCACCATTCACCCAAGCTTTTCAATAACTTTTCAGATAAATCAGGCCGGTCGTCCAACACTTGTAAAGTGGGGCAGATAGCTCTTGCGTCTGCCACTACCATCCCTACTTTGATTCCCTGTGTCATCGCTTCACGATTAACAGCTGTGATAGCCATACGTCCCCGTTGAGGCGTTGCTAGCACAAATGCTTTTCCACTCAATTCCGGTTTGTGAATGCTAAACCAATCTGTTTTTAAATACTTAAGCCATATGAAAACAAAACGTTGTTGCATATCACCCCCTTTTCAATAATCGCTCATGCACAGAATATTTCGGTTTTGTTATTAATTTAAAGGAATTAGCGCTCCATTCCATCTGCCAACTTCCCGGTCGTCCGTTCCGTATTTTAAGCAGCTCGACCTTCCAACGGGGAAATCCAATTCCCGGTATACCGTCCTCCTCCATCCCACTAGCCAGCGGAGAAATACTCCATCGGGAAATGCAACTTGTATTATTTAAATTTTTAGGCTTATGACGAAAAACAAACCCTGTGACCTGACTTTGTTCTACAGCAAGTTGCAAACGCCTGGAGGTCACCAAATTAATCTCTTGTAGTTCTGCTACAACAGCAATTAGTCGGTTACATTTTAAAGCTTCCTCCATCGCCCATAAAATGTCACGTTCTCGCTTCAGGTGAATAAATATAAGAT
This sequence comes from Olivibacter sp. LS-1, assembly GCF_008245145.1. Classification (GTDB taxonomy): domain Bacteria; phylum Bacteroidota; class Bacteroidia; order Sphingobacteriales; family Sphingobacteriaceae; genus Olivibacter; species Olivibacter oleidegradans. Next base: position 3,438,209 of record NZ_CP041643.1, on the reverse strand, counting down.
GATGAGGTAGGATGTCGAATAGTTTACATGCCGGAGGGAAAAGTGTTGGTGAAGAGCTAATCCAAACACAAAGGCCTCTTTGCTGCATAAGTTTTCCTAAAATCCCACATATAAATCCACTGGTTGCGGCAGCCTGCTCATCGGACATACTGATGAACTCATGTATCGCTCCCGTGGGAAAACGAGCGTTGGGAAAGGCCTCTTTTATGGGTTCAAGCCCGGCATGAAAACCTGAATCGTCTAATGCCGGCTTGAACCCTTCTAAAAGAAGGATATCCTTTTGCAATTGGGCAATAATAGCTGCTCTATTTGATAATGTACGCATCAGGATTCTAAACCATAAAACCAAAAACTTTAGCAAAGTTACTAATATTATTAGTAAAACCAAATTTGATTTTATTTGGAATCCGAGTCCATTGCAACAGCTAAAAGGCTGTTCTAAAAGTTGAAAGATTCTTAAATAGATGAATGCGTCCTATTGCTTAAATAAATTTATGGTATAATCGAGCAATTCCTGACCTCCCGATTTTCCGTGCCCCGGAATGATTAGCTCTGCTTCAGGATATTTTTGTTTAATCTTCATAACCGTTTCAGACCAGCTCTCCACGTTTGAATCTCCCAGATATCCCTTTGAAGCATTCATTTCTTTAATCAAACAACCTCCAAACATAACTCTTCGACTTGGGAAATAACCTATTATATTATCCTTCGTATGTCCTTCACCATTGAATTCAGCAATAATTTTTCTTTCACCTACTTTTAGTTCGAGTTTTTTATGAAAACCATGTTGAGGCATGATCAGGTTTTTTGCTTTGGCAAAAGCTATTGTTTTATTGCTAGCATAAGAAGGAATTCGATTCTTATGAAAGGCCGCCAGACCGCCTAAGCAATCATCATGAAAATGGGTTGGAATAACTGCTACTATTGTGCAATCCAAACTATCTTTAACCCAATCAATCAAAATGTCGGCTATAGAATCATTGGTTGGTGTATCAAAAACAATGGCCTCTCCTCCATCATAAACAATCATACCATTGCAGGGCACTTTCCCAAAATCGTCTGTTAACAAATAACTGGTGTGCTCATAAACATTATCTTTTATCTTTTTAATGGTAAAGTCGTCGGAGACGTAACTTTTGTCAGTTTGCGCGCTCAATTTGCAGCTAAGTAAAAGAAAGGCTAATCCGTAAAAAAAACAGTGTTTCATGCAGCTTTATATTAGTAAAATGGTTAAATATCACCTGTAATTCCCCATGTAGCGTATTGCCCAGGAGAACAAAGATAGATTATTATGCTCCAAATCTATTCGATAAGCCTTTAAAAAATCACCGTAAGTGTTGATTGTAATGATTGATTCAGGGACTGCTTTTCCACAGTTATTTCACTCATCTTCACATACATATACATTTTTACGCAAAAAAAACACAAATACAAAATGCCATTTTAGGTTTCTCATCCTAAAGCTTTACCTTTGAAACGTACCAAATAGATTTTGTTATGGTAAGTTCAACAATAGGATCTGTTATAACCAACAACAGTGTACATCCCGCTCATCCTTTCATCAAAACACTAATAGCTATTGCCAGAGGAATGAAAAAAGACGGCTTTTCCGATGCTGAAATCGCAAAGGAGACTAATTTATCCCTTACATTGATCACTAAACTTAAGCAGAAACAACCAACAACACCATAAGTTGGATCGATAAGAACGGTGTAGACATACGAATCAAATTAGCCTAAAATGTTCCTAACTGTGTGATTGCAATTGTTTGGAAGATTCTACTGAACACGCACATATCGCTCGATAATCTCACGATTAATGCCTTCGCTTTCCACCTTTTCCGTTCCTTTCTGCACGAGTGTATCATTAAGAATAGTAACTTGAAAATTAAAGGTATTCCCTTCCCAATTTCGATTAGCATAAAAGTCTAAATATTCGGTATAAGCATTTCCTTTCAGCGTATATCTACCACCGCCGGCGTCAAAATGATGGGACGAATCTTTAGGTGTATTTTCATCATGTCTTAAAAAGGCGAAGTGAGAATCGTTAATAATTTTTATCATACTTGTCCCTTTGCTATAATCGGTCGTAACGCTGTCTTTGCCTGTAACGACGGTGGCAGACAGCAATTTCCACGTACCCTTTATAGGTACGAGCGAATGATCAGATCCTGTGCAGGAGCAAATTCCTACAAAAAGCGTTATAATTGGCCAGTTTAGTTTTTCCATTTGATAAAATTATAAATAAGAACGGATGAACGCAACATAAACATTATCAGATATTAGCCGTTCCACATGTCAAATTGTCCTTCAACGTAATTGCCTTACTACCTAAAGCCGCCAAATTGACCTAAGATCGCCTATACAACGATTTGGTATATTACTTGATAGCTTTAGGTAGAAATAGTTTCATTTTCTTGGTAAATAAATAATTAAATTTAAAAAAGGAGGTTATTTATGTCACTGATTAAAAGAAACGGAAGTAATTTTCCATCATTTCCGGCATTTTTTGATGATCTTTTTGCCAGCAATCTCTTTGACTGGAACAATAGCAATTATTCATCCACGCAAACAACAATCCCATCGGTAAACATCCGGGAAACCCATGACAATTTTGAAGTTGAAATGGCAGCTCCCGGCATGAGCAAGGATGACTTTAAGGTAGAGCTTGATGGCAATACCCTGACCATTTCTTCAAGTAAAAAGCATGAGCAAGAAGATAAGCAGGACGGCTACAGCCGAAGGGAGTTCAGTTATCAGTCATTCCAACGCAGTTTTACTTTACCCAAAGACGTCGTTGATGAAGATAAAATAGGTGCTCAATACGAAAATGGTTTGTTACGTTTAACCATTCCAAAAAAAGAGGAAGCAAAGAAAAAAGCACCTCGCCTTATTGAAATTTCTTAGTAAGAAAGGCTTGTAAATACAAGCCTTTCTTATATCTGCACTTCTTACAAAGAGTAAACACACGCATTCTTGTCATTATTAATTTATTAATTTCATATGTTCTATGAAGATTGCACAAGTATCCCCATTGTTTGAGTCTGTGCCTCCTAAACTATATGGCGGTACGGAACGGGTTGTCTCCTATCTTACAGAAGCCCTGGTAGATCATGGCCATGAGGTCACTTTATTTGCATCCGGTGATTCGGTAACTCGTGCGAAACTTGTCAGTCATACGCAAGAAGCACTGCGTTTAAACCCGAAAGTAATCGATCCCTTAGCCTTTCATATCTTACAGCTACAAGAAGTGATTGAACGCGCACATGAATTTGATATTATACATTTTCACACAGATTATCTTCACTTTCCCGCTTCACAACTTTTACAAAGGCCCTGTATTACGACACTACATGGCCGCTTAGATATACCTGAGTTAAAACCACTATACGATAAATTCGACACGCAAGCTATCATCTCCATTTCAAACAGTCAGCGGAACCCTTTACCGCAGGCAGCATGGATGGATACTGTGTATCACGGTCTTCCCAAAGATTTGTATCAAGCAATTGAAACAAAAGACGACTACGTGGCATTCATTGGCAGAATATCGCCGGAGAAAAGGCCTGATAGAGCTATCGAAATTGCAGAAAAAGCGGGCTGCAAAATAAAAATAGCAGCAAAAATCGATAAAGCGGATCTATCCTATTTTCATGATCATATAAAGCATTTGATCCAAAAGCCTTTTGTAGAATATATCGGCGAGATCGGGGAATCTGAGAAGAATGATTTCCTTGGAAAAGCCAAAGCGTTATTATTCCCGATCGACTGGCCGGAACCTTTCGGAATGGTTATGATTGAGGCAATGGCTTGCGGCACTCCGGTCATAGCGTATGCCCATGGGTCTGTTCCTGAAATTATTGAGCATGGAAAAAATGGCTATCTTGTTTCCTCGGTCGAAGAGGCTGCACATGCCATTGGAAAAGCGTCTGCTTTAGATCCACGAATCATTAGACGTTTGTTTGAAGAACGCTTTAGTTCAGATAGAATGGCCCAGGATTATGTCCGTAATTACGAACTATTATGTAATAGACATCGTATATCTGTAAGTCATCATTCAAAAAAATTCGATTCAATAGACAGCAAATTAACAGCGTAATATTGGAACTATGGAAAGTTACGAGGAGAAGTTTAACGTTTTAAATCATTGCGATACCTTTGCTATACTTAACCGTTGGGGCAATATAGATTCCGGCGGCAACCAAATTCAAGGAATATATAATCGGGATACACGCTTCATTAACCACTTACATCTGTTACTTAACGGAATGCCCCTTGATTTACTCAGCTCAAGCATTACCGAAGAGAACGAGACACTGTCTACCGACTTGAGCAATCCCGGGTTTACATCTTTAAATGGTATCAAGGTCGCCGCTGCTTCGCTACATATTCATCGAAGCCAATTTTTAAAAGATGAGGTTTTTCATGAAAAACTGGATATTCAAAACTATCTGGATCATCCCTGTTCTGTTAAGTTGTCTTTAGTTATTAAGGGCGATTTTGCCGATATTTTTGAAGTACGGGGTGTAAAACGCAAAGCAAGAGGACGACTTATGCCCTTAACCAAAAGTGAGGATGGGCAGCTGGTGATCAGCTATGAGGGACTGGACCATATTAGGCGGAAGGCGATTATATACTTTTCGCAGCCATTTGAAGCAGATTTAGCGCATCAATTGCTTCATTTTCCACTCGACTTAGCAGCCAAAGGTCTCGGTCAACTGGAATACGCCATTCATTTTGAGCAAACAGGACGAGCATCGCAACCGAAAATTGCCTATGAAATGGCAAAAGACGAACTGATACCTAGGTTAAAGCATAAAAATGCATACTTCCCTATTATTGAAACGAGCAACGAGCAATTTACACATTGGCTGAATCGTTCACAGGCTGATTTAGTCTCCTTAATGGCAGAAACACCTTACGGTAAATATCCTTACGCCGGTGTCCCTTGGTACAATACAGCTTTCGGACGGGATGGCATCATCACCGCTTGGCAGACATTGTGGCTCGCCCCACAATTGTCTAAAGAGGTATTGCTCTTTCTTGCCGCACATCAGGCCGAACAAGAAGACAAAGCTTCAGATGCTGAACCAGGAAAAATACTGCATGAGATGAGAAATGGCGAAATGGTTGCGTTAAACGAATTACCTTTTAAAAAATATTACGGAACAATTGATGCTACCCCACTTTTCATTATGTTAGCTGGCGCTTACTATCAACGCACAGGCGATCTTTCTACAATGCAGCAATTATGGCCCCACATTGAAGCTGCTTTAAATTGGATCGACAACTATGGTGATTTTGACGGTGATGGTTTTGTAGAGTATCAACATAAAGCGGAAAAAGGATTGACTAATCAAGGATGGAAGGATAGCTTTGATGCCATATCACATGCTGATGGTACACTGGCCAAAAGCCCTATTGCCTTATGTGAAGTTCAGGGGTATGTATATGCTGCCAAGAAATCCGCATCCTATATAGCCTACGACTTAGGTAAAACAGCCGTTGCACAAAAACTGAAAAAGAGTGCCCTTGACTTGAGAAAAAAATTCAACGAACAGTTTTGGATCGAAGAGAAGCAGTGCTTTGCTTTAGCGCTGGATGGCGACAAAAAACCATGTATGATAAACACTTCGAATGCGGGGCATGCGCTGTTTACGGGGATTGCCTATGAACATTTGGCATCAAAACTTGTAAAAACCTTACTCCATCCCGATCTATTTGCTGGTTGGGGTATCCGCACATTAGCAGCAAATGAAGCGAGATACAATCCGATGTCTTACCATAATGGCTCTATTTGGCCTCACGATGTAGCGCTGATAGCCAGTGGATTTGCAAAATATGGTTTTGTCGTTGAAGCAGCCCGATTAACAACTGCGTTGTTTGACGCTTCGCTCTTTATTCCTCTTCAACGATTACCTGAACTTTTTTGTGGTTTTGAAAGACGTCAGGGTGAAGGGCCAACGGCTTATCCGGTAGCCTGCTCCCCGCAGGCGTGGTCCGTATCTTCGGTATTCTTGTTGCTACAATCATTGCTTGGTTTAGAAATTATTCCTGACAAAAAAGTTATTCGTTTTAATAAACCTTACCTGCCAAGCTTTCTAAGCTGGATAAAACTAAGTGGTATCCAAGTAGACAGTTTACGAATCAACTTGGAGGTTCTAAGGCATAAAAGCAACGAGCACGTAAGCATATACTGGAACAACCAACCCAAAGATTGGAAAATGGAAGTAAGCATGGAATAATGATCAATATATCATTCGTAGGGTATAATCGAAAGACGTACAAAAAATTGTAAATTAGCTGAGGTAATGATTAATGATGGCTTCAAAAGACGATATAATATTTTTAAAGAAGGCAATTGATTTAGCGGTAACAGGCGTTAAACAGAACAAAGGAGGGCCTTTTGGGTGTATCATTGTAAAGGACGGCAAAATAATCGGCAAAGGATGCAATTCAGTGACATCTACTATAGATCCTACCGCACACGCGGAGATTGTAGCTATACGAGATGCCTGCAAACACCTTGGTGAATATCAATTGGATGACTGCACACTCTATGCTTCTTGTGAACCATGCCCTATGTGCCTAGGCGCGATCTATTGGGCGCGGCCATCGCGTGTAGTCTATGCGGCGACAAGATTTGTAGCAGCACAAGCTGGCTTTGATGATGCTTTTATTTATGAAGAAATAAATTTAACAGGAACAGAAAGAAGAATTCCCTTCGAATTTCGACAAATTAACGAATCACAGGCGCCTTTCTTAAGCTGGGAGCAAAAAGAAACGAAAGACCTTTATTAATCTACTCGTTAATCCTCAGCTAGTTCACTGTGTTAAAATATTAAAAGCGTCATTAATTAAGTAAGCGTTGCCCGCTCTATACAATATCAATCGATGCACTTGAGTTAAGCGTAGACATGTTGGCGATCTGTGAAATAAGTAGTTCTGCCGCCTATCTTTTCCGTTCGGATCGGATTACCTTGTGGATCTTCTTTGGCCTTCACACGATGAACCTTCATAAAATCGCGAATTTCACCGCTTATGATATCGGGGTGTTCTTTTAATATCATTTTTTCCGCCTGCAATAAAACTTCTTTAATACTTTCCACTAATTCGCTTACTTTTTCTTTTGGTATTTTATTGGCGATAGATTGCGGTGCAATCTTTGCCTCCCAAAGAATTTCATCCGCATAGGCATTTCCAATACCACCGATTATATGTTGATCCATTAGAAGTGTTTTTATAGTTGCCTTGCTGTTTTGAAGGATCATATACAGTCGTTCCGCATGCAGATCATCCGACAAAGCATCTACCGACGCTGTCCGCTTCGGATTTAGCTGAATATGGGCCATCTTTTGAAAGTCTGTTATGAAGAGCGTTTGAGCCTTTTCGAATTTCAAGGATAATAGGGCATACTTAGGGTTTTCTTCGTTGGTATATACCAGTTTACCGTGAAGCATTAAATGAAGAGATAATAACGTATTTTTTCCGAAATCGAAATAAAGTTGTTTTCCTAAGCGATATACTTTCTTTAATTCACGTTTTTCCAAAGCTTCTTTGAGCTCTTTTTCCGGAACACTGACTTTTTTATGCTCATGAACATGTATCCGTTCCAGTTTTTTCCCCTTAAGGATTCTCGTAAGGTTTCTACTAAAAACCTCTAAATCGGGTAATTCCGGCATAACTCCTCCCTACTATAAATCAACGATAACTGTATCTAGGAACAGTTATAAATACAAAAAGTTGTATTTTTTTACAATCTTAATCGGAAAAGCAACTTATCGAACATGATTTGGTCGTCTACGATTAGCGATAAATTTAAGCCCTCTTCTTCGGAGTGAAATGTTAATTGTCCGTCGTTCACTTTTAGCCGATATTTCTTGAAAAGAGTTGAGCAATCGATCATAGGTAATAAGCCCAGCTATTTCACGCTTTCTATCGATGACCGGAAGGCAGTGCTTATTTTCTGTTAACATAACGTTCAATGCAGCTCGTAGGCTGTTATCTGTATAAAGGGGCTTAACCGATTTTTCAATTAGCGTACTTACTTGTGTTTTGTCATTGCCGGTAAATTTATATAGCTCTTTTGTAGAGATAAGCCCCACATATTGTTGTTCCTCATTAACAATGATCAAATAATCGGGTCTTTCCGTCGATTTATTGAACCAATCTTGTGCTTCCAGGATACTTACTGTCTCCAACACGGTCACAGCTACCTGCTGCATGATTTGGCCAACATTAACCATTTCCAATAAATTCGGTTCATATTCATCAGGGGTTAAAACACCGCGTCGACTAATTTTTTCAGTCATGATTGTATTGCGCATAAATAGATAGGATACCGTATAAGAAGCAACACAGGCAGCAAGCAAGGGAATAAGGGCGTTAAAATGACCGGTCGTTTCCAATGCGAATAAGATAGAAGTAAGCAAGGCTCTTGATGCACCTGCAAACATGGCTGACATGCCAATCAGAGCAGCCAGGGCCAGGTTAATATCCAAATCGGGCATTAAATGTTTAAAGACCATGGCAATTAGCACGCCTAAAGCAGCTCCAATCGTTAACAACGGAGCTAATGTCCCGCCTGACGTACCGCTACCTAAGGCTAAAACCCAGGAAAGATATTTAAAAACACACAACGTCAGAACAAAATACAGCGGCATCTTACCCGAAAGGAGATCCGTAATATTTTCATAACCAACGCCCAGTGTGCGAGGAAAAAAATAACCAATCAGTCCTACAGCAATTCCACCAATTGCAGGCCACCATACCCAATGTATTGGCAATTTTTCAAACAAATCTTCAACCGCATAAACCGACTTGGTCACTAAAATTGCCAAAAAACCGATCAGCAATCCCATTAAACTATAAAAGAAAATCGATACGTTCGAAACCACATCGATGCTGGCACCGCTGAAAAACACAGGAACGGCGCTGAATAATAAGTGATGTCCTGCCGCACCCGTTATACAGGCCAGTGCTACAGGAATAATGGAACGAGGTGTAAATTCGAAAAGGAGTAACTCAATCGCTAGAAAAATGGCCGCTATCGGTGTCCCGAATATGGCTGTCATTCCTGCCACGGCTCCTGCTGAAAGCAAAATTTTCCGTTCTGTATGCGTGATGCGTAATAACTGACCTAAAGTCGAACCTAAAGCCCCACCGGTAGCAATAATCGGCCCTTCAGCACCAAAAGGCCCACCGGTTCCTATCGCTATTGCTGAGGAAATTGGCTTTAGGTAAGTGATAGTAGGACGTATCTTGCTCTCATTCGTCAGAATTTGCTCCATGGCTTCGGGAATACCATGACCTCGAATTGCCTTTGACCCATATTTAGCCATTAATCCTACAATAATGCCGCCCAACGCAGGTATAGCGATGACGATCATTCCCAATTGATTATGGGCAGGAGAAACCTCATGAAATGATAAGTTTTGATAGAACGATAAGTTGGTTATTAGACTGATTAAATAGACTAAAAAACGAGCAATTAAACTGATGGCTGCTCCTACAGCTACGGCATAACAAGATATCATGATTAATCTTTTCTTGTTCCTTACTTGCTGAGGATAAATGGCCTCCGACTCCAAAGTGGATGACAAGGAAACGGAAATAGGAATTCCGGACTTCTTAGTTGACATGTTATAAATTTGATGCAAAAATATGACTTATATCATATTTTAAAAAATCTTTCCATCAATTTTTGTTACATCACAGTCCGAATCACCTTTGAATCAATCTGATAGTGTTTAATTGGTACAATAGGCTTGTAATAGCTTCCTATCTAAAATCTTAATTTTCTTTCCATTTAATTCGAGCGTATTCTCTTCCTCCAGCTGTTTGAGCATTCTGAAGAAGGTTTCATAGACCGTTCCTGCATAATAAGCCAAATCTTGCCTCTTTAGTTCAATTGCAATAAATCCAAGGCTATCGCAGCCAAATTGTGCTTCCAGGGTAATAACCGTATTCGCTACCCTTCCCTTCACTTCCATTAATGCTAAATCACGCATTCTTTTTTCGGCGTCGCGTAATTCATTAATATGAAAGTTCAAAAATTTTCTGGCGAAAGCCGGGTCAGCATCTAACAAGCGGTCAAAGGAATCGAGGCTAAGCGAACATACGTAGCTTTTTTGGAGGGCAGTTGCGGAAATTGGGTATTTCAAGTCGCCTCCCATTCCCCGATATCCCAGAACTTCGCCTGGCCGATTAAAATGGAGTATAAATTCCCGATCTTCGCTCCATTTCATATGGGTCTTGATACAACCTTCTGTAATAAAATAAATGGTATCAGCTTTATCGCCTTCTTTAAAAAGTATTTGGCCTTTAGCTATTTGACCTTGGGTGCCTTTGGCCTTAATCGCTCTAAATATTTCATCGCTAACTTGATTACAGAGAAAACAGGTTGACGCACCGCATAGTCGTTTAATTGAATCCATATTTGCAAATGTAAAGGGAATAAGCCTATAAAGAAATAGTCGACTCAACCAATAGGCAGCTATTGATGAATTTTGCTTGGCTAGCATCATTCTCACGCATGAAATTTAAGGCATTTACAACATTATCTATCGTCATTTGTTCTTTTAGGGATAAGCGATCGGTTGACGGTAGCTGGTCATAATGCATCGAAGATAAAAGAGAAAACGATATGAAGTTCGCAATTAACATGTTAGGGGGGTTAGCAGGAGCCCTTATTTTAAATATCATTCACGAAAGTGCTAAAAAACTGTTTAAAGAAGCGCCGGAAATCGACAAGGTCGGTCAGGAAGCTATCAAGAAAACCAGTCGGACTGTTGGCATAACACCTCCAACCGGAAAAAAATTGTATGCAACTACGCTTTTAAGCGATCTTGCCAGTAATACCATGTATTACAGTGCTATTGGGAAAGGCGATTCACAGGGCTTGTTCTGGAGAGGCGCAGGTTACGGATTAACCGCCGGACTTGGAGCAATCGGTCTTACAAAACCTTTGGGATTAAACGACGCACCAATCAATAAAAGTATGGTTAGTAAAATTCTCACGGTAGCTTGGTACACCCTAGGTGGAATCGTTGCAGCATCAGCTATTAAGCTGTTGGATATGAAGAACGATCATGTAGTTGGCCGGAATAATTAAAATTAACGATTTTATCACTTAGCCATCTGAGATTCAAGGTTTATAAGAAGCATTGAATATCTGTTGTGATGATGAATATTTGCAATCGCACAGAGATGAAAGGATTCATAAAATGAAGTTAATTAGGCGTAACAACACAGCACTTTCACCGTCTATACTATAATAAACATTAATTCCGATTCCACATGCTGGCTTGTCCTCCCGTCCGATTTGAAATAGGCACTTATGTCGGTGAAAAAGTGAAACAATTGATATTTGACGGCATTATAGCAAGTGAAACAACGTTTAAGCCAGGCATGTCATCCGAATGGCATTACCATAGTAACCCACATTTCTCACATATTTTGTCTGGAGGCAGCAGGGAATTGAGAGAAAAGGGGACACAAATACAAATGGCTGGTACTAGTCTGTACTATTATCCCGGAATACCACATCAAAACCTGAACTATGTGCAGGGAACGCGGATATTTAATATGGAACTAACCGCTGACTTTTTCAAGAATTATGATATCTTGATACCGGATGAATCATTTATGTTCGAAGCGCAGCCATCAATCAATACCGCTTGCCTCATGCAGATTATGCGTGAAATTTACTTAAATGATGCGGATACTCCCCTGTCGCTTCAACAGCTTTGTTTAACACTAAACGGTAAATCCAACAAAAGGGAACATCTTTTTCCTGAATGGACAAAAAAAATTAAATCGATCCTGTATGACGAATGGGATAAGCCATTATCCCTTCATACATTGGCTCACTATCTACAAGTACATCCGGTAACAATTTCTCGGTATTTCGCTCGTTATTTTGGCTGTACAGCCGGTGAATATCTGCGCCAGATCAAAGTCGAAAAAGCGCTTATCCTACTGAAATCGCAGCACGCCACACTTACTGAAGTTGCTTACCGCTGCGGCTTTTCGGATCAAGCCCATTTCACGAAAATTTTTAAAAAGCTAACAGGATTCACTCCCAATCAATACAGAAAATTATAAGCAATACGGGAGGCTAATTTCATACAATTTTATATTGGAAAAGCTTTGTACCTTCGTTTACACCTTAATATCAAGCGATTTGTAATTTTTTACTTGTTGGTTTAAACAATGGAACAAAACATACAACAGCATCCTAATAGTTGGTGGAAACGAACCCGCAATTGGTTCCAAAAAGCAATTGCATTTTTCACGCCAAATAATCGAACGCTCAAAGCCAGCGGGATAGGAATTTTCCTTGTCTCATTGCTCTTTTTTGCTTTCAATACAATTGATGGTTTCCTATCGGCTGTCGGATTCGGTTATTATCTGCTCACTCTATTTTGTTACGTTATCGCATCTTATGTCATTGCTGTTATCATCAGTTTTGCCATAGGTCTTGCCGCAAAAACCCCACGCTATTTTCGACAATCCATCGCCTTTGTTATTTTCTTTATTTTATTTTTTGATCGACTGAGTTGGCCATACAATTGGATCGTTATCGGCTTCGTTATTATTTTCCCTGCCTTGATTTTTGGTGCCTTATCTTATTGGAGGCAACATAAAGAAAGCCAACATACAAGAAAAAGGCAATTACCGGCTATTATGGTCTTTGGTCTGGGACTTGTTGGTTTGGGACTTGGTTTATTTCTTTTTCTATATCCCGGAAGAAGGGTCGAGTCCATCAAAAATTACAAGTTACTGGCAAAACTTCCCCCAACCATAAAGGCAGCCAATCCAGCGCAGAGAGGTAAATGGCAGGTTTCCTTTTTAAGCTATGGATCGGGGAACGATAAACATCGTACAATATATGGCAAAGATGCTACCATAAAATCCCCTACTGTAGACGCATCCTTTTTGTTAAAATCTTGGACCGGTATTTCAGGTAAATTGCGTACTTGGTATTTCGGTTTTAATGAAACGGCACTTCCATTAAACGCGATGGTCTGGTATCCAAACAACTTACAAGGGCCTGCTCCCCTTGTTTTGATTGTACATGGAAATCATCTGGCGCAAGACTGGTCAGAAAGTGGCTATGATTACTTAGGCGAACTACTTGCCAGCAAAGGCTATATCGTTGCATCCGTTGACGAGAATTTTCTGAATGGGAGTTTTACTGATATGCCCCGAGGTGGTTTGGAAAAAGAAAATGGCACACGCGGATGGTTAATGTTAAAACACTTGGAACTGTGGAAAAAATGGAATGAAGATCCATCAAATCCATTTTATCGGCGCGTTGATATGAATAACATCGCCTTAGTGGGCCACTCACGTGGCGGTGAAGCGATGTCTCATGCCGCCTTGTTCAATAGTCTACCCAGCTTTCCAGATAATGCAAATGAGAAGTTCGACTTTAACTTCTCCATCAAAGCTTATGTAGCGATAGCGCCCGTAGATGGTCAATACAAACCTGCATCCATCTTAGCCCCCCTTCAAGACATCAACTATCTTGTAATACAGGGAACACACGATATGGATATGCAGTCGTATGGAGGACTAAGTACATATAAGCGTATTCAATACAATCCCTCTTATCAAGGTTTTAAGGCAGGCCTGTATGTTCATCATGCCAACCATGGGCAGTTCAATACAAGCTGGGGTAAATATGACGCTAGTCGACCTTTCATCAACCAGTTTAACATGACCAACGTCATGGAGGCAAAAGATCAGGAACAAATAGCCAAGGTTTATATTAGCGCCTTCCTTGACGTACATCTAAGAGGTATGACAGCCTATACACCTTTATTTATGGACTACCGATCTGGTCGTGATTGGCTTCCCGAACAAATCTATTTTAACCAGTATGAATCAAGCAAGTCCATATTCCTGGCACGCTATGAAGAAGACTTGAATCTGACGACAGCTACCATACCTGGTGTAAATATAAATGCAACGAATTTAAGTGTGTGGAGAGAAGCACAACATAAGCTAATGTGGGGAGATCATCTCTCACGTGTAGCCTATATAGGGTGGAATTTGGAAGATGACAAGAAGCTAATTGGTAGATATACATTTAACTTTAATGACAGCATCCATTTGGCAACAGAAGATAAGGCGCTTGTCTTCAACCTTACAACAAGCGACGAAAGTTCGCTTCACCTAACAAAGGGGAAAAAGAGTAACCGAGAGAAAAGACAAGAAAAGGATGCAAGTAGGAAAGAGAAAAAACAAAAGCAAAATATCGAAGAAATGCCGCCCATTGATTTCACAATAGAATTGGTAGACCGTTCAGGAAATCGGCTTCATTTTTTGTTGAGCAACTGTTTCCCTTTACAACCGCAGATACAGAAAAAATTGACAAAATATGCTTTTCTCAATGCAAACGAAGATGCCGAAGCGATACCCGACTTCTTCTACTTTGATCTAAGCAGGTTGAAAAAAAACAGCGCTTCATTCGATTTAAATAATCTGCAAAGCATCTCCTTTATTTTTGATCAGTCGCCCTCCGGTGTGATTGCTTTGGATGATATTGGTTTTATACCCTCTTTCTAAATTTCTTTTTCTTTACAAATCGCATTATCAACAATAAGCCAAAAAGGAAACCACCAATATGGGCGGCATAGGCAACGCCGCCCGCTTGCTGCCCACCTAGCGCGCCAAGACCATTTGATACTTGGAAAAGAAACCATAGTCCCACCGCCAGAAAAGCCGGCACGGAGATCACAACGAATAAAATCCATACGTAAACGCTTCTTCGCGGGAACAAAACCATATATCCTGCTAATACAGCGGAAATGGCGCCCGACGCACCTAAACTGGGAATCAGTAGATCTTGTCCAAGAATAAAAGTACTGAACACATGACTCAAACCGGCTAATGCTCCTGTTAGCAGATAAAAGAGCAAATAGTTGATATGTCCCATACGGTCTTCCAGGTTATCGCCGAAAATACCGAGATACAGCATATTCCCTCCCAAGTGGGCCCAGCCGCCATGCATAAACATGGAAGTTATCAATGTTAAAAAAACCGGTACAGGTGTTTTTTGTAATCCCGGCAGCTCGAAAACATCTCCAGTAAAGGGGTCAGCAATCAGCTGACTCTCAGTGATAATATCCCTACCTGTTAATATTTCCGCGGGGATCGTTGCATAAGCAAAAGTGAAATAAATATTATTACCGAAATGTTGCCAAAAAACGAACACGAATATATTAATAGCGATAAGTGTATAATTTACAAAGGGGATCGTCTTCCGATCCCGATTATCATCTCCAATTGGAAGAAGCATTTTTTTCTTTTTTTAGCCGTCTTTAAGAGAATCTTTTTAAAGACATTGCAAATCAAAGAAAAAACCCGCTATTATTATAATTGTTTGCATTGTTCCGTGCATATCGCCTGCAGATCCGATCTTACATACAACATTAATAGCATGTAGTTATGTCCTTTATTATTATTATAAACGCGTTCATTATGTATTACCGCCATTCAAAAAGATCGTCACCAAATCTTTTTGTTTGAAGCCTTTAATGCATCTACAACATAATTAGCTACTTCATCATTGTCGGAATGGTTCTTTATCCGTTCGTCTAAGTTACGTTGCCAATTCTTCAACGCCTCCTGCGGCGATAAACCACATGCAAAAATGCCTTTTTTCATATCAGGTCCCAACACACAACAAAAATCATTTCCGTCCTGGAATATGATGGGACGTAGTTCCCGCACCGTTTGCGGTACATCTTTCGCTTCATAATTGAAATGAACTAGCATTTCCTCAGGGATCCTCATTTGCTCCATATACAGTTTATTATCGGATGTATAAAGAAAACAGCCCGGAAATTCGTTTTGTTTACCCGCATGAAAAAAAATCCTAAAAAGCCTCTCCATTGAAAATATAGAAACCGGCGCCTTCTTGTGTGAAACCGATGTCCAAGCGGATATAAATATCCTTTTTTGGAAAGAGTAAATAACGAAGGCCAAAACCACCTGACCATTTTAGATTGGAAAAGCTAAGCGCGTCAATGCTCGGACCTACCGTTGCCATTGATCCAAATACAACCGCTCCTACCCTTTTACTGAACGCTAACGGCAACATTCTAAACTCAACCTGTGAGGCTAACATATTCTTATCTCGATACCGACCTTGGTAATAGCCACGCATCAGCATATCGCCCCCCATCAGGGCTAACAGGTTGAAGGGTACATCTCCACGGACAAAGTTGCCAAAAAGCTGCCAAGCAAGGGTATTGCGCTTGTTTAGCACATGAAAAGACCGTATATCTAAATTAACACTATTAAAGCGGTAATCACTGGCCAACGAGGGGCTGTAGTTCAAAAAAGAAAGCTCCCCAAAGAACCCTTTCCTTACATTTAACACATTATGCCTATTGTCATAAACCAAAGCCGCACCCAGTCCGAGGTTTAACGAACCATCCGCTCCCAAGGGAAGCATCGGCCCCCCTGAAGCAGGTCGATTAAAAGACACATCGGTGAGTTGTTGAAAATCAACCTCAGGGCCAACAAAAAAATCCTTACTGATTTTCCTTAAAACACGTTGCTTAAAGGCAATGCTAAAAGCGTCCACCACCGCATGATTAGATTCTCCGGTACGAGGCCCGATACCATAATAAAACAGAGGAAAACGCTGGATACGCGTTCTTCCCAGCAAAAACCACTTGTCTTTGTCGCCGTATATCGCATTATCAAGCCATAAGCCATACTGAGCCTTAAAAGTAAAGAAAGCGAACGCCTGCAGCTCGCTCAACCTGTTCAATGAATCGTTCTTAGCACGAAATAGCTGAAGGGCCGAAGCCCCCAGCTCTATCCCCGTTTCGGGCGCATAGCCAAAAGTGGGATAAACCGTAAAGCTTTTTTCCGCGGCAGAAGCTGTGTCATTAAAAATCCGGTGGACCTGGCGTCCCACCCAGCTATCTTTTAGACCTTGTGCCCGTAGGTTAGGATTTAGCAATAAGCATATGATTATAGGAGACCCAAAAATTTTTGCACCAGCTTTCATAGTAGATCGATCGCAGCACATGCGATTAAAAGCAAGGATACGCTACAAGTATTAGAATGCCATTATAAACTTCGGAGCAAGGATAAATGGCAACAGATGCAAGTCAATAGTGAATTCGGCTTTCTTGCTAGATTTATCCAAAACAAACAATCTAATCTTAAAAAAAAAGGCAAATAAGCAAAAAACATTAAAAAACAACGAACACTTCAGCACAAAAGCAACAAAAATCAAAAAGAAGTAAAAAAATATTTCCATACAATTACATTTAAAGAATAAAATACCTCACAAAAACCGCCATAAAACCAATAAAAACATCATCATATTATTTCTTTATCAAAAAAAGTCATTTTTTTTTGGAAATAACCAACAACAATTATAGATTTGACAAAAAATGAAAGATATATATATCAAAAAAATAACCTAAAACTAATTTCTATAAAAAAAATAGAATAAAATTCCAGTTAAACAACAATTTTAAAAACCATAACAAAACAATTGCATGAAATAAAAAAGACTAAACAGTAAAAAAACCGTTATCAAATTATCCAAACACCGTAAACCAAACGAAAAAAATGAAATCGATTACCAAAATTTCTTCAACATTTATGTTTTGCGCCCTTGCCCTAGGTGCAAATGCTCAAGAGAATGAAACAAGTCCATTAGTCATAACCGGTTCGGCTGACATGTACTATAAGTACGATTTTTCCGGGTATAGAACGGAAAATGGGTATTCCAATATTCCTACCAGCTTTGCTAATGAGCAAAATTCTATTTCACTAGGTATGTTAGACCTAGCTGTCAGCAAAAAGGTGAATAAAGCTTCTTTTGTTGGAGAAATTTCTTTTGGCCCTCGCGGACAAGGTCAATCCATTGTTCCCGGCAAAGATGGCGATTCCTTCCATTTGCAAAACCTGTATGTTAGCTATGATTTTACCGACAAGTTTTCAATGACTGCAGGTTTCATGGGAACCTTTATAGGATATGAAATTATTTCACCTACGGGTAACTTTAACTACTCTACTTCCTATCTTTTTTCGACAGGCCCTTTTCAAAATGCCGGAATAAAGGGCACGTACACCTTTTCAGAGAAGGTAAGTTTAATGGTTGGTCTTTTCAATGACTGGAATCAATACCAGGATCTCAATGGCGTATCACATGTGGGGGCCCAACTTCACGTTTCGCCTGTAGAAGGCTGGGATGCATACCTCAATTTTCTTAATGGCCATTCGGCACCTGACGTAAGTGGTACCGGCACCATCTTCGACTTAACCACTTCTTACCAAATAACCGACGCATTCAAACTCGGTCTGAACGGTGCAAATTATAAGATTTCCGATGACGAAGGTGGTTATCACGGCGGTGCCTTGTACGCCCAGTACGCCTTTTCTGATGCCTTTGCCTTAGGTGCACGGGGCGAGTATTTCAAAAACAAGGACACAACGGTAGATAATGTAAAAACGGAAGGCACTTCGATTAAGGCTATCACTCTTAGCGGGAATGTAAAAGCGGGTCCTTTAACGATCATACCCGAACTCCGGCTCGACTCCGGTTCGGAGGAAATATTCTTCAAAAAGAATTTAAATACGACAAAAACAGCGTCACAGTTTTTAATTGCAGCTGTGTACGCATTCTAAAGAAAATAGTAGAAATCAACTTTAAGTACAATTATGGAAACAAATTCAATCAAACAATCGACACCCTTTCTGGTCTTGATTGCGGTGGCTATTGCCTCAATTTTTATTCAACCCGTCACAGCATTTAATGGTGAGGGCGTTTACAGTGGAGCTGACATTGCATGGGTAATTACGGCAGCAGCCTTGGTTTTCCTGATGACTCCCGGTTTGGCTTTTTTTTATGGAGGTATGGTGCATCGAAAAAATGTAATCTCCACGATGATCAAAAGTGTAGTTGCGGCCGGAATCGTAAGTGTAATCTGGGTTATTGTTGGGTTTAGCCTCTGTTTCGGTGATTCGATAGGCGGTTTCATTGGTGATCCAAAAACATTTCTGTTCTTTAATAACGTAATTTCCGGTGAACCTTGGGGCGGTGGACCTACGATTCCACTTTCCTTATTTGCACTTTTTCAGCTAATGTTCGCCATCATTACCCCCGGATTAGTAGTCGGTGCCGTTGCCGAACGCATCCGATTTACATCCTACATCCTTTTCATCGTATTGTTCTGTCTGTTTGTTTATGCTCCCTTGGCACACTGGAGCTGGCACCCCGAAGGCTTTTTAGCTAAGATGGGCGTGCTTGATTTCGCTGGTGGAACCGTGGTACATATATCTGCAGGCTGCGCTGCACTAGCAGGAGCATTGGTACTAAAACGCAGAAAATCGCACCTTGAACACCAAGAAGTACCACCGGCAAACATTCCCTATGTATTAATAGGCACCGGTTTGCTTTGGTTCGGTTGGTTTGGCTTTAACGCAGGGTCGGCACTGGCTGCAAATGATTTAGCGGTATCCGCGTTCGGCACGACGAATACAGCCGCCGCTGCAGCAGGCCTGTCCTGGATGTTTTTTGATGTCATTAAAGGAAAAAAACCATCTGTACTAGGTTTTTGTATCGGAGCGGTTGTCGGCCTGGTAGCCATTACCCCCGCAGCGGGCTTCGTAGCAATTCCGCAAAGCATTTTCATCGGCGTGGTTGCGGCCATCATTTCTAATCTTGTCGTTCAATGGAAATCTAAGTCAGCTTTGGATGATACGTTGGATGTATTCCCTTGTCATGGCGTAGGCGGTATGGTTGGCATGTTGTTGACGGGTGTTTTTGCCAGCAAAAAGGTGAATCCAATAGGTAACGACGGCCTCTTCTATGGCAATCCAGAGTTCTTTTTCACCCAATTGAAAGCGATGCTTATCGTTGTAGCCTTCAGCTTTGCAGTATCTTTCGTCATCTTTAAGCTGGTTAATTTGATTCAGCCACTTCGTGTTACTTCCGAGGAAGAAGAGCAAGGTTTAGATTTATCGCAACACAACGAAAACTATACACAGGGCACTTTGATTTCATCGCCAAGTGCCTAAACAACGATGCCTGATGCAGCCATTTTCTTTTGAAGAGAACTGCATCAGGAAAGAATATTTACATTTTTTTATTTTTTTTCTTGTTTCATAATAATTCTTACATATATTTGCGGTATCAAAAAGAAAAAATGAAATACACAGCTGCATATTGGTTCTTTGGTTACTTTTACTTTAGCAGTAAGGGCCGGGATTAATATGCATGTATAAAGAAATAAAATGTATAAGAAAGTCCCGGTTGTTCACCGGGACTTTTTTTTTGAGATTTAAAATGAGCAAAATAAGAGTAGCTATTCAAGGAACACGTGCTTCTTTCCACGAAGAAGCAGCTTTCAAATATTTCGGTCAAGACATCCAGACGGTGGAGTGCGAAACTTTTAAACATACATGCGAGGCTTTAAAGAAGAATGAGGCAGACTATGTTGTGATGGCCATCGAAAACTCCATTGCCGGAAGTTTGCTTCCTAACTACACACTACTGCACGATTATCACTTCCCGATTGTAGGTGAGGTCTATTTAAGCATTCAGCTTAACCTGCTAGCTTTACCAGGAACTAAACTAGAACAGATCAAAAAGGTAGAATCTCATCCTATTGCCTTACGGCAGTGTGCTGATTACTTGGAGGAACACCCTCAATTTAAAATAACGGAAGGTACCGATACGGCCTCCTGCGCAAAAAAAATCGCCGAAAATAAATTAACTGACACGGCAGCTGTAGCGAATCAGTTAGCGGCAAAATTATATGGTTTGGAAATCATTGATCGGAGGATTGAAACAAACAAAAAGAACTATACGCGCTTCCTGATTCTCTCCAAAGAAAAAACAGAAAATCCCAAAGCCAACAAAGCAACGCTGCTCTTTCAAACAGACAATAGCATCGGATCCTTAGCTCGTGTACTCACTTTTTTTGCTGAAGAGCAAATAAACATGAGTAAAATCCAATCGATGCCCGTATTGGGAAAGCGCAATGAATATGATTTTTATGTGGACATTGAGTGGAAAAAACAAAACAACTACGATGCAGCGATTCGGAAAACGCTCAAACATACCATTAATTTTAACATTTTAGGCGAGTATATAAAAAACGATAAGGTATAATAAACTAGGAATTATTAACAGCAATACAAAATATAATACAATAGAACAATGAAGCTAAATTTAGACATCTTGCCCTTAAGCTCATGGTTAGCTACCGGCAAAGAACCCTTAGTAATTGCGGGACCCTGCAGTGCCGAAACAGAAGAACAAGTAGTTGCTACGGCTCATTTGCTGGCTGCCACCGGCAAGATCTCTGTGTTACGCGCAGGCATCTGGAAACCCCGTACTCGTCCGGGCGAATTTGAAGGCATTGGAAGCATCGGCCTGGAATGGTTAAAACGAGCTAAAGAAGAGACCGGCTTATTGACCGCAACAGAAGTGGCTACCGCCAAACATGTAGAGGAGGCGTTAGCTGCCGGTGTGGATATACTATGGGTAGGTGCCCGCTCAACTGCCAATCCTTTTACCGTTCAGGAAATTGCTGATGCCCTACAGGGCGTCGATGTTCCAGTCTTAGTAAAAAACCCGGTTAATCCCGACCTGTCGTTGTGGATTGGTGCTTTAGAGCGTATCAATCGCGCCGGAATCAAGAAATTGGGCGCAATACATCGTGGTTTTTCTTCTTATGAAAAAACAGCTTTCCGTAACGAGCCTATGTGGGATCTAGCTATTCAGTTAAAAACGGTAGCCCCCGAACTTCCTATCATCAATGATCCTAGCCATATTTGCGGCACAAGAGAATTAATACCTTACGTAGCGCAAAAAGCAGTGGATTTGGACATGCAAGGCTTTATCATTGAGTCGCACATCGACCCATCGGTAGCTTGGACAGACGCAAAGCAACAAGTAACTCCAGCAGCATTAGCAGACCTCATTAACAACCTTTCCCTTCGAAAAGCAGAATCAAATGACCCCGTATTCGAAGATAAACTTGCTGCCCTGCGGAAAGAGATTGATGCTATTGATGATCAGATCATCAAAAAAGTTGCAGATAGAATGAAAATCGTTGAAAAAATCGGTGAATACAAAAGAGACAATAAAGTAACGATTTTACAGGTAAATCGCTGGGAGGAAATCATCGAGAAACGCAGCAAATTTGCAAAGGCCTTAAACCTGGAGGAAGACTTTACTGTTAAATTATTAGAATTGATTCACGGTGAATCTATTCGCAAACAGAATCAAATCATGAACGCCAAACCAGCAGTGGAGGCCTAATGAACACGAAAACACTCAGCGTATCGTATCCGAACGGGGCCATACAAGGCACCGTTCAATTAACCGGATCTAAAAGTGAAAGTAATCGCGCGCTTATTTTAAGCGCGCTCAGCAAAGGAAAAGTTCGCATCGAGAATCTATCCAATGCAGATGATACTGTAACCCTGAAAGCTGTTTTGGACTCGCTGCATACACCGCAGGAAAACCGAACAATTGATGTCGGACCTGCGGGAACGGCTATGCGTTTCCTTACCGCCTACCTTTCAACCATTCCGGGCTCCTTCGTATTAACGGGGTCTGAACGGATGAAACAACGTCCCATAGGTATCTTAGTTGATGCGCTTCAAACCATTGGCGCGCATATAAATTACATTGAACAACCAGGCTTCCCTCCTTTGCAAATACATGGTAATTTCACGCAACAGCAGGAAGAAGTCTTTATAAAAGGTGATGTCAGCAGTCAATACCTATCCGCTTTATTACTTGTTGCTTCGTTTCTTCCTAAGGGGCTTCGTCTAAATATCCTAGGCACCTTAACATCCAAACCCTACGTCGATATGACCTTGGATATGTTAAGAGAAACAGGAATTACTCATGAGTGGAATGAAAATAGCATTACAATCCGCAAGCAACCCGTACAAGATTCGATCCTACACGTAGAGCCTGATTGGAGTGCCGCATCTTACTGGTATGCCTTAGTAGCACTTGCGCCACTGGGTAGTTGCTTATTTTTACCCGGACTTAAAGATCGCAGTCTACAAGGCGATCGTGCAATTGCTGGAATTATGGCAAACTTTGGTGTTCGTTCCACCTTTGAAAATAAAGGTGTTAAAATTGAGAAAACGACTACATCGGACAGCAAACGGTTTTTTGATTTAAAAGAATGCCCTGATTTAGCACAAACCATTATTGCTTGTTGTGCAGCTCTGGGATACGATGCAAGCTTTACCGGTTTAGAAACCCTTAAGATCAAAGAGACAGACCGTATTTTAGCGCTTCAAAATGAATTAGCTAAATTTGGAGTGCAATTGCTTGAAGACAATCAAATTTATCACTTGAGGACATCAAACAAAGCGATGCCAAAAAGCACCGTAATAAAAACCTACGAAGACCATCGTATGGCAATGGCCTTTGCTCCGTTGGCTCTTGCTTTTGACGAGATTGTAATCGAAGATCCTGCGGTGGTGGGTAAATCATACCCCGCTTTCTGGGAGCATTTGGCAAGCGTAGGTTTTATATTAGATTAAGCAAGCGTCCTTCGAAAACATACAATTACTTTAACAAAAATTATTACCTATGGCAGGAAATTCATTCGGACAGAGCTTTCGTATTACTACTTTTGGAGAATCTCATGGAGATGCTATTGGTGTAATCATTGATGGCTGTCCTCCAAATATAAGTGTCGACCTTGATTTTATACAGGCTGAGCTCGATAAACGCAAACCTGGTCAGTCAAAAATCACCACCCAACGAAAGGAAAGCGACACCGTTAAAATTCTTTCCGGCATTTTCGAAGGAAAAACTACCGGCACTCCGTTGGCAATGCTCATTCCAAACGAAGACCAACGCTCGAAGGATTATTCTCATATTCAGGATAAGTATCGTCCTTCTCATGCTGATTATACTTATCAAACGAAGTACGGCATACGTGATTATCGAGGAGGTGGACGTTCTTCGGCTAGAGAAACTGCGGCAAGAGTAGCAGCAGGGGCTGTGGCCAAACTTTTTCTTAAAGAACTTGGTATAAGCATTTTTGCCCACGTGTCAGCCGTTGGAAATATAGAAGCCCCTAATTTGGGAGATCTGGATGTAAATCAATTAGTGGCTATTCGGGAAGCAAACATTGTTCGATGTGCCGATCCTGCTACGGCCAACCAAATGATTACTTTTATTGATTCCGTCAGAAAAGAGGGAGATACCGTTGGTGGCGTGGTGAGTGCGGTTATAAAGGGAGTTCCGGTCGGTTTAGGTGAGCCGGTATTTGACAAATTGCATGCCGATTTAGGCAAAGCTATGTTAAGTATCAATGCGGTTCATGGTTTCGAATACGGATCAGGCTTTAGCGGTGCAAGCATGCGCGGTTCAGAACATAACGATATTTTCGTTAATCCTATTAAGCAGGCGACTTCGCTTAAAACCTTAACGAACTTTTCAGGTGGTATTCAAGGCGGTATCTCAAATGGTATGGACATCAATTTCAGGGTCGCGTTTAAACCTGTCGCAACGATTATGCGTTCACAATCTACGATTAACCAGCAAGGAGAAGAAACAGAGATTTCAGGAAAAGGTCGGCACGACCCCTGTGTTGTTCCCAGGGCGGTAGCGATTGTAGAAGCGATGGCTGCCTTAGTAATTGTTGATCACTATTTACGCAATTTGAATTTAGGTCGTGCGTAACGATCTCTATCTATCGTCGTCATTTCAGTTGAGACCAGTGCGATGAATATAAACTAGAAAATTTCCAGCTTCGCACTGCCTAATCGAAATGACGACTTTTAACTTCTTTTTTAGATAATTTCCGGAAATTTATCAGGATTGGATTCATGCATCATCGAGTAAATCATCTCGATGATATCATCTACAGATGGTTTCGTAAAGTAATCCCCATCCGAACCATAAGGTGGCCGATGTGCTTTAGCGGATAGAGTACGAGGTTTACAATCGAGATGGAAATATCCGTTTTGCTCTTCCAACACTTGTTGCAATATAAAGGCAGAAGCTCCGCCAGGAACGTCTTCATCTACTACCAACAGTTTGCTGGTTTTTGAGAGCGATTGCCCACAAGTATGTAGTTTATCAAAAGGCTGTAAGGTTTGTGCATCTACAATTTCAACCGAAATTCCCATTTCACTTAGTTCACCCGCAGCCTCCTGTACCAAGCGAAGTGTAGATCCATAAGAAACAACCGTAATATCGCTACCCACTCTCACCACCTCAGCGATTCCTAAAGGAACCGTGAAATAGCCCACATTGGCAGGCATTCGTTCTTTCAAGCGATAACCATTCAGACTCTCAATCATCAGTGCCGGTTCGTCCGACCGCAACAAGGTATTGTACATACCGGCAGCTTGCGTCATATTACGTGGTACACATACATGAAGTCCTCTCAAGCAGCCTAAGATCATCGACATAGGCGAACCTGAATGCCATATTCCTTCCAAGCGATGTCCCCTGGTACGAATAATTAAAGGTGCCTTTTGCCCACCCTTGGTACGATAACTTAAAGACGCCAAATCGTCACTCATTACCGTGAGTCCATATAGTAGATAATCTACATACTGAATTTCAGCAATTGGCTTCAGCCCTCTTAGTGCCATACCCAAGCCTTGTCCGATGATAGCCGTTTCCCGAATACCGGTATCAAAAATACGATGTTCGCCAAATTTAGCTTGCAAGCCTGCGAAGCCCTGATTCACATCGCCGATAGCTCCTACATCTTCACCGAAAGCCAATAACCGCGGTTCACGACTAAAATTGGCAGCGAAGCAAGCGTTAAGCACCTCGCGCCCGTCTACCATTCTTGCATCTTCATCGTAAGCCACAGGTACCATCTCTACCTTATCCGGCGCCTCCGGCGTATCAGTAAATAGCTTTGAATTATAACGTTCGTAATTGACATTTTGCTGCTTTCTATACCATCGGATTAAAGCATCCTTTCCTTGGCTTTCTTGCCCCCTCAATTCTCTTAAAGCCTTTCTAATGGTACCGTAAATTTGCTTTAAATTCGGTTCTTTGATTGCATTTAGTCGATTAGCTAAAATTTTTGCCGACTTATGCTCAATCGCATTCAGCAATTCAATAGCCTTTGCTTTTTCTTCGGCAAAAGCGCCTATATAATCTTTCCAAGCTCTCACTTGCTCTTCCTTCACAAATTCTTTCGCCTGCTGCTCAATCATGACCAGTTCGTCTTCCGTTGCGATGGCCGATTCGAGCATCCATTTTCTCATCTGCACCAGGCAGTCATATTCAGCTTCCCAGTCGAGCCGGTCTTTTGATTTATATCGCTCGTGAGATCCGGAAGTGGAATGCCCTTGTGGTTGCGTCATCTCTATCACATGGATAAATACCGGAACATGTTCCTCCCTACACATACGAATAGCACGTTCGTAAGTTTCACAAAGGCCTGGATAATCCCACCCGCGCACTTTGAATATCTCATACCCTTCCCCCTTTTCATCTCGTTGAAAACCTCGCAATACTTCCGAAATGTCTTCTTTCGTCGTTTGGTACTTATTGGGGACCGAAATGCCGTAACCATCATCCCAAACAGAAATAGCTAAGGGAATCTGTAACACGCCGGCAGCGTTGAATGCTTCGAAGAAAACCCCCTCCGAAGTGGAAGCATTACCGATCGTGCCAAAAGCCACCTCGTTCCCATTATTTGAAAAGTGCGTTAAATAAGCAAGCTCCTTGTTTTCTCGATATACTTTCGACGCCTGCGCTAAGCCAAGCAATCGCGGGATTTGTCCGCCGGTGGTAGAAACATCTGCCGAAGAGTTTTTAAGCTGCGTTTGATTGACCCAACTTCCATCGGCATTTAGCTCGCGTGTAGCAAAATGGCCATTCATCATGCGACCTCCTGATGCAGGCTCCGCCTCAATATCCGGATGTGCATACATCTGAGAAAAAAATTCATACACATTTGATATACCGGTAGCAAAAGCAAAAGTCTGATCTCGATAATAACCCGAACGCCAATCTCCCTCTTTAAAGACCTTTGCCATTGCAATCTGTGCCACCTCCTTGCCATCACCGAAAATGCCGAACTTGGCTTTTCCCGTTAATACCTCTTTCCGTCCTAACAAGCTAGCTTCCCTACTCTCGCATATAATGCGATAATCATTCAATACTGTAGCTTTAAAATCTTCAAAGCTAAGTTTCGAGGTATCAATCGGATCCGTATATTTCAAGTGAGTATCTGACATATCAAGAAATCATGCTAAAATTCAAAAGTAATAAAAATTATATAAAATTCTGCGTTATGCCTACAAACCCCAAAGCTATTTTAAAATTTCACATAAAGAACAAACAAAATTTCAGCTGTGCACATAAAGCATTATATCATAAATTAAATTGGTTCATTCTTCCGTAAAAGTAACATTATTAGTCGACTATAAAAAAACGGAATTGTTTCGCACTAGTTGGCACCATAAAATGAAGCGCTTCACTATCAAATAGAAACAAATATATTACTTACTTTATTGGCATTATAATTGCCTTTTATCATATTTTTGTTATAAATTTATGCGAAGAATTGAAGTTTGCTTGCTTTTGGACAGCACCGGCAAAGGTGCTGTAAAGCATAGGAAATAGATTCTTATACAAAAACAAAAAGATGAGACTGTCTCAGATAACGGCAGATTACTTCATCGCTAAAAAATGTATGCAAATGAAAAAACTATTAACCATTTTTACGCTTTTAGTGGCTTTCACAGCCTTCACGGCTTGGAAAGTAGATGGCAATGCAGAGTTTAAGTTCGAAAAAGAGACTTATGATTTTGGCAAGATTCCCCAAGGTAAACCCGTTTCGTATGAATTTAAGTTTACGAATGTAGGAACTGAACCGTTGATTATTACCAAAGTCGAGTCTTCTTGTGGTTGTACCGTTCCCAAGTACACAAATGCGCCGATAAAGCCGGGTGAAGCGGGATCCATCAGTGTAACCTTCAACGCAGCCCAGGCGGCACCTTTCAGCAAGTCGGTAACCATCCGTTCAAATGCAAAGACGCCGCTAAAGTCCCTTTATATAAAAGGAGAAGTAGTAAAATAAAGCATTTAATAAGAACAACAGGAAGCCGCTTCATAAACTAAGCGGCTTTTTTTGTTGATTTACTTTAGTAAGTTTGTATCAAAATTGCCAACAATATATTATGCCAACAATATCCAACAAGGGTAAGCGCATGCCCGCTTCCCCTATTAGAAAATTGACACCCTATGCCGACGAAGCAAAAAAAATGGGCAAAAAAGTTTTCCATCTCAATATCGGACAACCTGACATTGAAACGCCGGAAACCATGCTCAATGCCGTTAAAAACATTGACTTCAAGGTGTGGGCCTATACTCCCTCACAAGGAAATGCCAGCTATCGCGAAAAGTTAAGCACTTATTATAATAACATTGGTTATAATATTTCAGCAGATAACATTCTCGTAACCACCGGCGGATCGGAGGCAATTACAATTGCCATGGAATCTTGTTTCGATCCAGGAGATGAAGTGATTATACCGGAGCCTTTTTACGCCAATTATAACGGCTTCGCATGCATGGCCGGTGTGGAAGTAAAGCCAATTCCTTCCAGTATAGATGATGGCTTTGCTTTACCCAATATTGCCGAATTTGAAAAGTTGATTGGTCCGAAGACGAAAGGCGTTATCATTTGCAACCCCAACAATCCTACGGGATACCTCTATTCGCAGGAAGAGATGGAGGCACTGAAAGGACTCTGCCTTAAACACGATCTTTACCTTTTTTCTGATGAGGCTTACCGAGAATTCTGTTACGATGGTAATACTTTCATTTCTCCGATGCATATGGAAGGATTGGAAAATCATGTCGTCGTTTTTGATACCGTATCCAAGAGATATAGCGCATGTGGTGCTCGACTTGGCTGTTTAATCACCAAAAACCGAGAGATACTGGAAGCTGGTTTAAAATTTGCACAGGCAAGATTAAGCCCTCCAGCAGTTGCCCAGATAGCAGGCGAAGCTGCTATTGATACACCACAAAGTTACTTTGATAATGTAATCAGTGAATATACAAAAAGACGGAATTTACTGGTAGAAGAACTGAATAAAATCCCAGGTGTCTACTGCCCTACTCCAGGCGGTGCGTTTTATGTAGTTGCGAAACTACCAATTGATAATGCGGATAAGTTCTGCCAATGGATGCTGGAAGAATTTGACTATAATAACCAGACGGTTATGATGGCACCGGCAACCGGATTTTATTCAGATACCCGTTTAGGTGAACAGCAAGTTAGGCTTGCTTATGTTTTATGCCTGGAAGACTTGGCCAGCGCCATAAGTTGCATTGAAAAAGGACTGGAAAACTATCCGGGTCGTACACAGTAAGTTAAACTATCTCATTTTAATAAAGGCCGGATAACCATTCGGCCTTTGCCTTCAAATAAGACCAACATCTGTTGAACATTGCAGGCCTAAGCAATCACTTCCTTTCGCCCTCGCATTTTTTTTGATTCCGCAACTTCAGTAGCACTTACTTCAATGTAAATCGAGGTGCCTTTATTCGGCGTTGATTGAATTTCGCATACACCCTTTAAAAGTTGTGTACGGGAGAGCAGGTTTTTCAGGCCGAGCCCCTTTGACTTCGATCCCTCGACATCAAATCCCACACCATTATCTTCTATAGTAATTGCTAGTCTATTTTCTGTGGCTACCAACTGTACAATCCCTTCCGTGGCCTCCGAATGTTTTACCATATTGGCAACGGCTTCTTGTATCATGCGATACAATAAAAGTTCGTCGTCTTTTTTGAATTTTGGCAATGTACCAATAACATAGCAATTCAGTTCAAGTGAGGAGCTTCGAACCCGACGGCAGAACTCTTCTATAGCATAGGCAAAGCCTTCCTCAAGTACAGCCTCCGGTGCAAGGTTATGAGAAATATTCCTGATCTCCTTTAGAGCCGATTCGAGCAGGCGATTGACATCATTCCCTTCGGTCTTCGGCTCATTGACGAGCTCCATACCTAAGTGAAGTTTTGCTGCTGAGAGTATGCTTGCTACCCCATCATGCAATTCACGTGCAGTCCGAGCGCGTTCTTCCTCTTCGCCTCTCAACTTCGCTTCCAACAAACGACTTTCTTGCCGTGACGCTTCTGCCTTCCGTTTCAATTTGTTGATAAATCTGCTAAAAATAAAGAAGACGCCAAGTATCACCATTGCCAATATAGAAAGGATTATCCACTTATTTTTGCGTTCGAGTTCACGTTGCTGCTTGCTGATCTTGAGGTCTCTTTCTACCAAAGCTTTTTGTTTCTCCGACGCTTGGTACTTCACTTCCAACTCCTGAATAGTATGATGTGTTTCGCTATTAAGCAGCGAATCACTGAGTTGCTCATACTGTTTACGTAGGTCAAGTGCCTCTCGATATGATCCGGTGGCTTCTTTAATCTCCGCTCCGGAAAGTAGCAGTTCCATTTGCTGCGGCTTAGCAAGCTCATTTTCGGCAAGGGCCAACGCCTTGCTAAAATAAGTATCCGCCTCTCCATATCGCTTCATGTTTTTATAAACTGTCGACAGTCCGGCAAGTATGTACACCTCATTGCCTGGCGGCGCTTTTGCAAGTAGAGCTTGCGCCTTATCGTAGGTTAAAAGTGCCACTTCATACCTTTTTTGTCGACAATAAATGTCAGCGAGATTAATAAGCGCCCTTAGTTGCATAGGCGGATCAGTTAAAGACCGACCAAGCGCCAATAGCTCTAGGCAGTGTTTTTCAGCATCAGCCAGCTTACCACTCATAGCCTCCGCAACCAGCATATTGACTAAACTACTCCCAATGCCGGCCGAATCCTGTAATTCTTCAGCGATTTGATACGATTTTATGGCATAGCGCAAGCCCTTCGCTAAATCGTTCATATCAAGTAGCAATGAACTGAGGTTGTTATAGTATTTTCGTAAAAACGAGCTATCCTGTCGCGTAGGACGATCGATGTCCGATAAAATATTCAGGGCACTCATCAACATTTCAGAGGCTCGTTGCATTTCCCCCAAAGCCTGATATTGCAAAGCCATGTTATTATACGCCGCAGCAGCCCGTGGTAAATCCTTAAGTTTAAGGCTGATTGCTAATTGCTTTTTAGCCATAGCTAAGGCTTCATTATATCGAACCTCCTGGTACAAAAAGACACAATAATGACCAGCATACTGCAGCATTCCTTTATCAAATACCAGACGCTGAGCCAGTTTACCTGCCTCTTTAAAATAGAATTCGGCGGAATCCGCTGATCCCTGCTGCTGTTTCTCTTTCGCCAGATTAACCAGCATATATACGCGGCTCGTATCAGCTTGGCTGATTTGTCCTAGCGCCTTGGCCATCATGATACTTAATACAAATAGCAAAAAAAAGCGCTTTAACGTACAGATTCTTTTATAGGTAGGCAACAAAGGAATAACCGCCCGATTACCTGATACAGTTTCATTTTTGGTTTCCATTTAGGTGATTAAATTTCAAAACTAATTTAGAAAATTATTATGATAAAGGCGTATGTATCTGCTAAATACTCTATTCGTTCATGGCATCAATTTAACGCTTATCGCCATTTTTTGATACTTCATCGAATCCTATAAAAAGAGCTTGTTTAAAGGGTCATATTTGTTAAGCCCTTACGGGGGAAAACCAACTCAACTTAATTTAAATGGATACTTTAATCAGTAAAATATGGTATTATACCATACCCCTCTTTTCCCCGGCTATGCTCAAATTACTATTCTTCGGCTCCGTCGCAATTATATCAAACAGTCATTGCCTTTATGAATTACCGGGAAAAACGATTAAAATCCAGCAACGTATATATGGTAAACCAAAATTAAATTTCTTGATATTACACGATGACGAGAACACCGGAAAAGAAGCGGCAGAGATCTATTGCAGTTTAATTGGCGGCTCAATTACCGAACTCTGTTATGGCGAGGTACGCAATATTACGTTTAGGAACAAAAAGGGCAATTACGCTTTTGATCCGAATCAAATGTTTGAATCAACGGGATTATATAAAAGCATGCGGTTTTATAGCAAACAGGCCCCTACTGCCAAAGAAATACAACCAGTACGGTCCTTAGCTGATTCTTTACTCCAACGCTACAAAAACCTCCACACAAACTGTTTTATTACTTTGCATAATAACACCGAGGGCAATTTCAATATTAACTCTTACCTAAGCGGAAAGCTTAAAACTGTAGCGGATAGCGTTTATGTCAACCCACTTATGGACGCTGACGATCTGATATTCGTCACCGAAGCTAGCTACTATACTTATCTGCGGCGGATGGGAATAAACGTGGTGCTACAAAGTACCCAGGCAATAGACGGTTCGCTTTCGGTCTATGCGCAGCAACGTCGCATCCCTTATATAAATATTGAAATTCAGCACGGGCACCTTACCGAAAATCTTCGCTTAATATTGGTAGTAGAGCAGATGCTAAAACAATTAAAAATGATTTAACCTCTGCCAAACTTTAGTAAGGCATGAGCTATTTATTAATGCAAAAAAATGAGAAAGAAATCTTCAAAAAACAACTATGCAGAAATGTTCGGATTGCTGGGCCAGGTTAGACAAAAACGTGCGCTAAGAATTAAAGCCAACGATATGAGTTTGCAGCAGCGATTGCGTATTATTCAAATGAT
Organism: Olivibacter sp. LS-1; assembly: GCF_008245145.1. Classification (GTDB taxonomy): domain Bacteria; phylum Bacteroidota; class Bacteroidia; order Sphingobacteriales; family Sphingobacteriaceae; genus Olivibacter; species Olivibacter oleidegradans. Next base: position 3,405,537 of record NZ_CP041643.1, on the reverse strand, counting down.
ATTCCAACTGAGTGAAGAGCAGGTTGAAGATCGTAGCTTAGCCGAATAAACTGCTAGGCTACGACCCAAAAAATCGATTAGGTTAATTTCGTATTACACGCACCCTTTATTGAATACGGATAAATTCGACCCTCCGATTACGTGTCCTTCCCTTGACCGTTTGATTGTCAGCAACAGGCTCTGATTCACCTTTTCCACTCGTTTGCAAGCTCATTTCTGCGATACCATATCGCGTTGTTAATGCCCGCTTTACCGCTTCCGCCCTGCGCTCACTAAGGATCTGGTTGCTTTTATCATCCCCTACCGCATCCGTATGTCCTACCACCTGTATTTTGGCAGCCTGATCTTCGGCCAATATAGAGGCAATAAATTTCAAAACACCTTCAGACTCCGGAAGAATAGTTGCTTGCCCCGTGCTAAAAAGAATGCCGGTAGTGCTAAATTTTCCTTCTTTCTGTAACTTAGTCCGACCATCCGGCATACCTTTTGCAATTTTAACATTGCTTATATATACACCAACCTGTTCATCCTTATAAGGACTGCTCGACAGGCTGAAAAACACTTGATTAAATTCATTTTCGCCGGGTATTCCTTTTGGTACATCGTACAGCTTCTCGCCATTAAGCCAGATACGCAAGCGTTCCTTTTGGCCCTGGATCGCTATATGTACCGGCTTCCCGTACCATTGAGCTAGCTCAGTATGTTTTTTCGGCATACTATGAAAGTAGCGAGTATAAGCCTGATAGCTTTCCAAGGCGATATTGGCGCCATCAGCAAGCGGTGCCAGTTCAGTATAGAAAGATTTAACACCTTTCGGATCATTCAACAACGTATTGTCTGTAGAAGAAACATTACCCGAGGCCAATAGGCCAAACCGGAAAGATGGCGGCAACCAACCTTTTAAATCAAATTGCATAAGCAAATCAAATTCTACCGTAAAATCGGGTCCGAGTAGCTGATCATTACTACTGAGGCATACGCTGCGCTGGGCTAGTCGCAACCAATTACCCGGAATTTGATTGAGCTTTACAAGCACTGAACCCGCGTTGCTGTTCCAGCCTGAGGGCAGTTCACCATTCACATCGTCCGCAAAATCAGCTGCATAAATAATCGAATCTCCTGGCACAAAATCATATTTTGCAAAAGCCTTGATAAACGTGGTGCTGTCAGGCGTAACCTGTGTCAAAGATGCTTCCGGTTTTTCAGCAAGAACTTTCGTGTTTCCTTTCACGCTAGTGCCATCAATTGCTTTATCGACACCCTCTCCTACCACCTTATCGGCTTTGTTCAGTACTTTTTCTGTGGCCGTTTGTTCCACTCTGTTTTTGATTTTTTTAAAAAGGGACTGAGCTTGCGCGCTTGATCCTACGCCAAGACCTACGAGGTAAATACTCATCCCCAAACTTAGCCTTATTATTCCAAATGCATTCATGTTATTTAATTTATAGCTATCAAATTTACAGGCGTTTAAGAGTTTAGGTTATTATTTTCGACCAACTGCAGCATAAATGGATAAGCGCCTAATAACGTCGACTAAACAATCAAAATCCACACATCCTTTTATACGCATCTTCATCGCTTATAACAGCCATTCGTCGAAAAACTCCATTAACGAGCTGAGTGGATGGCTATACTTGCTCAAAAAAACATGAATCGCAATCAACTTTTCCATGTAGTCCTATTATTAATAGGCATCGTTTCAATTTCATCTTGTAGGAAAGATAAACTACCTGTAGATGAAGAAGTACAATCCGTTTTCGGGCAGCCGACTGCAAAACCAAAGGGTGAAGTGTTAGCTATAGGGGTATCCAAATCAATAGGTCCAGAAGGCGGTGTTTTGTCGCTCAACGATATAATCACCGTGCATGTTCCCGCAGGCGCAGTCGACAAGTCAACTTTATTTCAGATTCAACCTATACGGAATACATTAGACGATGAATCCATACATACGGGTTTCCGATTATTGCCCGAAGGCGTCCATTTCAAACAAGCTGTTCGCATTGCCTTTCCTTATGATACGGCAGATATATCAAATCCGGATACGCGTATGGTGGCCTACCAACGAAGTGATGGTGTATGGTGCGGAGTCCCTACGGTACTTGATAAAGAACGCCGACAGCTTACCGTAGAGACCACCCATTTTAGCGATTGGGTCTGGTTCGATTTCATTTCCTTACGAAAGGATAAAGAGCAGATCGGGGCCAATCAAGCGGTTAACCTGCAGTTACTGGAAATGGTTCTAGGATCACTTATGCCAGTAAACAGCATTGACAGCGTCCCTCTTGCGGCTTTCGATCCCATTGGGTATTCGAAGAGCATGAGCGTGAAAAACTGGAAAATCATCTCCGGCCCCGGCAGCCTGAAAGCAGAAAAAAATTCGCACGGCTTGATGGGAAATGCTTTATATACCGCTCCTGCTACAGTCACAAAAACCACCGATGTGGAGATTCAAGTAGAAATCGAAAGCAAAAACGGCTATATCAGCGACCCACTCGCACCCAACGGCCGGCGAAAGATGGAGAAACTCATTCTTATCACCAAAATCCGTTTAGAACCTAACAATTTTTTTTCTCTTAAAATGAATGGGGTAAGCTATGACATGTCTCATTTAGCGATAGCCGCCGTTCAAGAGAATCAGATCGTCATCAGAGGCACAAATCAAGCGCAATCGCTCGTGATAAACCTGCAATGCTTTGGTACGGCGCTCGGATCGTACGTTGGCGGTATGGAAAAGGGAAAATCCTTTATTGCACTCACACTTCCACGAAACGCAGGAGGCCTGAACAGTTATGTAAATGGGTATGACAAATGTCCCGGTTTTCAATATAGCGGTACAACCAACATCACCTCTGTAGAGGGCTTCATTGAAGGGACATTTAAGGGGACCGCGTATTACAGAGCACAGATTTGTGGGTTTAGCGATGCCAGAGAACTGGAAATTTCCTTTAAACTAAAACGCAACTGAAACTGATGAATTTTTAATTAAATCACCATGAAATATAAACTGAATTACCGCAAGCTTTGCGCCGCCCTTTTACTGCTAACTGTTATACTGAGCCTAGCAATTGGATGTACGAAAGAAAATAATTTAGGGTCATTAGACGATAGTGACTCGAAGGCACCTGAAACGGGTTATGTTAGTGGAACTATAAAAAATGATAGGGGTATTCCGATGGAAGGCGTTCGCGTGCTAATTGATCACAGTATCTTTTTTAATTCGGATCTCAGTACAATTACCGATGACGAGGGAAAATACAAAATAAAAGTACCAGCCGGATCTTGGTACGCGTTTGCACAACACACAGCTAAATATAATGGTAAAAATTTTACTTTTTATCTCCATCCTGAAAACGCAGGTGGTTTCGGGAATGAAGGAGCCGTTCGTAATTTTGTTTGGAAATTATCGGGCGACATGCCACAGCCACTATCTGGTTATTATGGAGGATTAGTAACAATTGACAGCTTCCCAGGAGTCTACATCAATGTAAAGGAGATCGATTTCATATTTACACCACTCACGCCGCTCATTGACGGAAGTGAAGGTAAAATCCTTCATCGCATAAGTAAAGATAACCATCGCATTTTAGATGTTCCTATTGGCAAGTACCAATTAACAGCCCGCTATCAGGGAAAATCGTTGAAGTTCAGAACGTGGAACTCCGAGCAGGAATTTCAAGAGACCTACCACCTCGATTTCCTTCCTCAAGTGACCTCACAATGTGACAATTGTGCTAAAATAGAATATTATTGGGAGCCTTGATGATTGGCTCCCAAACAATAGCCATAGTAGTCTTCGTTATCCACAAAATATTCCATGGTTATTATAAAATAAGTTGTTTCATATTTTCCTGATAATGTTTGCCCACGTTTATCTGCCGGCCGTCTTCCATTGTTAAATACCATCTACCAATATCCCGATAGCAAGCATCAAGGTGTTCAATATTAATTATAAATGAACGATGTACGCGGATAAACAACGACGGATCCAACCTTTTTTCAATCGCACCAATACCAGAAGAGCTTAAATATTGTTTCATCGCGCAATGAATCACGGTGTAATCGCCAGCTGCTTTTAAATAGCAGACATCACGTAAGGAAACTCTTTTCAATCTTCCCCCTTCTTCAGCCAAAATGCTTTTCGGACGATCAGCCCAAAGCACCGCTTGGTGTGTTAGGCCTTCAAAAGCAGGTACCGTGCTAACGATCTGCAAGGCCGTATCGAGTTGTTTGTCATTATAAGGTTTTAAAAGAAACGTCGAATCTCTCCTATTTGCTAGCTGACTGACTCCACTATCGATAGCCGCTGTGTAAATTACCTTTGGCAGATGAGACGTAGTTTGCAAAAAATCAGTATCGTTAGCCTCACTCAACTGAATATCCAAGAAGAGCACGTCAGGTTCCAAGGCATTTACATATCGTATAGTTTCACATCGATTGCGACATTCTCCTACCACGCGGAATCCTGGACGACTGTTGATGTGTTGACGGATCAATTCCCGGTAACGAGACTCTCCGTCAGCGATTAAAATCGTTTTATTCATATTTAATATTATTTCTATGCAAAAACTAAAGGGAATAACCTTTCGACAGCCTATATGTCGTTGCCCAAAACTAGTACAAGGAGTTGGTGAATTTTAGCGCACTATTGCGGAGAAGAAGAATTCAGTAGTACTACTTAAATCCGTTAATCGGTAATGCACCCGAAAATTCAAGCTACCATTACCATTAATTTTGTGGAAGAAAAAAGAACAGAAATGAACCATAAAAACACTTTACGATCAATATCATTGGCGGCGGCCATCATGGTATGTTCAGCGGCTGGTAGACCGGCAGCCACAACAACAATAGTCGAGGAATCACCCTTTGGTAATCAGCACTGGACCATGCAGGCCGCAAGCATTCAGCCAGCCATCGACCTGAATGCTGATGGCAAGTTGGATACAGACTTAATGATCTTAATAAGGCCTTGCGAGCGCGATGATGCGGATCTATTTCGTGCAGATGGATTTATCATCACCCACAGAGGCGCTACCTCCTGCGAAGAAGACGAAGGCAAGGTCGAAGAAACCGGGACCTGGGCTTATAACCCGTCCACGAAAACACTGATTATGGAGCGATATGACGGCAGCAAACCCATTGAGGGCAAACTTGAAACTATTACTCCCAATAAAATCACCTTTGTTTCCACTCACCAATCGAGCAAGGGAAAGCATACTATACGAACCACCTATGTTGCTAAGAAGGTTTAAATACTAAGGTACATTCGCCAATACAACGACTAACATCAACAATACGCTAGTCGTTGTTTAAACGAAGGTGGCCGCGCTAAACCTATATACTCCGCTTTTTTTGTTATTTTGCCTACAAGAAAATACTATAAGATGATTAACGTTGGAATTGTGGATGATCATGCCCTTATCATCAGTGGCTTGGCTCATATGTTAAGCGAACAGAAAGACTGTCAACTAATTTTTACGGCCGGAACGGCTCAAGAATTAATGGAAGCCTTAACGCAGCAAGTACCACATGTACTCTTATTAGATATTGAACTGCCCGATGTTAACGGACTTGATTTATGCACGTTGCTGCAAAAGCAATTTCCAAGTATCCGAATTATAGCACTTACCAACCACGATGAAGTCGTTTATATAAAGAAAATGATGCGTAATGGTGCGCAAGGATATCTATTAAAGGGGACCGACAAAAACACGCTGATCACAGCTATCAAAATGGTATCTCAGGGCCAACAATTTATTGACAAACAGGTTGAAATAGCTGTTGTAAATCAAACAATCTCAGGCAAGCGAACAACCGTAGCGGTAAAACTGACAAGCCGAGAGCAAGAAATTCTCGCTTTGATAGCGAATGAGTATTCTAACCAGGAGATCGCCGATAAACTTTTTTTAAGCATCCGAACCGTTGAATCACATCGCCATAGTCTTAATCAGAAACTCAATGTAAAAACAATGGCGGGCCTCATTAAAGAGGCCTATTTACGTGGACTGATCTAACTGTCGGCTAAAGTCGATCGCAGCGCATTTATCCGTAGTGACACTCTTTTCTACCTTTACTACTTACGATGTCTAGGTATTATTGTATTATGCGTATTAAGGCAGTTTTCTGTGATCTCTTTTTGCCAGACATAGAATAGATAATTTATTCATAATATCGGCTTAACATACTACTTCTATATTTGGAATGATTTGACAACATAATAATAGAGTTCCAAGAAAAGGCTGGTTTGCATTGCAAAATCAGCCTTTTATTATTTTGGTTTTTCCGTGTACCACAATTTAGGAGAAGGGTAACAAGCATTAGGATAGATCACTTTTTCTCATCCATTGGGAAATCGGGTAACAATTAGCGGAATGCCTAGAACGTTTCTTGCAATCATCTGATTCATCTAGTACTTTTATGATAAATAGGTTTAGGTTGAGCCCCTCCGCGCTTCCCATAAGCGTTTTGGAGGGGCTATCTTTTTCTATTATTTGCGGTGCTGTCAAAAAAGCGTCTCACAAAAGTTGATTGCCGATGCCGGCATTTCTTTTAATATTCGTCCTAATCATAGTGGACGTTGAATTAATCTTTTGTATCTTTGTAACTTATGCAAAAACAGCTATTCACATATTATAATTTGGTGGTTGGAATGATTGCCTAATTCCGAGGGCTTGTTTCTAAAATCGCTGACTTGGTAATTCCTATATTACCAAGGGTGATTTATATGTTGCAAACCGTTCGGATGATAGAGAATTAAGCAATTTTATTTCATCATTTTAAATTATTAAGGTAGTGAATAACTTATCATTATATGGTTGGAACGACAATTTATTCCAACTAAAACAAAATTCAGCATATAAACATCTTTTTCATGGCCGCGTTTCGGCAGTAAACAAGACCAATTACGAAGTTATCGCCGAGCATGGTGTACTATTATGCGAACTAAGCGGTAATGTGCTTTATGGAAGGTCATCATTTGAACTTCCCTGTACGGGCGATTGGATTATTTTTCAACCCTTTGACGATAACAAAGGAATAATCGTTGATATTTTACCACGTAAACATACCCTGTACCGAAGAAAGAGCGGAACCGTATCTGAAAGACAGGCCATTGCATCCCATATCGATAAGGCATTTATTGTACAAAGCCTTGATGCCAATTTCAGCGTTCGCCGAATGGAGCGCTTTATGTTTCAGGTATTAGAAGAAAACATACAGCCGATATTAATACTCACTAAATCTGATTTGGAATTCAATCGTCACCAAGTCAATGAGTCGCTGAAACATATTGATCGCCAGATACCGGTATTTTTCACGAGTATTCTTTCTCCCGAAACAATCCTTCCTATACGAAAATTTGTCAGCCAGGGAGAGTCGATTGTATTGGTAGGATCGTCGGGCGTTGGAAAAAGTTCATTAATTAATGCACTGTGTGAACGGACGGTATTTTTAACATCTGAAATAAGCAAGTCCTCAGGTAAAGGAAGACATACCTCAACACGAAGAGAGATGGTCTTGATGGATGATAGTGGCATTCTAATAGACACACCCGGTGTAAGAGAATTCGGCTTAGCCTCAGACAATGCTGAGGCATTAGCAGATATGCTCGATGTTTCTGCTTTTGCAGAATCCTGCCGTTTTAAGAATTGTATGCATATCGATGAACCCGGGTGCGCCGTTGTTGAAGCTGTAAACAGTGGCATTTTAGAACCGGAAGTGTACAATAGTTATCTCAAATTGCGAAAAGAATCTTGGCATTTTTCGACTTCTGAATATGAAAAGCGTAAAAGAGCCAAATCTTTTGCTAGAATTTCAGATGAGGCTAAGAGGATAAAAAAACGTTAATTTTCTGATGATTAAATCCAGGTGTTTCTACTGTAAATACAACACCTGGATTAGCCAAGCTTCCTTATGTGTAAAACGATCTTCCCGGCCTTTGAAAGATTACGAATTAGTTTTATGTCCGAAGGGGTAAAATCCATAAAGTATTTATCGAGAAGGTGAATCTATGTAGTTGTTTGCAAAAGGGATGAACCCTATCCTTTTTGGCATATAAAAACTTAATATGAATAGTGATTACGCGGATTTATGTACGATCTTCGTGCCAAGTAGAGATACTCCTTTTCTTTAAAAAAGTGCGGAATATAGTATTAGCTTTATAGCTTCTTGTAGGATAAGAACTGTTGTTTTTTCTGCATTTGTTTTCTGTCTTTATCAATCGTGGTGTGATAAGACCCAATTTTTAGGTCTTATCATACCACAAAAGGTAATATGACAGACAGCGTTTACATATCAGAACATCTTACTAAACCCCAACTCGAGTTTTTGAAGTGCTGGACGACATGAGCGAAATTGACATTCCAAATCATTAGGGACGGTTGATTGAGGGAATACGCTTGCTGTGGGCTTCCAGAGGTGAGTGAATGCCTGGAGTGAGGTACGAACGAAAGGCGTGAACCGACCGGAGGAATAATAAGAACACTGTTTAAAGACTTCTTAGCATATACTTTTATCGCAAATTTATTTTAAAATATTTTTTTTTGATTTTGTTATATGGTAAATTTGCATAATGAGCGCTAGAAAGGATATATCACGAATCCTGCCCAAACATTTATTTTGGGATGTCGATCCAAAGAATTTAGATATTCAGGATGATAGTGATTTTATTATCCCTAGAGCTTTAATTGCTACAACCGCTGAAACATTTGCTAAAGATATCCAACCTTTGGAGAAGTTATATAGCAAAGTTCAAATCGTTAAGGAATTGCAAAGCACAAAAGAACGTATAAGTAATGAGGTGTGTAAACTTGTCGCTCGTCGTTATCATGTGAAGCAGTTTTTACGTTATCAATAATGTCTGCCATCTCTCCCGGTTTATTAAAGACAATTCGTGAATTACAGTCTTTCGAAAGCATTAAGGGTTCTGCCTTAGGCGGTGGCACTAATTTGGCTCTTCGTTATAACCATCGTATCTCTACAGACATCGATATCTTTTTTCCTCATATTATTGGAAAAGCAGGTTATGAAAAAATCAAAAAAGATGTCATGGATTTTTATGGTGCGCGTGTATTTGGCACCCAGTATCCATGCGAAATAGACGATCAGTATATTTTTCTTCGGTTTTTTATCATATGTGATGGGGAAACCATCAAGGTAGAAGTTCTTCAGAACATGAAAATGATGGGTGATATCGAAGAATTGGACGATATTAAATTGGTATCGGAACTAGATATTGCATTATTTAAGATGATGTCTGCAGCAAATCGTGCCACCCAGAAAGATGTCTATGACTTAGATCTTCTAACTGAAAAATTTACTTTAGCGTATTTGTATGAACAACTTAATAAAAAGCGGTCTTTATTTTCAGAAGAGTTGCATAAAAATATTTTTGACCTCGATGGCGAAATAAGCCCTTTAGATGATCCTTTAACTTTGTTGAAGTTTGATGAAGGCAACGCTCAAGACAATAAGTTAAGACCTCACCATTCCCAAAATAGAGTAGATATTGTAAAAGACCAAAAAAGTTGGCCCATAGCACGATCAAGCTGGCGAAAGAAAGTTCGCGTTCTTTTCGGCCAATTAAACATAGCTTTTCCAGGACCAGCATCATCAGATGTTGAATAAAATATAAATCTTTCCAGTAATCGGCTAGTATAAGCTTACAGAAGACAGAAGAAGAAACTAGGTGTCGTCTCAAGTGAATTAGTCACGACTTTTCAACATGTGAACGGATAAGTTTGCCTTCATTGTTGTGGTGTTTTATGTTATTCAAATTATTTCCTTTTGCTTTCAAAATCAAGATGTTTAGATTTTGAACCGTTTACATAACTAATTTATAGTTATGTTTTTGTGAGGTTTAGCGAGACCCTAAATTTTCAGAATTAGGGTCTCGCTGCAATTGGGAAATATAGAATGATCGGGAAGGCTTATAAATGCAAAAACCCTATAAATAGCACTATTTATAGGGTTTTGACGCGTTTTGTTTACTAATTTGTGGAGCCGGAGGGATTCGAACCCTCGTCCAAACATGGTACTGTATATGCTTTCTACATGCTTAGCTTCCGTTTAATTGTCGGGAAGTGGAAGGTCGGTCGCTTACCTATACCAGTTTCCGTAGGCACTTAATTTCGCCAACTCATCGTGCCGCTAAGTCAGCTAGCTTCGTTGATCGATGCTCCCGATGTTACAGCACGAAGCAGACTGCAACGGAACAAAAGCTATGCTAATTCTAAATTAGGCAGCTAAGGCGTAGTTATTTTCGCCATTTATAAGGTTGAAAGTTCAGATTATAGTGCTAGACTAACAACGCACTGCATGCTTACATAACCGTCTCCATCCTGTCAATTCCGGTCGACCCCATGTAATATATAGCCTACAAAGATATAAAAAATTTTGCTTTCTATCAAGCCTTCGTGCGTCCCCCCTCCCCGTCTATTTACATTAAATCAACCATAAAGACCCAAGCTATATTTTAACTGAACGATTCTATATTTCACAAGTTTATTTTGCAATTTTTCTTAGATTTATCCATTTTTTTATTAGATTAGTAGTTATATTAACTAATATACAATGGCAACATTCTCCGAAATCATCAAAGGAAAAACCCCCGTACTGGTTGACTTTTTTGCAGAATGGTGTGGTCCCTGCAAGATAATGGCCCCGATATTAGATGAAGTCAAATCGCAATTTGGTGATAAAGTCACCATACTAAAAGTTGATGTAGATAAAAATCCGAAAGCCGCGTCTAATTATCAAGTTCGAGGCGTTCCCACACTGATTCTTTTTAAAGAAGGGGAGATTAAATGGCGACAAAGCGGCGTAGTGCCACAAAATCAACTAGCACAAATCATCGACAGCTACGCGTCATAAGCACATAAAATAATGAGGAACAGGATATTAATTCTCGACGACGATGAGGATATATTATATTTTTGCTCTGTCGTATTTGAGGGCCTGAACTTTGAGGTAATATCGTCTCCTCACAGTAAGGATATTATCACACAAGTAGAACAGGCAGCTCCAGATATAGTCTTAATTGATAATTGGATACCGGGTATGGGGGGCGTAAAAGCAACACAAATACTAAAAAATACACCCCATTTAAAGAATATACCAGTTATTTTATTCTCTGCTAGCAGTAACCTACCTAGTTTGGCGGAAGAGGCGGGAGCAAACAACTACTTGAAAAAGCCATTTGACTTAAGCGAACTGGAAGACTTAGCTTTATCGCTCTTGCAAAAAAAAAGCATAAAACCTTGAAGTCTTACGGAAACAAAGCCTATAATGCTTTATAAGCATTTCATGAAATCAATCTTGCAAAGTAAAGTAATAAAGAATGTTCTTATATGACGACAAACAAACCTGTAATTAGCAGAAGCGAAAGCGAAATGATGGAATTAATTTTGCGCGTTGCGGCAAAAGACACAAAGATCCTCGGCGTTTTACAAGATGGTTCTCGATCAAATCCCAATGTAAGCAAGGATATATTTCAGGATTACGACATTATTTACGTAGTTGAAAGTCTTGAACCACGTTACCTAAATGCAGATTGGTTGGAGGTATTTGGCGAGCTTATGATTATGCAAATACCGGAAGACATGGAATTATACCCACCAACGCCTGAGATGGCTGGCGCATTTTCTTATTTATTGCAATTTAAAGATGGTAATCGCATTGATTTAACCATCGTGCCGCTCGAACGTTTGCACCATTTTACGAACGATAGTCTTTGTAAGGTAATTTGGGACAAAAACGGCCTTTTCAAAGAAAGGCCACTCCCTCCTGCTAGTGATGCCAGCTATATAGTAAAAAAGCCTTCGGCACGTTCGTTTGAAGATTGCTGCAATGAATTTTGGTACACCACTGCCGGCTTAGCTAAAGGCTTATGGCGTGGTGAATTGGTACTGGTTAAAGAATTATTCAGCCAAGTGATCCATGCTGCTTTGATGCAGATGATGGACTGGTATATTGGATGTCGTCACGATTTCACGGTTAATCCGGGTAAATTTGGCAAATTCTATGAGCGATACCTAGAAGGGGAAGTATATAAAAAGTTCTTAGCCACTTACTCAGATGCACATTTAGATAATACTTGGATTGCCCTCTATAAGACAATCGAGCTATTTAGGGAAGTTGCAACGTATGTAGCTCAACAATTAGGATATAACTACCGTAGGGATTGGGATCAAAATGTAACCAAATATTTACTGCATGTGCAACAGTTGCCAAAAAATGCCATGCGTATTTATAGTGAGCATCAAGACTAGAGAAATATAAATTCAACTCAAAGAAAGGCGCCTTGTCTAGGTTGCAGCATTGTAAGCCAGACAGATGTTTCTGTCATAAAAATAGGTATTTACTTCTGATTTGGATGCACACCCATTCAAACCCTATGGGATGTTGCGTAAAATATTAGTAGAAAATTTAGGTGCTTAACATGAAAAAAGTATTTTTGTAAAAAGCAATAAGAAAAGAGAATGCGGAACAAGATACTGATTCTTGATGATGACGAGGATATCCTTTACTTCTGCTCTGTGGTATTCGAGAACTTAGATTTTGAGGTTATATCATCTCCTCACAGCAAGGATATTATCGAACAGGTAGAAAAGGCTAATCCGGACATCATCTTAATAGACAACTGGATACCTGGACTGGGCGGTGTAAAAGGAACGCAAACCTTAAAAGCCACCTCCCATTTAAAAGATATTCCGGTTATTATATTTTCGGCTAATAGCAATTTACCTACTTTGGCGGAAGAAGCAGGTGCCGACAGTTATCTTAGAAAACCGTTTGATCTGGACGAATTAGAAAACTTAGCCCTTTCATTGTTGCAGAAAAAGGCATAACACTTCACTTGTATTTATGTCGTTCCGTAAGATTATTCATGTAGATATGGATGCATTTTATGCATCGGTAGAACAACGGGATAATCCAACATATAGAGGCATTCCCATTGTTGTTGGCGGACAACCGGATCAGCGTGGTGTGGTAGCTACCGCCAGCTACGAAGCGAGGGCCTATGGTATACACTCGGCGATGTCTTCCCGAAAGGCGCAACAACTCTGTCCACAGGTCTTGTTTGTACGCCCGAGATTCGAAGTCTATAAATCTGTTTCCAATCAAATACGATCAATATTTCATCGCTATACCGATATTATTGAACCTTTATCCCTTGACGAGGCTTATTTAGATGTCAGCGAAGATAAACTGGGAATTGGCTCTGCAATAGAAATTGCGAAGGAAATAAAGAATGCTATTAGAACCGAACTTCATCTTACAGCTTCGGCAGGTGTATCCACGAATAAATTTGTTGCTAAAATAGCGTCGGATATGAATAAACCCGACGGGCTTACTTTTATCGGTCCGTCAAGAATCGAAGCGTTCATAGAAGCCTTGCCAATTCAAAAATTTTACGGAATCGGTAAAGTGACGGCAAAAAAGATGAATAGTTTGCAAATCTATAAAGGAGCCGATTTAAAAAAGTTATCAAGGGACCATCTACTGAATCTCTTTGGAAAGGTAGGTAATTTCTACTACGATATTGTCCGCGGAATAGATGAACGTCCCGTTCAAACTTTTCGGGAGCTTAAATCAATTGGTGCCGAGGATACCTTTACAAGCGACTTAATGGAAGAACAGGAACTCATGACGGAACTAAAACTGATCGCGCAACGGGTGGTTAAGAGATTGGAGGCAAAACAAGTACTGGGCAGCACCTTGACACTTAAAATTAAATTTGCTGATTTCAAACAAATTACCCGCAATTACACCCATTCCAATCTCATCCATCTGGACCAAGTGGAAGCCTTTGGACTTGACCTTTTAAAAGCAGCACCCATAGACGGCAAACCTATAAGGCTGCTGGGGCTAACTGTATCCAATTTTAACATTGCTAAATCGGAAGACAATCAGCTCTCATTGTTCTAAAAGCTCGTCAGATTTTTCTAACATTAAGATCACTGTCTAAAAATAAGTACAGCTGTTCAAAAAATTAAATAAAATTTAAAAAGCTTATTTACAGATAGTTGCATTTTTTGGCTTAGCTATTGTAATTTGACTAACAACAATAAAAAGTTAAAAAATAAGAAAATCATGAAAAAGTTATTATTATCGATTACAGCTTTACTTTTTGCAACAGGAGCATTTGCTCAACAGGAAATGGGCTTTGGTTTAAAAGCAGGTGTTAACTTTCCTAAGTACAATTTCTCCAACAATGGAGAAAGTGTATCATCTACCGGTTCAACGACCAATTTCCATATAACTGCTTTTTTGGATGCGCCTATTGCGACTGATTGGTTTTATGTACAGCCTGGTATCTCTTTACAAGGAAAAGGCGGAAAACTTGAAGAAAATCAATTTGGCTCTTACAAACAGAATACTATGTGGATAGAAGTGCCAGTAAACTTTGTGGCTAAATTTCCAACTGCTGATGCAGGTAGCTTCTTCCTTGGGGCTGGTCCTTACATCGCTTTTGGTATTTCAGGTAAGAACAAATGGGAATCTAACAATGGCGGCTCTTCGGAAACAGACATTCCTGATTTTGAATTCGGAGGCGACGGTGCATTGAAATCAACTGATTTTGGTTTGAACTTCATCGGCGGGTTTGAGTTTACCAACGGCTTAATGATCCATGGTGGTTATGGCTTAGGATTGACTAACTTAAACGCACGATTCGAAGGAACAGATATGAAGCAAACCAATCGCGTTTGGACTGTTGGTTTAGGATTTAGAATCTAAACCGAACATTCTCTTCTAAAGAAAACGCTATCGAAGTTCGATAGCGTTTTCTTTTTATATTAAATAAACATAAGATTGTTTAATAGTCAAGCGCCACGCGGAACATAAGCGCTCCGACCGTCAAGTTGGTTCGACTATCAATCAATATGGCTGCTCCATTTGCTTTGTTGTCATCATATAAATCAAATGGAAGTACATCAGCGGTTTTCAACCGTACCCGACCAATATCGTTCAACTTAAATTCGTCAGCACTATGTTTTTCCAGTGTGTTAATATCTACATTGTAGACGATTTCTTGAACTTTACAACGAGATAATTTACTATTGTGTTGTATAAGATAGGTTAACGACAGGTCTAAAGGTCTTGTATCCATCCAACATAAATCGGCTTCTACGGTCTGTGATTGATAAGGTAAACTGTCGCTGTTTACAATGACATCCCCTCTGCTGATATCAATATCATCTTTTAAATGAATGGTTACCGATTGACCGGCAAAGGCCTCGTTTAGGTTTTTATCAAGCTGTTCGATTTTAGTGATTGTCGACTTCGATCCCGAGGGCAACACTGTTACTTCATCATGCACTTTAAAGGTCCCGCTGGCAACTTTACCGGCATAGCCACGGTAATCATGAAGCTCTTCTGTTTGTGGCCTAATAACCCATTGTACGGGCAGACGCGCGTATTCTACATCTAAATCATGGCTGACATCTACGTTTTCCAAATAATTTAACAAACTTTCTCCTTGATACCAAGGCATGTGTTCAGACTTTTGCACGATATTATCTCCTTTAAGCGCGCTCACGGGAATGTAATTGACCTGTTGCAAATTTAATTGATGAGCCAGTGCCTTGTATTTTGAAATAATGGCATCGAAAACCGTTTCACTATAGTCAACCATATCCATCTTATTGATACAAACAATTAAATGTTTGATACCCAATAAAGACGCAAGGTAAGAGTGGCGAATGGTCTGCTCCACAACGCCATTACGTGCATCAATTAGAATAATTGCTAAGTCGGCGGTAGATGCCCCCGTCACCATATTACGAGTATACTGTATATGGCCCGGCGTATCGGCTATAATAAATTTACGTTTTTCTGTCTGAAAGTATTTATAGGCAACATCAATCGTAATACCCTGCTCCCGCTCTGCCCGTAAGCCATCGGTCAATATGGCTAGATCGATACTGCCATCGTCATTTTTACGTTTAGAATTCTGCAATGCTTCCAGTTGGTCAGCCAAAATGGAGCCTGTATCATAAAGCATCCGTCCAATAAGCGTACTCTTGCCGTCATCCACGCTACCAGCCGTAAAGAATTTCAATATATTCATTTCTCTCTTTGTATTTTAGTACCTTTTGGCACCTTTTTTTATTTCCTTTATCTGCTATACTTACAATTGGCAACCATTAAAAATAACCGCCTTTTTTACGATCTTCCATAGCGGCTTCAGAAACTTTATCATCCATCCGGGCGCCACGCTCACTGATTTTCGATTGACTGATCTCGTCGATGATATCGTCAATTAAGGTTGCGCTCGACTCCACTGCCGCCGTGCAAGTCATATCTCCTACCGTACGAAAACGCACTTGTTTTCTGACGACCTTGTCTTCCTCGTCCATATTGAGAAAGGGTGAAGCAGCCATCAACTGTCCATTGCGTGTAATACAATCCCGCTCATGAGCGAAATATATAGAAGGAAGCTCAATCCCTTCCCTTCGGATGTAATTCCAGACATCCAATTCAGTCCAGTTACTAATGGGAAATACGCGGACGTTTTCGCCTTTGTGAATTTTCCCATTGTAAATATTCCATAATTCAGGGCGTTGTCGTTTAGGGTCCCATTGTCCGAACTCATCCCTAACCGAAAATATACGCTCCTTGGCACGTGCTTTTTCCTCATCTCTCCGAGCACCACCAATACAGGCGTCAAAACCATTTTTCGCTATGGTATCTAGCAGTGTTACAGTTTGAAGCGCATTACGGCTGGCATTTTTTCCTTTTTGTTCGATGACCTTTCCTTCATCGATCGAATCTTGTACATAGCCGACGATTAGCTTTTCGCCAATTCGCTCAATCATTTTATCGCGATAAATAATAGTCTCTTCAAAATTATGGCCCGTGTCTATATGTACCAATGGGAAAGGAAACTTCCCCGGTCTAAACGCCTTTTCAGCCAGACGAACCAACGTAATAGAATCTTTCCCACCGGAAAAAAGGAGAGCAGGCTTTTCAAATTGACCAGCCACTTCTCTCAGAATATGTATAGCCTCTGCTTCTAGCTGATCTAAATAATCTAAACTGTTTTTACTCATTTTAATTACATTATGATTGAGCGGCATGTAGGCCGCATTCTTTCTTTGATTGATCTTCCCACCACCATCGTCCCGCACGGAAATCTTCTCCTTCTCTAACTGCTCGGGTACACGGGGCACATCCAATGCTAGGAAAACCCTTATCATGCAAGGTGTTGTAAACGATGTGATTTTCTTTTATATAAGCCTTTACATCAGCCAAAGTCCAATCGAAAATAGGATGAAATTTAATGATCTGATTTCCTTCATCCCATTCGATGTTATCCATTCCTTGTCGATTAGCTGATTGCTCAGCCCGAATACCGGTAATCCAACAAGCATTACCTGCTAAAGCGCGCTTCAACGGTTCAATTTTGCGAATATAGCAGCATTCTTTCCGATTTTCAACCGACTCATAAAAACTGCTGGGCCCTTTCGTGCTCACCATCTCTTCTAGCAAGTTTTTGTCAGGATAGAAGGCGTGAATGGGTTTATTATAAATTTCCAATGTTCGATTCCAAACATAATAGGTCTCTGGAAATAACCTCCCTGTTTCCAGCGTAAATACTTTTATAGGTATATTATTACTGAAGATGATATGCGTTAAAGCCTGGTCTTCCCAACCGAAGCTGGTAGAAAAAACAATTTTGTCATTAAATTCTTTTGCCAAAAATGTTAACGACCCAACTATGTCTAGTCCCCTCAGCTTCTCTTTCAAATCGTGTAAGTCCATTTTGATTTATTTTTGTTCAGCTATTTTTTCTGAACCTCCTTAAAACTTTATCCAACAAATAAATGCGTCAGAAATAGTACAATATTTCTTAAGCTTACGATCAGGACAATGACACCAACTAATACCATAATTGTTTTTGCCGATATCCTATTAGAAACCTTAGCCGCAATAGGTGCTGCCAGTGCGCTTCCCAGAATCAATCCCAAAACAGCTTCCCAATGAGCACCCCCAAGCATGGAAATAAAGGTAAGGGAGCTTAATATAGCGATAAAAAATCGCGTGATCTTAACCGTTCCTAAAGAAAATAATGGATGTCGGCCACCTGCAATTAAGTTGGATAGTACGATGGATCCCCACCCTCCGCCAAATGCCGCATCAATAAAGCCTCCAAAGAAACCCAGTAAGCCAATACGCTCAATTTTTTTTCTTTTTTTATTTTTCTTGATATTAAAGGCCTTCATTAGAATAACTACTCCTAAAATACCGGTATACAAAGCTACTAAAGGTTTTGTATATGCGCTGTAATGCTCTAAGGATGAAAGTAGATAAGCCCCAATCACGGCTCCAACCACACCGGGAATGAGCAGCAACTTAAAAAGCTTCCAATTTACATTGCCCATGCGGTAATGCATCCATCCGGCAATACCATTACTAAGCACTTCTGATAAGTGTATTCCCATACTCGCCGGTGCAGGCGGTATGCCCATTGCCAGGGAAAAAGATGAGGAAGTAACTCCATAGGACATTCCTATTGCACCATCCACCATAGCAAAGACAAAGCCTGCTCCTAAAAAGTAATAGAATACAGGGTCAAGCTCCATTAAAAATGATTGGAATTCCGGCTCTTTATGCCAAAAAACCAAGACACCAATCGTCATCGAAAAAATTATAGCCAACCAGATAAGCCACTTAAAATTCCGACGAACACTTTCCGTTGGTTCCGATGTAACAAGCGTCGCAGTTACTGCATTTAATTTTTTGACTTTGTCAGAAAAATCCCCTTTCAGTTTCCCCCGTAAAGCACTCATTTGCTGAAGCGTTTGGTCAATTTCATCCGGTATGCTTTCAGCTAGTACTTCTTTTAATCGTTTAGCAATTGTGGGTGATTTACCGTTCGTTGATATTGCTATTTTGAGATCTCCCTTTTTAACGACAGATCCAAGATAAAAATCACAAAGCGATGGTTTATCGGCTATGTTGACCAGAAGCTTCCGTTCGTGCGCAGCTTTTCTGATCTCTGCGTTTAATTCATTGTTGTTTGTGGCCGCCACGATTAACTGAACGGCATCCATATCGGTCGGCTCAAATGCCTTTTGGAAGATTTGAAGTTGTGTGTGCGTTTCAGCAAATTGATATACTTCCGGAATGATTTCTTTCGCTACAAGCTTGACTTTTACCTGAGGACTGTTTCCAAGAAGTGCCTGTAATTTCTCCAATGCAACAGGGCCACCCCCGATTACGAGGGTGTGCAAATCGTTTAATTTTAAAAAAACGGGAAACAATTGATTTCCTATAGCGTTTTCATTGCTTGCAGCTAAAAGGGCTGCATCATTCTCCAATAACTGAGGCATACTCCTTTACAATCGATTTATATGATGGGTGCAAAGAAACCACCTCTCCGAATACCAATATAGCTGGAGCTGTAATCGTTTCCTGTTGCGCTTTATCTACGATGTTATGCACGTTTCCTACCACCAACTTTTCGTCCTGCGTTGAGCCTTTCTGTATAATAGCCACCGGTAATTTGTCCTTACCCGCTGCTTTAAAAATTTCTACGATTTCCTTGAGCTTCTTCAATCCCATGAGTACAACTACCGTCGCCTTTGTTTGTGCCGCTTGATAGACATCATGCGAAACCTCTCCTGAAGACGTGGTACCGGTAATCACCCAAAAGCTTTCACTCAGTCCGCGATGCGTAACAGGAATATGTTGCAGACCCGGAACACCGATAGAGCTGGATATACCAGGGATAACAGTTACCGGTATACGGTAAGCGGCAGCAAATTCAAGCTCTTCGTAACCTCGTCCGAAAACAAAAGAATCACCTCCCTTTAGTCGTACCACGTGCCCGAAATTCAAGGCATAGTCCACCATCAATCTATTTACTACCTCTTGTGAGTAGCTGTGATCACCTGAGCGTTTCCCTACATATACCTTTGTAGCGTTTGGTGGAATAAATTGCAAAAGTTCTTCACCAACCAGTGCATCATACAGTACAACATCCGCCCCTTGCAAAGCCTTTAAACCTTTTAAGGTGATCAGTTCGGGATCGCCGGGCCCCGCACCCACCAAGGTTATTCTAGGTGCGTTATTCTTTTTTATATCATTCATGATTGTAATACCGTCTCTCGTTTAGTTCTCGTTAGTTTTAAAAATTCCTCGGCCTGTTTAAAATAGGCCTGAGCAAAATTGGCAGAAGGTTCTTCTTTATTAATTTTCAACACCATTTCCGCGAAGCTTGTTGGAAGATCGATTTCACCACTGTCCACATATTTTGCATCAAAATCGTTGATAACACCGATATGCGTACTGCTATTCACTCCTTTATCCAACAACATCGCTTTTGCACTACTTATCAAGGTGCTATAGGCATGGTAAATGGCGTCTGACCAAGCGCCATTATCCAAGGCTTGGTTAGCCCAGCTAAGTTTCTCTTCTGCTTCCAAAAGTAGGGTCGCTACTAAATCTATCACCACGCCCGCACATTCGCCTACCCCAATAGCCGTCTTGAAGGTTTCCTCATGCCCCCAGTCTACAAATTCCTCCTCTTTCAGGCTGGAAAGATCTGCCAGCGGTTTCAACAATTGATAAAAGTAATCCTTCCCTTGGCGATCGTAATATTGCTGAAATCGCTCCCCCTTTTCCGCATTTGCCTTATAATCATCCAGTAAAGATCTTAAAACGTCTGTAGCGCGTTTTGACGGCGTCTTTATAACGCGCTCAGCAGCACGTCCGACACCATCCCCTACCGTTCCCCCACCAAGCATTACCTGTACAGCAGGCACCACCTTTCCAGCTGCCTTTAACGAACTACCGTGAAATCCTATTTCGGCAAGTCCGTGCTGTCCGCAGGAGTTCATACAGCCACTGATTTTGATCTTGATGTCCTTGTTGAAGACAAACTCGGGGTATTCCTCATACACGAGGTCTTCCAATACCGTTGCCAAGGTCATACTATTGGAAATTCCCAAATTACAGGTATCCGTACCCGGACAAGTAGTAACATCCGCTACCGAATCAAAACCAATTTTAGCAAAGCCGATTTTATTCAATGCGTGAAATAAAGCTGGTAAATGCGCTTCAGGCACGTATTTCAGCAATAAGCCTTGATTTTGGGTGATACGGATTTCATCGGCTACCAAGGGCTGAATCAAGGAAATGAATTCCCTTGCCAGATCCGTTTTTATATCTCCAATAAGCACTTTGATGTATACGCCATAGTACCCCTTCTGTTTCTGTTCAAATACATTGGTTTTTAACCAGTATTCATATTGAAGACGCTCTGCGTCCGATACATCCTCTAAAACTGTATTCACCGGAATATTCGGTGCTTTTACTGCATCAATATCTATTGGAAGTTGTTTAGCTTTGATGGCAATTTTTTCTTTTTCTATAAGCTGTAAGACTTCATCCAAGCCTAATTTTTGAATCAGGTATTTCATTCTCGCCTTATTACGGTTATTGCGTTCACCATACCGATCGAACACGCGTATAACAGCTTCAATGAAAGGAATCAACTGATCCTCAGGCAAGAACTCATAAATAAGATGCGCCAAAATAGGTTGTGCACCTAAGCCACCGCCTATAACGACTTTAAAGCCCCGTTTGCCACTTGGATCAATTTTAGGTATCAACCCGACATCATGCACATAACTGTATGCAGTATCTTTTTCACTGGATGAAAAGGCAATTTTAAACTTGCGCCCCATTTCCTGACAAATTGGGTTTCTCAAAAAATAATCGAAAGTAGCGTAAGCGTAAGGAGAAACATCAAAAGGTTCGTCCGGATCGATACCAGCTGTAGGAGAGGCTGTAACATTTCGCACGGTATTACCACAAGCCTCACGGATAGTCACATCATCGGCTGCCAATTTGGACCAAAGCTCCGGCGTCCGATCCAAACTCACGTAGTGTATCTGTATATCTTGACGCGTAGTTAAATGCAAATTACCACTTCCATATTCGTCGGCGATATCAGCTATTCTCAAAAATTGCTTAAAAGTCACTTTTCCAAACGGAAGCTTTATGCGTACCATTTGTACACCGGGTTGGCGTTGTCCATAAATCCCTCTAGCAAGCCGGAGACTTCTAAACTTTTCGTCATGAATAGAACCTTGTCTAAAGGCATGGATTTTCTTTTCAAGATCTATAATATCTTGCTCCACTACTGGATTCTCTAATTCCGTTCTGAAACTTTGCATCGTTTACCCCTTATTAAATGTTGATGTCGAGTTCATTTGTCAAATGCTCAACCTAATCGATTGCTAAAAACACAAAAAAACTTAAATAACATTAAAAAATCGTTAAGCCAAAAAACAGTATCGAAACGACTTGATAATATTTCCATTTAGCAAATATATAAAGTATACCGTATTAGTAGTATTAATTTTCGACTTTTTTTTAATTTTTACATTCAGCGCACTTATTGCGTGCCCTGAACACGTTATTCAGCATCGCTAATTTACGTAGCCCTAAACTAAACATTTCCCGGAGAAGAACCTAACAAAGAGCGCATCATTATATTATACGACCTTTCACAAAAAAATGGCCATAACCTCAACATACTTAGATTCGTCGTTGCAAATAAAGCGCATTTTATCTAAGTTTGAGCGCCTAATCCTGTATGTAGAATGCGGTGGGTGGTATCAAATGAAACAGATGAAACAAAAGAGCTCGATTTTATTGCTATGTGCTATCTATTTCTTTTCCTTTACAAATTTGGTGTCGGCAAAGCAACGATATCATTTAGATAATTTTATTGTTAAGGAGAATCTGATCAAAAATAACAAATTAGCCATTATCGCCTGCGATTCGCTGGATGAACCAACAGATAAGCTTAACGGTACGTTCCTATTTGTTATTAATGGATTTAAACAGCAGCTTAATTTTTCCGGAGGGGTCGCCATTTCTCCACAAGAGATTGATAAATCTTCTTTTGTCTTTCTTAAGCATCAAAATGAGCATGGTACGCATAGTAAGTTGTATTATGTCATGAAGAATGATGACGGGCTAAAGCCAATTAAAATCAGTTGGGTTTTCTTATTGTTGATTCCGCTTGTCATAATATTTATAGCAACTATTTATAAAAGGCTTATTTTGTTGGCCATCGTCGCGCTGCTGGCTTTTGCTTATTTCAATTATAACAAAGGACTGAGTTTCGAAGGTCTTTTTGAGACGGTATCTGCGGGGATAAGGAGTTTTTTCTAATATAAGTGTTACTTTGTAACATTGCTGTCAGGGCACAGTATCTATGTCTCTTTATTGTTATGTGCTGGACTTCAAAAGTAACGTTCCGTCGCCGATAGCTAACGCCTAACAACTTACTACTAATACCTAAAAAGGCATACCAATACCAAAGTTATACTGGATAAAATTATAAGGATCCGGTCCGTTGGTCAGTTTATAGTTTCGTTTAAATTCGCGACTGTTGAATAAATCGGTAATAACCCATTGATCAGCGCCTTCGAATTGTGGGTCTTTGACTTTAATACCTGCGTCAAAACGGAAAACAAAGTACTGCAGGTCAAACCGTAAGCCGGCTCCCGCCCCAATGGCCATTTGTCCCAAGAACTTATTAAACTTAAATTCACCGCCAGGGTTTTCAGCGCTCTCCTTTAATCGCCAAATATTACCGATATCTGTAAAGGTTGCCCCTTTCAATTTAGCACCAAAAAAATCATTCAACAACTTAAACCGATATTCAAAATTGCTGAAAATCTTAATTTCTCCCAGTTGATCAAGATTTCGGAGTCGATTTCTCAAGTCTTCTGTTAAAATCGACCGATTGTAGTTACCGGGACCTAAAGTTCTCGCCTGCCAGGCACGCTGATCATTCATCCCGCCCCCGAAAAACTGCTTTTCGAAAATCAGGAACTCTGAATTATTCCCAAAAGGAACACCTATACCGGCGTTTATGCGGGCCACAAACTGGCGTTCTCCCCCTAGATGCCTATATATCCTAAAGTCAACCTCCGTTTTAACATATTGCAAATACGGAACATTCAATATGGTATTTTGGCCGATATCATTCTTCTTAAAATTAATGATCTTACTGAGTAAGTTAAGCGTATTACCACTTAAATCCAATGCACCCCGGAAATATAAAAAGTTATCGTAAGTATTCAACCGCAAAGTATTGAACGTATAAGTATATTGGCTGCCAATACCAAAATAGGCACGGTCATTACTCTTCACATAAAGTTCGTAGCCATTATTCTGCAGGGAATCCTTGAACGCGTTGTCTAATCGTCCTAGTCGATATTCGAGGGATATTGGCGTAACACTGTGCAGTTTATATTTCGTATCATACCAGTTATAGGAGATCGAATTAATAATATAGCGATTACTATAGGTATTCAACTGATCAAATATCTGCCAGTTGGTTGAAAAAATCGTATGAGGCATACCATTTTTACCTACTAACGGGATACGAAAAGGAACGATCAATCGTGGAATGGATAAATTAGCGCCAAACTGTAAGTCGCGGTTCCAGATCCTGCTCCACAAAGGACCTCCGAGTTGCGAATCGAACAAAGCGCCAAAACGTGCCTTGATCTCAAGCTGCTCAGAACCGCCGAATAAATTTCGATTCGTATAAGTATTACCAATATTGAAACCACTCCGCCCCGAGGTGAATACATATTCACCTTCCACACGGTTAGACATCCGCTTCAAGGGCGTCAACTCATAATGAACAGTGAGATGCGTGGAGTCTTTTTTCTTATAGCTGGTTCTTATTCCCCTAAAGCTATTTAATTCATATAATCGATCATAAGTCAGGTTCTCCTTTTCGATGTCGAAGATATCGCCAATTTTGGGATAAATGTACCGTGCAAGTGGCTTTGGTCGAAAACGTTGTGTATAATCCTTTACCTCCAAGCCATGAGCTAACTGAGTGCTATCCGGTTTGTTTATTCCGACTTCTCCATCACTGTTTTTTATGACGACATAACTACTATCGATTTTAAAAACAGTGTGCCCACTCTTGCCCTCGGGATTATCGATGAAAAGCCTAAGATCAGCTTGGCTACTGTTCATATTGGTATCCACTTCAAACCGAACATATTGACGTAGATAATCGTAATATCCATTATGTTTCATAAGGTTATAGATTGACTCACGCTCCTTTACCAGAGTATCTGCATCGAAGCGCATACCCGGTCGCAATACAGGAAAGCGTGCAATATGTTGTTTGTACAATTTATCAACCTGTGGATCACCAATCTCATGCTCAATATAACGGATCTTAAAAACGCCTCCCTGCTTCACGTCGAAGTCAATTTCTGCCTTTTTACGTCTCACGTAAATATGGCTTTTGACTTCTGCATTAAAATAACCCTTGGATACCAGGAACCTTTCGATTTGGTTTCGGGAAATCTCAACTAAGGAACTGTCTAGTATACTGGGAGGTTCGCCGACATTCCTAATTTTATCCGTTCGATATTTTCCACCTTTACTGTTTGCAAAATTATAAATGAAGAGATTTATCTTAGAGTTCGGACGGATTTCCCGTTGAACATAAGCTTCAGCACCCTCTTTAAATTCTTTATTTATCCCATTTAACTTTACCTTTGTAACCAATGCCTGGTCATCATTCAACAATCTCGTGGATCTGCAAGACGAGAAAAATAGTGATGTGAGCACTATGAATACAAAAAAATACAAGTAAGATAATTGCGATGCTCTCAAAGTCTCAGCTTCAATTTGTTAAATCCTTACATCAAAAAAAGTTCAGAAAAGAACATGGTCTCTTTATTGTAGAGGGTTTTAAATCCATAACGGATTTTTTTCACTCAGATTATGTAATACATAGTATTTACTATACTCCAAAAGTAGGGCCAAAGATCGATATTTTCGGAGAGAAAATAAAACATTATCCCATATCGGAACGTGATTTGGAGGCAATTAGCACACTGAAAACGCCACAGGGAATAGTGGCATTAATAGAAACGCCAAGTGAAGTTGCCGTTCAGGAGGATGAATTACGGGATCAATTTTCTCTAGTATTAGATACTATTCAAGACCCCGGCAATCTAGGCACGATTATCCGAACGGCAGATTGGTTCGGCATCAAACATATTATCTGTTCGGAAGAAACTGTAGAATGTTTCAATCCAAAGGTGGTACAGGCTACCATGGGTTCTTTAGCACATGTTTCTATACACTACACAGACCTGCATGCTTTTCTTAAGGATGTCACGCTGCCGAGTTTTGCGACGGTGTTGGACGGCCAATCCATTTACGAAACCGATTTCGGCAGTGAGGGATTCATTATTTTAGGCAATGAAGGGAACGGTATTGCGCCCGATCTGATCAGCAATAAAACACAACGTATCACGATTCCAAGTTTCGGAAACGCTGAATCGCTCAATGTAGCAGTTTCAGCCGCTATATGTTGTTCGGAAATAAGCAGAAAAGATAATTTGCATAAAAGTTGAAAAAAATTAGTAAAGAAAGATAATTTTACTATTTTTGCAAGCCTAAACGGAAAGGGTCGGATGGCCGAGTGGCTAGGCTGAGCTCTGCAAAAGCTCCTACAGCGGTTCGAATCCGCTTCCGACCTCATTAAAAGATTTATTAAAGAATAAAAGCCATGGGAGTTACACGCTTAAAAAGAAAAGATAGAAGAAATAAAACCGTATCACGTTTAGAGGTACAATTCTTAAAGCTTGGCCGTAATATTGAAGTTGGAAGTAGATCGAAAGAGCCAAAAAATAGCCAAGTCACCAAAAATAATGCTGTTTTAGATAAACTTACTGCAGAAAGCAAATAAGAGGCTAATAACAAAATATTAAAAAAGACCTGAATTTTTATTCAGGTCTTTTTTCTTTATAAGACCAAAGGATGCGTAAATTATCAATGGACGAACTGGGGCGCCCCAGTGTTGACGAATTCAAGCAATTAGATAAGTTGCCAGTAACGGTTATACTTGATAGTGTGCGAAGTCTACATAATGTAGGATCTGTTTTTAGAACATCTGATGGCTTTGCGGTGGAACGCATTCTTCTCTGTGGAATTACCGGTACCCCTCCCCATCGGGATATAGAAAAGACAGCTTTAGGAGCTACACAATCTGTGGCCTGGCAATACGAAAAGAATATTGAGGAAGCGATAATTAATTTAAAACAGGAAGGAAAAAAAATAATCGCCATAGAGCAGGCAGAAGGCAGCACTATGCTGCATCGTTTCATCCCGGTAGCGGGCGAAAGCTATGCGTTGATCTTCGGCAATGAAGTAAATGGTGTTTCAGAAGAAGCAATGAAGCTGATCGATTATTGCGTTGAAATCCCCCAATTCGGGACCAAACACTCCTTTAATGTTGTCATTTCGGCGGGAATCGTTTTATGGGATTTCTATCGGAAACTAAAACTAAAAAGCGGCGACTCCTAGGAGTATCGCCGCTTTTACTATTAAAAAATCTTATGCGTATGACGCAATCGAATCTTTACTTTCGAGTACCGATTTCCCCATAAGAAATTCATCTACTTTCCTAGCACATTCGCGTCCTTCAGAAATTGCCCATACGACCAATGATTGCCCTCTGCGCATATCACCCGCTACAAACACTTTATCAACAGTTGTCTTATAGCTGCCTTCAGCTGCATTGACATTGCCGCGTGCATCTAAAGAAACACCAAGCTGTTTTAACAAGCCTTCATGTTGTGGATGTAAGAATCCCATAGCCAATAAAGCCAGCTCGCAAGGTATTTCACGTTCCGATCCAGGCACTTCTGCAAATTTAACCGGTCTGCCCAGGGCATCAGTTTCCCATTCCAAATCAACCACCAGTGCACCTTTTAAGTTACCATGCTCATCACCTAAAAACGCCTTGGTATTGATGCTCCAAAACCGCTCACAGCCTTCCTCATGTGATGTGGTATTTTTAAGAAGCATTGGATAAGTAGGCCAAGGCATCGCGGACGTGCGCTGAGCAGGCGGCTTAGGCATTAGTTCAAACTGCGTAACCGTTTTTGCTCCATGACGATTTGAAGTACCTACACAGTCAGATCCGGTATCACCGCCACCGATCACCAATACATTCTTATTGCTTGCTAAGATATCCTCTTCCTGATAGGCAGACTCACCAACACGCTTATTCTGCTGTTTCAAAAATTCCATTGCAAAATAAACGCCTTTCAGTTCTCTTCCGGGAATATTCAAATTTCTTGGAATGGTAGAGCCCCCTGCCAACACGATGGCATCAAAGGCTTTCAATTCATCGGCCGGCACATTGACGCCCACCTCCGCATTACATCTGAAAACAACGCCTTCTTGTTTCATCAGCTCAATACGCCGATCGATCACCCACTTGTCCAGTTTAAAGTCCGGGATGCCATATCGTAATAAACCGCCCGGTTTATCATCTCTTTCAAACACCGTTACCTCATGACCCGCCTTAATCAGTTGGGCTGCTGCGGCTAAACCGGCAGGGCCTGAACCAATAACCGCAACGCTTTTACCCGATTTAATAGCCACCGGTTTTGCTTTGGCAAAACCTTTTTGATAAGCTATTTCCGCTATGTGTTTTTCAATTTCTTCAATTGCCACCGGTGAGCGATTGATACCCAATACACAAGCCGATTCGCACGGTGCCGGACAAATACGCCCGGTAAACTCAGGAAAATTATTGGTTGAGGATAGTATTTCAAAAGCCTCTTCCCATTTACCGTCGTACACAGCGTCATTAAATTCAGGTATAACGTTTCCTAGCGGACAACCTGAATGGCAAAAAGGGATGCCACAGTTCATACAACGGGCAGCCTGTGTATTTAATTCTTCCTCACTGTACGTATGAACAAATTCTTTATAATTTTTAAGTCTCTCTTCAGGAGTATCTTTTGTGGGGAGCTGTCTTTCAAACTCTTTAAACCCGGTTACTTTTCCCATTTCTCTTACCTAATAATATTATGCTTCAACCAATTTCGTCTGTAAAACACGCTTGTATTCTTTCGGGAATACTTTTACAAATAGACTACGCTCGTTCTTCCAGTTACTTAGAATAGTTGAGGCTAGTTTACTATTTGTCAAATTAATGTGCCGTTTCAACAAATTAATAATTTGTGTTTCATCTTCTTCATCCAGCGGATCTAGATCAACCATCTCAAGATTGCAACGATCTTTAAAAGTACCGTTGATATCATATACCCAAGCAATACCACCGCTCATACCGGCAGCAAAATTACGACCTGTTTCGCCTAATATCAGTGCCCGTCCACCGGTCATATATTCGCAGCCATGATCACCAACTCCCTCTACAACGGTTGTTGCTCCTGAGTTACGTACTGCAAAACGTTCACCTGCCTGGCCGCATACAAACAAGTGCCCGGAGGTAGCGCCGTAAAGTGCTACGTTACCAATAATAATGTTCTCATGCGGAACCAGCTGACTGCTGCTTGCAGGATAAATTGCCAATTGTGCACCGGACAAGCCCTTACCTACATAGTCATTTGCTTCGCCCTCTAACTCAAAAGATAAACCTTTTGCGGCAAAAGCACCGAAGCTCTGTCCTGCCGATCCAACAAATTTGAAGTTAATGGTATTATCGGGCAGTCCTTCTGAACCATATATTTTTGAAACCTCGTTAGATAATAACGTTCCGATGGTACGATCTGTATTTTTTACATTGAACGTACCGAATACAGGTGTCTTACTTTCTAAGGCTTTAGCAGCTTGTTTCAACATACCCCAATCCAAAATCATATCCATGCCGTGATCTTGTGATTCGGTTTGGTATAGACTCTTACCGGATGGGTTTTGGGGTGCATATAGAATGCCGGACAAATCGAGCTTATTGACCTTCCAGTGATTAATATCTTCACGGACTTTAAGGAACTGTGCCTTTCCAACCATTTCATTAATGGTTTTGAAACCTAAGCTTGCCATGATTTCGCGCAATTCCTCTGCTAAAAATTTGAACAGGTTAACAATATCTTCCGGCTTGCCTGTAAACAACTTACGCAATTCCGGATCCTGCGTTGCAACGCCAACCGGGCAGGTATTCAAATGACATTTACGCATCATGATACAGCCTCCCGCAACCAAAGCAGCGGTAGCTACGCCCCATTCCTCAGCGCCCAATAAAGCGGCAATTGCTAAGTCTCTTCCCGTTTTAAGTTGTCCATCGGTTTGCAATACCACACGGCTACGGAGCTGGTTTTTGACCAAGGTTTGTTGCGCCTCGGCTAAACCAAGTTCCCAAGGTAATCCTGCATGCTTAATTGAGCTAATCGGAGAAGCACCCGTACCCCCATCGTAACCGGCAATGAGAATAACATCGGCATGCGCCTTCGCTACGCCCGCAGCGATAGTTCCTACACCCGCTTTTGACACCAGTTTCACATTGATACGGGCTGCGCGGTTTGCATTTTTCAAATCGAAAATCAGTTGTTTTAAATCCTCAATAGAATAAATGTCGTGATGCGGAGGAGGCGAAATCAGACCTACACCCGGCGTTGCGTGACGAACTCGGGCAATCCACTCGTCCACTTTATGTCCCGGAAGCTGACCACCTTCACCCGGCTTCGCCCCTTGTGCCATTTTAATTTGTAATTCATCGGCTTGCGTTAAGTAATTTGACGTTACACCAAAACGAGCAGAAGCAATTTGTTTGATTGCCGAACGCATTGAATCACCATTAGGCAATGGCTTATAACGGATCTCATCTTCACCACCTTCGCCTGTATTACTTTTCCCTCCTATTCGGTTCATGGCAATAGCCAGCGTGCTATGCGCCTCATGAGAGATAGAGCCGAAAGACATGGCGCCGGTAGCAAAGCGTTTCATAATATTTTCTGCCGGCTCTACTTCGTCTAACGAAATGGGAGCACGGTGTTTAGCAAAATCAAAGAGACCGCGTAAGGTGTACATACGCTCCTTCTGGTTATTGATATGCGCTGCATACTGCTTGTAAATTTCATAGTTACCGGTTCTACAAGCCTGCTGAAGTAAGTGTACCGTCGTGGGGTTAAACAAATGTGCCTCCCCTCTTCTACGCCAAGCATAAATTCCCCCTTCGGGTAACAGATTGGTTTTCTTTTCACTACGGAATCCACGATCATGCTTACTTAAAACTTCTCGCGCAATATCGTCCAATCCTAAGCCACCGATTCG
Source organism: Olivibacter sp. LS-1 (assembly GCF_008245145.1). Taxonomy (GTDB): domain Bacteria; phylum Bacteroidota; class Bacteroidia; order Sphingobacteriales; family Sphingobacteriaceae; genus Olivibacter; species Olivibacter oleidegradans. Next base: position 3,374,448 of record NZ_CP041643.1, on the reverse strand, counting down.
GGATACCGCACCGCAGAAGTATCGATCCACAACATCTTTATGTATTCCCAATACTTCGAAAATTTGCGCACCATTATATGATTGCAAAGTAGAGATTCCCATTTTTGAGAATATCTTAAGCAATCCGCTACAAACAGCTTTAACGTAATTCTTAGACAGCTCAGGCCAAGTGAGGGATGTTTCGATCACACCTTCCTCTTTCAATGTCCTTATAGATGCAAGAGCCATGTACGGGTTAATAGCCGTAGCACCAAAAGCAAGTAAACAAGCAAAATGATGAACTTCCCATACATCACCTGCTTCAACCACTAAACCTACTGCTCCCCTATAGCCCGTTTTTATTAAATGGTGATGAACCGCCGATACCGCCAATAACGAAGGGATCGCTGCGTGTTGCGAATCAATTGCTCTGTCAGACAATATCAACACTTCAAATCCGTCGCGGACGGCGTCCTCGGCGTAACGACATAGACGTGCCAGGCCCTCTTCCAGTGAACCTTCTTTTCCGTCCGCCTTAAAATAGGTTTGCAATGTTTTTGCCTGAAAGATTCCGGTATCGATACTACGCAATTTTTCCAGATCTCTGCTAGTAACAATAGGATGCTCCAAAGCAACGCAATGGCAATGCATTTTATCTTCATCCAAAATATTTCCGGAGTTTCCGATAAAGGTAGATAAGCTCATCACCAAACGTTCCCGAATCGGATCGATCGGTGGATTGGTTACTTGCGCAAAATATTGTTTAAAATAACTGCTAAGATGTTGTGGATGTTCAGACAGTACAGCCAGGGGCACGTCTGTTCCCATAGAACCTACTGGCTCTTTTCCATCTAGTGCCATCGGAATCAAGATACCCTCGATATCCTCTCTTGAGTAGCCGAATATTTGTTGATATTTAAATACAGATTCTTTCGAAAGATAGGTGAAGGTAACACGCGGTTCTGCCAAATCTTTAATATGGATTTTGTACTTGTCAAGCCATTCGCCATAAGGTTGTTTAGTGGCTAATTCATGCTTGATATCCGCATCACTCAAAATTTCCCCTTTTTCCATATCAACCAAGAATATTTTTCCCGGTTGTTGGCGGCCCTTTTTAATAATAATGCTCTCATCTATTGGCAAGGCGCCCGCCTCCGATGCTACCACTACCCGATCATCATTCGTTACCGCATAACGAAGGGGTCGTAATCCATTTCGATCGAGCGTAGCACCAATGGTTTTTCCGTCTGTGAAACATAATGCCGCCGGGCCGTCCCAAGGCTCCATAATAGTGGCATGGTATTCGTAAAAGGCTTTGCGCAACGGATCCATTGAAGTGTTTCCATCCCATGCTTCAGGTACCAACATAAGCATCACGTGCGGCAGAGAACGCCCACTATGTAAAAGCAATTCTACCACATTATCCAATGAAGCAGAATCCGATAATCCCGGATCTACTACAGGAAGTAAAATATCAAGCTCTTCATCCGAAAAATAAGGTGAAGAAATAGACCTTAAACCGGCGTAGAAGCGATTCAAGTTTCCTGTAAGCGTATTTATTTCTCCATTATGAGCAACAATACGGAATGGTTGCGCCAATTTCCAGGAAGGAAAAGTATTAGTTGAAAAACGCGAGTGCACCAGGCCAAAGGCAGAAACCACCCGCTCATCCGACAAATCATTGTAATAAGAACGCACCTGATAAGTGGTTAGCTGTCCTTTATAAATAAGTGTTTTACTGGATAGGGACGGCATATAGAATTGCTCCTTTGCTTCTGCCAGCTCTTCTTTTATTCTTTTTACAAGTAATCGCCGAAGCACAAACAGTTTTCGGTCGAAATCTTCCGTATTACGAACCTCTTTAGGACGCTCAACGAAAAATTGAATAATGTTAGGCTCAGCACTTAAGGCGGTCACTCCCACTCCTTCCGGCGTTACAGGCACTTCGCGTACGCCGAGAAAATTAAGCCTCAATTGGGCACAGGAGTCCTTAATAAGTTCTCTGCAACGTTCGTTCAGTGATTCCTCCTTGGGTAAAAACGTCATCCCCACGCCGTAGTAACCCGGTTCTCCCAGTCTTATATCCAGCTTACTACATTCTTCCCAAAGAAACTCATGCGGTATCTGAATCATAATACCGGCTCCATCGCCGCTTTCCTCATCACAACCACAGGCCCCTCGGTGCTCCATGTTCTCCAACATCGTCAACGCGTCCTGAACCTGACGGTGACTTTTTAATCCTTTTAAATGAGCCACAAAACCAACCCCGCACGCATCATGCTCAAAATCAGAACGATACAATCCCTGTTCTTCCATATCTTCAACTGTCATTGTTATTGCTTAGTTTAAATAGATTGCTAAAATAACATTAATATTCGACAATATTAAATTTTTATTATTTTTTGTGATAAAAACTTGATGAAATATCTAGAATAACACAATAAACTTAAAAAAATCGTAAACCATGTTTTCGCAAGCGCTTCAAATATGAAAATGCATACAGCATAAAAAAAAACAGTCTGATCTCCAATGATCTAGCACTATTTCAATAAAAAAACTTAGTAAATTAAGTTTTTTTCCTATTTTTGCGGTGGGTAAGTCTTTTACGACCAGCTCCCTTTGAACTCCCCCAGGGTGGGAACACAGCAAGGGTAAAAGGTTGAGCGGTGCGATAAAAGGGGCTTGCCCTTTTTTTATTTCCTCTTTTTACACTTATCTTTTACTAAAATAGCAAATATTGGTTACTTTTGTTGCAATCAAAACCAAGTTTTAACAATAATATCTTATGAAATTTTTTATAGATACCGCCAATCTTCAGCAAATCAAAGAAGCGCAAGATTTAGGGGTTTTAGACGGAGTTACAACAAATCCAAGCCTAATGGCTAAAGAAGGCATTAGCGGTGAAGAAAATGTGATCAATCATTACAAAGCTATATGCGATATTGTAGATGGCGACGTAAGTGCGGAGGTGATTAGCACTGATTATGAAAATATTATTAAAGAAGGGCTTGCACTAGCAAAACTGGACGACAAAATAGTCGTTAAAGTACCTATGATAAAAGAAGGAGTAAAGGCGATCAAATACTTCAGCAGTGAAGGTATCAAAACGAATTGCACCCTTGTTTTCTCTGCCGGACAAGCACTCTTGGCTGCAAAAGCCGGAGCCACTTATGTTTCTCCGTTCATTGGCCGTTTAGACGATATCTCTACCGATGGCTTAAGCTTGATTGAAGATATTCGCCTGATATATGACAACTACGGCTATGAAACGCAAATCCTAGCAGCTTCCGTACGTCATGCCATGCATATTATTGAGTGCGCCAAAATAGGAGCAGACGTAATGACAGGACCGCTTTCAGCTATTTTAACATTGTTGAAGCACCCGCTTACTGATAGTGGTCTGGCTCAGTTTTTGGCTGATCATGCAAAAGCCGCCGGTAAATAGGCTATCAAGTATTTCCTCCGGATAGTCTTCCGCATAGGCTGTTCGTCCTAATTTTGCTCTGTACAAGCAAATTGTTTATAGTTACTTAAAGGACCTTCATTGATCGTTCCCTTAAGTAACTTCTTAGTTTAGATACTATGGATATTTTCGACATCGTCATTGTAGGCGGCGGCCCCATTGGTTTGGCTTGCGGAATTGAAGCCGAAAAAGCCGGGCTACGTTATGTGATTTTAGAGAAGGGTTGTTTAGTGAATTCACTCTTCAATTATCCACAGCACATGACCTTTTTTTCGACCTCTGAAAAGCTGGAAATCGGGGGCGTGCCCTTTGTATCCACTAATCCAAAACCAAAGAGACTGGAGGCATTGGAATACTACCGGAGAGTACAGCAAAAATTTTCGCTAAACGTTCGCTTGTTCGAAGAGGTAATAAACGTCACGAAAAAGGATGATCTGTTTACCGTCCAAACCATAAAGAATGTCTTTGGGGCAAAGAATGTGATTCTTGCTACAGGCTTTTACGACAAACCTAACTTGATGCAAATACCGGGAGAGAATTTACCGAAAGTAAAACACTATTATAATGATCCCCATTACTATGCAAATCAGCAGGTAGTGGTAGTAGGTAGTAGCAATTCATCTGTAGATGCCGCGTTGGAAACGTATCGCAAAGGTGCCAAGGTGACTATGGTGATAAGAAGAAATGAAATCAGTCATCGTGTAAAATATTGGGTGCGTCCGGATATCGACAACCGTATAGCAGAGGGTTCAATCAAGGCCTACTTTAATAGTTGTTTAACAGCCATTGAAGAACATGTGGTTCATATCGCTACGCCTGAAGGTCCGATTACTATTAAAAATGACTTTGTGTTAGCTTTAACCGGCTATCAGCCTAATTTTGACTTTCTGAAAAAACTGGGCATTAGGTTATCTCCTGATGATTTATTGATTCCGGAGCATGACGAATTAACAATGGAAACTAATATTCCACATTTGTACCTCGCAGGCGTAGTTTGCGGAGGCATGAATACACACCTCTGGTTTATCGAGAACTCACGCGTTCACGCAGAACAAATCATAAGACATATTAGCGGATAAAGCTTGAACTGTAAACAGGGAAAAGAAATTCGACATCTTTTTGAGCAATTTTTTTATTATTTTTGAACCTATGGAAGATGGTTCTCAAATAACGGAATTTGGCAAGGTCTTTATTTATCTGATCGTTGGAACGTTCTTGGTTCTCTTCACTTTATTGTTAGGAAAACTATTGTCTCCCCGTAAACCTAGTTCGGCAAAAAGCAGCACCTATGAATGTGGCGAAGTGGCGCGGGGAAGTTCGTGGGTTCAGTTTAACTCACGGTTCTATGTTATAGCCCTCGTATTCCTTTTATTCGATGTGGAAATGGTGTTTATTTTTCCATGGACAACCATTTTTGGTGCTGCTGATTTAATCCATGCAGATGGTAGATGGGGCTGGTATACCTTGGCGGAAATGTTCATATTCATTGGAATTCTATTGGTTGGTTTACTTTATGTTTGGAAAAAAGGCGATTTAGAATGGATAAAACCTAACCCGAGCCTCCCTTCCTTACCGGGTACAATCCCACTCGAAGTTTATGAGAACATTAACAGAGCGACTTATAAGCTAAGGCCATTTCAAGCAACGAATAAGACGGAGGATATACAGTCGGATAAACCGTCTGCTCTCGCTAAACCTGCTTTTAAACCTAAATTTGTAAAGAAGGATTCGTAATGAGTACAAGCACGCAAACAGATAGTGGTATTGTTGTAGCAAAGTTGGACGACCTCCTTAATTGGGCACGGTTATCGTCCATGTGGCCCGTGAGTTTCGGTATCGCTTGCTGTGCAATCGAAATGATGGGCGCAATGGCCGCTACTTACGACTTGGATCGATACGGTGTTTTTCCGCGGGCTTCTCCAAGGCAGGCAGATGTTATTATTATAGCGGGTACCGTTACATTTAAGATGGCTGATAGAATACGGCTTTTATATGAACAAATGCCCGAACCAAAGTACGTTATATCCATGGGGTCCTGCTCCAATTGCGGGGGCCCGTACTGGCAACACGGTTATCATGTAGTAAAAGGAGTAGACAAGATAATTCCGGTTGATATATACGTGCAAGGGTGCCCTCCCCGACCTGAGGCGCTGATTGGTGCATTTTTAGAACTTCAAAAGAAAATAGGATCGGAACACATTATTAACGAAAAAATAAACTCTTAAAAAATACAATTATTAGTTAAGCTACTCCTTAACTAAACACATCTATGGAAAAAGATTTTTATGGCGATTTACGCTTGGGCATCCTTGGTGGCGGACAGCTCGGACGCATGCTTATCCAAGAAGCGATCAATCTGAACATAAGTGTTTCAGTATTGGATCCAGACCGGGATGCCCCATGTAAAAAATTATGCGATCGGTTTGAAGCAGGATCACTAACCGATTTTGACACAGTTTATAAGTTTGGTAAGCAAGTAGATATGCTTACGATTGAAATCGAAAAAGTAAATGTAGATGCGCTGGAAAAACTAGAGGAAGAGGGTGTTGTCGTTTTTCCTCAGGCGCGTGTCATCCGCTTAATTCAGGACAAAGGACTTCAAAAACAGTTTTTTAAACAAAACGATATTCCAACAGCACCCTTTCAGTTGATTTCTTCAAAAGATGCATTAAAAGATTTAACCATCCCTTTTCCTTATATACAAAAATTGAGAAAAGATGGCTATGATGGAAAAGGAGTGCATAAAATTGCAGATGAAGCTGATTTAGCAAATGCCTTTGAGGCACCGAGCTTGATTGAACAATGGGTGGCTTTCGAAAAGGAAATCGCCGTCATCGTAGCGCGAAATGATAAAGGTGATGTATCGACCTTTCCAATGGTTGAAATGGAATTTAACGCAGAGGTTAATTTGGTTGAGTTTTTAATTTCCCCATCCATTTTACCTTTCGAAATACAGGAAAGAGCCGAACAGTTAGCCATAAAGATTGCAGAGGATCTTCAAATCGTAGGACTTCTTGCAGTGGAAATGTTCTTAACGCCGGATGGAAATATTCTGGTAAATGAACTCGCCCCCCGACCGCACAATAGCGGACATCATACAATTGAAGGAAACTATACATCGCAATTTGCACAGCATTTGCGCGCAATCTTCAATTTGCCGCTAGGTAACACCGCTGCACGTAGCAATGCGGTGATGATTAATTTGCTCGGTGAAGCCAATTATGAAGGACTGGCGATTTATGAGGGGCTTGAAGAGGTATTGGCGGAAGAAGGGGTTTATATACACCTCTACGGTAAGAAATTCACGAAACCTTTTCGTAAAATGGGACATGTAACTATTGTGAACGAAGATCGTGAAAAGGCGGTTACCTTAGCTAGAAAAGTACAGGCTACCATTAAAGTAAAGGCCTAAATAAAAATCAAATCCATTATTATGCAAACAAGTCAACTTCCTTCAGTAGGAATCATTATGGGCAGCAAATCCGACCTCCCCGTAATGGAAGACGCGATTAAAATATTAAAAGAACTGGGTGTTCAAATAGAGGTTTCTATCGTATCGGCGCATAGGACTCCGGAACGTATGTTCGACTATGCGCAAACGGCTGCGTCGCGCGGACTGAAAGTAATCATTGCAGGAGCCGGAGGGGCCGCTCATTTGCCAGGTATGGTAGCATCGATTACGCACCTGCCGGTGATCGGGGTACCCGTCAAATCTTCCAATTCTATTGACGGATGGGATTCCATTTTGTCTATATTACAAATGCCTAATGGCATTCCCGTTGCTACGGTAGCATTGAATGCAGCAAAGAATGCAGGCCTTTTGGCTGCGCAGATTTTAGCTACTGCTGATCAGCAATTGGCACAGAATCTTATCCATTTCAAACAAGAGTTGAAGAAGAAAATAGAAGAGACCGCACAAGAAGTGGAAAACATGAACTTCTAGACCGGAAAACAGCCATAACGATAATCGTAATGGCTGTTTTTCATTATTCAAAAAATTAAACCATCCAGCCTATCTTTTTGTGCTAGCTCCGGCACCAACAATTTGCGCTTTCTATTGTTCCATCATAGTATAAAAAAGAACAATCAATTCATTTAAGATTTATGAGTAAATTGAAAGACAAAGTGGCTCTAATAACCGGATCTGATTCCGGCATTGGTCGTGCAATCGCCGAAGCGTATGCTTCCGAAGGCGCTCATGTTATTATCACCTACCATTCTGACCGGGAAAGTGCTAAAGAGGCTGAACAAAAGATAAAGAAATTAAAAACAAAAGTTTCAACCTATCAATTGGATGTGAGTGATGAGACCAGTGTTCAATCGGTTTTCGGAAAGGCTGTAAAGGAATTTGGTCAAATCGATATACTGGTCAGCAATGCAGGCGTTAACGGCAGTAATATCCCCGTAGTGGAAATGGACACAGAAACTTTCGATACGTGTATCAAAACGAATCTGTATGGTGCATTCTATTGCTGTAGAGAATTTTTGAGGCTGCGAAAAAACAAACTTAAGGGAACTAAAATAATCATTGTCAGTTCTATCCACGAAGAAGTGTGTACAGCAGGCAATGCCGATTATAACGCATCTAAGGGTGGGGTTAGAAACTTCAGCAAAAGCCTCGCTTTGGAGCTGGCACCTAAAGGTGTGTGTGTTAATAACATTGCCCCGGGGATGATACTAACTCCTATGAACCAGCAAGCCATGGATAACAAAAAGGTACGGGAGGAGAAGGAGCAGCACATTCCCATCAAGCGTGCCGGCAAACCCGAAGAGATTGGCCCTTTAGCGGTATACCTTGCGTCGTCTGATAGTGATTATGTTACGGGAACGACTTTTACTATTGATGGCGCCTTAAGTATAAATTTGGGACAGGGAGCATAAAAGGCCTATATTACATTTAACTGACTGCCAAAGAGCTGGCTTTACAAAAATTTAGACTTATCTTTGCGCTTTATTTTTAAGATATGAGCAAGCACGGACGAATTTTAGTAGCTATGAGTGGCGGGGTAGACAGTTCAGTGGCCGCAGTGATGCTTCATGAGCAAGGTTATGAGGTTATTGGGTTGACGATGAAAACCTGGGATTATGCATCTTCCGGAGGAAGCACCAAAGAAACCGGTTGCTGTAGTTTGGATAGCATTAACGATGCCCGTGCTTTAGCAGTTGGTTATGGTTTTCCTCATTATATCTTAGATATTCGAGATGAATTTGGCGACTTTGTGATCAATAATTTTGTGGATGAATACCTGGCGGGAAGAACGCCTAATCCCTGTGTTCTTTGCAATACCCATATCAAATGGGAGGCTTTATTAAAAAGAGCGGACAAACTGGATTGCGAATTTATTGCAACGGGTCATTATGCAAATATTCGCTTACAGGACAGCGGTCGGTATGTCATATCCAAAGGCCGAGATGAGCATAAAGATCAATCGTATGTGTTGTGGGGCGTTTCCCAAAAAAATCTGGCTAGAACAAAATTTCCCTTGGGAAGCTTTACCAAAGCTGAAATCAGACAGATGGCGCTTGAAATGGGACAAGTAGAATTGGCCAATAAATCGGAAAGCTATGAAATCTGCTTCGTTCCGGACAACGATTATCGATCTTTTTTACGCCATCGCGTAGAGGACATTGATGAGCGTATAGGTGCTGGTAACTTTATCTTATCGGACGGTACGGTAGTGGGCAAACACGCGGGATATCCCTATTATACCATCGGACAGAGAAAAGGCTTGGGGATTGCTCTGGGACGTCCTGTTTTTGTTATTCAAATACTACCTGAAAGCAATACAGTAGTGTTGGGTTCAGAAGAGGAACTCCAAAAAGATACGGCATACGTCAGAAATATCAATCTGATCAAATACGAGCATATACCTGAACCGATGGAAGCAGTAACCAAAATACGCTATAAGGATGCCGGTGCCATTAGTCGGATTGTTGAAGAAAACGGAAGTATGAAAGTGGACTTCGAACATTATGTAAAAGGAATAGCTCCGGGCCAATCGGCGGTTTTTTATGAAGGGAATGATTTGTTGGGCGGTGGATTCCTCATGTAAATTTTAATGCAATTTTAATTAAAAAAATTTGGTGATCTTTATTTCCAATATTTAATTTGATCCATAAATTGATTAGACTGGCAACGAAAACGAAAGATAAAATCAACTAACTATTATACAAATAACGAACAATTTTATCTATGTTTGAGCGATAAAACAAAAAGCCGAAGCGTGTATACTTCGGCTTTTTGATCAAAAAGGCGAAGGCAGTTTGCTAAAACATGAATAAATCCCTTTATTTGCAAAAATCAAGATACTGAATGGCAAAGAACTTATTAATTGTAGAATCACCGGCAAAAGCAAAAACAATAGAAGGATATTTAGGAAAAGATTTTTTAGTTAAATCAAGTTATGGACATATTCGTGATCTGGTTAAAACGGATGATGCCATTGATACTGCAAATAATTTCGAGCAGAAATATGAAGTCCCGGCGGATAAAAAAGCGGTTGTTAGCGAGTTAAAAAAGCTGGCTAAATCTGCTGAAACTGTTTGGCTCGCGTCCGATGAAGACCGGGAAGGAGAAGCGATTTCCTGGCACTTATACGAAACGTTAAACCTAAAAGAATCCAGCACAAAACGGATTGTTTTTCACGAAATTACCAAGCCTGCCATTCTTAAAGCCATTGAACAGCCGCGAAAAATTGATTTTAACTTAGTAAATGCCCAGCAAGCCAGACGCGTATTGGATCGTCTAGTTGGGTTTGAATTATCTCCCGTATTATGGAAAAAGGTTAAACCCTCCCTCTCGGCCGGTCGCGTACAGTCGGTAGCAGTACGGCTGTTAGTTGATAGAGAACGGGAAATAAACAAATTTGAGCCCGAAGCAGCCTTTCGGGTTGTTGCAATCTTCTTTACGGAAGAAAATAAAAAAGAACTTTTCAAAGCGGAATTATCGAAACGATTCGCAACTATAAATGAAGCCGAAAAATTTCTTAATGACTGTATTCCGGCATCATATCATGTCAAAAGCCTAGAAACAAAGCCAAGCAAGCGAAATCCTGCTGCACCTTTTACAACTTCGACCTTGCAACAGGAAGCCAGTAGAAAACTTGGCTTTTCAGTAGCTAGAACCATGACAGTGGCGCAACGTTTGTATGAATCGGGAAAAATTACGTATATGCGTACCGATTCTGTCAATCTAAGTGATACGGCCTTACAGGCAGCCGAACAAGAGATCCGTTCTGCCTATGGCGATAAATATCATAAGAGAAGGCAATATAAAACTAAATCTGCCGGTGCCCAAGAAGCACACGAAGCGATCCGCCCTACCTATTTTAACCAACACACCATAGAGGGGGATCATTCAGAAAAGCGACTCTACGAGCTCATATGGAAACGAGCGATCGCTTCGCAAATGAGCGAAGCTGAATTTGAAAAAACTACCGCAAAAATTAATATTTCAACGCGTAACGAAGAGTTTACGGCTAGTGGCGAGGTCATGAAATTCGACGGTTTCTTAAAAGTCTACTTTGAGTCGACTGATGAGGAAAGCGAAGTCAATTTAGAAGAATCCGATGACAATGCACTTCTACCTCCTCTTAGAAACGGTCAGCAGCTCGGTTTAAAGGAAATGACCGCTACAGAACGTTTTAGTAGGCCACCTGCCCGCTATACTGAAGCAAGTTTGGTAAAAAAACTAGAAGAGCTCGGTATTGGCCGACCCTCAACCTATGCTCCTACGATATCGACTATCCAGAATAGAGGCTATGTGGTAAAAGAAGATAGGGAGGGAAAACAACGCGAATACAATGTACTGACATTAGGCCATGGTAAAGTAAATACTACTAAGAAAACCGAAATCACAGGAGCCGAAAAATCAAAACTATTTCCTACCGATATTGGGATTTTGGTTAATGATTTTCTAGTAGAACACTTTAAGGATATCGTCGATTTTAATTTTACGGCTACGGTTGAAAAAGAATTTGACGAAATCGCTAATGGACTGAAAGAATGGACCGCTATGCTCCACAATTTCTATGGCCCTTTTCATAAAGAAGTAACCGATACCATTGAAAACGCCGACCGAGCAAGCAGTGAGCGGATTTTAGGGACGGATCCACAAACGGGTAAACAGGTAAGTGTACGAATAGGCCGTTTTGGCCCTTTGGTACAGATTGGTTCGGCAGATGATGAAGAAAAACCGGTATTTGCCAGTCTGCGCAGCGGACAAATGATCGAGACCATCACTTTAGAGGAAGCCTTGGAATTATTTAAGTTGCCAAAAAAAGTTGGAAAGTACGAGGATAAGGAGATGACGGTAGCAATTGGCCGATTTGGACCATATATCCGCCACAACAATGCTTTTTACTCCTTACCCAAAGGAATAGATCCAATGGATGTAAACGAGACCCAAGCGATAGAAATCATTGAATTGAAACGAAAAAAGGACATTGAGAAAGTGATCAAGACCTTTGATGAAAATCCGGAGGCACGAATTGAACAAGGCCGCTGGGGACCTTTCATCCGTTTCGGAAAACAAAACATTAAGATTCCTAAAGATAAGGACGTAGACAAAATAACATATAATGATATTTTGCAATTAGCGGAAAGTGATAAGTCTAACACCGGCACCAAAAAGAAGGTACCTGCGAAAGGCAAAAGTAAAACGGCAAAGAAAAAATAGCGGAAGATATATGAAGAAGGACCTTCCTCCAAACGTTGTAGAAGATATATATGTAGCTGTTGTATTGGAAAGTGATTCGCCTACCAGCAGACACTGGAATGTTTACTTAATCAACCAAAAGGAAGAACCCATAAAGAATGTGCTTATCAGCAGCAAGGGCTATGGTTTGAAGGATGAGCGCGAAGTAAAAACTTCCGTATTACGCCATTTTATCGGAGATATAGAGGCAAAAGAGTTTGCATTAGTAGAAGCAATTGACGAACAGGTTTTCGGTTTAACCAATGAATATTTGCTGAGTTATTATATTGGTGGAACTATTTATGATAAGAAATTTATTTTCTTACCGGAAAGTATTGTTGACACCAACCTGATCCGTATTCCAATCATTAATAAACCGGGCATTTTAATTGGGATATAAAAATAAAGAGCGGATTTATACAATCTGCTCTTTATTTTTATAGACCCGCAAGCAAGCCTATACTTATACTATTTCATCACTATAAACATAACGAATTTCGTCTCGTAGGTTGTATTTTGAAGCCATTACCTCACCATATGCACCCGTTGTGCGAATGGCAATCAAATCCCCGCGCTTAGACTCCGGAAGCTCGACTTCCTTCCCGAAACAATCGGTACTCTCGCAAATAGGCCCTACAACATCATAGTTAACCGATCCGTCCCTCGTCTCTTCACTTAGCTGCTTAGCAGATAAATGCTCTATTTTGTGATAAGCTTGATATAAAGCGGGTCTCATTAATTCTGTCATACCTGCATCGAGAATCAAAAAATGTTTTTTAATACCATTCTTGACATACAAGACCTTACTAATTAAGCTTCCGCTTTGCGCAACCAGAGCTCTTCCGAGCTCAAAATGCACCTCTTGCTCTCCCTTACGCTCCAAAAATTGATCAAAGATTTCAAAGTAACGTTTAAAATCAACAATAGGATCACCATCGGGATCGGTATAGTTAACCCCCAATCCTCCGCCTACATTCAGTACTTTTAAACGATATCCACGCTCGTCAAACCAATTGTTAAACTCATTTACTTTTACACACAGGCTTTTGAAAACATTGAGATCGACTACTTGTGAGCCCACATGAAAATGTAGTCCGATTAATTCCAGCGAATCAAAGTTCCTGATAACATCCAAGCATTCATTTAGTTCCCAGGTTTTAATACCAAACTTGTTCTCGTCTAAACCGGTTGTAATATACTTGTGTGTCTTCGCATCCACGTTTGGGTTGATTCTAAGTGCAACTTTCGCCACCTTGCCTTCCTTCTTCGCTAAATCGCCGATGACGCACAACTCCTGTACCGATTCAACATTAAAAGCAAATATATCGTGATGAAGTGCAGCTATGATTTCTTTATCAGCTTTACCAACACCTGCAAAAACAATTTTATCAGGGGAAAAACCCGTTTCTACCGCCTTTAGTACTTCATTACCACTTACACAATCGGCTCCAATACCGGATTCTTGGATAATTTGTAAAACGCGTTCATTAAAATTCGCCTTAAGCGCATAATGTATGTGAAACTTGTACTTATCAGCCTCAGTAAGCGCATTATCTATTGTTGCTTGGAGTAGCTGTAAATCGTAATAAAAAAAGGGGGTTTCCTTCTGCTCAAAAGCAGCTATAATATCTCTGTTAAACATGTAATTCTGTAGCGTAAATCGCCATTATAATTAAAATAAACGATTGTGTAAAGAACGAAGCACTTCAACCTTATCTTCAGCGTTAATCAGCAATGAGATGTTAAAATTGCTGCCACCATACGAAATCATGCGCACAGGGATGTGTTTCACAGCGTCCAATACACGGGAAGCGTAACCATGCGTATTTAAACTGAAATCGCCGACGACGCAAACGATGGTTTGATTAACGTCAATTTCAACTGAACCAAAATCCTTTAATTCCCTTTCAATATCACTGAGAAAACGGGTATCATCAATGGTCAACGATACAGCGACTTCCGAAGTGGTAATCATATCGATAGGTGTTTTGTAACGCTCAAAAACTTCGAAAACTCTTCTTAGAAAACCAAAAGCTAAAAGCATACGCGAAGAATGAATTCGAATTGCGGTAATACCATCCTTAGCCGCAATAGACCGAACTTCTCCCCTCACGGCCCCCTCTTTACTGATCAAAGTGCCCGAGGCATCGGGATCCATGGTATTCAGTAGCCTTACGGGAATGTTATATCGTTGAGCTGGAAATACACTTTGAGGATGTAAAATTTTTGCTCCGAAATAAGCTAGCTCCGCAGCTTCATCAAATGTTAAATGGGCAATGGGCTTTGTACCCTTTACGATACGCGGATCGTTATTATGCATACCATCAATATCTGTCCAAATTTGGACCTCTTCCGCACGTATGGCTGCACCTATTAACGAGGCGGTATAATCGCTTCCACCTCGTCTTAGGTTATCAATCTCACCAAAAGCATTTCTGCAGATGTAACCTTGCGTAATAAACAACTGGTGGTCATTTGAAGCTGCTAATAAAGTCGACAAATGCTCGCCGATAAAATCAATAGTAGGTTCATTATCTTCATCGATCTTCATGAAGTCTAAAGCCGGTAGCAGCTTAGAGCGAACGCCAATTTCCGTAAGATAAAAATGATAAAGGGTCGTTGACAATAACTCCCCTTGTGCCAAAATAATCTTTTCTTCTATAGGTGTAAAAAGGTCATGGGCAAAAGATTCTATAAAGTTAAAATGATAATCGATCAGTTCCTTTCCATTTTCTTTACCTTCTTGACTTGTAAATAGCTCTTCAATAAATTCCTCATACTTCGCGTGCAAACCCTTAATTAGTGCTTCGGCCTTTCGCTTATCACCCGCTGCAAAAGCTTGTGATATTTCAACTAATGCATTGGTTGTACCTGCTACTGCAGATAAAACAACGATCTGTTTCTCTTCACCGGGTTGGATGATGTCCAGTAATTTCTTCATACGCTCGGGACTACCAACCGATGTTCCACCGAATTTTAAGATTTTCATTGAATGTTTAATTTGTTTTTATCGATACTATTCACTGTTTTTAGGTATCAATGAGCTCGCAAGCTCGGTTAACGGCGACGAAGCTTGTCTGAGCTAAAGTACCCCTCTGGCAGCTCAGCCATTTTTCGTCAGAATAAGTTATTTTTTAGTCGGCCTAACCGCTATAAGGGCGACTTTCTTGACCATGCGCAAAAATAGCAACAAAAAACCCGTATAAAAAGTCTTTTCATACGGGCGCCAAAGATACTCAATTTTATTATATCTATAATATACTTTCAGTTATATTTAAAAAAAAACACCATAACGCCCGATAGGTTTAATTTTTTTTATTCAAAATCGGTATTATCGAGCTTTTTCTTATTTATTTTCCATGTTCGTCGATGAGCGTTTGGATAATTCCATCGACAAGACCTACCCTAGGCACAACAATATTTTTTACACTTCCCCATTTCATAACATTCAGGAAGATTTCACAAGCCGGAATAATCACATCGGCACGGTCGTTATTTAATCCGAGAACATTGATACGTTCTTTTAGGGAAAAAGAATTTAAATATTCGTATAGCGACTTAAGTTTATTGAAAGATAAGGGCTTAGTTCCTTTTTCGTCGGCTAGACGATGCAACTTATTAATATTACCGCCGGTTCCAATGCCTATAATTCCTTTATAATTCTTGGTGTTTTCTTTTATCCATTCCTTCATTTCAGTCCAGGTTTCCTCGCTATCCTGATTATCTAGGATACGAATAGTTCCTATATTAAATGACCTCGATGCGCTTAAAGCTCCATTATTAAATACCGATAACTCGGTGCTACCACCACCAACATCAATGTATAAATAGCTTTTCCGTCTTTCCAATTGCTGTTCAACATGGCTATTATAGATGATACTAGCTTCTTTTACGCCATCAATGATTTCCAGGTTGATACCGACTTTTTTTATCTCTTGCACCAACTCGGAACCATTGACAGCTTCTCGCATGGCAGAAGTTGCACAAGCCATGTATTCACTAACCTTATAGACGTCCATCAGTGATTTAAACGCCGACATAGTTTTTATTAAATCTTCTGATTTTCTCTTAGAGATGTTCTTATCAATAAAAGCGTCGTCGCCTAAACGTAAGGGTACTCGAATGAGTGTATTCTTCTTAAAAGAAACTACTTGGCCATTCTCAATTATATCAGCAATTAATAATCTGATAGCGTTTGAACCAATATCAATAGCTCCATATCTCATATCTTTATTTATTCTTTTGTTTCAAATAATGGTAAGTATCCAGTTGGGCCCGATAACTCATTTCATTTTTTCTCTTCTTTACGTATCTGTTATCGTTTGCCGCATTAATTACCCTTGCTTTAGTATTATCGCGAAGTTGGAGATCAAGAATATCTTTTATTTCCTTAACCAATAAGGGATCTACTACGGGAAAGCTAACTTCCAATCGTCTATCTATGTTTCTGGTCATCCAATCAGCTGACGATAAATATATTTTTTCATTGCCATCGTTCCCGAAGATCCACACACGAGCATGCTCCAAAAATCTGTCTACAATACTAATAACCGTTATATTTTCGCTGAAACCTGGTTGTTGCGGAACCAGACAGCACATACCTCGCACAATTAGTCGGATCTTGACTCCAGCGTTACTAGCTTCATACAATTTCAAAATCATACCTTCATCAGAAAGGCTGTTCATCTTTAAAATCATATATGCATCCTTGCCCGCTTTAGCAAGCTCTATTTCCCTATCGATTAATTGATAAACTGCATTGCGCATTTCCAAAGGCGAAGTGATAATGTATTTATAGCCTTTGTAAAAAGATTTTTTTTCCAGTCCTTTAAAAAGCCTTTTTAGATCTGCCGTTATACCTTTATGAACGGTGAACATACTATGGTCGCAATAACTTCGCGCGCTCTTTTCATTATAATTTCCTGTTGCCAGATTCGCATAATACGTAAGTCTCCCCTTTTCCCTCCTGCTTATCAAACATATTTTGGAATGTACCTTATAAGCCAAAAGACCATAATGTACATGCACTCCACCCTCTTCCAATTTATTACTCCAGAAAATATTGGCTTCTTCATCAAATCGCGCTTTTAATTCAATCAGGCAGTTTACTTTTTTTCCGTTCTTTGCTGCGTTGATTAAGGCATTGATAATCTTTGAATTTTCGGCCAAACGATAGAGGGTAATATTAATTTCCACCACTTTTGGATCAATGGCAGCCTCTCGCAAAAAATGAATGATATAGTCAAATGACTGGTATGGCAAACTGATCAGATAATCTCTTTTTGCAATCTGGTTAAAAATGCTATTACTCAAGTCGAGCTCTTTTACTTCGAGCGCAGGAAGCGTCTCATACTCCAAGGATGGTCCTCCTACATTTGGAAAGGCTATGAAGTCTTTGAAATTGTGGTAACGATTGCCTGGAATAAGTACACCGTTGCTCAAATTCATTCTCGAAACCAAAAAATTCAGCATGTCCAGTGGGATCTCACTGTCATAAAGCAAGCGCATTGGCTTTCCCTTCGATCGCCTTTGAAGGCTCTTACTTAAGGCTTCGATAAATTTCTCACTTACATTGGGATCGATATCCAGTTCCGCATCACGGGTCAGTTGGATCGTGAAGGCTTCAATGGTATCGTATTTAAAAATAAAAAACAATTCATCAAGACAATATCGAATGATATCATCCAAAAGTATAATGAATTTCAATTGATTACTATGAGGAAGCACCAAAAAACGATTAATGCTTTTGCTGGGCACCTCCAATAGGGCATATCTGATTTTCTTATGATATGTTAACTTAATAAGGAAATAAATTCGGCGATCTTTTAATTCAGGGAATGGTTTGGTATTGTCCACATCCAACATAATCGGAACCAGATTAGGAAGTACTTTCTCTTGAAAATACTTCCTAACAAATTCTCCTCGACTAACGTTCAGTTGTTTTTCATTAATAATAAAAATCTTCTCTTCCGCCAGCTCTTTAATTATTTCGTGCTCATAAAGGTATTCAAACCGCTTTTCCTGTTTAACAACGATATTCTTAATTTCATTTAATACTTTCCGAGGGTTAAAGCCCAGGAGCTCCTTCGCTTTCGTATTTACGTTTGCCAACCTATTAAGTGTAGCCACTCTTACGCGATAGAACTCATCTAAATTGGAAGAGAATATCGAAAGAAAGCGAAGACGCTCTAGTAGAGGCACTGATTTATCCGCCGCTTCCTGTAATACGCGCTCATTGAAATATAACCAACTTATCTCTCTATTAATTAAAGGAGCTTTGCTCTTAAAAGATGCAGACATTTATCAGAATACCATTTATAGACAGCAAATTTTGCATAAAAATGTTAAGTACATGTTAAGTAAACATTACCTTTTATGAATCAAAATTAGGAAATTGCTGGTTTATCTGACGGTTCTGATGGTTTACTTGCTGTTTTGCTCGCGGTTGCAGGCGTCGCTTTTTTGGGAGCAGTTTTTGGCTGACTATTAACATTCGTTGCCGGCTTTGCGCTTGTTTTATTACCCGTAACAACTGCCTTCTTTTCCTCTTTAACGGCGGGTTTTAATTCTGCTTCTTTTTTCGCTTGGTTTGCAATTTGATTAGGAGTGACAACTTTTTTTGGTTGCGATACTGCTTTAGTGGCTGCTGATGCTACCGCCGATTGCTTACTATCTGTTTTAACGCTGCCAGTTGATGAAGAAGCGCTTCGCTGCGGAACAGCTTTTTTTACCGTTGTTGTTGCTAACGGGCTCTTTTGCGGGCTTGTCTTCTTGCTTGTGCTTGCAGGTGGCGTGGCGGCGGTTACCGGTTTTGTTGGAGTAGCCTTTGGAATGGGTAATTTTGCAGGAGCTACCGATTGAGTTTTACCACTAACTTTGCTAACCTCTGTCTTTCCAACCTTGTCATCCTTCACAGGCTCCTTTTTCGAAGTGTTGCTGGTTTTAGTTGCAGTTTTTACTTTCTGCTCTACTGCTTTTGCACTTTTTTCTGCCTTCTCTTTTGATTTCTTTTCTACCTTTTCTCCGACAGTTTTGACTTTCTTTTTGGAAGCCTCTGCTTTTTTCTTCGTTTGCCCTTTAGCACCTTCTATTTTATCCGACAGCTTTTCCGCGAGTTTCTTACTGGCTTTCTTAATATCTTTTGCCAAATCTTTCGTTTCATGCCCTAAATCATTCAATAGAGCCGTAACACGTTTAGTTAGCGATTTGGTAACTTTTTGCTTATCCGCTTTCTTTTGTTTTTTTGTGATTTTCTTAGCCATAACCGTTTATTTAAGTTATATAAAGCTAAGCAAATTAAATACCGGAAACAAAGGATTATTTATCCCACGATTTTTTCTCAAGTAGCTCCATTTGCCATATAATCTGTTCCTCTGTGATGGGATAAGGTTTATCTTTCCGGATTTGTTCATATACGGCATTAAACAAGCCCTTATAGTTCCCTTTAAGCGCCTCTTTATAAAAAATCTGTTTTTGATTAGTTTTATTGATAATAGTTAATAAGCCCTCTTGACCAACGGCTTCCAGTCCGAATTTTTCGTCAGTCGGCCACATCCCTTTGTCCAATTGTTCCTCTTGCACATCTGCTCGGTTTTTTTGAAAAGAGCCTTTTGTGCCATGTATCACATACGCGGGCAAGGGCTGTGCAACTAACAAACTTGCATGTGCAAAAACAGTAAGTCCGTGTTCATAAGTTAATACAAAGGTGAAAAAATCATCTACCTCTGAATTTTCTCTGTGAATGCTTGTCAGCTTGATGCTATCTTTAGGCTTACCGAACAGCGAGATTACCTGGTCAAGCAAGTGCGGACCTAAATCATAGGTTAAACCAGCGGCTGCCTGATTGATTTCTTTAAATGTTTTAGGACTCTTTTCTTTCCTATAACGATCGAAACGGATATGAAATTCAATTATATCTCCAAGCGCACCACTTTCAATAATTCTTTTAACAAGTTTGAAGTCACTATCCCATCTTCTGTTCTGGAACACCATTACATGCTTACCTTGTTCTCTGCCAAGATCAAAAAGCTCTTTCACTTCCTGACTTGTGGCAGCACAGGGCTTTTCGATTAGCACATGCTTTCCTTTCAGCAAAGCCTTTTTGGCATAGTCGAAATGTGTCTGGTTCGGGGTGTTTACCACAACCAGTTCTATATCCTTATCATCTAATAACTCATCAACGCTATCATAACTGATAATATTGGGGTATCGTTGCTGTGCCGTTTTTTTACTTCTTTCTACAACCGCTTTGAACTTAAACCGCGTATTTGTTTCAAGAAAAGGCGCATGAAATATTCTACCAGACATACCATAGGAAAGTATGCCTGCTATTACCGGATATTTTGACATATACTTATAAGTTTTATTGTTTAATAAAACGCTAAATCCCGTAAATAGTTTTGCTAATCGGATTAGCTTTTTATCTCAACAAAATTTCATCCTATTTCTAGGTTCTGTTAAAAAATACCGAGCCGGGGCCAAGGAAATATACAAAAGAAAAAGGTGTCTTTAAAAAGTTACTTTTTATCGTTATCCCGACTTGTACCTTTTAAGACACCTTCCTAAGGCACTCTGAAAAAGCTTACAGTAAAGTTTTTGTCTCTTCTATGCTTTTTTCAAGAACAGGAAGTGCCTCTTTCGCATATTTTCTCACACTGACATCTGTGGTGCGGGCTGCGCCCTCAAATTGGTGAAGAATAGCTTCCTGATTATGTAGCGAGTGTTTTAGAAATTCTTTATCCAATATGCTTGCCTGAGCAGAATCCAAGCCGGCAGGTAATTCCAATGAGTGCATAGCCGGGAAAGGAATCAGTACATCAGATTTGGTAGCCAATTCCTGAACTTTTGCTAACACATCTTTATATTGGGTGCTTAAATTTGTAGCTAAGGATTTTACACTCGCATTGCTTCCTCGCTGTGAAATGATATTAGCAAACTCTATTTCCTCATTCGCCAATTGATATACCGTACGATAAAATCTATATTCTTCGGTATCTGCTTTCGTGATGTTTGTGTAGTATAACTCTGCGCTGGCCTTATGTTCACCAACACTTGTACAGGAGCTCATCGATAAAACACATGCAAAAGTTGACAAGCCAAATAAAGCTATCTTCCTATTCATTTTTAATTTCTATTTATGTATGTACAGTTTTGTCCAGCAAACCTAACATAAAATTTTCCTATTATCAATTTTTATGTACAAATCCACTGTGAATACTACTCAATTATACCAAATTCCTTCCAGCGTTGACAATACCATATACCGTGCGGGTGAGTAATTTACCATAAATCTCATAATTCGGATCATCCGTACTCAAATTATGCATTTTTTTAATCGCATAATGTTGAATAATGACAAGAGGTAGAACGATTTTCTCTCTCGTAGCAATCGATTTCCTTTCTACGGGATATCGTTCCATAAGCATCGTGGTACCCGTTAATTTTAAAAAGTATTGCTTAGTTAACTCAAACTCTTCGCGAAGCATATTCCAAAATGTCCCAAACTTTTCGTCGTCTTTTAAATAGGCAGTGATATTAAAATTTGATTTCGTCATAGACATAATACTATTGTCAATGATTGTTTTGAACATACCGGAAGTATTATAAAGTTCTTGCACTTTATCCCACTCGCCCGAATCGTCTGCATTTTTAAGCGCCGTTCCCACGCCGTAACAACCAGGGACACTTTGCTTCAGTTGGCTCCAAGCGGTTACAAAACTGATTGCCCGTAGGTCCTCCAATCGTAATTCAGAATTTGAATTTCTTTTTACCGGTCTACTGCTGATGTTAAGAGATGACAGGAACTTCAATGGACTAAGTTCTTCCAGATATTTTAGGAATAAGGGGTGTTTCCTTAGCTCCATAAATTTATTATAGCTCGCTCCAGCCATACGATCAATCAACATTTTCTTCCCCTGACTGAGGGTATCGCCAGGTTTGGTTTTTATTCCTGAAGTTATACCGGCATTCAACAATTGCTCAATATTGTAATGTGCGGTATCAAAAGAGCCATACTGACTACTTATCGTTTGCCCCTGAATCGTTAATTGAATATGATCATTCGCTATTTCATCACCCATAGAAGCATAAAACCGTTGGGTTTTCCCCCCTCCTCTAGCCGGAGGCCCGCCCCGTCCATCAAAGAAGGTTAAATCGACATCGTATTTACGCGCCATCGCAGTAAGCTCCATTTTTGCTTTGTAAATAGACCAATTGGCCATTAGGTATCCACCATCTTTTGTGCTATCTGAAAACCCGAGCATAATTGTTTGCTTATTCCCACGGTGTTTAAGATGGGATTGATAAGCCTTATTGTTATAGAGGATTTCCATCACTTTAGCCGCACGCTTCAGATCATCTACCGTCTCAAACAATGGTACAAAATCAATTGAAAGCGTCTCTTTCTTCCAACCGTTCCATAGGAAAAGTTCCATAAGGGACAGAATATCTGACGCTTGTTGACAATTACTGATAATAAATCGATGGCAGGCCTTCGGCCCTCCCGACTGCTGGATTTTTTGAACAAAACGAATCGTTTCTACCATATCCAGAATTAAAGGATCCTTAATATTGTCTGTTGGTAAATCAGCCTCACGGAAGCGAGCGGACATAATCTTGTCTGCCTCCTCCAACGTTTCAAAATCTGCATCAATTCCTGTCTCTTCCGGATGAGCTTTGTAGAGGTATTGATATGTTTTGCGGAGGATGCTGCTATCCTGGCGAATATCCAAGCTCGAGAAGTAGGTCCCGAAAATTTTAACCTTCCGCAAAAGATCGTCCACAAGGTTCACAAAAAGACGGTCGTGATAGTCGGTAAGCACTCGTTTTACTTCACTTAAATTGAAGATGATAGCGTCTTTTACATTCTTTTGATTTTCCTGTGGGTTAAAGCTATTCTCGTAGAAAATTTCCTGCAAAGCTGCCATATACTTTTCCACTCCTCTGAAAGTAATACGGCGTTTCATCACTCTAAAATCCCGATAATAACACCTGAACAAGATGGTTCTCAACAAAGCAGAAACCTCTTTTGTACTTTCTGTAGTCACATTAGGATTTCCATCGCGATCCCCCCCCGGCCAGAAGCCCAACTCAACGATTTGTTTTTCCGCTTCCCTAATACAACCATTGGCATCAAAGTCATTATCCACCATACATTGTATATCCGAAACAACCGGGTAAAACACATGCTCCAAAAACCAGGCTAAGCTCCTGGCTTCGTCAATGGGAGTTGGCTTATTTTTCTGTAGGAACGGTGTCTTGCCTAATTGCTGTAACAATAAATGGATATCGTTAATGTCATTCTTTTTTAGAGCCCCTGTTAAGTCGGTGATAATACCCAACACTTCGCCCGGATAGAACTGTGTAGGATGGGCGGTAAGAACCAATCGCAGCGAAAAATCTTTCAACCGATTAACGATCTTATCACGTAATACGTTATTATTTTCAGCACGTTTAAATAAAGATTCCAAAGATCCGGCATCATCGGCCCTACCGGTCTTCGAGAAAGCGGCATCTTCTATCGCATCAAATAAAACGACCTGTCTTTCGATATATTGGATGATCCGGAAGAGTAAATCGAAGCGATCGGCCTTGTGAATATATTGTTCGTATTGTCCAAAAAAACTTTCAATTATTGCTTCGGGATCCATTTTATCATTTACTCCCTTTTCGATATGCGTTGAAAAGAAAGGTAATAAGGTCCCGGTATGCTTGACTTGATAAAATGGTAATGTTAAAAAAAGACTGTTATAGAGTTCAAAGCGTGTCAAGACCTCATTCTCATAAACAGCTTCTTTCTGACTTAGTTTCATAAATACCTCAAAGATTAATACGTGGTTAAAAACAAAAATTTATTGTTTTTTCAACAAAACGGCACAAAATACAAATAAATATCAAAACAATCTAAACTTAACTACAATTCACCAAGCAATTACCCTCGTTATGATAACATTTTTCAATTTAATTACTCAAACAATAAACAGCATAATGCGGTTAGTGTCTATGCAATAACAGGTACGATACTGATAAGTTTTGCTTGACGCTTTTTTATTACGGTTCTCAATAATATGGATAAAAATGCTTTACGCCGTTTAGAAAAAATAAAATGACTTTAATCAGTCAAAATATCTAAAGCAAAAAATAAGTCGGCCGGATTTTTGTATATTCGTCAGTAAATCCCAAAATGACAAGGGGAAAGTCATTCATACTATTATTACTGATTTTTTCTAGTGAAACAAACACAAGCTATTAAGACATTTTTATATAGTCAGTATTTTGCCGATGGTTTGCGAATTGCTTTTGGGGCCCTGGTTCCTGCTTTAATCTTTTCCTATTTAGGGGACATAAGAACGGGGATAGCTGTCTCTTTAGGGGCGGTAATTACCAGTATTGTAGATACCCCTGGCCCTACAAAAGACCGAAGAAATGCGATGCTGGTGTTAGTAGGCTTTATCTTTGTGATATCGTTTATCACCAAATTGATTAACCCTTTCGATGTAGCTGTTATCATCTTTCTGTCTGTCCTCAATTTTTCTATGTGTATGATAGCGGTTTACGGAACGCGGGCAGCTTCTTTGGGCACGGCCGCAATTCTAGTGATGATCCTTAATATGGATGATTTAAAGATGACTGCTGACAGCTCGCTTATGCATGCTGTCTATGCAACGATTGGAGGAGCTTGGTACATGCTTTTGAGCCTTACCTTAACTCAATTTCGTCCATTCAGACTTTCCCAGCAGGCCCTAGCTGAATGTATTCAAGATACCGCTGCTTATGTACGATTAAAGGCCAATTTTTATGATATAACCGTTGATAACGACAAAAACTACCAAAAATTGATTGACCAGCAAGTGATCGTTCATCAACATCAGGATGTCGTGAGGGAGTTACTTTTTAAAAGCAAGGCGATTGTAAAAGACTCTACGCGCTTAGGGCGCGTATTGGTCATTATATTTACCGACATGGTAGATATTTTTGAACGAACGATGGCTACACATTACGATTATGAGGCCATTCGCCATAACTTCGGAGATACAGATGCTTTAAGGGCTATTAGAATAACGGTTAACAGATTAGCCAATGAGATGGACAATCTGGCTTATCATATCAATGCGAATCATCGACCAAAGAAATTATACGATTTCAAATCGGACTTAGAACATATAAAAGGGGCAATAGATCGCGTAGAAAACACAGGCAAAAACACGGTAATCTTAAAAAAGATATTAGTCAATATCCGGGATTTAATTAACAAGCTCAACAACATTTATCAATACTTTGATACGCAGACCGCTCAATTTAACAATCAGGAAACAGATTTAACTAAGTTTTTATCACATCAGTCATTCAATCCGAAGGTTCTAAAAGACAATTTAAGTTTAAAATCGTCTACTTTCAGACATGCCTTAAGAATGGTGATTGTGATGATTGCAGCTTTTTTTATTTCGAAACTAATCCCTTTTGGCAATCATAGTTATTGGATTTTAATGACCGTCCTGGTTATTCTTAAACCGGGTTGGAGCTTGACAAAGCAACGCAATTATCAACGTATGTCAGGCACTATAATCGGCGGACTGGCGGGTATCGCGATTCTACTTGGCATTGAGCAAGAGATTGCCAGATTCATTTTTTTAATGATTTTTATGGTATTAGCTTACAGCTTCATTCGCATTAACTACATTCTAGGTGTCATGTTTTTAACACCTTACCTTTTACTTTTATATAGCTTTCTCGGCGTAAGCACCTTTGAAATTCTTCAGGAACGTGTGATAGACACCATAACCGGTAGTTTATTGGCTTTTACTTCCAGTTACATCATTTTCCCGAGTTGGGAAAGTAAAAATGTACAAACCAGTATGCGAAAGCTCCTTATTGCTAATTACAATTACTTAGTCAAAGCGCTGGAGTATATTATTGGTATAGAGGTAAGTGAGACTGAATACAAATTGGTTAGGAAAGATGTCTATGTTAATATGGCCAATATGACCTCGATTTTTCAGCGAATGATTACCGAGCCAAAAAGCAAACAAAAAAACGCTAAAGAACTAAATAAGTTCTTAATATATAATCACATATTATCCTCTTACTCAGTTGCATTGGTAGCTGTTGTCAAAAATGCTGCTCAGCAGTCACTCACCGCTGAACACATTAGATTGACACGAAAATCGCTTAAACAACTTTCTCAAACGATTTTGCAGTTTAAAATGACTGAAGACGATGAACCTTTTATCGAAACAGATATCAAAGTGGTTACTGCTTTGCCGGAGGATACGGGAGAAAACGAAGAAACAAAGTTAATAACAGAGCAAATTTCCTTTGTAAGCAAAATTACTCAAGATTTGAATAAAATATGTGAGCGCATGGATTTGCTAAAAGAAGCAGCCTAGCCCGATATTTTGTTGTTTTATCGATTCGGCATCCAAACCAACGACTGAGCAATAGTTTCGAAAGATTAGATTGTTCGCAATTATAAAAAATTTAAACTATTAGGGCCTTGGTTAAACAGTAAGTCAACAATACTTAAATTTGGAAGGAATCCATGCTTAGGTTCAAACACCTGAAAATACGGCTTGAATTCCTTGGCTTGATAGGTCTGTTTTGGGTGAATGCGGTTTCTAAAATCTTGAATACCGGCATCATTATCCAGATATGAGGTCGTAAACGTTAACGCCTTTCGTATTTTTAACAACCGAAGCAACATACTTGTCAGATCGGTATTGAAATCAAATAAAAATTCATATTTTTTTTCGTAAAATGGCGCGAAGTCATCCTCATAAAATTCAAAATAAGCTGACCGTCTGTAGGAAGTTTGCAAACTCATCCAATGTAGGCGTTGCCAGTCACTCTCATAACTTATCCGTACATCCTTCATCACCGTGTGTACTTTTGCACCCTTCCTAACAGGAATGATCAAGTCCAATTTACCATTTGGAGAGTAGATACTCGCCCTATTTCGATAGGTTTGCTTGGGGAAGTGTTCGAATTTTTCGACTAGAATTTCATCTCCGTCGGCGCTTAACATCTCGCTCACCGCAGCAATCGGAGCCAAATAAAAGCAGGGAAATAGTTTGTCTGTTTTCTCCATGATTTTGGAATTAAACCGCGAAAATACATATTAGCCGATAAATAAACTGCAATCTTCTGAAAAAGAAAAGACATGCTTTAATCAGAACTGCTTATAAGTTTGTAAAAAATTTCCTTTTCAAAATAAAGAAATCGGATATTTGCAAATTCTTTAGTAATTCGGTCTGGCTAAAATTAAGATGAACTTAGGGAATCGCATTGTATCTTTTTTTGTATTTATAATCTCTTTACTTCCCTTTTGGGTATTATATTGCTTGAGCGATTTTCTTTTTTTTATCCTATATTATGTAGTAGGTTACCGAAAAAAGGTGGTATACGAAAATCTATCAAACTCGTTTCCCTCAAAATCAGATGAAGAGATAAAGCAAATTGCCAAAAATTTTTTTGTTTTCCTCTCGGATATGATCATTGAAACGATTAAAATGAGGACGATTACGGCAAAAGAAGTGGAAAAGAGAATGGTGGTTCACGCCACACACGAAATTTACCGCCATTTAGAACAAGGAAAGCCTGTAATCGGTACAACCGCACACTACAGTAACTGGGAGCTGGGTATTCATCGATTGTCTTTGATGCTGAAAGACCCTTTATTGATCATTTATAAACCTCTCTCAAACAAGGGATTTGAACAAACATTTAACAATATACGATCGAGATTCAATGCCCAAATGGTACCGATGAAACAGACACTCCGGCAGATCCTTGCCTATGAAAACACACCACATATGAGTATGTTTCTCTCAGACCAAACACCTGCGCGTTCGGAATCTAGCTTTTTTACGCCTTTTCTGGGACAAGATACACTAATGTTTCTGGGGATGGAAAAAATAGCCAAGCGTACTGATTTTCCTGTTGTTTATTGCCATATTAACCGGATAAGGCGTGGATATTACGAATGCACCTTTTCTACTTTATTTGAAACACCGAAGGCTACGGATAACCACGAAATCACGTTGGCATATAACAAGTACCTCGAAAAACTGATACATGATAAGCCCGAACAGTGGCTATGGTCTCACCGTAGATGGAAACATAAACCCAGTGCATGAATAAAAAAGTAGCCGTCGTAATACTGAATTGGAATGGAAGGAGTTATTTGGAAAAATTCCTTCCCTCGGTTTGCGCAAGCACCTACCCAAATCTAGAAATAGTAATAGGCGATAATGGTTCAACAGATGATTCCGTTTCATTTATACAGACCGAATATCCGTCTTTAACGCTCATAAACAACAAGGAAAATTTTGGTTTCGCCGAAGGATACAATCGTGTCCTTGAACAGGTTGAGGCCGATTATTTCGTCCTCCTTAATTCTGATGTACAGGTCGATC
Source organism: Olivibacter sp. LS-1 (assembly GCF_008245145.1). Taxonomy (GTDB): domain Bacteria; phylum Bacteroidota; class Bacteroidia; order Sphingobacteriales; family Sphingobacteriaceae; genus Olivibacter; species Olivibacter oleidegradans. The sequence continues at coordinate 3,345,902 of NZ_CP041643.1, read as the reverse complement.
CTTATTGGATAGAGCCTGTCATCGAACTGATGGAAGCAGACAGTAAAATAGGAGCTGCTCAACCGAAAATACTTTCTTTTTACGACAAAAAGAAGTTTGAACACGCTGGCGCAGCAGGTGGATTTATCGATTATTTAGGTTATCCTTTTTGTGCAGGAAGAATACTTGAGAAAACGGAAGTCGATCAAGGGCAGTACAATCATCCAAAAGAGATATTTTGGGCAAGCGGTGCAGCTTTTTTTATAAAAAGGGATGCCTGGAGAAAGGCGAAAGGCTTTGACAAAGATTTCTTTGCTCACATGGAGGAGATTGACCTGTGTTGGCGGCTGAAGCTCTTTGGGTATAGCATATATTATTGTCCGAAATCAGCGGTTTATCACGTTGGTGGTGGTACGCTGAGTAAGGAAAATCCATTCAAGACCTACCTCAATTTTAGGAATAACCTCGTTATGTTGCAAAAAAATCTGCCCTTAATGCAAGCAATATTCGTTATATTTATTCGTTTTTGGCTAGATTTCATTGCCCTGCTCCGTTTCATATCGGAAGGAAAACGAAAAGATGCACTTGCAGTCAGCAAAGCACATGTGAATTTTTTCAGGAATTTTCGAAAAAACGCTCGTAAAAGAAAACGAACCAAATCAAAAAAAGTATCGTCTGGCATCTATCGCGCGAGCATTATTTGGGCTTACTTTATACTTCAAAAGCAGAAGTTTACTGAATTGAATAATAAAAAATTCTAGAAAGGCAAACAAAAAGAGCGGATCGTAGTTTATAAATAAACCTTTTATAACAACCCATGAAGATACTTTTTTATATTCTATTGTTTTTACCATGCTTGTCGACGGCTTATGGACAAACAAGTTCACTCGCAGGAGCTTGGCAGCTTAAAAAAGACGACCTTCACCATACATTGGTTTTTGTAGACAACTACCTGTCTTATGCCTTATATGACTTAAATGGTAAAAAATTTATTAATACCTGGGGTGGCCCCTATAAGCAACAAGATAAACAGATCGTGGTATCTATTGAGTACAACGCTACAAAGCCCGAAGAAGTACAAAAATCACATACCTTTCAGTTCGATTTAACTAAAGACCTTTCTATTAATGTAACCGGCAACAAAGAAAATTGGCAACGAATAGATAGTAATGATGCGCCTTTGGCAGGCGTGTGGCGAATTACCAACCGAAAAGTAGACAACCAAATGAATGAAATGCCATTGAGGGATCGGAGAACATTGAAGATACTCAGTGGCACTCGGTTTCAATGGGTAGCAATTAATGTGAAAACCGGCGAATTTTCAGGTACGGGAGGTGGGACCTATAGCTTCAAAGATGGTAAGTATATTGAGAATATCGACTTTTTTTCCCGGGATGACAGCCGTGTTGGAGCGAGCCTGACTTTCAATGGGAAATTAGACAATGGTCAATGGCATCACAGCGGGTTGAGCTCAAAAGGAGCACCCATTTATGAAATATGGAGTCGCATGTATCAGTAGCGAATAGTGTTAGTAGATAAAGCTATGCACCGCCAAGCGATAACTATCTAATCCAAAACCACATAGAACCCCTTTACAATATTTAGCCAAATACGAATGATGTCTGAACGCTTCCCGCGCATGAACGTTCGAAATATGCACCTCGATAACCGGTGTTTTTATAGCAGCGATTGCGTCACCTATTGCCGCTGAAGTATGCGTATATGCTCCGGCATTTAAAACGATACCATCATAAGAAAAACCCACTTCATGCAATTTGTCGATAATTTCACCTTCATGATTACTTTGAAAATAAGACAGATCGATTGAATCAAAGTACCCTTTCAGTTCTTCGAAATAGCTTTCAAACCCTTTATTTCCGTATATTGAAGGTTCCCGCACGCCAAGTAAATTGAGGTTTGGGCCGTTAATGATTTGAATTTTCATCTTTATAATCGTTTTGCGCAACGCTTTTTAAGCAGTAATCCATGCAGGTTTCATTAATTAATAATAGCTTTGCATGAAATGTTATGACAGTATGCTTTACGGCAAAGATAATATTTTCATTAAAAGTTTATTCGTCTTTTCCTATTAAAACGCGACCCGCTTATGGGAGTAATATTGTTTGATGCCATCGTTGATTCGAGCAAGGTAAATGATTGCCTCAAATAGGCGGGCTAATTAATAAATTAATACTGATGAAAAACACGTTTCTCTTCATCTCCTTTTTCCTACTAGCAGGGATTATTATCACAGGCATTTGGTGGACGCCAATATATTGGTCGTTCATCATCGTTATACCCTTGTTCTTTCTCGGTCTCTTCGATGTTTATCAGTCAAAACGAGCCATCAGACGCAACTTCCCTGTTTTCGGTAGACTCCGTTATGTGATGGAAGGCCTCCGCCCCAAGGTACAGCAATATTTCATCGAAAGTGACACGGACGGACGACCTTTTAGCCGAATTCATCGTAGTGTGATCTATCAACGTGCAAAAAAAGAAATGGATACTACTCCTTTTGGCACCCAACTAAATGTGTATGAAAACAATTATGAATGGCTTAATCATAGCATCAATGCTTTACATATGGATGCGTCATGTGAAGATCCAAGGGTTATTATAGGTGGTCCCTCCTGTTCACAACCGTACTCAGCGAGCATATTGAATATATCGGCAATGAGCTACGGTGCCTTAAGTAAAAATGCCATCATGGCACTAAACAAAGGTGCTAAAATCGGCAATTTTGCTCATAATACCGGAGAAGGTGGCATAAGTGATTATCATTTGGAAGGTGGTGGTGATTTAATTTGGCAGATAGGAACAGGCTATTTTGGATGCCGCTACCCGGATGGAAATTTCAATCCGGAAGCATTTGAACAAAAGGTGAATCTCCCGCAGGTTAAGATGGTTGAAATCAAACTATCACAAGGTGCTAAACCAGGGCATGGAGGCATATTGCCTGCGGCAAAGCTAACGGAAGAAATTGCGCGTATACGGTTAGTTGAAATGGGCAAAGACGTTGACTCTCCCCCCTATCATCGCGCATTTAAAACACCGATTGAGCTATTAAATTTCATCCAACAGTTACGTGAGCTATCTAATGGGAAACCCATTGGTTTCAAGCTATGTATAGGACATCGAAGTGAATTTGTAGCCATCTGCAAGGCGATGACTGAAACGAAGATTTGCCCTGATTTTATTACCGTCGATGGTGGTGAAGGAGGAACAGGCGCCGCTCCCTTGGAGTTTTCCAACAATGTTGGGATGCCTCTAAGAGATGCCTTAGCCTTTGTTTACGACACACTTACAGGCTTTGACCTGAAGCAACACATTAAGATTATAGCTTCCGGGAAGATCGCCACGGGTTTCGATCTTGTTAAGAATTTCGCGCTTGGTGCAGATATCTGCAATAGCGCGCGGGGGATGATGATGGCCCTTGGCTGCATACAGGCTTTAGAGTGTAATAGCAACAAGTGTCCTACCGGCGTAGCTACACAAAACGCTCATCTGGTACGTGGCCTCGTAGTAGAAGATAAAAAAACAAGAGTTGCCAATTTTCATCAGCAAACAATAAAAAGTGCCATTGAGCTTATGGCAGCGGCGGGCATCAGACACCCCGATGACATTCATAGAGCTTATATCCATCGAAGAATTTCTCCGGATAAAATTTTGACTTATTTAGACAGCTATCCCTATATACCCAAAGGTTCATTACTCAAAAAGCCATATGCTAAACAATTTGAGCTGTTGATGACAATAAGTGATCCACATTCTTTCACACCAAACTTCAGCAATCTTAACTGGGACGAATTAGAGTGGGCAAGAAAACCGATGACAAACTGATAATATTGACATAAAGATAATATGGGCCCAATAGGTATTTTCGACTCCGGTTATGGAGGATTAACAGTTTTTAAAGAAATCAGCCATACGCTTCCTCAATACGACTACATTTATTTTGGCGATAATGCTCGAGTTCCCTATGGTACACGCTCGTACGACACTGTGTATCACTATACGATGGAATGTGTAAACCATTTATTTGATTTGGGTTGCCATTTAGTTATATTGGCTTGCAATACGGCTTCTGCAAAAGCCTTAAGGACTATTCAACAAAAAGATTTACCGAAACGCACAGACTTACGAAATGTTTTAGGTGTTATCAGACCAACGACCGAAATTATCGATCGCTTCACTATAAGCAATCACGTCGGTATTTTGGCTACTTCGGGAACGGTCAATTCAGCGTCCTACGTGCTGGAAATCCATAAGTTTTTCCCTCAAATTAAGGTGTATCAGGAAGCATGCCCCATGTGGGTTCCTTTAGTAGAGAATAATGAAATGGATTCGCCTGGCGCCCGTTATTTCGTAAAACAACATATCGATCGCCTCTTGCAACAGTCTACCGAAATTGATGCCGTCATTTTAGCTTGCACACACTATCCCCTATTGTTACCTACAATTAAGGAATTTATGCCAAAAGGTGTACAAGTGATTTCACAAGGAAGCATCGTAGCGAAAAGTTTAGCAGATTATCTGTATAGACATAAGGAAATAGAAGCTCTTTGTACAAAAAATGGCGCACGGCAGTTTTTTACAACGGAAAATGTTGAGAATTTCAAGGAAAAGGCCAGCATTTTTTATGGTTTACCGGTTGAGGCAGCACAATTTGACCTGACCCACAAAATACCTTAGCAATACAGTGTTCAGCAAGTGGGCGATTAATCGGCAAAAAATTTATCATGAAAATTCACAAAAAACAGTTCCTTTGTGGCTCTCGTGCAAGCGGTATAGAGCCAACGAAGGAAATCCATATTAAGCATTTCATCCGTTAAAAAGCCTTGATCAATAAAAACGGCGTCCCATTGCCCACCTTGTGCCTTATGGCAAGTAACTGCCATAGAAAATTTGATTTGCAATGCGTTATAATACGAGTCGTTTTTAATAGCTGCTATTTGCTCTTTCTTACTTCCCAATTCTTGATAGTCTTCCATTACCGAGTCGAACAATTTTCGCTGACTTTCTGTAGGTAAATTAGGAGAGTCTGTGTATAAAGAATCTAGTAGGACTCTACAGGATAAAGGCTCCAAATTATCTTGGTCGACGAAAGCCAAACTTACATCGGCAAACCGAAAACCATGTTGTTCATGTACATTACGAACCCGTTTTACAATTGCCATATCTCCATTAGCAATAAACTGCTGCGCATCGCTTTCTCCACTTGTCCAATAATAATTGTTTCGCACCACCATTACATGATCTCCTCCGGTCAATTCCTCTTCTCGATAGAGTATCCGGTTACGTATTTGCTGATTATATAAATTGGCACTTTTATTTGATCTACAAATAACCAATGTATTTTCGATTCCATATTTGTCATAAGCATAATGAAGCCCTTCGATAAAACGCTCACCCGTCATCCGATAGACATCGGCGAAGTTTCTTACCTTTAGTTTCGGAAAGTGGAGCTTTTTATTGCTACCGTCTAACCTAATTTGTTCGCGAATAGCGGTGGCATTACGCAAAATACCGGAGTTACTCGTTTGTCGCACCACCTCGGTCAATTCGCAGCTCATTACGTGATAGCCAAAATGGTCTCTTATATACCTCGGGTTTAAGGCGGGACTTTCCAATAATCCCACCGGGGGGAGCTGGGCGGTATCTCCTACAAACATAAGTTTGCAATTATCACCGCTTTCAACATAAGTTATCAGGTCTTCCAACAAGCCGGTCTTTCCGAAACCACTCTGCTCATTTGAAATCATAGAAGACTCATCTATAATAAATAACGTATTTTTATGTAAATTATCGGACAAAGTAAAAGACATATCCGGTGTGCCGGCGACTTTCTTTCGATAGATTTTTTTATGGATAGTAAATGCCGGTCTTTCTGCATAAGCACTCATTACTTTAGCTGCTCTTCCCGTAGGTGACAATAGGATCGACCGCATATTTAGGGCCGGCAATACACGTACCAAGGTGCTAATAAGCGTAGTTTTACCCGTACCGGCATAGCCCTTTAAAATAAAACAAGTCGCCTGTTGTTTAAAACTTAAAAAAGTGGCCAGTTCTTTAAATGCTTCCTTTTGCTGCGGAGTGGGTGTAGCGGGAAACGATTGCTCGAATTTGTTAATTATTTCCACATTCAAACCTAACACAAAAAAATGCTTTTTGCAATATCGTTTGTAAAGGGTACTTTTGCTAGCCATGAGTGAATTATTGCAAATAGAATTTATTGACGACAACTTCACCGTAGATAAAAGTGAGGATTACCAGTTATTAGTAAGACAAGGCAACCATCGATCACAAATGGCCATTTTTAGTCAGCAAAATCGCCTATTATTACTGCTCTCTTGGCAAAAAGATGTCAGGGAAGAGCGTGTCGACCAATTGTTGCACTTGGCTTATCAATCCAAAGTTCTATCAATTGATACGAATTACAAGATGTTAATACCTAACGAATTATACAATCCATCTCAAGAAGTATATTACTTAAATGCTTTTTTTTTAGACAAGGAAAATCATTCGTTATTAAGCAGTTATATAAAGCCATTCGCCGCGCAGTGCATCTACGGCATATCAAAAGAAGAGCAAAGACAATTACTTTTGAATTTTCCGGATTTCATGATTCAATCCGATAGTACAGCCATATTAAGTGCACTCGCAGCTATTGCTTCAGATCACAAAAACTATCTCTCTCTTAACTTTGGCGAAGGGTATGCAGACTTCTCTTACATCTCAGACGGGAAATTGATATACCACCATATGCAGCCAAGTCAGGATGCAGACGAATTTAACTACTTTCTATTGGCTATTGCCCAAGAATACAACATCAACCTTTCTAGTATATCAATAATAATTTCAGGTCAAATAGAAGTTGACGATCCAACCTATCAACGCCTGAAAAAATACAGTAATCAATTGTCTTTTTTGGATTTGTCCGGTGTAATGGAATGTAGCAATTTCAATGTACTGAAAAAGGGGTATCAAAAGTTATCATTATTCGGATTATTATGCGCATAATTGGTGGACGTATTAAGGGGGTAAAACTTTCACCCCCCACAAATTTACCGGTTCGTCCAACAACCGATCTAGCAAAAGAGGCCTTATTCAATATATTGGAAAATCGACTTGTATGGAGCGAAACGGACGCATTGGATTTATTTAGTGGCACAGGCAATATTTCAATTGAATTGGCCTCACGAGGCGTCAAAAGTCTTTTATCCGTAGACATTCACGGTAAATGTTGCACATATATAGATACTCAAAAGAGCAAATATCAATTGGAGCAGATGAAGATCCTTAAAGCAGATGTGCTGAAGTTTATAACCGGATGCAAACAATCTTTTGACTTCATTTTTGCTGACCCCCCTTATGATTTGCCACAACTCCCTTTGTTACCTAACATGCTCTTCGAGCATAAACTATTGAATCCAAAAGGATTGTTCGTTTTAGAGCATCCCACTACTAGAAAGGTGGATCAGCATGTTAGCTTTGTGGAGCAACGCGTGTACGGTTATTCATCATTTAGCTTTTTTGAACTTTCCTAGCGCGCTTTATATTCGAATTATTTTCGATAAGTTTGAGCTTAAATTGATAGCAATAAACATACACCACCATGAAGAAGCGAGTTGCTGTATTTCCCGGGTCTTTCGACCCTATTACTAATGCACACATGGATATCATATTAAGAGCCATTCCTTTGTTCGACGAGATCCATATCGCAATTGGATTAAATAGTTCAAAAACGCCTCTTCTAAGTAGTGATATGAGAAAAACAATTCTTGAAGCTATTTTCAAGGGTAAACCTTCAGTTCATGTTTCAAGCTACACCGGTTTAACCGTAAATTATTGCAAAGAGGTGGGCGCTTCCTATATTCTTAGAGGGCTTCGGAATGCAGCAGATTTTGATTTTGAGAATGCAATAGCGCAGAATAATCGACAACTTGAACCGACTATTGAAACTGTTTTATTATTTGCAAGCCCCGGCTTTGGGCATATCAGCTCCACCATTGTAAGAGATATACTTAAGCACCGAGGCTCTATCAAACATCTTGTACCAAAGGAAGTGCTAAATTATATATAGGCTTTTTTCTCAAGCACATCCTTAATAATGCCGTAGGTATTTGACAAAACATCGCCTACACGATCAGGATGGACCCATTGCGCATCCGTAATATCTTCACTTGTCTGAGGAATCAGTTTTGGCTTTTTGTTCACCCCCATTTCATACCAATTTGTCTTTTTAAGCACTACACTGCCTTTCATCTCATAAGCATGGTAAGATGATATAATTTTTGGCCCCAAATAGTCGACATGTATACCACATTCTTCTTCAACCTCACGAAGAGCAGCGCGCTTACTTTTTTCTCCCGGATCTATCTTTCCTTTTGGTAAATCCCATTTTCCCAATCGATGTATAAAAAGGATATCTCCATCTCCGTTCCGCACCAAGCCGCCGGCTGCACCGATTAACCTTACCGACCTTTTGATCATTTTAAGCATCGCTTTCGGATCTTCTACTAAAAGTAAAAATTTAGTGGCACTTTCAAGTGATAAACTTTTCTTAAAAAGTTTTACAAAATCAAAAGACTGTAAATCAATTTGTTGAAAAGCATCCAAGTAGCTAGGCGTAAAATCGGTCAAGAGAAGGACCGATTCGTTCATATAAATTTTATAAATTTGCATCATGAATCACAAGAGTGAGATTGAACAAAAAGTTGCTGAATTTTTATTGCAAATTAAAGCAATTAAATTACAACCTTCCAAACCTTTTACTTGGGCATCGGGTTGGAAGTCCCCAATTTATTGCGACAATCGCATATCATTATCACATCCTACCGTAAGAACGTACATCAGACAAAAGCTTTCTGAAGTTATCCAAGAAGAGTTTGGTTCTATCGGAATGATAGCCGGTGTAGCGACGGCGGGTATCCCACAAGGTGTACTGGTGGCACAAGATCTCGGCCTGCCTTTTGCCTATGTACGATCAAGTGCAAAAGAGCACGGACGACAAAATATGATTGAAGGAGAAATCATAGAAGGGCAACGGGTAGTAGTTATTGAAGATTTAATATCTACAGGAAAAAGTAGTTTGAAAGCGGTAGAGGCATTGAGAGAAGCCGGATGCGATGTAGTGGGATTAGTAGCTATTTTCAGTTATGGATTTGATGTAGCGGATGAAAATTTCAAAGCGGCTAAATGTAGGTATACTACGTTGTCAAACTACAATGCTTTAATAAAATATGCTTCCGAGAATGGCTTCGTCCATCATGAAGAAGAAGATTTGCTACGTGAATGGCGAAGAGATCCGGCAAATTGGGAACCTAAAACTGTATAGATTTTCGTAAAGAAGCATATCGATGACTGTTATAGAAAGCAAAAGCATTATCAATCAACCCGTAGAGAAGGTATATAACTTTCTTGCCGATTGCAATAATCATGAAAAACTGATGCCCGAAAATGTTTACAATTGGTCATCTACTAAAGACGAGGCAAGTTTTACTGTTCAGAATATGTCTAAACTTGCCTTAAGAGTTAGTGAGCGTAAAGAAAATCAAGAAATATCCATTGTACCTTCGGAAAAGGCCCCCTTTGATCTCACATTAAGTTGGAAGGTTAAATCAATTGACCCTAGCACCAGCGAGGCTGTTTTCACTATTCAGGCAGATCTAAACATGATGATGAAGATGCTTGCCAGCGGGCCTTTAAAGAAATTGACGGATTACCAGACAACGAAATTAAAAGAAGAATTGGAATCCTAGCTTGGGACACTCCTTTAGTAAAAAAACCTGTCTATTTTAGGCAGGTTTTTTTATATAGAGACAGAGATTTACTCCGCCATTTTTTCATATAAAACTTTAAAGAACAGACAGTTAGTCATTGAAACCAAATCACGTAGCGACAAAATGTCTGTTTTCGTCAAACTACTTTTGATGGTATTCGTTTTGATATAGTCTAGCAAATCCTTATAAGACTATTAATAAAACGAAAATGAATTTAAACAACTTTACAATCAAGGCGCAGGAAGCTATTCAAAAAGCCTCGGAGATTGCGGGTGGAAACCAACACCAAGCTATTGAAAATGCGCACTTATTGAAGGCTCTTCTTTTAGTTGATGAAAACGTTGTAAGTCATTTATTAAAAAAACTCAATGTCAATATAAATCGCTTGAACGAAGCCTTGGATCAACAAATCAGCGGTTTCCCTAAAGTAAGCGGAAGCAATATATATTTATCTTCTTCTACTAATACAGCTTTACAAAAAGCACAGGGATACCTGAAAGATTTCAAAGATGACTTTGTATCGGTAGAGCACTTATTATTGGGCGTCCTAAACGCGGGTGATAAAGCCGCTGCTGCATTAAAAGATCAGGGTGTCACGGAAAAAGACTTAAAGAAAGCCATCATTGAATTAAGAGGTAACACACGGGTAACCGATCAGAATGCGGAGGCTACATATAATGCCTTGAACAAATATGCACGTAATCTGAATGAATTTGCCGAATCGGGAAAGCTCGACCCGGTGATAGGACGAGACGAAGAAATTCGACGGGTTATCCAAATACTCTCCCGCCGGACCAAGAATAATCCAATCTTAGTTGGGGAGCCGGGTGTCGGTAAAACAGCAATAGCAGAGGGTATTGCCCATCGTATTATCAAGGGTGATGTGCCGGAGAACTTGAAAAGTAAAACGGTCTTTTCTCTAGATATGGGGGCCCTAATCGCCGGTGCCAAGTATAAGGGTGAGTTTGAAGAACGGTTAAAAGCCGTTGTAAAGGAAGTAACTGATAGCGATGGAGAGATCATTCTCTTTATCGACGAGATCCACACACTCGTAGGTGCAGGAGGTGGTGAAGGGGCCATGGATGCCGCCAATATTTTAAAACCGGCTCTGGCGAGAGGAGAGCTACGTGCCATAGGGGCCACTACACTCAATGAATTCCAGAAATATTTTGAAAAAGACAAGGCTTTGGAACGCCGATTCCAGAAAGTCATGGTAGACGAGCCCGACACACAAGATGCGATCTCTATTCTAAGAGGTATTAAGGAGCGGTATGAGACGCACCATAAGGTGCGAATAAAAGACGAAGCGATTATCGCTGCCGTTGAACTTTCACAACGCTATATTGCGGATCGTTTCCTACCGGACAAGGCCATTGACTTGATGGATGAGGCTGCATCTAAACTTCGATTAGAAATGGATTCCGTTCCGGAAGCAGTTGATGAAATCGAACGCAAAATCATGCAACTTGAGATTGAGCGCGAAGCAATCAAGCGGGAAAACGACACCCATAAAGTAGAAGAGTTAAGTCGCGAAATAGCAAACCTAGCCTCGGATAGAGACTCCTTGCGCGCCGCTTGGCAAAGTGAAAAATCACTTGTCGATAATTTGAACCATCACGTACAGCAAATTGAAGATTTTAAGCTGGAAGCCGAGCAGGCTGAAAGGGCGGGCGACTACGGAAAAGTTGCTGAAATTAGATACGGTAGAATAAAGCAGGCACAAGATGAGCTTGAAAAGTTAAAAAAAGAACTTGAAGAAAAACAAGGCACTGGTCGTATGCTTAAGGAGGAAGTTACCGCCGAAGATATAGCTGATGTGGTTTCCCGTTGGACGGGGATTCCTGTAAGCAAAATGGTGCAGAGCGAAAGGGAAAAGTTGCTTCATTTGGAAGAAGAACTTCATAAACGAGTTGCAGGACAAAGTGAAGCCATAGAAGCCATCTCGGATGCCATTAGAAGGTCGCGTGCAGGTTTAAGCGATAAAAGAAGACCGATCGGATCTTTTATATTTTTGGGAACAACAGGGGTTGGTAAAACAGAATTGGCAAAAGCGCTCGCCGAATTTTTGTTCAACGATGAACATTCAATGGTCCGGATTGATATGAGCGAATACCAAGAGCGGCACGCCGTTTCACGATTAATCGGTGCGCCTCCCGGTTATGTTGGTTATGATGAAGGTGGCCAGCTAACCGAAGCTATCCGCCGCCGCCCTTATTCGGTTGTGTTATTGGACGAAATCGAAAAGGCGCATCCTGACGTATTCAATATTCTTTTACAAGTTTTAGATGATGGACATTTAACCGACAACAAAGGACGTGTGGTGAATTTTAAAAACACCATTATCATTATGACCTCAAATATTGGTTCTCACCTGATCCAGGAAAATTTCAGTGAATTGAATGAAATAAACCGAGATGAGATTATAGCCAAGACAAAAAATGAAGTATTCGAGCTATTGAAGAAATCGATTAGACCGGAATTTTTGAATCGGATCGATGAAGTTATCATGTTTACTCCACTAAATCGTGATGAAATCGGTGAGATCGTTCGTCTTCAATTTAATGGGGTACAAAGACAATTGGCTGAAATGGGCATACAGCTGGAAGCCTCGGATGAAGCGCTCGATTGGTTAGCTCAATTGGGTTATGACCCTCAATTTGGCGCACGACCGTTGAAGCGCGTCATACAAAAACGAATTTTGAATGAGCTGTCAAAAGAAATCCTTGCCGGAAAAATTGACAAAGACAGTAAAATCAAATTAGATATGTTTGATCACAAATTCGTTTTCTTACAGGAGAATAGCTAATATTCATTTTTCAGGAAAAGAGAGTGTCTCCTCTTTGTCAAAGACAAATATTGCGAGACACTCTTCTTTTTTATTTATATATAGTATACGACTTACCTGTTTCTTCCAAAAGCATCGGAGTACTACCAAAATGACTTCGCTGCAACGACTCTTGTCACTATCTCTTTCCAACCACTACCCTACTTACCATTATCCTACTTAACTAATTACAAAATTCGTAACTTTACATTAATGGTTGATCAAAAGCTATCAAATAAAGGAGTCAGACGAAAGGTTCTTTTTGTCTTTATCTGTTGTTGTATTGCCCTTGCTCTGGCATGGACCATCAGCAAGGATGCTTTTAATCAAGTGCTATCGGCTGTAGATAATATTGCGAAGCCAAACGAAAAGATGCGCTTGGTTAGTAAAGTATCGCGAGACATTATGCAGCTCGATCAGTTGCAACGGTCTCAAGTATTGACTGATGGAGATAATTCATATGAACAGCTACAAAAAGAATCAAAATTAGTTTCTGCCTCCCTCGATTCGTTAAAGAATCTATATTCGCAAGACAGCAATCAAACCAAAAGGATCGATTCCATTAAAACGCTGTTGAAAGAACGTGACAAGCTTTTTAAGGCTTATGTTCAAGTTCGTGAAAAAATGGTTGACAGTCATGAGTTTTCTAAACAATTACAAAGCATTGGAGAGATTGTTCAAAACACCCCGAATAGCGATAGTACTGTTGTAACGAGAAGGAAAATTACGGAAACAACCACCATCGAACCGGGGGAGATAGTGAAGGCTGATTCGATGCAAGATGACCGCTCTTTCTTCGGAAAGATATTCGGATCGAAACGAAAAAACCCGCCCCGCCCGAATACGATTACGCAATCGAGACGGATCGTTAAAGAAGGTATTGAGGAACTGATAGATACAATTGCAACTTCAAAACAAGACAGTGCCATTAAATTAATTGATAGCGTCTTGAGAACCATTGAAGAAACCCAACGCGCACAAAGCGATTCATTTATAGACAGAGAAGTGGAGCTGACTTATGCAGGGAATCTATTGATCAGCAAGATGCTTAGTATACTGAATGCAGTGGAAAAAGAGGGAATGCTGCAGATGGAAAACGAGAATATGGGAGCCAGAACGGTGATGAACCATAGTTTGAGTCGGATTAATTTGGTGGTATTAAGCTTTTTAGGCGTTACAATTATTCTCGTCTTACTGATCTTGTCGGATATTAGAAAAAGTAATCGCTATAGGCGAGAGCTCGAAATTGCCAAAGAAGAAGCCGAATACCATAGTGCAGCCAAGCAGCGGTTCCTTTCCAACATGAGTCATGAGCTTCGTACACCTCTACAATCGATCATTGGTTATGCCGAACAATTACGGGACGAACACCCCGAGGATAGCCGTAAGGTGAACGTAATATATCAGTCTTCAGAACACCTATTGCAGATAGTAAATGAAGTATTGGATTACAATCGTATCAATTCCGGTAAATTTCATTTTAATAACCAGGATTTTTACTTGTCACAATTAATTGAAGAGGTAGTTGCAGCTATGCAACTACAGGCCGAAGAAAAATCACTGTCCTTAAATTTGAGCAAAGAGATTGAAGGGACGGGTTATCTATTTGGCGATCCTTTTCGGATCAAACAAATCCTTTATAACTTGCTTAGTAACGCCATTAAATTTACCGATCAGGGATCGGTTACCTTGATGGTTAGTACCGCCATAAAAAATGAGCTAACCGAATTAAGAATAACGGTTGAAGACACCGGAAAAGGTATTCCTGAAAGTGATATTCATCGAATTTTCAACGAGTTTGAACAAGCGGAAAACTCAAATTCCGGCACCCATTTTGGCAGTGGCTTGGGGCTGAGCATTGTAAAGACGCTATGCGAAGCCATGGGAGGAAATATTAGGATAAAAAGTCAGCTGGGTAAGGGATCCACATTTGACGTATTTATCCCTTTAAAAACGTCTACGTTAATCGAAACAAGTAGAGAGGAAAACAACCTGATCCCTATAAAAGATTTCACAGGAACTATTTGGGTAATAGACGATGATAGTTTTATCCTCGAGCTCTGTCACAATATTTTCAATAAATATAAAATCAACCATCGTACCTTCTCCGATCCGAATGATTTATTGAATACACCATGGGACTCAAGTGTTAGCATTGTCTTAATGGACATGCGTATGCCGGGAAAAACGGGCGTAGAATTAAATCATGAGTTACGGCCAAGAATCGAAGAGGATGTGAAAATATATGCCTTCACAGCTCAGGCATTACCGGAAGAGCGTGAAAAAATAATTTCTCAGGGTTTTGATGGTTTATTGCTGAAGCCATTTAAGGAAACTGATCTTTTGCATCTGCTTGGTTTACGTAAAACAAACGAAGAGCCCCTTAAAATAAAAAACCGGAACGATTTGAGAGATTTTGATTTTTCTAATCTGAAGAAATTGACCTACAATGACAGTAATCAGGTTACCAAAATACTAAACATTTTCATTAAAGATACGGGAAAAGATCTTATTAATCTACGCAATGCTTTGCAGGCTAACGAGAGAGAACAACTCGCGTTGATTTGTCATAAACTAGCGGGAAGAACATCCCAGATCGGCGGACAGAAGATAGCTATTAAACTTCGAAAGCTTGAGATTGACATCAGAAATAATGAATTCGACATTCTGGAAATTCAAGGGATTATAGATCAATTATACCGCCTATTGGATTATCTGAAAGAAGAGTTGCATAGCCGATCCTTCATCAATGGAACGGTTCTATAACCTTGAGAAATAAATTACGCGAATTAGGAAATACCGTACTTATCTAATTTATTATAGAGGGTTTTTCGATCTATATTTAAGACCTGTGCCGCCTTACTTTTATTATATTTCACCTGCTGTAAGACATCCATTATAAGCTGTCGCTCATGTGCCTCACTTTGGGATTTAAGATCAGCAGCCACATGCTCGGAATTCGGATGGCTTTCATGATGTTTATGCTGATTGATCGACAATACCATCTCATCCGGTAACGCGCTCGATTCCGCTGTATCACCCGGTGTCAATAGCACCATCCTCTTTATTACATTTTTAAGTTCCCGTAGGTTGCCGGGCCAATCATAAGCTTTGAAAATATCTTTTACCTCTTTAGAAAGGTGAACAACCTGTCGATTCAATTCTTTATTAGCTTTAGCTACAAAAAACTCAATAAACGTATCCATGTCACTTCCCCGGTCTCTTAGAGCCGGTACAATAATTTCGAATTCATTGATCCGATGATATAGATCTTCTCTAAAATTTCCCGATGCTGAACTACCCAATAAATCATCGTTCGTTGCGGCTATGACACGAACATCAACTTTAATTTGCTTATTAGCACCAATAGGCTGTATTACTCTTTCTTGTAAAGCTCTTAATAATTTCACCTGCACATCATACGACAAATTCCCTATTTCATCTAAAAACAGCGTACCGCCATCAGCCTCCTCAAATTGTCCTTTTTTATCCGTAAGTGCTCCTGTAAACGACCCCTTAATATGTCCAAACAGTTCGCTGGCTGCCAGCTCTTTGGAAAGGGTTCCACAATCAATGGATACAAAAGGTTTATTGGCTCGGTTGCTTTTTAAATGAATGGACCTTGCCACGTACTCCTTTCCCGTACCGCTTTCCCCCCTTACCAACACAGACATGTCGGTCGGTGCAACTAAATTGATGTATTCTTGAAGCTTTTTAGATTGGGTACTAACGCCTTTTACAAAGTCTGACGACTCTTCTTCCGGTAATTTTTTGGTGGTCGAAGGGATTTGTTCTTCACTATTATGGTTTAATGCATCTTTTAAAACCATTAATAATTCATCGGGGTTTACCGGTTTCGTAATATAATCAAACACCCCCAAACGCATGGCCCTTACTGCAGTGCGTACGTCATTGAAACTGGTCATGATAATAACAGGGATATTTAGGCCCCTGTTCCGAACTTCTTCCAATACATCCAAACCCGTTCCATCCCCCAGACGATAATCCAGCAACATAAGGTCAATAGATTCGTCCAATGATTTGACACTACTTTTGACATTGTACCTCATTTCAACTTGATGACCATTTTTTTTCAAAAAGCCTTCGAGAATAGTCGAAAAGGTAGTATCATCTTCTACAAGCAGGATTTTGGCCATATTTATTTGTCTTTATCCTCCAACGGAAACAATTCGTTTTTTAGTATATTACGTTAATCTACAAAACTACTATTTTTTCGCCGATTAGCACTTAATTATTATGAATTAGTTACCCATATATCGAATAATCGCATCTGCAAATTGACTCGTTTTAAGTAAGGTAGCCCCTTCCATCTGATTATAAAAGTCTATGGTAACTTGTTTTGAACGAATGGTTTTAGCCAGTCCTTTTTTAATGATTGATGATACCTCGTGCCATCCCATATAATCAAACATCATCACGCCGCTCAAGATAACTGATGAAGGGTTCATACTATCTGTATTTGCAAAACGAGGGGCTGTTCCATGCGTTGCTTCAAACACCGCATGCCCTTTAAGGTAATTAATGTTCGCTCCCGGAGCTATGCCGATTCCGCCAACAATGGCCGCCAATGCATCTGAAATGTAATCACCGTTGAGATTTAATGTAGCAATCACTGCATAGTCTCTTGGGTTTAGCAAAATCTGTTGCAGAAAATTATCAGCAATTACGTCTTTTATAATAACTTTCCCTTGCTGTTGTGCTTTTTGTAACGCATTGTTTGCAGCTTGTTCACCGTCGGTAGCCTTTAATCTTTCCCATTGAGTCCAGGTAAACACGTCTTCGGCGTATTCATTTTCCGCTAATTCATAACCCCAGTTCTTAAAGGCACCTTCTGTAAACTTCATAATATTCCCCTTATGAACTAAACTCACGGATGGAAGTTTCTCCTTTATTGCATATTCTATAGCTGCCCGTATTAAACGAACGGACCCTTCCTTCGATACCGGTTTTATGCCAAGAGCCGTCTCTTCTTTGAAGGGATAGTCCACACCAAACTGATTTGTTAGGTACTCTTTTAAAACTTGGGCTTCCTTACTGTCAGCTTCGAATTCAATGCCGGCATAAATATCCTCTGTATTTTCACGAAATATGACCATATCTACATTTTCCGGGTGTTTAACCGGTGAGGGGACTCCCTCAATCCAGGATAACGGGCGCTGGCAAACAAATAGATCGAGCAACTGCCGAATAGCCACATTTAACGATCGGATACCACCTCCAACGGGTGTAGTTAGTGGTCCTTTTATCGAAACAACGTACTCCCTCATGGCCTCAATTGTTTCCTCAGGAAGCCAGCTGCCAGTTTGGTCATAGGCTTTTTGCCCTGCCAAAATCTCTTTCCATTCGATCTGCCGCTTCGCTGCATAAGCCTTTCGTACACCTTCATCAAAAACACGAACGGCTGCATTCCAGATATCAGGCCCTATTCCATCACCGATGATAAAGGGTATGATTGGATTATCAGGAACGGTTAAATGTCCTTTTTCATTTATGGTTATTTTCTGTCCCATAACTTTTTCATTTAGTTGATCCCGGTAAGTTTCTGTTTCTTATATTCAATATGCTTCCTAAACCTTTGCCCATCCTCTGTAGACGAGTATAGCCCCGGTTTGTCGACATGGCACTCACCTCATCATAATTATCAAACACGCTAGTTGGTCGCCTACTCGGATAAATTAGTATTCTATTATTATTTTCATATTTCCGAGCGAGTTTTTTCGGTATACCGTCGAATTCTCGATTATAAGAGACTTCACCCGCTCTCGCCGAAACGAACACCAGTAGGTCGGTATCGCTTATATAGCCTCTAAGAGATGCCAGGTCGTCCCAATCAGTATGGTTAACAAACCGGATATTGCAATTGATTTTGCTTTTCTTGAGAAAGGACGTAACCGCCGACTCTGATCGGGCATTCGCAATGCAAACAACCGGTAACGTAAGCTCAATCGCCAATTGACCAACTTTTGTCAGCCAATAGGAGAACCCTTTTTCGTCTTCCGCCATTGGCGGGCAAACCAATGTGATTTTATCATTACTTACAAAAGGCTTACCGAAATGACACATAAAGATATTGATATCTGTACGGTTAAGAATACTTTCCGTTTTTTCTCCAACCATCTTTTCAATAATGCCAACCTGGCTGGGCCATCCAAGTAAAATACTATCCGCTATAATCTCTCGCGATGCCCTGCTAATCCCGCCGGCAATATTATAGTCGATCGTAGCCATCATATTCACTTCTATCTCACTACCCGAAGCATATTTAGCTGTAGAATCCAGATTTTTCCTTGCTTTCTTTAAATTAGCCTCAGCTAGTTCGTTATTAGGCACAACAGATAATATAGTAACCGGATGAGGTGATTTTTTGTTTTTAATCATTGTAGCGAAATCCAAAAGGATTTCCATATTATTCAGGTTGGCTATTGGCACTAAAATATGTTCATCCCGAAGCATATCCTTATCCTCTTCAACTACATCTTGCTCCCCCGCCAGGACCACTTTCTTTGAGGCCGATTCCGTGGCAATAGAAGCAACTATACAGGTGATGAGTATCAGTACGATGGTTCCGTTTAATACATTTTCGTCAATTATATTATTGGCATAGCCCACCATAATGATAGCAAGTGTGGCAGCGGCATGTGCGCTACTCAATCCAAAGATCACCTGACGCTGCGCGCCACTATATTTAAAAGTGAGCTGAGTGAACCAAGCAGCTATCCATTTGCCACAAACTGCCACCACAGTCAGCGTGCCCGCCACGATAAGTGCTTCCGGACCTTTGAAAAGAACTTTGATGTCGACAATCATACCAACGCTAATCAGGAAGAACGGTATGAAAATCGCATTGCCAATAAACTCAATCCTGTTCATAAGTGCCGACGAGTGCGGAATGAACTTGTTCAAGGCCAACCCCGCAACAAAAGCACCAATAATCGGTTCGAGTCCGGATACCTCAGCAATAAAGGCGGCAAAAAAAACAATGAACAGAACAAATATATAATGAGATGTTTTTTCACTCTCTACTTTCTGGAAAAACCATTTGGCAATCCTCGGTACGATTCCAAACATAATGGCCAAAAACACGGCAAAAGAAAAAGTCAGCCTCATCCAAAATTGCTGATCAAGCTGTCCTTGTGATGAACCAACGATAACCGCCAAAATGATTAGAACAGCCGTGTCCGTTAAAATGGTTCCGCCGATGGTTATAGCAACTGCTTGATTTTTAGCAATTCCATAGCTATTTACCACCGGATAAGCCACCAGCGTGTGCGTAGCAAACATACTGGAAACCAATATACTGGCACCTACATCAAATCCCAGGATATAGTAACAAACCGGATATCCGATGGCAATGGGAATAAAAAAAGTATAAACACCAAAAACAATACTTTTATGCCTGGTTTTACGAAACTCATTCATATCCAACTCGAGCCCCGCAATAAACATAATATAAAGCAAACCTATTGTTGAAAATAGCTTGACCGCATCTGTTTGCGCTAATATATTCAATCCGTGAGGTCCAATAATAACCCCGGAAAGAATCAATCCTATAATACCTGGAATTTTAATTTTCCGCAATAAGATAGGAGCCAAAAGTATGATCAGCAAAATCAGGGAAAAGATCAGTACGGAATTCGTTAAAGGTGTTTCAAAGGCGTGGGAAATATGTTCTATAAAACTCTTGTTCATAAACTAACACTAACGACAATCATTTGCACTTTTTAAACAGTATGCCTTAAATATAGTTTTTTTCTTCCGAAGATAAAGGCCCCCGCAGGAATCTTGACTTGAAATACACATAAAGAATATTTAGTGAACCCTTTTTAATAAAAAAATCTATTTTGATTATTTGGGTATTTTCTTTTTTTTTGAGATCGAATTAAGCAGTGGATCAACAAGAAACTTTTTTGTAAATTCACCTGCAAATATCCATAAAATATGCCTTATAAAGAACGAGAAATCAACAAGCTCTATTATACCATGGGAGAGGTTACGGAGATGTTTGAGGTGAACGCATCGCAAATAAGATTTTACGAGCGCGAGTTTGATATTATCCAGCCAAAGAAAAACAAAAAAGGTAATAGACTCTTTACACCGGAAGATATCGAAAATCTCAAGATCATATTTAATTTGGTAAAGAACAAAGGATATACCTTACAAGGAGCGCGTGATTATTTAAAGGCGAATAAAAACCAAGCGAAAGAGAACCAACGGGTGATTGATTCTCTTGAAAAGTTAAAGCAATTTTTAATTGAGGTTAAGGAGCGCTTATAGCACTATCAGCCTTATAGGTCATCAAATTACTGCCGCTTAAAAACTCCATAAGCTTGTTAACCATGTTTTCTGAACCGAGAAAAATAGCCGAACGTTGATGAAGATGATCGGGAACGATATCTAAAATGCGGTTGGAACCATCGATGGCAATTCCCCCAGCCTGCTCTAATATAAAGGCCATCGGATTACATTCATAAACAAGCCTTAATTTCCCTTTCGGATAAGCTGATGATACCGGGTAGAGAAAGATTCCCCCTTTAATGAGATTTCGGTGAATATCAGCTACCATCGATCCAATATATCGGGATGTATAAGGACGTCCCGAATTTATATCTTCCTCCTGACAATATTTGATGTAATCTTTTACTCCTTGCGGAAAGTGAACGTAATTGCCTTCGTTTATTGAATAGATTTTACCCTCCTTTGGAATTCTCATATTAGGATGAGACAAACAGAATTCTCCGATTGACGGATCTAATGTAAAGCCATTCACACCTTTACCTGTGGTATACACTAGCATGGTTGATGAACCATAAATCACATAACCGGCCGCAACCTGCTCACTTCCTTTTTGCAGCACATCACTTATTAGCGGCTTGCCGTCCAAACTTTGCCGGCGATAAATAGAAAAGATCGTCCCTATCGCTACATTTACATCGATATTTGAAGATCCATCCAAGGGATCTATGGCTACTATATATTTGGCATTTTTTGATATTTCGGATTCAATATAGATGCACTCATCGTTTTCTTCAGAAGCAACTACGCAGCACTCTCCTCCGCTCCTTAAAGCCGCGATGAATTGCTCATTGGCATATACGTCCAATTTCTTCTGCCCCTCTCCTTGCACATTCGTTGTCCCTGCGTCTCCAAGTATATCAACCAATCCAGCCTTATTGACCTCTCTGTTTACTATTTTTGCGGCTATACCAATATCTCTTAATAATCTGCTTAATTCACCTTTTGCATACGGAAAGTCAGCTTGCTTTTCAATAATAAATTGACCCAGGGTCTTTACGGCTGTCATAATTTAGTCTTTAAAATTTACAATAAGAAACGATTTTTATTTTTAACAACAACAAAAAATTGCGCTGTAAAAATACTAAAAAAACAACACTTAGTGTAAAACACCCTAATCAAAATATGTGTACAAACTACACAAATTGTACACATACTGCATTGATAAAAAACAATTTACAAATAAAAAAACATCATCAAATAAATTTAAATTAGTGTAACTAAGAACCTGAAAGTTCAATCACTTCAAGATCTTTAATAAGGTTTTTGTCGATGCTAAAACGCATAAGTGTTCTAACTTTATGCCAACCTTGTTTGCCTGCGGCACCCGGATTTAAGTGTAAGCAATTAATTTTTTTGTCATATATCACTTTCAATATATGAGAATGTCCCGAAATAAATAGTTGGGGAGGATTTGAGTAAATAGTTGCTTTTACGCGAGGTGCATATTTATTAGGATAGCCGCCAATATGTGTCATCCACACATCAACCTCTTCACATCTGAAGCGTAAATCCTCCGGGTAACGTATCCTGACATCTTTATTGTCAATATTTCCATATACGCCCCTTAAGGGTTTAAAATCAGCTAATTTATCAACTAATGTAATGTCCCCGAAATCACCCGCATGCCAAACTTCATCACATGATGCGAAGTGTTTAAATATGGCATCGTCCAGATAGCTATGTGTGTCGGCAAGCAAGCCTATTTTTGTCATCCTTTTCCCTTTAGCGTTATAATTTCACCAGTTCTTTATAAAGTTTTGCCGTAGGCAATCCCATTACATTCGTATAGGAGCCTTCTATATGATCAACAGCAACCGCACCGATCCACTCCTGGATACCGTAAGCCCCGGCCTTATCATAGGGTTCAAAAGTCTTAATATAATAGTTTATTTGCTCATCGCTCAGTTCATTAAAATAAACCGCCGTCACCTCATAAAAGGATCGAACTTTCTCTATTGTTTTTAGCGCAACGCCCGTGATTACCTCATGTCTTCGCCCCGACAGCAACTTGAGCATCTTAAACGCATCATCATAATCAACCGGTTTCCCGAGAATCCGATCATCAATACTAACAATGGTATCAGCAGTGATTAAAATATCTTTATCCGATTTTAAACCGAACGCCTCCGCCTTCTTTGTAGCGATATACAGTGCAACGGCTGCCCCTCTCATGGTATCGGGATATGTTTCTTCAATTTCCTTTATTTCCACCTTGAAATCAAGTCCCAATGAGGTCAACAACTCTTTGCGTCTGGGTGATTGCGAGGCTAGAATAATATTCTTTTGATCCAAATTTTCCATAACTTAAAAAATTTCAGGCAATCGTTTTTGCCTTATACGCTTTTTATATATTGATCTGCATCCCAAGCTCCCTGTAGCTTTAAAACCTTCTCCATAATTTCTCTGACAACCCCTTCCCCACCGTTTTTGGCACCGATGTAGTGAGCGATTGCTTTAATTTCTTCTGCAGCATCATTCGGGCATGCAGCAAGACCTACTATTTTCATCACTTCAAGATCAGGAATATCGTCACCTATATATAAAACATCTTCCGGATGTAACTCCAACTTGGTCAACCAGTTTTTAAATACAGCGACTTTATCGCTAACACCCAGCTCAATATCCTTTATTCCCAAACCTGCTAAACGCTTTCTAACGCCCTCAGACTGGCCACCGGTTATCACTAGCAATGGAAAACCTTTCTTAACCGCAAGCTGCAAGGCGTAGCCATCGCGAATATTAAACCTTCTCAGTTGATGCCCTTCTTCATTAACCAATACAAGCCCATCAGTAAGCACGCCGTCTACATCTAACGCAAAGGCTTTAACCGACTTCAATTTTTCAAATAACATTCTTTCTTTTTACTTGGTTTCGTTCTGTTTGTCTTCCTTCCAATATTTGCGCACGATATCTTCACTAATCAGCTCATAAACTTGCTGCCAGTTGGGATGGGCTTTCAATAAATCCAGATGCTTACGAATAATATTCCCGTCATTCCTTACTGCCGGCCCTGTTTGCACTGCATTCGGATCATGACTTTGTATTTTATGAGCTGTCTCGCTAATTAGCGGTTTTAACAAATCAAAATCCACTTTCTTTTCTGTTAAAAAATCGTGAGCAATGGCATATAAATAATTACTAAAATTACAAGCAATAACGGCTGCAAGATGTAAGCATCGTCTTTGTTCCGAGTTATATTCGTGAATAATCGGCGACAATTTAAAGGCCATGTTCAATATCTCCTCCTTTGTTCTTTGATCGGAAAATTCCAAAATCAACGGCACTTTTGAGAAATCTAACTCTACTTCTTTCGAGATGGTCTGTAAGGGGTACAATACGCCGTACGATGACGAAAAGGGCTTTAGCACATCCATATCAGTACTCCCCGAAGTGTGCAATAAAATCTTGTTCCGTAAACGCAGCTCGGAAGCTACTTCAAGAATCGCTTCATCTTTAACAGCGATAACATATACATCTGCTTCGGTAGTAATGTATAGTAAGTTGTCGATGGGCTCAGCACCTATACCGTCTGCCAAATGTTTTGCATGATCGATATCGCGACTATATACTTGTTTAATATGGTACTCCGCTTTTTTCAGGGCAAAAGCTAAATGGGTCGCCACGTTTCCACTACCTAGAATAACTATCTCCATAAATTAAAGAATAACGGGGACTGAGATTTTCACTGCAGTCCCCGTGGGATAAAATTAACAATAAAAGGAAATAAATGTTTACACTATTTTTCCTTTTAATTCCTTGTTTCGCCTAAAGATTGAAAGCACAAAACCAATGGTCATAATGATTGTTCCACACCAGAAGAAGTTTATATAGGGAAACTCGATGGCTTTCATAACGATCCATTTTTTTTCCGGCAATGGCTTTTGGTAAATCATCAATTCCATACCTTTATTGGGAGCAATCTTTGTAAACCGCAAACGTAAACCCTGTTCCTCTACATCTTTAGCAAAATCAAAGCTATTCCCGTTTTTTATCAAATATTTTGGATCTGCTTGATATACTTCACCGGTAACTGCATGCACTTCTAATTGCAATGCAAAGAGCAAATCACCATTGGCTAAAGGCATATTTTGCAAAGTCGCATTTCTATTTACACCTTTGACTACAATAAAGCCGTTCTTATAACGCAGTGTATCTCCGATATTGACCAATTGCGTTGTTGGCTCTTCATATCCCTCATTCGGATCATGCCCTTCATGATTATGTTCCTGCTCTTGCGGATCATCTAACTTAGGAGCAGAAGTTACAATTGTATAAATGTCTTTTGTTATATAATGCCTTGTGCTCGGCGTTCCTATTAATCCCATTTTCGGATTTTGCTGCGCGTTGGGTGTTAACTGAAACTTTTCGATGACCTTACCGGTCTTCTCATCCTTGCGTTCGTAATTTACTTTATAATAAATATTAGGCATCGCAATACTATCGCCAATATAGGTGATTGTATAACCACCCATCTCAACCGGCTGGTTGATATATAAAAACAGATTTTCACCGGGTTTTTCGCGCTCCTCAAAACCTGCTATAGGAATGGAACCTCCGGCATTTAAAGAAACGACCTTATTTGTTGCAGCCGCAACCAATGCACCGATAATCAATAGTGCAAATCCGATGTGCGCTACTGAAGAGCCCGCCAACTTCCATTTTCCTTTAAAAGCATCTCCTAGTATTCTTGCATTGGCAACCAGCGCAAATACAGCTCCGAAAGACAACAACACGTAAATAAAATTGGTATAAACCTTTGTGAAATAGAGTAAAATACCGGTAACAACAAGCGAAACGACGAATGAAGCCAGCAAATTAGCATAAAAGATCTTCGGGGTAGTTTTTTTATATTTTAGAAACTGTGCGATGGCCGACAGAATAAGTACCAGGATCGCAAAAGCAGCTTGCCACTTATTGTAATGCGCTATCGCATCAACGGGCGGCGCTATCTTTGTTCCAAACATTGCATTAAAGACCGGAATTGATGTCGTAGCGATAATTTGGACACACGCCACTACCAAAATTAAAGCGCCAATAAACAACCAGAATTCCCTTGAATACGTTTCCTCATCCTTTTTAGTGATCGGTAGTTCTTTCCATCTACTAGCAAGGAAATAAACCATAAGGGCGAAAAAGATCAGGTTAAAAACAACAAGCTGCCAGTACATGCCCAGATCGGTAAAGGAGTGAACAGATGTTTCGCCCAATACGCCGCTACGGGTTAAGAACGATGCGTAAATAACCAATACGAAGCTTATTAACACTAAAAAAGTAGCCGTAAAATAAGAATGCCCCGAGTTTTTATAGGCGACAATAACATGCACTGCAGCAATTAATGTAAACCAAGGTATAATGGAAGCATTTTCAACCGGGTCCCAAGCCCAAAATCCACCAAAATTAAGTGCTTCATAAGCCCAAAATGACCCCATAATAATACCGGCACCTAATACCATTACAGCGAAGAGAGACCATGGCAAGGCCGGCCGCAGCCATTCCTTATATTTCCGTTGCCATAAGCCGGCTATCCCGTAAGCAAAAGGAACCACCATAGAAGCAAAGCCTAAAAATAACGTTGGTGGGTGGATTACCATCCAGTAATTCTGCAATAAGGGGTTCAAACCGTTACCGTCGGCAATCATGCTAAGATAATTCGGATTAGAGAAAATAGGCGCTTCTAACGCTTGTCTCAACAAAATAAAGGGCGAGCTCCCCACTCGCTCACCTAAAACTTCGATTCCTATAAGCATGGAGGCCAAAACAGTTTGGCATAACATAATTGTCGTCATAACAGGACTTTCCCAACTTTTACCTCGAGCCACTACTACGAGCGCTAAGACAGCCTGCCAAAACATCCAAAGCCAAAAACTACCTTCCTGTCCTTCCCAAAAACTTGAGATTATGTAATATACCGGCAAGGTTCGTGAAGAGTGAGACCAAGCATAGTGATATTCAAATAAATGATTATAAATAATATAGAAAAGGCTACTTCCAATGCCAATTACCGCTATTATATTAATAAAAAAAGCAATACGACCTATTTTATGCCAAGATGCATCATCTTTATATCGGGTAGCGAAGCAGTAACTAATGCACGATAAAAGCGCTGCGCCAAAAGAAAGAATGATAAAAAACTGGCCGAGCTGGCCGGGAAGGAGGTTTTCACCTTGATACTGAATATCCATTAAATTTTATAAAAGTTACGATTAGGATTGGAAATACAACAATATTTTAAACATTAGTAGAAGCAGACTCCGTAACTTCTACCTGATCTTTGTTATACTTGGAAGGACACTTCATCAAAATTTTGGATGCATGAAACTCTTTTCCTACCATTTTTCCTGTCAAAACAATTTGCTCCGAACGTTCGAAGTCCTGCGGCTTGGATCCATTAAAAACAACTTTACATTCCGTACCATTATTATCAAGCATATAAAAAGCGAAATAATTGGCATTCTCCGTCGGGTTGTAGTATAAGGCTTTTGTTTTATTCAATTCTCCTACCACATGTATTTCTGATTCTGTCTTCTGCGCATCGGTAAATGTCGCATATGTACTGGAATCCGTGTAAATACTAATGATCATCGCTATCGCTACTGCAATAATTATAATACCTAAAATAGCTCCCTTCTTCATGTAATATTTCAGTTTTTTAGTGTTGTCTCTTGCGTCTTTGCCGGTTTATCATTCCGATATACCACTTCTCCTTGCACTAAAAACAGTGCAGATTTCTGATACAGATTTTGCGCAAAAATACTAAATACTAAATACATACAGGCAACATAGCAAGGGCAAGGCTTTATTAAGAATCATTCTAATCTACATTTCCGCTTCTTTTCATTTTTATCAGTGCCCGATATCGTTTATCAGCCAACCTTTTCTCGACCGAAGCTTTACTTCTTTTAGTAGGCTTCCGCAATTTTTGCACACTTGATGCAGCAGCGAGTATATGCAAAAGTTTTTCTTGTGCTGAGGCTTTGTTCTTAAATTGGGATCGATCCTTTTGGCTAATAATTTGCAACTTACCTTCGGATGACAATCGATTACTCAATTTTTGCCGTAGGTGCGTTTTTTCTTCTTCATTCCATAATTTACAAGCTTCGAAATCAAATTGTAACTCAACCTTCGAAGAAACCTTGTTCACATGCTGGCCACCGCTTCCTCCGCTTCTTGAAGTTTTATATTGAATATAAGGACTTAATTCATCTATACTGTGCATAATTACCCATTAAACCACAAAGATAAGCATGTAATAAATAATCTAGTGGTTTTACTACCATAGAGTTAAGTAATAACAGACATTAAACTACTTATTACTGTTCGTGAATACCAAGCATTTTCTCTAGTTTTGTGCACCCATGACAAAGAAGAATATTATTATAGCGATTGATGGTTATTCATCCTGCGGGAAAAGCACGGTCGCAAAGGCTTTAGCAAATAAACTTCATTATGTATATGTAGACAGTGGTGCCATGTACCGAGCTGTAACCTTATACTTTTTGCGAAACAACATTGATGTGACTAATGAAGAGCAGGTGCAAAATGCGCTTGAACACATCCACATCGATTTTCATAAAGAAGAAGGGGTAACCCATGTCCTTTTAAATGAGGAGGACGTCTCCGACGAAATCAGACAAATGCCTGTTTCTGAAAATGTGAGTACCGTAAGCGCTATAAAATCGGTCCGACAGGCAATGGTAAAACAGCAGCAGAAAATGGGTGCACGAAAAAATGTGGTGATGGACGGACGAGATATAGGAACTGCTGTTTTTCCACATGCGCAGGTTAAAATTTTCATGACCGCTGACCCTAAAATACGAGCTGAACGCCGGTACTTGGAACTAAAGAACAAAGGTGAAAACATCACACTGGAAGAGGTTTTCGAAAATATCGCCCATCGTGATTATCAAGATACTACGCGAAAAGAAAGCCCGCTGGTACGAGCCGAAGATGCTATTATTTTAGATAATACCGATATGACTGAGGAACAACAGCTCGACTTTGTACTAGATAAAGTGGGGAAAGCGAAAAGTTAGTTATAAGTTAAACGTTATGCGTTGTGGGTAGTTAAATTACTGATCGTTAGCGAACGCAAGATAGCCTGATCAACTTCTAACTAAATGCTGCGTTCTATTTGCTTTTTACTTACTCCTGATCGGCTTTTTATCGGCAATTTCCCGATCAGGCCACGATACCGCCCCGATAAAATCCCGATAACGTTTAGAAGAAAGAGCAGAGTTGGTTGCTCGTTTCGGAGACGTTACGCAGGGAAGCACTTAAGTGGTTAACCAGTGGCAGCACCATTAGTGCTAAGACGAAAAACCTAAAAACACCGAGCAGTAATACAGACTTTCTTATGAATCGCCTTTGCAACGCATAATGGACAAACTCTCTTGGTTAAGTTACCTGATAATCACCACTTTTTGCTAATAAAACTCATAATTTTTGCTTTATTTAGAAATAATTTTTGCACCTTTGCAGTCCTGATGAATTTCAGGAAAAGGAGACAAAATAATTAATGGCAAAAAAACAAGAAGCAGAAAAAGAATTAAAAGCTAAACAAGCTGAAATCCAAGATGCTGATTTAAAATCAGTTAAGGAAAGAGAAAACATTGAATCAGAAGCTGATTCGACGTTCATCGACGAAATCAAATCCAATACTTGGATCACACCTGAAGGCGACTTCGACTGGGATCAAGACGAAAAAGGTTTCGGAAATTACAGCGCAGACGAGCGTGCTAAATTAGAAGAGCAATACGCTGGTACTTTTAACTCCGTCAATAAAGGAGAAATTGTTGAAGGAACCGTGGTTTCCATTAACAACAAAGACGTGGTACTTAACATCGGTTTTAAATCAGATGGCTTGGTATCTCTTTCTGAATTCCGCGATCTACCTGACCTGAAAGTAGGTGATAAGGTAGACGTGTTCGTTGAATCACGCGAAGACGAGAACGGACAATTAGTTCTTTCCCGCAAGCGTGCTAAAACACAAAAATCTTGGGAAGCAATCAATGAAGCTTTAGAAAACGACACCATCATCAACGGTTACGTAAAAAGCCGTACAAAAGGTGGTTTGATCGTGGATATCAAAGGTGTTGAAGCTTTCTTACCAGGTTCTCAAATTGACATCAAACCCATTCGTGATTATGACATCTATGTGGGTAAGACAATGGAATTCAAGGTAGTTAAAATTAACCATGAGTTCAAGAACGTGGTGGTTTCACACAAAGTGCTGATCGAGGATGATTTAGAAAACCAAAAATCAGAAATCGTTGCAAAACTTGAAAAAGGACAAGTACTGGAAGGTACTGTTAAAAACATCACAGATTTCGGTGTATTCATCGATCTTGGTGGTGTTGATGGTTTATTGCACATCACAGATATTTCTTGGGGCCGTATCGAGCATCCAAAAGAAGTATTGTCATTAGACGAAAAGATCAACGTGGTTGTTCTTGATTTTGATGACGAGAAAAAACGTATTGCATTAGGTTTAAAACAATTGACTCCTCATCCTTGGGAATCCTTAGATCCGGCATTAGCGGTAGGTTCTAAAGTAAAGGGTAAAATTGTTACTGTTGCAGATTATGGTGCATTCTTAGAAATCACTCCCGGTGTTGAGGGCTTGATTCACGTATCTGAAATGTCATGGTCTCAAAATTTACGCAGCCCGCAGGAATTCCTGAAAGTAGGTGACGAAATCGAGGCAGAGGTGTTAACCTTGGATCGCGAAGAGCGTAAAATGAGCTTAGGTATTAAACAATTAACTCCAGACCCTTGGAAAAACATTGCTGAACGCTATCCTATCGGAAGCAAGCATAAAGCAGTGGTTAAAAACATGACTAATTTTGGTGTGTTTGTTGAAATTGAAGAGGGAGTTGATGGTTTAATTCACATTTCTGACTTATCATGGTCTAAGAAAATCAACCATCCAAATGAATTCACAAAAGTAGGTGAAGAACTAGATGTAGTTGTATTGGAACTTGATGAAGAAAATCGTAAATTAAGTTTAGGACACAAACAATTAGAAGAAAATCCTTGGGATACTTTTGAAACGATCTTTACGGTTGATTCTATTCACGAAGGTACCGTATTAAAAGTAACTGATAAAGGTGACATCGTAGCACTTCCTTATGGAGTTGAAGGCTTCTGCCCTAGTAAGCACAGCATCAAAGAAGATGGTAAAGCTTTAAAAGCAGAAGAATCCGCTCAATTTAAAATTATCGAATTCAATAAAGAAGCGAAGCGTATTGTAATTTCACATTCTCGTATTTGGGAAGATGAAAGAGCAGAAGCCCGTATTGAAGAATTCAATAATCGTAAGAAAGAAGCGAAAGCTGCATCAAATGCCGTTAAAAAGGTAAAAGATTCTGTTGAAAAATCTACCTTAGGTGATTTAGATGTATTGGCTCAGTTAAAAGAGCAAATGGAAGACGAAGAAGGTTCTAAGAAATCTAAATAAGCTTCCCTTCAATAAAAGTATGTGCCGCCCCATAAAAAGGGCGGCATTTTTTTTATAAATTCTTTAATGGTCATACCTACACTTTCTGGTACTTTTGGTAAATTAGAATCAAATTATCAGCACAATACCTTATGATAAAAAGACAGATCAACTTAGTTTTAATACTCATTATTATTTGCCCACTCCTCTCTTTTAAGTATGTTAAACCGCAACCCATCTATAAAGATCCTCGAAAGCCGATCAGCGAACGCGTCAAAGATTTGCTTAATAAAATGACAGTGGAAGAGAAAGTAGGACAACTTGCTACTTTATTAGGTTGGGAAATGTATACAAAGAGCGGTAAAGGCGTTACTGTCAGTACTAAATTTAAAGAAGCCGTGCAAAGAGAGCACATCGGCATGCTTTGGGCTACCCTACGTGCTGATCCATGGACTAAAAAGACATTAGAAACAGGATTGTCGCCTCAAGAAGCGGCGATGGCTACCAATGCTTTGCAAAAATATATGGTCGATAGTACACGTTTGGGAATACCACTTTTACTATCCGAAGAATGTCCTCATGGTCATATGGCAATCGGAACCACTGTTTTCCCAACTGCTATCGGACAAGCTAGCACATGGAATCCGACGCTAATACAAGAGATGGCGCAGGCAATCGCGGCGGAAACTCGCGCTGTTGGTGGACATGTGGGTTATGGGCCTATCCTCGATTTGGCGCGAGAGCCACGCTGGTCACGCCTGGAAGAAACTTACGGGGAAGATCCTGTTTTGAATGCAAAAATGGGAAGGGCAATGGTTACCGGTTTCCAAGGAACCGATTTGAGCAGTGGAAAAAATATAATCTCAACGCTAAAACATTTTACTGCCTATGGAGTACCCGAAGGCGGCCACAATGGCGGTAGTGTTACCGTAGGTCAAAGAGAACTTTATCAAAGCTACCTCCCTCCTTTCGGGGAAGCAGTTAAAGCGGGTGCTTTATCCGTTATGACCGCCTATAACTCGATAGATGGTATTCCTTGTTCTGCCAACCCCTGGTTATTAAAAGATTTATTAAGAAATCAGTGGAATTTCAAAGGTTTTGTCGTATCCGACCTCGGAAGTATCTCCGGTTTAGTAGGCAGTCATCATGTAGCAGCCAATGCCGCAGAAGCTGCAAGCCAAGCTATCAACGCCGGGCTCGACGCTGATTTGAGTGGTTACGGCTATGGCCGGGCCCTTTTGGCAGCAATTAAGGAAGGAAAAGTTACGGAGGCAACCTTAGACACCGCTGTGAGCAGGGTTTTATATCAGAAATTCGCTTTAGGTCTTTTTGAAAACCCTTACGTAGACATAAAACAAGTAAGTAGAACAGTACGAATTCCCAACCATATTGAGTTGGCGCGAAAAGTGGCGCAACAATCAATTATTCTATTAAAAAATAATGGAAATCTTTTACCCCTGAGCAAGTCTATAAAAAAATTGGCCCTTATCGGTCCTAATGCCGACAATATATATAATCAACTAGGAGATTATACGGCTCCGCAAGCGGAAGAAAACATTGTGACGGTATTAGAAGGCCTACAAGCTAAATTAGGAGCCGGCACCAGGATTGATTATGTAAAAGGCTGTGATATTCGAGATACATCGGAAATAGCTATCAGTACAGCAGTTCAAGCTGCCGAAGCTGCCGAAGTAGTCGTTATTGTCTTAGGGGGCTCCAGTGCACGTGATTTTAAAACTTCTTATCAGGAAACAGGGGCGGCGCAGGTAACTGCCACACAAGGAAAAATAAGTGACATGGAAAGCGGTGAAGGTTTTGATCGTGCGACGCTAGATTTGTTAGGAAAGCAATTAGAATTACTAAAAGCAGTTAAAGCGACGGGCAAACCGGTGGTGCTGGTTACCATTAAAGGACGTCCGCTAAATTTAAATTGGCCACAAGAGCATGTAGATGCCATTATAGATGCATGGTATCCGGGACAAGAAGGTGGAAACGCCATTGCAGATGTGCTGTTTGGCGATTACAATCCTGCGGGCCGCCTCTCCGTTTCTGTTCCTAAATCTGTTGGTCAGCTACCGGTTTATTACAATTATAAAAACCCCACAAAACACGATTATGTAGAAGTAGACGCTAAGCCCCTTTATTCGTTTGGTTACGGATTAAGTTATACCACTTTTGCTTACACCGATATTAGACATCAATTAACAGAAACACCGGATGATTTTAATTTAAGCATATCCTTTAAAGTAAAAAATACAGGCAAATATGCTGGTGATGAAGTGGTTCAACTTTACGTGCGCGATGAGATCTCAAGCGTAGTAACGCCTATTTTACAACTGAAAAACTTTCAACGGATTCATCTGAAGGCAGGAGAAGAAAAAAAGATGGAATTTGTTCTTCATGCGGAAGATTTAAAGTTATTAAATGCGCAGATGAAATGGGTTACCGAAAAAGGTAGATTTAAGATTATGATCGGTTCTTCTTCGGACAATATCCTATTGACAACGGATGTTGAATTGAATAAGGATTATAACTTGTAGTCCTTTCTATAAAAAGAGAGGGTGGACTGATGTGTCCACCCCTCAAACATTTATAGACCAATTTTAATATTTTCTGCTAATGGTTCGCATTAATTTACGTCCCAAAACAGTTTAGTGTTAACATTGTCTTGTCCTGCAACAGCTTGGTAATTCGTCGAATTATATACTTGCTCTGATGAGGGTAAATTAAATTTAACAGGAACAGTTTTCTGAATATCCGAATTTTGCACTCGAAATAAAAACGTTGGATAATCCAAGCGTCTTACTTCAGCCCAATTCTCAACGGGTTGCATCATATTGAAGTGCAACCATTTTTGATAGGCTATGAGCTCAATTTTATTTGTATTGCCATCCCAATTAACATTATTAATATATGTATTAATTTGTGTCGCAGTTGGAGCTGCCGCTGCAGGAACAAGAATATCATTACTTACTGCCCTAATTTGTTGAAAAAGCGCGATAGACTCTTTAATACCGTTTTCAAAAAAGGTCTTGGCGGAAGCCATATTGCCCGCTTTCAAGAAGTATTCTGCCAAAAGAAAGTTCACTTCTGAAGCTGAAATCAGCATACCAGGGAAATAATCGTTTCTTGAAAATGTTGACCGGTTATAGATGGCTATCGTTCCACCCCCGCTAGCAGCTGGTCCAGTAATCAAATTTGATTGAACGGATCCAGTCAATGACTGATCCAATCCAATATATCTTCCATCAGCCTCAGCTCCAGGTTCAAAAATAAAGGGAAGTCGAGGATCAAGATTGGCCAGCATATGGTCTATCATTACTTTTCCAGCAATATTTCCATTCCAACTTTCTAGTGCATCTTGAAAACCAGTAGCATTAATTCCAGTCGACGCATCAAAGACGTCTAGCTGTGCATTATCGGCATTGGTTAAGATCAATGATGAAAGATCATTCGCAATTTCTGCGATTTCCGATTGTGCTCTAGAGCTAAATTGCGAAGATGCCGAAACTCTAGTTAACATTCTCAAACGTAAAGAATTACAATATTTTTTCCAAAGTTCTACATCTCCATTATTGACCAGATCTTGAGAAGAAAAGTTTGAAGTACTCGGGACTGTGAGACTATTCAACTCTTCTTCAATGGTCGCAAGATCATCCAACATGGCAGTGTAGATGTCTATCGCCGTGTCGTATGGCGCATAAGAAATCGAATAATCACCTCCGTTTGAACTTAGCTTACCTGCTTGGCTCCATGGGATGTCACCATGCAAATCAACAATTTGTTGCGTCTGATCATAGAACAAGATCTTAGCTGTTAAATAGAAAATTCGTGTTTCTCCCTGTATTAAAGGATCTGAATTATTGTAGGTTGTTTCCAGTTCTCTAAATTGTGCAAGACCTTCATAGTATCTTGACCATCGGTCGTCAATAGCTGCCGCGCCAGGTGTTAATTGATTTGCCTCATTTGCCCAACCATCTATTTGGATATACCGTGCTATAGTAGGAAGTATGGTTACAAAATAATTACGGTAATCCGGAACTATAAGCTGTCGGTAACCATATATCATGCCCGCAAATTGTTTATCTACCGTTGTTTCTGTTACTTTTGAAGGATCTCTGTAAAATTCATCGAAAGATGACTTTTTGCATGAAGAGATCGATAATGTGGCTGTACATAGCCCTATGATAAAATATTTTTTCATTTTCTGTTAGTTTAAAAACTTGCACGTAACATTAAACCATAAGTTCTGGTAGCTGGACTTGTTCCCGCATTGGTTACCTGATCCATCCAAAAGGATCCTCCAGTCATTTGTTCAGGGTCCAGATCTTTAATAGATCTATAGATGAAAAACAAATTTCTACCGAATACTGAAAGCTGGAGATTTTTTGCTTTCAATTTAGATGCAATAGACGCTGGTAGCCTATAACCTAACGATAGCTCTCGCATTTTGATATAATTGTTTTTCTGTACATATAATTCATAGCGAGAATTCGAATATTGTGGACCGCCCCAGTTGTACGTATTTGCATAGTAAGTAACTTGCGAAATCACATTGCTATTAGGTGTACCATCAGCCAGTACACCTTCCATTAGCATTCCGTCGTGGTATATCTTTTGACCATTAGGACCAACAGTCCCTTCGAAGGCAACTCCTCTTTCACCATCTATGTAATAGCTAAGACCTCCATGTTCGGCATCCATATAATTTAAGCTTTCTTCCAATAAGCCACGACTGATCATCCAATTGATACCTGTTGGCATTACATGCCCTCCCCAACGAAAATCAATCAGGGCGTCTAATGTGAAGTTTTTATACGTAAACGTATTGGTTAAACCTCCTACGACCTTTGGCATAGCGTTCCCTGCTTTAACCCAGGTGTCGGCGTCTAATTGATACAGACCGTTATCCTGAACAATCTTATTCCCATTAGCATCCGTTGCAACAGGATGCACCATAATATCGCCAATAGGTTGTCCTACGTTGGCTACCAATTGAGCTGCGGCACCGTCATAGTCTCTCAGCGTTAACCTATCAGCACCCCCAGGCAGGGCCTCGACCTTATTTTTATTCATCGAAAAATTCAATACCGAATTCCAACGGAAGTTATCCGTTTGCACAGGAACTCCTGTGATTGCGAATTCCCAGCCTGAATTACGCAACGTACCTACGTTGGCTAAAATGGAAGAAGCCCCCGAAGTTATAGGTAAAGTATAATTCAAGATTTGATCGCGAACCTGACCATTGTAGTAAGTAATGTCAAATCCTAATCGGTTACTTAGTAAGCGAGTTTCTAATCCAAACTCAAATTCATATTTTGTTTCTGGCTTTATTCCTTCATTACCAAATGCTGAGGTAGGCACTAAAGTATATGTTACAGGTCGCCCCCCCTCTGCCTGAATGCCCAAACTTGTTTGCGTTAAACTAAGAGCACTTTGATAGATGTCAGGATAATTACCTACTATACCCCATGATCCCCTTAATTTGGCATAGTCAAAAACCTCAGGCAACTTAAAGGCCTCGTTTAGAATTAGACTCGAATTTACTGACGGATAATATAATACATTATCATCCGGATGCATTGTAGAAATGCGTTCCCTGCGTAATGTTCCTTCCACGAACCAGTAATCCTTTAAGTTAAAATTTAAGGTTCCAAATAACGCATCTCTCAACATATTTCTTCTATAGTTATATCGATCATCCCATCTAGCTAGATTTACCGAAGCGTTCAAGTCGAACCAATCTCTTACACTTAAACCGCCATCTGTTCTCCTTTGTACATAGGTATCCTCCGTTTTAGAAGCGGTATAGCCGAGCATAGCTCCTAATTTTACGTCACTCGTTATTTGCTTGTTATAGCTCGCTAATAAATCGGTATAGTATACATTGGCGTTTTGGTTTCCTAAGAAATAGGAACCTGTATTTGGATCTATTGAAATTGGCCTTTCTGTCGGATTTTTATCTTCTCGTTTCATAGAGGTCATGTCCGCTGAAATTCG
This sequence comes from Olivibacter sp. LS-1, assembly GCF_008245145.1. Lineage (GTDB taxonomy): Bacteria > Bacteroidota > Bacteroidia > Sphingobacteriales > Sphingobacteriaceae > Olivibacter > Olivibacter oleidegradans. The sequence continues at coordinate 3,308,566 of NZ_CP041643.1, read as the reverse complement.
TGCTCTAAGAGATAAATCAGGTGTTACTTGCCATGTATTAGTAAACGATCCGATTACCCTATTGGAATACTCATCCGACTGATTGGCCAAAGTGTTCCACATATAATCCAATACATCGGTTTTATAACCATTATAAGTAAGGTTTTCCTCTGGTGTCAGGCTTGGATTGGTCCCTGTCACATACTTATAACCTTGACTAGTTCTGTACTTATTCATATACCACTCAGGATTATCGAAAGTGGAAATCATTCCTGTAAAATTGTTAATTAAACGATCTGTCAAGAATGGCCGATTATGCGTATGTTGATTGACATAGTTGATTACCACGTCGGTGGTTAATTTATCCCAAAGTTTGAAGGATGTATTAAGACTGGCAATATTCCGTTTATTATAGGATTCCAAAGATGTCATCTGATTGTCTTGGCGCGTTAAGGAAAAACGCGTATTTGAGCTTTTTCCTGTATGTCCCAAAGCAAGGTTGAAGATGGTATTATTTGGATTATTAAAGAATTTACTATAAGCATTTTGGGCATTATAGGGGCGAATCTCGCCATCCCAAGAACGAATAGGCTGACCATCAAATTTAGGTCCAAAGTTTAAACTAGTATTAGCGACACCTCTTACACCATCAGGATAATAAAAAAACATATCCTCTGCTTGTCCAATATCTGCGTAGGAAACATCATATCCTGGCCCGCGCACATCCTGAAATCTAGGCAAATAGGCGATTCTATCCGCAGTATAGGTAGCATTGAAATCAACAGTGAAACCTTCAGCTCCTTTTCCTGATTTGGTCGTAACTAGCACAACACCATTCATCGCCTCCGAACCGTAAAGCGCTGCAGCCGAAGCGCCTTTCAAGATGGTGATCGATTCAATATCTTCTGGATTTAAATCTTCCAATCCGTTACCTCTCGCTCGCTGATCGCCCCAATAATCGGAGTTGTTAAAAGCTGTTTGGCGCATTGGGACACCATTAATGATCACTAAGGGCTGTGAACTTTTTGTGATTGAATTAATACCCCGAATATTAATATTAATACCTGAAGTCGCTCCACCTGGTGCCGCTGAAATTCGCACGCCTGGTGCTTTTCCGTATAATGCGCCAGCAAAGTTGGGAGAACCTGTCTTTGTTAGTTCCTGCGCACCTACAGTACTTGTCGCATATCCCAGTGATTTGGCTTCTTTTTTAATACCGAGTGATGTTACGACCACTTCTTCCAGTGCATTTTCATCATTCTGCATGGAAACGGTTAAACTACTTTGATTGGTAATCGCTATTTCTTGCGTGATATAACCGATCATCGAAAAGGTTAATGTTTCGCCTGAAGTCGCCTGAATGGAAAAATTACCTTTTGCGTCTGTAGAGGCTGCCTTACTGGTTCCTTTTACACGTACGGTGACCCCCGGCAAGGGGCCTTGAGCATCCGAAACGGTTCCTGTGACCGCTTTCTGTGCAAAGCTGCTGATAGTTATCATACAAAATAACACTGCAGCTAGTGCTCTTAAATAGATTTCTTTCATGATTTGATTGGTTTGTTAAAATTCGACTTAGTTGATTGATTCTTGATTAATTTTAAATTTAGATTTGGTTTTGACTTTATATCATAGGCAATTATTTAGCTTTTTAAAATCGATCGGTTCTTTCCATTACCAAGGTGGCTGCTCCCAATAACTCGGCTTCTTTATTTAGCGATGAAGACAAAATCGTACATTGCTCTGCTAACATGGGTATGCTAAACTCATTTACTGCTTGCTGTATCGGCGCCATCAGAATCCGGGATGCAACGGCTCCTCTACCACTTACCACGACGCCTTGGGGGTTCATGATGTGTATCAACGTAGCGATCCCTTTTCCAATAAGAAATCCTGCTTTCGAAAGTAAATTAACGGCTAATTGATCCCCTGCGTTAGCGGCATTTAAAATAACATCCACATCGGAAGCACCATCACCGGAAAACATGCCTTCCATTTTCGATGCATACCCATTTTGTATTTCTTTTCGGGCTTTTCCGGTCAGCACTAACAGCGAAGCATCAACTTCTAAGCAGCCTCTTTTCCCGCATACGCAAAGATTATTACTATCTGCTAAAGGGATATGGCTAAATTCGCCGGCAAAGCCACTATGTCCTCTAAATAACTTCCCATTCACAATCATACCCAAGCCAATCCCCCAGCCAACGTTTACCACCATCACGTCCTGCATTCCTCGGGCCACGCCGAAATTTAATTCCGCCAGTGCAATAGCGCTTGAATCATTGTCAATAAAGACTTCACAACCGATCCGTCTTGCTATATAATCGGCTAAGCTCTTGTCGCCCAAACCGAAGTGCGTATTATTAATTCCCCTCTCTGCGTTTACAAAACCAGGCATTGCAATTCCAATCCCCAGGATATCAACCAGAGATAAGGGAAGTCCTTCTATATATTCTTTGATAAAATTGATGAGATCATTCAACGATTCACTGGCATTTTCAAGATTGATTACCCTCTCGTCAGGCTCTTTAATCTTTTCATTATGCAAGTTGAATACGGCTATTTTAGTGATGAGCTGATCCACAGAAACCGCTATTATGTATTTTCCTGAATCTCTATTAAGCTGATATTCATGAGCCCTCCTACCACCTGTCGACTGTGCATATTGGCTATTTATTATCAATCCTTGTTCCTTCAGGAGGTTGACATTGCTTGTAATCAGAGGTAAGCTTTTACCCGCAAGCTTACTGAGCTCATTGATAGCCATCGGTCCCCGATAATACAGATACCGCACAATATCTAGCTTTAATGCATTTTGCTTTTTAGGCTTTTCTTCCACAACAATTTAGATTGATGTAGCAAACATAAGTAAGTATATATCAAAAAGCAATAGACTTATTAATTTTTTTATCAAAGTTTAATATACTTATATAGGTAATAGAATAAAAATGGCTTTTTTTGTAACAAAAACGAAGATATCTTAAAACGCCTTTTATTTCCTATCTTTGCCGCAATTGTAACAAAAAAGAAAAAAGCACTTATCAAATGGCACTTCAATGTGGTATTGTTGGTTTACCCAACGTCGGAAAATCTACTTTATTTAATTGTTTATCAAATGCAAAAGCACAAGCCGCTAACTTTCCGTTCTGCACGATTGAACCGAACGTCGGTGTTATTTCTGTTCCTGATGAACGTTTGAATAAACTAGCTGAATTGGTTAATCCCCAACGCGTGGTTCCCAATACAATCGAAATAGTTGATATAGCAGGCTTGGTGAAAGGAGCGAGTAAAGGCGAGGGATTAGGAAATCAGTTTTTAGGTAACATCCGAACAACCAATGCCATTATACACGTATTACGCTGTTTTGATAACGGTAATGTGATTCACGTAGACGGATCCGTCGATCCGATTCGCGACAAGGAAATTATCGACACTGAATTGCAACTTAAAGATTTAGAAACGGTATTAAAGCGCATTCAGAAAGTGGAGAAAATGGCTAAAACCGGTGGTGATAAGGACGCAAAAAAAACCTTTGATATTTTATCCATCGTAAAAGTGCATCTCGAATCCGGTAAATCAGCTCGGACCGCTCCCATAACGGAAGACGATTTTGAGTATATCGGTGATTTAAGTCTCCTCACCGTAAAACCTGTTTTATACGTATGTAACGTAGATGAAGCGTCGGTAGTTAACGGCAATGCTTATGTAGATCGAGTAAGAGAGGCAGTAAAAGACGAGAAAGCAGAAGTTTTGGTTATATCAGCGCAAATCGAATCAGAGATCAGCCAGTTGGAAAGTTACGAGGAACGTCAATTGTTTTTGGAAGATTTGGGCCTTACAGAATCGGGCGTACATAAGCTTATACGGGCTGCTTATAAACTATTGAACTTAGCTACTTATTTTACGGCAGGCGTGCAGGAAGTTCGCGCTTGGACAATCAATAAGGGATTTACTGCTCCGCAAGCTGCCGGTGTGATTCATACCGATTTTGAGAAAGGTTTTATCCGAGCCGAGGTCATCAAGTATGACGATTTTGTTAAGTACGGTTCAGAGAATGCCTGTAAAGAGGCCGGAAAGCTAAGTGTAGAAGGAAAAACTTATATAGTGGAAGATGGTGATATCATGCACTTTAGGTTTAATGTATAAGAATTGAAGACCGGACCCTCCCAATAAAAAAGGCTATCCCCATTTGCGAGATAGCCTTTTTTGCTCACCCGAAGACATTGTTGGCGTCGCACCTTCCCCGCACCTAAGGCCGCCAAGAGAGTGTTCGAACCCTGCCTGCCCTACTGTTCTCATCCCTTCTTATACACGAAAAGCCTCTCTCTCGAAAGGCTTTCTTTGTTCACCCGAAGGGATTGTTGGCGTCGCACCCTCCCCGCACTTAAGGCCGCCAAGAGAGCGTTCGAACCCTGCCTGCCCTACTGTTCTCATCCCTTCTTATACACAAAAAGCCTCTCTTTCGAAAGGCTTTCTTTGTTCACCCGAAGGGATTCGAACCCCCATCATCAGAACCGGAATCTGACATTCTATCCATTGAACTACGGGTGAAAAAATATTCGGCAAACATAGATAAAATTGTTATCATATGCAATCATAAAAACACCTCTTATTTAAATATTGAGATAGTAAACTGACAGTTAATCGATTAATATCATTTATCATCCAATTGGAGAAAAACTTTATTTTTTCTATGTTTGAATAGCTAAATCAGGACGGTAACCTCTATTATGTTATACGACAGGCCTAATCTTCTTTTTAAAAAACATGGACAATGGGCTCCTCTGTTTATAAGACTGGTTGCCGGGTATCACTTAGTACAGGGCGTAATTGATAATATACTCAGCCAGGCGCGGATGCAGGAGTTTATTTCCTTTCTAAATGCGCATCAGTTTCCCTATCCATGGGCAGCATATGTATCAGTATATGCTCAGTTTATCAGTGGGTGCTTGTTCGTGCTCGGATATTATCAACGCTTTGCCGCTGCTTTTATGGTCGTTAACTTTATTTCAGCCATCTTGATTGCACATATAGGGGATGCTTATTCCGATACTTTTCCCGCGCTATTTATGCTCGCTGCCTCGCTTTCTCTCTTCTTTAGTGGCGCGGGGAGACTGTCCGTTGATTATTATCGACACAGAATGGGCAAACACAGAAAACGCTCATTGTTTTGATTGATTGTTATAGTTAAGCATCTTGTTCCCGTATATAAAAGATATAATCGGTGCTTGGCAAGTTATGTCCGCATAATTTCAAATGCTGTCCAATTTGGGCACGATGATGTGTGCCATGATTAATGACATGGGCAAGAACATCCTCCAGTCGATTGGCAAAGGCCGTGCCTCTTGAATTTTTGTAGCTAACGGATTTAACAAAATCCTGCTCGTTCAATGTATTTAAAAAGTTTACCCAATCGGTATTATTCCTAAGCACAATGGCCTCCATCTCCATGATGTCCCAGTCTGGCCATAAACTCCCTCCAACGGTATTTTCCCCCTTACATCTTTTTAACCAAATTTGCTGTGCAACCAGTAAATGTGCCATTAGTCCGATAGCTTCATCACATTCCTTCGCTATTTTCAGCAATTCAATAAGTTTTAAATTGGTAGCCTTGTCATAACCAAAAAGTTTGATAAAATAGGCTGACATTTTCATCATATATTATTTTTTTACAGATAACAAAAATGAACATTCTAATACGATCAACCAATTTATTTCGAAGTTTCCGTCAATTGTAATTTTAAACTGCTACAAATAGGTAGACCGTATTTTCCTTACATCCTTGCATTTTAGGATGCGAAGGATTAATTTTATGTCCAAAGCGCATGACGAATATGCTACAAGGCCCTAAGACATATTGCTTTAAACCGATTCAACCGAGCAGTTTACATGAATGGGCTGACATTTCTTATAAGGAATATATGCCGGCCCCGAGCTTACGGGGGTATATATATTGCTATTGGGAATTAAAAAGCCTTGAAAGATTGTCGACACCTCTTCCCTACTATGTTGTTTCAGATGGATGTATTGACATCTTCATTGATGTACATACCCTGTCGGACATAGATATTATGGGACTTTCCAACAAATACCATGCTTTTTCGCTCTCCCACGATTTCCATTACATTGGCATCCGGTTTTTACCCGCAGCTTTCTCATCCCTATTTAAGTTCAACGCGAGCGAATTAACCGATTATTGCGAGCCGTTAAATTTTGTAAACCGAGAACTGCATAAGCGTCTGAACAATTTGATCGCTCGGCATTGGGAGGCAGCTTATCGCCAACCCGACATGGTTTTTAATCTCCATCAACTTATCGAACCATTTAACGCCTTTTTCAATCAAATAGCAAGGCAAGCGACTGAAGTCGACTTTCGGTTTAAACTGGCTTTCGATAAAATAGTAAATACAAGAGGTATCATTGATATTGAACACCTAAATGTACCGGTAAGCTCAAGACATTTACGGCGCTTATTCAAGTTCTATGTTGGCGAATCGCCTAAAGCGTTTAGTAAAATAGTGCGTTTTCAAAGTTTATTGAGCCTCAATCCTACTGTGGAGACACTAAAGACGGAAAAGTTTTTCTATGAGTTGGGGTATTACGACCAGGCCCATTTCATTAAAGAATTTAAAAGAATGTGTGGTTTCACACCGGCTAAAGCATTCAAATAAATGTCCGTTAAATGTCCGTTTTTTACAATGACTATATGAAGACAGTTCGCATCTTTGTTAAAAAGAGACGATATGAAATTCTTTATGACAGCTATTTTCATAAGCCTAAGCGGTTTATCTTCAATTAATGGTCAAACAAAAGAAACCAATCTGAAAACAATGAAACTGAACGCCGGTATTATTACAGACAAGATTCAAGAGAGCAAAACGTTCTACACTGAAATTCTTCAATTTGGAATTACTTTTGAAAACGATTTTTATCTTTTGTTGCATACCCCAAATGAATCAGCAGAAATAAGCTTTTTAAAACCTTATCACGCCAGTCAACAACCGTTATTTCATGATCCATTTAATGGCAAAGGCCTTTACCTGACGATAGAAGTAGATAATGTTGAGGAGATGTATCGACAATTGAAGAGCAAGGGGGTAGAAATAAAAATAGACTTGCGTGAAGAGCCGTGGGGTGATCGACATTTTGCAATTCAGGATCCCAATGGTATCGGAGTCGATATAGTACAGTATACCGAACAAAAAAACTAACCCGCATTTTTATCTGTCTGTCCGTTTTCAACACATTTTATGCAAACCAATATATTTTCTATTTTAGCTGAAAATTTGGCATTGCTAAAGATGCCCTTAAATTTTAAGGATAGGAAAACCCTTTTTAGGTAATACAAGTTAGCGTTTGTTATTGCGATCACCACTATGGAAAGCATACAGATAAATCGAGAGGCTTTAATTGAACGGTTTCCCGGCAAAGGAGGATGGTCATATATTTTGATTCCGGAGATATCGCCCGATTATCGTAATCATTTCGGACAAGTAAAAGTAAGCGGATCTATTGACAGTTACATGCTTGACAAAGTGATCCTCATGCCTATGGGCGACGGCAAATTATTTCTACCACTTAATGCCGGTATTCGCAAACAGCTGCAGAAGCAAGTAGGCGACACCGTACAGCTCAAAATCTATTTGAACAAATCCGCTCGGATAACAGAAACGGATTTCATAGAAATTTTAGCGGATGAGCCGGCTGCATTCCGGTTTTATGCTGCACTAGCGGACACGGAAAAGCAGTCATATCTCGATTGGATCAATGAAACAAAAAACGAAGAGGCGCAAATTGCTCGCATAGCCGATTCTGTAAACGCGCTTTATGAACGGAGCCGGTACGATAGGTCCGGCAAATAATTAGGCCGCCCATTTTTTATTCAAAAAATGAATGGACAACAAATTGCTCATAGCGTCCTATTGGCGTTACACCTGCATTCCCCTGTAAATTGAAAATATAAACTTCTAAAAGATATTTCAGAACTAGCAGCAGCGGCTATAACATACTGAAATCCCGTGCTTCCTCTCGTTTGTAATCCCTGTCTTTCCCAACGAATCTTCTTTCAACAAATCAGTGCAACACACGATAAAGGGAAAATGTGCGTTGAAAAAAGATGATATTTCGTAGAATGTACTAACTTTGGCGTACCATGTATATCATTAAGGTAAAAGGTGTAGCAAAAATTCCGGACTATGTACAGCTGCGAGATGAAAATTTTACGCTCTTAGCATATTTTCGTGTAGACCGACCGGATAAGTCGTTAGAAAAAATAGGACTGGGAGATAAAGCATCGTACATAATGAAAATAGTTGAGGAGTTACCTTTTGGAAAAATAAAAGAAATAGAACTGTAACATGATTCCAAGTACCGTTATCAAACTTAAAAATATAGATATCTATCAACAGAAGCATCTTGTACTGTCAAATGTAAATTTACAGATTGATTCGGGCGAGTTTGTTTTTATGATCGGTCAAACCGGCTCGGGAAAGAGTAGCCTACTGAAAGTTATTTATGGCGATCTTCCCATATCGACAGGAGACGGATTAGTTGCCGGCTTCGACCTTGGTCGATTACATGACAGAGACATTCCATTCTTACGAAGAAAACTAGGGATTGTTTTTCAGGATTTTCATTTACTGACTGACCGCACAGTTGAAAAGAATCTGGAATTTGTAATGCGAGCCACTGGTTGGAAAGACAAGAACTTAATAAGAGAACGTATGTTTGATGTCTTAGATAAAGTTGGTTTACGTTCAAAGTTGAAGAAGATGCCCCATGAATTATCCGGCGGTGAACAGCAACGGGTAGTAATCGCCCGTGCGTTACTGAACGATCCGGAAATCATTCTTGCCGACGAACCTACAGGTAATTTAGATCCTAATACATCAGAAGAAATTGTCTTATTGCTAAAAGAAATCAGTCGGGCAGGTACAGCCGTTTTAATGGCTACCCATGATTATCAGATTATCCGCAACATGCCTTCCCGCATTGTTAAAACAGAATCCGGTATACTACATGATAACGTAACCATTTCCTAGCGACATTTTGCTTTAGCTGCCTACTGACAATCGTTGACATAATGCGTCATTATGTTCGTATTGAGTAACAAAGACTGACAGACTGGCTGTCTGCTATGCATTGGCAGAGGTTTTGTGCTGAAAAAAATATTTTTGAACTGCTTTTTAGAATTATGGAAGAACAACGCAAAAAGGAAAATATTGAGGAAAATCAAAATCTCGAGAACAAGGATATCGCGGAAGAGTTGGAATCAGTGAATGAAGCGCGCCAACATACGAAAGCAGGTCTTAACGATGATGTAGAAGAGGCCGAAGCGGATGTAGAAGTGGAGCAAGAGGAAAAACTTCAGCAAGAATTGACAGAAGCCAACAATAAATATCTTCGTTTGTACGCAGAGTTTGATAATTATAAGCGCCGGACCTCCAAGGAGCGAGTGGAGCTATTGCAAACAGCGGGTAAAGAAGTTATCGGCGACTTATTGACGGTATTGGACGATTTCGAGCGTGCACGTAAATCAATGGAAAATGCGCAGGACATCCCTTCTGTAAAAGAAGGTGTCGAACTCGTTTATCAAAAGCTTAAGTCTATCCTTAACAGAAAAGGATTAAAAGAAATGGAGTCAGTTGGACAAGAATTTAATGCTGATCTACATGAAGCAATAACGCGAATTCCTGCCCCAACACCCGAGCTGGTTGGAAAGATAATCGATGAGGTAGAGAAAGGTTATTTCCTTAACGATAAAGTTCTGCGCTACGCCAAAGTAGTAGTAGGTAGCGAATCATTATAAAGATGGCAAAGAGAGATTATTACGACGTATTAGGTGTATCAAAAAATGCAGAACAAGCTGAAATAAAATCAGCTTATAGAAAACTGGCAATAAAATATCACCCTGATAAAAACCCAAACAACAAGGAAGCGGAAGAGAAATTTAAAGAAGCTGCCGAGGCCTATGAAGTGTTAAGTAATCCGGAGAAACGTCAACGCTATGATCGTTTTGGTCATGCCGGGAACAGTGCGAGCGGCGGTTATGGAGGAGGTATGAATATGGAAGATATCTTCAGTAATTTTGGGGATATCTTTGGAGGAGGCAACCCCTTTGAAAGTTTCTTTGGAGGGGGGCAATCACGCGGAGGAAGGCGAGCTGTAAAAGGAACGAATCTTCGCATAAAGGTAAAGCTTACCTTGGAGGAAATCGCAAAAGGCGTTGAGAAGAAAATCAAGGTAAACAAGCAAGTTGTTTGTAAAACTTGCGATGGCAGCGGTGCTAAAGATAGGTCTTCAACTTCTACTTGCCGCACATGCGGCGGTACGGGGAGTGTAAGGCGGGTGACTAACACCATATTAGGGCAAATGCAAACAACAAGTACTTGCCCTACCTGTAACGGTGAAGGAGTTGAGATCACAGCTAAGTGTACTACCTGCCACGGCGAAGGATTGGTACGTGGAGAAGAAACCATCAGCATCAATATCCCTGCAGGTGTAAGCGAAGGCATGCAGTTATCGATGAGCGGTAAAGGAAATGCCGCTCCTCGCGGAGGTGTACCGGGCGATCTCATCATATTGATAGAGGAAATTCCGCATGAGATTTTGAAACGTGACGGAAATAATGTTATATATGATCTTTATATAAGTTTCGTAGATGCCGCGCTTGGCGCCAGTATAGAAGTACCAACTATCGACGGTAAAGCGAAAATAAAAATAGATCCTGGCACGCAGGGAGGTAAAATTCTTCGTCTAAAAGGCAAAGGCATTCCAGAGGTAAATTCTTATCACAAAGGAGATCAGCTAATATACGTAAATGTGTGGACGCCAAAAGCGCTTTCCCAAACAGAGAGAGAGCAATTAGAAAAATTAAGAGAATCGCCGAATTTCAAGCCCCAACCCGGGAAAAATGAAAAAAGCTTTTTCGAACGTGTAAAAGAATTCTTCGAATAAGATGTTAGCATAAAATAAAAAAACGCCGAACGCAATGGTTCGACGTTTTTTTTTGCTTCTTGGTAACCACCTATTTTAACTTATGCCTGCCAATCTCTATACTGTCATTGTCAATGTTGACAAAAATAGACAAATAGTCAGTTTATACCGCATAATCGATTTTGTCATTTAAAAAACATACGATCAGTAAACGAGTAAGTTATATAATTATTGTAAAAAGCAAATAAAATTGCACTTTCTTTTAATTGTCATAGAAGTTTAAGATTGGTTGCTTATACAACTTTATACAAGCTCTACGTCATATTTGGCACATAAGTTGACTAATGCACGGTGAAAGTCAGTCGAAGCACTGACTATAACGTTAACAAATTTATATTAAACATGAAAAAATTATTTTTAACTCTAACTGCCGCTGTAGCACTAGCTTTTACAGCCAACGCACAAACTGAAAAAGGTAAACTCTTCCTAGGAGGATCTGTTGGTTATAATTACAACAAAGTGAATGGCACGGACCATTCAAACCAGAGTTTCAACATTGTTCCTAATGTAGGATACTTTATCAGCGATAATTTCGCAATTGGTACCGGTGTCGGTTATCGCTATGGTCAGTACTACACTGACGGTGCAAATGATGTGGATTTGAAAGTTAAGCAAGGAGCTTTTGTAGTCGCACCTTTTGCTCGTGCCTATAAAGGAAATGAAATGTTCAAATTCTTTGGTCAACTTTCTGTTCCCATGGCTTTTGGAAGCACAAAAGTAGATGGCACAAAAGTGTCTAGCACAACTAGTTTCGGAGCACAGCTTTCTCCCGGTTTAGCATTCTTTCCACATAAAAATGTAGGTATTGAATTAAGTGTACGTGGTCTTTACTACGGTAATGACAGGATTAAAGATGAGGCGACCGGATCTAAACAAATTACCAATTCTTTTGGTTTAGCTAGTGATTTCTTTGCACCTCAATTAGGAGTACAATTTTATTTCTAAACTTTTACGCAGCGAAACCAAAAGGGATGTGCAAAGCACATCCCTTTTTTTATATATCATATGTTGTAACAAATAAGCACCTCGCCTATCTAAACGGTACAAGATAAAATGCTCATGCTGTCAATCAACAACATCGTAAAGCAATATGCGGAGCATCGAGCCTTAGATGACGTGTCCATGCATATTGAAAAGGGCACCATCTTTGGATTACTCGGTCCGAACGGTGCAGGAAAAACTTCTCTTATTCGAATTATCACACAGATTACCGCTCCTGATAGTGGATATATAATGTTCAATGGTGATGTGCTCCAACCGGAACACATTAGCAAGATAGGTTATTTACCGGAAGAACGCGGACTTTATAAAAAAATGCAGATCGGTGATCAATTGCTTTACTTAGCTCAACTAAAAGGTTTGTCAAAAGAAGAGGCGAAAAAGCGAATCAAACATTGGTTCGAGAAGATGGAAATGCAGTCTTGGTGGAGTAAGAAAGTGGAAGACCTAAGCAAAGGAATGCAACAAAAGGTACAATTTGTTGCAACGGTACTTCATCAACCGGAGCTACTGATTTTGGATGAGCCTTTTTCCGGTTTCGACCCGGTAAATGCTGAAATTATAAAAAAAGAAATACTGGAACTACATAGCAATGGCACCACCATTATTTTTTCTACTCATCGTATGGAATCAGTAGAAGAACTTTGCGATAATATTGCGCTCATTAATAAGTCCAGAAAAATCTTGGATGGCCCGGTTATTGACATAAAAAACAGTTATCGGGAAAACAAATATAAAATAACATATATAGGCGCGCAGGTTATCGATCCAAATGATACGCTATTTACCGTGGAAAAACGACTTACGGATAATCATGTAACCACACTGTATCTAAAAATAGCAGAGGGAAAAACGATCAATCATATGCTCTCCTACCTAATCGCCCAGGTTGAAATACAACATGTAGAAGAAATCATTCCTACCATCCATGAGATTTTTATAAAAGAAGTAACGTCTATCAACGCCAACTAGCAGCATAATGAATAAAATAGTTCTTATTATACAACGAGAGTATTTAAGCCGTGTAAAAAAGAAATCATTTTTAGTGACGACCTTCCTCGTTCCCTTCTTGTTTATCGCTATGTACGCGCTTATTTTTTATGTCGCATTAAACAATCGAGAACCTATTACAACGGTTTATGTAGTAGATCAGTCAGGCTTTGTGGCGAACAAATTAGAAGACACGGAACATCTGTTATTTCTAAGCACAGATGAATCAATTGCTAGCTTGAAAAAGAAAATGGAACGTGGTGAAACAAGCTCGCTACTCCTGGTTGTCCCGGCCGGTGTGGCGACCTCCCAAACTGTTGAGCTATACGACACCGAAAAAAAAGGTATAGGTACCATCAACACGCTTGAGTCAAAATTAAATGACATACTAAGAGCGAAAGCTCTAGCTGACGCAGGAATTGACATAAATACCTTAAACGGTATAAAGCCGGCTGTGTCCATCAAATCAAAAGAACTTACGGTGGATGGAGAAAAGGACAGCCATGTTGGGACGGCCATCGGAATTAGCTTTGGCTTATCAATCCTAATCTACATATCCCTGTTTTTATATGGAAATCAGGTAATGCGTGGCATTATAGAAGAAAAGAGTAACCGGATTATCGAAGTAGTTATTTCCTCAGTAAAACCTTTTCAGCTGATGATGGGTAAAATTATCGGCGTTGGCCTGGTCGGAGTTACCCAATTTGTTCTTTGGATTATTCTCTCTGTAAGCTTCATGGCCGCAACCTCTGCCGTAATGATCAATTCTAAACCCGAAATGCATACGTCCGTTAAGATGCAAGATGGGATTGGTAACGGTGAGGTAAAGCAGAACAATCAAGAAAGGCAGTCAAAAATGGAGGCTATTGTACAACAGATCAAAGCCATTGATTATCCTTACGTATTAGGTTGTTTTTTGATCTATTTCATTGGCGGTTATCTGCTATACAGTGCCCTATTCGCCATGGTAGGATCAGCGGTAGATAGCGAAACGGAAACCCAACAATTTATGCTGCCCATTATCATGCCGCTATTGTTTACCTATATGCTTTCTTTTTCCGTACTAATCAATAATCCACATGGTTCCTTGGCCTTTTGGTTAAGCATGGTTCCCTTCACCTCACCTATCGGTATGTTGGTTAGAATTCCATTTGGAGTCCCCGTTTGGCAACTATTGCTGTCAATCGCCTTGTTGGTTATTGGCTTTTTGTTAACAACTTATGCAGCCGCGAGGGTTTACCGCGTTGGAATTTTAATGTATGGTAAAAAGGCAAGCTATAAAGAACTATTCAAATGGTTTAGGTACAAAGGTTGAACGCTTTTTCGAACGCTAGTTTTGTCATTTTTGCAATTCCATTAGGAAACAAAATAAATAAAGGACAACTTTGCGCTATTTATTTTGAACACTATATAGATGAATCAAGAAACGCTCGATAAGCTAAACATACTTAATGAAAAAACAAGCGGTAAATATAAAGCGCTCCTTTATGATTGCGATGGAACTTTAGCAGACAATATGCTTGCTCATAAATTGTCATACAAAGAGGCCGCAGCTAAATATGGAATAAATTTGGACACCGACATTATCGATGAACTGGCCGGCTGGCCAACCAGACTTGTTGCCGATGAAATCAGTAGACGTTATAATGTGATGTTGCCGGATACGTTCTCCAAAGAAAAGACGGCAGTATTCTTCGAAAAATACATTGATACAACCGAACCTATCGCTTACGTTACTGAGCACTTAAAAGCAAATGCAGGCAATGTACACATCGGTGTTGTATCAGGAGGTACGCGCACTACCGTACAGCGGACGCTATCAGTACTCGGTTTGACAGACTACATAGAAGTGCTTGTTTGTGCCGGCGAAACGCCTAATGGAAAACCCTTTCCGGATCCTTTTCTCGCCGCCGCCGAAAAATTAGGAGTGGCGCCTAAAGACTGCATTGTTTTCGAAGATGGTGATCCTGGAGTAGCCGCTGCAGAAGCTGCCGGCATGGATTGGGTCCGAATTGACAAAATTTGATGTAAAGAATTCCCTGTTTAGCATCTGTTTTTAATGTTAATAAAGTTTACGCTGCCACAATAAAACTTCAGATTTTTTATAGAGATTTGCTTGACAGGTCTAGTATTAACGCTCGACACGCTAACCGGAAAAGCTATTTAACATTTTTTTACATTTATTTTAACTATTCATTTTAGATATTTACCGCATGTTTAGAAGAATTAAGAGTAGGTTTCTTCGTTACTTATTGATTTTCATCTATTTCGTCATAATCTTCTTATGTGCTATCGAGTTAAATTTTTTAGGTCTTTTCGGCTATTCCCCTACTGCACAAGATATTAAAGCACCTACGCTTCACGTAGCCTCCGAATTATATACAGCGGATGGTAAGTTAATCGGTCGTTATTTTAAAGAAAACCGATCCCCCGTAGTTTATGATAGTATTTCAAAAAGCATTACACAAGCTTTAGTCGCCACAGAGGATATACGATTTTTTAAACATAACGGTGTCGACTTTATTGCAGTAGCATCCAGTCTATTATCTACTGCACAAGGAGATAAACGCGGAGGCAGTACCATTACCCAGCAGTTGGCAAAGAATCTCTTTCGGACTCGTTATAATCAATCGGCCGGTTTATTAGGTAATATTCCGGGTGTTCGAATGCTAATCATTAAAATAAAAGAATGGTTTACAGCTATCAAATTGGAGCGTCGCTACAGCAAAGAGGAAATCCTGACAATGTATTTAAATACGGTGTCATTTGGCAATAATACGTATGGTATCAAAACGGCGGCAAAACGATACTTCAATCAAAACACCAATGATGTTACGCCGCCCCAGGCAGCCCTTTTAATAGGCATGCTCAAAGCAACCACTCTTTATAATCCGGTACGAAATCCCAAACGCTCTTTAGAAAGACGGAATATCGTCCTATCTCAAATGCAAAAGGCAGGCTTCATTTCACCTTCACAACTTAAACAATACAGGCAATCACCTATTGATCTAAGCTTAGGTACAGTAGATGAAGTGGGGAAGGAAGATTCTTATCTGCGTGGTGCGGTAGAGCGGTTTATCGAAAAATGGTGCGATGAGAACGGTTATGACCTTTACGAAGATGGGCTTAAGATTTATACAACCATTGATTCCAGATTGCAGCGCTATGCGGAGGAAGCAGCCTACGATCAAATGGCTGTTCTACAAAAAAGGTTGGAAAATACTTGGGGGAAAGAGCTACCATGGCGCGATTCCAAAGGAGAAGTAATTGAAAACTTTTTGGAAAATTTGGCAAAAAGGCTTCCAATTTACTCTTTTCTTGACAAGAAATTCAAGCACAACCAAGACAGTATTCTTTTTTACCTGAATCAACCAAAACCGATGAAAGTTTTCACTTGGGACGGTATGAACGAAGTTGAGTATTCCACGATGGATTCGCTTGCACATTATGCGAAAATGCTTAACACCGGCATGATGGTAATGGACCCTTATAGTTCGGAGATAAAAGTATGGGTGGGTGGTATTAACCATCAATTTTATAAATATGACCATGTTAATCAAGCGAAGCGCCAAGCGGGGTCGACATTTAAACCATTTGCCTATTTAACCGCCCTGGAACAGGGGATGTCACCTTGTGATAAATTTCAGGACAAGGCGGTAAAAATCAATTATGTTGAGAACGGTGAAGCAAAAACATGGGAACCGAAAAACGCCGATTGGACCTTTTCGGGCATCAATATGTCTTTACGCTGGGCTATGGGTAGGTCCATTAATTCCGTAACGGCCCAAATAACAGAAAAAGTTGGCTGGGATAATGTGGTAAAGACTGCCCACAAATGCGGCATAACCAGCCATTTAGAATCGGTGCCGTCGGTAAGTTTAGGATCAAATGACGTAACGGTTTATGAGATGGTAAGCGCCTATGCTACCTTTTTGAATAAAGGGAATCATGCAGAACCCATTTTGGTCAAGCGTATCACAGACCAAGATGGTCATTCTTTAGCAGAATTTAAACCAAAGACAAAAAGGGTCATTAGTGAAGAAATCGCTTGGTTGATGACTTATATGCTTCGCGGGACGATGGAAGAACCGGGAGGGACATCGCAAGCCTTATGGGAATGGGATCTGTGGAAAAAGGGTAATCAAATAGGCGGAAAAACGGGAACCTCTTCCGACTATGTGGATGGATGGTATATGGGTATCACGAAAGACTTAGTGGCCGGTGTTTGGGTTGGAAATGATGAACGCAGCATACACTTCCGAAATTCGGCAACCGGAGAAGGTTCGCGCACGGCCCTTCCAATCTTTGCTAAGTTTATGGAAAAATTATACCACGACCCGGAAAGCGGCTATACTTACGGCCCTCTTCCCGAGCCAACTGTGGCGATTACACGCGAATATAAGTGCCCAAGCCCGCGGATACGGATTCCGGACAGCACACGAGCAGATAGCCTCCCTCCCATTCTGAGTCCGATTTTGGAACCGCACAGTGAAGATGAGCTTCAACGAATCAATGAACAGCTTAAACAACAGCCGAATGAATAGAAGAAACCGAGTTTAAGTTGCGCAAATAAATTCTAAACGCTAAATTAGTATCCCAAATTGTACCTAAGCATCATATGAAGCACCTTATTCCGGCAAAAAAGAGATTTTACAAAACTATTTGGGCAATAGCCTTTACATTTTGTTTCATACCTACCGTTTTTGGACAATATTTTGGCCAAAATAAGATGCGATATAAAGCATTGGATTTTAAAGTAAAGCAATCACCCCATTTCGATTTCTATACTTATCTAAAAAACGATAGTCTATTAACTCGTTTCATGCAAGAAAGTGAGCTTTGGTACGAACTGCATCAGCAAGTTTTTAGAGATACATTTCTTCGGAAGAATCCCCTCATACTTTATAATAACCATCCGGACTTTCAACAAACTACTGCTATTGGCGGAGAAATAAGTATAGGTACGGGAGGTGTTACAGAAGGGCTCAAGAATCGCGTAGTAATGCCGATTATGCAAATCAATAACCAGACACGCCATGTTCTGGGGCACGAGTTGGTCCACGCCTTTCAATATCATTCCCTTATTGAAGGCGATTCAACCAAGCTGGAAAATATAGGAAATCTCCCTCTTTGGATGGTGGAAGGAATGGCCGAATATTTATCCGTCGGAAAAAAGGATGCTTTTACCGCCATGTGGATGCGAGATGCTTATTTAAATAAGGATATTCCGAGCCTTAGAGACTTAACAGAAAGCAATAAGTATTTCCCTTACCGCTATGGTCAAGCATTCTGGGCTTACATCGGTTCTACTTACGGGGATACAGTGATTGTGCCTTTCTTCAAAAACACCGCTAAGTACGGATATCAAGCGGCGATTAAATACACCTTTGGATATGACGAACCTACGCTGTCAAATTTATGGCGTACAAGTATCGAAAATGCCTATAAACCGCTTCTAATCGATACGGCTCAAGTACCAAGGGGGCAAATGATCATTAATAATAAAAACGGGGGTAATATGAATGTTTCCCCAACCATTTCCCCCGACGGTAAATACGTCGCTTTCTTATCAGAAAAAGATCTCTTCAGTATTGATTTATTCTTAGCAGATGCCGGAACAGGTAAAATCATACGAAAGCTGAGTAGTCGACAGAATAATTCGCACATTGATGAGTTCAGTTATATAGAAAGTGCAGGATCCTTTTCCCATGACAGCAAGAAATTTGCGTTTAGTGTGTTTAGCCAAGGGCGCACGAAATTGTTGATAGTCGACGTGGAGACCGGTAAAACACTTGCTACAGAAAGTATGGGAGATATCGGTGAGTTTGCTAACATAACCTGGTCGCCCGATGGAAACCTCGTGGCATTCTCGGGACTTAAAAACGGATATAGTGATATCTACTTATATGATTTGTCAAATAAGAGCTCGACCCAACTTACCAACGACTGGTATTCCGATTACCATCCTAGTTTTTCAAGAGATGGTAAAAAAATTGTTTTCAGTACCGATCGTTTAAGCTTAGAAAGTGGTTACGAAGGAGTTGATATTCCATTGGGCTTAGCCATTATCGATATAAGTACAAAAGAAATCCGGAAGATCGATATCTTTCCGGGCGCCAATAACCTGAACCCCCAGTTCTCGGCAGATGATAAGCAACTTTATTTCCTGTCAAACCGTGATGGTTTCAGGAATCTATACCGTTACACGTTTTCGTCCGGAAAAACTGAACAGCTTACCGATTATTTTACAGGAATTAGCGGAATCACCGAATATTCACCTGCTTTAAGTGTATCTGCAAACGATGATATTCTCTACTCATATTACCGTTCGCAAAAATATACCATCTACAATGCTAAACCAAGCGACTTTACGGCGAAGGAGGTACCAAATAACGAAGTAAATTTTAACGCAGCGCTACTGCCACCTCCTCAATCACTGGGTGTAGATGTAGTTAATAGTAACCTTCGAAACTACAATATTTTTCAGCGTATTGGTAAGTCGCTCATAAAACCGGTACCATACAAACCAAAATTTCAATTAGACTATTTACAGGGAAGTGGTGTCGGCGTAGCCGTTGGCAGTAGATATGGCGCGGGCTTATCCAGTGGGATCCAAGGTATTTTCTCCGATATTTTAGGACGAAATCAATTATTTGCCGGGGTTGCTATTAATGGGGAGGTATATGATTTTGGCGGTCAATTTGCCTATATCAATCAAAAGGGAAGAATCAGTTGGGGAGGGTCTATTTCTCATATTCCTTTTATGTCCGGATTGATGAGCTATGGGAATGAGGAAATTAACGGAAACACCTATTTTACGGAGAATACGGATATTATACGTACTTTCCAAACACAGATAGACGCTTTTGCCGCTTACCCCCTATCGAGAACAACTAGATTTGAACTGGGGGGCGCAGTAGCCCGCTACAGCTATCGGATTGATCGATTCTCTAATTATTACGACCCCAATACATTCTATTTCTTAGGCAGTGACAGAAGAAAATTATCAAAAGAAGAAGCGAGCAGAACCTATGGAGGTAATTTTAATTCTTTTACCTTGCAGCAACTAAATGCGGCCTTTGTTGGTGATAATTCTTATTTTGGTGTAGCTGCCCCTTTAAGTGGTTATCGGTATAGATTAGCTGCCGAAAAGTATTTCGGCGATTTTAATTTTACCGCCTACACCGCTGACCTGCGCAAGTATCACCGTATTAAGCCTATCTCCCTGGCTGCGCGTGCTTACACATACATGCGTGTTGGTAGTGGTGAGGATCAATTATATCCGCTCTATATAGGCTATCCATTTCTCATCAGGGGCTATGAATCTGCGTCATTCTACAATAATAACGGCAACGTTTATCAAGGGTACAATGTGAATCAATTGATGGGTTCCAGAATAGCGGTAGTGAATCTAGAAGCAAGGTTACCATTTACAGGCCCGGAAAAGCTGGCAGCCATTAAATCCGGGCTACTATTCTCTGATTTAAATGTATTTTTTGATATGGGACTCGCTTGGAGTGCCGGAGATAAGATTGCTTTCAAAAGTAATCCGGATAAAATTGGCGAACAGGTTAACCCAGATGGATCAACTGTTGACATCTACGAACGAGTTCCTGCTATGAGTGCCGGAGTCTCTTTACGGGTTAACATCTTTGGTTACTTTGTTTTAGAACCGTATTATGCTGTTCCTTTTAACAGAAAGGATCTAAAATTTGGTACTTTTGGTCTTAACTTCGCGCCGGGATGGTAAATTGTTTTAATTGATTTGACCTTACACCGGCTTCATGCACACTCATCATCACCAAGCTCTCATCGAGGAAAAGCGAAGAGGTTGTTGTGGATTAGCAACTAAATTATCTATGCCTAAACATAAACTTAGATCCTGCCAATCTTTATTTTTTGCTCTAATAAGACGTTCTTTTTGAGAACGCGTAAAAGCAGATAACACATTGAAGCGAGCAATACCTAACTCCTCTGTATCAATTTCCTCAAAATAAACCAATCTGGAAACCTTGGCAGCTGTATCAAAAAAAAGTTGCCTATGCTCCTTATAAAATGTCATTGTTTTAAACAAATCATCGGTTAATCCTACATGTAAATATTGTCGGTTACAGTCTGTCAATATATATACAAATCGCTTCATAACAAAATACACTAATATTTTTCGCTAATTGAATTTTATTTACTAACTTTATTGGCACAATGATACTAACAATTTTAGTAAAAACAAAATTATTTTAAAAATGAGCAATATCGCATCAAATCTTAAATACCTCAGAAGAAAAAAGGGGCATACACAACAGCAATTCGCTGATTTAATGGAAATTAAGCGTTCTCTTGTTGGCGCTTATGAGGAAGATCGTGCGGAACCGAAATACGAGTTGCTAAAAAAATTCGCATCCTATTATGAGTTAACTATGGACGAACTTGTCAATGAAAAAATTGACGATAAATGGAAGCCTACTCCGAAGGGTGATTCATCCAGTGTCCGTGTTTTAAGTATTACGGTCAATGAGGATGATCGTGAAAATATTGAGCTTGTACCGGTTAAAGCGAGCGCAGGTTATCTAAATGGCTATGCCGATCCGGACTATATTAGTGAATTGCCAAAATTCAGATTGCCTTTCTTTAAACAAGGAACTTACCGCGCATTTGAATTGAAGGGAGATTCCATGCTTCCTTTACAACCTGGTACGGTTGTTATTTGCGAGTACGTTGAAGATTGGTTTGATGTTAAACCCAATCAGACTTACGTCATTATTTCGAAATCCGATGGAATTGTTTATAAAAGGATAGCGCATAAATTTAAGGAAGAGAAAGGATTGAAATTGCTTTCGGACAACAAAGTATATGAACCTTACTGGGTAGAAACACCGGATATTTTAGAAATATGGAAAGCCAAAGCATTTATTAGTACAGAATTTCCAGAACCGACGGCAGAGCCAAGCTTAGAAACTCTTACCACCATGATGGCACAAATGCAAAAAACAATAAGTGGTATGAAAACCGAATAAAATACTGTTCATCAAACCGAAAAAACAATATAACAGATGAAAAACATAACGGTAATTGGTTCAGGAACCATGGGTAACGGTATTGCGCACACCTTTGCTCTTCATGGCTATTCGGTATCTCTTGTAGACCTAAATGAGCAGGCCTTAACAAAAGCCATAGATATTATACAAAGAAATTTAGATAGGCAGATTAGTAAAAGTAAACTAACTGAAAATGAAAAAATCGCTACTTTAAATAATATAACGACGTTTACAGATTTAAAAGGAGCCGTTGCCGAGGCGGATCTGGTCATTGAAGCGGCAACAGAAAATGAGGCTGTCAAATCGCGCCTCTTTAATGAATTGGACGACCTTTGTGCTGATGCTACCATTTTAGCTTCTAATACTTCGTCTATTTCCATTACACAACTCGCTTCTAACACAAAAAGACCGGATAAAGTCATTGGTATGCATTTTATGAATCCGGTTCCAATGATGCAATTGGTTGAAGTGATAAGGGGTTATCGTACGAGTGAAGCAGTTACCATTACAATTTTTACTTTGGCAGCCAAACTTCAAAAAACACCTGTCATTGTACAAGACTACCCTGGTTTTATAGCCAATAGAATCCTCATGCCGATGATTAATGAAGCAATTTACAGCCTATATGAAGGCGTTGCCGGTGTGATGGAAATTGATACGGTTATGAAGCTCGGTATGGCGCATCCAATGGGCCCACTGCAATTAGCAGATTTTATAGGTTTGGATGTGTGTTTAGCTATTCTAAAGGTATTACACGAAGGTTTCGGAAATTCTAAATATGCGCCATGTCCGCTATTGACCAATATGGTAGCTGCGGGCCATCTGGGAAAAAAATCAACTATTGGATTTTATGATTATCGACAATCTGATGCCAAGGAACTTATAGTTGCTAGCAGGTTTTCGAATTCGAGATTCTAATATTTTCCTGATTCACTGACTTATAAATTCTTCACTCCTTTAGATTGTTGAAAGGTAGTGCGTTCTGTCAACGGCTGGCTCATCAGTTTAGCTATCAAATCGCTCCAACTGTTTTAATAAAGTTGCGAAATCTTTAGGGTACGGGGCCTCAAAACTATAGTCTTTTCCATTTATAGAGAAACTCAATGCTCTAGCATGTAAAGCAAATCGTTTCATAATTGGGAGTTCTTCTTGTCCTTTACTTAATGTATAGCCCCGTTTAATCTGTGAGAGATAAACGGGTTTGCCTTTATAAAGACTATCTCCTACAATAGATGCATGTTGCGTAGCGAGGTGAATTCTAATTTGGTGCATGCGACCCGTTATTGGCCTACACTCCACCAAAGTATAATGCTTAAAATAAGCAAGCGACTTAAACCACGTTTCGGCTAATTTGCCATTCGCTTTATCAATGGTAACGTTTTTATTACCCAGATTCAGAATTGGAAGGTCCACCTTTAGGTCCTCAAAGATGTGAGTTCCCCCAATAATAGCATGATAAATCTTTTTCACTCTTCTCTTCTCGAACTCGATAGAAACAGAGCGATAGGTATCAGGATTTTTAGCAATTAATAATAAACCGGAAGTTTCTTTGTCGATACGATGACAAACTTGCGCGTCCGCATGGTATGACTTCGCCATTCGAAGTATGTTAATTTCTCGCCCCTCTCTTTCATCCAGCGATGCAATAAATGGTGGTTTATTTACGACGATTAGATTATCATCTTCGAAAATGATGAGCTGATTGAACTTCGGAAATTTAAAATTAAGCGCTTTTTCTTCCATAGAAGTGCAAAGGTATAAAAAGAGGACGACATGTTCGTCAAAGAGCGATCATTTACTTTAGGCTTAAAGTTCCGCCAAAGGTAAAGCAATGAAAAAAGAGGATCCTTTTTCCTTCCCTTGACTTTCTGCCCAAATCTTTCCACTATGAAGTTCCACCAAGGTTTTAACGATCGATAGTCCTAAGCCATTACTTCCTTCTTTGCCCGTTGGCACAGAACTTAGACGGGCAAATTTTTTGAACAGTTTCTTCATATCCTGTTCAGAAAGGCCTTGCCCTTGATCTCGAATTTCAATTAAAGCCTTGTTATCTACCTCCTTAGCTATCAAATTAATCGTTGTATCAGCATATGCGTATTTGGAAGCATTACTTAACAGGTTTTCAAATATCTCGCGTAATCGTGCTTTATCACCGGCGACAGGCCGTTGAATAGTATTTTCGAAAACTACCCGCTGTTTTTTTTGGTTGGCAATAATCTCAAAATCCGTCAAAAGATCTTTAAGCAATGAATCAAGCACACACGGCTCTATCTTAAGCTTCATTTCGCCATCTTCTATCTGCGATAAATTTAACAGATCGTTCAAGCTCGAAAGGATAAAATCGGATGATTTGATAATTCGCTCGGTCATTGCCTGCGTCCCTTTATTCTCCTTTGCCTCTCGCTGAATCAACTGCGCGTAAAGCTTGATGGATGTTAGCGGATTTTTAAGGTCATGAACGGCTGCGTTCATTAAATCAGTTTGTACCCGTACCGCATTGCGTGTAGCTAAACGAAATTTCAACTCATCCATTACTATGGACGCAAGACTCTTCAACATTTCCAACTGCTTCTCTGACGGATATTTAGCTGTAGGATGACTAACACAAAGTGCGCCGATTTTATACCCATCAGGCGTCTGAAGTGGCGCAGCAGCATAGAATCCGATACCAAGCGCTTTTAAATGTTCCGGATTTTCAAGTATCTCCGAAGCCTCTTCTATATTATTAATCACGGCTACTGTGTCCTGTAAAATCGCCCAAGAACAAAGACTATCAGTACGGTTAGTATAGCGTTCAAAATGGCCTGTAGTATCTGATTTTAAGAATACCGTTTTTTCGTCGACAAAGGATATAAATGCGCCCGCAACTTCAAAAAACTCCATAGCCAACTTCGCAATCTTATCGAACGCGTCTTCCGGCGGCGTATTCAGAATATCATACTTATACAGCTTCCGCAAACGGTCCTGCTCGTTCGGAGGAATTATATTGAGCCACTGACGATAGATTCCCATAGGTAGCAATTATGTCGTAAAACTATAATTATAATTTCAACTATCTTCTTTGAGATCATTGATATCCCTTAAGATGATTTTTTATTGACACAATTGCAAGATACAAAAAATGGGCGACCTCTTTTCGGTAAAGGAAAAATTTGTAAGGCTTGGATGACTTTACTTCCTATATATCCCGAAAATGAAAAGGATCAGGTAAAATTCGAAATCTCAAAGGGCGCCACAGAAAGATTAAATGGAAAAGGGGCTAAGCACCCCCTTTAGAAATATAATGAATTAGGCATCAAATTTATACCCAACTCCCTTTACGGTAGAAACATAATCATCCCCTATCTTCTCTCGCAGCTTTCGAATGTGCACATCAATGGTTCTGTTAGTTACCACAACAGAATCTTCCCAAATACTCTTCAATATTGTTTCTCTAGTATAAACTTTTCCAGGTTTAGAAGCTAATAAGTATAACAATTCAAATTCTTTTTTTGCAAGAACAATTTTCTCATCGTTCTTATATACCAAAAAGGTTTCCCTATCGATTACAAGGTCGGCGATTTCAACTTTATTTTCTAAAGTCTCTTCTCCTTTGCTGTTTCTTCTCAAAATTGCATTAATCCTGCTAATCAACGCCCTTGGTTTAATAGGCTTCGCGATATAGTCGTCAGCACCAACATTAAAGCCTGCAATTTCGGAATACTCTTCACTTCTTGCTGTAAGAAATACCATAAAAGTGTTTTTAAACTCCGGCATGCTTCTCATAATCCGACAAGCTTCAATACCATCCATTTTCGGCATCATGATGTCAAGTATGATGAGATCCGGGTTTATCTTCCGTGCCGTTGATACAGCTTCCTGTCCGTTAGTGGCCGTAAAAACCGAATATCCTTCACGCTTTAAGTTATATTCAATTAGTTCGACTATATCGGGCTCATCGTCAACGACTAATATCTTGTATTTAGCACTGCTCATGTTCAATAATTTTAGGTCTAAATTATGTACTTAATTGCAAATAAAAGTTAAGACAGTATTAACAAATTGTTAATGATCACCCATTGCTTGACATCTAGTTAAAATTATAGCGTTTTTTCCAAAAAATCTGCCAGTTTTTGTCCTCTTAGATTTTTAGCAACAATAATACCCTCCGGATTAAGCAGAAAAGACGCAGGAATACTTGAAATTTTGTATAATTCTGCAGCTTTACTATTCCACGCCTGCAAATCTGATACATGTGTCCAAGTTAACTGATCATCTTTTATTGCTTTCAGCCAAGCAGCTTGATTATTATCCAAGGACACCCCTAATATCGTAAAATTTCTATCTTTATAAGTATTGTATTGTTTTACAATATTGGGGTTTTCCTCTCTGCAAGGCACGCACCAGGATGCCCAAAAATCGACAAGGGTATATTTACCACGGAAGTCCGACAGCTTGACTGTCTTCCCTTTTTGATCCATTAATTCAAAATCGGGCGCTTTCTGCCCCACCATTAGCGGTTTCAATTCAGCCATATGGGTAACAAAATCTCGCACGGCAGCATTTTTAGGAAATTTATCCTTTATAGTGTCGGCATAGGCCATCATTTCCGCTTCGTACTCTGCGGGATCTAATGAACTTATTGCATAGAAGCCCGCTAAATTGTTAACATTTCGATTAGCGAAGGCCAATACCTCTTTTGAAAATTGGTCCAGGTTGTTTTTATATTTCACAAACAGTTCATCCCTAATCTCTTTTTCTTTTGACGGCTCCCTTTTTAATCGCATTTGAAATTCGCCTTCTATTTCCCTGGATATGGCAGAATAACGGGTATTAATTTCACTAAACTCCTTTATTTTGCTAGAAATTTCGGAACCAATAACTTCGTAATTTCCACTCGGATCTTTGATATTGGCCTTAAAGCTCACCTCTTCGCCGTTGGAAAGAACAAAAAAGTAATTATTTTCTCCAACTTTTAAATTGTAAAACTGCGGGATAGGTGCCGTTCTCCGAAAGCGAAACTTATTATCGTCATTCAAAAAAGCTGAATCTACAACCTCCCCTCCTTCATATAAAAAAACTTTTTTGACCTGATCGTTGTTGATAAGCTCGCCGTTCAAGACAAACTGATCCTTATTACTGCAAGCAGCCAAAACAAAAATACTTAGAGCTCCTAATATCTTCTTCATCCGTAAATATTTAGTTCAAATTCATTTAACCAACAAAAGATTTCGCTTTTTCAAGAGCAACGGTTAAACCTGAAGAATCCTTTCCTCCTGCTGTTGCATAAAAAGGTTGACCACCACCACCGCCTTTTATTTCTTTTGCCAGCTCCCTAACAATTTTTCCCGCATCCAGCCCACGGCTCACTAAATCATCCGATAATACTACAGTTAAATTAGGTTTACCATCAAAATCAGCGGCTAATACTAAAAACAGACCATTATCGATTGCCTTTTTTATAGCAAAGGCTAAATTTTTAACAGCATCTGCATTTGGTAACTCCACTTGCTCACCGATAAAACGCACTCCATTAATGTCAATTGCCTTTTCTACAAGCACCTGCCTTAACTGTTGGGCCTTTTCCACCAATGATTTTTCTACCTCTTTTTTCAGTTTACTGTTTTCCTGTAAAAGACCGGTAATAGCGGCACTCAGATCTTTAGGATGTTTAAGTAAGTTTTTCAACTCATTGATCAACTCATCCTGCCTATCAATAATTTCTTCTGCCCGTCTACCGGTAATAGCTTCAATGCGTCTTACACCTGCGGCAACGGCACCCTCGCTCAAAATTTTGAAGAAGCCGATATTTCCGGTATATTGGACATGCGTTCCGCCGCATAATTCTTTTGAAAAGTTTTCATCGAAAATTATCACCCGTACAAAGTCACCGTATTTCTCACCGAATAAGGCTGTCACTCCCATATCAATAGCATCATTATACGGTACATTCCTTCGTTCATCCAAGGCTAAATTTTCTCTGATTTTTGCATTGACAACTTGTTCAACTCTTCTTAATTCTTCATCGGAAACTTTAGCAAAATGGGAAAAATCAAAACGGAGCACCTCTTCGCTTACTAAAGATCCTTTTTGATTTACATGTTCTCCCAAAACTTGCTTTAGTGCTGCGTGTAACAGATGGGTCGCTGAATGATTACTTTGGATATCCCGACGCCGATCTTCAGCTACCTTCGCAAAAAAAACACCTTCAAGATGCGAAGGGATTTCATCAGAAAAATGGATAATCAATCCATTTTCCTTTTTCGTATCAACAATCTGAATCGTTTCTTTCGATGTTTCATGTATTAAAATTCCGGTATCTCCCACCTGTCCACCACCTTCCGCATAAAATGGTGTTTGCGACAACACTAATTGGTATTGAATCTTTCCCTTAGCTGAAACTTTACGATATTTAAGTATCTTCGTTTCGGTTGCTAAGTTATCATATCCTACAAAGTGTGTTTCTCCATCTTCACTTACGGTAACCCAGTCGCCCGTATCAATCGCAGTCGCAGCTCGTGAGCGCTCTTTTTGTTTATTCAACGCATTTTCGAATCCCGGCATATCTACTTTCCATCCCTTTTCCCGAGCCATCAAATCAGTCAAGTCGATCGGAAATCCATAAGTATCATATAATTCAAAAGCGAAATCCCCACTAACCAGCCCCTGATCAGTGTGATAGCTTTCAAAGCGCTGGATACCGGTTACTAAAGTTCGTAAAAAAGATAACTCTTCTTCCAAAACAACTTTTTGTACGAAATCCTGCTGTTTGTAAAGTTCATCAAATACGCCTTCAAACTGCTGAGCCAGCGGAATCACTAATGTATTTAAGAAGGGCTCTTTGAAATTTAAAAATGTATAAGCATAACGAACGGCTCTCCGCAAGATCCTTCTAATTACGTATCCCGCTTTGTTGTTAGACGGAAGCTGTCCATCTGCAATAGCAAACGAAATGGCACGAATATGGTCAGCCATTACGCGCATCGCAATGTCCTGCTGCTCGTTTTCGCCATATTGTACCTTCGCCGCTTTCGCAATTAACTGGATAAGCGGCTGAAAGATGTCCGTATCATAATTGGAAGTTTTGCCCTGCAATACACGTACCAGGCGTTCAAAGCCCATACCCGTATCCACATGCTTTGCAGGAAGAGGTTGCAAGGAACCGTCTTTTAAACGATTAAACTGCATAAAGACATTATTCCATATTTCAATTACTTGCGGATGATCAGCATTGACCAAGGTGCTCCCATCAATCATCCGACGCTCTTCGTCGCTTCTACAATCCACATGTATTTCAGAGCAAGGCCCACACGGCCCGGTCTCCCCCATTTCCCAGAAATTATCCTTTTTGTTTCCCTTCAGGATGCGGGTTGAATCAATATGTTCTTTCCAATAACCATAGGCTTCGGTATCTTCCGGTAAACCTTCCTCGCTGTCTCCTTCAAATACAGTAACATATAATCGGTCTTTATCTATTTTGTAAACATTGGTTAAGAGCTCCCAACTCCAGGCTATTGCCTCTTTTTTGAAATAATCACCAAAGCTCCAATTGCCCAGCATTTCAAACATAGTATGATGGTACGTATCGATACCAACCTCTTCTAAATCATTATGTTTCCCCGACACCCTCAAACAACGTTGCGTATCTACAACCCTTGAATACTTAATGGGAGCCTCACCCAAAAACAGTTCTTTAAACTGGTTCATCCCGGCATTGGTAAACATCAGGGTTGGATCATTCTTTACTACGATCGGTGCAGAAGGTACTATTTCATGTCCCTTGCTTTTAAAAAAAAATAAAAATGCTTGTCTTATTTCTCTACTAGTCATTCACTAGAATAATTAAATATGTTCCAACGGCTATCTTAAAGATGCACAAAGTTAAGCTATTTCAAGCACGATCGCTAACAGAATCGGCTCTTATTAAAAAAGCTGTCCAAAAACCACTTACCATGTGCTTCCAGACAGCTTACTAGACAAAATCAAAATTGATTATTTGCTTAATTCCGCATAATACTTATGAAACAAAGGAATGGTTTCAATACCTTTAAAATAGTTAGCGATATCATACTTTTCATTTGGTGAATGAAGATTATCACTATCTAGTCCAAAGCCCATTAAAACCGTCTTCAATCCTAATTCCTTTTCGAATAAGGCAACAATTGGAATACTGCCACCACCTCTACATGGAATCGGTGCCTTTCCAAAAGCCTCCTCAATTGCTTTTTCGGCAGCTTTGTAGGCCGTACTATCTGTTGGTGTTACAGCCGGTTCTCCACCGTGATGAGGTGTCACTTTCACTTTTACATATTTCGGAGCTAAGCTTTCGAAATGCTTTTGAAATAAACTCGTAATAACAGCAGACTGCTGATTGGGTACCAGTCGCATCGAAATTTTTGCTGATGCCTTTGATGGAAGAACTGTTTTTGCCCCTTCGCCGATATAACCACCCCAGATTCCATTAACTTCCAAAGTAGGGCGAATCCCCGTGCGTTCAATACTTGTATAACCTTTTTCACCCCATAGCTCCTCAACTCCAAGATCTTTTTTATATTCATCTTCATTAAAAGGAGCTTGGTTTAGTGCTTCTCGTTCTTCCGCACTTAATTCAATGACATCGTCATAAAACCCGGGAATGGTAATATGGTTATTCTCGTCATGAAGTGAAGCGATCATTTTTGCTAAGATGGTCGCCGGATTTGCCACAGCTCCACCATAAACGCCGGAATGAAGATCTCTATTGGGACCTACCACTTCTACTTCTAAATAGGAAAGTCCTCTTAAGCCGGTTTCGAGTGATGGGGTTTCCAAACTGATCATGGCGGTATCCGATATTAGGATAACATCAGCGGCTAATTTTTCTCTATTTGCTTTAACAAAAACGTCTAAATTTTCAGATCCTACCTCTTCTTCTCCTTCGATCATAAACTTGATATTACAAGGCAGTCCACTCGTTTGTTGCATAACTTCGAAAGCCTTTATATGCATATACATTTGTCCTTTATCATCACAAGCACCACGGGCAAAAATTTTGCCGTCGCGCACGGTAGGTTCAAACGGTGGCGTGTGCCACAATTCCAGTGGTTCCGGTGGTTGCACATCATAATGTCCATATACGAGAACAGTAGGTTTAGTTGGGTCTATAATTTTCTCCCCATAAACAATTGGATTGCCAGCTGTCGGGCAAACTTCTACATTGTCCGCACCGGCAACCTTTAGTTTTTCAGCAATATAATCGGCCGTTTTTAAGACATCGCTTTTATACTTTGAATCGGCACTAACAGATGGAAAGCGTAGCAATTCAAACAATTCATCCAAAAATCGTTGCTTGTTTGCTTCAATATAGTCTTTAATGTGTGACATAATTTATTGTGTTTGTTGCAAACCTACATAAAATCGGTTAAAATCCCATGTAAGCTCACGATGTCTCCATATTAGTTCCGTACTATATTCACACTATATCGGCTATATAGAAATGCAGGAAAACAAGAAGCGAAAGCGGATACATACTAAATGACAGGTGGGCCTGACGTGGAAATAAGGTGGACTTCACGTGGACTTGACGTGGATTCGAAAATTGAGATAGAAGATTTAAGATTAGATCAGGGAGACTAATACGAATCTAAGCCAATTCTATCAATTTACAAAATTCAAAGGATTGGATTTAAAGTATAAATATTTCGTAAACTCATCTTGCTTTTAATTAAGTTTGCATTGTCGCTTCCCAACCCTTAAAAGGGCTAACTCCGAATATTCTTAAGCGTTTTTTATCACAACATATACATATTGTAATGATTCGTTTCTTACAAATTTATTTAGATGCCTACCGTGGTTTATCCCGCCCGGCCTGGATGCTGGCACTTGTCATGTTTATCAATAGAAGTGGAGCCATGGTACTCCCTTTTTTAGGTGTCTATATGACAAACAAGCTCAACTATTCTATAGAAGATGCAGGAATCATTTTAAGTTGTTTTGGTATCGGCGCGGTTAGTGGCTCTTGGCTTGGCGGGTGGCTAACCGATCGTTTTGGGCATTTCAGGATACAAACGTGCAGCTTATTCTTAACCGCTCCACTTTTTTTCATTTTGCCTCAATTACAATCCATGGAATCACTGGCTTTTGGAATTTTCTCATTGAGTCTGATATCAGAGACTTTCCGACCTGCCAATTCAGTATCCATTACCCATTATGCGAAGTCCGAAAACATTACAAAAGCCTTTTCCCTCAATAGAATGGCTATTAATTTAGGTTTTTCAATTGGTCCTGCCCTAGGTGGTTTTCTGGCTTCCGTTTCTTATGATCTTCTATTTTATGGAAATGGCATCACCTGTTTAGTGGCCGGTATTTTGTTTTTCTTTTATTTCAAAGGAAAAAAGGGCCACCAAAAGAAAAGAGAAAATAACATTGAGCATACTTTTCCTCGGCGCTCACCTTATCGTGACACACCTTTTATGCTATTTAGCATTCTATGCACGCTTTACGCAATCTGTTTCTTTCAATTGCTTAATACGCTTCCCTTATTCTACCGTTCTGTCTATCAATTGAGCGAATCACAAATTGGACGGATACTCGCTTTTAGCGGTTTAGTGGTTTTTTCCCTGGAAATGCTGGTAGTGCATATTGCCGAAAAAAAGCTATCGACCGCAAGCGTTATTATAGTTGGCACATTATTATGCGGTGTATCCTACGTGCTTTTAAATCACCACACCGGTCAGTGGATATTATATTTTTCTATTTTCATTCTTTGCTTATCTGAAATTTTGGCTATTCCTTTTATGGCAACGGTTACTGCCAATAGAAGTGGCAAAAATAATCAGGGAGCGTATATGGGATTAAATGCTTTGGCGTTTTCGGGAGCGCATATTATATCTCCCTACATTGGAACGCATATCGCTGCTACTTATGGTTTCACTGCCTTGTGGTGGGGAACCGGAGCAATGACAGTAATCACAGCTATTGGGTTTTTATGGGTATTCCGGTTAATGAAGCGTTGAAAAAACACAACGCTTCATTGATGTTTGCTACCTCCGCGCTTGACTATACAGCAACATTTCCCTTTATACCTCCTATAAATGAAGGAATCTGTTCTAAATAATCCTTTTGACTGAGCAAACGAACAAAAGCACTGCCCACGATGGCCGCGTCTGCATACTGTAATGCATGATCAAAACTTGCCTGATCAGTAATGCCAAAGCCAACAACCAAGGGATTGCGAAGATTCAAGGCGTCGACGCGTTGAAAATAATGCGCCGTTTGTTCAGATACTACAAGATTTTTACCTGTAGTGGCATATGAAGATACCATGTAGATGAAGCCCGTGCTTAATTCATCGATTTTTCTAATACGCTCTTCCGAGGTTTGTGGTGTAATCAAGAAGATATTACTAATATTATATTTCTTAAAAACTTCTTGATAAAGCTCTTCGTATTCATACATTGGTAAATCGGGAACAATAACCCCATCGACACCCGCTTCCGCGCAAGCCCGACAAAACCTCTCCACTCCATACTGCAACATTGGATTTACATATCCCATTAACAATACCGGAATCTGTACCTCTTTCCTTAACTCTTTTAATTGGTTGAACAAAAGATCAAGTGACATACCATTCTTTAAAGCCTCTTCCGAACTGTGCTGAATTACGGGACCATCAGCCACCGGATCAGAATACGGGAAACCTATCTCTAAAAAATCAACACCCGATGCTTCCAATATTTTAGCTAACGCAATGGTACTATCTATATGCGGATAACCGGCAGTATAATAAATAGAAAGCAATTTTTTATCGCCCTTGTTATCAAATAATTGTTTTATTCTGTTCATTCTAGTGCTTTTTCTATGCTTATCTAAAAATTGAAATATTTCATATAATTGTCCAAATCTTTATCTCCGCGACCCGACAGGCATACAACTACATTATCCGAAGGTTTAAATGACATTTTTTCCAACTGTGCCAAAGCATGAGCACTTTCAATGGCTGGAATAATCCCTTCTAATCTGGTTAATAAAAGTCCTGCTTGCATCGCTTCATCATCCGTTATGCTCACATATTTTGCACGGCCGATTTTATGTAAAAATGCATGCTGAGGACCAATACCCGGATAGTCTAAGCCAGCGGAAATAGAGTAAGGTTCAATCACTTGCCCATCACTAGTCTGCATCAAAATAGTTCGACTACCGTGTAAAACTCCTTCTTTTCCAAGCACGGAAGTTGCTGCCGAGTGGCCGCTATTTACCCCTTTCCCGGCAGCCTCTGCGGCAATCAACTGTACCTGCTCATCGTCTAAAAAATGGTAGAACATTCCCATTGCATTACTTCCTCCACCTACACAGGCAATCGCATAATCAGGTGTTTCCCGACCGGTTTTTTCTAAGAGTTGGCTACGAGTTTCGGCAGAGATGACCGCTTGAAATCTTGCAACCATATCAGGATAAGGATGTGGGCCTACTACAGAGCCAATGATATAGTGCGTGTCTACCGGGTTATTAATCCAATCGCGCATAGCTTCATTTGTAGCGTCCTTCAAGGTTTTACTTCCTGACGTTGCGGGACGGACTTCTGCTCCCATCATTTTCATGCGGGCTACATTAGGCGCTTGCCTATTGATATCTATTTCGCCCATATAAACCACGCACTCAATTCCCATCAGTGCACATACCGTGGCGGTGGCAACACCATGCTGACCCGCTCCGGTTTCAGCGATGATGCGTTTCTTTCCTAAACGCTTTGCCAGCAAAATCTGTCCGATGGTATTATTTACTTTATGAGCACCTGTATGGTTCAAATCTTCTCTCTTCAAAAAGATATTGGCACTGTATTTTTCAGAAAGCCGCTGAGCCAAATAAAGCGGAGAAGGTCTTCCAACGTAATCTTTCAGCAGCTGCTCGAATTCTTTTTTGAAGCCATCTTCGTTCATAATTTCCAAATAACGAAGCCGTAGCTCCTCTATATTCGGGAACATCATTTCCGGGATGTACGCCCCCCCGAAATCCCCATAATATCCTTTTTCATTGACCTGATAACTACTCATTTTATTCTTTCAATTTACATTCTTTTTATACTGTATCCTCTATAAAAATAAGTCCACAATGGTAGAGGGGAACCAATTTGGATTTGTTGGAAGCACTCATCGTAATAAACAACAAGTCTGATTAAGGTGCATGTACTGCAACATTTTAACAGCGGCTACTAGAGAATATTGATCGCAGTAGCGTTAAATCCTTGAGTCCCGGACTTTCTTCAAATTTTGAATTTACATCAAGGGCATAAAGGCGCGGATCGTTTAAAGATAAGGCGCTCGCGATGTTTTCCGGACCAAGACCACCACTCAAAAAGAAAGGTTTTTCCAGTTTATATTGTTCGATTAGCGACCAGTCGAAAAGTTGTCCTGTTCCTCCGTATCCCTGGCTTTTCGTGTCGAAAAGAAAAAAATCAACTAAAGCTTCGTATGCGTCCAATTGTTGCCAATCAAAATCCTGCGAAATACCGAAGGCCTTAATAATCGGCACGTTTAAATCTTTTAAGGTCTTCACAAAAGCAGGGTTTTCATTTCCATGTAACTGTATAGCCTGCAAGTTGTAACTATTTTTTGCTGCCCTTATCCGATCGGTCGAATCGTTGACAAATACACCTACCTTTTTGACCGATGATAAAGCGCTCAAAAATTCAGGTGATAAATCAGCAATATAACGTTTCGATTGCTCATAAAATATAAAACCTAGGTAATCCGGCTTTAACAAAAGGACTTCCTCTATGTTTGCAGGATATTTCATGCCGCAAATTTTCAGCTTAGCTTGCATATCAATAAATTGCTTTTTCTTTTTTAACCAATCGATTAAAGCTAAGGAGCGCCTTTTTTGATAATAAAGATGCCTCTGCTTCATAATAGCAATCGGCAAAAGACTTACTTGGACAAATGGTTTGTATCGCTATAGCCGCATTGCACAACACTACATTTTTTTGCGCAAAGGATGCCGTACCATTTAAAACATCCATAAAAATACGTGCGGCCTCTTCAATCGTTTCTCCTCCATTTATTTCATTGGCTCGTACCTTATCAAATCCAATAGATTCCAAAGACACATACTGTTCTCCCTTGTTTCCAATCACCTTAAAATCGCCTGTCAATGATATCTCGTCGTAACCATCAAAAGCGTGCAGTATTGAATATCTCTTGTTGGTCTTCTGATAAAGATACCCGTAAAGCCTAGCTAATTCCAAGCTAAATACACCAACCGATTGGTAAATTGGTTCTGCTGGATTAACTAGCGGCCCAAGCATGTTAAAAAAGGTCTTCACGCCTAGCTCTTTTCGTATAGGAGCCACAGTTTTCATTGCCGGATGAAATAAGGGGGCATGTAAAAAGCAAATGCCGGCTTCGTCCAAGCTTCGATAAATTTCGCCAGGTTCATTTGTAAAACGATAGCCCAAAAATTCCATGACATTAGAGGAGCCGCATCCCGAAGATACTCCATAGTTGCCGTGTTTTGCAACCTGATACCCAGCTCCGGCCACTACGAAGGAAGCAAGCGTTGAAATATTAAAAGTGTTTTTTCCATCTCCCCCCGTTCCGCATAAGTCAATCAGTTTATAGTCTTTAAAATCTATTTTTAGACATAAGTCAAGCATGGCATCCCGGAAACCGGCTAATTCCTCTACCGTAATATTGCGCATACAATATGCCGTCATAAATGCCGCCATTTGTGATGAATTGTATTTACCGGAAGTAATATTGGTTAGTATTTCGTAAGCCTCTTCCTTTGTAAAAGTTTTACTTTCAAACAAATGTGTTAATATTCTTTTCATCTAATGTTAATTTTTATATACTGCACGCCATTTTTACCTTTTTAAAAGATAGTTTCGCGCAATTTTATTTGTGAAGAAACTAATCCAAATCAGTTTGCTTTAAGCCATAAAAAAAGGCTTGCGATATGGCAAGCCTTTTTGTTATTTCTTATTTAGATGCACTACAAAATGGTTTTGCCACGATTATCCCTCGTGCCACCACCAATTTATATGAGCAAATGTTGTATTCATACTTTCTAAAGCAAATATGAATAATTAGATTAATATTTGCAAATATTTTTGGCATTACACTTTAAGCTTTGATTAGAGGATTCTTTTCTTTTGCAAAAAGAGTAAACACTTTTTTATCCACCCAAGCAGGGAAAAATTTATTCATCCATACAGCAAGCTTTCCTTGAGTTGTCATAATCAAGGTGCGTTTTCTTGCGGCAATTCCATTTGCAATAAGTGTAGCCACTTCCTCGGCGGTCATCATCTTTTCTTCCTCCATACTTGTTTCTCCGAATTGCACGCCATCTTTATTAAGCGCCGTATTTCTAATGTTGGAGGCTGTAAAACCCGGACAAGCAAGCATTACGTGCAACCCGGTTTTTAAATTTTCTACGCGTAACGACTCCATAAAGCCATTCATCGCAAATTTAGAAGCTGAGTAACCCGTGCGTCCCGGTAAACCCCGATAACCGGCTATTGAAGAGACTGCTACAACTGAACCTTTAGATTCTAGCAATGCAGGCAATGCATATTTCGTACAATAAACCGTACCCCAGAAATTTACATTCATTAGATTATGTAACACGGATAAATCCAGGTCCTTGAACAAAGCCCTCATGCTCAATCCGGCATTATTGATCAGGACATCTATTTTTTTAAAGGTTAATAAGGCTTGCGCGACGAGTTGTTTACAAGACTCCTCATTAGCCACATCGCATTGAATAGCAACTACCTGAACATGAAATTCTTTCTCAAGATCTTGCGCAATCTGACATAAGGCAACATATTTTCGAGCAGCCAGCACCAGGTTAGCACCTCGTTTGGCCATTTCTCTCGCTAAAGCCAGTCCAATACCAGATGAGGCGCCGGTTATAATAATCGTTTTATTTGTCATCATTATCGTTATACGGCAGTAGGCACTTTTTTGTAAACTCAGTTTATAATCACGGAAATGACATTATTTTACGCTATACTACGTTCATAGGGTACTCTGGTAACGATGGATCGACCCAGTGTAACTTCATCAACATATTCCAATTCACCGCCGAAGGATATTCCCCGTGCTATTGTGCTAATTTGAACATTAAAATCCTTCAACTTTTTATAGAGGTAAAAAATCGTCGTGTCGCCTTCCATCGTTGCACTCAGCGCTAGGATGATTTCATGGACATCATTTTCACGTAAACGGCTTATCAGACTATCAATGCTCAAATCGGAAGGCCCAACTCCATCCATTGGTGAGATTAGCCCTCCCAAAACATGATACACTCCGTTAAATTGATTCGTATTTTCGATTGCCATTACGTCTCGCGTATCTTCAACCACGCAAATCAATCCCTTATCCCTTTTGGGGGCGTTGCAAATTTCACAGATCGCTTCGTCAGCGATATTATGACAAACAGCGCAATAGCATATTTCTGATTTCAATTTAGTTAAGGCGTCACTAAATTTAGTAACATCATCGGCAGGTTGATTTAGCAGGTGCAATACCAAACGCAAAGCTGTCTTTTGTCCTATACCAGGTAAACGACTGAATTCATTAACCGCGTTCTCTAATAGCTTAGAAGAAAAGTTCATAACACAAAGGTAAGCGAAAACTGACAGAAAAGTTCATAGATAAAAAGGTAAAAAATTTCATTACATTAGCAGAAAACAGTTTCTAGCGTATGAAGAGACTATTTATTACTGAAATATAAGCGTATGATAACAAGTGAAGACAAGATAAGAAAAGCGTTTGAGAATAAAACCTGGCAAGAAATTAAGGTAAAAGATTCCTGGCAGATTTTTAAGATTATGGCCGAATTTGTAGAAGGTTTTGAAAAATTAGCAAAAATAGGCCCCTGTGTTTCGATTTTCGGATCCGCTCGGACTTCGAGGGATCATAATGACTATAAAATTGCCGAAGCGTGTGCCCGTTTACTTACAGAAAGAGGTTACGGTGTAATATCCGGTGGTGGCCCAGGTATCATGGAAGCGGCCAACAAAGGTGCTTACGAAGCCGGCGGAAAGTCTGTAGGCCTGAACATTGAACTTCCTTTTGAGCAATTCCACAACAAGTACATTGACCGAGATAAGTTACTGGAATTCAATTATTTTTTTGTAAGGAAAGTTATGTTTATGAAATATTCCCAAGGCTATATTGTGTTACCTGGAGGCTTTGGAACCATGGACGAGTTATTTGAAGCCATTACGTTGATACAAACAGGCAAAATTGCTCGCTTCCCGATTGTTTTGGTTGGTAAATCATACTATGGCGGCTTGTTCAATTGGATAAAAGATAGAATGTTGGAAGAGGGGAAAATC
The DNA here is from genome assembly GCF_008245145.1 of Olivibacter sp. LS-1. Taxonomy (GTDB): domain Bacteria; phylum Bacteroidota; class Bacteroidia; order Sphingobacteriales; family Sphingobacteriaceae; genus Olivibacter; species Olivibacter oleidegradans. The sequence continues at coordinate 3,269,272 of NZ_CP041643.1, read as the reverse complement.
AGTGCAGAAGACCTTAATTTATATCGCTTGGTGGATACGGCTGAAGAAGCTGCGGGCCATATATTCAAATTCTACGACAAGTATTTACTTAAACCTAACTTTTAACGAGAAGCTTATAAGCTTTATATTCGTTGCCTGCCATAATCGGTAACGAATATTGAGTTTCCAAACAAGGAAACAAGGTTGCATATTGAACAATTTTATCTATGTTTGTACATCACATAAACACACAGATCCCTATGTTCGGTTTTTTATCAAGCATACATTGGAATATCGAACCCGAGATTTTCCGCATCGGTGGATTCGGTCTCCGTTATTACACGTTATGCTTTATGTTGGCGTTTTTTTTTAGTTATGTAATATTACTAAGGATTTTCAAAAAAGAGGGAAAGCCACAAGACTTGTTAGATCAGCTGACCATTTATGTGTTTATAGGAACGGTATTAGGAGCTCGTTTAGGCCATTGCTTATTTTATGAATTCGATTACTACAAAAACCATCTACTGGAAATGATACTCCCTATTAGGAATGTAAACGGGCATATTACTTTTACAGGTTTCCAGGGTCTAGCAAGCCATGGCGGGGCTATTGGTATCATAATAGCTTTATTGCTTTATTGCCGCAAAACAAAAATAAATTTCTGGTGGATAGCCGATCGCCTGGTAATCGTTGCTGCGCTTTCGGGCGCCTTTATTCGAACCGGCAATTTTTTCAACTCCGAAATTATTGGAAAACCAAGTCAACTCCCTTGGTCAGTTATTTTTTCGCAGGTCGACAACATTCCTAGACATCCTGCGCAACTTTACGAAGCAATAGGTTATTTAATAATATTTATTTTATTATTAAACTTGTATAAACAAGGGAAACATGTCAAACCTGCTTTTTTGTTTGGCTGTTTCATGGTCTTGGTGTTTGGGCTCCGCTTTATAGTTGAATTCGTCAAAGAAAATCAAGAAGCTTTTGAAAACAGCATGGCATTCAATATGGGGCAACTGTTAAGCTTACCTTTTGTGGCTATTGGTTTATATCTCATTTTTAGAAAAAGAGACCAAACAGGCTTAAAGACTAAATAGGTGTTGTTTTTTCTATTATTCAATACAAGCAGTGATGAGAGAAGATAAAATAAAGACGTTTGAAAATATCTTGCGAAAACATGGCCTGAAAGTTACCCACCCGCGGCTATCAGTATTGGAGAAGATTTTCAACAAAGACACCGCGACCTCCCAACCCGATTTGGAAAGATCAATTGGAGAGGATATTGATCGGGTTACGCTTTATCGGGTTTTAAGCGCGTTTGAAGAAAAAGGTATTATTCACAAAATTTTCGATTTACATGGCACAGCCACCTATGCCCTTTGTTCAACACAGTGTAAGAGTCACGAGCATCACGATGAACACGTGCATTTCACTTGTTCGAATTGCAATAGTGTGTACTGCTTAGAGGAAATCACGTTGCCAAACATCAGTACGCCATCAGGTTTTACGATAGAGCAGGTATCGGTTAATGCCATCGGCATATGCAATAAATGCAAAACGTTAAAGGACGCTTCTGACGCCTAAATTTGATATAATTTTAGAACTATCGAGTAGTTCGAATGTTATTGTAATTAATAAGCATAAATTTTACCTTAAGCTAAGGCAATCCTATTTAAAAGCTGTTATATGTCTACAAAAAAAGCAAATGCAATTAAGCAGGTACTTTCCCAACTGATAGCCGATGTGTTCGAAAAGTCAGGAAATAAAGCCTTAAATTATAAACAAGTGTCTGCTAAACTAAATATTGCAGACCCAACTTCAAAAAACACTATATTATCGATCCTTCAAGAAGAGTCGAAATCAAAATCAGGTCTATTTAAAGAAGTTGAAACAGGCAAATTTACTTTGCGGGAGTTGCATACCTTCATCGTTGGCAAAGTAGATATGACAGCCGATGGTTCTGCTTATATTGTTACCGAAGATGAATTCGAAGAGGACATTTTTGTAGCGCCTAGAAAGCTTCGGAATGCACTGCATGGGGATACCGTAAAAGTTTACGTTTATGAAAAAAGTAGAGGCCGCAAAAAAGAAGGCGAAGTTGTAGAAATAATTGAACGATTTAGAAGTGATTTTACCGGTATACTGAGCATATCCAAACGATTTGCTTTCCTAATTGCCGATGACCGAAAAATGCTTCATGATATCTACATTCCTATTGAGGATTTAAATGGAGCGAAAGATCAGGATAAAGTCGTTGTTACTATTACTGATTGGCCGCAGGGCAGCAAAAATCCCGTTGGCCGTGTAAAGCATGTACTAGGGAAGCAAGGGGAAAACAACACTGAAATGAATGCTATCCTTGCTGATTTTGGTTTCCCTTTAGCATTTCCCACAGCGGTAGAGCAAGAAGCAGACAAAATAGAAGAGGTTATTAGTCCAGTCGAAATAAGTAGAAGGAAAGATTTCCGAAGCGTTCTAACCTTTACGATCGACCCAGCCGACGCTAAGGATTTTGATGATGCCATTTCTTTCCGAAAAATGCCGGATGGCAATTACGAAGTAGGTGTGCACATTGCCGACGTAACATACTATGTTCAACCGGACAGCGCCTTAGACAAGGAAGCATATGAAAGAGGAACGTCAGTTTATCTGGTAGATCGTGTGATTCCTATGTTACCCGAAAGGTTATCGAATAATTTGTGTTCATTAAGACCTAACGAAGATAAACTCTGTTTTTCTGCCGTATTTATCATCGATGATCAAGCTCACGTGAAAGAGCAATGGTTCGGAAGAACCATCATTCATTCGGACAGACGCTTTACCTATGAAGAGGCACAAGAGATTATTGAGAACAAGGAAGGCCAGTTTAGCGAAGAGCTTCTGATTCTCAACAAGCTCGCATATATTCTTCGTGATCGTAAATTTAAACAGGGGGCGATCAATTTTGAATCAACTGAAGTTAAATTTAAACTCGATGAAAACGGCAAACCACTAGGTGTTTATACCAAAGAGCGAAAAGACGCCCATAAATTGATTGAGGATTTTATGCTTCTAGCCAACAGAAAAGTGGCGGAATTCATAGGCAAACAAGGCAAAGGAAAGAATAAATTGCCTTTTGTTTATCGGAGTCACGATGCGCCCAATGAAGAAAGTTTGGCATCGTTTGCACAGTTTGCCGCTCGCTTTGGATACAAAGTCAGTACTAAATCAGAAAAAGAGATTGCAAAATCTTTAAATACGTTAATGCACGACGTTGAAGGTACCAAAGAACAAAATGTCCTTACTACCTTGGCCATCCGATCAATGGCAAAAGCCATTTACACTACAAAAAAGCATAGTCATTACGGACTGGCTTTTGACTATTACACACATTTCACTTCACCTATCAGAAGGTACCCGGATGTGATGGTACATCGTTTATTAGCGCACTATCTAGCAGATGGAAAGGCTGTAAATGAAGAAATGTACGAGAAGATGTGTACCCACGCATCACAAATGGAAAAGAAAGCGGCAGATGCGGAGCGCACTTCCGTAAAATATAAACAAGCGGAATTTTTACAGGATCAGATCGGCAGTGTTTATTCCGGCATTATTTCAGGCGTCACAGAGTGGGGAATGTATGTTGAAATCGAAGAAAACAAATGTGAAGGGATGGTGCGACTGCGAGACATTACAGATGATTTTTATTCGCTTGACGAGAAGAATTATGCTATTATTGGCCAGCGCAAAAAGAAACGCTATCAGCTAGGCGATGAGGTACAGATAAAAGTGAAAACGGTCAATTTAGCAAAACGTCAGATTGACTTTACACTCATGAGTTAAGCAGAAGTTTCGCTTTTAAGGCAAAGATTTCTTTAATAGTAATACATGAAAGGTGATGTGAACTAATTTTTCTATCTTCGTGTCATGCATTCTATAGCAGCATTACAGACTATTATTGGCGAGGCCTTAACAGAAAGAAATTTTCCAGACAATCCAAATACCCTATACGAACCGATCAAATATTTTTTGGCAATCGGAGGCAAGCGTTTAAGACCGGTTCTCACTTTATTGGCAGCTGAATTATTTGGGGCAACAATAAAAGAAGGCCTTCCAGCGGCCTTGGCTATCGAAATGTTCCATAATTTCACCTTAATGCATGACGACATTATGGATGAAGCCCCACTGCGACGAGGACAGGAGACCATCCACAAAAAGTGGGATATCAATACCGCTATCTTATCCGGGGATGCAACCTTGATTCGGGCATATCAATTGCTTGCTGAGTGCAAACCTGAGTTGCTTGCTGAATTGCTGAAAGTTTTTAACAAAATGGCTCAGGAAGTATGCGAAGGCCAGCAACTGGATATGGATTTTGAAAAACTAGCGACGGTAACCGAAGAAGAATACCTCCATATGATTCGTCTAAAAACGTCCGTATTATTGGGTGCGGCTTTAGAAATTGGGGCCATTCTGGGAGGAGCAGACAAGCAGGATCGATCGAACATTTACACTTTTGGCGTTAATATAGGAATCGCTTTCCAGCTACAGGACGACATATTGGATGTATATGGAGATCCTAGTAAATTTGGGAAACAGGTTGGGGGTGATATCATTGAAAATAAAAAAACTTATTTACTTATCAATGCGCTACAATTAGCTAAAGGATCAGATAAACAAGAGTTAATCCATTGGACTGAGATTAACGAATTTGATCAGCAACAAAAAATAGATCGCGTAACGGCCATATACAACGATCTTGGCATAGAAAAGTTAGCTCATAAGAAAAAAATGAGTTTTGCTGAGCAAGCCTATCAAGCCTTAGAAGCAATGGCGGTCGCACGTGAGAAAAAACTTTCTTTAATTGAATTTACCGAAACCCTGTTGATTAGGGAGCACTAATAATTTACTTAGAAATTCGTTAAAAATAGGTTAAGCGACCTTTTTGTGAGGTCGTTTCTTTATAAAAAAAACGGTAAAAAGATCGGACTTAGACAATCATAGACCTTATATAAATCTTCCTTTATATGGTTTACTTTTAGGCACGATTTGTTTACATAAAATTAATTTACAAGAAATGAAGGAGTTACTTTAAATGAACGAAAAAAGGTAAAATTAAATTTGTTAAAACGGATGGAGTTTGTACTTTTGTCCCGGAAAGTTGGCAGAGTGGTCGAATGCGGCGGTCTTGAAAACCGTTGTCTGTAACAGGACCGGGGGTTCGAATCCCTCACTTTCCGCCAAAGCAACATCAACCCGGCAATAGCCGGGTTTTGTTGTTAATAGGCTTTTGTGAGCTTGCTCAAACAAAAGCCTATTAACAACAAAGTGTGACGAACGCAGTGAGTCGTTGATGTTGCTTTGAAGCCCCCCCGGGGATCACCGAGCAAAGCGAGGTAATCCCTTTTGTGAGCTTGCTCAAACAAAAGCCTATTAACAACAAAGTGTGACGAACGCAGTGAGTCGTTGATGTTGCTTTGAAGCCCCCCTCCCGGGGATCACCGAGCAAAGCGAGGTAATCCCTTTTGTGAGCTTGCTTAAACAAAAGCCTATTAACAACAAAATGTGACGAACGCAGAGAGTCGTTGATGTTGCTTTGAAGCCCTCCTCCTGGGGATCACCGAGCAAAGCGAGGTAATCCTGGAAGGAAGGCTTCAAACAAAAAAAGGGAAACGTTTTTAGTTTCCCTTCTCATAATTAAGAATGAATGGTTGTTTAAACTACCCTTTAAAATATCCAATTATGATATTGGCCAATTCTTCTCCGATTCTTTCTTGCGCCTCGTTTGTTGCAGCACCAATATGAGGTGTTAGCGATACTCTTGGATGAGTAAGTATTTCTTTGCTTGGCGTCGGCTCGCTATCAAAAACGTCAAGACCTGCAAACGAAACCGTCCCATTATTCAATGCTTCGATTAAAGCTAATTCATCAATCGTACCACCTCTAGAGGCATTAACAATACCTACCCCATTTTTCATCAGGGCAAATTCAGCTGTACCTAAAACCGGCTTATCTAAGAAAGGCACATGCAAGCTAATAAAATCTGCTTGTTTGATCAGTTCATCAGTACTTACCTGTTTTACCGGCACATCAACAGAAATACCACCTGATAACGTTAAAGTTAACGCCTTGGGTATAGCCACAAAATCACTGGCAATAACATTCATACCAACGCCCAGTGCTACTTTTGCAGTTTCCTGACCAATACGGCCAAAACCAATTACACCTAGCGTTTTCCCCTTCAGTTCAACCCCCTTTCCATAAGCCTTTTTTAATCCGGCAAAATTCGTATCTCCTTCTACAGGCATTTTGCGATTAGCATCATACAGAAATCGAACACCATTATAAAGATGTGCGAAGACAAGCTCCGCTACTGATTGTGAAGACGCTGCAGGAGTATTGACAACGGCAATCCCTTTTGATTTTGCATATTCGACATCAATATTATCCATGCCTACACCCCCCCTACCAATCAATCTTAGATTTGGGCAAGCGTCGATTAAATCCTTTCTGACTTTGGTTGCACTTCTAACCGTTATGGCATCATAAGCCTGTAATTTCACAGCTAACTCATCCTGAGGGATATGGTTAGTATCAACAGTAAATCCAGCTTTTTCTAACAATTCCTTTCCTAGTGGATCTATACCGTCGTTTGCTAATAGTTTCATACTATGATATTCTATCTATAAAAATTCATAAAACTCCTGCTGTCCATGTTGACAAACAAGGAAATAATTTAAACATAGCATAAAGAATTTGGCAGCAATTTTATCAAAACCTTTATCTATATGCCATTCATCATTAATTCGGGCAGTTATGTTCACTAAGCATTTTTCTCAGCAAACTCTTGCATCAAATCAACTAGTGTATTAATACTAGTAATAGTAAGCGCGTTGTAAATAGATGCCCGGAAACCACCTACGCTTCTATGTCCTTTCAGCCCGACTAACCCGCGCTCTTCCGTTAGGGCAAGGAATGATTTTTCCAGTTCAGCGTTTTCCATAACAAAAGTAACATTCATTCTTGAGCGATCTTCTAGCTTGGCTGTTCCCTTAAACAATGGATTACGATCGATTTCATCGTACAATGTTCTTGCTTTGATAATATTCTCACGTTCGATTTCCTCTATACCCCCCTTCGCCTTCAGCCAACGGAGATTTAATAAGGAGACATAAATAGCATAAACCGGCGGTGTATTATACATAGATCCGGCTTCCGCATGTTTACGATAATCAAATATTGATGGGATATCCCTACCGGTTTTTCCTAAAATATCGTTTTTAACAATAACGAGCGTCACTCCCGCAGGCCCCATATTCTTCTGTGCCCCTGCATAAATGAGTCCGTAATCAGCAACGTTAATCTTACGACTTAAGATATCGGACGACATGTCACAGACTAATGGAATAGGCGACTGTGGTGCTTCGAAGAGCTCAGTTCCATAAATTGTATTATTAGAAGTATAATGAAAATAAGCCGCATCCGCCGGTATCGTATACTCCTTAGGAATGTAGGTATAATTCGCATCTTTGGACGAAGCGACCACCTCAATAGCTCCGAATTTCTGAGCTTCTTTATAAGCTTTTGACGCCCAGGTTCCTGAGTCTAAATAAGCTGCTTTTCCATTTTGAGGAAGTAAATTCATCGGCACCATTGCGAACTGTTGGCTAGCCCCCCCCTGCAAAAACAACACCGAATACCCATCGGGGACAGATAATAAATCCTTTACTAACGCCTCAGTTTCTTCTATAACGGCTTCAAAGGCTTTGGAACGATGGGAAATTTCTAAAATGGATAAACCGGAATTATTAAAATCAATTATTGCTTGAGAAGCTTCTTGGAAGACCTCTGAAGGAAGTATGCATGGCCCCGCACCAAAATTGTGTTTCATTATTCTTTCTATAGATTTAAAAAATGAGCATTAATTAACAATTTCACTTAAAATAGCTTTTTATACTGGTATAGCAATAAATCATTTTATTCCTCTATAAAAATGCCTTCAATGGCAGAGGAGAATTAAACAGATTCATTTTACATGTCAATGCAGTAGATACTGCATATAAACGAATTCATCTATGTTTGGCAAATGTAAACTTTTTATAAAAAAAATTCAAAGTTTTTGAGGTTTTATTGTCAAAATAATGACAATCTTTTCGTTGGCTTAAATAGATAACAAAATTAAATTCTGTATTTTATCCAAAAACTAAAAAGGGGCCATCGGCCCCCTTTACATTTTGTATTGTCTTTAAACGGCTTTTCTTGTTATCGACACGTCTTTAAGTTGTTTTATGGACGCCATTTGATCATCTGCGCCAAAAACAGTATTACCAGCCACCAATACATTGGCCCCCGCTTGCAATAAAGATAACGAATTTTGATGGTTTACACCGCCATCAATTTCTATTAACAGATTTGGATTTCTATCCTGAGCAAGCAAACGCAATTCGCGAATGCGCCGGTAGGTGCTCTCTATAAATTTTTGCCCCCCGAAACCCGGGTTCACGGACATCATACAGACTAAATCAATATCTTCAACAATATCGCTCAATTGGGCGATCGGTGTGTGAGGATTAATCGCTACCCCTGCCCGACATCCCAATTCTTTAATCTTTTGTATAGTGCGATGCAAATGGATACAGGCTTCAAAATGAACGGAAATGTTGTTCGCGCCAGCCTCCTTAAATTCGTTTAAGTAACGATCCGGATCTACGATCATCAAATGCACATCCAAAGGTTTAAGGGCGTGTTGCTTTACGGCTTTTACAACAGGAAACCCAAAAGAAATATTGGGAACAAATACACCATCCATAATATCTACATGGATCCAATCAGCGTCGCTTTTATTGAGCATTTCAATATCGCGTTGAAGATTAGCAAAATCGGCAGACAAAATTGAAGGAGCTACTAAATGTTTCATTGGTAAAATCTTTTGTGAAGGACCAAAACGGTAGAAAAGCAAAAGCCATTGCTAAATGCTCAAACGCAAAGAAAGCAATGGCTTCTAGTATTTAACTATTGTTCTTGTTTATTTTCCGGTTCCTGCTTTTTTTCGGGACGAGGCAAAAGTGCTTTTCTGGAAAGCTTCAATTTACCTTGTTTATCGATATCTAACAGTTTAACCTTAACAATTTCACCGACTTGAAAAATTCCTTCCATGGTTTCATAACGTTTCCAATCGATCTCAGAAATGTGCAACAATCCATCTTTACCCGGTAAGATTTCGACAAAGGCACCGAAAGGCATAATAGATTTCACTTTGCCTTCGTAAACATCGCCTACTTCCGGTTTTGCTGCAATCGCTTTAATGCGCCTAACAGCGTCATCGATAGAAGTTTTATTGTCTGCAAAGACTTGTACGATGCCCTTACCTTCAATCTCCTCGATCGAAATGGTAGTACCGGTTTCCCTTTGCATTTCCTGGATGATTTTGCCTCCGGGGCCGATAATAGCACCAATAAACTCTTTATCAATTGTTAAGCTCACAATGCGCGGAGCGTGTGGTTTAAAATCTTCACGAGGAGCTTCGATCGTTTTGAGCATCTCGTTTAAGATATGTAAACGTGACTCCTTAGCTTGATATAGTGCTTCTTTTAGAACCTCCCATTTCAGCCCATTGATTTTCAAGTCCATTTGACAAGCAACGATACCTTTGCTAGTTCCAGTGACTTTAAAGTCCATATCTCCCAAATGATCCTCATCACCAAGAATATCACTTAATACCGCATACTTACCTGTTTTTTCATCCGTAATAAGTCCCATCGCGATTCCTGATACAGGCGCTGTGATTTTTACACCTGCATCCATAAGTGCCAATGTTCCGGCGCAAACGGTAGCCATAGAGGACGAACCATTGGATTCCAAAATATCAGAAACAACTCGTATCGTATAAGGATTTTCCTCTTGACTAGGCAGCACTTGTTTTAATGAACGCATCGCCAAGTTACCATGTCCAACCTCTCTACGACCCGGGCCACGATTTGGTCTCACTTCACCGGTGGAGAAACCAGGGAAATTATAGTGTAGGATAAATCGGCTATAGCCGTTAATAAATGCACCATCGATCATTTGCTCATCTTCCTTCGCCCCTAGTGTGACTGAAGTAAGCGACTGCGTTTCACCCCGGGTGAAAATTGCCGATCCGTGTGCGGCAGGTAAATAATCGACTTCACTCCAAATAGGTCTCACGGTACGCACATCACGTCCGTCGAGCCGTATACCTTCATTAAGAATGAGGTTTCGCACAGCATCATATTGTACGTCATGGAAATATTTCTTTGCTAAGAATACGGTTTCTTCATCCACATCTTCGCCCAATGTAAGGGCAAAAGCCTCTGCAATGTCAGCAAATTTGGCTGATCGCTCTTTTTTAGACAAACCGGATTTAGCAACGGCATACACACTGTCGTAAGTAGCTGCGTAAACACGTTCTTTTAATTCCAGGTTACTAGGTTCGTGGTTGTAAACCCTTTTCTCAAGTTTACCAACCATTTCTGCCAATTCGAGTTGTGCTTGTACCTGCACTTTAATAGCCTCATGGGCAAAAGCAATGGCTTCCACCATTTCTTCTTCGGAAATCTCCTTAGCCTCGCCTTCTACCATCACAATATCGTTGGCCGAACCTGCAACAATAAATTCAAGCGTAGCTCTCTCCAAGTCACTTAATAATGGATTAATTACGAATTTACCGTCAATTTTTGCTACGCGGACTTCCGAAATGGGTCCGTTAAAAGGAATATCGGAAACAGCTAAAGCTGCGGATGCCGCTAATCCCGCTAATGCATCCGGCATAATATCTTTATCAGCTGATATCAGTGTTATCATAACCTGTGTATCTGCATGATAATCATCAGGGAATAAAGGGCGCAGCGCTCGGTCAACCAAGCGTGAAATTAAAATTTCATAGTCGGATAAGCGTGCTTCTCTTCGCAAAAATCCGCCGGGAATGCGACCGGTTGCCGCATATTTTTCTTGATAATCAACAGATAGAGGTAGAAAATCAGTTCCTGGTTTTGCTTCTTGAGCGGATACCACGGTGGCTAAAAGCATGGTGTTCCCCATCTTAACCACAACGGAACCGTCAGCCTGTTTCGCTAATTTACCGGTTTCAATTTCGATCTGACGGCCATCGCCAATATCGAATGTTTTTTTAATTGCGTTATAACTCATGTTTTCGTTCAGTGATGCGTTGGTCGTCTTAAAAAACGCATCCATTTTTAATTATTAGACTCTTATTTTGCCACAAAGGTAAATAAAAAAAGCCATCACTTTATAGTGTGGCTTCTGTAAAATGTATAGGGATTTGACCAATCGGACCCTCATTATAACTATGGGCTCGATCGGCCATAAAAGCTTCTTAATATTTGTATTTGCAATTAAAATCCATAACGTACACCTAATTGGAATTGGTAAGGATTTCCTGAAGGATTCACAATGCCTGTATTGTTTACACGGTAGTTATACTGTTGCGTTGCTGCATCAAAACCAGTCAAGGCATACAAAGCTTGATTTCCTAAAGATTCGTTTGCTCCCCAAGTCTTTTTAAACAGATTAGCGACATTAAAAATATCACATGATAATTCCAACGAGTGTGTTTTGTAGAGCATAAACTTTTTTGTTACCCTTAAATCAATCACTCCATAGAACCCATTAACACCGCCATTTCTCTCTGCAATTTTACCCGAATACTTGTTGATATAATCCTTTAAACTTTGGCTTGCTTCCGGATTATCCAATAAAGCTTGTAAACCCGTACGTATCTGTTCGGCAGTGCTCGGGTCGTTCCGATCGAAAACGAACGCTAAGTCATTGTCATTGGTAACAAAGTCACCATTGGTATTACCACCAGCCAGAAGACTGTAGCGGGTACCTGCAACACCGGAATAACGAATGCCGATATTGAAACCATGGAAACTAGGTGAGGTACCATAGAAAACCACCTTATGCCTAAACTGACTGTTCGAATAACTCATCACGCTAAGATCACGCGGATCATCTTTCACCGGAAGGGATAAGGTCGCTGAATTTGCCACATTTCCATTATAAGATGTATTATCCTTGGTGTCATTCCATGTATAGCTTACCGATATCTCTCCATCTTTAAAGTATTGATAGGTACCGTCAACCACCACCGCAAATTGATTTACTTTCCCTTCGCTATTCAATTCGAGCACGCGGCCAAAGCGATCACTAATTCGCCCGGCTTTCCAATCGGCAGCTCCATTAACGATGGCCCTCGCCGGTACATACACGCCACGGTTATCTTCGTTACTTAAGCGAAAAAACGGATCAGCTACCATATTGCGATCTACATACATATAGTTGTTTCTTCCTAATGTAGCATAACCTGTCACACCTACTTTCAGTTTATCGGTGATAAAACGGGTGTAAGAGATGTTCCCCTTGTAAACAATTGGAATTTTAGCATCCGACGAATAGGTATTAATGGTTGGCACCTGGTAGTCTGCATAAGTCGGAATAGTAGACGGGTCATTTCTATAGGCAATGAAATCGGGCCTTAATATAGAAGCATCCCTTACATCCACCGTAGCAAAATGTCGACCATCAAATGTTAAATTATTAATGGTCATGTAATTATTGATATCCGAAGCAAAGACACCTGCTCCTAGGCGAATATAATCCCTATGTTCCTCATTAACATCCCAGGTAAACTGGAAGCGTGGCTGTATTACAAAAGATTTCAACTTATGATCGGTACGTACGCCTAAGGCATCGTATAATTCCTGGTTTAAAGGTGATTTTGGATAATGCCCGTAATCCACACGCAAACCGGCCATCATTTCCAGACCTGTGGCTAACTTTGTTTGCATTTGTCCGTATATACCTGCATTAAAAATCTTTCCAACAACAGTTGGGTCTGCTACCAAAGGGACTTCACGGTAGAACGCATAAGGAGCGAGATTATTAAAGTTCTCTAAAGCCGTAGCTCCGGGGGTAGTCTCCGTTGCCGCTGTTGGCCTAAATTGGAAACGTCCATTCACCTCACTACCATATAATGATTTGGCATGCGTATACATCAAGTCGACGCCAAATGTATAATTGATTTTATCGGTATTATAATAAATGTTATCGATCAATTGAATCACATTATTTGTAAACCCTTCTTGCGCAAAGCGATGGCCACCTAATTGAATGTTGGTGAACAAGTTGTCTTCGCCAACCTGGGAAGCCACGTTTTCAACAATAGCACGTGGAATATTGGCTTCCGGTAATTGACTACCCGGACTACTTTTTTGATAGGTATATAAGTGTTGCACTTTCAGTTCATTGGTGAGCCGAGGACTTAGTGTTGTACGTAAAGTAGCCAAAAAGCTATTATCAATATTCTTATCATCTCCATAAGACTCATACAAATTAATTCGCGTGTTATCGGCTAAACCTAATTTATTTCGGTCGTTGGTATAGTTATCACGGATTGTTAATAAGTTACGATCATTCAACTGCCAATCAATACGGGCAAAAACAGCGTCGGATCCTCTTTTTTTTCCGAAAGAACCGTATTGTGGACCAGCACCTAAACCGTATTTTGAACGACCGATTTCGACAAATTCATCCAATGTCGATTGTGTAACATTAAAACGTCTTTCATCTGTAGGGGAATTGATATCTGCAATAATTAAAGGTCTTGCGTCCCGCTGATGATCCCAAGCTACAAAGAAGTGAACCTTATCTTTAACAATGGGCCCTCCCAAGGTAAAACCATATTGATAAGTAGAAAAATCATCATTGCGTTTATTGCCACGGATGTCATAAGGACTCGATAACCAGTCGGCACGCATGTAATTCCAGGCACTACCACTCAGTGTATTCGTACCAGCTTTGGTTACAGCGCTGATAGTACCACCTCCAGCGCGCCCCAATGTAACATCATATTGATTGGTCACAACTTTAAATTCGCGTACCGCTTCAATGGAAATTGAAAAGGGTGCACCGCTTCGACTGGTTGTAGATCCCGCCGAGGTGGGATTCTTCGAATTCATCCCATCAATTGTAAAGTTGGTTGATGAGCCCAATTGCCCGGCGATGCTTCCTCCACTTGCCAAGGGCGATAAATCGGTAAGGGAAGTAAAATTCCTCCCATTAACCGGCAAGCGGGTCACATCCTTAGCACTAACCGCGGTTGCCGCTCCAAGATTCTCAATCTTATCCTTCAAACCGGTGGCAGCAGTTATTTCTACCGCATCTAAGTTTTGGGAAGATTCAGCCATCTTTACACTAATACGAACCACATCTCCCTGATTGAGGGTATACCCTGTACGGATTTGCTCGCCATAACCTATAAATTGTACACGTACCGTATAGGGTCCTCCCAGTGGCAGTTCTTTAAAATTGAAATCACCGCTCGTGCTGGTAGACGTTTTTGTCGTAAATCCGGTTGATTCATTTCGCACCTGAACCGAGGCACCCGCTATGGGTTGATCGGTTTCGTCACTGACTTTTCCGGCGATAGAGGCTTGCGTAGTCTGTGAAAAGATCGGCTGTTTAGCAATTAAAAAAATAAATAGTAGAAGAATTAGCTGTTTCATCTCAATTTTTTGCGATATAGTATTCGACAAAACTATTCTCTCTGTGTTAATTCTTTAATGCTTTTATATTAACAAATCATCAGCGCGATTTAGACGAGTCAGCTCTTTTGGCTGTTTACATCAGTATAACCCCTCAAGCACTCAGCAGGATCCGCTGCCTAGTTTCTCAACCGATAACCTCTTACTTTCAGCTAATTCGTATCAGAAAAATTAGCGAGTTATGCAACCTTTTAGGGTATTTCTACGTCTTAAGGCAATTAGTTCAAAACATCGATTCAAGGCAATGAAAATACAATGGCTCTCAATTTTTTTTCTCTCCCTTAGTAACTATGCACTCGCTCAACAGACGGGAACGTCAGTTCTTGAAAAATTTCTTCAGGAGAAAGACTTTTTAAAACTAGAAGCAAGCTACAGACAACAAAAGGACACGCTTTCTGAACTCAATAGCCTATATTACGGAGCATTTATTGACAATGCTTCAAACCGATGTACACAATCTGCGAAAAAAATTGAAAGTCTACTAAAATACCATAAAAGTGAACTGACACCGCAGACTGCACCTCCATTATTAAACGTACAGATGGACAATTTCGTTAAATTGAATGCGTATCGCAAAGCGGCAAAAGTGGGCGAGCAAATCCTTGCTTCTTATAGCACTTTTTTAGACTCAGCCAAAGTTGCCGATTTGAAAAATACAATAAAACTATGGCGTGCACTGGAGAATGTCCCCCCTCAGCAGATTACGAAAGTAGAAAGTCGTGTAAAATGGACGAGAGACAAAATAGGGTTAATGAATATTCCGATCCGCATAGGAAATCAAGTGAGCGATTTCGTGTTTGATACAGGCGCGAACTTATCTACTATTAGTTTAAGTTATGCGCAAAAGCTGAAATTGAAAATCATAGCAACAAGCATCGATTTGGGAAGTAGCACTTCCATACAAAACCAAGCTATGCTCGCCATTGCACCAAGTATTTTTATTGATAAAACTGAGTTAAAAAATGTGGTTTTTTTAGTTCTTCCTGATAAAAACTTGCAATTCCCTCAACTCGACTTTGCTATTCACGGGATTATCGGATTTCCGGTAATGAACCTTTTACGGGAAGTACAAATTGCACGAGATGGCCAATTTTATATCCCTCCATCTGTTTCTAACAATGTTGGTCAAAACCTATTCTTAGACGAGCTAACTCCGGTTATTCAATTGCAAGTAGGAGATGACACCTTACTTTGCCACTTCGACACCGGAGCAATGAAAACAGAGCTCTTTAAAAAATATTATGATGCTAACAAATCAAAAGTGGAAAGCGAAGGCAAGATCGACAGTATCGGTAGAGGCGGCGCAGGCGGTGTGCATAAAATTGAGGTCTACAAAATACCTTTGTCAACTTTTACTATTCAGGGCAAAAAAGTGGCACTTGCTAATTTGCCGGTGTTAACCGAATCTGTTGGCGACTTTGATGCGCATTTTTATGGCAACATCGGTCAAGACATTATAAATCAATTTAATAAAATGACTATCAATTTTCAATCTATGTATATAGACTTCAATTAACCAAGTCCCCAAAAAAACAATAGCTTTATAGTCCTCCAATTGCTTATTAACAACCCTTTTGTTAAGTTTGAAAAAGATGAAAGCAGATAACTATTTAGTTGACTTTGGTGACCTTGATCCCATCACTTATATTCACCTACGAACCGCAAGCGGCTTAAGTGCCAAGACATTGGAAGCAGCTCAAATAGGATTGGCAAACTCAATTTGTTCGGTAATCGCGTTAGATATCGATAATAATCAACCGGTGGGTATGGGGCGTATTATTGGCGATAAAGGATGCCATTGCCAAATCGTTGATATTTGTGTACTTCCCTCCCATCAGAAAAACGGATTAGGTAAGCGGATTATGAAGAAACTAAAAGAATATATAGACAATGCATTGCCTGCTTCTTGTTATATTAGCTTAGTGGCAGATGGCGACGCTTATAAGCTATACGCTCAATATGGTTTCGAGGAGGTTTGGCCTACATCACGAGGAATGGCCCTCTTAAAAAAATAAGTATTTCCGCATAGTATGAAAAGAATCCTGATCTTATTATTGTTATTAAATGGCTTAATTGCTCGATCACAAACAAAAGACATTCTTCCTTTTACGTTGACTTCTTCCGGACACCTTGTGATCGAGGCAACGGTGAATGGCATTAAAGGAAAATTCATCTTCGATACCGGTGCCGGCCTTCATCTGTTTTTTAAAGATTTCGCCAAAAAGCTGCAAGTAAAAGATTCTTATAATATCTTCGTCGCTCATCGGGCAACCGGCGAAGCTATAACAACACCAATTTATTATGCCAAAGATTTAAGGATTGGCAATCAACTATTCGAAAATCAAATTTACAGTACGTTCGACTTAACGCTGGATGGGATTGATGGTTTGATTTCACTTCAAGCTTTTCAGAATACTCCCATTACCATTGACTATAAAAATAAGACAATCTCTTTAGGCGAGCTGGATATAAAGGATAAAAAAAAGTATATTGATATTCAAATAGCAAACCATGCAGATAAGGCTTTAGATATTTTCACATATGTAACATTGAACAATAAGATAACGATCCAAGTGGCGCTGGATGCGGGAGCGGGTCAAAACTCATTTTGGATTCACTCAAAATTCATGAAAACACTTGAATTAGATAGCAATCAGTTTGAGAGCTATGCTAAAAAAAGTGAATTTGATTCACTTAAAACCAATCGATTTTTTATCGGTTCCATTGAGTCAATCAAAACAGCAAATAATACCGCCCATATAAAAGCACCGAAGGTATCTTTTGTAGAAGGTCTGATTTATGAAGGTAAGACCAGCATTGACTGGTTGGGCAAAAAAATAGCCATTAGTCTTCCTGAAAAGAAGATTTTTATTCTAGAGTAAATGCCGCAATATTCATAGCTATCATCAATGTATCAACTCCATTCAACCGATTACGTTTTGGTGGTATACAATATAGATTATTAACTACGTGACGGACGCGACGGGAACAAGGAGCATATTAAGGCAACAAACACCAATAGCAATATATTCGCTATTGTCGTTATGCTGTATGCCTGAAAGTAGGACGCTTCGGCCTCCCTGTTGTCTAACACACTGAAAAACAATCCGCCAACAACACCTACACCTAGAGCAATCGAAATTTGTTGAACGGTTAAATAGAGGCCTGATGCTGCGCCTGCAAATTGCGAAGCAATGCTCTTAAGTGACAGGGTGAACATGGTTGGTAGCACCGAACCACAACCCAGTCCATAAACAAACAACACGGGGAGAACTTTCATCGTCTGCAGATTACCGTCTCGTAGCACCAAGAGATGCAAGAAAAGAGAACCAATCATACAGGAAATCCCTCCTATTAACACCCATTTACCAAAACGTTGTACCAGTTTTATTGAAAGAAAGGAAGCAATGACATATCCGAGGCCTTGGAATACGAAATAAAGCCCGGTCATTGAAGAACTTACATGAAGGCCCTTTTGAAGATGCATCGCGTTGATAAGAAAGTAAGAATCTTGCACCATATAATAAAAAATCGCAGCAAATAACCCAATAGTAAAATACTTGTTACTAAATAAATCGAAACGGATCAGTGACTCCTTCTTTATTCTCATGCAATGACGTTGATTATAAACAAAAATCAAGAATATCGGTATGGACAGAATCAATAAAAAGATGCTCCATTTGGGCCAATTTAGTTCGCGCCCTTGGATAAGCGGATAAATAAAAGCGATCAAAGCCAACATAAGAAGCACAACCCCGGAAAAGTTAAAGGTTGTTTTCTTGTGCGTTTGAGCAGTCTTATCTATTGATGGCCTCTCTTTGTCGTTATACAGAAAACGATAAGCCATATAAGAGGCAACAAGACCAATTGGAAGATTAATCAAGAATATAAGACGCCAGCCAGCAACAAAGAAATGGGTATCTGGTAATACACCGCCCAAAAATTGTCCGATGACGGATGCCGTGCCCGCAATACTGCCATAAATACCTAGAGCTTTCTCTCGCTCTTTGGGATCCGGAAAAAGCACCGGTATAAAAGCGACACCCTGAGGGACCATAAAAGCAGCACTTATTCCTTGCGCCAATCTACTTAGATTTAACTGCCAGGCATTTTGAGCAAAGCCGCAAGCACAGGAAGCGATGGTAAAAATTAAGATACCCGCAATGAATACACGCTTCTTTCCAAAATAATCACCAGCCCTACCTCCCGTTATAAGAAACGACGCATAACCAATAACATACAATACGATTACCAATTGAATATCACCGTCCGATCCTCGAATCCCCTCTTTAATGGAGGGTACGGCAACGTTTACGATAAAAAGGTCGATGACAGATAAAAAAATCGCTGAGGAAACAATGAGAAGGAGAAA
The DNA here is from genome assembly GCF_008245145.1 of Olivibacter sp. LS-1. Taxonomy (GTDB): domain Bacteria; phylum Bacteroidota; class Bacteroidia; order Sphingobacteriales; family Sphingobacteriaceae; genus Olivibacter; species Olivibacter oleidegradans. Next base: position 3,250,363 of record NZ_CP041643.1, on the reverse strand, counting down.
CCACTTATTATTCATTTTATTCATATAACAGTGTTTTGAAGCTTTCTATTTTGTATGTTAAGCCTATTAGATTGCTCTTATTTACTTATCTTTAGAAATCGAAAGTGAGGGATTTCAGCGTATTACACAAGTAGTTTGGTAAGCGATACTAAGTATGGAAAAGAATACTATTATTGATAATGAGCATCTTGAAAATGAGAAAAAAACAAGTTCGAAAGAAAATAACTGTGCCGTGACAAATGTTTTTAAGGTAATTGGAGGAAAATGGAAGGTTTTGCTTATTAATGCTATTTATAGTAACTGCCCTAAAAGATTTGGAGAATTGAGACGGGAAATGGAGGACGTTACGCAAGCAACATTAACCACCCAGTTACGCGAATTGGAGCGTGATGGCATTATTTGCAGAAAGGCTTACGCTGAATCACCTCCACGTGTCGAATATAAGTTAACAGATCTTGGAAAAACACTTATGCCTGTTATCCGGTCGTTGGAAGATTGGTGGCATGCTTACACCAACTGTAGGGACATACACAATGAATAACACCTCAACCTTTATCGGCTTAAGTAAAAAACGATGCACCTAAAACTGAATCAATGCGATTATATATGAAAAGATTTCTGACTCTTTTGATGGTGTTTACTATCTATTCTTCCTTTACAAAAAAAGAAACGGTATGGTTAGCCTTGGGCGATTCCATTACCTATTTGAACGATCATTTAAACGAGACGGGCAATAGGGTCCATAAAGGCTATATGACTTATGTTACCGAAAAAAAGCCGTCTCTTCGTTATATTAACCAGGGGCATAATGGATGGACTGCTGTACGTATAGCCCAGGAGATTGAAAACCTCGGATTGGTGAAAGCAGATGTCTATACTATTTTTTTAGGCACGAATGATTGGTGGGCGGGGCTCACACTTGGTTCATTAAAGGACTATCAGCAAGGAACAGGAAATTCGACTGTATTTGGAGCATTTAAAACAATAACCGATAAAATCAAACAGTTAAATCGCAAAGCGGATATTATTCTAATTACTCCCATGCAACGAACAGATTTCGTCTACATTAACGATATGCATAATAATGCCTGGGGCTCTTACAAAGAGAAAAACGGACAGCATTTAGAGCAATTTGCCAACGCGATCATTAGCATCGGTAAACTGGAAGGATTCAAGGTAATAGATTTATTTCATAATAAGCAACTTGATTTAGCAAATTTAGTCCATTATAAAAGACTTAGGGATAAAACTAACGGCGCCTATAAAAATTTCAAATATCCTGATTATATTAACATTCCTTTTAATGCTGACGAAGATGAATACCCTTATCCGCCCCAGTCTATTAACATGACCTACGATGGGTTACACCCTTCGGACCGAGGCAATCAGCTTATTGCGGAGCAGTTATTAAGTATATTTAATGATCTGTAATAATCTCTCGCACAGAGCATAGTAGCTGTTTTCACGTTGTATTTTTTAAAAAAGAATCAACATTACCAGCCGAAAATTGTTCATAAGCTAACAACATCAATCAAAATAGTATGGACCAAGTATATAGTAAAGAACAAATTCAGGAAATTGCCGATGCAAGGCTCAATCAGCATAAGCCTGAACTTTCAAAAGGTAAACCATTTTCTTTCGAAATAGAAATCGGTAAAAGAAAATACAACGTCTCTTATCAACAGGATGACGAAGGTATTTGGAAATTTACAGACTTTAAAGAGGCTTAACGTATAAGGTCGGGGTTAATTGTTGCACAAACTCCGTAATGAAATATTTTGTTGGCAGTTTAGCAAAGGTGTTAAAATGCTTTATAAAGCATTTTGCTTGAATTCGACAGTTTGATGCCTTTGACTGAACCGGTACCCATAAAGGTATAAGCCATGCCAACAATTTTTGCATTCTTTGAAATTAAGGGCGCCTCAAAGGCTTTTTCATTATTTACATGAAACTGTAATACTTTTCCGTCCGATCTGCAAGCTACTTTAACCCAATTTGAAAGATCAGCACCAAATTTGGATAGATCTGTATATTTGCCCGAGATCACGGAATCGACTGTCATTAAATTCAAGTCTGACACACATCCTTTTATAGAAAGTGGAATGGCAATGGGCATTGCATCAGTGATAAGAAGAATATGAGAAAATTGACAGGCAGAACTGCCGTCATTAAAAGCATTTTTAACTTGAACTTCAAAAGAAAAATCACTCACTGAAGTAGGTTCAAAGTTTCCTACATTAAAAAATTTGACGACAGGTGGATTCGGGAGTAAACTTATTTTAGACTGTTCGACAATCCTAGCGGGTATACTTAGCTGGTTTTTATTGAGGTACCACTCTTTCTTTAAATAGATAGGTATCGGTTTACGGTCAATCGTGGCTAGCCAGCCATCAGTAGCAACTAGCAAAGGATGTTCCTTAACAACTTGGTCTCCAATGCTCAGCTTCGCGGTGTAATAACCCGGCTCATAATAAACTGCGGTGTGTGTATTTCCGTCCTTAGGAACCTGAACTCGTCGGTTTGCATCCCAAGTCTGCTGTATAAAGACCGAATCAACGATTGCCTTAGAAGCATCGTAAGTAAAAATGACCGAATTGGGAATACTTCTTGTGAGTGGTTTGCTACTAAAGGAAAAATCTTTTTCAGATAATGTAAAATGACTGGTTTTTGCCTTTTCTTCTTTTCTGTTCAAAAACGAAAAAATCACAAATAAACCAACTAATACCATTAACGACGAAAATATCAGCCTTGTTCTGAACTTTGAGGCATTCCTTTCTTTAGGCGGTGATGTTGGTGTCTCCTGCTTTGTTTGTTCATCATATTGTACCACAAAGGCTCGCCAATTTTCATAATCAATAAAATTCACAAGTGCATCTAACGTCGATATTGCCGGCTTTCCGTCATAACGGACCCTTCCCCAAACGCGTTTTAGGGTACTTGCGCTTAATAATACATTTGTTTTCTCGTAGATTAGATTGCTCAGTTTTTCGAAATCAGCGTTAGACCAATGTGAGCCATCACCCCAACCGACTTTCTTTTCGATCAAACGTAAACAAGCCAGCCTATATCTATCTTTATTTTCTATCATTTATGAAAAATGGTCGTATTTGAACAAGGTTGAACGAACTTGAATCGATCTTGGTTCATTCGTCCAATTTTAATCTTAATAAATTGGCCTTCATAAGACAAAGTTATTGAAAGATACCAATTTATGCGTAATATGATTAGAAGTTATTTTAAAACCGCTTGGCGAAATATCATCAAACACAAAGTGCAGAGCGCCATCAACATTTTGAGCCTTTCTTTGGGCATTACTTGTTACCTACTCATTTCGCTATGGCTATCGGATGAACAGGGCAAAGACAATTTTCACGAACAGCAAAGCAAACTTTACACTACCTACATAACTTCAACCGCTGACGGAAAAAAAGAAGCCACCTATGCCAGCCCATTTCGCGGTAATGGCACAGAAGTTACTTTGTTACTGGAAGATGCAAAAGAGCAAATTCCTGAAATAGAGCATCTTTCATTTTATATCGCAGCCTATGAATTACCATGGGGGCACCTGGAAACTTTTCAGCTAGGGGAAAAGAAAGTGAAATTAGCCGGTTCACGAGCAAGCAAGGATTTCTTTAAAATGTTTAGCTTTCCATTAATTGAAGGCGGGGCTGAAACTGCGTTGGACAACTTATATGGTGTTGCCATTTCTCGAAAAATGGCAGAAATCTTTTTTGGAAGTCCACGGGAAGCAATGGGAAAAAGTTTACGTTATGAAAATAAGTACAATTTTATTGTGACGGCGGTATTCGAAAATATTCCGAAAGAAAGCTCGCTTCAGTTCGATTACGTCTTTAATTGGGATGCGCAAAAGCGCTTACTGGAATGGGCTTCCAATAATATTTTTACCTATGTTCAATTTAAAAAAGATACTAATATAAAACAGGCTGAGAAAAAATTATCGCTACTGCTCGATACGAAATTGGAAAAACGAATAGGTATTCAAACCAAGCTGGGTCTACAACGATTTGGCGACCAATACCTGTTCAATCATTTTGTTGAAGGTGAACCAACCGGTGGACGTATAGAATATATACGACTATTTAAAGGGGCAGCCATCTTTATTCTCCTTTTGGCGTGTATCAATTTTATGAATTTAGCTACCGCCAGATCAGTAAAGAGAGCAAAGGAGGTAGGGCTTCGAAAAGTAGTTGGTTCGAATCGGACGAGTCTGATAGGTCAATTTTTTGGGGAATCCATCCTGTGTTGTGCTTTGGCAACAATATTGTCCGCTATACTTTTGTTAATTTTATTACCAACCTTTAATGGGTTGACAGGTAAAGAAATGGATTACCCATTTTTTCAACTTTCTTTTTGGATTGAAATCATCAGCCTAGTTCTTATAACAGGTATCATTGCAGGCATGTACCCTGCCTTATACTTATCTTCACTTAAGCCTATTCAGATCGTAAAAGGCATTAACTGTTCAGGAAAAAAAGCCATTCTGTTTAGAAAGACTACCACTATATTTCAATTCAGCCTCTCCTCTTTACTGATTATCGCTACAGTTGTTATTTCCAATCAAGTATCTTTCATTAAAAATAACAATTTAGGTTATGATCGCGAAAATTTGCTCTATGTTCGCATCGAAGGCGAGCTTTCTAAATTTGATAAATATTAATTATTTAAACAGAAAGCATCAAATTTACCTGGTATTAGTATGATTGATCGGAGTTCAGAAGCACCTCATGAAATGAGCTTCGAAACCACTACACCCATTGATTGGCAAGGGAAGCCCGACAATGCTTCCGTAGCGTTCAAGCCAGCTTCTGTCGGTTTTGACTTTGTCAACTTAATGAAGTTAACGATTACAGAAGGAAGGAATTTTTCAAGAAACATACAAACGGATTCTGCTGATGCTTTTTTGGTAAACGAAGAAGCCGTAAGGCAAATGGGATATAAAGATCCTTTGGGTAAATGGGTATCGGCCTGGAACAAAAGAGGACATATCATTGGTGTTTTAAAGGATTTCCATACGGAGTCTCTTCACGACCCAATAAAACCCCTAATCTTAGACGTAAAGGAATATGAGTATTTTGGTTTTATTATTGTTCGCACCAAACCTAATCAGTTAACGACCGCCTTGGCGAATCTGGAAAAAGTATATAATGAATTAAATCCAAACTTTCCCTTTATGTATCAATTTGCCGACCAAGAGTATGAAAACATGTATAAAAGTGAATTAACCACGTCGAGACTTGCTATTATTTTCGCGATATTGGCTATTGTAATTTCTTGTTTGGGGCTATTAGGCTTGGTAACATTCTCAATTGAACAACGTATCAAGGAGATAGGTATAAGAAGAATTATGGGAGCTACTATAAGTGGTATCGTTGGATTACTTTCCAAAGATTTTTTGAAGTTGGTCGTTATCTCCCTTTTTATTTCGATACCCCTAGGATATATATGGATGAACAAATGGTTAAATAATTTTGCCTATAGCATTCAACTCCGGTGGTGGATGTTTTTTATAGCAGGAATGGCTGTGCTTATAATTGCATTGCTTACCATTTCCATTCAGGTAATTCAAGCAGCTAGCGCTAAACCGGTGACGTCTCTGCGTGAAGAATAAGATTCCGATCGGTTAAAATGAACACATTAGCAAGTGTATCCACAATCTGTTTAAACAAAGAAGCCATTACGTTACACGTAATGGCTTCCTCGTTCTTTTTACCAAAAGTTATTTTATAATATCTCTCAGTTCCAAAGCTTTGATAATTGCACGGTATCTTTCGATATCTTTCTTATACAAATAAGACAATAAGGAACGACGTTTACCTACCAACTTCTGCAAAGCTAACTGAGTGGAAAAATCTTTACGATTCTTTTTCAAATGTTCAGTTAAATGAGCAATACGTTTAGTAAATAATGCTACCTGTCCTTCGGTAGAACCCGTGTTCTTAGCATTTCCTGCAAATTCTGCGAAAATCCCTTCTTTGTACTCTTTACTTAAATACATTACCTGAATAATATTAAAGCGTTAATAAAAAAATTAATTGGCTGCAAAGGTAGTACAAATACGCCTGCTTTCCAAATAAAGCAGTAAATAATTAGAAATCATTTACTGCACAGTTCTACCTAAATTGTCCCTTAAGACTGAGAAATGCTTGATTAAGCCAAAATTTTCGCTATATTAGCGGGAATGATTAATAACTATGCTCGCTTTGAGAGCGAATTTAAAGTGCGGCCCGATGATATAGACATGTTTCAGCATGTGCATAACAGCAAGTATTTTGACTATGTATTAGCGGCGAGGTATGAGCAAATGGAACTATTTTATGGTATGACCATGGAAGAGTTTATGGAACAAGGCTTTGGGTGGGTAGTGCGTACGGCTCATGTTAACTACAAACGTCCGCTAAAATTAGGGCAATACTTCATTGTTGAAACAGGTGTAGATGAAATGAAAGACAAAGGATGTGTGGTAACTTTTGCTATAAAATTTAAAGATTCAGGAAAAGTTTCCTGCGATGGCTGGTTCGATTATGCGCTGATTGATCTCAAATCAGGGAAATCAGCCTTCATAACGGAGGAAATGCTGGAGAAATATTCGATTTAGCTATCTTGAAATTGGCTAATTAATAATTAGCCAATTGTTGTTTTTCCATCTATTCTACCAAAGCCTGTTCGATCAGTTCTGTATAAAAATCGGTTTCCTGAAGACCTGCAGCCCTAACTTGCTGTGGTATAAAACTTGTTTCGGTTTGCCCTGGAATCGTGTTGATTTCAATGAAATAAAACTTATCGGTTTCTCTTTCAAGAAAAAAATCAATGCGAACCAATCCTTTACAGTTTAATCTAATATAAACTTCCTTCACCAATTGCTCTACCCGACCTTGCTGCTCATTCGTTAAATCAGCCGGTGTAATTTCGTTTGTAAGCCCAGGGATGTATTTAGCTTCAAAATCAAAGAACTCCCGTGTAGTGATGACTTCTGTTGCCGGTAGTACTTTTAACCCTGCTTTACTATTATAAATACCTACAGAAAACTCCCTCCCGGAAACAAATTCTTCTACTAGAACCTGCTTCCCCGCATTCTCGGTACCCAATGCCCGATCAATAGCTGACGAAAGTTCGTCAAGTTGCTTTACTTTCGTCATACCGATGCTACTTCCTCCTCCATTTGGCTTTACGAAATAGGGCAGCTTCAGCTCATTCTTAACATTTATTTCACTAACCGCTCTCGTGGCAGGGGAAAGGCAAACTGATGGAGCTAAATATAAACCGTCAATTCCCTGCAATAAAGACTTAGTATAAGCTTTATTCATTGTCAAAGCCGACGTTAGTGTATCACAAGAAGTATACTTTAGTCCGATCATATCCAAATAACCTTGTAACCTTCCATCTTCACCAGGTGACCCATGGATCATAATAAATGCCAGGTCAAACTTAACGAGGCCGTCTTTAAGGGATAAGGTAAAATCATTTCGGTTTACTTCATGTTTAATCCCCGCATCATCTACATGGTACCAGCTTTCAGGAGTTAATATTATTTTATAAACATCAAATCGACTCGTCTGCAGCTTCTGCTCAACGAAAGCGGCACTTTTTAAGGAAATTTCTATCTCACCCGTAAATCCACCGGTAATTAATGCTATTTTTGCGCTCATATATCAGTAAAGTATTACCAGCAAAGATAATTGAATATTGTTATCTTTATTCATCGTCTTACAAGAATTGGCATACTTTTTACGTATTAGAATTAGGCTAAAAATTCAACGAGGACATCTTAGATGAACAAACTTTTTCAGTACTTAAGAACCCAAACATTCAGAAAGAATCTAATCATCGCCATTATATCCGGTGTGATTTTCCTTCTTTTACTTTTTTACAGCTTAAGGTTTTATACACGTCACGGAGAATCAATAGAAGTTCCAGCGCTAAAAGGGATAAGCATAGAAAATGCTATAGAAAAGCTGGAAGCCCAAGGCTTCCGATATCAAGTTGATTCTGTTTACCAAGCAGACAAGCAACCAGGATTAGTAATAGAACAGGATCCAGACCCAGGGACGAAAGTTAAATTAAACCGGACACTTTATTTAACAATTATTACAAAAAACGCTCCCGAGGTCCAGTTACCTAATTTGACAGAAATGGCACTCCTGGAAGCCATTTCTACGTTGAATAATTACGGCTTAAAATTGGGAGATACTATTTATATACCGGATATAGCTCGTGATCGCGTATTAGATGTTAAATATGCAGGACAAAAAATAAATGCCGGTCAACCAATTCCAAAGGGTAGCAAAATTGACTTGGTTCTTGGGAACGGAATGGGTGATAGCGAAGTAGCCGTGCCTAATCTGGTTGGATACACCCTTGATGAAGCTATATTCTCGCTAAAAGGGGCATCGTTAACGTTAGGAACTGTAAAATATATGGGGCCCGTTGTAGACAGTGCTAGCGCGCGCGTCGTTAGCCAAACACCGGAAGCAGATACTTCTAACATGAAAAAAGTGAGCATTGGCACACCCGTAAACTTAGCTTTGAGCAATTAAATCTTTACAATTGTTAAATATCGCAGCATGGAGACAGTTCCTACACCAAAGAAAAGGTCAATAGGCAAAAGGATTATTAGCGTCATCATACTAATTGCTTTGTTGGCAGGTAGTGTTATTGCATATACTTACTATAAGAGATATTTTGCACCTAATGTAACGGAATCAGAAGAATATCTATATGTTAGAACCGGGGCTTCCTTCGATAATTTAATGGAAGAGCTGGGAGAGAAAAACATCTTGGTGGATACCGCCAGTTTCCGGTGGGCTGCAGAGAAAATGGAATATCCATCTCGCATCAAACCGGGAAAATACAAGTTAAAAGGAGGCATGAACAACCGATCGCTAATTAATATGCTGGGTGGTGGATTCCAAGAACCTGTAAAATTACGTTTTCAAAACATTCGATTAAAAGATCAGTTTGCCGGCTACATCGGCACCCAAATAGAGCCCGATTCCTCTATCCTTATCACCTTGTTGGACAGCGACACACTAGCCGCTAAGTACGGATTCAATACCGATAACTTCTTCACGATGTTTATTCCAAATACATACGAAATGTATTGGAATATCTCGGCCAATGACTTTTTTGACAGAATGAATAAGGAGTATAATAACTTTTGGACTGAGGAACGCAGGAAAAAAGCTGAGTCTATTAACTTAACCCCCATCCAAGTCAGTATATTGGCATCCATTGTAAAAGGCGAGGCGTTACATACGGACGAAATGCCTAAAATAGCAGGCTTATATTTGAACAGATTACAAAAAGGCATATTACTCCAAGCTGATCCCACGGTGATTTTTGCTACAAATGATTTTACTATTCGGAGGGTACTAAATAGACATTTACGCACAGACTCTCCTTATAACACTTACATTTATAAAGGTTTGCCGCCCGGGCCGATAATGATGCCAAGTATTGCCTCAATTGATGCAGTTCTTAATTATCAAAAGCACAATTACATTTACATGTGTGCAAAAGAAGATTTTTCGGGTTATCACAATTTTTCAACTAATCAGGCCGAGCATTTGATTAATGCAAGGAAATTTCAACAAGCTTTAAACGAACGAAACATCAAAAGATAAACATGTTAACCTTCGAAACCCAAGTAAGAGTGAGATATGGTGAAACCGATCAAATGGGCTACGTCTACTATGGCAATTATGCCGAATACTATGAAGTAGCGCGGGTAGAAATGCTTCGTAGCTTAGGCACTTCCTACAAAGAAATGGAAGCGAGAAGGGTTATGATGCCTGTTTTAGATTTAACATGTAAATATATTAAACCGGCAACATACGACGAATTGCTAACTATAAAAGTGTCTATTCGAAGTAAACCGTCTTTACGGATTAAATTCGACTATGAGCTTTTTAATGAAAGCATGGAGTTAATCAACACAGGAGCCACGACACTTGTGTTTATTGATATGGATAAGAATAAACCGTGCCTGCCTCCGCAAGACTTTCAGAATCGATTAGCGCCACATTTCGAGGAGGGTAAATGAGTTGGTTACACCGAAAATTGCTAAACCTAAAGCCCTACTATCTTTTTATTGAGTGGACGAAGGTCGTCGTGCTCCCTGGTTTTGGCAAATTACCTCTTTATACAGTAGGCCTTTTCTTTTTTCAGGAAATTGCCAGGGAATCACTTCTAAACAAAGCTTCCTCCCTGGCCTACTCTTTTATGCTGGCCATTTTTCCGGGTATCATTTTTCTGTTTACACTTATTCCTTATATCAAGGTATTCATCGACGATTTTCAGGAGCAATTATTAGAATTTATGCAGATGATTTTACCTGAAAATGCATACAAAACAATTGAATCTACTTTACTGGATATCGTTACTAATCAAAATAGCGGATTGCTCTCATTTGGTTTCCTTATGGCTATGATTTTTGCCACTAATGGTATTCATAGCTTGATGCGAGCTTTCAATAAGTCTTCCTTGGTATTGGAAAGTAGGAGCTTCGTAAAACAGCGACTGGTTGCACTCGCATTGGCCATTATGATTATTATGGCATTGACTATAGGGATGGGTATCGTTACGCTGGCATCCTTTATTATCAACCATTTAAAAAACACCATTGAAATTACCGGTGGTTTTTGGACTTGGCTTATCGGAATTACACGCTGGATTATATTATTGGGCATCTACTTTTTCACACTCAGTATTCTTTACAAATATGGCCCCTCTTCCTCAAGAAAGTGGAGCTTTTTTAGCCCCGGAGCTACTTTAGCTACTGTCTTAGCCGCTCTTACATTTTGGGGCTTTGCCTTCTACATCAATAACTTTAACACGTATAATAAACTCTACGGTTCAATAGGGACGCTGATCGTCATCATGATCTGGTTATACCTAAATTCGCTTATCTTGCTAATCGGTTTTGAACTCAATGCGAGTATCGCATTGTCCAAGCAGAGTATAAAAATAGTAAAACCTCGATTTAACAGCTTTAAAACCGAGGTAAAAGGTGAAAACAAATTTAAATAACGCACGTAACGGCGTAAACTATACCGTAGATTAATTCGTTTTCTCCAGCGCGGCCTTTGCCTCTTTTTCTCTTTCCTTTGCTTGCTTTTTGAAGAAGCCTCTGAACAAGAAATTATGTTGAAGTGCTTCCATGTTTTGATTTAACTTATCAGTACTTTCCTCCAAATTACACATGGTCTGCTTCATGGTAACCGCCATTTCCTGATCATTTAAAAGCGCTCCTAACGTGTTATCTTTACTGTTCATCTTTTCGCTTGCCTTGGTAAGATTTGCGGTCAAAGCTGCTGCACTCTGCGTAACTCCTTGTAACTGCGCGGCTGAGCTGCGTAGGCTTTGGTAAACACTGGTATCCGTTAAAATCTCATTAGCTAAAGAACCTTCCGTATTCAATTTGGTAGTAAAAGCATTTAAAGCACTAGATACTTTAGCTGTATTCGCAGCGGTCTGTGTCAGACTCGCCATGATCGCCCTTACCTGAAGAGCCATGGTTGAATCCGTGAGGATAGCACCAATTGTTCCTTCCCCGTTAGCTATTTTTTCGCTTAACTTCTTTACATCGCTGGTAATGGCAACCAGATTTTGATTGTTCACCTGTAAAGTAGCCATCATTTCTTCTGTGTCAATACTTTTTACCGATTGCAGTAGATCACCTTCTTCAACTACCGCAACGTTCGGACTCCCCCCTTGTATAACAATAATCTTATTCCCGATAAAACCTTCAGAACTTACACGAACTTCTGCGTCTTTACGGATATAATCCTGTGATTTTTGCTCGATATTGAAATCAATCTCTACATGCGAGTTCTCAATTAACTTGATATTCTTGATGGTTCCGATTTTGACACCGGAGAAATAGACGTTGTTCCCTGCTTTTAATCCTCCGGCGTTAGTTAATATTGTTCTAAGCCCAATAGTTTTTGTAAAACGCTTTTGATTTCCGCCAAGAACGAAGATTGCCGTAACAAAAAATATAATCCCTAATAAGGTAAACAAACCTACAATAACCGACTTTTTACTATCTGAATTATTAGCCATATACTATGCAATAAAATTATAATCATAAAATGCTTTGACACGTGCGTCATCCGAATCAAAAATATCATTGAATCGGCCTTGTCGTTCAAACTTTCCGTCCAATAACATAACAATACGATCACCAACCTCTTTTGCACAGGTAAGATCGTGTGTAATAATAATGGACGATGTTTTATATATCTGTTGTACTTCGTTGATCAGATTATTGATCTCTGTACAGGTTATCGGATCTAAACCAGCTGTCGGTTCATCATACAACATAATATCCGGTCGCAAGATTAAGGTCCGAGCTATACCTATTCGCTTGCGCTGCCCGCCTGATAATTCGGACGGCATTTGATTCAACGCCTGCAATAAACCAACGGAGTCCAGCACTTCACGTACCTCTCTATCAATCTCCGCTCTCGTTAACGAACGTTTATTTCTAACAAGAGGAAATTCAAGGTTCTCACGCACGGTCATGCTATCGTACAGCGCGCTGTTTTGAAAAGAAAAACCGATTCGTAACCGCAAAGCCATTAGTTCTTTTTCATCGAGATCTCCTACTTCTTGTCCTAAAACATTGACTGTTCCTTCATCTGCCGAAAGCAAGCCCGATACAATTTTTATCAATACTGATTTGCCGGTACCTGACCGCCCTAAAACCACCAGATTCTCCCCTTCAAACAACTGTAAGTCTACACCTCGCAACACATGTAGATCTCCGAACGATTTACGAAGTCCTGAGATATTGATTACGGGATTCTGGTAATTAATATGAGATAGCTGCTTTTCCATTCTTATCCACGTATACTTTGAACAATCATTACAACTAATTGCTCCTCAATAAAAATGAGAAACATGGAAGCGACTACCGCTGCGTTGGCTGCTTTCCCTACACCTTCTGTTCCCTTGGAAGAGTTATACCCTTGGTAACAACCGACAATGCCAATAGTAAAACCAAAAAAAGCAGCTTTTATAATTGCCTGAAAAATATCCAGGAAAGTTACCGTTTCAAACACTTGATCGAAGAAGCTTATAAAGCTAACGGATTCATGCTGATAGACATTCAGAAAGGATCCCATAAGACCAACAAACCCTGTATAGCAGCTTAAAATAGGAATCATAATAGTGGTAGCCAGCACCCTACTCACGACTAGGAATTTAAATGGATTAGTTCCCGAAACTTCCATCGCATCGATTTGTTCTGTCACCTTCATGGACCCCAGCTCTGCGCCAATGTTAGATCCTACTTTCCCTGCAGCGATTAAGGCCGTTACCAAAGGCGCCAATGCACGTACAATGGCAATAGCGATCAGTGACGGTAGCATGGCCGTCGCACCGAAGTCTTCTAAAGATGGTCTCGATTGATTTGTAAATACAATACCGGTAATAAAACCAGTCAAAGAGATCAGTGGTAAAGATTTTACACCAACTTCATAACATTGATTTATGATCTCCTTAAATTCATAAGGTGGCATAACTAACTCTTTGAAGAATCGCATGATAAAGTGATGTACATTACCCAGCTGAATAAGCTTTTGGTCTATTTTCTTAGAAATCATTAGTTCTATTTATCAGCTATGGGCACAAAGGATGCCAAGTGCCTTTTTTTGCAAAAGTAGTTTTTTATTGAATAAATTCCTGATTTAGTAACATAAAAGTTAATCCTCTTTTGTCTTTTTTCCTTTTATGATATTTTCGTGAATTTTTTAATCTTTGTTCCTTCGTGTTAATTCTAAAAGACTTACTTTTAAACATTCGTTTGATATCTTTTGAATTCAACTGTTACATTTTTTTTACTTTTTAACCATTACTTAACTAAATTTAAATCTATGACCAATAGAAGGAAATTTATTCAAAATTTGGCTCTTGGCACCTCCGTAGCACTAAGCTTTCCTAAAATCGTCGCTGCTGCCGGTATAAAGGGAACATCGATTAACTTAAACGTAAATGATGTCATTTTGTTTCAAGGAGATTCCATAACAGATGCCGGTAGAGACAAAAAGAAGGAGCAAGCCAATGATCCTGCAACGCTTGGAAACGGCTATTCCTTTGTTGCTGCCTCACAGCTATTGTTAAAAAGAGCTTCGCTTAATCTTCAGATTTTTAATAAAGGCATTAGTGGCAACAAAGTTTATCAATTAGCAGATCGATGGGACGATGATTGCTTAAGGTTAAAACCGAACGTATTGAGTATTTTAATAGGAGTAAACGATTATTGGCACACCCTTGCTAAAGAAAATCCCTATCAAGGAACAATTGACACCTACAAAAAAGATTTAAAAAGTTTATTAGTGCGAACAAAAAAAGAATTACCTGAAGTGCAACTGATCATAGGCGAACCTTTTGCTGTAAAGGATGTTCGGGCAGTAACAGATGAATGGTATCCTAAATTCAATGAATATAGAATGGCGGCAAAGGAAATCGCCAATGAATTCAATGCTGTTTTTATTCCCTATCAACAAGTATTTGATGAAGCGATCAAACAGGCTCCAGCAAATTACTGGACGGGCGACGGTGTACATCCCAGCTTGGCAGGTGCGGCTCTAATGGCTCAAGCATGGCTTAAAGCAGTCGGCCTCTAGTTACTTTGGATGAATAGCCATTGATCAACGGATTCACCTAATTTTACCGATTAATGACTATTCCCGATTTTAGATAAACTCGTTTGATTTAAACCATTGGCCGTATGGCTTAGCATATAAAATGACACCTTCTCACATCACGTTAAACTCTGTGTTGGATAATGATTTTTACAAATTCACTATGCAACATGCCGTGTTTAAATTATTTCCAAAAGCTAAGGCAAAGTACGAATTCATCAATCGTGGAAATCACCACTTCCCTTCCGGCTTTGCAGATGCACTTAGAGCCTCCGTTAACAGCATGGCAGGTCTACACTTAACTCGCGAGGAGAAAAAATACCTAAGAGATACCTGTCCTTACCTCGACCCCACCTACCTCGACTTTTTACAAGGCTATCGTTATGACCCTGATGAAGTAATAATATCGCAGGAAGGTCCCAATCTGTTGGTTAAAATTACCGGGTATTGGTATCGAACCATCTTATGGGAAGTGCCTATCATGTCGCTGATATCCGAGCTCTACTATAAACTTAACCACCTTCAAGGCGATCAAGATGAGCAAATTATTACAACAGCAAAAAATAAGATTGAACAATACAATAAGTTGGGGGTAACCATTGCCGAATTCGGCACGCGTAGGCGTCATGCTTATCATACACATCGTTTAGTTGTACAAACTTTAAAACAATACGGTAATACCAGCTTCATCGGAACCAGCAATGTGCATATGGCTATGCTTAACCAAACCAAACCAATAGGTACGCATGCACATGAGTGGTTTATGTTCCATGCAGCTAAATATGGCTTTAAGATGGCTAATGGCTTAGGGTTAGAGCATTGGGTTAATGTGTATAGAGGTGATTTAGGAATAGCGCTTTCAGATACTTATACCACCGATGTATTTTTTTCTCAGTTTGATAAAATGTTCACTAAGCTTTTTGATGGTGTAAGACATGATAGTGGCGATCCCCTTGATTTTGCCGACAAAACTATCGCACACTATAAAAGTAAAGGGATAAATCCCATATCCAAAACCATCATTTTTTCTGATGGACTTAACTATGAAAAGGTCGAACGAATTGCTAAACATTGCCAGGGAAAAATCGGAATATCTTTTGGTATAGGTACAAATTTCACAAATGATGTAGGGCTAACGCCCATGAATATTGTTGTTAAAATGACCGAAGCGTACCCGGAAGAAGCATACTGGACACCGGTAGTAAAGCTTTCCGACGTAAAAGGCAAATATACGGGAGACCCAGATATGATTGAATTGAGCAAAACTATCCTTGGCATCAATGACTAACTAGGTCCTAAGTTTATTATAATGAATCAAGATGTTTACGGAGCTGCCCTGTTTGACTTTTATAAAACAGGAAAAACTGCACCATTGATATTACATAATAATTACGGTGAAGATGAGGAAATGCCGGTAGATCTATTCTTTAGAGAAGAAGAGGAGTTTCCTGAGCTGGAATTCATCGCACTTTCATTGTGCGATGGTGTTGTATTAGATGTAGGAGCCGGAGCCGGCAGCCATTGTCTCTACTTACAAAATAGAGGTTTTGAGGTCACCGCCTTGGAGATTTCGAAGACTGCATGCGAAATCATGAAGGATCGGGGAGTAAAACAGGTGGTGAACGCTAATATTTTCCATTATAGAAAGAAAAAATTCGATACGATACTTTTTCTAATGAATGGCATCGGTCTGGTGGAAACCATACATGGCTTAAAACAACTTCTTATTCATTGTAAACAGATTTTAAAGAAAGGCGGCCAATTATTATTCGACTCATCTGACATTGCTTACTTGTACGAGGGCCATATCCCAGCCGCTGGGGCTTATTATGGAGAGGTGAAATTTCAATATGAATATAAAGGCCAAAGAGGCGCTTCATTTGGATGGTTGTATATCGACCAAGATACGCTCATCAAAATTGCCCGGCAAGATGGCTGGGTGGTTCAAATACTATACGAAGATGAAAACGACCAATATCTTGTCCGATTGTCGCTCCGCGATTAATTTTTCAATAGACGCTGAATTTCATCGAGTTTCATTAAGGCCTCAACAGGAGTTAATGCATTGACATCCAAGTTATTTAACATATCACGGATTTTGACTAAAATCGGGTCGTCAATTGAAAACATTTGCAGCTGGTAAGCCTGCTTCTGTATCTTCTTCATGCTATCCTTAATATGTTCGCCACCTGTTCGTTCCTGTTCAAGCCTTTTTAGTATTTCGTTAGCCCTCACAACAAGCTTGGCAGGCATGCCCGCCATCTTAGCAACATGGATTCCGAAACTATGTTCGCTACCACCGGGAACGAGTTTACGAAGAAAAATAATTTTATTATTTACTTCTTTTACCGAAACGTTGAAGTTCTTTATCCGATTAAAAGTATTTGTCAGTTCATTCAGCTCATGATAGTGCGTCGCAAACAAAGTTTTTGCCTTGGCAGAAGGGTGGTTATGCAAGTATTCGGCAATGGCCCAAGCGATTGATATCCCATCATAAGTACTTGTTCCACGGCCAATCTCATCTAGTAAAATAAGGCTTCTATCGGATAAATTATTAAGAATGCTGGCCGTTTCATTCATTTCGACCATAAATGTGGATTCACCTGATGACAGATTATCAGAGGCTCCAACCCGAGTAAAAATCTTATCTACCAAACCAATTTCGGCATGTTTTGCCGGAACGAAACATCCCATCTGTGCCATTAGTACAATTAAGCCTGTTTGTCGTAATAGAGCAGATTTACCCGCCATGTTGGGTCCTGTTATGATAATGATTTGTTGACTGTCACTATCTAAAAACACGTCATTGGTAATATATTCTTCACCAATCGGCAAATTTTTTTCGATCACCGGATGACGCCCGCCCTTGATATCAATGAGTTTACCATCGTTGATGATAGGCTTCACATAATGGTTCTTATGAGCAATTGTTGCAAAGTTCAACAGTACGTCCAGTTGAGAAATTAAATTGGCATTCAGTTGAACGGGCTTTATATAGTCAAGCAGCGAAGCGAGAAGTTCGTTATATAAACGATTTTCTATGACTTGTATCTTATCTTCCGCTCCAAGAATCTGTTCTTCATATTCTTTTAACTCATTGGTAATATAACGTTCTGCATTCACCAGGGTTTGCTTTCTTACCCAATCAGCGGGTACCTTGTCTTTATGGGCATTGGTCACCTCAAGATAGTACCCAAACACATTATTAAAAGAAATCTTTAAAGACGGGATACCGGTAATTTCCGACTCGCGCTTCTGAATTTCAAGTAAATAATCTTTTCCTCCGAATGCAACCTTACGTAAGCGATCAAGCTCTGCATCCACTCCATCAGCAATTACATTCCCTTTAATCAATAACACAGGAGGCTCCGATTTCAACTCCTTTTCTATCCGATCGCAAATTATTTTACAGGGGTTTAATTGCTCTGCAATCACATTTAAGGCCTGAGCGTCCGCAGTAGCCGTCAGCTCTTTAAGTCGTCCGATAGCTTGCAAAGCTCTTTTTAACTGAACCAGTTCCCTCGGATTTGCTTTTTGCAGTCCGATTTTACTTATCAATCGCTCCAAATCACCGATCTGTTTAATCTCTTGCGTCAGTTGTTCCCGTAGATCGGCTCGTTTTAAAAGGTACTCCACAACCTCTAATCGCTCCGTAATTGGTCGTTTGTCTTTTAAAGGCATAACCATCCAACGTTTCAACAACCGGGCGCCCATTGGAGATGAAGTACTGTCCAATACGTCGGCTAATGTAATGGCATTTTCATTAGCTGAACCGATCAATTCTAAATTACGGACGGTAAATCGATCCAACCACATGTAACGATCTTCCTCAATCCGTGCAATGTTAGAGATATGCTGTAAGTTCCGATGTTCCGCTTCGTTCAAATAGTGCAAAGCAACCCCCGCCGCTACAATAGCAAGATGCATACGGTCAATTCCAAATCCCTTTAGGGAATTAACTTCGAAGTGCTTCAGAAGCGTTTCTTTCGCATAATCGCCGCTATAGGGCCATTCATCTAATGTATAAGTGTAAAATCGATCGCTGAACTGATCTACAAAATCGCTATAAGAACGTTTCGGCAGGATAATTTCACTTGGCTTAAACCCTTGCAACAATTTATCAATATAGTCACCACTTCCTTGCGCAACTAAAAACTCACCTGTTGAAATGTCTAAAAAGGAAACACCTATTGCATTCTTATCAAGATACAAGGAAGCTAAATAATTATTAGCCTTTTGTTGAATGATATTATCATTGTAAGATACACCCGGAGTTACCAATTCTGTCACTCCCCTTTTTACAATCGTTTTTACAGATTTAGGATCTTCCAGTTGATCGCAGATTGCAACTCGCTGTCCCGCCCTCACCAGTTTCGGCAGATAAGTTTCTAATGAGTGATGAGGAAATCCGGCCAATTCGGTTTCAGAAGCACTGCCATTACCACGCTTAGTTAAAACGATGCCCAATATTTCCGCTGCTTTAACGGCATCGGAACCAAAGGTTTCATAAAAGTCACCGACTCTAAATAATAACAAAGCACCGGGATATTTTGCTTTGATACTATTGTATTGCTGCATTAATGGAGTTTCTTTCTTTGCTGTCTTTGCCAAAATCAACTTTCTTTAGGGGCGTAAAAATAAAATAAAATTGGGAATTAGCGGCCGCACTTCGCCGCTATATTTGTTTTGTTACTTATTTACCAGTCCTCTTCGTCCGGCTCTATTCCTAGGATGTTATTATAAACCGCTTGAAGTTCGGAGAAAGCATGCATATCATTCGCTTGCTTCGCTACGTCCATACCTCTTTGATAGGTGGCTATCGCATCATTTTCCCTTCCCAATGACTCATATAGTTTACCAAAATGGTAATAAGTACCGACATAATCCGGCCGCTTATCTACAAGTTCCTGAAAATAACGTAAGGCTTTAGTCGAATTCTCCCTTTTAACGTACTCTGTAGCAATTGCATATAAAATAAAAGGTTCATCAGGACTTGCCTCTAGAAATTTAAAAAGTTGCTCCAAACGGTCATTGCTCATAGATTCAGCGGTTAAAATTTAATTATTATGTGATTTTTCCTATCTTTAGAACTTTAGAAGCCAAAGATAAAAAAGTACGGTTCTTTTCACAAAGACAGAAGATAACTTCCTCTATCATTGGTTCAAGCGGGGAATCAATTTATTATTTAAATGCAGCAATTATGAAAATACTCGTGTGTATCAGTCATGTTCCGGACACTACGTCAAAAATCACATTTTCTGAAGATAAAACTTCTTTCAACAATACAGGTATTCAATTTATCATCAATCCCTATGACGAAATAGCGCTCGCCAGAGCGATCGAATTAGCAGAAGGAGGTAAAGGGACTGTTACGGTAATAAACATAGGCGAGGTAAGCACTGAGCCAACCATTAGAAAAGCACTAGCCACAGGAGCAGACGATGCTGTGCGAGTTAATGCCGCACCACGCGATGCCTGGTTTGTAGCCAAACAGATTGCAAACTATGCAAATGGAAAGCAATTTGATTTGATTTTGACAGGTCGTGAATCTATTGACTACAACGGAGTACAGGTAGCTGGTTTTTTAGGAGAGTTTCTTAACATTCCGTCCATTTCTATCGCAAAAAAAATTGATATTCATGAGAAAACGGCATTGGTAGAACGTGAGATCGAGGGCGGTAAGGAAATTATTTCCAGTCCCCTACCCTTGGTTGTCGGGACTGCAGAAGGCGTGGCAGAACCGCGCATACCGAATATGCGAGGCATCATGTCTGCTCGCACAAAACCGTTGGAGGTTATTGAAGCCATTGAAGTGGAAACACTAACCAAAATAGTGCAATATGAAAGTCCTGCTCCAAGGGGAGCAGTTACGCTAATAGATGCGGCCGAACCTGAAAAATTAATTGAACTATTACATACAAAAGCACGTGTAATCTAGTATGGCATTAAAAAGACCCATACTTTGAGGTAAAACCATATACAATAATTTAAATCGAAAAAAGATGTCGGTATTAGTATTTGTAGAGAATATAGAAGGTGTCTTTAAGAAATCCGCACATGAAGTGGTTTCTTATGCTAAAGCCATCGCGAACACCATTAATCAGCCCTTAGTTGCACTTTCTATTGGCGATGTAAAGGATGAAAACCTTAAAGGACTAAGCAAATACGGCGCAAATAGAATATTAACTGCTAATTCAGATAAACTTAAATCTTTCGTAAATCAAGCTTATGCATCCATTATAGAAGCAGCCGCGAGGCAAGAAAATTCGTCCATTGTTGTGCTATCCAATTCGTTCAGTGGCAAGGGATTGGCCCCGCGGCTGGCAGCAAAACTCGTTGCTGGTTTAGCAAATGGTGTGGTGGAGTTACCAACGATTGAAGGCAGTATATTACGTGTTAAAAAAACTGCATTTTCAGGCAAGGCATTCGCGGTCACCGAATTGAATTCAGCTGTTAAAGTTATTGCCTTAAATGCAAACGCCTTTGAATTAAGGGAGAGCCCTGTGGACGCAGAAATTGTTGCATTTGAAAACCAGCCTTCTCCCGATGATTTTGCCACTGTTGTAAAAGAAATTATTCGTGCCACCGACAAGGTTTCTTTACCCGAAGCAGAAATTGTGGTATCAGGAGGCAGAGGATTAAAAGGGCCGGAAAATTGGGGTATCATAGAAGAATTGGCCGAAGCGCTCGGGGCTGCAACTGCTTGTTCGAAACCCGTATCGGATGCAGGCTGGCGTCCCCATGCCGAACATGTCGGCCAAACCGGCATTGCGGTAAGTCCCAATCTGTATATCGCTATCGGAATTTCAGGCGCCATTCAGCATCTAGCAGGGATAAGTTCTTCAAAAACAATAGTAGTTATCAACAAAGATCCGGAAGCTCCTTTCTTTAAAGTGGCAGATTACGGTATCGTAGGAGATGCCTTTGAGATCGTTCCAAAAATTACAGCAGCAGTCAGATCATATAAAAATGGCTGAAATTTTCGATATTAGCTACTTCTTTTGATAAGGAGGTATCGTACTCTTTTGGACATGAGGAGACTGAATTTTATTATAAAGAAAAAAATTTATATTCATAAAGCGCTATTATAAAAAAAATAGCGCCGCTATGAAATGCTTTTTGCATATTTGCCTGCGAGAAATGAATAAGATCAAGTTAGAAATAGTAGGATTATCTTACAGCCAGACACAATCCGGGGCTTATGCTTTAGTATTAGGTGAAGTTAATGGCCGCAGAAGACTTCCTATAATTATCGGAGGGTTTGAGGCGCAAGCGATTGCCATTGAAATCGAGAAACTTACTCCCAGCAGACCTCTTACGCATGATTTGTTCAAAACTTTTGCTTCTACATTCGGAATTTCCATTCATGAAGTCATTATTTACAATCTAGTTGACGGAATTTTTTATGCAAAGTTAGTTTGCAATAATGGAAAAAAAGATATCGAAATAGATGCCAGGACCTCCGACGCTATCGCTCTGGCCATACGATTTGATTGCCCAATCTATACTTATGAGTTTATTCTTGCATCCGCAGGAATCGTTATTGAGGGAAATGATTTTGTGTTTTTAGAAAACCTGGAAACCCCTAGAGAGGAACAATCTACTGTGGCAGAAAGCTCGAAAACTGCCTATGCATCCTACACCGACGATGAACTAAAAGCAGCACTTCAACAAGCACTTCAAGAAGAAGCTTATGAAAAAGCGGCTAAAATACGTGATGAAATATCTCGAAGAAAGTCGTCATAATTCGAAAAGAAATGCAACATAAGCTGAGCTTTACATAAATATGTCTATAAAACTTAGATTGACGCTCATGAGCTTTCTACAGTTCTTTGTATGGGGAGCTTGGATGATTACAGTTGGCGTATATTGGTTTCAGCATAAACAATGGTCCGGCAGTGAATTTGGGGCTATTTTTTCTACACTAGGAATCTCTTCTTTATTTATGCCGGCGTTAACCGGCATCATCGCCGACAAATGGATTAATGTAGAGTTTCTTTATGGCATTTTGCACATTCTATTCGGGTGCACGTTTCTGTACCTACCTCATGTACAAGATCCTCAAACATTCTTTTGGGTGATTTTGATGGCCATGTTATTTTATATGCCAACAATAGCCCTATCTAATTCAATTGCATACATTCTGTTAAAAAAACATAAGTACAATGTAATTAAGGACTTTCCTCCTATTCGTGTATGGGGTACCATTGGTTTTATTGCAGCTATGTGGATGACGGATCTTACCGGCAACAAGGCCTTAGGGGGGCAGTTCTATATTTCCGCCATCGCTGCAATTACGTTGGGAATTTATTCTTTCACCCTCCCTCCTTGCCCTCCATTAAAATCGAAATCTGAAAATGCGTCTCTTAGTGGGCGCTTGGGATTAAATGCCTTTAAGCTGTTTCGTAATCCAAAAATGGCGCTTTTTTTCACCTTTTCCATGTTTCTAGGCGGAGCATTACAGCTGACAAATATGTACGGAGACGCTTATCTATCCGATTTTGGTAAAAATCCAATCTATACTGATTCTTTTGTAGTAAGACATTCCACTATCATATTATCCATTTCTCAAATTTCCGAAACAATCTTCATTCTAGCCATTCCCTTCTTTCTACGACGTTTTGGTATCAAGCAGGTTATGCTGATCAGTATGTTGGCTTGGGTATTGCGTTTTGGTTTATTGGCCTATGCTGATCCGATAAGCGGACTTTGGATGATCATTCTGTCCTGCATAGTGTATGGAATGGCTTTTGATTTTTTCAATATATCGGGATCTCTTTTCGTCGAAACAAGTACGGGAGCTAATATCCGTTCATCTGCTCAAGGTTTGTTCATGATGATGACGAACGGTTTTGGCGCTATCCTCGGAAGTTCAATCAGTGGCTACGTGATTGAACATTATTTTACCGAAATGGGTGGACAGATGATGTGGCAAGAGATCTGGATTTGTTTCGCTGCTTACGCGCTTGTGATCGCGTTCTTATTTTCATTCCTCTTTAAGCACAAACATGACCCCTCGGCCCTGGAAGAAATGAAAGAAATGACAGGTTAATCCTTATTGGTTAACCCGTTGCCGAATTGCTTCATAAATAATTACACCCGCACTTACAGACACATTTAAGGATGCAATGTCGCCAAACATGGGAATCTTGGCTAAATAGTCGGCATTCCGTATGATACTGTCAGATATACCCGTATCTTCTGCTCCCATTACAATTGCTGTTGGTGACTTAAAATCGGGTTTATAAATAGTGTCTCCCGTTTTTTCAGTACATGCTACAACTTGTAAACCGCTCTCTTGAAGGAACTTTATTACTTGCGTTAAGCTTTCGTGACGGCAAACGGCGATTTTATATAGAGCTCCTGCGGATGTTTTAATAGCGTCCGGATTAATCTCAGCCGATCCCTTAGTCGGAACTACCAGCGCATCCACCCCGGCACAAGCAGCAGTACGTGCTATCGCGCCAAAGTTACGGACATCGGTAATACCATCCAATATTAATATCAATGGCACCTTCCCTTCTTCGTATATAGTTGGAATAACGTCTTCTATTTTTTGATAGGTAATCGGCGAGATAACGGCGATGACCCCCTGGTGATTTTTCCGGGTTATACGATCGAGCTTCTCTATCGGAACTTGCTGATAACTGATATTTCTATTACGTAAAACATCTTTCAACTCTTTAAATAACTCGCCGGTCAATCCTCGCTGTATAAATAAAGATTCGATTTCCTTTCCACTATCAATAGCTTCAATTACCGCTCTAATACCAAAAACCATTTGATTGCTTTCCCTTTTTATGGGTTTTGAAAATTGACGCATGCTTATGTAAATTAGGCGTGCAAGTTACCAAATATATTCTCAATATCCTTTTTTCATTTTTATGATATATTTAATTCATTTTAGCCGCAATTTTCATACCGTAGATTCATGAGAAATCTCTTGTTTCTTTCTTTCCTAAAATTGTTAAGCACATCTAAACTAACATATAAAAAGTTATTCACATTAGTTTTAAGCAATTGATTTTAAAATACTTTACGCAATGATTAACATTTTATTCACATCATTTGTGAATATCTAACAGGCTAACGAGAACAGATTCAATGCTTAACATTTTTCGTTATTCACTATTGTGAGAAACTCAAGCTCAGAAGGGATTATAAATTAAGTACATTTGTGCTATGAACTCCGAAAACGAAAATTATTCATCAAGAAATACCGCTAAGAAAGGAACTTTTGCCGAGCGCAAAAATCGACTAGGGAATATGGTTAGTGGCCTTGGTAAGCTACCTCCTCAGGCAGTGGATTTAGAGGAAGCTGTTTTAGGAGCACTTATGGTTGAAAAAGATGCGCTATCAACAGTTATTGATATTCTGAAAGTAGACACTTTCTATAAAGATGCGCACCAGAAAATCTTCGAAGCCATCGTCAACTTATTTCAAAAATCTTCACCAATTGACTTATTGACGGTTACCGCTGAACTCCGAAAAATGGGTGCACTGGAAATGGTCGGGGGAGCTTACTATATAACACAGCTGACGGAC
Source organism: Olivibacter sp. LS-1 (assembly GCF_008245145.1). Lineage (GTDB taxonomy): Bacteria > Bacteroidota > Bacteroidia > Sphingobacteriales > Sphingobacteriaceae > Olivibacter > Olivibacter oleidegradans. Next base: position 3,225,152 of record NZ_CP041643.1, on the reverse strand, counting down.
AGAGTTGTCTCTGCCGCTAACATTGAATATCATGCTCGTATTATATCTCAGAAGTATATACAACGAGAATTGATTAAAATTTCAACCGAAATTATAAACAATGCTTATGAAGATACTGCGGATATTTTTGATTTGCTCGACACCGCAGAAAAAAGTTTGTTTGATATAGCTCAAAACAATTTAAGGCGAGATACCCGCAAGATGGACGATATCATGCGGGAAGCGGTTAATAACTTAGAACAGTTACGCGACAGAACGGATTCGCTTACTGGAGTTCCCTCAGGCTTTACAGCATTAGATCGTATTACTTCGGGTTGGCAGCCATCCGATTTGATTATTATAGCTGCCCGTCCAGCTATGGGTAAAACGGCATTTGTTCTAACCTGTGCACGCAATGCGGCTGTGCTGCATGATAAACCTGTCGCCGTTTTTTCATTGGAGATGTCCTCTGTACAGTTGGTCAATCGCCTTATTTCCGGTGAAACCGAAATAGAACAGGAAAAACTCAAAAAAGGAACCTTAGCAGATCATGAATGGACTCAGCTCCACTCACGGATCGGAAAATTAACAGAGGCCCCTTTACTGATTGATGACACGCCGGCACTGAATGTATTTGAATTTCGAGCCAAATGCAGGCGTTTAAAAGCACAATACGATATACAGATGGTGATTGTGGATTATTTGCAATTAATGCATGGAAAAGCTGAAGGGAAAGGCGGTGGAAATCGTGAGCAAGAAATCGGTAGTATATCACGTGCGCTAAAATCGGTGGCGAAAGAGCTTAATATTCCGGTACTGGCCCTTTCCCAATTGAGTCGTGCAGTTGAAAGTCGTCCGGGAGCCTCAAAAAGGCCTATGCTATCTGATTTACGGGAGTCTGGGTCTATCGAACAGGACGCCGATATGGTACTGTTTTTATACCGACCGGAGTATTATGGCATGACGGAAGATGAAGAGGGCCGACCAACTGCCGGTGTAGGGGAAGTCATTATTGCTAAAAACAGACATGGTGAAACGACCATTGTACCGCTGAAGTTTGTCGGTAAATATGTTAAATTCCAAGATCTAGAGGAAGATTTCGGTGGCGGGTCATTTGCGGACTCAGGAACTATGACTGATGATAATCCTTTTTCTGCCGGTATGATGCCATCGTCAGAATTTGGGAATATGGGCGGAATCATTACGCGTCCCTCCAGAATGAACGACATGGATGACGAAGCTCCCTTCTAGTTGTCAAATAAGTAGTAGTTTAGTTGTTAAGTAGTCGGTTGCTATTTCCAACTTAACTACTTCCTTACCTAACTATTTTTCAGTTTAACTATTTCCTAAACTTATCTTGTAAACTCTTCAGCATATCTTCTGTGATAGGGCCACTTTTCTTCTCTTTAGCCTTATCTAAATGTTGATTACCGCTATAGGGTTTATTTCCCCCATAGGGCTTTGTTTTCGGCTGTATCGCTACATCTGAGGCATTTGAAGGTTTAACGTTAGCGCCTCTATTATGTTGTATATTGCGGAAATCGGTCCATATTTTTTCTATACAGCGCTTGGTATATAACGGAAAGTCACCTTGCATCATCCAGGAATAATAGCTTGGCTCTATCTTGAACACTTCCACTACGCTTTTGCCTTTATGCTTACCAAAACTGAAAACCTCAACGCCATTCTCATCGTAAATGATACGGCCCGCAAAATCAACCGGTCTATTTAAATTGGTAAATCGGTGAAGCGCGTCTACATCGTTCTTTACAGGTATCGATTTATTGCCGCTTTTGTCTTCCCATTCAACGCCGTCATAACGCTGCACTTGGGCTAACAACACTTCATAGGTAGCACGAACATCAGCTTCAGCACTATGGGCATTTTCCAAAGTTCTATCACAATAAAACTTATAAGCTGCTTTCAATGTACGCTGCTCCATTTGATGAAAGATATTCTGAACATCGACGAATTTTCTGTTTTCAATGTCAAAATTAATTCCCGCTCTTAGAAACTCTTCCATCAGAACAGGGATATCAAACTTATTGGAGTTATAACCGGCCAAATCCGTATCCTCCAAGAAATCAGCAATTTCTTGTGCAACTTGCTTGAAGGTTGGAGCGTCTTTGATGTCCTCGTCGTATACTCCGTGTAAAAGTGAAGAGCTTAATGGAATGGGCATCTCCGGATTTATACGCATGGTTTTTACCTGTTCACTTCCGTCTGGCATCGCTTTAAGGATTGAAATTTCTACAATTCTATCCGAAGCAACGTTTACGCCTGTTGTTTCTAAATCAAAAAATGCCAATGGGCGTTTTAGGTTTAAGATCATTTCTTCTTTTTTTATGAATTCCTAATTTACTTTATTGGTTGGTAGAAAGGGATCATGCCTGGTATATCTATTAGCAAGAACATCCATTTATCCAAAAAAAATGATGCCTAATACAATTCCTATAACCATGATCGCATATAGCAGTAATTCGTTTTTTGCAAACTGCTTATATTGCGTCCAAAAACCAAAATTCTCTTCGTCTTTCTCTTTCATTTATTTGACCGCTCCTGCTCTTTTGAAAGATTTGTAATACCAACCGTCCTTTAAATTGCTTATAATAACTCCCTTTGAGGTTGAAGCATGAACGAATCTGCCATTATGCAAATAGACTCCTACATGATTGATGCTCGAACCTCCAAAACTAAAGAAAACCAAGTCTCCTTCTTTCAGCTGCCTTTCATATTTTCTTTTAACGGCATTTGCTTGATCCTCCGAACTTCGCGGAAGACTTTTACCATAAATCTCACTTATCAGTATCGCCGCAAATCCCGAACAATCTATACCGTTTTTTGTTGTTCCTCCATAAGCGTAAGGAGTACCAATCCAATCGTTTATAAAGCGATAAAGCTTTTCATTTTTCAGTTCACTGGTTTCAACCCCCAATAAACCGGCATAGTCAGTAAGCAGGTTCCCTGAGCTAACATAAAATCCGGAAGTTCCTGAAACATCTGTTAAAATATCTCCCTTCTTTCGATGATAGTTTTCACGTTTTAGAACGGACGATGTAGCTCGCCGTCTGCTCAAACAGCTTGTCAACATTCCCATCAGTATAATCGCTAGCAAAATAAAGGTGATATTTTGAATCGGAAGCCGCATGTATTGTTGTTAATGTTCAACAAAAGATTCTACTTCTTCCACATCTACTTCTCCTTCATTGCTTATATTCAGCAGCCGAACGGTTTTTATTTCGTTTACGAGTAAAGGGTCGTATTTAGCCCGTACTTTAACATAATTCTTCGAAAAGCCGTGCATATATCCTTCTTTTACGTCACTTTCGAAAAGCACTTCCATCTCATTGCCTAACTGACTAACATAAAATGCCCGTCTTTTCTTTTCAGAAAGGATATGTAACATTTTGCTTCTGTCCGATCTGGCACTCCCCGGCACTGCCCCTTCCATTTGTGAAGCTATCGTATTTTCCCTTTCTGAGTAGGTAAAGACATGTAGATAGGAAATGTCTAGATCATTAAGAAATTCATAGGTTTGTAAAAAATCTTCCCGTGTTTCGCCGGGAAATCCAACAATGACGTCTACTCCTATACAACAATCCGGCATTAAACTTTTAATTCTTTTTACCCTTTCAGCATAGAGTTCTCGTTTATATCGTCTACGCATCAGCCCTAAGATCTTATTAGATCCTGATTGTAAGGGCATATGAAAATGGGGCACGAATCGCTTGGACGAGGCTACAAAATCGATGATTTCATTACTCAGTAAGTTGGGTTCAATGGACGAAATCCGAAAACGGTCAATCCCATCGACCGCATCCAACGCTTTCACCAAATCCAAAAAACGATCTTCCCGCTGGCCTTGCCTAATACCGAAGTCACCGATATTAACTCCTGTCAATACAATTTCCTTTACACCCGATGCAGCAATATCTTTGGCTTGTTTAACCAACGATTCAATGGTTCCACTTCTACTGGCTCCGCGTGCAAGTGGTATGGTACAAAATGTGCAAGAATAATCGCAACCGTCTTGTACTTTAAGAAAAGTTCTTGTTCTATCACCAAACGAAAAAGCCGGAACAAACACATTGGTTTCCTCAATAGGTGCATTATGTATAATTGCCTTTTTCTGTTTGGTTAAGTCGTTAATATGCTCAATGATATTGAACTTTTCTGCTGCGCCAAGCACCATATCAACTCCGGGAATTTCGGCTATTTCCCGGGGCTTTAATTGCGCATAGCAACCCACAATAGTAATATAAGCCTGAGGAGAATATTTCAAAGCCTCTTTTACCACTTTTCTGCACTTTTTATCAGCATTATCCGTCACCGAACAGGTATTGATAACATAAACATCCGCTCTTTCGTTAAAAGGCACAGTTTGATAACCTGCATCCTGAAAAATCCGTCCGATAGAAGAAGTTTCAGAGAAGTTAAGTTTGCAGCCAAGGGTATAAAATGCTACTCTCTTATCCATTTAATTAGTTTTTGCGTTCAAAATGCAAGATGAATGCTCCGTCAAATGCGCCATGAAAGTAAGGTCCATATCAATTCAATCTTACATTAAACAACTTTGTTGTGCACCTTAAACAAGGTTTTAAATTGTCAGCGGCAAAAATACGTTTTTCTTTAGGCTTATTATAGGAACTGTCTCAGTTTTTATATAAATGCAACTAGTTTCGATACAGTTATGACAAATATGAACAGCTATTTACAAGTAGTGCTATCGTTCTTCAAGACAACCGTACAGGCCGTCCTATAGCTTGCAAACAACGCACCGTAAACCTCGCGACTTGATTGGATATCCTCGCAAAAATAGCTAAGTTTGCAAGGTCTACAATGCATCTCTACAGGAAGTAACGTTGCAATGTATAATCAGGCATTTTCAATGGATACTACACAAATACTTCGAAGGGCGCTTAATTTTGAATTCTTATCGAAAGAAGAAGGTATATATTTGCATCAGTACGCCTCAACTGCTGAACTAAGTTATGTAGCCAACGAGCTTCGAAAAATACAAGTACCTCACGGAAAGGTTACGTGGCAAATTGACAGAAACGTAAATACAACCAATGTTTGTATTGCTAACTGCAAATTTTGTAATTTTTTCAGGCGACCCGGGCACGAAGAAAGCTATATTACGGATATAGATACCTACAAGCGAAAAATCGAGGAAACGATACGATACGGTGGAGATCAGCTGCTGTTACAGGGCGGGCACCATCCCGATCTTGGCTTGAATTTCTACACCAATTTGTTTAAGCAGCTAAAAGAACTATACCCGACCATAAAACTGCACTCGCTTGGGCCTCCGGAAATCGCTCATATTGCTAAATTAGAGAATATGAGTCATATCGAAGTTCTCCGCGCCTTAAAAGAAGCCGGTTTAGACTCGCTCCCGGGAGCCGGAGCAGAAATATTAAATGATCGTGTTAGACGTCTGATTTCAAAAGGCAAATGTGGCGGAAAAGAGTGGTTAGATGTAATGCGGGCCGCCCATCAAATTAATCTCCCAACTTCAGCCACTATGATGTTTGGACATATTGAGACCGTCGAGGAGCGTTTTGAACACCTTGTATGGATCAGAGAAGTCCAAAGCGAAAAACCGGAAGGAGCCTATGGCTTTATTGCCTTCATTCCATGGCCTTTCCAGGACGACGGCACGCTATTAAAGAAAGTAAGAGGAATCACCAATAATGTAAGTGGTGAAGAATACATCCGTATGATTGCACTGAGCAGGATTATGCTTCCCAACATAAAAAACGTTCAAGCCTCCTGGCTGACCGTTGGCAAACGCGTGGCGCAGCTCTGTTTACATGCCGGAGCTAATGATTTTGGATCTATTATGATCGAAGAGAATGTCGTTTCAGCTGCCGGCGCTCCGCATCGATTCACGTCGCGCTCGATACAAGATGCGATCAAAGAAGCTGGCTTCGAACCGCAATTGCGTACACAAAAGTATGACTTCAGGGAAATCCCATCAGGTATTCAAGAACAAATCATCGACTATTAATTAATAGGTTAACGTTTCATGGAGAACATCGTACAGCATATTGAGGCATTAATTTTTGCTTCTGAACAGAGCGTGGAATTTTTTGACATTAAGCAAATTATTCGAGATGCCTTAGACTTGGAGCTATCAAACGAGGACGTAGAAAATGCAATTAAGCTTATTGAATCAAAATACGCTGACAGCGCATTTGCCATTCAACTGTATCATATTAATAACGGCTATCAATTTTTAACGAAGAAAGAGTACAATAAAATTGTTAATCAACTTCAGATCCATCGATCTAAAAAGAAATTGAGTCAAGCTGCGCTTGAAACGCTGGCTATAATAGCTTATCGGCAGCCTATAACCAAGCTTGAAATAGAACAAATAAGGGGAGTGAGCTGCGACTATTCCATACAGAAACTATTGGAAAAAGACCTGATACAGATCAGTGGAAAATCTGAAGCTATTGGGAAGCCGCTCTTATATTCGACAAGCAAACTATTTATGGACTATTTTGGGATCAATTCAACGGCGGATTTACCGAAATTGAAAGACATCTTAACTGAAGAACAAAGTATAGGAGAATCAACGGAATAGCTTCCATTTTTTTGTATTATTTTTTCAATAAATTACTTGACTGTTTTAAAATCTTTGTAATTTTATCAGCACAAAACCAAACAATATAAAACAAGCGTAACTAGTAGAATTGGAAATGAAAACGCCAAAAAAGACAGACAAAAAAATTGGATCAAATAATCCAGCAAAAAAAGCGGGTAAATCAGGTATCAAACCTAATGATTCAAAACCAACAAGACGTTTTGACGATGAAGATGAAGATGACTTCGATTTTAATGATTTGGATAACTTTGACAATTTCGACAATTTTGACGATGATGACGACTATTAGTCTTGTAATCACCGTATTATAAAATATAAAGCACTTAGTATTTATGCTGAGTGCTTTTTTATTAATGTTTTGGGGAAAGAATGATAATCCAAGTAAACGACAAAAGGCAGGAAAAGCAGTTTCTAGATGTTCCTAAAAAAATATATAAAGATGATAGCAACTGGATTTGTCCATTAGATAACGACATACGCCAAATTTTCGATCCTCAAAAGAACAATTTTCATAAGCACGGAGAATGTGCGCGATGGTTATTGCTTAAAGATAATCAACCCATTGGAAGAATTGCGGCTTTCATCAACCATGAGAAGGCCTATAAATCAGAATGTCCCATAGGCGGTATCGGCTTTTTCGAATGTATTGATAACCAAGATGCAGCTGGTAAATTATTTGATACTGCAAAGAAGTGGCTAGCAGACAGAGGGATGAGGGGCATGGATGGTCCGATTAATTTTGGCGAGAATGATAACTTTTGGGGCTTATTAGTAGAAGGATTTACCCAGCCTTCCTATGGCATGAATTATCATAAGCCCTATTATCTAAACCTTTTTCTCAGTTATGGCTTCAAAACCATATATGAACAGATTACAAACTATTTAGAAGTTAATAAGCCATTTCCTGAACGTTTTACTCGGATTGCTAATTGGGTGATGGAAAAACCGGGTTATACCTTTAAACATTTCGAGAAAAACAACCTACAAGTTTTCGCAAAAGACTTCATGGAAATTTACAATGATGCTTGGGAAAACTTCGAAAATTTTCAGCCTATTAAAATGGAAACGATCCTCGAATCGTTCAAGAAAATGAAACTGATTCTAGACGAACGTTTAATTTGGTTTGCCTACATCAATAATGAACCTGTCTCATTTATTTTGATATTACCGGATGCCAACCAATTGATTAAAGACTTCAAAGGTAAAATGAATTGGCTAAACGGCATTCGATTTTTATTGAACAGACGTAAAGTAAACAGGATGAGAGCAATTGTGATGGGAACGAAAAAAAATTATCAAAAGCATGGACTTGAATCCGCTCTTTTCATAAAGCTGAAGGAATATGTCCTTCCTCTCAAGAAGTATAAAGAACTGGAACTTTCATGGGTTGGCGATTTCAACAAGGAAATGCTGGCTATCCATAAAGCTACCGGAGCCCAATTTGGAAAGAAACACGCTACATTACGATATGTGTTTTAACATAAGCACGTTTCCATCACTTAGCATAAAGCTTTCTTAATTCCTCGTAAAGTTCGATTACCTTCTTTTGTAATTCGATTACTTCGTTATTTCTTTCCTGCAACTTCTTATTGGCTGCTTCTAAGTCAGAGTTATATTTCTTTTGCTCATCAGCATCATTGAAATTCAAAAGCTGCACCACTGTCATGTCAAAAAGTTTGGCAATTTGTTGAAGCCTTGAAAGATTAATATCGGTTATACCGGTTTCAATTTTAGAAAAAGCAGGAATAGATATGTCTAATCTTTTAGCAACATCCTCTTGGCTCCACCCATTTTGATGTCTTAATAACCTTATTTTTTTTCCTAAAGATTTCATTCGTAAAAAATTTGTTTTTTAATGGCCTCATGACTGTCCCGGTAGGTAGAGTTCCGCACATGATCAAAATGAGTTATTATCACCATCTTTTTAATTTTCATTAATCATGTAGACATTTCATTCGACTATTATTTTCACGTGTGTTAGCTTGACCCATAGACAAAGAGTATACAAGAAGAAGTAGGTATTAACCAATTGTAGCACTTACTATATCAAATATATATATAATTTTTAAAAATTAAAAAACTTATCTGATAAGTTAACTAGATTTATACCGCCAAAATTCCCTGAACTCATGAATAGCACATTTTTACCTTGAGGATCCAATTGGCTGATATACCCTTCTAGATTCTGTGCATCGTTAAAATATATTATATCGTCTCTATTAAAGGCTTTCTTTATAGTTAACGCTTCGATTGGCTTAATATTTTTTTGTCTGAAAGAATTTTGATCAATAAATACAACGGCTTCATCAGCCTGTTTCATTGTATCAAAATATTCTTGTAAAAACTCCTCATTTAGGCTACTAAACGTATGTAGCTCGATAATCGCTACTAACTTACTATTCGGATATTGTTCTTTTACTGCATCTATGGACGCTCTAACTTTTGAAGGCGAATGTGCAAAGTCTTTGTAAACAACGCTTCCGGCATAATCCGCAACATACTCCAGTCTCCTTGCTGCACCCTTAAAACTACCAATCGCCTGATAAAAATCTTCTCTACTGATTCCTAACCACTCACAAACAGTAAAAGCGCCTGCCAAATTAGAAAGATTATGCTTTCCAAATATTTGTAAAGCGATCTCCCCTTTGGAAGTTTTAAGATAACTTACTCCCTTATTAATGGTAAACTCAGGCAGCTTATACCCATGTTTATTGATATTAGAATTGTTATTAGAAACCAGATTCTGCACTTCCTTATCATCTTTATTATATACGAGCGTACCCTTTTCTTCTATGCTTTCGATAAAGAGCTTAAATTGTTCGACATATTCCTGATAAGTTGGGAATACATTAATGTGGTCCCAAGCTATACCACTTATCAGAGCTATATTTGCGTGATAAAGTAAGAACTTAGGTCTTCTATCAATAGCTGATGCCAAGTATTCGTCTCCCTCAATAATGATTAACGGCGCATCCTTTGTGATCTTAACCATCGTTTCGAAGCCCTCCAGTTTAGCCCCAACGACATAATCAAACGATCTTCCTAACTCCTTGAGAACGTGCATAATCATCGAGGTGATCGTAGTTTTTCCGTGGCTACCTCCTACAACGACCCGTGTCTTGTCTTTAGCCTGTTCGTAAATGTATGCAGGGTAGGAATAAATTTGTAAACCTAATTCCTGAGCCCTGACAAGCTCCGGGTTATCTGCTTTAGCGTGCATACCCAACACTACAGCATTAATGTCTTCCGTAATCCTTTCAGGATGCCAGCCTAATTGTTCAGGCATTAACCCATTCTTTGTCAGATTAGTTCTTGAGGGCTCGTATATGAAGTCGTCGGAACCACTCACCAGATAGCCTTTATTTGCTAATGCTATGGCCAAATTATTCATAACACTTCCGCCAATAGCTATAAAATGGACACGCATGTTATTTTCTTTTATGGTTTTGTTCAAATTTTGCGGCAACCCAATGATCTTTCACTTTTTTCTCCAAAAATTTCAGATTCAGTTTAATAGCAGCTTCTTCCAGTTGTCGTAGATCGTCTCCTTCGTAAAAACCACTAAGAAGAAGCTGACCATGGGGTTTTAAAACCGCAGAATAGGTCGGCAACTGATCGAGCAATATATTTCTATTGATATTGGCAAGAATCAAATCATATGGTTCTTGCGGAATTACTTCCTTTGATCCACAGTATATCTTTATAGCGGGGACCTGGTTTAGCTCAATATTTTCTTTTACACTTTCATAGCAAACGGGATCGTAATCAATTGCCACCACCTCCTCTGCACCTATTTTGGCAGCCAAAATCGCGAGTATACCGGTACCACATCCCATATCAAGTACACGCTTTCCTGCTACATGGCTATCCAATAAATACTCCATCATGAGTGATGTCGTTTGGTGATGCCCTGTACCAAAAGCCATCTTCGGATCTATAATAATCTCATATTCAAAATCGGGTTTAGGTGCGTGAAAGGTAGCACGAACATAACAGCGCTTATCAACCGTGATTGGCTCAAAGTTGCTTTCCCAAACTGCATTCCAATTTTTCGGACTAATCTCCTGAACGCTATAAGATACTTGAAAGTTTTCCGGCAAGGTAAGTAGTAAATGCTCAATAGCAGCCAGGTCCAATGAAGCACTAGCGATATACGCTTTAAATCCTGAGAGCGTATCCTCAAATGTATCAAATCCAAGAGCGGCTAGGTCATTAATAAACAGGTCCTGTTGCCACTCTTCACCTCCCACACAAACAAAAGTAAGTTCACTATAGTCCATATTATCGAAAAAAAAAGGTCTCCACATTTGATCAATCGGAAACCTCTTTGAAATGATAGAATTAGTTAAAAACCTTTACTATATCAGTAAAGTCTCTTGATTTTAATGAGGCACCGCCAATTAAGCCACCATCGATGTCAGGTTGTGAAAATAAATCCGGAGCATTTTTGGGATTACAGCTTCCCCCGTATAGCACACTGGTTTCATCCGCTACAGCTGCACCATATTTTGCTTCAATCTGCTTTCTAATGAAAGCGTGTACTTCCTGTGCTTGCTCCGGGCTTGCAGTCAATCCGGTACCAATTGCCCAAACCGGCTCATAAGCTAGGATTATTTTAGAAAAGTCGCTTGCCGACAGATGGAAAACACCTTTCTCTAATTGCGTTTTGATAACATCAAAAAAATCACCGGATTCGCGCTCTTCTCTTGTTTCGCCTATACAAAAAATCGGGATCAGGCCATGTGTAAGTGCTATATTTACTTTCTGTGCCAGTAACTCGTCAGATTCGCCGAAATAAGCCCTTCTTTCAGAATGCCCTAATATTACATACTCCGCGCCCGTCGAGCGTACTTGCTTTGCTGATATTTCCCCTGTGTATGCACCTGCATCTTCCTGATGTATATTCTGAGCACCCACAGACACATTTTCACTCTCTTTTGCTAAAGAAGCAATACTATGTAAATGGATAAAAGGACTGCAAACAATTATTTGCTGATTACCAATAACCTCATCTTTTACCATGTTAGCCACTTCTGAAAACAGGCTTATTCCTTCTTGGTAATCCATGTTCATCTTCCAATTACCGGCAACAATTTTTTTTCGCATGATTGATTAAATTTTGTTATTTCTTTGTTTTATTGTTATCTCAAAAACCTTACGTAAGATGGATGCTTCAATAGGGTCAAATTTACAATTACGCCTAGCAAAAACCAACTCTGCGGTCTCAAACATTTTCTCTAATTCATAAACACCTGCATTTTCTCCCGCGCCCCAAGAGAAATCGGGCACAAAGGTAGGTGGCACTTCGCCTCCAAAAATACTTGCAGCAACGCCAACTACTGTTCCGGTATTGAAAGCTGTATTAATAGCGCACTTTGCATGATCCGCCATTATCAATCCACAAAACTGCAAACCCGTGTTGCGGTAAGCATCCGTTCCGTAATGATATAGTTTTACGTTCTTATAGTTATTTTTTAAGTTTGAATTATTGGTATCTGCGCCCCAATTACACCACTCGCCCATAACACCACTGCCAAAGTATCCTTCATGTCCTTTGGATGAATTTCCCCAAATCAAACACGTATTTAATTCTCCCCCAACACGGCAACCCGGGCCAACAGTTACATTGCTGTATATCTTGGTACCTAATTTAACCTGCGAATTTTCTCCTAAAGAAAAAGGTCCACGAATCAAAGCCCCTTCCCATATCTCACTATTTCTCCCGATATAGACGGGTCCTTTCAGCGTGTTTATGGTACAACATTCAGCCGATGCACCTTCCTCCAGGAAAATGGCGTCACCCAGCAACTTAACTGTTGAACTTATATTTGCAGAAGTTCTTCCCTTGGTTAATAGGTTAAAATCTTTTATTATTTCCGCTCCATTTTGTAAAAAGATATCCTCCGGATAACGGATAGCAGTATAAGCCTGCCTATAAACAACCGGTTTATAAGCAGCAAAGTCATTGACGCAAGCTTCAGCTAAAGCTCTTATATCTGTTTTCGCGGCTATAAATTGTTTGTTTTCAATTAACTTTTCACCTACTTTAAGCCCATCAAGTGCGGCACATAACGTTGCATCGGGGCAAATACCTCCATTAATGATCAAGACATCTCCCACTGTTATTGATAAAGGATATTTCAGTTGCAGATAGTCGGCGCTGAGATACGAAACCGATACGTTCATCCACCTCGTCCATTTTTCAGCAATAGTTAACGTTCCGACTCGGAAATCACCTATAGGTCTGGTTAAGCTTAAAGGATAGAGATTAACGCGTTGTTCAGGATTATCATATAAAACAATGTGCATAAATTCAAAAATTAGTGGTTTGGTGCTCCGCTAGTATAGGGCTAAAAATAAAAAAAGTCCCGATAAAATACCGAGACTCTGTTTTATTATTAAACCGATTTTACTTTTTATTGTAACGGTTACGGAACTTATCAATACGTCCTGCAGTATCGACCAATTTCATCTTACCAGTATAAAATGGGTGCGAAGTGTGGGAGATTTCTAGTTTTACCAAAGGATATTCCTGACCATCTTCCCATTGGATAGTCTCTTTCGTGTCGATACAAGACTTAGTTATAAAGGCATAGTCGTTTGACATGTCCTTAAACACCACTAGTCTGTAGTTTGATGGATGCAAATCTTTCTTCATTATGATAACCGTTTACTAACATCTTGCCCCTTTGTCATTTTACAGTCGTGGTAAATAATATCAAGGGTTAACGATGTATATATTTTTAATTGTTAATTTCGTTTAAGGCTGCAAAGATAGTTATTAAAACAAATCAAACAAAATATATCGACTAATTTTTCCACATTACTAAAAATCAGCCGCTATTTTTCTTTTCCACGCAATGAGCAGTTTGGTCATCCTACTGTATCGTTTTAAGCCCTCAGGCTGATTGTTTAGCTGCAGATATTCATTATAAAACTTGGAACTGGCATGGGTTAAAACACCATCGAACCGCCGCCAGTAAGCTTCTTCTTCCTTTGCATCATTCAATACAGCGGGATCAATCAATTTCAACATATTGAAATATGCATCTCTATCCTGAAAGGCGAGCTGGTTAAGCAACATAAAGACGGCATTATAATAGGCTGCGTATTGAAATAGCAGATCCTTGCTTTCAGTACACAATATAAATCCGATTAAATTAGCTTCGTCTTCAAAGCCAATACCGGCCTGATGACCAAGCTCATGGCAGGCTGTAAAGGGTTTTGAAAAGATCGGCATTGAGGTGTTTACTTGTGCTTCCTGAGTAAAAGGATTGAAATATCCCGCCACACCGGTATAATTTACTTGAAGATTTGTAATGGGACTTTTAATTGTTGGCAGATAACTAAAAATGTAGGGTTGGAGCGTACTATTGCTTGCTATAAGATTTTGAGCTTTTAGAAAAATTGCTTCGTTTGATATTTGCAGATCGGTTTCTTTCAATTGTTTCCTAAAAGAATTGGCCCTTTCGATACATAAAGCAGTAACTTCTAAAAGCTCACAAGATTCTCCGATTTCCATTTGCAGTCCCATCCTTTTTTCAAGCGGTAATCTGAAATAATTCATTCCCCAGAAAAGATAAAAGCAGACCATTAAAACAAAAACCATGTTTAGAGCCTTTAAAGCACGTACAAGAGCTGTCGAATAATTTTTTCGAAAAAGGTTGACAACTATTGTGATCAAAAAGACGAGAAAGACCAAAATGCCGAGAAGGTACAAGCAATCGCCTAAGCTAAAAGGAATCCATGCCGTTATAGATTGTCCGACAATAGCAAATACCGGGAACAGCTTCCCACTGTAGAATCGCTCTACGAGGCTATTATACGTTGATAGCCACCAAAAAAGAACCAGCACGGCAACGAGCACTGTACTTCGCCGAATTTGCTGAACGACTTTTTCCCCCATTCTTAAAACGCGCTAATTAGCTCTCTTGGTCAAAGTAGAGCTTATAAAAATGCTTGCCTCTTTCTTCATCAAAACCTTTCTCAATATATTCCCGTTTGCCGTGGATATAGACATGAAAATTTTTATCTAACTTTAAGATAGATTTGAAAATCTTCGATTCCTTTTTAACTGCTTGACCGGAAATTTCGAAACCGTCTCCTATTGTTAGGTCGTGCATCTCTTCAAAGTTTGCTTTATAATCTCTGAACATTGTGATAGCTGCCGGATTACCTAGTACTTCTTCTGTAAACTCATCTAGCTGAAAGACTTCCTTTTCTTTAAAATACGCGGCCGAACGGTTTAACAGATCAATCTTGTCTGCCTTTTCCATTTCAAAGGCTTCTTCTAATTTCTCGTTTACAAAAGCTTTACAAACTTGCATTAGATTACCTGTCTGATGAAAACTGTCATTTCTGACAGTTACTTGCATGAAGTCATCTTTCCAATAGACCGCCTCATTTTGTCGATTCGTTTGGTCTACCGCCAACACTTTGTAACCTTCTTCTTTTTCTGTATCAACAATTAAACAACCTTTATCCAATTTGTGTATGTTGATGGCTTCTTCTTCGTAATCTACTTTAAAAGCGCCATGCTCCGGATACACTTTTAAATAGGTTTCTTTCGTCTCCGATTTAAAGATGCCAACACCTCGAAGTCTCTCTCCTTCCAGCTGTACTTCTTCGAACTGCACGACATAGACCTCTCCTGCTTTTATTTTCGGATGGCTGGAAGACTCGTACAGATGCTTGGTAACCTGCTGGCTCATTGAATGAAAGTCGAGCTCCCCTTCAAAGAATAGGTGCACAAAATGATAAAGTTCATTCAGCTCCCGTTCACCGCTATTATGGCTCAATCGATACACTTCATTCACTTTCTCGAAAGGCGTTAGAAAATATTGCATTAACAGTTTCTGCAATAGCTCGTCCTGAAGAGTTAACGGTTGTTCCGAAAGAATGTAATGCTCATCTAAGGCCTTATTTCCTACACGATGGATAGATAGTTGCGTTAAAGAAGCTTCAAAGAATGATAACATAGTTTTTTGATAAGACGAGGACAAAAATAGTATTATTCTTTTTTCAAGAAGAAACGATGCATAAATAACAGCTGATAAGCTATGCTGTTCGACCAATATTCCCAATTATGGGCACCAGGTCTCGTTATATAGTCGTGTTCTATATTTCTATCCATCATTTTCTTATGAAGCTGTTCATTAACGGTATAAAAAAAATCAGCCGTTCCACAGTCGATAATAATAGCCAACTTATCAGGCATTAGCAGATGTAGTAAATTAGTAACGGTATGTTCTTCCCACGATTCGGGATGTTCCGACAGAGCCCCTAATCGTTTTGATAAATCCCAATTAGCAGGAAACGGCCGAATGTCAACGCCACCTGACATACTTCCTGCCGCACCAAATAAATCTTGGTGTCTGAATGCTAAATAAAGCGCCCCGTGCCCGCCCATGCTTAGCCCTGTAATTGCTCTGCCATTACGAGATCTTACCGTCTTATACTTCTGATCGATAAAGGGTATTAATTCCTTCACGATATAAGTTTCATACTTGAATTGCGGGTCAATTGGACTATCTAGGTACCAGCTGCTGAAACCACCATCCGGGCAAACAATGATGTATTGATAATTATCCGCTAGTTCTTGAATAGCCGGTACTTTTGTCACCCAGTCAGCGTAATTGCCACTGTATCCATGAAGCAAGTAGACAACGGGCAGCGCCTTTTCTCCATTATATACTCGTGGTGTTATAACAACTGCTTTGATCGTTTTCTTCATTGATTCACTTGTAGTAAGAACCGTATCAACTTTCGCAGCATAGGCTGTGAAGACAAGAAAACAAAAACTTAAGGATAAGAATATTCTATGCATATGTGATAATTTTAATATAATTTATCGATAGCCGCTTTAAAGGTATTGCAATGAGCGTCAACAATATCTTTAATATGTGTGGAGTATCCACCTCCCATACTGACCTGTACAGGTACTCCGAAACGCCTACAATATTCAAAAACGATTTCATCTCTTGTCTTGCATCCCGGTTTACTTAGCGATAGCCAACCTAATTTGTCTGTCTCCAGAACGTCCACCCCTGCCAAATAAAATACGAACTCAGGCTTCACCTGATTAAATAAGGCTTCTAAGTTCTTTTCAAGAATCCCTAAGTACTCTTCATCTCCCACACCCTCCGGTAAACCGATATCCAAATCGGAATGCTCTTTTCTAAACGGAAAATTACGTTGACAATGCATTGAAAAAGTAAAAACGCGTTGCTCACTTTTAAATATATCAGCCGTTCCATTTCCTTGATGCACGTCCAAATCTATTATCAATATTTTTTTCGCCTTCTTTTGCGATAAAAGATAATGAGCTCCAATAGCCTGATCGTTCAATAAGCAAAAGCCTTCTCCCCAATTGCTTCCGGCATGATGAGTACCACCGGCTATATTGAACGCAATTCCATCTTGTAACGCATGGTCGCAACACTCAATAGTCCCCTGAACAATACTGATTTCCCTATATACCAGCAGCTTACTTAAAGAAAAACCTGTTCGCCTTATCTCTTTTGTGGAGAGATTGAGGTTTTTAAGTTTCTCCCAATAAGTGATTTGATGGGCCAACGTAATATAATGTTCGTCTACCTCATGAGGCCTAAAAAAAGCGTTTGGAAGTACGGTCCCCTCATATACAAGCTGTTCAGGTATTAATTCATATTTCAACATCGGAAAACGATGTCCGACAGGCACAGGATGAACATACAGTGGATCAAATGCAATCTTCAGCACTTTAATTTAATTGACAAACTTAAAAAGCACTAAAATAGTAAAATCGGTGAACTACAAAATAATTGGATCAGAATCTTACTTTCTGCTTAAAAAAGTACGCTTCTGTGTGTTGGAATAATTTAGAATGCTTCGTATAATAGCCAATAGTATAAGAATAATCCCGAACGCGCCTACATAAATTAACGAATGAAAATAAGGATCTGCCTCTTCAAATCGTTTCATTAAAATCCCGTATATGCCCCATATAATAATCAGCCCGTAAAATATGTTGTGCTTAAAATAGACAGTAACCGTTCCTAATACAGCTGCTGTCAGCAATAGAGCATAACTTACGTAAAGATCTACTGCCGGATTTGCTAGCCATCCTAAAGAAACCAACCATGCCGCAAAATTGGCTAAACAAGCAATCGTTATCCAGCCAAAATAGATACTCAAGGGTAATTGGGTAATAAAAAGTGAAAGTTTTCCCTTTTGGGGAATCAGCAATTGAAGGCGTTTGGCCATATAGTATAAAGTAAAAAGCTGAACCAGTAATAATACAAGTGATAACCCTGGTATATCGTTTAACCAAGTATATACCCAGGTTGCAATAGCCAGTTGATTGATGCTAAAAGAAAAGCCAATTTGGAAAACCTCTTGATTCGTTACAAATTGTTGCTGTTCCGAAAAAGCTTTTATCAAATGAACGATCAACATGAGGAACAGAGCGGTATAAATGACAGACCAAATAGAGAAAGTGAACGCGGCCGGTGTTATTCCGGATTCATATTTAGCAGACATTTCGCCCATCGTGTATCCACCGATGTCTCGTGTTTGGCCTAACATGGATATTAGAAATGCGAAGCAATAACTAATGAAATTAATAATCGCCAACTGCCTAATGTAACGCATAACAAAGAGTCTTTTATACGCTAACAAACAGACCCGTAGAAAGTTCAAATGGCTTACGGTAAAAGGGCAAGTAATTGTATCAGGTATCTCTCGTCTATTTCATCAAAATCAGCCAATCGTTCACTATCAATATCAAGCACACCGATAACATCCCCACCCTGTCGCCTTACAGGCAATACAATTTCTGATTTTGAATAGGAACTACAGGCGATATGGCCGGGAAACTGATCTACGTCAGGTACAATCAATACACGGTTCTCTTTCCAAGCTGTGCCGCAAACACCCTTACCCATTTGTATACGTGTGCACGCTACCGGCCCTTGAAATGGTCCCAACACTAATTCATTATTTTTAATTAGGTAAAAGCCGACCCAAAAAAAATTGAATTGTGCTTTAAGTGCCGCGGCCATATTTGCCAAATTGGCTATTAAATCTTGTTCGCCTTCTAGCAAGGCCTCTACCTGTGGTAACAAAGATTGATATTGACTCTCTTTTGTGCCTTTCGCTATAACTAAATCTTCTGCCATGTTTGTTTTTGCTTTCTTTTCGGCACGAAATTATTTATTTTATGCTGCTTTCCCTAGAGAGGACTGCTATCTAAAAGCAATATTTATCTTAGCCCCCGTTATATTCTCAATCATTGGTTTAAAAATAATAGAAGCATTTTCTTTCGTCTTACCTAAAACATTCATCTCCTGCGCATTTTTCAGCAAGCGCTGCTCCGCCAATTGATAAATACCTTCAACTAGATTCTGCGTATCACCCGGTAACCACGCTCCCGAGATATCATAAACTTTGGATCGCTTATGATCCAAACGCACATAACAGATCTCGGGTTCAGGCAAATAGATAGTTACCGAATCCGAGCCATTTCTAATAATATCTTCTTTCTTTACTTTTCTCAAGTCTATACAACCGGCCACCTCTCCTACCGCTATGAAAAGCACACGCTGATCGGGAAAAAAATAACGTAATTCTTTTCGTTCAAGGACATCCTTCATTGAATATTTAACCAGCTCTAATTTGCCAATATCGGTAATGCGCTCAACCATTACATCGTCCGCCACCTGTACTTTTGAAGGTCCCAGATCAAATTTGTAATAGATAAACCACCCCGATACTAAAAGTACCGCAATTAGCAACAAAATAACGATAGTAGAAATTGTTTTCCTCAACATACTTTTTAATGCTTGAACAATTGTTAACCTAAAAGGTTTAATAACGCATTAGCAATCATATCTCTTGTGACTATAGGATTGCATTATCCCGCCGCCATACGGTTTATAACTTATCTAGCTCTGTAAAACCGTTTTAGTAAAAAAGAAAAATGAATAAATCTACAAGCGCAATTTCTTTCTTAGCATATTTATCACTAATATTGAATTCTATATAACTTCAGAAAGCTAAACAAGACTACACTATAAATCGGATGAAAAGAAGAGCAGCAATCAAAAGCCTTTTTATCATAGCAGGAGGTATTGCTATTTTACCGTCCTGTTCGGGAGAGGCTGGAAAAGCATCCATTCAGTTGAACAACTTGGATATCAATGCTAAGCAAGAGGATCTGTTAGCTGAGATTACAGAAACAATACTTCCTAAAACAGAAACTTTCGGATCCAAAGAGCTGAATTTACATCTCTTTGTGTTAAAGATGGTGGATGATTGCCACAATAAAGTGGATCGAGATAGCTTTGTCAAAGGACTTGATCGCATAGATATCCTGGCAAAAGAAAAATTTTCAAAAGAATTTACAGTATTATCAGCTCAACAACGCACACAGTTATTACAATACATAGCAAGTAGTGAAAAGGAAACCGATGAACAACGTTTTTACGATATTACAAAAAAACGAACAATTCAGGGTTTCTTAAACTCTCAATATGTAATGAAAGATCTGAAGCAATATGAACTGATTCCCGGGAGATATAATGGGTATGCCAAAGTAGAAGAATCAACTGATAAATTAAGCTAAAGGAAGTACAAATGTCAAACATAAATATTGATAGCATAAAGGAACGTACATTTGATGCTATTGTTATCGGCTCCGGAATCAGCGGGGGCTGGTCAGCCAAAGAATTAACGGAAAAAGGGTTAAAAACGCTGGTGTTAGAACGTGGAAAAGATGTCAAACATGTGGTAGATTACCCCACCACCAACATGTATCCTTATGAATTTGAACACCGGGGCGAGGTTCCTTTAGCAATCCAAGAAGCGGCACCTATCGTAAATAGATGTTATGCTTTTCGAGAGGATGCTATGCATTTTTTCGTAAAAGATAACGAGCACCCATATGTACAGGAAAAACCTTTTGATTGGATTCGAGGCTATCAGGTGGGCGGAAAATCTCTTTTGTGGGCACGACAAACGCAACGGTGGTCCGACTATGATTTTGAAGGCCCTGGCAGAGACGGTTTCGCAGTAGACTGGCCAATCCGATACAAAGATCTAGCGCCATGGTATAGCTATGTCGAAAAATTTGCCGGCATTTCCGGAAATCGAGATGGTCTAAAAGAGCTACCGGATGGTGAATTTCTTCCTGCCTATCCACTAAATGCCGTTGAGGATTATTTTAAGGGTGTCTTACAAAAGAAATATCGCGGCCGACATGTTATCAGTGCACGTTGTGCGCACTTGTCTAAACCCAACCCCATCCATATAGAACAAGGTCGGGTACAATGCCAAAACCGGGTTCTTTGCCAACGTGGATGTCCGTTCGGCGGTTATTTTAGCAGTAATGCTTCCACGCTTCCATGGGCACAAAAAACTGGGAACCTAACATTACGGCCATTCTCAGTCGCCCATTCCATCATTTATGATGAAGAGAAAGGTAAAGCAATAGGGGTCAAAGTTATCGATGCGAACACAAAAGAGGAAATAGATTATTTTGCAAAGATCATTTTTGTGAATGCAGCCGCCCTAAATACAAACCTTATTCTCCTAAATTCGACGTCAAACCGCTTTCCAAATGGTTTAGGTAATGACAGTGGCCTATTGGGAAAATATGTAGCCTTTCATAACTACAGCGCAAGGATCAGTGCCGAATACGATGGAATGAAAGAATATAAAACAGATGGGAGAAATCCAGCCGGTGGTGGCTATATTCCTAGATTTAGGAATGTTCATAAGCAGGAAACGGATTTTATTAGAGGATATGCAGCAGGATTTTCCGCTTACCGGTCACCTAACCGCGATATGTCGGGTTTAGGAGTAGATCTTAAGGAACAACTATTAAACGCTAAACCGGGCCCTTGGCGTGTTGGGTCTCATATGATGGCTGAAACCATTCCGAAAGAATCAAATTATGTAGCTTTAGACAGTGATAAAAAGGACGCGTGGGGCATTCCGCTGCTTAAAATAGCTGTTGATTATGATGAAAATGATGCAAAAATGAAAGCGGATTACATTGAGCAAATGACCGAAATGTTTACTACCGCCGGTTTCACCAATATACAAGCAAATACAGCCGGACAAGCGCCTGGCTTAGATATCCATGAAATGGGTGGAGTACGGATGGGAAGAGACCCCAAGACTTCTTTGCTCAATAAATGGAATCAGCTTCACCATTGCAAAAATGTTTTTGTTACAGATGGAGCGTGCATGACTTCCACATCTACTCAGAACCCATCGCTTACCTACATGGCTTTCTCAGCTAGAGCGGTTGATTTTGCTGTTAATGAAATGAAAAAAAATAACCTGTAAAAAAATTTGTTGGGGCACGTCGCCTTATATTGCAGCGCTTCTGCCCTAACAGATCATCTCTCCTCCATTGGCTACTTTTAAACCTTCCTGAAAACTTTCTGTCATAGTACTAAAGAAAATAATTTCGTAAGGTTAAAAAAGCAGACGATGAAAACACTGAATAATATACGCATATTACTTTTTTCCCTTAGCTTTATATTTATTGTTGGCTTTGGTAAAAAAGTAAATGCACAACCTGGAATAACTGTATCATTCCAGCAGTTTTACGACGAACTTTCGCCCTATGGAGAATGGATCGATGATCCTGACTACGGATATATATGGGTACCGAATGTCGATCCCGATTTCCAACCTTATGCAACCAACGGCAGATGGGTAATGACGGATTATGGTAATACCTGGGTATCTAATTATGATTGGGGCTGGGCACCATTTCACTATGGAAGATGGAACTATAATAGACGATTTGGATGGTGCTGGGTACCTGGTTATGAATGGGGGCCCGCATGGGTAAGTTGGCGATCAGGAGGTGGTTACTATGGCTGGGCTCCCTTAGGCCCCGGTGTAAGCATCGGTATAAACATTAACATTCCCTCTTCATACTGGATTTTTGTTCCGCAACGCTATATCTTAAGTACTTCCATACACCGCTATTACGCCCCGAGAAGAACCGTTGTAAACGTTTATAACAGAACAACGATCATTAACAATACCTATGTATATAATAATCACCGATATTATTCCGGTCCAAGAAGAAGTGATATTCAACGCATTACGCGATCTTCTGTACCGGTACATCGTATAAGTAACGCAAGTAGACCAGGGTCAGGAAGAATAACAGGTCGGTCGCTGGAAATCTATCGACCAAATGTAAGTAGAAGCAATCAGGCAAGACCAGCTAGGATAACTTCCGCTGACAACATTCGGTCGAGTGCAAATAGATCGAATGATAGAAAGACCGATAACTTTAGGGGCGGATCAACGACTAGGCCATCTAGTCGAAACGGAAATATAGCGAACCGGGCATCGGGTCGTATAGAGAGAAGTCCATATATTAACGGAAATGAGAAGACCGAAAGACCAAATCGTTCGAGCGTTGGGCCGTCAAGAAATCCTAGTAGCGAAACTCGGATAAGGGAAAATCGCTCGCGTATACAAGAGGCGCCAAATAACATAGAACGACCTGGAAGAGTGAGAAGCAGTGCCGGCAGTGCCCGATCTAACGGAGACAATGCACCAGGCGTAAGGCGTTCTGAAAGACAACAGCACACACGACCAAGTGGTCCTTCCAGAATGCCAAGAAATGAGCAACCACGGATCCAGAGGAGTGAACAACCGCGATCGAACGCTCCCTCAAGGAGTGAAAGGCCCTCTAGAGGCCAAGATCGCCCGGAAAGAATTTCAAGAAATATCAGAGGATAAAAAACAGAAGGCCCGCATATCGGGCCTTCCTATTTAGGGTTTAAATCGTTCAAGTATACGTTTGCCGGTTTTAACCTCAATACCTTTTAGCTCAATATATTTAACGTCAGGCTTCCAAAAAGTTCCGCCATCACCGATTCGGATAAATATTCTCTCAAGTACGGATTCCTTACCATCAATATTTGCGTAGACACGATAGCTTCCTTTTGCGTCCTTCTTTAATTTCAGTGGTAACTTGCTATATGCAACGGAACGAACGTCATAGCTACCATCGTTCAATTTTTTCGTATTAATACCGTAAGCAAATTTTCGCTGAATAAAATTTAATTCCTTTCGTATGCCCCCTTCCGGATAACGGATCCAAAAAGCATGAATCGGGCTACCTAAATCGAGTCGACCACCTTTATCCACATTTAACGCATAACAAATGGTATTTGTGTTGGGGTCCCGCTGTATATAAAACAGCAAATGTTCCACATCCTTAGGTATAGGAAATGAATCGATATAAGCATGCGTATCTTCATATGCTGCCGTAGAAGCATAAGTATTGGGCGAGTATGTTGCCAGCCCAACACCCAAAAGAAGTGCATAAAACAATGATTTAACTATATTTATATTCATAAAGACATTTATCTGATCTGGTTATTAGGAGGCATTTTTTTAAAAATCCAATAACGCTGCAATGTGTAGTTAAAACCAATCGACACTAAGATATCTACTAACACCCGGCTCATCCTATAATCAATTTGCCCAATCTCGGTAACCAAAAAGGTGCCGGATGATTTCAACAGAATACTTCCACCTACCATCGAAGCAAACTTTAACAGTTGGATAAGTATTCCCTCATTTCTTGCCCTTGTTTCTTTTCCACTAAATGTCCAGTTTCGGTTGACTGTAAAATTAACAAGAGCGCCTATTATCCCACCAATAACAATCGAAATAGTATAATGTATGTACAATAATTCCGTACATAAAATCATCGCTCCATAATCGACCAAACCACCTAAAAAAGCCGAAAACTGAGCCTTAGCAAAGGTACAGAGACTACTTTTCCTTAACATTAGGGGAAGTGCTTTTTACCGCCCGTTCTGCTATATCACGGGTATCACCCAAACGCAGTAATTTTCTGGTATCAACGAGGTTAACAATAAATAAAATGACAACCACGAGAGCCGAAAACACGTTAACAGCTCCTGCATACAACACTTCCAAAAGAAAGATTAGGCTAATAATTCCTCTAATTTCCGTGGGCCCAACGGTACCTGCATCGATGGTATATTTATCCGTAATTTTATAGCGCAGTTGTGTTATAATCATCGCCCACCCATATAAGGCTACGAAAAAATAGGATAAAAGCTCATAGCCTTCTCCTAAATAAATAATAAAACCAAGCCCCATAATAACGGTATTGATCCAATCCATTATAATATCCAACGAGAATCCATACCATTTTCTCGGAATGTTACGATAATAAGCAATTCGGCCATCGAGTGAATCTCCAAACCAATTGACGAACAAACCGAGAACTCCTAATAAAAGATAAGAACGATCGAGGTAACTTGCAAGTACAAAACCTCCCAAAACCATTACCCCTCCAAGGAACCCAATACCAGTCAGTATATTAGGTGTTATAAAATTCGGGATCTTCGTAACTAAATAAGAGATCGCACGTTGCTCAACACTTCTTAGAAGGTTAGTACGCTTTCTATCTTTAAAAAGACTCGCTTTTTTTCGATTTTCTTCTTGCACCTGATCATGCTTTTTTCCAAGCATGTCATCAGTCGTTTTATTTCCTTTCATAAGTTCATATCAATCACACAATGCTCAAAAGCATTCATGAACGGCTGTTTTTAACAGTTGCAGGAAGTCGCTTAGCTATTTCGCCTTTTTTCTTTTTTCAAAATTAGAACCGAAAATGAAATCCCATAACGGAGAACTTACGCCATATCCTTTGTCGGCATCCTGGTAATGGTGCAGCATGTGGTGCTGTTTTATTCGTTTCATAATGCCGCTTTTGAAATTATAATGATGCATGGCATAGTGACCAATATCATAAAAAAGATATCCGACAATAAACCCGGGAAAAAACGCAGCCATCTGAATATTACTAAAGAACAACGTAAACAAGTAATATAGGGCCAAAGCAAGCGGAATACTAACGGATGGTGGCATTACCAATCTTAATTTATCCATCGGATAGTCATGATGCACACCATGAAAGATGAAATGCAGCCGTTCCATGATTTTTCCCTTAGGGGGCAAATGAAAAACGAAGCGGTGCATTACATACTCTGTAAATGTCCAAACAAATAGGCCGATAGCAAAATATCCTAAGTAAAATCCAATAGATACATTATAAGTCGCAAATGCTTTCCAAGAGAAATAAACAATAACCGGCACAAATAATATCAAAGGCACCGTAAAATGCACCTTTGTTAGCGGTTCAAGCAAGTTGCTCTTAAACATCCTTACTGATTCCTGCGAGTTAGAAACATAATTCTTTGCCATGATAATTCGCTTGATAATATAACTTATCGGTTCGTGTAAGAGCCGACAAGAATAGACAAAAATAAACAAAAAAGCGTCGTAAAACGATTAAAAATCAAATTTAACCCGCGCTCGTATACCCCATTCGGAAACATTTGGGTTTTCCAAATATGTAAATCTTCTAATTAAATCGACTCGAACCAATTTAAAGATATTAGCGATGCCGACACTTCCTTCAATATAAGGTTTACTTCCTAAGGTATACGTAATAGGTAAGCCGTTTTCATCCATTGAAAATTTATACACTGAATTGTTATAGTTCGGATTGTTTTCATTTCTTAAACCGCCCCACAACCCTTTAAAGCTGACTACCTCGCGCCACTTCAAGCGCTTAAGTAACGGAATCTTATTGAAAATAAAACCATTAAGATAATACTGTACATTAACAGCCGCATAATGATCACTCACAAACTCAAGGAAATTCATTAAGTTATAAGAATTCAATTGGTACGCATACGTCTGATTCGCCCGATGAATAGCTAAGAGCGGAAAAGGAATGTTCTCACCAAAAATATATCCACCTTCCAATGTGACATCAGAATAACCAAATTGCGATAAATAAACTCGTTTAAAGATATTGGCACTAAAGTTATGATAGTCATTAGTACTATTGAAAACGTTCTTTAAGCCCATATTATATCGCAGTGTGAATATTGGATATTTATTGAATATAGGGATACGATAAACCTTACCTTGATAGAATTGTTCGTTTGGAGCATAACGAAGCTCGACATTTACTTCCGATGATGTCAGTTCATTCACATTAACTAGATTGCCATTAGCATCTTCGCGCTGATAAATCAACACGCCCGCGGGGCGTTGACGCCAATGTGTAAAGCCGACTTTATAGGAAAATCTGCTTGGCAGCTCATGTACATATTCGAACTTTGCAATATCATTATAAAGCCATCTATTATTATCACCCCGTTTGAATGAGAGTAAGAAATTGTCTTCCTGGACAAATTGCAACTCCTGTCCCGGAATTTTGGTATCGTGTTGATAGCTCGCTTTGAAATAATGTAATGGAAAGGAATATACCGACTTGTTATTAAGTGAGTAAGTGGCACTCAAAAAATATTTCCATTTTTTATCCCGGAAACCGTAAGCGCCGTAAGTTTCAAAGAACATCCTTTTACTAAGATCCGTGGTAGTCCGACCGCCCAAGCGTAAACGGAACCCTTCCACCGGATTAAAGCTATAAAAGGTGCTTGCCGGTCCCATTTCAAACTTACCAAATGACTTATACCCTGCTAATAGCACGGTTCCCCAATCCATAATACGCCGAAACGACTTAATCGTTTGAAGGGTATCCACATTCTTGTATATACCGACTTCACGTAATTCAAGAGGCATATGGCGTACGCCTTTCCAATACTCTTCTGTAGTTTTCACCTCCGGATTATAGGCAATTTCTTCATCCGGGCCTTTGTAAATACTATCCGGTTGTGACTGCCCGATTAAATATTTTTGAAAAGATACAGTTCGCTCCCCTAATATACCACCTCCTTTATCTCCCAAAGCGAATTCCATTGTAAGTGTGCTTTTACTTAAATGATACCGACCGTCAGGATTTTTGCTATATTCAAGTTTTGCCTGTAAATCCCGCATAAAGTTTAGATTGATATCTTTATTTACCGTCAGGTAGGCATTCTGTACGGCATAATTACCATCTAACGTGATAAATAATTTCCCTTCAAACAACATATCTGCTTTATTGCGGGGCACGAAACTCAACTCGACTAACCATGGCTTTTCCGTTTTTACAGTATCGCTGATAAAGAACTTATAAAAAGTAGGGGAATTATTTGCGATAGGACTCAAAAACAAATTGGTTGTGATAGAAATATCGTTATCGTAAATATTGATATCCTCGTACAATCGATGCAGATAATTACTTACCCCATCATTATCAATAAAATGTGGGTCGAACTCTGCTTTCTTATCGGCAAGAATATACCGCTTTTTCTTATAAGGATTTTTACGGAAATAAATGTTTGACAATTTCTCTTCCATATAAGCAGGAAGCACGTTTTTCCCCCCAATGGCGTTAGAATCTTGCTCTGCGAATAAAAATTGATAATTTCTAAATATACGTTTTTCTTTAAATTTATCAGACAGATTACTTAATGCCATTGATAGTTTGCTGTATTCCTCAAATTGAACGAAATCATAATTTTCCATTTGATTCTCCTTCTTATGAGCGATTACCTGTCTTATCAGTTCAACTGCCGGATTATTTTTATTTCTATACCTACCTTTCTTGCCGGTAACAACCACTTCATTTAGCATTCTGGCATCCACTTTCATCTGGACATTTACGACTTGGTCCTCTCCTGGTTTAATATCTTTCTCTACCGTAACGTATCCTATATACGCAAATCTAAGTTTCGAATAATTACCGTCTATCTTGATACTAAAATGGCCTTCATCGTCAGCTGAAGTTCCAATCGTGGTTCCAGGTATTAAAATACTTACATAAGGAAGTGTTTCTTTTGTTGCAGCATCAGTTATCACACCGCGTACGATAGTCGTTTGCGCATGAACCTGCCAGCCAAGTAACACGAAAAAAAACAATAAACAAAAACGGGTATATTTTTTGTGGATCTTTGCGATATTTACTTTCACTTCTTAATTCAATTAGTTTAGATGTGTAACACCTAATTTACACTGCAAAATAAAGGATTTCATTTAAGACTATTGTGGTCAAAAAGTCAAAAATTGGAGCCTTCACAACAGAGATTCACTTATTTAACAAGAAAATAAAATACTATTTCTACATCTCTGTAAATCAGAACAAGCTTATGCAGAAAGATAAATTACCATCAAAGATGATAAAAGAATCAACGCTAAATTACTTTTTCAAATAAGCGATATCGCTTGTATTGTTGACCGTTTATTTGCTCAATAGCATGATTCATTAGGTAATTGTCTTCCAACATCCAGGAACATTCGGCGTACTCAACTTTCGTACCTTCGGCGTTCTTGATTAATGTTCCGTATAGGCAAGCTTCAATACCCATTTTGCGATAGCCGTCGATAACACCCAGTAATAATACACGTACACCTGTTACCTTTTTCAGCCCAAATAATAATTTAAAAATTCCTGTGGGAAAAAGCCGGCCACGTTTTATCTTAATCAATATTTGGTTGATATCCGGAATGCCTAGCGCAAATCCTACCATTTTATCTCCCTGCTCCGCAATAATGCAATATTTGGGGTCTAGAATTAATGACAAATCTTTTGCTAAAAAGTTGAACTCTTCATCAGTCATAGGCACAAAGCCGAGGTTCTTATCCCAAGCACTATTATAAAGCGCTTTAATCTTAGGAATTTCTCGCTTCAGATTTTTCTTGTCAATCTGTCTGATCTTTATATCGCTTCTTTTCAATCG
Source organism: Olivibacter sp. LS-1 (assembly GCF_008245145.1). Classification (GTDB taxonomy): domain Bacteria; phylum Bacteroidota; class Bacteroidia; order Sphingobacteriales; family Sphingobacteriaceae; genus Olivibacter; species Olivibacter oleidegradans. Next base: position 3,195,869 of record NZ_CP041643.1, on the reverse strand, counting down.
GTTTTCCAACGCACCCAGCAATCGCACAGATCGGTCGTTCAAATTATTCCGAATAACAAGATAAGCTAATAAGTCCGTAAACTTTTTCAAGCCAGATGCCAGTAATAACTTTTCGTAGTATGACTTATTATAAGGCATCATAGCCACCGGTGGTCGATCAAACCCTTGCACCAAAAGTCCACAAGAGTCGTTGGTTGATAAGTTTATCGGCCCAATTAACCGGTTAGCTCCCTTTTCTTTAAGCCAAGCGATACTGTGTGATAACAGGGTGTCTACAACAACCTGATCATCTATGGCATCAAAAAAACCAAAGAAGCCATCATTCGCTTGTGTAAAGGCGTTATGATTTGTATTATAAATGGCAGCAATCCGCCCTACAATTCGCTCACCTTCGTAAGCCAAGAACAATTGGATAAATGAATGATCATGAAATGGGTGTTTCCCCGGCGTGAGCATGTCACGCTGGGCGATAAACAGTTCCGGCACATAGTTCTTGTCATTCTTGTATAAATCGTGAGGAAAATCTATAAAGGATTTTAATTGACTCTTGGACGAAACGTTAACTACCTTCATGTAAAATAAATGCTATACCTATCTTTTTGGTTTTATGCTATTTTAACGAACTCGCTGGTTAAAGTCTCACGATATGCCTTTGTTAACTTGCTAACTGCCTCATCGATTTGGTTGAAGGTATGTGAAGCCATCAAGGAAAATCGAATCAAAGAGTCTTGTGAAGCCACGGCAGGAGATACTACAGGATTAACAAAAACACCTGCTTCCTGCAATTTTTTCGTTATTAAGAATGTAGCATCATTGTCACGAATGTAAACCGGTAGAATGGGACTTTCTGTTTTCCCCAAGTCAAACCCGTTTTCCAACAATTGTCTTTTGGCATATTCGGTATTTTTCCAAAGGTTCTCAATATGTTCGGGTTCGGATTGAATGATTTCAAGAGCTGCTAAAACACTGGCTGCTGACGCTGGTGTCATACTAGCACTAAACATTAAGGACCGTGCTCGATGCTTCAAATACTCTATCGTGTTCGCATCACTTGCTAAAAAACCACCTAATGACGCTAGCGACTTACTGAAAGTTCCCATAATGACATCGACATCATCTGTCAGGCCAAAATGCGAAGCCGTTCCGGCGCCCGCTTCACCGATTACGCCTAAACCATGTGCATCATCTACCATTACTGCTGCATCGAATTCTTTTGCAATGGAAATCAATTCGGGAAGCTTGACGAAATCGCCCTCCATACTAAACACACCGTCAACAGCAATTAATTTAACAGCCTCTTCAGGTAATTGGCTTAATTTATTGCGTAAATCGGACATGTTATTATGTTTATACTTAATAACTTTAGAGAATGATAAACGGCTTCCATCTATAATAGAGGCATGATTACAATCATCTAAAATCAAATAATCGTTTCTTCCGGTTAAACACGAAAGAGCGCCAAGATTAGCCTGAAATCCAGTACTAAATAAAACAGCCCCTTCTTTACCTACGTAAGCAGCAAGTTTCGCTTCTAATTCCTCATGAATATCAAGCGTTCCGTTCAAAAAACGTGAGCCGGCACAGCCCGTGCCATATTTTGCGGTAGCCTTTTGAGCAGCTTCAATAATTTTTGGGTGGTTGGTTAATCCCAAATAAGAATTTGAGCCAAACATGAGTACTTTCTTCCCGTTGATGACGACTTCCGTGTCCTGTCCAGACTCGATCGGTCTGAAATAAGGATAGAGGCCTTTCTCTTTTATCACCGCCGCATCTTTAAAATCTGCTATACGCTTGTCAAAATTTCTGCTCATTTAATTGAAAATTTAAAACCCGAGGGTTCATCTACTTTTTAACACAGTTATATTATATGTATATTTTGCAGGTTATTCCCAATCGATTTAATTACCTGCATAAATCGATCATGCTCCGGGCTCTTCAAGCTATTGAACAAAACTTTTTCAAGATTCACTATTTTGTCTTTGATAAGTCTTGCCAAAGCACGCCCCTTGGGTGTAAGCATGACGCAATTTTTTCTTTTATCAGCTACATCTGTAGTTACTCGGACCAAATCTTCCTTTTCTAAATTGGAAATAGTCCGAAGTACCGACGATTTATCTCTCCCGATCTCATCTGCAATTTGCTGCTGCGGAAGCCCCTCCTCCGGTATACTAAACAAAACAGGCAGCTGTTCTATCCTCACTTCGATTCCTTGAGCTGACAAATATTGATTGGCTTTGTTTCGCAACAACTTACTCAGGTTATCGAGGTGGAATATGGCTAAATCATCATTATTTTTCACCTGATTCATCTATTATAAAAATCGTTTGTATGTCAACTAATAACGCCACAAATATCAATTCAATATTAAATTTAAAAAAGGTACATATGTCGCCAAAATTGGTCATTTTTTCTGTATAAAATCTGCTCTCATCTCAATCTTAAAGATGAAATTTATTTAAAAATCCTGCCTATTTTTAGGTTAAACCAACATTTTACAGCTATTCTTCATACAGCAACACGTCTAAAATTCTGTATTTTATTTCGCTGTAAGATTAGGTTATGTACATTGTTTTGTTAATATAAAATTAACAAAATCTTCGAAACTGCATAAAAATTTATTTTATATCAACGAAATATTCCTTAAACGTTAATATAATACACACTATTATTCGCTTATTTTCAACCAATTACAGACCAAAGCAATATAAAAGACTAAGATAAAGAGTATAGAGATAGGAAAAAGTTATCAACAAAAATAATCGTTGCGTTACCAACAAATTTGACATTAACATGAGTATTCTACATTAAGCGATCGTCTTCCTGTAGCTTGTTGGATTGACACCTGTGTACCTTTTAAAATATTTTCCGAAAAAAGACATATCACTGAAATTCAGAAAATCAGCTACTTCTATGACAGTTAGAGAGGGTATGCTCAATAAGCTCTTCGCTTCCATGATTACCATTTCCGCGATAATAGCGCTGGCAGTTTTGCCCGAAACATCTTTAGTAACTTCCGATAGGTACTTGGGTGTTATAAAAAGCTTTTTTGCATAAAAATCAACACTTCGTTCTTCCTTAAAGTTATCGGCTACCAACTTGGTAAAGCGAAGCATAATGTCTTCCTTTCGTGACACCTTTCGGTTCTTCTCTCTTATGTATTTCCTGTACAAAAAAGCATACTCATACATAAAGGTTAAAAAACTGTGCTTCACGACGGCATCGTTCATATTCGCATCTTCCGCATGATTGCGCAATAACATAACTTCAATTAAGTTATTTAGGATTTTGATCTCATGTAATGCCAGGTTATATAAGGGCATACCTGAAACGGATAGGTCGTATACATCCTGATGGAACTCTCTAATATTTGCATTAACCAAAAAAGACGATTTATACAGAATAGCATAAAATTTGCAGTCATCACTAATAGAAATCAACCGTTTGATCATATTGGGAGCAAATGCCAACAGATTGTTTTTTTCCAATCGAAAGTGCTGCAAGTTCAAATTAATATCTATAGATCCTTCATGGACCATTAATACAGCAAAGAAATCAGACTTAAAAGGATTAAAAATATCATAAGGCTTAAACTCCTTTGAACTTAACAGGCGTTTATTGATATGAAAAACAATAAATTCTCTAGAATCATCTTCAGAAAGATGGTGCGAAGTGATCTGAGGTGATTTCTTTTTCATATATACAGCGTAAGTTAGGCATCTCGTCTTTTCCGAAAAAAACTACAACAACAAGCTGCGGGTAACTTTTCTATCGAACGTTATCCAACCGGGATAATTTATTGTTTTATTCCCAATAGCAATAGTTGGTTTTAATTTTATGGTTAACACGCTTTCTTGCTTGGCATTTTTCCCTGAAATGAAATCTGATATTTCCTGCAATACCGATCCGTTGGAAAGCAAGCCATAAACATTGGCATCAATTAAAACCGGAACCTCCACTGATTCACCGGGTTTCACTTTTATTTGTTGATTAACCAGTCCGGTAGCTAATTCTTTGTCCTTCATAAGGAGTTGATATTGAAACTGATTAATCCCGGCTAAATTAGTGGTAGGATTAGTGATTTTCAAATGCAATATTCCCTTCAAAGGTATTTCTTTCCGTAACATACCCATCGCCACGCCGCCCATACTGCGGGTATCAATATTTCCCGACTGAAGCATTTTAACTATATCTGCACCTGCCAGAAAGACACTATCTACGCTTTTCACTTCATATTTACATTTTTCCAAAGCCTTAATTTGCTTGGCCTGTTGATTAATACCACATGAAACGAATATTGGAAGCAGTATCGCTAAAAATAACTTGTTCATTATAAAATTTCTTGTGTCACCTAACAGCAAAAGTAAGTTATTGGGATGACAATTAAGGTTAATATTTGTTAAACGGGATCGTAGAAAGACTTAAAGGGCTAATCTAAATAGGCTCCTTGCCTCACCAGCAAAGCTCTGTACTTATTAAAAATAGCAGATTTAGAAACAAATCCCATATAACGATCATTATCATCCAAGACAGGTAGGATCCAAATATCCTCCCGGTCCATTTTCCTCATAACATCATACATATTGGCGTTCATTCTTACCACATCTAGAGGAGCTTGAGCCAGCTCTTTCATCGTTTTATCCGTTACCTCCTCTCCCATCAGGATGCTAAATAAGCGTTCGCTGTATATGACGCCCAGTAATTTCCGATTTTCATCTACTACAGGAAAAATATTTCTTTTGGTATGAATGATATCTGACCGCCGATCTACCGGTTTTTCATCGGGATGTAATACAGTGAAGTTCGTTTCCAAGACATAGCGTAGTTTCATCATTCTCAAAACCGTTTTATCTTTATCTTCATGAGAAAGCCAATCACCGTGTATGGCTAAATTTTTTGTATAGATCGAATACTTAACTGTGGCACGATTAATAAAATAAGAAATAGCCGATACAATCATAAGAGGTACCATTAATGTATAGCCTCCCGTTATTTCAGCGATCAAGAAGATAGCCGTCAACGGTGCATGCATAATGCCACTTAAGGCGGCGGCCATACCGGCAACAATAAAATTGGCCTCTGTAAGATAAGTTAACCCCGTAAGATTGATACCGTGGGCAAAAACAAAACCCAGAAGTCCTCCCATAACCAAACTAGGTCCAAAAGTTCCGCCATTTCCTCCACTATTTAGCGTAATAAGTGTACCGAAAGATTTAGCAAAAACAGTTATAAGACTATAAACAATTACCATCCAGCCCACATGCTTATAATCAGAAAAGATACTGTTGGCCAGCAATGAATTGGCTTTACCAAGTAAAAGCTGCTGAATGGCGATGTATCCTTCTCCATATAAAGCGGGGAAGACAAATATTAACACCCCTAAACTAAGTCCTCCCAACCAAACTTTATGATAGGGATTCTTTACAGCGGAGAACCAAGTTTTAACCCAACCATCAACTTTGGTAAAATAAATGGAAAACAATCCAACCAGCCCGCCTAAAACTACATAAAAAAATAAGGCAGGCAGAACCCACTCATCGGATACCAAGTAAAATAATGGCTCACTATATAACACTCTCGATACTACCGATGCTGTTGCGGCAGCCATAAGTAAGGGGATAAAGGCGGGAATTGAAAACTCAGGCAATAGAATTTCTATTGCGAACACCATACCTGCAACAGGACTGTTAAAAGCCCCGGCTATACCTGCTGCAGCACCGCAGGCCAACAACATCGTTACTTCACGATAATTAAGTCCAAAAAACCGTGCAACATTGGATCCAATGGCCGAACCACTATAAGCAATAGGAGCCTCCAATCCTGCCGATCCGCCAAATCCCACGGTAAGAGCAGATGTGATGATTTGAGAGTACACATTATGGTTTTCAATCCGACTCGATTTTCTGGAAATGGCATACAGGATCGGTGTAATGCCATGCTCAAATTTTCCTCTACGAATAAAGCGACGAACGTAAATAACGGTTAGTAATATCCCAATGAGGGGGAAAAACAGGTATAGATAGTATTTATATTCCGACTGTACATCATTCTGTAGAAATGCAGCAATTCCGTGAGTGAGCGCTTTCAAACCAGAGGCGGCTAAACCACCAATTAGGCCGACAACGACCGCTAAAATCACCAAAAAATTCCGATTGGAAATTTTTTGAATACGCCATTGGTTGATTTTGTAAATAATACCCTTCCTTGCTTCCAAAATACTACTTTGTTTTTATTACTCTAATATAGTCAATGAATGCACTTCTTTTATGTATTCTTTTAACATTAGCAGCGTCATTGCTTGGCACAATAAGTTTTAGCGGCTGTTCTCCTTTATTTAACCTGGCAATCACTTTATTGCTAAAACCCCAATCAGACCGCTCTCCACCTCCCCTTTGGGGGAAAACCACCCCTCCTAACGACTGTTTTACACTCTCCAGACTTGCTAGCGCACACGCTTCACCTGTTCCTATGTCTCCATTTCCATTCGCATAACGAAAGTCAATAGCGTAAAGGCCGGTATCCGCAACATTAACGATAAAGGTTAACGAATCGTTTGCAGGGAGCGCCAAATCGATGAAGCCTTTACCCGAATATCCCTTTACCTTTTTTTCTTTTGATATTTTTCCAAAACTTTCTATTTCAATTATTTGTGCTGCTTCAGGTGAATATACGGTATAGGGAGCGCTTGCAAATGATTCAACACCTGCGGAATCGACTGCGATTATTTGATATTCTGCAAACTCGTTTTGGTTGATGTTAATCTCGTTTTGATCAATTAATGTTTGTACTCTTCCGTTTTTGAGCACTTTATAATTGACAGCATCTTCAACGATACGCCATTTTAGCTTACCGTTATCATAACGAAGGGCAGGCATATCTATTGCAAAGTAATTGGGTGTTGTATGAATTTTTCCCTGCGGTATTTGATTGTCTCCCAATACAATTGTTAGCTTATGTTTTCCTTTGATATTTCCTGGAAGAAAGGCTTCTTTTAATTCATCGTCATCAAGTTTGATAGACGTAATGACATTACCGTAACCACTTAATGTAATATCTAAGCTTGCATTCCGATATTTAAATCCTGTTAGCTTTCTTTCTCCCCGTAGCTTTTTAGGTATATACGGACGTAATCGAAGTCCGTCGGGTTCAAATTGAAATCCGAAGAAGACTTGATAGATCAATCCCAGATTTCCCGCTAGACTACTTAAGGCTCCGTCCTCGTTGGCTAAAGTCGGTTCATAATTCCCGTTATCAGCTCTGAAGTTTGCCTTATTCGTAAGATACATCGCTGCCGCTCTATATATAGCCGCTAAACTGGCTAAGGCGGATTGTTCATTGTATACCTTCGCAGCAGCCATAGCGACATAACTTTGTACAAATGGCCAAATAGCATTATTCTGATAAGTTGGGATAAAAGTTGTCTGCGGATAAATGCAAGCTGCCCCAAATGGCAGAATAGGCATATTTTCCACCAGGACTTTCTGTCGTTCAACATCAGCAACATTGAATAAAATAGCCAAGGCATTCCCTAATGCATCCGATCGTTCCGAAGGGAGTTTGTTTACGCTGCCATACAGGTATTGTGCATAACGCGATTTATCATCTATCCAAAGGTGCCTATTTATATTGGTTTTTAAGCTGTCCGCCCAAATTTTATATTTACTACCCTCTTTGTTTTTCGACATCTGTCTAGCCATAGCAGAAAGACTACTTAAAGCGCCGTAGTGTATTGCATTCGTGCTTATGGCCATAGACTCATAAATATCGGTCGGTTGCATCCATTTCGGATAACTCTGCTCGCGCTGGTTTAAAAAACTAGACTCGCCGTGCATAAGTCCGCTATTGGCGTCGAAAACCAACAAACGGTCTTCTTCAACGATATTTTTTGCAATTCGATAGCAATTTTTCAACCAGCTTATATCACCGGTGACTTTGTAAACTTCCCAAGCCGCAATTACCCACAAAGCTCGGTCTGTTGAAATAGGGTATGCACCGCCCGTTCCCTCACTTTGTGCTAACTGCCCATCATGAATCTGTTGCATTAAATTCTTCTTTGCCAGTTCCGGTGCAATTGCTGCCAATGAAAGAATGATGCTATAATTAACATGATTCCAATTATTTGTGCTCCCCTTCTTTTTCAGTTGCAAAGTGCTATCTCCTTGCACTTTCTCCAGAAGCTCTTCTATCGCCATATTATGGAGCGCATCTAACAGTGGGTAAGGCGATGAGTAAATCGGAAATGAGCTGATATCTCGAGTTAATTTCCAAGTATTCTGATTACTTTTTCTATTAGAGTGGTTAAAGGTCAAAGTGATTTCATAGATATGATCTCCGTCATGGTCTTTCATTTCCAATTCAGGATGATTGACCAAATTATCAAAATCCCATAGAAGAGGTTTGATATTGCCAGCAACATAAACGCGGTTGAAATCTTCTTCATAAATTTTTAGCCCGTTAAAATTTGTATAAAATCCCTCTTTTTCAAATGCTGCAAAAATTTCCGTTAGGTCGAGCTTGATTTTCACTTTTGTCCCCGGAGCAAGGTAGGTTCGTGGAGGTATACTCGTTTCATCCTTATAGGGTTTACCAAATTTAACTGAAACAATCTTCTCTCCTGTTTCTTCAGGTAGAACAACAACGGAATGATAAATCCCCGAAGGAAGCTCATTATCTTTTCCGTTTATACTAAACTTAAAATTTATGCGCGGACTAAGCGTATCGTAGTACAGGCTTTTGTAGTTACTTACCAGTTCTGTCGGAGATATCGCCTTCGCTTCAAACGAACCCTGGACAACTCGATCTCCATACAGTGCAAAAGCCTCCGATTGGAAAATTTCGTTTTTATTGAAATTTTTACCACATGATAGTAAGGCAGATACGGTGGCAACAATAAAGGTAAGATACTTAGATCTTCTATTCATTTTATTATAATAGCTTGATTACCCAAGAGATGATGGCTCTAACGAAGAATGCCAGCGTAGGTAAGCAGATCTCAAAAATTTGCTGCAAACCTAAGTAAAATTCATGTACAATCAAACCCATCAAAATTTGTTAACTTTGTTTAGCATTGATTTCAATGTAGCGTTGAATAGCATTATTGAGACTAGCAAGCGCTCGTATTGAAAATCTGCTCTACAAATCAAAGAGCTTCTATCAATACAAGTCCTTATAAAAAAAGTTTTAAGAATATTCGATTACAGTACCTTACTTATGTTTAATATAAGCTCGGATTTCATCTACCTTGACTATTGCGCAACCACACCGGTTGACCCCTCTGTCCTACAGTTAATGCTGCCTTATTTCAGTGAAACCTACGGGAATGCCTCCAGCATATATCATCGCCTAGGAAGAAGATCTGCCGAAGCGGTTGAAATTGCCCGAGAACAGGTTGCAAAGCTGATCCACGCATCTCCTAAAGAAATCGTTTTCACATCGGGCGCTACGGAAGCAATTAATCAGGCGCTTAAGGGAATCTTATATTATTATCAACACATTGGTAAGCATATTATTACATGTTCCACGGAACATCCTGCCGTTTTAGATACCTGTACTTTTTTAAGCAATCAAGGTGCCGAAATTACGAAGTTGAAAACCGATCATCTTGGTAACATTTCAATAGATGAGCTGCATCAAGCCATAAGACGAGATACGATCTTAATATGCCTAATGTTTGCAAACAATGAAACAGGCGTAATTCACCCGATAGAACAGATTGGTACCATTGCAAGAAAACATAACATTCTATTTTTTTGCGACGCCACGCAAGCAGTGGGCAAAGTGCCGGTTAACGTTGTGGATCAAGGTATAGATATGTTGGCACTAAGTGCACACAAAATCTACGGCCCTAAAGGGGTCGGGGCTTTGTATATTAAGCGGCGAAATAACCCGATCCAAGTAGGGGCTCTTCTCCAGGGCGGAAAGCAGGAGAACAATCTCCGTGCGGGCACCTTAAATGTTCCAGGCATCGTTGGATTGGGTGCCGCAGCCGAAATGGCAGACCGCACCCAAAGAGAGGAATCTGAAAAATTAAAACAACTTCGGGATTACTTGGAAACTTCCTTGCTTACACTACCGGAAACATCAATAAATGGTGATAGCTTGAACCGGTTGCCCCATGTCTCTAATATCTGCTTTCGCTATATAAAAGGCACCGAAATCATGGCGCAACTACCGCAGCTCGCATTGTCGGCAGGCGCCGCTTGTGCCAGCGGAAGTAGAGAACCTTCTCATGTACTCCTGTCCATGGGACTGAAGAAAGAAGAAGCGGAAAGTGCTCTCCGTTTCAGCTTGGGAAGATTCACAACAAAACAACAGATCGATTATACGATCGACTCTGTACGAAGCACTGTAAGCAAATTGAGAACTGCTTCGCCGATTTGGAATATGCATGAAGCAGGTTTAATATAAGAAAATATATTATCAATTAGACTGAAAAGCTCTCACCACAAGCACAGGTGCGCGAGGCATTCGGATTAATAAAATTAAAACCTTTACCTGTTAACCCATCGCTATAGTCCAACTTTGTACCGGCCAGATAAAGAAAAGACTTAATATCCAATACAATTTTAACGCCCTTATCCTCGAAAGCTTGATCGCCCGTGCGTTCCTCATTATCAAAATCAAGCTTATAGGTAAGTCCTGAACAACCACCACTTTCCACAGCAACCCGCACAAAATATGATGCATCATACTTTTCCTCACGAAGAATCTCATTGATCCTATCTTTTGCCTTATCTGTAACAGTTATCATATCATTAAAATAAATATTTCATCAAATATCGCGAATCCCCCATAAAATAAAAAACCGATTGCCCAAGGCGAACGGAAAATGACAGGGATTAGACATCAGCTAAGCCTTTGTTAATAAACTAATACGATCATCGGCAATGTAAAATAATGGTGATTTCTCGATGGAATTTTATATTTTTCGGATATTTACCGACAAATCAATCCAACATGGTGTATAGAGTGTATTTAACAATTATCCTAAACTTTATCTGTCTTTGCTCATTCGCCCAGAAAAGACCGTTAGACCATAGTGTCTATGATAGCTGGCAAAGTATAAAATCACCAAAAGTAAGCCTTGACGGACAGTATGTCTTATATAGTGTTACTCCTCAAGAAGGAGATGCTCATCTTTTTATCACAACCCCATCAGGAGAAGTAATTTTGAATGTGCCAAGGGGCGAAAATGGGGTATTCACTAATAATTCGCAATATGCGGTTGCAGCGATCAAACCATCGTTTGCCGAAACGAGACAAGCTAAAATAAAGAAGAAAAAGGAAAAAGAAATGCCTAAAGATTCGTTGGCAATTATCTCCCTTCTTGACAAAAGCATCTACAAAACCGGTAATGTGAAATCTTTTAAATTAGCGGATGAGTCATCTGAATATATAGCGTATTTGGAAGAAAAAGAAGCTTTAAAAGCAGATAGCGCAGAGAAAGACAATAAAAGCAAAGACAAAAAGGCTGACGAAGCAGGAATATTGCATTTGCGCAACATGGTTACCGGGCAGGAAGAAATTTTTGAACAAGTAACTGATTATTTTTTTGATAACATTGCTAATTTCTTAGTTTTTGTTCGATCAGAAAAAAAAGAAGCTCCGGTAAATAATGCCGGTCTATTTCTTTACGAGATCAAAGAGAAAAAGCTCAAACAAATAAGCAAAGGACGGGGGACTTATCGGCAAATAACCTTTGACCAAAGCGGTACGCAACTAGCCTTTGCTGCAGAAAAAAGTCCTGAAAAAGCGCTTCAGAAACCATACAGTCTTTATTATTACACATCTGAGCGGGATACTGCCAATGTAATTGCCAGTATCAATAGTGCTGGGATGCCCACCAACTGGAATGTCAGCGGAGATGGCAATTTACGCTTTAGCAATAACGGCGAGAAGCTCTTCTTTGGTATTGCGCCAATCCCCCGAGTAAAAGATACCACAATTGTCGATTTTGAAGTAGCCAACGTGGACATTTGGAACTGGAAAGATGATTACCTGCAACCGCAGCAATTGGTAAATCTAAAGAAAGATTTAGCTAAAAGCTATTTGAGTGTAATCTATCCAAAAAGAAACAATATTGTAATACCCCTTGCGTCTTTAGACATCCCCGATATAGATTTAACGGATGACGCCGACAATATTTATGCCTTTGGAAGTACCAACGCCGGAAAAAGGATTGCTGCGCAATGGGAGGGCAATACGAAGCAGGATTTTTATTTAATCTCTACAGTAGACGGAAGCAAGGTAAAAATCGCATCCGATATATACGGACAAGCCCATTTATCGCCGCTGGGAAAATATGTCGTTTGGTACGATATGGCCACCCAGCAATGGAACGCATACGATGTGGGTACGCGTTTTTTGAAGATATTGAATACCGATTTACCGGTAAGCTTTGCAGACGAAGATAATGACTCACCTACTTTTGCCCGACCTTATGGTATCGCCGGCTGGACAGCAGAAGATAAAGAGGTATTGATTTACGATAAGTATGACATCTGGAGCTTCGATCCGCAGGGAGATGATAGACGACTATTGACAAATGGTGCAGGAAGAAGCACGAAAACTACGTTTAGATATGAAGATATTGTTCCAAAAACCGGAGCAAGAAAACACGATAAATCTATTATCATCAATACAAAGGAAGCGTTCTTGGTAAGTGCCTTCAATCACATCAATAAAAATGGAGGCTGGTTTGAAACTAACCCTCGCAACAAAAGGGATCCAAAAGAGCTCATTATGGCTCCTTACACATATAAAAATATATTGGCGGCTACCGATAAAAAACTGATTATCTATACGAAGGAAAATTACGAAGAGTCGCCCGATCTATACGCGACCGCTTCGCTATTTAAAAATGAAACGAAGTTAAGTGCAATCAATCTGCAACAAAAACAATACAATTGGGGCACTGCCGAATTGGTAAAGTGGACAACGCCTGGGGGGCATGAAGCGACCGGCATTCTATATAAACCGGAAGATTTCAGCGAAGCGAAAAAATACCCAATGATTACCTATTTCTATGAGAAATTATCAGATGGTTTACACACCTACATCCCTCCAGCTCCGACTCCTTCACGGCTAAATATAAGCTATTTTGTGAGCAATGGGTATCTAGTGTTTGCTCCGGATATTAGCTATGAAATTGGGCATCCCGGAAAATCCGCCGAGGAGTATATTAACTCCGGCGTCAAAGAACTGGCTAAATTCTCCTGGGTAGATGAAAAGCATTTGGGAATACAAGGACAAAGTTGGGGTGGTTATCAGGTAGCGCATTTGATTACACGCACCGATATGTACGCTGCAGCTTGGGCAGGCGCTCCTGTAGTTAATATGACGTCCGCTTATGGGGGTATCCGATGGTCTACTGGCCTTAACAGGCAATTTCAATACGAAAAAACGCAAAGTCGCATAGGAAAAGATTTGTGGGAGGGTTATGATCTCTACATAGAAAATTCGCCACTCTTTCATCTTAAGGCCGTTAAAACCCCCGTTGTAATTATGGCTAATGATAACGACGGTGCCGTTCCATGGTATCAGGGAATAGAAATGTTCACTGCGCTTCGCCGTCTCAATAAACCGGTTTGGCTACTTAATTATAACGGAGAAGAACATAATTTGGTTAAAAGACAAAACAGAAAGGATATTCAAATCAGAGAACAACAGTTTTTTGATCATTTCCTGAAAGGAAAACCAGCACCTGTTTGGTTGGAAAAGGGAATACCTGCTACCTTAAAGGGTATTGATTGGGGCTTTGATCTGGTCGATTAAGCTAAACAGCAACTCTCTCCAACGTCATCGAGTCATTCTCCAAGAGGTAAGGTTAAGGTGGGACGCTATTACACAGCGCCCCACTTTCTTATAAACTAACAATTTGTACCTTGGGGGCAGCTTCGAGAATCTTTATATCCATCTCTGCTTCATACTGTTTAAAATTTTCTGCAAAAGCTTCTGCTAACTTATTGGCTTGAGCAAAATAAGCCTCCTTATCCCTCCAACTGTCTCTTGGGCTTAATATATCACTCGGTATATTCGGACAGCTTCTTGGATAGGCAAGTCCAAAAATCAAATGCGTTTGGTAATCAACCTCATCCAAGTCACCCCGTAGAGCTGCCTGAATCAAATTACGTGTGTGAACCAAAGGAATACGTTTACCGACGCCATAGGCGCCTCCTATCCATCCCGTATTAACTAGCCAAACTTGAACTTGATGCGTTTTTAGTTTTTTGCCAAGTATAGCTGCGTATTTTGCAGGATGTAGGGGTAAAAAGGCCTTTCCAAAACAGGCGGAAAACGTAGCGGTTGGTTCAATGATGCCAGACTCAGTACCGGCCACTTTAGCGGTATAACCGGAAATAAAGTGATACATCGCTTGCTCAACGCTCAATTTCGAGATTGGTGGCAAAACGCCAAAGGCATCCGCCGTGAGGAAGAATATATGTTTTGGGTGTTCAGCTATTGCCGGTTCAACGGCCCCTTTAATAAAATGAACCGGATAAGCCGCCCGCGTATTTTCCGTTTTGCTAATGTTGTTATAATCGGGTATGCGCGACTCCCCTAGCATGCAAACATTCTCCAGCAATGTGCCAAATCTTATGGCATTAAAAATTTGTGGTTCTTTTTCTTCGGCAAGTCCAACACATTTGGCATAACAGCCACCCTCAAAGTTGAACACCCCCTCTTCACTCCATCCATGTTCATCATCTCCGACTAACATTCGCGCCTCATCAGCAGACAAGGTTGTTTTACCGGTTCCTGATAAACCAAAAAACAAGGCAGTGTCGCCTCTTTCCTTACCTACATTTGCCGAACAATGCATAGACAAAATACCCTTTTCTGTTGGCAGCAAATAATTTAGGACTGAAAAGATACTTTTTTTAATTTCTCCGGTATAACCTGTTCCACCGATGAGCACCACTTGCTCCGTAAAATTAATAATAACAAAATTCGCACTTCTTACACCATCCACCAGTGGAATTGCTTCAAAACCGGGAATTGCCAAGATGGTCCAGTTAATGGATGATAATGGTTCATTTCGAGATGGCCGCATAAACAAATGGTGAGCAAAAATATTCTGGTAAGCCGACTCCGTAATCACTCGCAGTGTTAAACGATGGTTTTTCTCTGCGCAGACATATCCGTCGCGCACGTAAAGGTCGATGTCCTTCATATAATGCATCATTTTAGTTAATAACTGCCCGTAATACTTCGCCTCCAACGGTTGATTGATATCTCCCCACCAAACGGTGCTCTTCGTTTTATCATCATGCACAATGTAACGGTCTTTAGGTGATCTACCTGTAAATTTCCCCGTGTCCGCAACCAGAGCACCGCATTCTGTCAGCACACCTTCGCGATTCAATATAGCATGTTCAACTAAAGCAGGAACAGATAATTGATAAAATATTTTTCCTTTCGGATAAAATTTTTGATTCCCTAAATCTAGTGGTTCAGAAATAGTAGAGTTCATATAAATTTGTTTTGTTGAAATTCCAGGTCAAAACTAAGCATTAAAAAAGATTAAAAAAATTCAAAAATAGCTAATAATCAACACATTGTACAAAATACACTTTCAATTCAAGTACTATAGCTCCTTAATACATAAGCACTTATACAAAAAGAACACCTATTTATTTTTTTTATCATTTTATTAAAAATATCAGCTAAACAAACAATGTATTTAATAAATCCTAAAAATTATACAACAATAAATGTCATTAAAACAAATAATGCCATATGAACCAAATACACCAAAACATGCTTTTAACTTTTCATTTAATTTTTTTTATTATATTCAGCAATTAAAGAAACAAGTTGAAAGATCATGAATCTATATACCATCGAAGCCGGACTATTTAAATTGGATGGTGGAGCTATGTTCGGAGTAGTACCGAAAAGTATATGGCAACGTACTAATCCACCGGATGAAAACAATTTGTGTACTTGGGCTGCTCGACTTTTATTGATAGAAACCGGTGACCGGTTAATCTTGATAGATACAGGTTTAGGTGATAAGCAAGATGCCAAGTTCTTTGGTCATTATCAACCGCATGGGAGCAAACTCGATGACTCATTGGCAAAATACGGATTTCAAAAAAGTGATATTACCGACGTACTGCTAACTCATCTTCATTTTGATCATGTCGGAGGCGCTGTCGAAAGACGAGCTGATAGATTAATCCCGGCCTTTGAAAACGCTACTTACTGGACAAACCAAAAACACTGGCAATGGGCAATTTATCCCAACGATAGAGAACGAGCGTCGTTTTTAAAGGAAAATATTTTGCCTCTTCAGGACAGCGGCAAACTACAATTTATCGAAGAAAATGAAAAAACTTTTTTCACAAAAGAAATCCAAATTCGATTCACCTATGGCCATACGGAAGCCATGATGTTACCACAAATTAGCTATAATGGAAAAACCATTCTCTATATGGCTGATTTATTGCCTTCCATTGGACATATTCCGTTGCCTTATATCATGTCATATGACATGTTTCCCTTAAAAACACTGGAAGAGAAAAAAACGATACTAGAAGAAGCCTTTGTAAATAACTATATTCTGTTTTTAGAACACGATCCGTTGATTGAATGCTGTACACTTAAACAAACAGAAAAAGGATTAAGGCTCGATAAAACCTTTAAATTGCAAGACATTTGGCGATGAACTTTTAATGGTTGTCATTTAAATTTTCCTTTTTACGATCATCCTGAAAGTCTTTTAGATTCGTTTTATACCAG
This sequence comes from Olivibacter sp. LS-1, assembly GCF_008245145.1. Taxonomy (GTDB): domain Bacteria; phylum Bacteroidota; class Bacteroidia; order Sphingobacteriales; family Sphingobacteriaceae; genus Olivibacter; species Olivibacter oleidegradans. The sequence goes on along the minus strand of NZ_CP041643.1, from coordinate 3,179,129 downwards.
AATGGAACATTTATATGGATAGCCGCTTTCGCTATTACATAAGCAGCAGTTGGTGAGGTTAGGCATATGAAAAACATGATGCCGAGCCCTTTTAATAGTACCTCAATGTTATTGAAATAAAATACAGCCGCAGCGATAATCAAGAGCACGCCTAAAGTTGAGTTTTTCGTAACAGCGGACAGTCTACTATAAAAATCGGGCAACCGTAATAAACCGATTGCCGAAACGAACATGGTAAAAGAACCAAGCGTGGCTAAAATGGCGCTGATAATTAAGGTTAAATTGTTCATTACTTTCTTTGGTTTACAAGATAATAGGCGAATGATATGGCCCCCAAAAATGCGATCAGGGAAAAAACCAAGGCAACGTCAAAAAAAATGAGTTTGTCCGTAAACATTACATATAAGACCAGTAACCCGATTAAATAGGCAGATATTAAATCGAGAGCAGATAATCGGTCTGCTATGCTCGGCCCTACAATAAATCTATATAAAGCGAGTAAAACTGAAAGAGCAAGTAAGCAGACACAAAACAACAAAATATATGAAAAAATAGTCATTGCTTCTTCGTTTTGTTTATTTTCTTCATGACTTCATTGTCGCCCTTTCCTGACGTTTGGATCGTGTTAACGCCTTTCGAAAGGGCTGCAATCTGAAGCAGTCTCTTTTCAAATCCTTCCTGCATATATTGCTTGAAGCTTGGCAACGATCCTCCCTCCAGATAAATGGTGTGCACAAAAAAGTAACGCTTATCGTCCGAAATTCCAACGATCAAAGTGCCGGGCGTGAGATTTGAAATATTAGTGAGAATCATTATTTCCATATCGGAATGAAGCGATAAAGGTACCTTTACTACCGCTGGTCGTAAATTGATCCTTGGCGTAATAATCTCTTTTGTTAAACGCACATTGGAACGAATAAATTCTTTAATGAAGTATTTTAAAAGATACATTAGCTGGATTACCAGTTTAAAATAGCGCCGTTGAAAAACGGATAACAGTCCCCAAAAAACGGTATAAGAAAAAAGAAAAGCTAACAAGGCGCCACCCGCCGTTTCCGGAACAAAGGTTATTTTCTCAAGTATCCAATAACTTGCGTAAAAGCTTACCAATAAATGTATAATAAATAAAATGAACATAATTTCTCTTAGCAAAGTATGAATGCGTACTCAGATTAAAAATTCATTATCGCTGCATAACCGCGTTAATATAGCCACTCGGTGTCAATACCTGCTCGGCGGCTCTTTGTGTATACTCAATCAGCCATGATGGACTGAAGCTGATCCATAGCGTTACAAGAAACAAAAAAACGCTTGCGATATATACTTGGTAATATTCTTTCATAAAAACACGTTCCGTGATCAATTGTTCCAATCGCGTATCGAATTTTGTTAAAAAACATTTTCCCCAGATACGCATCATCGAGTATAAGGTTAATAAACTGACTATTAATAGCAGTGCGACAGAACGATAATCGTATACAGAGAGGCCGGCATCCACTAACATAAACTTACCCCAAAAACCCGAAAATGGCGGTATACCTACCAAGGTTAGTGCGAGTACAAAAAAAAGAAAAGACAAGCGCGGAAAGTGATCGTATAAACCATTAATATCTTTCACGCGATAAGAACCTCTGGCCTTTCCTATGATACCAACCACAAAAAAAAGGTTGGTCTTAACCAGCATATGATGCAGTGTGTAAAAAATAGCCCCGGCAACCGCGGCGGGTGTATATACCGCTAAACCATAAACTATAAATCCAATTTTGCTTATTAAATTATAAGCCAGCACTTTTCTTATATCGCGCTGAGCAATAGCTCCGAACACGCCCATCAACATAGTAAGACTAGAAATAATAAGTATAAAAACCTGCAAATAATGATATTGTTGTAGAGGAAACAATAAAGTAAACGTTCGGATCATCGTATAAACGCCTACTTTCGTTAGTAAACCCGCTACAATAGCCATAACAGCGATAGGCGACGTGTGATAAGAAGCCGGTAACCAAAAATAAAAAGGAAACAGCGCCGCCTTAATCCCAAAGCTTGCTAATAACAAAACCGCTGCTAATTGCGTCACAGTTTGAAGAGCAGGGTCCCGTAAGCTTTCTGCTAAGGCTGCAAGGTTGGTATTACCGGTTGTACCATAGAGTATACCGATAGCTAACAACAAGAACGATGAAGCAATAAAATTGATGATTACATATTTAATTCCTCCTTGTAATTGATCCTTTTTACTACCTAGTGTAATAAGCACGAACGATGATATCAACATAACCTCGAACCAAACATATAGATTGAACAAATCGCCCGTTAAAAAAGCCCCTGATATACCTGCCAACATAAACATAAAAGCGGGGTAAAAACCGATTTGCTTTTTTCTCGTAGGCATTACGGAATCGGAAAAGGAAAAGAGTGATGCACTAACGGCGAGTAAAGCAGTCATAGCGATCATTAGTCCTGCAAAACGATCGACAAAGAGTGTGATACCAAACGGAGCCTCCCAACCACCAACTTGCATGGTTAAAAACTCCTCACGGGCCAATACCTTTACCAATTTTACGCCGCTGATTAGTGCAATCACCGTCGAAATCAAAACAACCGCCCGTTGAATGTTGACACGCTTATAAAACAACAAGCATAATATTCCACCCAACATAAAAATTAAGAGCGGCGTTATCGTAAGGTAAATTGAATTGACATTAAACATCATCCGTATCTGTTAAAGCATCTAAATTATTGGTATGACTGGTTTGGTAGATTCTTTTAAGTAAAACGATTACAAATGCCTGAACACCTAGGCTAATAACAATAGCCGTTAGAATAAAAGCTTGAGGAACCGGATCCGCCATATTATCTAAGGGCACCGCTCCATCATTTCCTGAAACAAATGCAGGATGGCTGTCTACCAAACCGCCGGTAATTAATAAAAACAGATTACAGGCATTCCCAAACAAAATAACCCCGGCAATCAGTTTCATAAAACTTTTGTGTAATAACAGGTAAACTCCGGCCGCAAATAAAAAACCCGTCAAAACTGAGATTCCTATGATCATAAACCTATCTGTTAAAAATGGCAAAAGCAATTTTTAATATCGCCCCGGTGACAGCCATATAAACGCCAATATCAAATAAAAGAACTGAACTTATTGTGCCTATCCCCTTTACAGTGATATCGCTCCATAGCGCATAAAAAAAACCTTCACCGAAAATCATTGACAAAATGGCGGACGAAAAGCTAAGCAACAACCCTATTCCCGTTAAAATCATTGTATCAATCTTATAGGTTTGTTGCGTTTCCGGCACGCCAAAAGCAATCATATGAAAAATTAATCCGATCGATAATACCAAAGCCGCAATAAAGCCACCTCCCGGACTGTCATGCCCTCGGAATAGAAGATATAGCGAATACACGAGAAAGATGGGCATAAGTACTTTAACGGCAGCTTGCAATATCGCAGTCTTCATAACTTGTCCTCCTTCGATTTTAAATTAATTAGTGCAACAACACCAAGCGCAGTCATACTCAATACAACCATTTCTCCAAACGTATCAAAAGCCCTAAAATCAACCAGCATGACATTTACAACATTTTCTCCATGGCCTCTGGGAACACTATGCTGAATATAAAAATCTTTAAGTGCAGGATTTAACGGGTATTGCTGTACGCTGATGAGTATACATGTTATGATAATGCCAAAAGCAATGGAAACACCCGCAATCAATACTTTTCTTGGCTCTAAGGGAAAGCTGGCACTTTTCGGCATTCGGTTCAATACGATCGTAAAAATCACCAACGTGATCGTCTCAACTAAAAATTGCGTCATGGAGACATCAGGAGCACTAAAAACAGCATAAAATAAAGCGATTCCATATCCCACGAGGCTCAAACAAACCAGGATACGCAAACGGGAAGAGGTTCTTAAAATAAACAACGTGCCTGTAAAAATAAGAAGTAAAGGAAAAAAGGCATAAACCTCTGAGAATGAACTTTTCCAATTGTCGAAATGAATTTCCGAAAAAAGTTTCCCCTCCATGTAGATCCAACTCAGCATGACAATAGGGACAACGAATATCACCTTTAAATACCGCGTCAAAAAGCCATGCTGAAAAAAACGAGTTACTACATAGGTGAAGGATTGCAAATGATGTAAAATAGATCGGTATGCATGATCCAAAGAAAACAATTTTGTTATCTCCGCCAATCTCCTAAACTTGCTCTCTCCTACATAAAAGGCCAATCCTATTAACCAGGTTATACCACTCAATATAAAAGCGGTATTAAATCCGTGCCATAATGACAAATCGATTTCCCGAGCGCCACGCTTGTTCATGGTTGTCTCAGCGGCAACTGTAAAAAACGACTCAAAATGAGCGCCCCCTATACCAAACAAGAGTCCCATCAGCGACAGGAAAACAGGAGGACCCCACATTATAACAGATACTTCTTTAACAGCTTGCGATAAAACCGACTTACCGAAAAAAAGATCATAGGTTAATTTCACTGCTAACATAAAATAAATCGCATTGGTAATAATAAAAACGATCAGAAACCAATACAGATACTCTTCACCTCCCAATAAAGCTTCATATAGCTTCTCCTTTACAACAAAACCCAAGACCGGTGGCAAACCGGCGAAAGCTAAGCCGGCCAACAAGGCAGCACATGTGGTAAAAGGCATATTTCGATATAAACCGGACAGCTTTCTCAAATCTCTTGTTCCCGTTTGCCTATCTACGTTGCCGGCAACGAGGAATAAAGCGGCTTTGTAAAGTGCATGTACTGCCAGGTAAAGTAAAGCCCCTTGCAAGGCTAAGTCACTACCAACACCAATCAAGGCCATCAATACCCCAAGGGTACTGATGGTTATAGATGCCAAGATGCTTTTTAGGTCAAAGGCTTTCACTGCCTTGATCGCTCCCAATACCATAGTAATTGATCCAATGGCCAGCAAACTGACTTGCCACATGATATCGGTTGAAAAAACCGGATTCAGACGCATTACAAGAAAAACCCCAGCCTTAACCATGGTCGCCGAATGAAGATATGCACTAACAGGGCTCGGCGCTGCCATGGCATTAGGGAGCCAAAAATGAAAGGGAAATTGGGCCGACTTAGTAAAACACCCTATTAGAATAAGCAGTATGATCGTACTCATTCCTGCCAAAGTCTGTCCATTTTGGATAATCGCCGATAAATGAAAACTTCCGCATTGATGACCGAGTAGTAACAACCCGACAAATAGAGCAAGACCACCTAAATTGGTAATCAGTAAGGCTTGTAAAGCGGCTCTTCTTGCTTTTTTTTTATGATTATTATAACTAATTAAAAAATAAGACGATATACTCGTCATCTCCCAAAAAACATAAAGTAGAATAACGTGATCTGCGAGAACCAGCCCTAGCATCGATGCCAGGAATATGAATAGATAAAAGAAGAAACGATTGGCTTTGGGCTTCCCTTTCATATACTCAATGGAATACAAAAGAATAAAAGCACCAAAAAGGCTGATGAGTAAAGCAAAGAATAAGCTTAGGCCATCCAAGTAAAGACCTATATCAACCTTTAATTCAGGCACCCAAGAAACTGCCTCAATTACTTTCTCTCCTTGAATTACAGGTTGGATATACGTGCACAGGTAAATAAATACACCAAAGACACCTAATGTACCTAAAGCACCCGGAATTGCAGGCTGATACTTATAAAAGAATAAGAATATAAAGCTTAAAACAATGATTAATGATAAAATTAGGGCCATATTGTATATAAGGGACTAACATAACAACAGCAGACAAGCCATTTTGTTAGTCCCTAAACACAAATTAGTCCCTACATACGCTCGGGGACCTGAATTCCAAGTAACCTCATCGCTTTTTGTATGACGGTTGCCGTTGCTGCTGATAGGTTGAGCCTAAATTCTTTTAAGCTCTTCTCTTCCGCTTTTAGGATAGACACCTCGTGATAGAATTTATTATAAAGTTTGGCAACTTCATAGACATAATTGGCTATCACTGCAGGGCTATAATCCGCCGCAGCGCCTTTAACAATGTCCGTAAATTTCGCTAATTCTTTAATCAAGTCCCGCTCAGATGCTTCCAAACTCATTGGCTGCACGCTAAAAGGAGTAGTTCCATAGTTGCCCTTTGTTAAAACCGATTTTATACGTGCATGTGTATATTGAATAAAAGGTCCGGTGTGCCCCTGAAAATCGATGGACTCATTGGGATCAAATAGCAAGCGCTTTTTTGGCTCCACCTTTAGAAGAAAGTACTTCAAGGCACCCAAACCAATCATTTCATACAGCCCCCCCTTCTCCTCCTCCGAGAAATCATCCACTTTTCCCAGCTCTTCAGTCCTTAGCTTCGCCGTATCAATCATTTCCGCCATTAAATCATCAGCGTCCACCACGGTCCCTTCTCTCGACTTCATCTTTCCTGAAGGCAAATCTACCATGCCATACGAAAGATGATAAAGACCTTCGGCCCACGATTTACCTAGCTTCTTCAAAATCAAAAAGAGCACTTTAAAATGATAATCTTGCTCGTTGCCAACCACATAAATGGAGTTGTCCATACGATAATCATCGTATTTTAACTGAGCGGTACCCAGATCCTGTGTAATGTAAACGGAGGTACCATCTCCACGCAAAACAAGTTTTTGATCAAGGCCATCGGCCGTTAAATCAATCCAAACAGAATTATCTTCTTTTCTAAAAAATACACCTTTAGATAAACCCTCTTCGATAATATCTTTTCCTAAAAGGTATGTGTTCGATTCATAATAAACTTTATCAAATGTTATCCCCATCTTTTCATAGGTTTCTTCAAACCCATCATAAACCCAGCTGTTCATTCGTTTCCACAAATCTATTACTTCATCATCTCCGGCTTCCCATTGACGAAGCATCTCTTGTGCTTGCAACATTAAGGGAGCTTCTCTCTTTGCCTCTTCTTCACTTTTTCCCGCCGCCTTCAGCAAATCCACTTCCTTTTTGTATTCCTTGTCAAAAAGCACATAATAATTGCCAACCAACTTGTCACCCTTTAGTCCGGCCGATTCAGGTGTTTCTCCTTTGCCGTACTTCTCCCAGGCAAGCATCGACTTGCAGATGTGAATACCCCGATCATTAACCAAATTAGTCTTTATAACCTCATAGCCGGCCGCCTCAAGAATGGCTGCAACCGAAAAACCAAGTAAGTTATTACGCACATGCCCTAAATGAAGCGGCTTATTTGTGTTTGGCGAAGAATACTCTACCATTACACGTTTTCCGTTTTTCGGAATTTCTCCAAAATCCGGTTTTGAAATTTCTGTATCCAGAAGCTGAAGCCAAAAACTATCCGTCAAACTTAAATTCAAGAATCCCTTGATCACGTTATATGAAGCTATTTCAGCAGCGTGGGCAACCAAGTAATCACCGATTTCGCTTCCTGTCTGCTCGGGTGACTTTTTCGAATATTTGGTGAATGGAAAGGTTACAATAGTGACTTGTCCTTCAAATTCTTTTCTGGTTTCCTGTAAGTTAACTGATTTTTCATCAACTTTTACTTGATATAAATCTTTTATAGCTTGAACTGTTAATGATGCAATAAAATTCATGCGCCAAACTTAGAGAAAATATCGGAATTTTATATTTAAAAAATAAACGCTAATTTGCAGCAATGCATAGCATATCCCGATATGCTGATGCATTTTGGAGTCTATCGGTTATGAACACCCACCGGGTCAAACTATAATACCTAGTAATATAAACCACACATGAAACCGCTCATTAACGTCAATTCAGAAATTGGCACGCTTCGCAAATTACTTGTTCATAGTCCCGACAGTGGATTGGGACAAGTCGTGCCCTCTAAAGCCCAAGACTGGCTTTTTGAAGACATTGTCCATTTAAACACTTTACGAAAAGGAGAATACGACTATTATATAAAGTTATTATTGTACTTTTTAGACGCTCAAAAAATAAAAGGAAAGCTAAAACATATTGATACACCGGAACAAGACCGTGCATTCTTTAAACCGGATGCGAAAGCATTCCATCGCTCCGACAAAGTGATTGAAGTACAATCACTGTTGGCAGACATATTGGAAGATCACAATGTTAGAACTAATCTTGTCGCAGCAGTCTGCGCCATCGAAGGCTGTAATTACCGATTGCAGCAACTCTTGTCAAAAAAAGACCCTATTAAATTAGCCAAAATTATTCTGTCCGGATCACTAGACGACGAACATATGATTTTTGCTCCCATCCCCAATCTTATCTTCACCCGTGATCTAGGCATCGTTATTAACCGTTTTATTTTGCTCAATAAGCCCGCCAAAAAAGCGCGGGGCCGTGAAAGCATGATCATGCGGTATATATTCTTCAACCATCCTATATTTAAAGACTTTCAGGAGACTATCCTTGAAATTCCCGACCCTATACAACATTTTCTTCGTCCCGGTGAAGACGAAGAAAAGCGCGCCACATTGGAGGGCGGCGATGTAATGGTGGTTAGTTCTAATCACGTCCTTATTGGCTGTAGCGAACGGACATCTCCACATGGTGCCAATGAAGCTATTAAGTTGTTTTTTAAACATAAAGTAGTAGAAAAGGTAACGGTCATTAAGATCCCTGCAAAACGCGACTTTATGCATATTGATACGATTTTCACACAAGTAAAACGTAATGTATGGGCTGTTCTGGCATCCGTGGCTAAACCTACCCCAAGTAAGGACGAAGAGCCACTCGATTTCTTTACGGAACCTGAACAGCAAACAGCGGAAATCATTCAGTTTTATAGCGATAAAACCCTGAAACCAAGACGTTTTCCATCATTGGAAGAACTTTTGGATGATATAAGTAGAAACGACTTAAACAGTACGGAAAAAACGCAATTTATCTATAGTGGAAACAACGTCTTCCCTTTTGACGCGCGCGAACAATGGACAGACTCTTGTAATTTACTTGCTTTGAAGGAAGGTGTGGTATTAGGTTACGACCGAAATGATAAAACTATTCAAGCCTTTTTAGAGAAAGGTTTTCAGGTTAAGGAGGTTGCCAAAGTCATAGAAGAGTTGGAACTTGATATCCTCCATATTAATCAGATAGAAAACACGCTTATCCTCTTACCTTCGGCGGAATTGTCAAGGGCCCGCGGCGGCTTTCACTGCATGAGCCTGCCTTTGCTACGAGATGACATCCACTAAAACACTTTCCTATGAGCCTTACCAGCCAGATTATGATGATTAGACCCGTAAACTTCAATTATAATGAAGAAACGGCCGTAAACAACAAGTTTCAGCAAGCTACACCAAACGCTGATGTACATAGGCTTGCCTTAGCTCAATTTGAAAGAATGGTTTCCTTATTGGAGAAAAACGGTGTGGACGTACAGGTAATTGAAGATACACGGGAAACATTTACGCCCGACTCCATCTTTCCAAACAATTGGATATCTTTTCACGAAGATGGCTCTGTTATACTTTATCCAATGTTCGCCGAGAACCGCAGAAAAGAAAGAAGACAGGATATTATTGACATGCTTTCGAATAGTTATGAAATAAAGAATACGATTGACCTCACTCACTTTGAGCATAAGCACCTCTTTCTTGAGGGCACGGGCAGCATGGTACTTGATCGGCATCATCATATTGCATATATGTGCGCATCTCCAAGAAGTTCGACGGACGCTTTATATGAATTTTGCAAACAAATGCATTACATGCCGTTAATATTCGATGCCGTGGATAAACACGGCTTCGCTATCTACCATACCAATGTTATGATGTGTATAGGCAATAACTTCGCAGTAGTTTGTGAAGAAGCGATAAAATCGCTTGATCAAAGGGCTCAGGTGATAAAAAGCTTGGCACAGACGGAGAAAGAAATTATTGGCATATCGCTCGACCAAATGGAGCATTTCGCAGGTAATATGCTGCAAATAAAAAACAAATACAATGAGTCACTGTTAATCATGTCTGAACAAGCTTATTTGTCACTGAATAAAAAACAGTTGAAATGTCTGGAAAAATATGCACAGTTGCTTTATTCCCCCCTTGATGTGATTGAAAAGAATGGTGGGGGAAGCGCTCGATGCATGATGGCCGAAATATTTTTACCTCCTAAAAAAAGCCTTATTTAACAAACTAATAGACTTCTTATTTTCTTGACATCAATTTTATAAAAATCTGATGCTATATATCGATTTAAAATTACATTTTTGCAAAAATTTTAACTAAGATAAATGCAAAGCTATCAGGAATTTCTTGACCTAAGTGTTGGTTTTCCGCAAGACGGATTTGACATCATTGATGATGAGCTCTATTTTCATGATTTAAACTTGATGGAAATGATAGAGACATATGGTACCCCTCTAAGGTTTACCTACCTTCCCATTATCAGTAAAAAAATCCAACAGGCGAAAATTCTCTTTCAAACTGCTATTCTGAAAAACAACTATCGAGGATCTTATAAGTATTGCTATTGTACAAAGAGCTCGCATTTTAGACACGTTGTGGAAGAAGCCCTTAAAAATGACATTCACCTGGAAACATCTTCTGCTTTCGATATGCCGATGATCGATGCCTTGGAAAAAAAGGGAGTTGTATCGAAAGATATTACAGTGATTTGCAACGGTTTTAAAACTTTCCAGTATAAGCAATATATTGTAGATATGTTGCACGATGGGTTTAAAAACATCATACCCGTGTTGGACAACAAGGAGGAGTTCAACCTTTATGATGACGAAGTTGAATTAGACGAGCCTTGTAACCTTGGTATCCGAATTGCAGCCGAAGAACAGCCCGACTCGCAATTTTATACGTCTAGATTGGGAGTCCGGATGGAGGACATTCTTGATTTTTACAACAATAAAATTGTTCATAACCCGAATTTCAAAGTCAAGTTGTTGCATTTCTTTATCAATTCCGGTATTTCTGACACGCCTTATTATTGGAACGAGCTCGAAAAGTATGTAACACTTTACTGCAAGTTTAAGAAAATAAATCCTGATTTAGATACCTTAGATATTGGAGGCGGTATGCCTTTTAAAGATTCATTGGTACACGACTTTGATTATGAATACATGGTTAACGAAATCGTTAATCGGATCAAAGAAATATGCGCATTGCATGAGGTAATGGAGCCGGATATCATCACTGAATTTGGCAAGTATACGGTGGCCGAAGCCTCAGGCATCCTTTATAAAGTGTTAGGAAGAAAGCAGCAAAATGACCGCGAAAAATGGCTGATGCTCGATGGTTCTTTCATTACAAACTTGCCTGATGTTTGGGCATTAAATCAGAAATACATTCTTTTGCCGATCAATAATTGGGATTCGGAATACGAACGCGTCAATTTAGGTGGTATTACTTGTGACGGACAGGACTATTATAATCAGGAAGCACATATGAATAATGTGTTTATGCCAAGAACCCGAAAAGTACAATATTTGGGCTTCTTTCATACAGGTGCTTACCAAGAGGTATTAAGCGGTTACGGCGGGATACATCATTGTTTGCTCCCTTCTCCCAAACATGTGATCATTCGTCGCAATCGTGATGAAACGTTCAATTTTGAAGTCTTTGGAGAAGAACAAAACTCTAAGCAAGTACTAAAAATATTAGGTTATCATTAATCATTATAAATTAGCTGGAAAATAAGCCAGCTAATTTATAATTCTTTTAACGATTCTGAGTCGATGTGTATACTTGTTTGATTCTCTTGAAAATATCCCGGTATTATCAATCTGATCAATTTTTACTCTTCCGGATGCGTGGATAATCTCAGACTCATTTAATAATATCCCTACGTGGATAATCTTTCCTTCGTCATTATCAAAAAAAGCCAGATCTCCTAATCTTCCTTCCTGAAGGAAGTCGACAGTCTTTCCTTGTTCTGCCTGCTGCCAGGCATCTCTTTTTAGGCGAACACCAAAATGCTTATAAAATAATTGGACATATCCTGAACAATCAATTCCAAAGACGGATCTGCCGCCCCAAAGATAAGGTGCGTTCAGATAAAATCTAAGCACATCTTCTGCTTCTTGTTCAAAATCTTCCAAATCGGGTAATCGAGATAGCCCCAGAAAGAGGTAATCAGTATCATTAATACGGAAGCTATCGTTGTCCAAAAAAGGCAACGTGCTGCCAGGCAACAAGTGAAGGCTTTCCTCCTTACCCAACTTTAGTAGCATCGCATGGGTAGATAAGTCTGCTATCGGCTGTTCTTCATTTTGTATAGCGTTAAAGTCTTCCGCTGACAGCGAAACTTGCTGCCTCCCGTCAATCCACCCTTCGTAATCATCGTATCCCATTTTAACATATAGGTACTCGTCTTTTTTTTCTAAAACTTCAAAGACTTCACCAAACAGTAATTGAGAAACAATTTCGCTTTTATTGCCGCCTTCAGCCCGTACCGGTATGACGGGTAAATTACAAATTCCATACACCATGGTACACACAAATCATTGTATATGCAAACTTAGATAAAATGCCTTTACAATACAATCGGTTTTGCACACATAAACACCAAAACTTTCATCTATCTCAAATGTTATATGTTAACAACACAAAGCGATTATGATAGATTCATCATTAACAATAAGGACACAGCGTATTTTAATCGCTGTTGAAGACAGTAAATACTCTGAAAAAGCGGTTCGCTATGGTTATCACTTAGCCCAAGCTTTCAACGGTGAGGTAGCCTTGGTACATGTCATCGATCCGCCAACAAGCAGTACTTATGGGGCTGTCGATCCAATCATGGGTGTCAACCCGGTTTATATACCTGAAATTAACGAGGTGCAAGAGCAAGCATCAACAGATTTATTAAATAGATTAGCCTCGCTTTGGCCGAATGGCGAACAGCATGTGACAAAAATTAGTAAGTTGGGTCAACCGAGAAAGGAGATATTGGAAGCCGCTAATGAGTGGCAGGCAGACTTAATAGTGCTCGGGACTCATGGAAGAACAGGATTCGATCATTTTATCTCAGGAAGTGTCTCTGAAGGAGTGGCAAGACACGCGATTTGCCCTGTAGTGATCGTTCCTTATAAGGACGACGATCATTAAGAACTCATTTATGAGGAAGAGCAGCTAACAAATCGTTACCTGCTCTTCTTCGCTTGTCACTAGCCTTCGGCGTGCAACCAAGCCTTTTTAGCCAGTAATTCTTCCTGGGTTTCACGAACATCCTCGTCATCTACACAACAATCTACCGGGCACACAGCCGCACATTGCGGCTCATCATGAAAACCCACACATTCCGTACACTTATCTGATACTATATAATAGATTTCATCTGATAAAGCTTCCTGAGCTTCATCAGCATCCAATGTGGTCCCATCTCCAAAATCAATTACTCCGTGCAGCTCGGTACCATCAGAAAAACGCCATGCCATACCTGCATCGTATATCGCATTATTAGGGCATTCCGGTTCACAAGCTCCGCAGTTAATACACTCATCAGTAATTTTAATTGCCATTATCTTCTTAAAAAATCCGTTTATACTTTATTTTTGCAAATATTACTTTTTCAACAATAATCTACAAATTTAGTAGTTTTTTGTCAAACATGGTAGTATTTTTATTGCAAATATAACATTTAAAAAGTTTTTCCACTTTGAAGAATCACAATTTGACAAGCCATCAACGCATCGCCGCCTTTTCTGCACTGGGCAACTATATGGAAACGGCGTCAGATAGCTTACACGCAATCATCGAACAAGCAGGATATCATAACAGTTGGTTTACACCGGCTAATACAAAAAAGGCACTCCATGCTATTGCCAAAACGCTGGTTAAACCGGTCTTAGCCGACTGGATACAACCTTACTTGCCTGACATCGATCCCATGTCCGGAAAAACGGTGGGACTGGTTCTCGCAGGGAATATACCTTTGGTAGGCTTTCATGATATATTAACAGCGTTAATAGCAGGTTTTAAAGTTCAAATAAAACTGTCTTCTGACGATAAGTACTTGATTCCACATCTATTGGACAAGTTAATTGAATTTGAACCGGCATTTAAACAACACATTAGTTTGGTAGACAGACTTCAGCGTTTTGACATGATTATTGCAACAGGAAGTAATAATACCGCTCGCTATTTTGAATACTATTTCAAGAATGTACCTCACATTATTCGAAAAAACAGAAATAGCGTAGCTGTTATTTGGGGTGACGAAACAAAAGCCGAACTGTCAAATATCGGCTACGATCTCTTCGACTATTACGGCTTAGGGTGTAGAAATGTTTCTAAACTTTATTTTCCTAAAAATTATGAAATCAGTTACTTCTTTGAAGCTATCGAAACCTTTAGTACGGTTATCAATCATCATAAATACCATAACAACTACGACTATAATAAGTCAATTTATTTGGTAAATGGCGACAGGCATTACGATAATGGCTTCCTCTTGCTTAAAGAGGATCAACGCTTAGCATCTCCATTAGCTGTAGCTTATTACGAACACTATAATGATATAGAAAGTTTAACCGCACAATTAAATGAAAGAAATGAAGAAATCCAATGTATTGTAACTAACAGAAAATTGACCACCATTGCGCCATCCTTTTCTTTAGGTAAAAGTCAGGAGCCTGCATTGGACGATTATGCTGATGGTGTTAATACTTTAGCTTTTTTATTGAGCAACAAATAGGGATGAAAAAATAAAGCACTATACGAACGCGCTCATTCCGGTAATCGCCCTCCCAACAATAAGGGAGTTAATTTCTTTGGTCCCTTCATATGAGTAGATCGCTTCAGCATCGGCAACGAAACGAGCCACATCATGCTCCAAAAGGATACCGTTCCCGCCCATCACTTCTCGGGCCTGTCCTACGATGTCACGTGTTCGTAACGAGCAAAAAACCTTTGCCAAGGAGGCGTGCTCATCCTTTAATTGCCCGGCATCCTGTAGCTCAGAAAGGCGAAAAACCAGCGTTTGCATAGCTGTTAAATTAGAAAGCATCTCCACTAAATGATTTTGTATTAATTGAAAAGAAGCTATCGGCTTGCCAAACTGCTTTCTTTTCCGGGTGTAATCGAGCGCGCTCTCATAAGCCCCACGTGCACATCCAACCGCCATCCAAGCCACCCCTGCACGGGTCATACGCAATACATTGGCCGTATCTTTAAAAGAATTAGCGTGAGGTAAACGGTCTTTTTCTTCAATTACACAGTCCTTTAAAGTGATTAGCCCATTTTGGACAATTCTTAATGCCATTTTCCCTTTTATTTTTTCGACAGAAAAGCCTGGTGTATCTTTTTTCAAAATAAAGCCCTTCACCTGGCCATCATCCAAATCGCGCGCCCATATAACAATAAGATCAGCAAAAGTTGCATTTCCAATCCATTTCTTCTGCCCGTTCAACACCCATCCCTCCGCCGTTCGCTTACAGGTTGTCGTTAAACCACCGGCGGCACCTGAACCAACTTCCGGCTCTGTTAAGCCGAACGCACCTATCTTCTGCATTTTATTCATCTGCGGCAACCACTCTTGCTTTTGCTCTTCAGAGCCACACAAATAAATCGATCCCATTGCCAAGCCGCTCTGAACCCCGAAAAAAGTTGCTATGGAAGCATCTACCCGAGCCATTTCCATGGCCAATACACCCTCCATTAAAAATGATTTATTCGGACAACCATAACCGTTATAAGTAATGCCCGCCAAACCAAGTTCGCCAAATTTAGGAATCAGCTCAAATGGGAACTCGTCATGCAACCAGTATTTATTCACCAAGGGTTTTACTTCTTGTTCCATAAATTGGCGTATTCGGAGTTGCAAAGCACGATCTTCTGCACTTAATCGGTCGCTTAGCTCATAAAAATCCCCATTAATCGGAGGTAGCTCTTTCTTTTTCCCGTCGCCGTCCATCATTTTCAAAAGTCCCTTCAACTGATTATCATCTAATTTTGAAAAACCATCCATCACTTTAACGAGGTCAACTTTTTGGGAGATTTTTGATAACTGATCAAAATCAATATGCTTGAGCAAACGAAAGGCTTCTTTTATTTTAGTGAACGTATTTGACATATTTTTAGGTTTTAGAATATGATAACAAAATAAAGAAGAAAGTGTTTAACATCTCACTTTTTTCCATTCATAAAGCTTACCGCAGATTAAAGAGGTTATCTACGCCTAATAATCTCTTACAAGTAAAGCCCTCGGCGTATTTAGCTCCGATATACTTGCCATATTCTCTAGCCCGAGCTTCGATTATATTTAAGAAGTCCGGATTAGATATATAGGTTTGCGGCTCTTCAACAGCATAATCTTCATTAAAAAACTGCGATTTGAAAGCACGAATACTTTCAATCTTCTGATCCCAATAATCACTCACATCTACAACAATATCCGGCTTAATATAATGATCTTGGATGAGCTGCAATAGAAGCCTCGGACGATGAGGTTCCTGATAGGTTTCATCTACCTTTGTTTCGATTCGTCGCAGTCCCGATAAAAAGCAAGCATCTGTTATTAATTCACCCGCTCTCCCATGATCAGGGTGCCTGTCATATAAAGCATTTCCAATGATAATCTCAGGTTGATATTTTCTAATGGCTTTTATGAGTTCAAGTTGCTCATACTCTTCATTTTTGAAAAAACCATCTCGCAGGCCCAAATTCTCTCTAGCACTCAGTCCAAGTATAATACTTGAATCCGCAGCTTCCTTCGCTCTGCTCTCAACGGTGCCTCTTGTACCTAATTCGCCTCGCGTCAGATCAACTATACCCACCCTTTTTCCTAGTGCAACATGCTTTAAAATAGTACCCGAACATCCCAGCTCTGCATCATCGGGATGTACAGTAATTACTAATATATCTAATTTCACGTGTTATTATTTTATATTACCTAATGTGCATTTATTACAGAAACCGTTCTATTTTCCGAATCAAGCGTCTCGATAAGGGCTGCGTAAAACTATAAAAATAGTCAACAACACGCCCCTCTCTATCGATTAGATATTTATGAAAGTTCCACAGCGGCTTGCTATTGATTCTGCCATTCAACAATTTATCGCCAAGAAACTTGTACAATGGATGGGCATCAGGGCCCTTCACTTTGATACGATCATAAACTGAAAAACTTAACTTTTGCTCAATACTACAATAATGCTGCAATGCCATACCACTCAAACGCTCCTGACTTCCGAAGTCATTCGAAGGAAAGGCCAATATTTCAAAGCCTCGATCTTTATAGCGTTCATAAAGCTTTTCCAATTGTTGATATTGGGGCGTAAAGCCGCAAGCACTGGCTGTATTTACGACTAATAAAACCTTGCCTTGATAAATGTTAAAATCAACCACGGAGCCATCAGGCTTCATTGCACAAAATTGGTATATAGCATCCATTAATAGAAGTAACGATTGTTGTTGGCGTAGTTCCGGATAATAGTTTCTATTTCGCGGTCTTCGTCAGGGTCATAGGTATTCTTTAAATTATGACCAAATATTTTCGCCACAGACTGATAAAAAAAAGCAGATACTCCACCCCTTAGCTCTTTCACTAGCTCGTAGCTGGAATTACCCGTTTGTCTATTGATAAGTTTTATTAATATTTCCCCTTGAGATACCGACATGTTTTTTATCTCTCGGTTAAACATCGCTTTAATCTCTTTCTCGCAATCTTTGATAAGCCTTTTTTGATCCTTTTTTTTGGGCGTTACCGCTAGATCGCGCTGTAATTTATCATAACGGTCTTCTGCAAATTTGGCATACGGAAGTACTTTTAAGACATTATACTTTAAGCGATTATATCGAGCTCTGTCTGCCGGTGTTTTAAAAATCCGATAATCGGTAATCACGACCTCCCTCAATAAAATCCAAGGTATCCGTTCACCGTCAACAATGGTTGTTGGCAACATAATTGGCGTGATATTTGAGGCATTGTTAGAAGTATTAGCTAAACTATCTTTATTAACCTGCTGTGCCAAGCCCTCTCTACCAAAAAAAAGCAGTAAATAAATTAACATTAAACGTAAAAATTTCATAGATTTAGCTCTTACTAAACTTCCAATAAAGTTAAATAAAAATTGACGACTAATACAATTTTTATTAAACCTTCCGAGACATTTACAATCTCAAAGGTAGGAAATAAATTTTTTGCATATAGAATAGATATTTACGAAATTGAGGACCATGAAGGAATTAGTGATTGATTTAGAGGCTGAGAAAAAAGAGATCTTAAAACGGTATCGGGCGTTATTGCGAGCTTGTAAGCCCACCTTGCAAAAGGGTGACAAGCAGATGATCCGGAGGGCATTTGATATGGCCTTGGAAAACCATAAAGATATGCGCAGGAAATCCGGAGAGCCCTACATTTACCATCCAATCGCTGTTGCCCAAATTGCGGCTGAGGAGATTGGGCTGGGTACTACTTCCATCGTTTGTGCTTTATTACACGACGTGGTGGAAGATACCGATATTACTTTAGATGAAATTGAAAACAAATTCGGCAAAAAAGTAGCTAAAATTATTGATGGCTTAACCAAAATCTCAGGAATCTTTGATCCGAATAGCTCTATACAGGCAGAGAATTTCAGGAAGATGCTCCTTACCCTTGCCGATGATGTACGGGTGATTCTAATTAAATTAGCGGACCGACTGCACAATATGCGAACCATGGAATTCATGGCCCGTGATAAGCAGCTGAAAATCGCTTCTGAAACAAGCTATCTATATGCACCTCTTGCCCATCGTTTAGGTTTGTATGCTATTAAATCGGAGCTGGAAGATCTTTCCATGAAATATACAGATCCTGATACATACAAGTTCATTGCAAGAAAATTAAATGAGAAGAAAGCGGAACGGGAACGTTATATACAGGAATTTATTGGCCCTATTCAGGAAATATTGACGGAGCAGGGAATTAGAGCCAGTGTTTTTGGCCGTCCTAAATCCATTCATTCTATTTGGAATAAGATGCGGAAAAAATCTATACCTTTTGAGGAGGTATACGACTTATTTGCAATCCGTGTTATTATTGACACAACACAGGAAATGGAAAAGGCAGAATGTTGGAAAGCCTATTCCATTGTCACGGATCTATACAGACCTAATCCTGATCGATTGCGTGACTGGATCTCTTCACCTAAAGCAAACGGTTATGAATCTTTGCATACCACCGTTATGGGACCCAAAGGTCAATGGGTTGAAGTACAGATCCGCACCAAACGGATGAATGAAATTGCAGAAAAAGGCTTTGCTGCACATTGGAAGTATAAAGAATCAAACTCCGATAGTGGTCTTGATCAATGGATACAGAAAGTAAGAGATATTTTGAGTAACCCTGAATCCAATGCCTTGGACTTTGTTGATGACTTCAAAATGAATCTCTTTTCAGATGAAATATTCATTTTTACCCCGAAAGGAGCCCTTATTCAGCTTCCTTTAGACGCTACCGCTCTCGACTTTGCTTTTGAAATACATTCCGATTTAGGCGCAAGTTGTATTGGAGCAAAAGTAAACCATAAACTGGTACCCCTTTCACATAAGCTTTCCAATGGTGATCAAGTGGAGATTATCACCTCCAATAAACAAACACCCAAGGAAGATTGGCTGAATTTTGTTGTTACGGCAAAGGCTAAGTCAAAAATAAAATCTGCATTAAAAGAAGAAAAGCGGCGCATAGCGGAAGATGGAAAGGAAATCCTGGAAAGGAAACTTAAATCGATTAAGATTACCTATAACACCGATAATCTCAATAAATTAAGCTCGTTTTTAAAGCTGCCATCTACACAGGAATTGTTCTATAAAGTAGCTAAAGGTGAAATTGACCTAAAACAACTGAAGGAATTTGCAACGGCTGAAAAGTCAGTGGATACTTCAAGCGGAGCCAGTACTAAAATCGAACAACATGTTGACGGCTTACTTAGAAAAGTAGACAAAAAGGATAAAGAAACCTTATTGATTGGCGATGATTTTCAGAAACTCGATTATACACTTTCGGCTTGCTGTAATCCTATTCCGGGAGATGATGTATTCGGTTTTGTAACGGTTAACGATGGTATAAAAATTCACCGCACGAATTGTCCCAACGCGTCTAAATTAATGGCCAATTACGGTTACCGCATCGTGAAAGCCAAATGGACCTCTCAACAGGAATTAGCGTTCCTTACCGGTTTACGCATTGTAGGTATTGATGATGTCGGATTGGTTAACCGGATTACTACGGTTATTTCCCAAGATTTTAAAATCAACATTCGATCGATTACAATCACCAGTAATCAAGGTATTTTTGAAGGATCGATCATGGTGTATGTAAATAATACGGAGCACTTAGATAGCTTGATCAAAAAACTAAAGCAGATTAAAGGCATTACGGGTATTACACGTTTTGATTCAGAGGGATAACGGTAATGGGTTAAATGACCGACAACTGACACCTGGTAACTAAGCACCTAATAGCTCCCGGCTACGAGCTCACATGCTAGCTTTATAAACTGAATGTCAAGGATAACCGCGAAGTTCTTATATACTTTTGGGTTATTTGCATATAACAAGCAATTTAGCTAAGTTTGTACATAATTAAGGATTATTATGTCTACAGCAGAAACAACAAGTATGGTCAGAAAGATTTTCGAGGCATACCTCGAAAATAAAAGCTTGCGCAAAACTCCTGAGCGCTTTGCCATCTTGGAAGAGATATACTCAAGAAACGACCATTTTGATGTGGAATCCCTGTATATCCACATGAAAAATAAAAAATACCGAGTGAGCAGAGCTACCGTTTACAATACATTGGAGCTTTTGGTATCTTGCGACCTGGTGACGAAACACCAATTCGGTAAAAATATGGCCCAATTTGAAAAATCATATGGGTATAAGCAACACGATCATATTATCTGTATCGAATGCGGTAAAGTTGTTGAATTCTGCGACCCCAGAATTCATCAGATACAAAGCATGATGGGAGAGCTTTTAAAGTTTGACATCAAGC
Organism: Olivibacter sp. LS-1; assembly: GCF_008245145.1. Taxonomy (GTDB): domain Bacteria; phylum Bacteroidota; class Bacteroidia; order Sphingobacteriales; family Sphingobacteriaceae; genus Olivibacter; species Olivibacter oleidegradans. The sequence goes on along the minus strand of NZ_CP041643.1, from coordinate 3,158,208 downwards.
ATCACTCATTAAATCTATATGGGGTTTGCAGTGAGTGTAACGAAAGCTGCCCTAAAACCGAAGCAAACCAAAGCCGAAATAAAGAGGTTGTTTCAGTTTAGCAATGTACTGTATAATACAATATTTCGAGGTGTTCAAAAAGAAGCATTTCAATTGCTGTCTGTTATCAAAGAAGTGAGCTATTAATTAAACGCTTTATTAGCTCGAAGATAACATTCTTTTTGAGCACCTTTTTTTTGTTTCTCCTATAAATTATTAATTAAACGACATACAATAACAAATCATGATGAAAGTCGATGTGCTTTTGGGCCTACAATGGGGCGACGAAGGTAAGGGTAAAATTGTGGACGTCCTAACGCCACAGTATGATTTAATTGCCCGTTTTCAAGGCGGACCGAATGCCGGACATACACTGGAATTTGACGGGCAAAAATACGTACTGAACACCATTCCCTCCGGCATATTCAATAAAAACACGTTAAATCTAATCGGTAATGGCGTCGTTATCGACCCCATTATTCTCAAAAGAGAGCTTGAAAATTTAAAAAAAAGCGGGTTCGATCCGCTTGCAGAAGGAAAATTGGTGATTGCTCGTAGGGCACACCTTATATTGCCTACGCATCAATTACTCGATGCCGCTTCCGAAAGTAAAATGGGAGCTGGAAAAATTGGATCCACCTTAAAAGGGATTGGACCAACTTACATGGATAAAACCGGGCGCAATGGCATACGTGTGGGTGATACTACCTTACCCGATTTTGAAGAACGCTACCAAAAGCTCGTCGAAAAACACAAAAGTATCCTTTCACATTATGGTGAGATTCCCAACTTTGACGAAAGAGAACAAGCTTTCTTTGAGGCTATTGAATACCTGAAAGCTATTCCTCATGTTGATAGTGATCAATTGGTCAATAATTATCTAAAGGATGGTAAAACGGTATTGGCAGAAGGAGCTCAAGGGACACTATTGGATATTGATTTTGGTTCCTATCCTTTCGTTACGTCTTCTAATACTACAACTGCCGGGGCATGCACCGGTCTAGGTGTTGCGCCAAAAAATATTGGTCAGGTCATTGGAATTTTCAAAGCCTATTGCACGCGGGTGGGTGGTGGCCCCTTCCCTACGGAATTGGAAAATGAAACCGGCGAAAAGTTGCGTCAAATCGGACATGAATTCGGAGCCACAACAGGCAGATCCCGTCGGACAGGCTGGATTGACCTTCCTGCATTACGCTACGCGATCCAGCTGAATGGTGTAACTGAATTGGTGATGACCAAGGCCGACGTATTAAGTGGATTTGAAGAAGTGAATGTATGTACGCACTATATACATAATGGAGAAAAGATTGATTACATGCCATATGACATCAATACGTTAAAACCTGAACCTGTTTATGAAACCCTAAAAGGGTGGAATGAGGATATTACCGGTATCACTTCGGTTGGTCAAATCCCTACAGCATTAAAGGAATATATTCAATATCTGGAAAAACAATTAGGTGTCAAAATAAAATATTTATCAGTAGGCCCTGATAGAATGCAAACGCTTATTTTGGATTAACCGAGATGACATCCACAGAATATCAGATCGATGATATTGTTAACTTTACAAAGAAAGCCCTTCAATGGGCTTCTTTATTTAATACAGCCTGCTGTTTGGTCAGCCAGGGCGAGCATGATGACGCCTATAGTAAATTTGACGCACTGATCGCCGCAGATGTATTACATGACTTTAAAGATGGTCACGAAGATAGCTTTCAAGCTTTGCAGGCATTCATCAAGGATCATCCCGCGCAATGGATTCCCGGATTTTTAGCCTATGATCTGAAAAACGAAATAGAGGCCCTACATACCGCCCACCCAAATGAACAGGAAACGCCTAACGCCTATTTTTTCGTACCGAAACATTTGCTACATATTAAAGGCAATACAGTTACAATCCAAAGCGAAACACCATCCGAGATTTATAATGGAGTCGTAAATACCCTATTCGTTCCGCCTTCTTTTGTTTTCACAGGAACTGTACAGGCTAAAATGTCTAAGGAGAATTACATAAATGTATTCCAAAAATTACTGCGGCATATTCATCAAGGAGATATTTACGAGGTGAATCTTTGTCAGGAATTTTTTGCCGAAGATGTTGTCCTTACACCAATAGAGGCTTTTCTTCAATTGAGCGAACTATCCCCCACCCCTTTCTCTGCTTATTTCAAAACGGGGGAGCATCACATTATATCGGCTTCTCCGGAAAGGTTTCTGGCGAAAAGAAACCGCTTGTTAATCTCGCAGCCTATTAAGGGAACGGCACCTCGTGGAAAAACGGAGGAGGAAGACATTGCATTAATCAACAAACTTAAAACTGATGGAAAAGAAATCAGTGAAAATATCATGATCGTAGATTTGGTACGAAATGATTTAACGAGAAGTGCTGAACCGGCTTCTGTCAAAGTAAAGGAGCTGATGGGCGTTTATAGTTTTAAACAGGTACATCAACTTATTTCTACGATCACTGCAGTGGGGAGAGAAAATTTAGAGAATACAACTGGTATTCGGAATACATTTCCCGCAGGTTCAATGACGGGCGCTCCCAAAGTGAGCGCGATGCGATTAATAGACAGGTATGAGTCTAGTCGAAGAGGCCTATATGCTGGCAGTATTGGTTACTTTGCGCCTGATGGAGATTATGACTTCAACGTCGTAATTCGTTCCCTTTTATACAATGCTCATAAGAAAAGGCTTTCCTTCCACGTTGGCGGGGCAATAACTGCCGGAGCAGACGCCTTGACCGAATACGAAGAGTGCCTGCTAAAAGCGCGGGCTATCCTGGAATTGTTAGGTACTCAAATTTAACCTTAATCATAAACATGGCCGCATCCGTCGTCTCTTCATCCCTCCCGCAAGCTAAGACACCTTACTTTTTATAATACCGCATCGCTTCCGGAATCAGTCTTTGAATATCAGCAATACGCCTTTGATCACTAGGGTGTGTACTTAAAAATTCAGGAGGTTTCTGTCCGCCTGCCCGGGAAGACATTCGTTGCCAAAACGCCGTCGCTTCATTCGGATTATATCCTGCCATCGCCATAAAGGTTAATCCCATTCGATCGGCTTCGCCCTCTTGATTTCTCGAGTATTTTAGTAATGCCACTTGGCTACCTACACCATATAACTGGCTGACAAGGACTTGTGTTAATTGAGATTTTTTGGATGTCGCTAATCCCACCCCGACGCCAATACCTTGGGCAGCCATCACATTAGAGGCCCGTTCAGATGAGTGCCTTGCAATTGCATGCGCAATTTCGTGCCCCATGACAGTAGCTAAACCAGCTTCGTTTTCCGTAACCGGTAAAATTCCTGTGTATACAGCTACTTTACCGCCCGGCATACACCAAGCATTCACTTGTTTGTCGTCAATTAAGTTAAACTCCCAACTAAACTGGTATTGATCAGCATATCCCTGCTGTTGTAAGTAAGTTTCTACGGCCCGTGCTATTTTACGGCCCACATTCTGCACCAATTGCGCATTAGCTGTACCTTTTATAACTTTGGTTTTCGGGTCGCTTAAAAGCTCGCGATAAGCAAGCGTCGCCTGTTGTTGCATCGTTTTATCGTCTACCAAACTTAATTGCTTTCTTCCCGTTAAGGGTACGGTAGAACATGCTGCAAAAAAAACGAGTAAAAGTAATGAACCAAATAATTTAGTTTTATTCCAATTCATAATGATGATTATATTTGAAAAATACAGCAATTGTTGTGCCGATATGACGACTTTACGTATTCTTCTTTTTAAACAATGTGATTTTTGATTCCTTGCCTTTCAGTAGTCGCTCAATATTCTTTTGGTGTGTAACGAGTATAAGCGCGCAGATACACATACCATATAATAACAACGACTTATAGGGCGTTTGAAAAACAAAAACGATGCTAAAAGGAAAAGTAAAACCAGCTAAAATAGATCCCAAGGAAACGTAACGGGTAAGCATCAGCACACAGATAAAAACACCTACACATAATAAAGCTGCTTGTAAATGCACGGCCAGTACCATTCCAAATAATGTCGCAACCCCTTTCCCGCCCCGAAATCCGGCAAACAGAGGGAATAAGTGTCCCATAACGGCGATTACCCCTAACGCAAGTTGGTAATTAATAAAGAGTACAGAACTTGTAGGTCCGGTAATGGAAACACCGATAAAGTAAGCTAAATTTGTTGCAGTCCACCCCTTCAGAATATCGATAATCATAACAGCAACGCCGGCTTTGGCACCTAGGACCCTGAACGTATTAGTAGCTCCTGCGTTTCCGCTGCCATATTCCCTTACATCTACGCCATAAAAAGATTGTCCGAGCCAAACGGCTGTTGGTATGGATCCAAAAAAATACGCAACCAGAAGTGCAATAATGGCATTAATCGATGTCATCGGGTACAATGATACTAAAAAGGAAAATCTTATTAGTAAAAAATCTTAACTTTAGTTAACAATCTGAGCTTTCAAACTCATATCAAGGCTCTTAACGGAATGCGTTAAAGCGCCTATAGAAATATAGTTAACGCCGCAATCCGCAAATTGTTTAGCATTTTCAAGGGTAATGCCTCCAGATGCCTCTGTTATAAACCTTCCGTCAACTAAATTCACCGCACGCTTTAACGTTTTGAAATCAAAATTATCCAATAAGATCCGATCAACACGACCAAAATCAAGTACAGCTTGAAGTTCCTCCAAATTTCGGACCTCAATCTCTATCTGGATTGCTTTTTTCAAAGATCGTTTATATTCATGTGCAGCCGATAAAGCAGCGGCAATTCCCCCTGCATAGTCCACATGATTGTCTTTGATCAATATCATATCATATAGGCCAAAACGGTGATTAACACCTCCGCCTATACGCACCGCCTCTTTCTCTAAAAAGCGAATTCCCGGTGTCGTTTTTCGTGTATCAAGCACTTTTGTCTCTGTGCCTGCCAACAGCTTCACAACCTTATGAGTTGTTGTTGCAATACCGCTCATCCGCTGCATCACATTAAGTACTAAACGTTCTGCTATTAAAATGGAATGAATACTGCCTGCTACGAATAAGACAATATCACCAACGGCAACTTCACCACCATCGTTCTGTTGAATGGTGATTTGCAAGGAGGGATCTACTTCGCGGAAAATAGCAACAGCTACCTCTACCCCTGCTAAAATCCCGTCTTCCTTAATTATTAACTTGGCAATTCCCTGCTTTCCGGACGGAATGGTAGACAAAGAAGTATGATCGCCATCGCCAACATCCTCCTGCAGCGCCTGCTTTATAAAGTCACTAAGTTGTTTCTTATCTATTGTGCTCATATTGTAAATCGGCTCCAAACCTAGTGAAAATTTCGTGAATAGAAAAAGTTTTATAACGCTCTTTGACTGTCCTATGCAATGATGAATTTGTTTCGATATTATTTTACCACATCAATACGTATGTCCGTAATTAAAAATTTAGAGTTGAAATTTTTGAGAGACAGGGAAACCCTAAACTTCTCGGTGGAGGAGATCAATTCGACGACAGCATAACGGTTACTGGCATTTGTTTCCATTCTATGAAGAATTTTTCCACTTCTAAATGTATGTCTGTCAAAAAAATTGTGAAGTAATATTTCGGCCTGGTTTTTTGAATAGGTGTTACTTTCTTCCAATAAAGAAAGACTTACCGTACTGGACAAATAAAAGGATAACTCCTTACTGTTCCCGGTTCTAAAGCAATTTGTAATATTATCAATCAAATCGTCTATACGGGAATAAACAACATGAGACTTTAGGTTGGTAAAAAAAAGAAGCAATATAATACACGCACTTTTCATCATCCCGACAGATAAGAATTTAGCTCAATTACGTTAACACTTGCAATTATGTACATTTTATAGCACGATACTTTCTGCTGCATATTGCAGCTAAAAGCATGCCATTTTGTCTATTTTTTTGTCAAGGCACACCTATTTACCAATATTTAAAAAAAATTGAGCAAAGGATCATTTTTTGTATTAGGTTTGTGAAAAGAGAAAACAAAATAAAATAAAAGAATAGCAAAAATGAAGAAAGCAATGCTCATAATTCTTGACGGTCTTGGTTACGGCAAGAATGATGATTCCAATGCGGTAAAAGCCGCCAATACACCCTTTTTAGATCATTTATTAAGTTCATACCCGCACTCCAAACTGGAGGCGTCCGGTGAAGCTGTTGGTTTACCGAACGGACAGATGGGAAATTCAGAAGTAGGACATATGAACTTAGGTGCTGGCCGTATTGTATATCAAGAGCTTGGCCGTATTCATAAAGCGGTAGAAGATGGCGAACTAAATCAAAATACTATTCTTCAACAGGCATTTGCCTACGCCAACACTGAAGGCAAATCGGTACATTTTATCGGCTTGGTTTCTGACGGCGGAGTTCACGCACATACCAAACATCTTCGCGGTTTATGCGATGCAGCTGAAAACGCAGGCTTAACGGAAAATGTCTTTATCCACGCCTTTTTAGACGGTAGAGATACTGATCCACACTCGGGTGTAAATTATATTGCCGAATTAGAAAAATATTTGGCAGGTCGCCGGGCAAAGCTTGCCTCTGCAATCGGGCGTTATTATGCAATGGATAGAGATAACCGATGGGAAAGGGTGAAAGAAGCCTATGATCTCCTGGTTCACGGACAGGGAACGGCAAGCAAAAATCTGATTGATGCAATTCATGCTTCTTATGCGGACGGCGTGACTGACGAGTTTGTAAAGCCAATTGTCAAAGTCGATGAAACAGGCAAACCATTAGCAACTATTCAAGAGGGAGATGTAGTTATCTGTTTTAATTTCCGAACAGATCGTGGGCGTGAAATTACGATAGCGCTAACTCAAAAGGCCTTTCCTGAGTACAATATGACGCCTTTGAATTTAAAGTATATTACAATGACGTCGTATGATGAGACCTTTAAAAATGTGGATGTGATCTTTCAAAAAGACGATATTACCGAAACTTTGGGAGAAGTACTGGAAAAAAATGGTAAGACGCAAGTACGTATAGCCGAAACAGAAAAGTATCCGCACGTAACTTTCTTTTTTTCAGGCGGCAGAGAAACGGAGTTTGTTGGTGAATCAAGAATATTGATCCCTTCTCCAAAAGTAGCAACCTACGATTTGCAACCGGAGATGAGTGCACAAGGTATTGCGGACGCTATTTGTAAAGAAATGGAAAGCAATCATCCGGATTTCGTTTGCTTAAACTTTGCAAACCCCGATATGGTTGGCCATACGGGTGTCTTTAGTGCGGTTGTAAAAGCTGTTGAAACGGTGGATAATTGCACCAAACAAGTAGTGGAAAAAGGTTTACAAGAAGGTTATTCTTTTATAATCATTGCTGACCATGGAAATTCAGAATATATGATAAATGAAGATGGTTCACCTAATACCGCACATACAACCAACTTAGTACCTTGTATTCTAATTGACAAAGATTACCGGCACATAAAAGATGGTAAATTGGGTGATATAGCTCCGACTATCCTGACGCTGTTAAATATTTCGGTTCCTCAAAAGATGACGGGTGAAGTACTCGTTTCCTAATAAAACTAAAATTGCACAGACGAGCGATGAAAAAGCGAAAGCAGTGACCTCAGCTGTGCAATTTTTTATTAACTTCGCCCCTGTATTGGAGAATCTCAGGTGTTTATCTTTCGCATGAAATATTTCCCTTCCCTCACACTACCTATGCTTGCGCTCTTTATGGGCATATCTTGTTCGTCGGACAATGGAGAAATGAAGGTCACTCATCCCCCCTACTTCGACTTGATTTCCTATTTTAAGCAAGAAGCACAATTTTTGCAGAAAAAAAATCCTTTGATCCTTAAAACCGTAGGTAAAAATGAGCAGCGCGAACAAATGAAGCTAAGGCTAGGCGACTGGCAAAGAGAATTTGAGCTCTTTTCCTCATCTGATATCAACAAGCCGGATTGGCTGCAAAGTTATCGGATCGATTCGGCAGACGGAAAGTTAAGTTACCGTGCGAAGGCGCCCCGGCTTCGAACAAAGCAAATAACCATTTACAAGGATCCTAAAGGTACGGTTAGACACATTCAAATCCTCAACGGAGAAAAAAATTGGCTGTATGAATCGTCTGAACGACTTGATTATTTTCCAGATTCCCTTTATGAGATAGAGAAAGAACAGTCTATCCGAATAATAGGTCGCAACAATTATATCATTACCGGAAGAATCTTATAATTACCAAAAAGCAAAAGGCCTTAGCACTGTTGTGCTAAGGCCTTTTAAAGCCTGTTAATTAGCTATTTAGACAGGTTACTCTTGTAAATCTTCACCTTCTTAATTTCTTTTGCTAAATCTTCTCTTTTAGCATTTGCGCTCAACACGTGCTGTAAATCGTCTATACTTTTTTGATAAGCTTCAGCAGCTTGATCTTTGTCGTAAACAGCGGTAGAATTAGTTCCTTGCAATATCCCTAAGTCGCGATAGGCCATTCCTCTACTTTGGTAATAAGACAAATCATCCGGATTAAGTCTTATAGCATTGGTAAAATCATCGATACTTGCTTGTAACATTTTGCTGCGCTCAGTTTCATTCAATTTACTCTCACTTTGAACAGCTAAGGTGTTCCGTGCTTTGCCTCTCCAATAATAAGCTGAAAAGTTATTTGGGCTCTGGCTAAGAAGTTTTGTAAAAGAAGTAATGGCCTTATTATAATCCGCACATCTGATCTGCGAATATCCCAACATGTAAGTAACAAGTGTATCCGGATTTTTCACTTTTTCTAAAGCATTTACTGCCGCTTTAAAATCCCCATCCATAATCGCCTTATTTCCCAAACGAACGTAGGGATTACTGGATGACGATTGTGACTGAGCGGCTACAGCGCTTACGGAAAAAATAAAAACTCCCAGTAACACCAACTGTTTCATTGATTTACCAAAATTCATAAATTGATAGCGTCTAATGTTCATTAATTAAATTTCTTTTATTCCTTGGGAGGCTATTATGACACCTTGCATAAAGCCTAAAGGTTTATCCCTCTCTAAGATAGCAATCTCATTGCCATTTCGACACAAAAATAAACTAAAAAATGTGTATTTTATTGTATCGCATTAAATATTATTCATTTACAGGCTTTTAAATTTTATTGTAGTATCATTGCATTTATAAAAGATAACAAAGGGCATGACCTGAAAATATGACACAAATGCTAAAAAAGATTGCATAAATAGATATTGGCATAGCGCTTGCAACAATACCTATTCAGTTGTTTACAGAATAAAATAAGCAGGCAGACTGTCATTTTGACCCAAAACCTGTTACAACATAAATATAAAACATACAAATGAGCAAGTTTGATCTATTTGATTTTAACCAAGCATTACCAATCATAAATGAGGACACGGAATTTTTTCCACTATTTACACAGCAAGATGAGGACGATATGAGTAGTGAAGAGTTACCCGAAGTTCTATCCATATTACCTTTAAGAAACACGGTATTATTTCCGGGAGTGGTTATACCGATAACCGTAGGGCGAGACAAATCCATCAAACTAATAAAAGAAGCCTATAAAGGTGATCGCGCCATTGGTGTAGTTGCCCAAAGGGATATGTCAATTGAAGACCCTTCATTCGATCAATTGCACACGGTTGGAACTGTGGCTATGATCATAAAAATGCTGCAGATGCCTGATGGTAACACGACAGTGATCATTCAAGGTAAGCAACGTTTTAGACTCAAAGAGGAAATACAATCGGAACCGTATATCAAAGCTTCCATCGAGCGTTTTATAGAGGAAAAAGCGAAGAAGGAAAAAGAATTCAATGCACTAATTTCTTCTATTAAGGAATTAGCTTTACAAATCATCAACATCTCGCCGAACATACCAAGCGAAACAGGAATAGCCATTAAAAATATTGAAAGCTCTTCTTTTCTAATCAATTTTATCTCTTCCAATATGAATGCTGATTTAACATTAAAGCAGCAACTATTGGAAATGAAGGATGTTAAGGATCGGGCAAATAAAGTGCTTGAACAGCTTACCGCCGAATTACAATTGTTAGAACTAAAAAATCAGATCCAAAACAAAGTTCGGGTTGACCTCGACAAACAGCAACGTGATTATTTTTTGAATCAACAATTAAAAACGATTCAAGAAGAACTGGGTGGCTCAACGCCTGATTTGGAAATCGAGGAGTTAAGGAAAAAATCCCTGGAGAAAAAGTGGAGTAGAGAAGTCGCAACCCATTTCAAAAAAGAATTGGATAAATTAAGCAGGATCAATCCAGCAGCGGCCGATTATTCCGTTCAGCTCAACTATCTCGAGCTCCTGATCGATTTACCTTGGAATGAGTTCAGTAAAGACAACTTCGATTTAAAACGTGCCGAGAAGATTTTAGATAAAGATCATTACGGGTTAGAAAAAGTAAAAAGACGTATTATTGAGTACTTAGCCGTCTTGAAGCTTAAAAGAGACATGAAAGCGCCAATCCTGTGCCTCGTGGGCCCTCCCGGCGTTGGTAAAACTTCATTAGGGAAATCTATTGCTAAGGCCTTAAACCGAAAATACGTTAGAATGGCGTTGGGGGGTGTTCGTGATGAAGCAGAAATCAGAGGGCATCGAAAAACCTACATAGGAGCAATGCCGGGCCGAGTAATCCAATCACTTAAAAAAGCCGGCACTTCAAATCCCGTTTTCGTCTTGGATGAAATCGATAAAGTCGGAAATGATTTTCGAGGCGATCCCTCTTCGGCACTATTGGAAGTCTTGGATCCGGAACAGAACAGCGCTTTTTACGATCATTATGTAGAGATGGACTTTGATCTTTCCAATGTCATGTTTATTGCTACTGCTAACTCTTTAAGTACTGTTCAGCCAGCTTTATTAGATAGAATGGAAATCATTGAGGTAAATGGTTACACAATTGAAGAAAAGATTGAGATCGCAAAAAAACACCTTTTACCTAAACAACGTGAACAGCATGGCCTAACGGCAAAGGATATTTCTTTGAAAGGTAGTGTAATAGAAAAGGTAATAGATGAATATACCCGTGAGTCCGGCGTGCGCGGCCTTGAGAAAAAAATAGGCGCTCTGGTGCGCGGTGCGGCAACCAATATTGTTATGGAAACGCCTATAGGCCCTAGCATCAGTCAGCAGGAAGTTGTTGATATTTTAGGTGCTCCTATTTATGACAAGGATTTATACGAAAGTAACGATGTAGCAGGCGTTGTAACAGGACTAGCATGGACTCAGGTAGGCGGCGATATTCTTTTCATCGAATCAAGTCTGAGCCCCGGTAAGGGAAAACTTACACTGACTGGAAATCTCGGAGACGTAATGAAGGAGTCAGCAGGCATAGCGATGGCTTATCTACGAGCACATGCGGCAGATTTTAAAATAGACTTTGATCTATTTGATAAATGGGACGTGCATATTCACGTACCTGCCGGAGCGACTCCCAAAGACGGTCCTTCTGCGGGCATAACCATGCTCACTGCTTTGGCTTCGTCCTTTACGCAACGCAAGGTGCGCGCCAACTTAGCGATGACCGGTGAAATTACCTTGCGCGGAAAGGTCTTACCGGTTGGAGGTATCAAGGAAAAGATTTTAGCTGCTAAGAGAGCTAATATTAAAGATATTATACTTTGCAAATCTAACAGAAAGGACATCCTGGAAATTAAAGAAGATTATATAAAGGATCTGAACTTTCATTATGTTAACGAAATGAAGGAGGTGGTAGATCTCGCTCTCTTGAAAGAGAAAGTAAAAAAACCTTTGGATTTTAGTATTAATAGATAAGAGAAGTCAAAAGTCAAAAGTCAAAATTCTATACAGCAAAAAAGCTATCGAATTCAATATCCGATAGCTTTTTTTACTTTTTAATTTTTACTTTCTACGGCCAAATTCCCATATTAAGGTACGAGGTAGCGATTTTATCAATCGAACTTACAAAAGCAGCTGTCCGTAAAGTATCAATTTTATTGTTCGCATTTCGTATTCTTCTTATTTCATGGTATGACCGGATCATGGTATCTTCAAGACCTGAGTTTACCAACTCCAGCTCAGATGCACCTTTTACAATCACACTTCGTTGATCCGCTGTTAGTGTAACGCCTGTAACAGCCTCTACCATATTTACAATATTTCTATTAGCGGTTTCTTCATAACGTTTATCCATACGTCCAAAAGCAACATGCGAAAGGTTCTTCAACCATTCAAAGTAGGAAACGGTCACTCCCCCTGCATTGCAGTACATATCGGGAATAATAATGCCACCGTTTTTTGTAAATATTTCTTCCGCTTTAGGCGTGGTAGGGCCATTAGCCCCTTCAGCAATTATTTTTGCTTTAATTTTGCCGATGTTATCTTCGGTAATCTGCTTTTCTAAAGCAGCCGGCACTAATATGTCACAAGCTTGTTCAAGACCTTCGCTTGGATTAGCAAACTCCTTCTTCGCTTTTTTGTAGCCCAAAACTGTACCGGTATTCCTTCTATGCTCTAATATGGCGTCAACGTCCAATCCATCTTCATTATACAAGGCACCGTCGTACTCACATATTCCAACAATAATAGCACCGTACTCCTCCAACACCTTCGCTGTGTTATATCCTACATTACCAAGTCCCTGCACAATAACTCGTTTACCGGCTATGCCCGGCGTTAAACCCAGCGCCTTCATATCCTCCGCTACATCCACACATTCCCGAATCGCAATGGCAACACCTCTACCGGTTGCCGCTTTTCTACCGTCAATACCGCTCAGGGAAAGAGGTTTACCGGTAACACTTCCCAGTGCGTCCAGCTGCCCGGGATTCATGGTTAAATAAGTATCGGCAATCCAGCTCATTTCACGTTCGCCGGTACCATAATCCGGTGCCGGTACATCAATAGCAGGTCCGATAAAATTCTTCTTTACTAATTCTACCGTGTATCGCCTGGTGATTGTTTCTAACTCGGGTACCGAATAGTCTCTCGGATTGATGCAAATTCCCCCTTTCGCTCCTCCAAAAGGCACGTTAACAATTGCGCATTTATAAGTCATTAACGCCGCGAGCGCCATCACTTCATCTTCGTTCACCATATCACTGTAACGAATCCCTCCTTTGGTAGGAGATTTATGATGAGAATGTTCTACGCGCCAGGCATCAATAACTTCCAATTTACCATTCGCTCTACGGATCGGAAAGCGGAAACGATAAACACTGTTACAGGCTTTAATCTGATCCAACAAGCCTCTATCATGGTTGGTAAATTGAGCGGCATGATCAAAGAATTCGCAAACATCGTTAAAGAAACTAAACTCTCCCTGTGACTTACTTGTAGCCATAATGTAATAATTAATAATTGGTTTCTCCCTTAAGAAGCACCTAAACGTGCTAGCCTATTTTATTTTTCTTATTTTCCAATCGGCTAATTTTACGATCAATCGTGAAGAGATATATAATAAATCCGAAAAATATCACACAAACCACCGCAACCACTACATAAATCTTGCCCGAGCTCCGCATAACATCAGCCATCTCTACGTCGTTTGACGACTGTGCAAAACTATGAAAAAAGGATGTCAACCCTAATAGAAACAAAAGAATTAGCTTCTTCATATCTTTTAATACAAATTATTATTTTATTTTAAATAAAAATATCAAAATCCTATATTCCGTATACTTTTAAACGCTTTTTACCGGCGTCCATAAAACATAAAAAACCTTCTCGTCGAGCACAATACATCAGAATTTTGTCATGTTTCATCAAGAAAAGCTCATTTGTATTACGCCTCGTGTTCAATTAAACGGTAACGATACCTTAACGAGGTAATCCATAGACCAATAAGCATCCAGCCCAAAACAGCGGGGTAGAAAACCGCACGCATCGTACCATCCATATCTAAATTACTAAAGGCGGGGTTCCCCCCATTCCCCGGATGTAATGAATCGGTAAGACGTGGAAGGATAAAAAGCAACACGATCATAACAGGAAAGGCGAAAATATTGTAAATCGCCGAAATCTTTGCGCGCTTCTGTTCCTCATCTAATGCATTTCTCAACACCAGGTAGGCCAGGTACATTAAGGTCGCTATTGCGCTTCCATTTAATTTTGGATCATTCGGCCAGGGTTCGCCCCAAGTAACATTTGCCCAAAACATACCGGTGATCAAGCCAAATCCGCAAAACACAATTCCCACATTCACGCTTTCAACGGCTAACAGGTCATGCTTAACCTTTCCGGATGAGAGGTATTTAATACTGTAGATAACCGAGATGAGATAGAGTAATATCATCGCAAACCACATTGGAATATGAAAATAAGTATTACGGATCGTTTCGTGGAGAATGGGCAGCTTAGGCACCGGAATCAAAAAACCAGCAAGAACCGAGTAAAATACAAGTACTGCTCCTAAAATTTTCCACCAATAAGCCTTCATGTTGAATATATATATTTGAATACAAGCGTTGTTTAGTCTTTCCAAATGTAAGGAAATAACAATAAAGATACCGTAATGACGATTAAGTTTATAGCCAATAGCACCCCAATCTCATCATAGCTGACACTTCTTTCCAAGCCATCCATGGCATTTTTCGACAATTTAATCAACACAATAATAACGGGAATTAAAACAGGAAAACTAAGAATAGCCATCAACGTACCGTTACTTCCTGCTTTTGCGCTTATACCCGAAACCATGGTAAGCGTGGTACCGAAACTGATACTTCCGATCAAAATCGTAATGAAATAAAGGGTGGGATCTCCTATTTCATTTTTAAATATGGTACTATAAGAAAAAAATGCTACCGCTGCTAGCAGTAGCATTAATAGCATATTATAAATGATTTTTGATAAAATCACCGCTTGAGCACTTACCAAAGTATAATAGTAGAGGTGCCTTCCTTTGCTTTCTTGGGTAAAACTTTTAGCTATAGCATTGATAGCTGTAAAAAGTAATATGATCCAAAAAAGTGCATTCCAGATAACCGGATGAACTGATTTAAACGCCTGATAACAAACAAATACAGTCGAAACCACATAAAGCAGGATACCATTTAGTGCGTATTTAGATCGCCATTCTAATCTGATTTCCTTTTGCAGAAGTACATTTACTTGCCTGAATAGATTCATTTCGGGCAAAGATACTATTTAGTTGTCAGTTATTAGTTGTTAGCGAATCTTAAAAAGCTCATCGCTCAACTCACAACTATTATGCTTTATCCACTTTCGACCGAGCTTCGTGACTCAATCCCTCGGCATATTTTAAGCCCTTCTTTGTTAATTTCTTCGCCTCTTCTTTATACTTATCAGCTTTCTCCATCGCATCATGTCGAGCGTCGTCCGCCATTGTTAATACTCGTTGATATTCTTCCTTTGCGCGATTTGCCAGGTGGGAAGCCCGATGCAAACCTTCTTCAGCCTGGGCTTTCAATGTTTTACTTAATCCATTTACGCCATCTACGGCCTTGTTTAGCGTTTTACGACCTTCCGTTGTCCCAAACAAATAGTAAACTGCCGCTCCGGCAGCTAATCCTGCTAATGCAAAAGCAACGAACTTAGCTGTTTTGCTTCCTTTTTTTTCTTTCATTTCTTCTTTCATAGTCATATCCCAACAACAACTTGATAAAAAAAAAGTTTGAAGTGCCTACAAATCGTTTATTGTTTTAACCGGTATATCCTTTTGAGCAGTTGGTTCATGTAAAGGCTCCCCGCTTTGAAACTGGTATCCTTTATTACCTAAGTTCCATAACATGGGACTCAGGAAACGGATAGCCGCTTCGTATCCCTGTATGGTGGCAGCGAGATTACCGGTATCTTTGGAATTCTTTGCTTCATTTTCAATTTCGAAAGGTCCCTCGAAGCCCTTTTCGCGTAATATATCAACAAATGCCCGCCAATCCATATGGTCTGTACCGCCAAAACCTGGAAGCATCGCTTCGTAATGATGGCGATCCCAATCACTTACCGGCTGTGATACTCCCGCTCTGGTTGCCAAAGAAGCCTCCACCTGGTGCATAGGATACATGCCGCCCCATTCGATCCGCCCTTTCGTTAAGAGGTTTCTAGTTGTCTTTACATGTATTCTGTGAATACGCGTAATATCGCTCGCTGCAATAACATCAACCGGGTCGGTATGTTGCCAAATATCATGAGAAGGGTCGTAAATTTCGCCGTGCGCTTTACTCGGGATTAAGGTATACATTAATTTACGAGCCGCTAATACCCCCGGTAAATTATTGTAAGTGGAGGTATAGGCTGCCGAACGCCATCCTTCCATCGGGCAATTTTCATATAAAATTGTTACACCTAGGCTTTCTGCATAACGAACAATTGGTTCAAAAACGCGTTTATATTCGTCAAGATTTTTTTGGAAACCATTTTTCTGCACTCCTAATTCATGGTTATAGCCAACAAATGTTCCCACTTTAACATTGTTGGCATTTCCACCTAGTAAATAGGCTATCCGGATCAACTTTAATAGGTGATTCTGGTTCTTTACCCGCTCTGTAGGATCGCCGCCAATCATATTTTCAAAAGCACCCAGTGAAAGTTGTAGACCTGCCGCATTGAATTTATCGATGAGATTCTTTGCTGCGTCTAAATCAAAGGTCTCGTATTCAAGGTGCGTGGCTGTGTGGTCCTTTCGAGTGCCATCTTTTCTGAATACGCATAGGTCGATTCCCTGTGCACCAACGGTCACTGCTTTTTCAATGAGTTCATCTATACCGAGCTTGTCAAAAGCAGAGCTCATCAACCATATCGGGTTATTTAAATTGTTCATCTTGATATATTATTAAAATTAAATATTTTATACAAATTGTCGCTAGTCGGCTGGCGATCGATTTTATTTTGTGAAAAGTGAACCTGTTAGTAGTGATTTTCCAACCCAACAAAACACGACTCAACAACTTAACTACTTCACGACTCAACTACTCCTCCGCTCACCACCATCCATCCAATACACTTCACACCAAGCTTTCAATTCCTTTAGATCAAGCTCCTCTCTAAAAAGACCATAAACAGTGGAACCCGATCCGCTCATGGCAGCGTATATCGCGCCTCTTTCGTATAGCATGGATTTTATCCCTCTTATTTCCGGGTATCGATGAAAGATTCCCGTTTCAAAATCATTGAAAAGGTGCTCTTTCCATTGTTCGACTGGCAATGTAATTCGTTCACGAAGGTTTTTACTTTCCCTTGAGGAGCGTACACTTCCATAGGCTTCTCCTGTAGAAACGTGAATAGGAGGCTTAACCAAAACAAGTTTGTATGCTGATAAATCAATTGATATTTCGGTAAACACATCGCCAATCCCAGTCGCAAAAACAGGCTTATTTCTGATAAAAAAGCTACAATCGGCACCCAATGCGCTGGCATAGGACTCCATCTGTTCGATACTTAAATTCAGTCGAAAATACCGGGACAGCAATTTAATCAAGAAAGCGGCATCCGCTGAGCCTCCCCCTAAACCAGCTCCAATGGGTATTTGTTTGTGTAAATAGATACAAACAGGTTCTAAATCAAAATCCACAGCAAGTGCTCTATAGGCACGAATACAAAGATTATCCTCATCGTTATTAGGTATACCGATACCCGAAACCTCCAATTTCAATGAGGAGGAAGGCACTATTTCTAGAATATCAAATAGTTTAACAGGATAAAAAACAGTTTCCAAATTGTGGTAGCCATCAGGTCTTCTGTCCAGCACCTGCAAACCTATATTTATCTTGGCATTTGCAAATGTAATCATGCCACAGAATTAACAATAAAAAAGGGGGATTGCAAATTTTATTAGCTGTAGGCCATAGGCTATAAGCAGTAGGCTATAAGCTTTAAGCTCGCATAGGCCCCAACCATTACCACATTGGCTAATTATAACATTGGCTAATTAATTTACCGTCAACTATTCAACGACTTAACTACCTAACAAATACACTAAAAAAAACGTCGTTGTTTAATAAGGGTAACATAGCCCTTAAAGGTTTCCATTTTACCGGTTTCCATTTTGATGCGGAGGACATAATAATAGGTACCTTCATTCAGCGTTCCACCATTCCAGGTATTACGGTAATTTTTCATTTGATAAACTTCGGCACCCCAGCGGTTAAAAATAAAAAGCTCATTTTCTTCGAAGAGCTCCAAACCGGTAATTTCGAACACATCATTCAGACCGTCTCCATTTGGAGAGAAAGCGTTCGGTATACGAAGTGCCACCACATTAGTTGAAGCAGTAGCTGCATTATTACCGATATCGGGATCCGGTTGTGTGGCCTCCACTTCCGCATAATTTTCCACCGTCCCTTCCCGTTTCGTTTGCGTACGGATACGAAGTTCTGCACTTTTCCCTGAGGATAAACTATCCGGTTTCCAGGTTAGTTCGTGCGTCGAAGGCGAATAGGAAACAGCTCCGCTGTAAGGACCAAGGATTTCATTAAATTCCAGTGAAGGAGGCAGTATATCCCGCACGCTTAGATCCGTCGCTGTATGCGGCCCCTTATTAACAATCACCAATTGATAATCAATGGTAGATCCTAATAAAGCAACGGAACGAGATGCCGATTTAGCGATCTGCATATCGACCTGTTTATCCGGTCCATGGGGTTCAATAATCACTTCCACAGCATCGGATATTTCCGACTCACAACCACCATTAAGTGCAATAACCGTATAAATACCCGCTTCCTGAACGACTAATTTTTCCTCATAAAATCCATTGATCGGCTCATTGTCCTTAAACCAAAGAAAGCTTAGAGCGCCTTCGGCATGTGCATGGAGCGTTACCGACCCACCTTGCACCAAGTGCGCGGTAGGCCGGCTTTGCCCATGACTGTTAAAGGCTAGGTCGACAAATAACAGCAATATGAGAAATGCTTTCTTCATGCAAAAAAGTACCTTATTAAGATCCCCAACTAATCCACTGTAATAGTCGGTTTACCTGGTTTCGGAGTTACCGTAACTACAGCCGGTGTGTTAGAATTGGCAGAACACCCCCCCTTAATAGTGATTCCACTTGCTGATTGACTTGGATAGGCTACCGTAGCCGAGAAAGAATATTCGCCAACTCCAGTGGCGTTCATGGTAAAGGTATTTGTTAAGGACAGTCCCCCTGTATTATTAGTTTGGGCGGTGCCTATACTACTAATAGGAGTGACGGCAATGCCGTCTTTGGTGGCGCTCCAATTATAAGCTAATAATACATCAGTAGGTAACACGTGACTCTCTTGGGTGGTTGTCGAGGCTGTAATGACTGATTCTGCTGTGGTACCCGAAGCTTCAGCACAATATGAAGAAATTAAAGGTGTTAAATCTAGAATCAAATCAGGTAATCTATAAATTTCGACTTCATCAGAAAGATCACCACTACAGTTTGCAGGGTTAGCAGATAGCACGTATGCCTTATAAAAGTGCGATCCCAAAGTCGTAATATCACTTGCTGCACTCAAAGTCAAAGCAACATCGGTCAGTGAAGACGTGTAAGTCAATTCAACAGGGCCAGCTCCAATAGGATTATCGGCTCCATCAAATTCCTGCCATATGACACGGTCGCCCGCCACCAACGTATGGCCACCGACGTAGTTCAACGTTGCAGACGCTGTGCTACAGATATAAATGTTAACGTCTGCAATAGATAATAATGGTAATCCACAGATAAGGCCTACGATGACGCTTAACTTTGCAAAAAAATTCGCTTTTTTCATAACTCTATTTATTTAATTTTATTTGATGTTTATTTAGTTTGCTGTTATATGTGGTGGTGATGGTTTAGGGTGTATTTCAACAGAGAAACTTATTTCTGAACTTACACATCCGTTAGCGCTTTTTACTTTCAGTATACCCGAATACGTTCCAATAGCTGCGCTTCCAGGAATGCTCAAATTGATACTATTGGGTGTCAGCATTTGATTAACCACATTGATAAAATCTGTCGGCGAATCAGTCCAAGTGATACTATAACTTGTTGGACTATTAGTGGTGGTAGTATAGGCTATAGACACACTAGTCTCGCCTTGACACATGCTGGCTAGGGGAGATAATGTAATGCTTGGCAAGGAATTAGCTACTACGGCAACCTTTACCCGCTCTGATTCTGCAGGACAAGCACTATTCCAGGCGGCAGCTACATAAAAAAAGGCTGTATCGCCTTCTGCAACCGTTATTGGAGGCGTAATATACGGACTACCTTCTTGTAATAATGTACCATCATTTACTTGGTTATACCACCTTAAAACACTACCTGAGCTTGTTGGCGCAGCAGTTAAAGTCGCTGTCTGCCCATAACATACAGCCTGCGCCTGCGGATAAGCAATCGGTACAGTTGGTTTTGCAGGAGTGCGTTGGATTTCATGAATCCGAAAATCTGTAAGTAAAGATACGCCGGTTGCAACAGCGATTTCAATTCTATCGAAAACAGGAGTTGACGATAAAGACACTGTATATCGCTGTCCGGAACGAAGCAACCCCAAAAGATCTAGCGACAACAGACTACCAATCGTTCCTGTATTGACAAGTGTGTTTCCGCTATATAGATTAATTGTTACATTGTTAAAAAGACTCAATTGTAAAAGGGAGGATGGAAGAGAGAATGTGATGGTCGCGGCATCCCCTGGGTTTGATAAATTCGAAAAGTAGGCAGTTTGTGTAATTGTATAACCCAGCCCCAAGAGCCCTCCAGTCAATGAAGAATATGTTGTTAAGTTGTTGTCAACTGCGTTAAGTGGGTTGCTTACCCCTCCCCCTAAAGAAATTCCAGTACCTCCTACTGAAACACCCAAAACATCAGCGCAACGTTTATTAACAGGTTCATAAAACGCATAGTAAATATCTGCGGTGCTGGACCCAAGAAGTGCAGGTGCGCTCAAGGTAACGCGAACAGCGTTAAACGATATATTTCCAGTAACCGCCAAATAAGTCGTTCCGTCAATAGCAGTAAAAGAATTTGATGATGACGCAACTTCATTTCCATCAGTGTTTGCTGTACTTCCACTGTAAGTTTTAAGAGTAACACTTCCTCCTAATAATGAGCTCGCTACGTTAAGTTTAATATAAATAGTCGTGTTCCCTGCAAACGTCCTATCAAAAATCAATTGTTGCCAAGCTCCACCAGAAGCAAGTACTGCTGACGAAGCCGACAATCGTGTGAAATTTGACAAGTTACTTGCATCAATCGAAAATGTAGGATTTGTGACGGATCCGCTTCCAACCGTTCCAGTAGTTCCATTCCTTTGAGCATCCGCATACACCCTTTGCCCATACCCCTCCCCTCTTACTCCAAATAACAAGAGTAAACACAAAGCAAGTGCTTTAAAAATCGAGGAACGGAAAAGGATTGAGTACATGTGGGCTATAGGCGTTTGTTTAAGTTGAAAATTCTAAAAATGGGTTTAAGTTTCTTTAAGGCAATGTCTCCTACGTGTGACAAAAGACGTAAAAAGACTTTTCACTTAGGTCGTTCAGTTTGTGCAGGATTTGTGATTTAGCTGAATAGTTGAGTAGGGAAATAGTTAAATAGGGAAATAGTGGCAGTGACAGCAGCAGGGGCACACTGAGCGGAGTTCTAGGCAGTGGGTTAGGGAGGCAAGCTTAAAGCTTATTCCTTATAGCCTAAAGCCTTAAGCAACAATGGCACACTGGCCGATTGCTGAAAGCTGACAGCCAATAGCTAATTGAAACAAAAAATCCCTATCTTTACCGCCATAACATTTCATATAAAACAATGCAGCAATATCTCGATTTAATGCGCCATGTATATGAGCATGGTGTCGATAAACAGGACCGTACCGGAACGGGAACACGAAGTGTATTTGGTTATCAAATGCGTTTCAATCTGCAAGAAGGCTTTCCTTTGGTTACCACCAAAAAACTTCATCTTCGGTCCATTATTCATGAGCTGATTTGGTTTTTGAAAGGCGAGACTAATATTTCCTATTTGAAAGAAAATAAAGTGAGCATCTGGGATGAATGGGCAGATGAAAATGGCAACCTCGGCCCGGTGTACGGCTCACAATGGCGCTCTTGGCCTACTCCTGACGGCAAGCATATTGATCAAATTGCGCAAGTTATTCATCAACTGAAAAATAACCCCGATTCGCGTCGAATCATTGTTTCAGCCTGGAATGTTGCAGAAATTGAAAAAATGGCATTGCCTCCTTGCCATGCATTTTTTCAATTCTATGTTGCTCCACCTAATAAGGAAAAGGGTCAAACCAAAGCACAGTTATCCTGTCAGCTTTATCAACGCAGCGCAGATATATTTTTGGGCGTACCTTTTAATATCGCCTCCTATGCCTTATTGACTATGATGGTAGCACAAGTTTGTGATATGGAAGCGGCCGACTTTATACATACTTTAGGTGACGCACACCTTTATAGTAACCACCTAGAGCAAGCAACACTACAATTAACCCGTACCCCTAAAAGTCTACCCAAGTTGAAGATTAATCCTGAGATAAAAAGTATCTTTGACTTTAGGTATGAAGATTTTACATTAGTAGATTATGACCCCCATCCGCATATTAAGGCAGAAGTGGCGGTTTAACCAATTGAACCATGATTACATCCATTATTGTTGCAGCATCAAAAAATAACGCAATCGGAAAAAATAATGAGCTTCTTTGGCACATGCCCGCTGATTTAAAGTTTTTCCGTAAAACTACGTCGGGCCATACCGTCATCATGGGAAGAAAAACCTTCGAATCTGTCGGGGAAGCCCTTCCCAAGCGCCGTAATATTGTTATTACTCGTCAAGCAAACTTCCAGGCTGACAATATCGAAGTAGTAAACTCACTTGAAGAAGCCTTGGCTGCATGCGAACATGAAAAGGAAGAGATATTCATCGTAGGTGGAGCTCAAATATATGAGCAGGCGATGTCGCTAACCGATAGGATTTACCTTACTCGGATTAATCACGATTTTCAAGACGCGGACACTTTTTTTCCTGAAATAAATGATGAAGAATGGCAATTGGAGGAAGTCGAACATCATGAAAGTGATGAAAAGAATCCGTACGATTACAGTTTTTATCTATATTCTAAAGTCAAAAACTAGTTTTAGCCCTCTTTCAAGAAGAGATTACCGCCCTTTTTCCCTAACTCCTAATAGCTAAATGCTAAGAGTTAAGCAGCGAACAATTTTCTCGCAATAAACCCTTTGTTTATTTAAAAATTTCATAGCTTTGCCGTTCTTAAGAAAACTTAGATAAATTGCCTTATTATATGCAAAAAAGAATAGCATATTAAAAAGGTGTTTACCGGTCTTTCATCAGTCAATGAGGATCGGGGTTAACAGATGGGAATGTATACAACAATTATTACATAAATTACAACACTAAACAAAGATGCAAGGTAAAGGCCTAATTAACTTTTTTGTAATACTGATATCGATTGCGTGCCTGTATTCACTTTCATTTACTTTTGTAACCCACAAGGTTGAGCGCGACGCAGTTGCTTATGCAAAAGGTGACCCCGTAAAGGAACGGGCTTATTTAGATTCAATGGCTACCGTAGATGTATATAACCTCGGTTTTGCCAAGTTCTCTTACCAATACTGCAAAGAGCGTGAATTGGCATTGGGATTGGATTTAAAGGGCGGGATGAATGTTACAATGGAAATCTCTCTGAAGGAATTGATCAGTAATTTAGCGGACAATCCAAAAGACGAGAATTTTAAAAAGGCTTTGGACAACGCCGAAGCTCGGAGCAAAGACAGTCAAAAAGACTTTGTCAGCTTATTTGGAGAAGAGTTTAAAAAGTTAAATCCAAATGGAAAATTAGCTACTTTTTTTGCTAATAAAGACAATGCCGTTAATAACATCACCTCCAATTCAAGTGACGGCGATATCTTGGCTTTCCTACAAAAAGAGTCCGGTAGCGCAATTGACCGTTCTTTTAATATTTTACGTACACGTATTGATAAGTTTGGGGTTACTTCTCCTAATATTCAAAGGCAGCAAGGCACGAATAGAATTTTAATCGAGCTCCCCGGTGTAAGCGATGAAGATCGCGTACGTAAACTTTTACAAGGATCTGCGAAATTGGAATTCTGGGAAACTTATGACAACTCCGAAATTTTCCCATTATTGGAGAACATTAACCGAACATTGGCGTCAACATTAAAAGCAGACACTAAGTCTACTTCTTCGGTGACTGCGGCTGACACAAGTGCGAAGGATACTACAGGGGGTCGTTTGGCTTCATTAGGCGGCAATAAGGCAGCAGGAAGCGATTCGACCAAAAAAGACAGCAGTACAGTAGCTTTAGAGCAAGCGAAAAACCAAAACCCTTTATTCGCTGTATTGAGTCCAAATATCGGCCAGGGCCCACAAGGGCAACAAATGTTGGGTCAAGGACCTGTAATTGGCTATGTGTTACAGAAAGACACCGCTTTGGTTAATTCTTATTTTAATAGTGCTGAAATAAAAGCGATTATACCAGGTAATGTAAAATTATTGTGGAGTGTGAAACCCGTTTCTAAAGAAACGAAGATGTTTCAGCTTTTTGCAGTGAAACCAACGGGGCTTAATGCCGGTCCGGTACTTACCGGAAACGTGATTGCAGATGCACGCGCCGATGTTGATCAGCGCACCAATAATCCGCAAGTAGAAATGGTGATGAACAGCGAGGGCGCTCGTGAGTGGAGAAAAATCAGTGCAGCAGCAGCCGCAGCAAATCCAAAAAAAGCAATCGCAATTGTATTAGACAATACAGTTTATTCGGCACCTACCGTACAGGATGAAATTCCTAATGGTGTTTCTTCCATTACCGGAAACTTCACCTTCGAAGACACACAGGACTTAGCCAATGTTTTGAAAGCAGGACGTTTACCGGCCCCAGCTAAAATCGTGGAAGAAGCTATTGTTGGCCCTACCTTAGGACAAGCGGCAATTGATGCTGGTATCAATTCGTCTGTTATCGGCTTAGTAGTAGTACTTATCTTTATGATTTTCTATTACAACCGCGCTGGCTTAGTTGCTAACATTGCCGTAATCTTCAACGTATTTTTCATCATGGGAATCCTTGCCTCGTTGGGGGCAGTGCTAACGCTTCCCGGTATCGCAGGTATCGTATTGACTATGGGAACTGCCGTAGACGCGAACGTTCTTATCTACGAGCGTATCCGTGAAGAGTATGCATTAGGTAAGGGCGTTAGACAGGCAATTTCCGATGGTTATAAACACGCAATGCCTTCTATCTTAGACTCACAGATAACTACTTTCCTAGTCGGTCTTATTCTATATATCTTTGGAACCGGTCCAATCTTAGGCTTTGCGACCACTTTATTGATCGGTATTATCACTTCTTTATTTACAGCCATCTTCATTACGCGTATCATTTTCGAATGGATGATCAAGAAGGATATGAAAATTTCTGTTTCTTATCCATGGAGTGATCATACCATGAAGAATGCGAATTTCGGATTTGTAAAGAATCGCAAGAAGTTCTATGCTATATCAATTGCATTAACCGTTATCAGCTTAATCTCTGTTTTCACGAAGGGTTTCAGCCTGGGTGTGGATTTCTCAGGTGGTCGTACTTATACGGTTAAATATGAAAAAGCGGTAAATCTGGAAGAGGTTCGGGATCATGTAAACGGTACATTTGGCGTTACCAGTGAAGTTAAAACTTTCGGTGGCGATAATCAATTACGGGTAACCACACCTTATCTGATTGATCAAACGGATGATGCAGCGGACAAACAAGTTTTAGATAAGTTGAACGAAGGACTTGCAAAAGTGCAGAATAACTCTTACCAAATTGTAAGTTCACAAAAGGTTGGCCCTACTATCGCCAATGACATTAAAATTTCTGCAATTTATTCCGTCATCTTTTCAATCATTGTAATCGCATTGTATATATTGATCCGGTTCAGGAAGTGGCAATATAGTGTATCCGCAGCTATATCATTAGCCCATGATGCGATTATCTTGCT
The DNA here is from genome assembly GCF_008245145.1 of Olivibacter sp. LS-1. Lineage (GTDB taxonomy): Bacteria > Bacteroidota > Bacteroidia > Sphingobacteriales > Sphingobacteriaceae > Olivibacter > Olivibacter oleidegradans. The sequence goes on along the minus strand of NZ_CP041643.1, from coordinate 3,132,298 downwards.
TGGTATATTTTCCATATTCGATGGAATCCTACCGTTCTCGCTCGATTTAGATCAGCACTTTATCGCTGCTGTATTAACGGTATTAGCTTATTCTATTAATGATACAGTGGTCGTGTTCGACCGTATCCGTGAATACTTGCGTGAGCACCGAGCTAAAAATGAGCCATTGTCACATGTCGTTAATACGGCAATTAATAAAACGCTTAGCCGCACCATCATTACGTCGTTAACGGTAATATTTGTTTTGGCAGTACTTTTTGTGTTCGGTGGTGAAGTAATCCGTGGTTTCTCATTTGCTATTTTAATCGGTATCATTTTTGGGACCTATTCTTCTATCTTCTTAGCGGCACCAATTTTTGCCGACTTGCAGGGAGACGGTGAAGAAAAAAACACAAAAGAAATCGCTTCGACAGAGCGAGGAAACTTAAAGCCAGCGAAAGCATAAACCCCAGCTGTATTATAAAAAAAGGGAGGTGTTTAATAAAAACACCTCCCTTTTTTTGCTATCATCCCTACCTCCCTCACTCCTACGTCATTTTCGATTTTTTACTTTTTAATTTTTAATTTAACACAATATATTTGTCACACTAAATATTGTTATGCAAAAAGAACCATACAACATGTATTCATTTTTACTCGATCGTACAGCGCGCCGGGTAAAGCAATATGCACAGGCAACGTTCAGCAATAAAGGCTTCGATATAACTTTAGATCAATGGATGGTTTTAAAAAATCTCTATGAATATGCAGATCTGACACAGAAAGAATTAGCAGAACGTTGTGGTAAAGATCAACCCACTTTGACCCGCATCGTTGATCTCTTAGCAAAGAAGGAACTGGCAGAACGTAAAGTTCATCCAAATGACAGAAGAAGTTTTATCGTGCATCTAACAGATAAAGGGATTTCGAAAGTGGAAGAATTATCGCCGCAAATTAAAGAAATACGAACTAAAGCATGGGAAAACCTTAACGAAGATGATTTTCGACAGCTAGAGCGGATATTAAATAGCATTTATAATAACTTAGAGCTCAAGTAGCCCTTAAAATTAACAGATATGATTACTACAGATATATGTATAATAGGTGCAGGACCTGTTGGTTTGTTTGCCGTTTTTGAGGCAGGTTTATTGAAAATGCGTTGCCACCTGATAGATGCCTTACCTCAGGTTGGTGGACAGCTGGCTGAAATTTATCCACATAAACCCATTTACGACATTCCCGGTTATCCCGCCATCAATGCGCAAGAGCTTATCGATAAACAGATGGAGCAAATCGCTCCTTTTCATCCAAGTTTTACTTTGGGAGAACGTGTGGAAGCACTTGAAAAACAACACGATGGCTCCTATATGGTCAAAGGCAATGAGGGGACCAACATCCATGCGCAAGTGGTAGTAATTGCGGGAGGGTTGGGTTCTTTTGAACCGCGTAAACCTGAAATAGAAGGTTTGGCCGACTTTGAAGGCAAAGGCATCTATTATATGATTAAAAATCCGGAGCAATTTAGAGATAGAAAGGTTGTTATTGCCGGCGGAGGTGATTCAGCTTTGGATTGGACTATATTTTTAAGTGAAATTGCAGAAAAAGTCACGCTCGTGCATCGGAGCGAAAGTTTTAGAGGTGCACCCGATTCAGCGGAAAAGGTTTTCAATCTTGCTAACAGTGGTAAGATCAACTTGTTATTATCACACAATTTAATTCGGGTAGAAGGAAGGGGCCACTTAACAAAAGTTGCCATGATTAACAAACAAAAGGAAGAGATTTCTTTAGAAACAGATGCACTTATACCACTTTTTGGTTTAAGTCCAAAATTAGGACCAATCGCTCAATGGGGCTTGGCAATCGATAGGTCGGCCATAGAAGTGAATACGACTGATTATTCTACCAGTATAGAACGCATATATGCTATTGGCGATATTAACACGTATCCGGGCAAACTAAAACTGATCCTATGCGGTTATCATGAAGCTGCTTTAATGGCGCAAAGTGCTTTCAAATACGTGTACCCTGATCAAAAGTTGAGCTTTAAATATACGACGGTCAACGGTATTCACGCATTTTAGTTTTGGTTAATGGGTTAACTCAAATAGTACCACAGCAAAAAAAACAAAGCGAATAACAACAACTAACAACTAATAACTAATAACTAATAACTAATAACTAATAACTAATAACCAATAACCAATAACCAATAACCAATAGGGAATAACAAACAACTAAAACAAACAATTAACAATGATTCATATAACTGTAGAAGATAGAACTGGTTCGGTGGAAACTATAGAAATTCCCGAGGATATTAATTTGAGCCTAATGGAAGTGCTAAAGGCCTCAGAATACAATATACTAGCCACCTGTGGAGGTATGGCATTGTGTGCTACCTGCCACGTAGAAGTATTGTCCGGAATGGAACAACTTCATGAAGCATCTGATGATGAATTGAATATGTTGGATACACTTCCTGATGCTGATGAAAACAGTAGACTAGCCTGCCAAATTCGATTAAATGAGCAATTGGACGGCCTTCACATAAAAATCAAGGGGTCGTTGGACTAAGAATCCATTGAAATAAGTCCCAAAAACTTCACCTCGACATATGTTTAGTATTTTTGTATAACTAAACGAGCTAAATTATGGTCAAAATCACCGAATGTCCACGGGACGCGATGCAAGGAATTAAAGAATTTATCCCAACACCGGATAAAGTCGCCTATTTAAATCTATTGTTGAAAGTAGGGTTTGACCGCCTGGATTTCGGTAGCTTTGTCTCTCCAAAAGCAATACCTCAACTACAGGACACCGCGGCCGTTTTATCACAATTAAACCTTTCAGATAGCAGCACTAAATTACTCGCCATTGTTGCGAATGTTAGAGGAGCCAAAGAAGCCAGTGCCTTTTCTCAGATAAGCTTTCTTGGCTTTCCATTTTCTGTTTCTGAAACTTTTCAGCAACGCAACACCAACACGAGTATTCAACAGTCTCTCGCAAATGTGGAAGAGATAATAACGATCTGTAAAGAGTTTGGCAAAGAACCATTGATTTACTTATCAATGGCATTCGGCAATCCATACGGTGATCCTTGGTCTCCCGAAATCGTTACTATTTATGCAGAGTTATTAGTAAAAAAGGGAGTCAAACATTTGATGCTTGCCGATACTATTGGTGTGTCCACTCCGGAAAGTATTCACATGCTTTATCAAAATCTAAATAAGCATTTTCCTCATATTGATCTGGGAGTTCACTTACATAGCACGCCACAAACTATGTTAGCGAAAATACAGGCTGCTTATAATAGTGGATGCCAACGTTTTGATACGGCTATAGGAGGTTATGGTGGATGTCCGATGGCAAGTGACAAATTGACAGGAAATATTGCAACGGAGGTATTGTTATCCTTTTTACAAGAGCGAAATATCAACAGCCAGGTTGATCAAACAGCACTTTTAAAAGCTCAACACTATAGCAGTCAAATCTTTCACGGTCGTAGTAATTGAAATAATAAATCAATAAAAAAGGAGGTCAAGACCTCCTTTTAACTAATAGATTGTGATAAGTTAATATTTATTTAACTGCATCAACTACTGCTTTGAAAGCATCAGGATTGTTTAACGCTAAATCCGCTAAAACCTTACGATTTAAACCGATATTCTTAGCACTTAACTTACCTATCAACTGAGAATAAGAAATCCCATGTTGACGAGCACCTGCATTGATACGTTGAATCCATAATGCTCTAAATTCTCTTTTTTTGGTTTTACGGTCGCGATAAGCATATTGCAAACCTTTTTCTACCGTATTTTTAGCAATGGTATACACCTTGCTACGTGATCCATAATAGCCTTTTGCTAATTTAAGGATCTTCTTTCTTCTTCTTCTCGAAGCTACTGCGTTAACCGAACGTGGCATAATAAATAAATTTAGTTTGGTATAAGGCGCTATGTTTTCTTAAGTATTCAGTCAATAGACTTACAACCCAATACCCGGTTAAAAATTTTGTTAAAATAATTACTATTTACCGATCCCAAGCATACGTTTTACATTGCCTAAATCTGCATCTGATACTAAACCGGAACGTGTTAAATTACGTTTACGTTTAGTGCTCATCTTGGTTAAGATATGGCTTTTGTATGCATGTTTTCTCTTAATCTTACCGGTTCCAGTCAGGCTAAAACGTTTCTTAGCGCTGGAATTGGTTTTCACTTTTGGCATAATCTTATCTGTTATTATCTATCTATTAGTCTCTTGTTAATAGGTCTCCCGGCGCAAAGCCCGGCGACTCTCTACCCTTGGGGTTATTTTGTTTTCGGATTTTTTGGGGCAACAGTGATAAACATCCGCTTTCCCTCTAGTTTAGGCAGTAATTCCACTTTGCCAATTTCCTCCAAAGCCTGTGCAAATTTCAGCAAAAGAATTTCACCACGGTCCTTATATACAATAGCTCTACCTTTAAAATGTACGTAAGCGCGTACCTTTTCTCCAGCTTCCAAGAACTTAATGGCATGCTTAAGTTTGAACTCGAAATCGTGCTCATTCGTATTCGGGCCGAAACGGATTTCTTTAATGACCGTCTGTTTAGCATTGGCCTTAATTTCCTTCAGCTTCTTCTTTTGTTCGTAAACAAATTTACTATAATCGACAACCTTACATACAGGAGGATTTGCATTTGGGGAAATCTCCACCAAATCAAGCTCCAACTCGTCTGCTATGGCTAAAGCCTGTTTAATCGGGTAAACCCCTTGCTCCACATTTTCGCCAACTAAGCGTACTTCCGCAGCTCTAATGTGCTGATTAATTCTATGGTCGGGTTCTTTCTTTTTAAAAGGAGGACGCGGCCCCCTCATTCCTGGTTTTCCTAATGACAAATTTTTTCCTTAATTTAAACTGTTATTTCTTCAATTAATTGCTTACTAAAGGCTTCTATAGTCATGCTACCAAGATCGCCTTCGCCATGTTTTCGAACAGAAATCGTGCCATTTTCAACCTCTTTTTCGCCTACGATGAGCATGTAAGGTATTTTCTTGACTTCCGCATCCCGTATCTTTCTGCCTACTTTTTCGTCTCGTAAATCAATCAACCCGCGAATATCGGTATTATTTAACGATTCCAAAAGTTTTTTTGCATATTCTTCATATTTTTCAGAAACAGGCAATATGATAAACTGTTCCGGGGTAAGCCATAGCGGAAACTCACCGGCGCAATGCTCGATTAAAACGGCGACAAAACGTTCTAGCGAGCCAAAGGGTGCGCGATGAATCATTACCGGCCGATGTTTCTGATTATCACTGCCTGTGTATTCTAACTCGAACCGTTCCGGCAAATTATAATCGACCTGGATTGTACCAAGTTGCCATTTACGCCCCAATGCGTCTTTGACCATAAAATCCAATTTCGGGCCGTAAAAGGCCGCTTCCCCTAACTCGGTCACGGTTTTAAGCCCTTTCTCTTCAGCAGCTTCTACGATAGCCGCTTCAGCAAGTAGCCAATTTTCTTCACTGCCAATGTATTTTCCCTTATTTTCAGGATCTCTTAGTGATATCTGTGCGGTATAATCATCAAAGCCTAAAGCTTTGAATACATAAAGGACAAGATCAATAACTTTTTTGAATTCGTCTTTTACTTGATCCGGACGACAAAACAGGTGCGCATCATCCTGCGTAAAACCTCTTACACGAGTTAACCCATGTAATTCTCCGCTCTGCTCATAACGATATACGGTACCAAATTCAGCAAAACGTACCGGAAGATCTTTGTATGATCGGGGTTTTGTTTTGTAAATCTCGCAATGGTGCGGACAGTTCATGGGTTTCAGTAGAAACTCCTCTCCTTCTTGCGGTGTACGAATCGGCTGAAAAGAATCTGCTCCATACTTTTCGTAGTGGCCAGAGGTAACATACAGGTTTTTATGACCAATGTGCGGTGTTACAACCGGTTCATATCCTGCCTTCATTTGTGCACGTTGCAGAAAGTCAACCAGTTTCTGGCGCAATGCGGCTCCCTTGGGAAGCCACAGAGGTAAGCCCATGCCTACTCTTTCTGAGAACGCGAACAATTCCAATTCTTTGCCCAATTTCCGGTGGTCCCTTTTCTTAGCTTCTTCAATCATATGAAGATAATCGGCTAATTCGCTTGCCTTAGGGAAAGTAACGCCGTAAATCCTAGTTAACTGTTTTCTGCTTTCATCACCACGCCAATAGGCTCCTGCCACATTGGTTAGTTTGATGGCTTTTATAAAACCTGTATTTGGGATGTGTGGCCCTCTACAGAGGTCTGTAAAATTGCCCTGGGTATAAAAGGTTATGGATCCGTCCGCTAAATCCTTTATCAAATCCAACTTATATTCATCGCCTTTTTCGGTAAAATACGCTAGCGCATCTGATTTGGATACTTGCTGCCGCACGTAATCAGATTTCGTACGTGCCAATTCCAACATCTTATCCTCAATTTTTTTAAAATCGTCCGAAGAAAAAGGCCGATCACCAAAATCGACATCGTAATAAAAGCCGGTTTCGATAGCTGGTCCAATACCAAATTTAGTCCCGGGATATAGCGCCTCCAACGCTTCTGCCATTAAGTGGGCAGAAGAATGCCAAAATGTCGATTTGCCGTCTTTGTCATTCCAAGTCAGCAATCTTACAGATGCATCTTTTTCAATAGGTCTGGTCGCATCCCATACCTGTCCGTCAACTTCGGCAGCTAAAACGTTACGGGCTAAGCCCTCAGAAATTGATTGGGCAATTTGCAAAGAAGTGATTCCCCTCTCGTACTCGCGAATGGAACCATCAGGAAGTGTGATTTTAATCATCTACAACTATGATTTATGTTTGTTATCAATTTATATATCAGCAACTTACAAGGTTGCATTTGTTTTCATTGTAAACTATTTGTGAATTTATTCTCAAATAGACCCCGATTATAAAAAATCAACACTTATCAATATAGATAAGTAGAAATAAGTTGCACCTTTGCTACATGTTATCCGAGGGTGCAGAAATCGGAGAGCAAATATAGGGAAAAATATTGGAAGCAAGTTGGGGGGAGTGTCTGCACCGCACGAACCCTGACTTGCTTTATTTATTAACATTATTTATTATGGGTGCAGCTAATAAATTATCCATTTCCGGTTACAATAACCGGTTGACCAGACAGGTCCACAATCTTTCGGACAGGGTCAAGTATCCCCGGGTCCATAGATTCATTTCATCAGTTAATTCCTTCGCAATTCATTCCAACGTTCCGATCTATCAAAATCAACTGATAGACTACAATGGGCAACTCTACAAGATTTCATCAATATCGAGCAGACCTATTGAACAGGAAAATGAGGGTGCTTACATGACTTCGGAGACGGTCTATTACGAATTAAAGACAGTTTGTTTCTTCCGACAACCCTAACGATCACAGCCATGGATAAAATAAAGAAACAATTGATAAATCAGGGTCTAGTTTGCCCATACTGTGACGCTACGACAGTATACGTAGATAGCGCTGAGTTTTACAATGGTAAATCTTACGGCATGGTTTACGCCTGCAGACCTTGTAAGGCTTGGGTAGGTGTTTTGCCGACGAATCCTAAAATGTCACTCGGCCGTGTTGCAAACGAGGAATTACGGCTAGCCAAAAGAGGAGCAAAACACTATTTCGAACTTCTTTGGAAAGAAAGCCACATGACTAAACGCATGGCTCATGCTTGGATTGCATCGAAGCTTAAGCTATCGAAGTCTGATTGCTACATCGGAAAGATGGATCTATCCCAGTGCAATAGGGTAATTGAACTAAGTCGAAAATTTTTAAGCATTTAAACATGAAAGCCACTATTAAATTTTATAAGGAGGTCGAGGTAACTACTTTAAAAATAAGAGCCGGTGTTAGGTATTGGGAAGACGGTACCGTCAATGGACAGGAAGATATCAATGGAAACCTAATCCCCTTCCGTGAAGGCGATTATTGGTGCCCCGTTATTGACCTTTATTCCGCAACTATTAAAGACTGGCCAATCGGAACAACGGCCCACGTACATTACAAAGTCTGTGATGATGGGTATTACATTCTTCTAGATGATAAAGGTGAACCAGTTCTTTCTCTCGAGAACGACTATGTTCCAAACAAACTTGTTCCTGGGCACTACGGTGATTACATCGAAATGGAAATAGACCAAACAGGTAAGATTACGAACTGGCCATCACATCCCTCATTATCGGATTTTATGGAGGAGGACGATTAGCATGAACAGAGAATTGAAGTTCAAAGTAATATGTAGAGATCCGAATGGAACCTACATTGTTGAGTCTGGTCTTGATATTAAGGAAGCATGCAGTATTGTCGATGTATTGAACGCTTTAGCGGATGAAGGCGAATTGTATTATAAAGAAGAGGAGGAAGCTAATGGATAAGTTAATAAATATCCTGTCATCAATCAATGATCTATTATGCAACCCAAAAAGGGAAAGTTTAGATCTATCCCTTAACAATGTCCACGGTAAAGGAGTATTCTCGCTTGTAATCGGAGGAACTGAATTCGGCAGGTTGACGCGTGTCTTTATAGCAAAAAAGAAACTGAAGCCTTATGATGTTCAGTTGCATACTCATCGCTATCCCATCCGATTGACGGTAATTAAGGGAAATATAACTCATCATATGGCACATCCCGGTGGAGAAATAATATTACCTCTATTTAAATATTTTTCTCCCTTGAACGGCGGAACAGGTCTTTCGGAATTGGAATCTTTACCTGTAGATGTCAAATCATACAAAATGCCGATTGGATCAATTGTGAGGTTAAGCATTGCTGCTTTTCACACGATGTCCTGTTCTAAAGGGTCTATCTGGATCGTCGAAGAACTTGGTTTCGAAACCGATCAAAGCTTTGTATTGGGTGTCCCGTTCATTACGGATAATCTTTATACCAAACCTGAAATGTTTCAGGTGAATGATCACCTGCAGTTGGTTAAACGGGAAGTAAAACGAATCCTTAACGCTTTTAAAGAGATATAATTATGAGCGACTTAGTTTACAGCGATAACAATGGAGTCATTAATATCGCGCCTCTCCCCAAGAAGACTTACGTTCTCACGACTAGTAAGGTATTTATGAAAGGTCACCAACGTGCCGGTGAGCCAACAGGATTCCGTGACAAGATACTGTCCGGAGAAAAGATACACACGATCCGAGCCGGTGAACATTGGAAAAAGGTGGTAGAAGAGGTTAACAAAGGAATAGCAATACTATCAGTTCGTGAGTGGACTGGAAAGCCATATGCCTCCAAGCAAGATGAATATGCGAGATTCGAAAAGTTAGGATGGCAGTCTTTTGAAATTAGCAGCTATGGAACCATATATATTGACGGAGAATATGCCAATCCTTCATATATGGGCTTGATTCCATCAAATGACGGTCTAACCACGCAAGACTTTATAAGCTGGTTCAAAACGGGTACCGTAGAGTTCTCAGGTGGTATTATTCACTTTACTGATTTTAGATACTAATTACAACATCTTAAAAAAATAATCCCATGGAGAACAGCAAAATTGAGAGGACACACCACACGGTAAACCTCTGGCATGGTTGCGTTGAGGTTCATGAAGGTTGTGACAACTGTTACGCACGTGTATTAAACAATCGATACCACCACGAAAATCCTCATTGGGGCAATAAGGTGCCCAGACTGATTATCAGGAAGTCTTTTAACGACCTTCTGAAATTTCAAAAATCGGCAAAGGACAAAGGGGAAACACATAGGGTATTCGTTGGGTCTATGATGGATATATTCGAAAAGTCAATGCCTTTGGTTGACGGATCAGGTAGAGAAATCGAAGGCCAAGACACCGGATATTTAAGGGATTTGCTTTTTCAGCAAATAACTGCAGGCCTCTACCCTAACCTATTATTCCTTTTTCTCACTAAAAGGCCATCCAATATCAATAAATATATTCCCGATTCTTGGAAGTCTAATGCTCCGGCAAATGTGATGTTCGGCACTTCCGTGGTAAATCAGGAAACCGCTAACAAGATGATACCTGAGTTATTAAAGGTAAATGGAAAACGGTTTCTATCCTGCGAACCTTTGCTTGGCGAAGTCAATCTATCAACTTGGTTTGAACAATGTCCCAAAAGCAAAAGAATTGACGGAAAAGGCCATTCATGGTTATTTGACGGAGATGACCCATATGTAAAATGCTACTACTGTGGTGAATATAGGGATGCTAGAACTGGTCGTACTATAGGCGATTCTTTTTCTTTAGAAAGCCCAATCCATTGGGTAATATGTGGTGGAGAAAGCGGACATGGGGCCAGACCTATGAATCCTATCTGGGCAACCAATCTCCGAGATCAATGTTTCGCCTCAGGTGTACCTTTCTTTTTCAAGCAATGGGGAGAATGGGTATCCGAACATCATGAGTCGGTATCTCACCGCGATTATCAGGGCGCTTATCAGCACTCAGATGCTTTCGTAACCTATACCGAAGACAAAAGCGATTACTACGGCCAGTACATGATTAAAATCGGAAAAAAGAAAGCCGGCAATCTGTTGGGAGGCAAAGAATATAAAGAGTTTCCAATAATATAATCATCATGAAAAAAACAATCTATTGGGCAGCTTTCTCACCAATCGTCTTGGTAACCATAATGTGGTATCTAAGTACGATGTTGGAATTGATCAGCGCACCAAACGATGTGGGCGTTTTAATAGGTCTGATAATGGCCTGTCTACTCGTTCTGGCAATCTTATTCATAATAAACAGAATCATTAACACAATTAAAAACAAAACGAAAAAATGAGAGCACCATTTATTTTAGGTTTAATTTTCTTCGCCATTCTGGCGATAGCATCATGCGCATCATGTACAAGAATTGATGCGGGACACGAAGGCATTTTAGTAAAGCAATATGGATCTTCTAAGGGGGTTCAGGATGTTAGCTTAGTCACTGGCCGTGTTTGGTATAACCCATTTACAGAAGACGTTTACCAGTTTCCAACATTCGTTCAGACAGTTGACTACGAGTTGTTCACTGTCAATGCTAAAGACGGATCGGTGTTTAAAGTAGACCCCACCCTATCGTTTAAAGTCCAAAACGGTAAAAGCCCGGAGATATTTAGAAAGTATCGGAAAGATATAGAGGAGATAACGAAAACTACCCTTTATAATTACATACGCGACGCGTTCCGAATTGAGTTTAATAAATATACCACGGACAGCATCATAAGCAGTCGCGAAGGCTTCGAGAATGCTGTGCAATCAAATATATCGACAGCCCTCGAAAAGGAAGGCTTCACCCTTGAGCAGATGACAAGCGGTATACAGTATCCGGCAAGTATCACTAAAGCCATAGATGCGAAGAACGAAGCGGTCCAAAAGGCGGCACAAGCTACTAATCAATTAAGAGTTGCTGAGGCAAACGCCAAAATCAAAATTGTAGAGGCCGAAGCAGAAGCGAGAGCGAATGAGCTTAGGCAACGTACACTTACTCCACTACTCATTCAACAACAGTTTATAGAGAAGTGGGACGGAAAGAGTGCCTTGTACAGTAATTCTCCGGCTTTCTTTAAAAGCATCCAGTAGTATTGAACCTTTCGGTGTATAGGTTAACCGAGTTTATGGAATGACAAACCAACAACAAAAAGCGATCGAAGACAACCTGCTTCATGTTGCCAGGATGGCAAAAGTATCGACAAGCAACTTAGGAATTGACGGGGTTCGCATGGGTATGCTTGAAGTGATCAGAAATCCCGAAAAGTATTGTCTTTCGTTCGACAAGAAGCAGGTTAAATCCTCCAAGGAAATAGCTATAGAATTGTTAGAAGGCATCGATAAGTTCACTGTCATACCGTTATCCGATTGTGACCGGATGAAGTATTACATATCCACTTACTTCAAAGGTGAGTTTTCCACTAGCATAGTTACCAAGAAGATATCAGCTTTGACACGTATGTCGACAGGAGAAATTACCAAAGCTAAAATAGCAGTTATTTACAGGCTAAGATAAATTATTGTTGTCAAAATAATAGTAAAATCAACTTTGTTCGACAGATGAGAAGTCACTTCCGTTTATATTTTGAGAGAAAGCTTTCGATACTTCAAAATAAATTTCGTTAGTCATCAAAGGATGCTCTGGGATTGGTGGTAGTTTTGGACTTCCATCTTCATTTTCATCGAAAGGATAAAATAGGTCGAAAAAATCCTTTGAGTCAATGCCATCTATTAATTCATTGTGACTCATCCATATCGTGAGCAACTCAATATGAAACTTGGCAAATTGTAATGCATCCATAATTCAGTTTTTCGACAAATTTATAATAAATATGAAACTAACCAAACAACAACGGCTAAGGATCTGGCTTAAATACGGAGGCAATTGTGCTTATTGCGGTTGCTCTTTGCCTAAAAACTGGCATGCTGATCATAAGGAGCCAATAAGGAGAAGTCAAAGATGGGTAGCAAGTTGTATCGATGATCGGTCTAAAATATATGAGGACTACATGGAACATCCAGAAAGAGATTGTATTGAAAACTTAGTTCCCGCCTGCCCATCTTGTAATACGAATAAGCACCAAATGACTGTTGAGCAATTCAGATCTTCTATCGCTCAATATGTTCAAAGCCTCAATAGGTACAGTGTGCAATACAGAATGGCTAGTAAGTTTGGGTTAGTTGAAGAAACAGGCATAGAAGTTAAATTTTATTTTGAAAGTTATGGATAAGGAAGAAAAAATTGAAGAAATAATATCCAGACATTTATTTTCTTATGGATATGAACGAGAATCTATTATAAAAGCCATGAAGGAATACGCCATAGCCATGTGTGAGGAGCAGAAGAAAGAGTGTGCCGAAAATGCAACAGCTTTCTTAGACGCAAATGATAATCCCATTGTAGCAAAAGGGAGTATTCTAAACACTAAAAACGTAGCGGAATGAAAGTAGTAGAAAGATTAACATCTATAATTCGAGAAATAAAAATGGATGTCCTTGGAGTAAGGGAAGTAGAATATCGGATTACCGATATAGCGAAAATAACAGGCATGAATCCTAAAGAAGTCGATGAATGGATAAACTCTTTAAAAGATTTATTCCCTTGCTACATACAGAAAGGCGTTGATATGTTACTTATACTTGACATTATAATATATTATTGCAAAACTCGTGGGCACCTTCCTAAGGAGGAGGTGTTAGCATCTCTACTTATTTGCGCTAAAAACGGAATTAACCCATTTTTAATATGAAACAGCTAATCGAACACCGCCTAGAAGTTGCGGAGCACAACCTTGAAGAGGTTAAGAGTCAGGAGCATGCACACCCTGAGACGGTACGCGCACTCGAAGTCAGGATTCAGGAACTTAGGGACATATTAAAGGAACTCGAAAGAATGGAGGGAATATGATAGATCCAGGAGAACTGCGTTTGGGGAACATCCTTCACCACAAATCAGGTAAAACAGTAGACGTAACCGTAGGAATTATTGAACAGTTCGTGTGCGATAAAAAATTCTCCAACAAGGTATGGTATCCAATCCACCTAACAGAAGAATGGCTTATAAAGCTTGGTTTACACGAAGTATTAGGCGTTTATGCTGTATATGGCAGAGAACTAAATCTTAAGCTAAGTGACGGCTACTGGGAAGCTTATTTTAAAGGAAAGTACGTGTATGTTATTAAACATGTCCACCAGCTGCAGAATCTGTTTTACGCTCTTACGGGACAGGAATTAGTAACAAAGCCCGCCAATTAATGAAGGGCTTTAGTCATTAGACATCTATAATTTCCGCTGTAGGTAATTTTGTAGGTCCAAGAGAATCAGTATAAAACCTACCGACAACTATAGCGCCATATTGATCGATAAATTCACCAACAATAATTGATTCACTCTCAATATTTGTAATTGTAATTTCTGTCTGGGATTTTCGGTGCTTCACCTTATCGCCGACTTTAAAGTTAATATCCATGTAAGCAATGATAAGGAAAAAAAACTACAAAAACAACTAAACCATTGATAGTCAATTTATTTTAAAAAACATTTGCAAATGAAAACCTTCACCACTCACCTTCAAGCTATCAATCCCGACACGCAGCAGATCGCAACGTTTGAAGGTCCATACATCCTCGCAAACTCATGGGAACAAGCCGAGGATTACATTTACTCTAACGGCATGGGATATCTCGTTATTGACGGGGAGTTGTTAGGCGAACGACTGCAAAATAACCTTATTAAAGTCGCGGGAAACGTCGCTATGAACTAAATAAAAATATTTTCACAAAAAGTTTGCGATTCGCAAACTTATTACTATCTTTGTTATGTCATCAGGGGATGACGTTCTTTGACAGATTAACAAAACAAGTTGAAAAAATGGAAACACTAATTGACAGAGTTTGGGAGTACTCGAAAAACAACCCGTACGGTTTCACACTCAACATCGAGACAATGAAACCAGTGAAATTTGGAATATGTGTCGCTTACTTGGAAACGCAGGATAGCTTTAACAGAGAAGGATTAGAGAAAGTGATAAAGCATGCGTTAGAGCACGAAAAAATAGTAGGTGGATGGCTTAACGATGAAAACGGCTTCTACTACTTCGACTCGATAAAGCTCTTTAGTAAGATGGACGAAGCGATCAGGTTCGCGAAACAAAACAAACAGCTTGCGATCTTTGATCTGACTAATTTAAGGGAAATAAGGATAGAGGGGGAATAATCCCCCTCCCTTTAAAATATAATGTTATGACTACACTGGAATTAACAAAGGAGCAAGCAAGGTCGATATCTAATTACAAGCGAATGGGTATCGAAATAGAAGTTCTGGACGAAAAAACGGTTAAGATAACCCAGTCCAGACTTCTTAATGGATTTATCCTGAACCAAAAGCAATTGGTAGAACGGGCAAAAGAGATTTTTCCGGAACGCAATATTGTTCCGGTCGTCCACTCCATCGATGTTGATCTTATCGATCTCGAATGGATTGAAGGTAGGATGAAGGAATTTGGCATTAAGCGAAACGACCTAATTAAGCAGCTCGCAATCGACAAGTCTACTTTGAGCAGCATGTTTAGCGGAGATCGAGGTTTGACAAAGAGTCAAAGAGCAGCTTTCTTCTTTTACTTTTTGACTTATGAATTGAATAGGGATTTTAGGGAAAATTCAATAATTTAGGGATGTGGAAGACAGCAACATTAAATCAATGATATTCGACGCACAGATAACTACTCCTCCGAAATTGAAATTTAGAGGATCATTGAATGTAACGGAAACTCTAAGAGAATCTCTTAAGCATGCAGGAATTCTCGACGAGATTGGAGACGATCTTGTAACTATGTATTTCCGTAGCAGAAAGTCAATTAATCAGCTATTGAACGAGTCTGAGTTCAATACGAAAATAAATTCTATGCATAAAAACGACGAGGGTGTTATTGATGTGATAGTGTACGACGGAAAGGAGTATAAGTAATGAACTGGATAAAAGTAAAAGACAAACTGCCAGACAGGTCGTTTTTAGACCCAGATGAATCGATACTTAGTTTACCTCTTCTTCTTTGGCACGACAAACGCGGGTATACTTTAGGTGTCTTTAACTTCGATATGGGAACATTTAATGATCAGTTTGGAATCGATAATACAGAAGAGGTCACCCACTGGGTGCCTTTACCTGATAAACCTACCGTGTAACTCCCGAGAGTAAATAAAAGTTATGATATGGGAATGTTTGATTCAATAATCGCTTATTGTCCAAAATGCGGAAGAAAGCACTACTTTCAGAGTAAGGGCGGAGAGTGCAATCTGTTCGAGTATTCCCTTGACAATGCCCCAGATGATGTAATGTCGGACGCTAACAGGCATTCTCCTGTGCGTTGCGATTGCGGATCTTTATTGGAAATCGACATACAGAATAGAACGGTTATAATCCTAAATCAGGATAAAGTGTAGTTTTGTTTTCCAAAAAATATTATACTAAACTTTACTATATTCGCGCCATGACTCCTCAACAACTACGAGAATACTTCGACAGCAATCCTCCCCCATTCGAGATTGACTGGAAGCCGCACGCTAAGATCATAAACAGCAAACGCTTTCTCGACAACGCGTTTCTGTGCATATCTATATTCAAAGGCCCATATGAGAAGTGCCCCGACTATTGGCACCTGCTTGAGCTTTATAATGATATTACTCAAGGTAAAATAAAATAGACTTATCAGCCGATAAATAACACTATCGGTTAAATACCCTATATCTCCCACCAGCTTTTGTACTCCCACATTCGTTTTCCTTCCTCTCGTGTGTCATCTTTAGGAGACAGCTTTTCAAATTCGGCGAATAACATGTCTTTAAACTCCTTATCCCATTTTTCAGTATCTTTGCCATGCCATTCTCCTGGCACGTACATCCCCTTATAAAACACGTGTTCGTCTCCGTTTTTATCGAGGATAAATACTCGCTGCAAGCCCGATTCTGGGTAGTAGTACGGTATCTCTATCTGCCTACCTTTGTACTGAAATCTGATTTTCGGGAGGGCGGGGTTAATCTGCTTCATTGCCAAAATTTTTAGCAAAACTAAATAACAATCTCATATGTTTGCAATAAAAATTAACATTATGGACTTAACGACTTTAAAACAACTAAAGGAAGTTTCCGATAAAACAAACGAGATCGTGAAAGCCGAATTGAAGAGGCTTTTAGGAGATAGAATAGGAAACGTGTACACAGTATTCGAATACCATTCAAAAGACGGCCTCATGAGAGGATATCCGTTAGATGAGGGCGTCAAAGAGCTTAAAAAACATGGTGGCATACGGGAGATTGATAACCCCGATTTCTAGGGAACATCCACTTTGAATTCACCCACATCCTCAGGATCCCAGAACTCCATCAGTTCGGATATTACTAAAACCGTGTCGTCTTCGAAGCGTTTGTATTCATCGTTATTCATCAGGTCGTCCCAATCCCATTTGACAGGGGTAAGGATATTGTCTTTGCCGTACAATACGGTGTAACCTTTATTGCTGAGATCGGCCAATAGTTCGAGCGTAACAGGTACTTCCATATCTATTCAACAATGTGTATATCCCAATTGTTCGGTATAATCACTTTATGGTTTAGGAACGTCTCGAATGGAAGATCTAATGCTTCGATTATTGTCAACACCGAATCACCATATACGTCCACCCAATAGAACTCTTCAAGCGGAACTATCATTGGCACCCACATGGGGTCATCCTCCGATAACTGGCCTGGCGCATAAAGAAAGGTAACCCCTTTATCGTGCATATGCTTCACGATATCTGGTGTAAGGTCTTTAATCATATCCGAAAAACATTATATTAGCGTAAAATGTTTACCAATTATGTGCTATAATACCGCTACACCGAACGATGCAGAACTCCGTAGGTATCTAAAGGAGCTTCTTATCAAAGATTACCACATAGAAAATGAGTTTGAAGAACGGTTTAACGCTGACGGATTCGCAAGACCGTTTCTGCCTACTGTCCTGTCAGAATCGCAAGACAGCGTTAAGTTGTCGCAATGGAAGCTTATCCCACATTGGGTAAAAAATGAGGCAGAGGCTAAGAAATACGCCAATACGCTGAACGCTGAAGGGGAGACTATTTTCGAGAAGGCCAGCTACCGTAACTCTATCTTAAAAAGACGCGGCATACTATGGGTCAAAGGCTTTTATGAACCTCACAAGGTACCGGGAGTAAAGGAAACCGAAAACTATTTCTGTTATAAAGACGGAGGTATGATACCAATCGGAATCGTCTACAACCCATGGACCGATCAGGACACAGGTGAAATCAAGAACACGTTCAGCGTAATAACCACCAAAGCCAACGCTCAGTTTGAGGTTATCCATAACGAGAAAAAACGAATGCCCCTTATCCTGGAGCCGAAAGACTTTGAACAGTGGTTCGACGCCAGGGAACGTGGAGAAGTGGCGGAGCTTATAAAACCGTGGGAAGGTGAATTAAGCGCACACCAGGTAGTTAGGATAACTGCAATGCGAAATGTAGACACCAATTACGCGGATATACAAAAATCGATCGGTAAGGAATGGGTATTCGGAGAAGGCCTTAAAGATACAACGGCTCTCCTTTAAGGCTTGAAAACAACAACAGGCTTTGTAATTTTTTGTGAAAAAGTGAGAAAGATATAAAGTTTCTTATCTTTGAATAAAAAAAGGTGCAATGAAAAAACTATTACCAATTCTCTTCCTAAGCCTGGCTTCTTTTTACGGATGCAGCAAAGATGAATCATCAGACCCAAGTGATGAAGGCGGCCTCAAACAATTTGACTTTGTAGGCAAATGGGAAATATCAGAAGTCAAAATTGACGGGGAATACGTTCCAGCTTCCGAAACTTGCTTTAAAGGTTCGTGGGCAGAATTCAAGAATGACAAGAGCTACTCTAGCGTTAATAACTGCGACAATCAAACCTATAACGGCACATATGTTTCCACTGATGGAACTATATTATGTAAGGTTGGAGGTGCAAGTGTCGTATATAAAATAATATCTCAAGAAGGTAGAAATAAAATTGAATTCAACATAAACGATGTTGTAAACAACTTAGATATGAGAGCCGTGAGAAAATAATCACGGCTTTTTCTTCGGTACCTTTAGCAGGAAGAATAAAAAAACAAAGAAAGCAATGACGGCCACTATAGCCAACACCACCCCCATCTTCACAGGTTTCTTATCAACCGTTTTGTTTTTGGTCTCAACAGCTGTTTGTTTCTTTTCCTGATGGGATTCATTACTACCTGATTGCTCTTGAATATCGTTGGTTCTTAACTCTTCCTTTTTTGTCTCCGTAGCCTTTGTCCCGCCTTGTATGGATGCCATTGCTTTTAATAAGTTAGTTGCAGAGTCCAGATAAACCTTAACCTTCACCCCCGCACTATCTATTACATCGACACCGTCCTGCAATCGACGTCTATCGGTTCTGAGTTCACCTGTCACTTTTCGAGTCGGTAACTCCTCGATGACTCGAGTTGTAGTAATCGCACTGATTACGCTTTTGTCAATCGTGCTACCCGAGGACGATTTGCTACTGTTTATATCCGTTTTAGTGACCTCGGATTGCACGGATTTGTGTTTGAATGTCGATTTAAACAATCCGCATGACGACATAAACAAGCAGACAACAAACAAAGTTATAATGTTTCTCATGGCATTTTATTTAGCGTGGTGTACTCAACAAGGAGTCAAGCTCCTCAACCTTATTTTTAAGATTAATTACCTTAACAGCCATTTCTTCTAATGGCTTTGATTCTGATGTAGGGCTTATAGCCGCTTTTCCGATTGGGTTCGTCAGCAAGACGATCCCGATGATAGTTGCTAATGCTGCTTTCATTTCTGTCTAACATTAATTTTTTCCTGTAATTGAGTTGTTGCCGTATCAAGCCTTGAGGTTACAGTGTCTAGTCTCTCCATTCGAGGAGTCACTTCTTTCGTCATCTTTTCGTTAACCTTAGAATCTAGTCTCTCGATCATTTTCTCATACAACTCTTTTTGGATTGCTTCCTTGTCTTTGGACTGACTCACGGTGTAACGCCATAGAGTTACGATTGCTGCGAACTGTATTGCAATTATGGCAGTAACCAACCCTGTTCTGAGCTTTCCGGTAAATCCGAACGTATTTAATTCTTTATTTTGTCGATCTTCTGCCATATGTATAGGTTGTTATATTATTCAATCATGTTATCATACTTGGCGATGATCTGGGCTATCTTGATGGCCAATTCTTCCCTTTTTAAATCGTATTTAGCCATGTCGCTTTCGTTGGTAATAAAACATATCTCCAGCAACGCAACACAACCATCCTTTCTCATAATGCCTAATCTTCTTCTATGTGATTGACTTTCGGTCCATACACCTCGGTTTTTTATTCCAAGGGTTTGAGCAGTGGTCGTCACTAGTTCGTGGGCAAAATCGAGCGACATTTTATTTGCGTTGTCTGAAACCAAAGCAGTCGTTCCAGTGGCAGTTGCAGACGCTGCATCGAAATGAAATTCCAGTACAACTGAAGCATTACCGGGTTTTATCCTTGCAAGATACTGCCCCAGAGTTTCGCTGTCATGATCGTTAATAACGGTTATCCCATGTTTATGCAATTCACAGATAACGAGTGCTCGGAAAGCGATAGTTTCTTTGTTCTCCTGTCTGGAGTCGATTCCGATTGCTCCAGGATCTTTTAAGTGGTGTCCTGCACTTATAAAACTTGTCATTAGTATGTCTCCTTTCCTTTATTGATGATTTTTATTTGGGCTTTCTCCTTCTTTTCATACGCGACTTTGGCCGATCCGTATACGTTCACGACTATCTTAGCATTTCCGCTGGCATGTATTCGGACATTAACCGTATCGAAGCAGTCTACTCTCACAAAGGAGTGATCGTTGGCGTACAACTGGACAGTAGAATCGTGTTTAACAAACACGTCCATTACCGAATATTCGTTGGCAACCACGTGAACTTTACATTTGCCTAGAAGGACCAACATTCGATTATTGACAGGGGCTATGTCCTCATCGATATAAATGCCTTTCAATGCAAGTAGATCGCCGCCTTGTGTCTTTAAATAATCTTTTGAAGGAAAATCATGTTCCATGCAAAAGTCTAGTCCTTCGATGTAATAGTTCAACAAAGCCTCTTTATCGTTGCTCTGCAGGATTTTCTTCATACCTGGGGAACAAATCCCTTTTTTCTGAGCTTCTTTTGCCAGTTCTTTTATATTCATTGTTATTCCGAATTATTTAAAATCCTATTCCAATAGAAACCATCCCAGACCCACAGATCACCCCAAGACATAAAAGTGCTGGTTACGACTTGATTTTTTACCCGCATTTCATTCCCGTTTCCAAGAATTGTAAAATTCACATCTGCCTGATGCGTTAAAAAATGAGCTTGTCCAACTATCGGGGAGGGCGGTAATGATATGGTTCCAGGGCTAGTTGAAACTATGTTAACGCAGGTGTCATCGTTCTGAATCTCGTAGCCGGTATTTTGCCTCACCGTTTTCATACCAAATCCGCGCATAACACCGTTCAACCGTATATCTCCCTGAATTAACGCCGCAATGTTAATGGAAGCGTTCATGGCCGAAGCTAAAAGGGCATAATTCGTTCCTCCCAGATCATTACTTTCGTGATTTTCAAACCTAGCTACGGCCTTAACTCCTGAAGTTACCGGAAGCACGTTAACACCTACTCCCGAAAACTGTCCGTTTTGAGACGAAATGATTACTCCCCCATTTCCTTGCGTATTTGAAAGATAGCCGCCGCTAATTATCATATCACCAATCTGACCTTTCGTAGATACAAATGAGCCGTCGTGATGCACTCTCCATGGTGCGGAATAACGGTTCGCAAAAGGCACTCCGTACCACTCACGTACAGGTGACACAGAACCGTCATCCACAATACCTGTTATTCCGCCGTTGTTGTTTCCAAGAGCATCTCCTACCAACATAGTGCCCGTGGCAATCACATTTCCATCTATCGTAGTTTGAAGGAAGTTCGTTTTACTCGCAACATTATCCGCTGTCTGTTGCGCATTTTCGGCTTGTTGCTTAGCCTCGTTGATTGAGGAATCGATGTCTTCGGGTGCCTCAGACCAATCGGTTTCTCTATTACCAAGTTCCAGTTTGACGTTACTGAAAGTTATGGGTCCCGTAATTCCATAGGTAGCCACGTGAATGTAAACGGTATCGCCAAGTCCGACGGAAGAAGGAAGTGCCTGTGTAAATGTTCTTTTGTAGTGTCCGGATTTATTCGCATCTGATATAGGTATGTCAGGTGTAAGCCGGTGCAAGTAAGAGCCAACTGTAGTCCGCTGCACTTGCAATGCTATTCTAGCATCTGATGGGAATGGGGCGGTATTAGCTATAGCGTAGTCAAAGTGAAACGTAATTTCCTTGTTGTAGAATTCCGCCTTGAGAGGATACAAATACCTCACTTCATTGTTACCTCCCGTAAACGTTAGCGTTCTCGGTGAAGCAGTTCCCAGCACATAGTTACGACCACCAACAGATATTTTGTCAACGTCATCCTTCGTTGCTGCATTCCCACCGGGAAGTACATTTATTCTTGCCGATATATCGAGCTGCCCGGGGTTGTCGGCGGTGTTAAATTTGAGAAAATCACCTAACCTGAGGCTACCGTCGTTCAATCCCAGCACGGTAAGACCGTCCAGAGATCTGATAGTACCTGTGGTAATCGTATCACCGACAATATAGGTCATGCCCTTTGTAAAGTCGAATCCCCTGAAGCCATCCTTAACGGGATATAAAACCCCAACGTTGAAATGATAATATCCAGCTTCCTGTTCTGCTGACATGGGAGTCTCCGAAATATACCAACTCCCGGTAAGGGCATTTTTGCTGCACTTAGCGCTCAAATAATAAGCTTTCGCAGCCGTAAGGTTTGAAAATTCGGATTGACCCATTTGCCACACATATCCTAACCCTTCAATCTGTATCTCATAATGTATAAGGGTGCCAGCGCTAATGGCTATTGAGTTGGGATTTGCCCCCGCATTTGGTTGGATTGACACTCCGTTTAAACCAAAGTTCTGAGATTTAGCACCTACTGATAGGTACAGCGTTTCAATCGAATTAGGCCTTAGGTTACTTGTGTCGAAGTAATCGTCTGGATCAAAGATCAAATCTCTAAGTTGCCGTAAATTCATGGCATTTCGCCGTGCTCTTTCGGCATTTCTTCGGTCCACGACCTTGATTTCCCTCTGATTTTCAATCGTGTCTTTAATCACCCTTTCTTGTACGGTATAAGGGATAAAGTTTGCTACTGTCGCTTGGAATGCTGTCCCAGGTTCCAGAATCTCAGGAAATTGGATAGGATAAGTAACCGAATTGATCCTAACTTCTTCATTTACCTTTAGTTGTTCATCTTCTAGATTTACTTTATCACCGGGATTGACCATCCATCCTTTTCGCTTCATATCCAGAACATCGATGGCAAATCCGTATAGTACTTGAGGTACACTGTTTTGATTACGGTATTCCGCTGTCTCTTCTCTCAGTTGGATAATCGCTGCATCTTCATAGGATTGAGGCATTATGATATCCCAAAGAACATACTTATCACCCACTTTAGCCATGAAATTCTGATTGGGCATTACATAGTCCTGATCACTTACATCGGCCTTGAATGTTATGGTCTTTGTAGAGTGGTTGTATTTCGTAATCACAAAGTCGAATCCTGCCAGTTCGCCTGTATTGAAAGCGATCTTTGCTTCAACACCCTCCATCAACTGAGAGTTGATATCGAAGTCAAGTGACGTATCGGTAACGGTAAACGAACGCTGATCGGCATTTTCATAAGGACCGACCGACGTTAATGTACCTTCTCGTTTAGGATATATCTCTTCGTTCAAATAAACGCCTTCTTTTACTCCGTATTTATCAACGTTCGCTTCAAGGAATTTTTCAGGTAAGGATAGCCTGTTACCCCCGTAAGAAGGCGGAAGATTGCGCGTGCCGCCTTTACCATAGACACGTGTTACTACATTCTTGTCTTCGACATATTGTCTGCTTAGATTGTATAGCCCTTTACCTTTCCCGTAACCTAAACGTATGGTAGTCGTGTTTCCTGCGGATTTTACCATGTTAATGGTCTTGCCCGACAGGTACCATTCCATTTTAAACAGTTCGGCGATGTTGGTTAACGCCACTCGGCAGCTTACGTTATCCCAAGAGGAGTGCTTAGGTTCTGTTTCTTCAATTATTCCCAGCGTCCATCCTAAATGTATTTCGCTTATGTTGTCGACAAGAAGCTGCAGATGCTCTCTCAAGGTTCCATAAAACGGAAAATCCGTGTTATCCTCAAACATGAACAGCTTATCGTATAGCTGGTACCTTATGCCCTCGAAAACTATGTTATATTCGTAATTGAAATTACTGTGCTTTGTAGGTTCATCAACTGTATTGATGGTAAATATCTCACCTTTATAATTTATAGTGTCACCGATTTGGATGTTTAACGGCCTAGCAACACGAAGTCCGGTAACGTCAATACGATGCGCTCCCATGAGTTCATGAGTCAACGTTGCATTCCTGCTTACAGGCAGCTGTTCGACCTCGATGTTATTTCTATAAACTTTAATTATCACTCTTCAAATCCTCCCACGCACAACATTGTCAGTTCTACATCTATTTTGTTTATTTCCGAAACAATCTGTTCACGCCTGGTCATTGACTCTGACATAAGACTCTCCATTTCAGACAAGTCTTTCTCAGATGATGTATTGTCAAAATCAAATGATTTTAACTGTTCGATCCGTAGTTCCTCTGCCAGACGCGATCTCTCAACATCCAGTCGTTCATACCTTTCTCTTTTCGTCTCCATAATTTCTAGTTAAAAGGGTCTATAGAAAATTAAGTGCTCGCGGATTCGCTTTGCTAGGTAGTCGCCATATACGTCACTTCCTCTAGTCTGACCGCTATCTGAAAAGACGTGTATTCTGTCACTTAGGAAATTCCTATCGGTTCCGTAATCCTTGAGCATGGGCATACCGCATTCGTGCCAGGCATCGATTACACCGAGACTTAATCTCCCTGCCATCCATTTAAGATCATCTACGCATCTCTTAGCATTCAGTTGGTTGTGTAGTGTCGACTGTAAAGGCGTTACTACTACCACTTTGCAAAGAGGTCTGGTTTCCATCAATCGCTCTACTATATATCGTAAGGCACCTGCCACCATTCCTCTGTTAACATTTTGAAGTGGAATAAGCGTATTGTAATTGGGCGCATTCGTCATGAATGTCCGCTCCATATACTCATTGTAATCTGATGCGCCACTTGCCGTTACCATGGCCGGAGTAACATGTCGTCCAAGGTCAAAATCATTCGTTAACGCTACAACGAATACCACGTCGGGATAATTTGCAGAGGCAATAAGGTTCTCTACCTGTCGCATCAAGGTATTGCCCCCTGTTCGGTATTCGGGTCCGAAAAGATTTTCGGTACTGGTAAGAGTTGCTCCGCCTGTTGCTAGAGATATGTCCACGAAGGGCTTATGGACGGCATTGAACCTTCTCTTCCAGGATCCTGTCCCGTTGTTGTTCGCGCTGTTCGAATCTCCCAAAACAGCGCCCGTTTTATAACTTAATCGATTATCTATTCCCTTCTCGCTATATATTATATCCCGCGTGTAATCGCTATTGTATTCTGGGTTAAAGGTTAGATGCATTCCGGGATAGTAGGAGTTCTGAATGGCATAATTTTCCCGGTGCGTAAAAATCAACGCTTTCAATTGGTCTTCGGTGTTATCCGCCCTAAAATCTATCACAACCCTGAAATAAACCGCTCCGGCAGGAATAGGACTGTTGAAGTAAAACCCGAAGATTGCATCGTTCAGACGATCTGCTATTGCCAGTGATTGTCGTTCAATTTGAAGGCCCGCCGAATCATAATAAACCACAACCAACGGATTAATTGCCTGAAATATGTTGCCGCATAGCAGAGAGCCGGATGTTTTCTTAAGTTTCATCATGGGCGATGTACGAAGGCCTGCCGCATTATAAGTAACAAGACCGTTCGATATGGTCGAATTGGGAATCAGTCTGGTATAATCCAAGTAGTTATCTATTAGGGATGACCTATTTCGGTTAGTAACCTTTACCGTTTCAGCCATGACGGGGTTAATGGCGTTTTTTATTTTCACCACATTGCCCGTCATGTTACCTGTCAACCCCGATACAATTAGAAATTTTGCTCCCTTAGGTGCCGGTGTATCCACACCGGGAGAATACGTCAGTAGACCTAAAGGTTGCATCCACTCATCAAAGACTACCGTGGCAGAGTTGGATGATTGTACATTGCTTATATTTATAATACTGGTATCCTCAAGAGGGATCGGCTGTGTCTTCCTGTACGAGGTATTGGTGTCGGAAGTGCTGATGTTCGTATACCTACCGTTTGACAGGGTTAATACAACTGTTTTTTCGTTTAGAAATACCTGCTCGAGCGAATTGACGGCTCCCGTCTTATCAGCTTTCTCGGTAACAGTATTCTGGACAACCGTCAATTCGCTTTTTGTTGCTAAATTTGCAGTATCCACAACTACAAAATCGCCACTTAGCGATGAACCATTCCAGTATAACGACCACGATTTCGCTGTGATATCGTCCACTACAACTTGGCCTGTGCCCGTTGTACCGTAAGTGCCGATAGCATTCGGTTTATAGATACCCTTTTCTTTTCCCTGAAAAGAGAACGAGGGAGCTACCCTAGCAATAAATCCACCTCCTGCGGCCTCTAAGGTAGTCGCGTTATCATTTACCACATTAACAATCTCATTCAGTTCAATTGCCTTGAACTTGTCGCCAAGATTTTTAACAGGTATGCCAGTAATCTTCTTTGCCATTTTAGCCTAATATTATGTCGTCAAAAATCATATCATCGAATACACTTGCAGGAAGCAGCGGTATTATTCGCGGAAAATCATCTGTAAAGGTTACATTGAACCTCATGCCCGCCATGCCGCTCCTGAAAAAGTTTCCGATTGTTGTTACAGCTCCCCCACCGGTAAACCGAAGCTTGAATCTTACGTCTACTGTTGGGAATTCGAAATCCATGTAAACGCTTTTGTATAGTTCTTCCCGGAAAAGGTTATACTTGTTATGGGCATCATCACCGCCTTCAGCAACGATCAGCATTGGCGGATTCAGTGTTCTAGGCTGTAGCCTAATCGGGGAAACATCATCCACATCCAACCCGTCTTCGTCAGGCCAGTCATTTACAACCCGCTCTTTAGGCACAGGAAGGGAAAACAGTTCATCGAACGTACCGCGCTCAAAAGCAATCCCGAAAGTTTCGAAAGCATCTTTATCGTTTATCCTACAAAATCCTGTCATGCTACCCCCATATCTCGTAAGCCTTTACTAGACTTAGTGTTAGTATTGTTAGCAATCGTAATTAAATACCCAACTGCTGTATCGAGTCTATCCACAGTAGCGGCGGTGTTCCTTTCGATGTTTAATGCTGTAGTCAGGCTCTTAGTTGCCATATTCAAGCAGTTTTCCTGAATTTTAGATTGCAACTGAGCTTCACTGTACAGGTTTTTAGTGATGGAGTAAATATTTAATTGCACTCCCATCCACTTGTTGGCAGTATCTTCCGTTATCGATCTACTGATCTGCCCCGTAATACCTTTATCACTTTCCTGCGAGTTTTTAGACAGTCCGAGTCCTTTATAAGCTTCATCCAATGCTTCATTGAAATCCTTACCGGCGTCTTCCAATTGCTTTCTCCAAGAAGTAAAATCGTAGCCTACAAGAGAATTGTCATTGCCTAACATATATTTGGTAAGATCATCCGTCATCTTCTTCATGAGAGGCTCGATGAGCTTTAGCTTTAAACTATTTGCTAATGCATTCTTAATAAACTGATCAAAGGTGTCGTTCAACGCTTCTATTCCGTTTTCCCCGGCTTCAAACGCTGTCAATAATGCATTGGCAAGATTGTCTGATAGCTGCTTGAAATTAGTTTGCAACAGTTGCTCGCTTACCGTTTTTTGCAGGTCCTGAATAGCGTTGTTAGCTGCGATTATCTGATCGTTGTATGCGTCGATAGCGTCCTTATCAGCCTTTTTCTTCTTGCTTTCGGCATCTCTCGCGGCTGTCAGGTTCTTAACCTGTTCCTGTAAATTTTTCACAGCGGCCGCACTATCGTCATAGTAAGATGATCCGACGCTGTTTTCGATTGACCGTTGAAGCTGATTATATTGCTGCTCAAGGGAACGTAAGGCCTTTTGATACCCTTCGATCTGTTTTTGCAAGTTCTTATCCCGCCTATTGAACAGGTCCAAGACACTGGTTAATGTCTTTACGGCACCTGTTATGATTGAAACAGGGTTTTTACTAGCGATACCTTGTGCGAGTTCGCTTAATCCACCGGCAACCTCTCCTATCTTGCCCAGAGTTTCCTGCAATTCTTCATTCCCTATGCCCAACTTATCAAAGCTATCAGCAACGGTTCCCACAATATTTGCAACACCGGCAAATGCTTCGGAGGATATACCGGCCAACTTGGTCAATTCTGCCTGAGCTTCTTTGCTGTCCTTACCGTATTTCAATACAGCATTTCGATAGTCCTTTATTTTGTCTACGGTACCAGCAAATGGGTCTCTGTAATTTATATCGTCAAGAGCAGCATTTATTTGTTTGGATAGTTCCTGATATTCCTTAACTGTAAGATTTCCGGTACGCCGTTCGTAATCAAGTCTCCGTTCTGCATTTTTCAACCATTCCTGAGCTGCCTTTCTACTTAAAGTGGACATCACGTTAAAGGTTTCATCCCATTGATGTTCCTGCTTTATAGCTGATGCGGTTATTTCGCTTATTTCTTCCTTGGCGTTTCGCCTCAAAGCATTTAACTGGTCCTCAGAAGCCTTTCCCTTTAGTCTGGTGATGTCATCTTCAAGACGCTGTTGAACAGATCTGATCCTGTCTGCATATGTCTGAGCTTCCTGCAAGGAACGACGATATAGCTCAGCATCCCGTTTCTGCATCTCTTTTTGAGCCGAAGGGATAGCTGTTCTATTCAGATAATCACGTGTTTTATTAGCTTTCACGCTGGTATCAGAATTCGCCGGCATTAAAGAACGTAAGTAGTCAAGATAACTCTCAAACCCTTGAATGTCTTCTCTAAAGGCTTCGTTTGCTTTCTCTTTACCCACCTGCTTTTTATATTCTTCGTACTGTTCGAACAGAACTTTCTTTTGCTCGATCGTCTGCTTCTCTATTTCGAGTTGTTGCTTAGCCACAAGTTCGTCTATTTCCAATTGTTGAGAAACCGACAAACCGCTTGTGTCTACCTTTAAACCTTTGTTTCGGGAATCTTTATAGAAACCATCCACCACCCTTTGTATTTCAGCATATTTATCCTTTACGGCCTGTATTTCCTCCTCATCATGGCTCAGTTGTTGACGTTGAGCCTTTTTATTGATCTCATCTATTTTAGCCTGTAAATCTCGTTGCCTTTTCAAAGCTTCGGCCGCACGACGAGCTGCAGCTTCCCTTGCTCTCTTGGCTTTAGCATCTTCTTCCTCAGACAGTGGATTTACAGGTGTAACTGCACCGTTCTGAGGCACTCGGAACATACCCACCTGACTCATTTTGGCACCCAGCTGACTAACAAGATCACTATACTGTTGAAGGTTCCTACGCCCCTTCTCTGTCAGCACTCCGTCTTTAACGGAATTGGCATAAATGTCATACTGTTTCTTAACCTCAGAATAAGCAGAAGATAAGCTCTGATACACTTCCTCTATCTGCTTGCCGTTAGCCTTTTGAATGTCCAATGCATTGCCCATGGACAAGGCGGTTTCCGCTTCATTAGCTGCAATTGTTATCTCGCGGATAAGATCAGCCGTTTTATTGCTGGTCAATCTTGCTTCGAATTCATCCCAGCCGGTAGACGTCACGATTTTCGTAAACATTTCCAGAACTGTGGCGGCACCATCGGCAATACGAACGAACGCCCTACCAATAATCCCTTCTCCATTTTCAATGGAAAGAACCAGGTTATCCCATGCAATTCCTATACGTGCCCACTGCTTTTCAAGCTTTTGGGATGCCGTTTCAAATTCTCTGTCCATGGAACCGGCTGCATCGGCGGCCTTTTCCAGAGCATCGGTTAAAACGTCGTAGCCATTCGTTGCCAGAGAATTGACAACCCGTTGGTCTCTGATCTGATTAATACCCAGCCGTTCCAGTACTTCATTAACACTTCCCCCAGCCCGATTTATATTGTTTAGGCCTTTTATAAAATCATTAAAAACACCCGAGGCATTTTCTCTGAATTGCTTTTTAATTTCCTCAGCACTCTTTCCTGTAACCTGCAACAATACATTGAGACCCCTGCCTGTTCTTATGGTTTTCTCAAAATTGCCCAGTACCCTACCGAATGCAGAACCCACAAGTTCCGCTTCCACGCCTACGGCTTTGGTTGCAGTAGCGTATGCCAGGGCTTCACGCCTTCCTATTTTATACAACCCTGTATTCTGGGCAATCTGGGTAGCGTTTGATAATATCTCCTTCTCCGTAGCGGCAAAATTGTTACCTAAGTTTACTATCTCATCGCCAAAATCAGCTACATTTTGAACACCTCCATCTACCAGTGTCAGCAATCGGGCAATTTCTGACCCGCCTTCTTCTCCCTGAATATTGGATGCGGTTTCCAGCTTCGCCAAAGCCTCAGAAAAGCGCAATATGTTCTGCGTTCCTTTAACCCCTAGTTGCCCCGCAACAGTAGCATACTCAAGCAACTTATCAACGGATACGACTTGAAGCTTTCGGCTCATTTCTATAAGCGAATCTCCCAGCTTTGTTAACTGGTCAGATGCAAGACCTGTTGTTTTACCCACATTAAGCAAACCCGAATTAAACTGAACTACTGTTCGGGCGTTACCCTTGATCAAAGCAAAGAATGAAGCCAATGCAGTTATGGTTAAACCGATCGGAGAAAGAAGGAATGTTAAAATATTCCTACCGACAGTAGCTAATGTTGCGCCTAACTGAGTAAAACCGTTGCTCTGTCCTGATATCTCCATCAGGTTGACTCCCATTAAAGCCAACTGACTGTTTATCCGCGCAAAAGTTGGAGATAATGCATCAAGGGCACTAGCATAGTTACCTACATTACGTTGGTGGAGACCAAGCGTAGCGTCGATTTTCTTGATGGCTCTATCAAGGAATTGCGTTTGAGCAACCATCCCCTTTGATCGCTGCTCAAGCATTTTATAAGCCGCAGAGTTCTTAAGACCCTGACGTTCCAGATTGAACATCTCGGCCAGCACATCTTTGCTTCTTCTTCGAATAGCATTCAAGGCCTGATTAAGCTGATAATACTCCCCGCTTTGCTGCTGTAACTTTCTCCTGTTACGTTCCGTCTGCGCCTCCTGTTGTCTCTGTAGCCGTAACTGTTCGTTAAGTAGCTTTACATGCTCCCTAGCTTGTCGATCGGCCTCTTTTTGGGCGGCAACAGCATTCTTATGAGCATCTTCAATCTTCCTCTGTGCCAATGCATATTCCTGGGCGGTAATGGCACCCTTCTTTAGCTCGGAATTAAGTTGCTGTTCGGCTACCTTAAGCTCATTTATAGCCTCTTTGTACCTTTGTGATTGGAGATGGCTTTTGGCGACTTCAGTTGACAATCTTGCCTGTTCTTCCTTTTGCAACATTATCTGCCTACGGAGATTGGCAAGATCCTCTATTTCCTTTAGTCTGGCCTGACGCTGCTGCTTTTCGATATTAGCAGATTGAAGACGTGTTTTATTTAGATCGTCTACTCCGGATGTAGCCCTTTTCGCTGCTTTAGCCAGTTCGTTTAAGCCTGATTCGACTTTTGAATTCTTCGTGATGTTCTCAAACATCTTGGCGAATTCCCTAGAACCTTCGGCCGATATTTTATGAAAACGCTCGAGCCTTCTATATGCTTCTGCATCATCTAACTGTACTTTATACTTGATATCGGCCATGCAACAAAAGTCGATATAAGGCATCTTTCGCTGCGAATCCATCATTTTGTAATACAGCCTATTACAAAATATTTTATTATTTATTTTGATAAGTTAAGATAAGTTACTATTATTGCATCACGATAGTTCATTGACATGTGAAAGAGGGTTGGATCACAGTTAGTTTGGAATCATAATGATCTCTTCTAATTAGTGCCCAACCAGATATAATGGGGATATAGCTCAACGGTAGAGCGTTTGCAAAACTGTCCGTGATCAGCGACGCTGTTAGACAGATAATTCGACAGAAGGCACGAGGTTCAATTCCTCAACTCTCCACGAGGTCGGCGGTTACTCTTTAGGTAATGACCTTTCAATAAAGCGTAAAGAGCGTGTAAATGAATTGATATTGTAAAACACGTTAAAGGTTGGTCAGCATTCCCTTCGTTATGTGTGTGCAAACTTTCCTTTGGGTCAAAAGTGAAAGCAGGCGGGGAGATCGTCTAGAGGTGAGGACGCAGGCATAGTAAGGTCATAAATGACAACTAAAGGTCTGAAACGTTGGTTCGAATCCAACTCGCTCCACGAGTTTGTTTAGGTAGTTATAATACGTTTGTTGATTAGGGCTGTTGTGAAACACCCCTAATTTTTAAGGCACTGCTGGACAAATTGGTTAAGTCGTCGCCCTTTCAAGGCGGAGATTACGGGTTCAAATCCCGTGCAGTGTACAACCATTTGAGAGAGGGGTATTTGATTTATTGTAAGTATGATCTTGAGGGAGGGCATAAAACATGAGGCTAAGGCCGTCCAGAATACGCTGGTTACTCCAACACTGTTTGAGGAGTTATAAAAAGGCAGGGACAGTCGAATCAAGATAGGAAAGCAATAGATTAGTAGCAGAATACCCCATTACAAGAAATACCGAGGGAGATGCTGGAAGCTTAGGTATAAGTTTAGGAAGCCCAGGTTGTGAATTTAGGAGTTGTCACAACGTAAAGTCCGGCATGGCAATGGAAAGACATCGAAGGGGTGAAAGGCCCCTAATGTAAAGAAGAAATTCCGCGTGTAAAATAGCAGACCCTACTTTGTAGCTGTGAAGGTTGAAACGCCTACATTGACGGAATATTGACGTGCCCCATCTATAGGTTTATTTCATAATTTAGGTTTAATTGGTTGACAGAAGCCCAGCATCGCCCGATGTCTGGGCTTTTTTTATAGAAATAAATTTCCGAGATTTACAACATGAAAACCTAACTTATTCTATGAGCCGTAGAAGTTTACAATGGATAATAGTCGGTATTGTTATTTTGATCATAATCAACATTATTTTCATTTTAATCGTATTGTCCCCCTCAATAGTTGGTATTTTCGATTTTACTTCCAAAAACACCTCAAATATTGCAACGACTATTAGCGGTTTGACAAGTCCAATTCTAACCGTTGGAAGCGCTTATTTGCTCTACTTAGCACTTACTAAGCAAATAGAATCAAATAATGAACAGCGCAGAAAGAATGACTTTGACATGGTAACCCTATTATATAACCAACTTAACAAGGAATATAATAGTATAGAATTCAGGGTAGTGCAAGTTACTGATGCTTTCACCCGAAAGGAGACATCTAAGGTCGTAATTGAAGTTGGAGATAGAGCTTTGAAAGCAATCTACAATACGTACAAGCGGACACCTAAACAGTTCAAGGACATATCTCACATGGCAGAACTAAGTTCTATAATCGCAACGTTCGTGTTACTTGAAACAGCAATTAAAAATCTTAGAGCTCCCGATACTAGGACACTCTTCGAGGAAAAGATCAGATACTTCTATATTTATAAATTGAAAGTGCCATTGCAGTTAATAAGTGAATGTGTCCGAACACTAGATGAGTCTGAAAGGCCTGAGACTGTGTTTCATTTCTTCAAAAGAAAGCAGAGGGAATACTTCCCAGACTACAGTATTGATCAATTAAGTCAAGATGTTAATACGGGAAGTTCATAATACGTTTCAAATGATTGATAGAGTCAGTCGATATTAAACTTGAAGGTTCAATCCTAATTAGCCACCATCCCATTGCTTGCAACAAGTTACTCTTCTCCATATCTCGCTTAATTCCAGTACCAGAACTATGGCCGCTATTCCCCTTCATCCATATTCCTCCATCAACCTCTATTGCTATTTTGTGAGTCGGTATCGCGTAGTCGATTCGGTACTGGCGTTCTACCGAGAAGTAGAACTCAGGCCAGACATCCAATCCTAGCTCCTGTTTGACCAGTTGAACAAAAGGATCTGCATGCTTCTCTTTGTTTCGGATGTTCCTGGTATCATCAGTCCTTCCCGTTCGTATTATTTTAGACTTCTTCTTTTTGGGAGGATTATAAGACAGTGCTTCTTTAGAGTCGGGACGATAGTAAACTCCTTCAATTTCAACCCATCCACGGGACTTTATGTCCTTTACCAGTGCGTTTCCCCATTTACTCATAAAAACGGCTTATACTCGCAGCTATTTTCGTTTTTCCAATAATAATCTTCGCCGGCGTTCAATAGCATTCTGCGTTCGACCTCATTAAAGGTCCTGATCACTTCCCTAGCTTGATCCATGGAGTGGAACAACTTATCACTTCCAACAACATCTATAAACCTGTACGGTGTAAGCCCCGAATTATGGATTCTCCGAGATAAGTCGACGTGCTCGTATTTGCCCAAACCAAATGTAGTATCAAATCCACCCACCACGTCCAAGCATTTACGAGTGAAATACATCATGCATCCACATCCTTTTTGATGAATCATAAATGATCCTTGTTGCACTGGACTGCCCCAACCTTCGGTACCGTCCCAACCTTCTGTAAAAGTGAAGCACAAATGATTCATACCTGAATCTATGTAAGGTTTATGCCAATTATCCGCTTTGGGAAAGCAGTCATCATCGAACAGGAACAAGTGATCGGCGCCCCAATGGTAAGCTAATTCGAAACATTTGTTCTTAGCTCGTGGAATCCCTACCCGTTCCGGGAACTTAAAGCCTATTGTGCCATGAGGGAACATTATGCCCTCAAGATAGTAATCATCGTAGCTGGCATCATCGACGATAAACAGCCTACATTCAGTGTCTTTATCTTCGATATGCACTGGCCAATATTTAAGCATGGCCATGATACATTTTCGAAATGCGTCGGGTCGGTTTCGCGTTGTTATGCAGATTGCGATCTTCATTCTAAATCTGTTTTAAGCTGTAAATAATCTTATTGAACTCCCCTACAAACTTCCATCTGGGCGAAAGACCATAAAAGTCGGTCCTAGAATACGGGAAATGAACCAAGGGGTAATCATACCAATTGCCCTCTTCATTATATTCGGTGCACATGTATTGCTTTCTGAACTTAAAAGAATCGAAGTATTCAACTAGAATCGTTTGATCGCTGACATGGTCTTTCCCTTTAGGTTCGTATGACATGAACAGCTCTAACAGGCGTGACCATCCTTGCTTTGTTCCGTAAGCAAAGCAGGGGACCATATTTTTGGAGTAAAAAGTAAGGTCTCCTTCCTTATGTCCATTAAAACCGTAACTCATTACGTCATAATCTGACATAAAACCCTCTCCGATATGCTCCATTGCTACCCATCGGAGTAGACATGCCAATTCGTACTCCTTATTGTTTTTAGTCGGAAGCTTACTGAAACACTTCAAATAGGATTCGTACTTTGGATTCTCTTTCGCCTGACTCAAACCGATAACAACCGGTTCCCATCCGTTGCGCCGCCAATTTTCCTTCCAAACCTCAATAAGCTGCTTTTGATCGCTGTTTCCATGCAGCGAGTCGAATATTTCGTGGTAATAGGTATATACCTTCATGCTATTGTTCTTAAATTCTGATCAATGAATTTCTTTGTTGCGGTACACATCTCAGGAATGGACGCATATGAGCCAATATGATCGATAAAGGCCGCACACCTTCGGAAGTATTCACCCATCTCGTTCCACTTGGAGTAGTCGTATCTCGTTTCATGCCATTTATGGGTAAATACCGGTGCTTCCCTGATTACATCAATATCATATCCTGACTTTAGCATCATCATAGGCACGTAGAAATCCCACCAAGGAAGTCCTAAAGCGTACCCCGTGTCCGTTATTCTATCTATATGATTCTTAGTGAATGCAAATACATCGTAACCGTGTGGGAAAGGATTTGATCCGTTGTCGTGTCGTACCCCCATGACGAACCTATCAGACAAAAGTGATTTTGAGAAACAATTTATGTCTTCAATGGCTATATCCGAATTAATGAGAACAAAACGATCGAAATCAAGATACTTGGCCCACCTGGTAATTGCTGCAACGCGTGGATATTTTTCTTTTGCAATATCCTCGACATCAAGCTCTACGAAGGTTACACCTTCTATGTGTGCCAAATCTCTTATCTCTTTGGCCGTATTGAAGCTTATTACAATCCCTTTAGTCCATGTTTTAATTGCTTCAATTTGCTCCTTTAGCCTGTCATAAGGATTTATTGAAGTGGCATAATATAGCCTGCAGCCATCAAGATCGGACGGGTAAACATTTTTATATGGCGTTGGGGTCTGATCATACGAATAATAATTCCTGACGTTGCTATCATGAAAATGTTGTGTCTTAATACTGAAACAAGGGTTTAGTACACGGTAACCAGATACCGACAATCTATGTGCGATAGAATTGTCGCTACCCGGTAGACCCAAATAGAAGTTGCAATTAGCGACGTGTTTCACCCATCCTTTGAAAACCCATGCGTCCTGGCTATCGCATCGCATGAACAGTGCATCATCATTATACCTGCTTAGCGCAAAACATTGATTCTTTTGAACCTTTCCCAGCAGACTAATAGACTTATCATCGAAATAGATATCCGAATTGGCTACCACGTTGATATCTTCATCATCGGTAAGTTCGTTGATATATGAAAAATAATCCCTGAATGTAGGTCGACGGTCGGTCATTATGTTTTCTACACCAGTTACGTTCTTCCCTGTGTTGTTTATTGCAAACACCCTATCGAACGTACCTATGTTTAGGTTTAAACAATCCTGTAGTTCTTCGGCTCGCGCTTCGGAAACATCATCGTATATGTTTATGAAAAGGTTAGTCATGTCCTATACCCCTAGCCCTTGAGATACCCGTTGCCCTATTTCCCATAAGGACATAGTGGCGTTTGGTGAATAACTTTTGTTTGATTCGTTGCTTCCGGAGGAGTCCGTGCTCTTTTCTTCCGGTGGAATGGTAGCGTTCATCATCAATAAATTGAGGAAGCTGACGCCATACATGGCTTCATGCCATGATAAACCGTAATATTTGATTACGTTCCTTGTCCTTGACCACGGGCTTGAGTCCCTATAATGTCCAGCATCTTTATGTTCCGTACGAATGTCATAATACCGAAAAAAGAGTCGAAGTCTAACCCCCGGTAGACTATCTTACATGCTGTTGCAAGCTCGTATTGCTCAAACTGATACCATAGCGCATCCAATAACCATTTAGGTGGTTTACCTTCCTTATTGTGGACAGCTATCGCGATGGACTCTATGATTGACGGCAGATTTTCTTTTACGATACCGTATAACAGACCATCAATGTCTTCGACAACATCTTTGGTGATTTTAAGCTCGTCATAGATTGCAACGATATCATACATAGTCGCTGCACATGGGGCTTTTATCGTAAGCATCCGAGTCCTCGGCAATATGCAGAGAAAGGCGAGCACCTTTTTCCACCATGTGGTGTATTTTATTCTGATTTTCTTTAGCTCGGTAGGACGATCGGTAATTGCCTCGGCTATTTGACGGGGAGTAGCGTCTTCCCCTTGGAATTCTTTATCTTCTTTCATAAATGGTAAGGATTAAGAACCTACTCACCGCCTTACCTTCGGCTTTCGGTTCAGTTTTTTAAGTGGCCGGATTGGCCGCAACGAATTTGTAACCCCATGGAGATACAGCGTTTCCGCTTGCATCGGAAGGAGTGGTTACATCGCCTGAGAAATTCAGAGCCAAGAAGCCTGTTTTTGTCAATGGATTGGTAAAACCGGCGCTCATCGCCAATGCAGGAGCTTCGAAAACGAATTTCTGTCCTTCAAATGGTTTAGAGGTTAATCGGAATGCAAGGTAATAAATAGCTTCGTCGCTTGCAGAGGCTTTAAACTCGGTTTCACCCGTAGTTATTTCGCCTTTGAACAATAGATTTGCGTTATCTACCTTGAGATTCAGAGAGTTTCCTACCACTGTTGGAGGATCAGTTTCACCCGGTAATACCCATCGTACACCGGCTTTGTCTTCGACGCGTACACGCACTTTTTCAAGTGGAGGTATATTGAGGTTCACGGAACCCATTTCGATGTCATCTACCTTAACCCAACCTGTGGTTGGCATGGCGCCATTTGCGGCCATTAAAGCAAACTCCATCGATTCTATCCCTGTTACAGCTGCCATAATATTTTAGTTTGTGCCTTATTAGGCGATTAATTATTTTGTTAATTGTTCCTATCCTGACGTAATGCATGGTACCTGATCCTGATATTGAAGAAATGGCCCTTACTTTCCGGAATAATCTCACCTGCTCGCTCTAGATAGAAATGGCTGTTGTATAGCCAACTATCATCAAGCAGTTCAATTGCGGCTCTCCCGAGTTCGTTAAGTCGATCGTAATTTGGCTGAGTGTTGTCAACTGCATTTGGTATGCCGGACGGAAGATTCTCAAGATTCGGAACGTGAATGTTTACGTTAAAAATGCCGTCCTGAATCTGCTCTGCACTTAATACAAGGCAGCTGATGACAACATCCTCCATTTTACTGTTGAGCATTCGACTTTGCTTACTGACCTGACCCGTCAAACCATTATTAGCTGCAAAATTCCCAGCAATGAATACCTGATAGATTTCGTTTATTCCGTCAAATGCTGTCTTTATCGTCTTATCCATCAGTCTACAAAGATTTCATTAAGAGCCTGTTCAAAGTACTGTTCGTAGTTTCTCATCGCTCCTGACAATACATCGAATCCTTTTCCTTCGACCCAGCTGGCGTACTCCATCCCGGCAACCAAAATCACTGCCCATCCTTTCGATTCTCTCAGAACTGATAGCGCTGTATTAAGTCCGGTTTGGAGTCCTGTTGATTTATCCGTCCCGATATCCGCAAGTTTGAAATCCCGATATTCAACTCGACCGTCCCGAATTACGATGAAGCCTGTTGAACTTTCCAGATTGCCTGTATGGTTATCGTACACTTTTTCCGCTGCAGCTCTTTCCCTCGCAATTTGAATGGCTCTTTCAGAAACCTTGATAAAAGCCTGTAATATCAGCTCATCGAGATCCTTTTTGATCTGCGCATCCAATTGCTGTGCTGAGAACTGTGGGACCAAACTGAACATATTACATCCCTCCTAAACAATGAAGCTGCCCGATGTGGAAATCCAACAACTCCTGTTCGTAAACTATTACCGCTCCCGATTTATCGAATGCCGACACTATTGTTCCCGTTAGTATTGGTTCTGTACCAATAGGAAATGCGATATCAAAACGGAAAAGAACTTCTGATCCGTCCTGTTTCTTTGCGTATCGGGTTCCCTTTGCCGGCCTAAAACGGCACTTCACATAACTCTCTCCCTCAGGACCGTTAAAGGTTAGTGTGTCAGGATATTGTTCTACAAACATTTCAATGAACGATTTACCACGTGTCGGATAGGTCAGTGATAACAGGCCCATCGTACATATCGTCTTCTAGGCCATGTTTTTTCCTGAGTGCTTTTCGTATATTCAATAGATCATCGGCATCTTGCTGCGTCAGCTGATAATCCAATTCCCTAACTGACTTCGGAGATAAAAGAATGAACCAGATAACCCCCGCAAGCGCGAGATCAATCCCTTTGACATTTTCCTTGTTTTCCGGATCAAACTCGCTTTCAGGGTTTAACTTCTGTTCGACAAGATTCAAATCAATGGTATCTTGCGGAACAGGAATGCCGATTTTTGCTTGCAGGGCTTTTCTGTTTATCATGTCCGAATACTAACTAGGTTGCTGGATTAAGTTTGGTTTTCAGTAAATAGAGATTCTTACTGTTGTTTAGAACCGGAGTACAGTAAGCTGTACCTTTAGTCACGACAGTGATAGGATCTTCTACTCCCCAAACCTTGATCAGCACTATACCAGATTTGGTCTTTGTAGCTACGCCGGCATTGACATATTCATCAGCGGACGTAGTGTGCTGGGTAGAACCCAGTTGTTCGTTCACGCTAAAGGTGACTACGCCAGGCTCCCAACCTGTCACAGCGGTTTGAGTACCGTCTTTGTTCTCTTGAACCATGACGGATTGCCAAATTTTAAAGATCGGTAAACCTTTTGCGCGAAGCGCCCGGTTAATCTCTTCCAAACCAGGTTCTTGTTGTAATCCCAAAGCATTTGCGACATAGGTTGCTACAAACTTCTGTACACCCGCATTCTGAGAGACGATGTCTACAGTATCCTCTTCGCACCACATGAATCGTGGGATCGGTTTTCCTGCCGCCTTGGCCATGTTTTTGATCTTACGGATATCGCCGATGATATCCGCATTTGGATTGCTCCAGTCAGTGGCTGCATTCACTTTGTTGGCGGTTGG
This sequence comes from Olivibacter sp. LS-1, assembly GCF_008245145.1. Lineage (GTDB taxonomy): Bacteria > Bacteroidota > Bacteroidia > Sphingobacteriales > Sphingobacteriaceae > Olivibacter > Olivibacter oleidegradans. Next base: position 3,092,228 of record NZ_CP041643.1, on the reverse strand, counting down.
AATAGCAAAATCCACATCTACTTTGGTTTTTATACCCTGCTCATTGTTTACCTGAGTTAGGCTGTAACCTCCTGTCGATGCAATTCTCTTTGCCAACCATTCATTTCTAGCTTCGATACCGTTTCGAACAAACACCTGATCCTCGTATCTCCATTCAAGGACACGACGGAACGCCTCTCTTCTTGTAGGTCCTGCCGGCAATAAACGCACGGCGTTTTCCAACTCACGGAGAGTGTTAAAGTCTGTCTCAACTTTATCACGAGCTATCTCCAACTTAGGCATGTCTCCCTCAATTTTGGAAGGAAGAGGCCTTCCGAAGCGAGGTGCTCTACTGTTGAAATCAACAACAGCGGCCATTACTTTAGCCCCAAATTCAGCTTCAATACCTGACCATCGTAAAGTAGGACTATATACGAGAGGAAAGGCAGTCTGATACTGCAACGTCTCGAACGGATACGTCTCAATAAAAGCCTGTGCGTCAGCTCGTCTAAATTCAGGTACTAACTCTTGTACATTTATCATTTTATTTGATTGAGCGCGTTAAAAAATCGGTTAATTAAACAAAGGTGATGCGAGGAAGAGCCTCCTTAATATCTTCGATTATGTCTTGAAGAGCTTGAGGGAGAGCTTTGATACGAGCCGTACCACTTAGCACAACACCATTGGCAAACGTGTTGCCTCCATCTGAAACCTCAGATGCACGGTGCGTAAGGCCCAAAGGCTTTACTGAACCGTCTACCGCAGTTAGAACTTTACCAAGCCCTGTGGTCGAGTCGATACCTACCATGCTACCTTCCGGTACGAAACCATCAGGATAGTCTGACTTCTGTACGTCGAGAATCAGACCGCCTGGAAGAGTGTCTACGACATTTTCGAACACAAGCTTGTTAAAGCCTTGCGATCCTGTTCTTTTGATACCCTGTAATCCCATAGTGATTTTGCTTTTAAGCAGTCGTCTTAGTGGCTTCTGTAGCCTGTTTACGCTCTGCCAATAATTCTTTCATTTCGGATGACACCTCGTCATCCTTTAGTTTTTTCACTGTTCCAATGCCACTCACCGGCTGATCACCTAGACCTGCGTCAGCCTGCGCCTGAATCTCATCGGCAACGTCTTGTTCGATATCGGCTAGATAATTGGTAAAATCTTCATCGCTGTCGATTTTCAATCTGTCGAAGTCGCGAAGAATACGTGCTTTAAATTTCTCCGGCGCGTCCTTCAATTTGCCCTCAAGTTGCTGTCTACGGGTTTGGGCCAGTCCTCCGGCTTTGAGGGTGGTCAATTCGGCCTTCAAAGCATTGTTGCTTTCTATAAGGCTTTTCGCCCAAGAGGGCATATCCTCATCAGCTTTCGGCTTAGTCTTATCTTTGTCCGATGGTTTGTCGTCGTCCTCGTCAGCATCGTTGCCGTTATCTTTCGACTCTCTATCTTTTTTCTCGGCAGCCAACTTGTCCGCATTTCGTTTGGCATCGTCCAACGCAGCCAGTTCCCTAAAGGAAATTACAGCGTCCAGGTTGTCAATCTCACCGTCTATGTCGTCCTCGTTATCCACGCGAGCGTCTATCTTGTCCGCCAATCCGTTGATCCTGACATTTGAAAGGTTAATCCCTTCGGATTTACACTTTTCTTTGATTTTCTTGATGATTGTTGCTTTTAGCATAAGAATAATGTTTGAGTTGTGTCCAATGGGATTGCAGCCCCACCGTGCGCACCTCGGTGCTTTTTGTGATGTAGCAAAGTTATCTATAATGATAATTTGAGATAAGCTATATATTGTGTAATAGGCTGATTACAAAAAGAATCTTGGCATTAGTATTAGTATAAGTCGAAGAGACCTATCATATCCACACCTGCAACATCGATGTTATCCTTAAATTGTTATACATAGCAAAGAAGTACTCGAAGCCGTAACAATATCCCTCGAAGTATACCCAACCATCATAATAGGGGAAACAATACCAGTATGGCTCTTTGATGTCCGTTCTTTTTGTTCGCATTAGACAAGGGTAAATAGTATCCCTGTCGAACTTAATGAAACGGTGATTTGTGTTGAATCCTAGTTTGTTGAAGGTCTTAACAAATGTTTGGCCTCCCCAATGGTCGTTGAGTGGGGAGGCATCTATAATATCCACTATATCCAATCCAGTAAGGACTGCTATAACTGTGTGGTGGTGGTTATTTGGATAGTACCGCTTCCCGTCCAGTTGGTATTTATTCTTCGGTTCCATTGGATGGTACGTTGGCAGCAGCCATCTCGGCCGCCTTCTTAGCTTCTCCCTCAATCAGTTTAAGTTCATCAGCAGCATTCTTCGTGTAAGGAGAGTATTCAACAGAAGTTTGCTGTGATAGAATCGGTTTATTTCCGTTTGCTTTCATCAACGTTGCAATCGTTTCGCTATCATCGTTGATGCGGTACAATGGAATATCAAAACCAATCTCTAGAGTTTTTACAGCATCTTTAAGGCTAGTGTTGATTACCCCACCGATTGATTTTAGGAGATTTATGTCTCGTTGGGTACACATTCCATACTCGCCGTCAATTTCGTCCCGTGCTGCAAGATGGGCGTCGATAAATATTCTATCGAATGCTACACCACTTTTTGCCCCAAGGTTCGCCATCTCTTTGAATGATATGTTAGGAGTTTGGGTGCAGGTGTATATGAAATCAACCAAGGTATCTATTTCAAGTTTCACGGATTCGGGAGCATGTTCCCACGTTACGTATTTCGCATCTCCCCCCTTACCTGTTATCTGAATTTTTCGCCCTTGCTCCCCCTTCTCCAACGTCTTAGCTCCTACTTCCCCGGTCATTACAAGGATAGGAGAAGCATGATAATCGTTGGTATCTGCAAAGTTTGAAATAACGGTTTCGAGCCGTGCGATTTGGGTCTGCACATCTGCCCACGGAGGAGCTGGCTTAGAATAGTAGATAACGGGAATCTTTCCATAGGAATGTGGTTTGGCACTTTCCAGAATCCAACCGTTATTTCCTACAGTTGAAACAATATTATCACCCTCCACCGATCGCCTGAACTTGTATATGTGAGTTTTTGAATAGATGTCGAACCTCTCCTCGTCTATATCTGAGTAACCCCTAAGGGAAACAACGTCGTTAATATTCCGACGCACCTTATACAGCCTTCCGAAGTAAATCATGTCCCCGTAGCTATCGAATACAGGAAGCAGTGTGTCACCTTTACTGGGTGAGAGTATTTTGCAGCGAACTCGGAAACGTGAAATAGCGAGGTCGCCCCAATACCCTTCTTCTGCCGGTGCCGTATACCAGAGTTTAGCTACCTGTAGTTCCCACAGCATTCTCCTTGCTACCTCTTTTTCGACAAACTCTATTTTGTTGTCATCTCTGATCTTCTTGACAATGTCGTATAGCTTCTGCTCATTGTCATTTTTAGGATCAGCCTCCAACTGTATTTTTCCAACGTTCATGAAGGCAACGCGTCTTTTTACGATTAGCTTTTGAAGTGGTATCCCTATTCGGTTAACATCTATATATTCAATTTTGAATCGCTTCTTTCCGTCAGCTGTTAAAGCTTGTTCACCATTGTCATTAAGAACCGGTTTGATAACCCGTTTTCTTGGACGTTCGTTTTTAGACTCATCGAAGACTTTGTGCTGCATAACGTCGTACTCCTGATCTGACGTTGGATAGCACGGTTCAACAGACCTACCAATCGACTCAACTGCCAATGGTAACAGGTTAACATCGACTGCAGGATCATTTTGTTGCTCATCAACTTCCTGGTTAATTTTCTTTGCCATGTTGTTAGTTTTTTGATTGGTAAGTGTTAAATAAAAATGCTAGTAGAATTCATCGAATACATCGTCGTCTATTTCCATGGGAGTTACCAGCTCAAAGTAATATCTCATTATTATGACGTCACGCCAATCCGGAGAGCGCCCTATGTTCTTTTTCACCTCTGCTTTTGGTAGAATTCTTAACTTTCGTTCATCGTCAGTCTTAAACGTTTTTAGCCAAGAGAACTCTTCCTGAATAGTTTGCTTATCCTCTTCGCTTTCGATACACGCAAGCCATATCTGGTTCTTAGCGATGATATTCTGGGCAACCAGATATGCGCATTGCGTCTGTAGGTTTTGATAGTTTTCTTTGAACGGGTCGAACTGGTTAGCCCTTCCGTCTGCAAATCGTTCCTCGTTTTCCAAAGCCTCTTCCGAAATGATCGGGGACGAGCCGTTAACGAATCCTATGATTCCGCAATTATCGACAACTCCGCCTCCTACCCCGTCTTCGTCCGCTAAGCACTTGTGAGCAGGAACACCGTATTTGGCTCGCATCGCATTGATACAATCCTGTATCTGTGTTGTTGCTGAAATATCGAACGAGTGCTGTTCGATCATGATCCATCCATCCCATACGGTTATTCTAGCTTTATCCGAACCGAACCTTGCAACATCGCATATGATGAACCTTTCTCCAATCGGCTTAACATGGCTGTTTGTGAACATGGCCATGATGTTATCGTAAGTACACATCGACGTTGGATCATCATCGTACTCCCAGTTACCGTTGAGGAGACGTTCTTTTTTAGCCTTGTCTTTTGTTCTTTTAAGCCTCTCAAGGTATCCTTTATCGATGTGAGGGTTGTCCTGAACAAAAGCCGCTAGGTACTTCATATGTGGCGGCAATGTTCCCTTCTTGTTAGGCAGATAGAACGTGGTATACATCCAGTTCTTTTTAGGGTTACAGGTGATAAAGAGCTTTCCTATCAATCCGTACTTTTCATTGTACTGCCTACCTATACGGGTTTTAAGAACGTCATAGGCTCCGAAATCGATCTCTCCGCCTTCTTCTATCCAACCACCTGTGTACTCCGTTGAACCAAATCTCTCATAGACAGGATCTCGAGGAAGGAACTTAAGCTCTAATAGGTCAATTCTGGCTCCATTCTTAAACCGTATAAAGTTCTTTTGACCATTATACTTGAAATCTATTCCGTTACGGATTCCGTATTCATTCGCTACTTTAAAGAACGTTATGAGGGTTGATTCGGTAATCCGCTTCAACTCCTCTCGACCGATAAACCATCTTGTATTCGGGTAATTAAGGCACATGTACATGAGCCAACAGCATCCCGTCCAAGATTTTGCACCACCTGCTGCACCACCATACAGGAACTCCTCGGTTACATCGTCTGTCAAAATCCGTAAAGCTTCTTCCTGCTTTACGTGCCTTCCCTTCGGGGTATCGACTATAAAGTCGAAAATCCCTCTCTTGAAGGATATGCCCTGGATAGTCGTTACATCCAGCTGTGATAGAAGCTCATGTAATTTTTCATCAACCATTTTGCTTTCTAGCGGCCAATAAAGCCTTTATCACATCATCCGATAGCTTGTCGGGATCGATTTTATTTTTATCATCAATCTCTAAGCTATCTTTGTACATTCCGTGGACGCGTGCAATTTTATCTAGCATCGCATCAGCAGCATACAATTCGACCTTAGGCCCAAATTCGCTCCATTGCAAGCTCTTGATCTTACCAAATTCCTTGTCTTTAGCCAGCTTCACCAAGTCAATTTGAACGTCATCAACGAGTTCGGGATCACCGTACTCTATTCGGTAAGCCTTAGGGTTTCTTTTCAATTCAAGTTCAAGCCTTAGTATCTCCCTCTGCATATGCTTCATATTCTCTTCATGGGCTTTAGCTTCTTTTGGATTGAGGTCTGCTAGTGCCGCGAATTCCTCTTCAAACATCATCTCTTCCCTTTTTTCCGTGATTACGACCGATAGCTTTTTCTTTACCTTTTTCCTTCGTTCTACCTTCCGAATAACCAGATAATCGTTAAGCGATGACCTGGCTATATCACTCATCATCTTAGCGGTTTCCTCGGCCGAAAGGCTCAATTCCTTCAATCGACGGTCTATGATGGTTTTCAGGTAAGGTTTCGTAAGGTTTTCGTAGCCGATCTGTTTTGCGCAGTTCGCTGAGTAACCCGCGCGAATTGCAGCCTGAGCAGCATTAAAGTCTTTCAGATATTCTTCAATGAAGCGAGTCTCCTTCGTAGTCAATCCTTTATTCTCCATCACGATACCTCCTCACTATCTGATCAACTTGGAAACGGAAAACCTTATCCACTTCGAACAGTTCTTTTGCAACTTTGATGCGGTAAGATGCCTTCTGATTGTAGCTTAGGTCGAGGACCCGATATATCAGGTCGCAGATTGAATTTTTGGTTTTATCACCGATGAACAGTGATTGAGGGGAATAAAGCTTTAGGATCGATGCGACGAAGATGATTTCGTCGCGATTCTTTTTTCCGGTTATGGAGCAACCCACCGTCTGGTCGTAGATTTCCCGAACTATTCTTTCGTCCACCTCGGAAGCCGACAACAGCTTCCTATATCGATCTACATCGATGTAAGGGTGCTCTTTGACCACAAATTTGAGTAGCATTGCTTCCGTCATGGTGCAAAGCTATAACTTATCTGTATTTATCTAAATTGATAAGTATTGATTTATGATCAATCAGAATGGTTCCGAGTCATCAGTCATATCAACGAACCGTCCGTTAGGCATGATACCGTTGAACGGAGAATCGAAAGGGTTGTCTTCAAACGATGCCTGTACGTTGTCGCTGAATCCAGAGTCGAGGTCATAGAATCCGGTCGTTTTACCGACAAACCTTAAAGCGACATCGTCCGTGGCTCCGTTTCGATGTTTCGCGATGATAAGCTCAGCCATCCCGGCAGTCGGTCTACCCTCTTCATCCTCCGTTATCCCATAGTATTCTGGCCGGTAAAGGAAGCAAACGACATCTGCATCCTGTTCGATAGATCCTGATTCTCGGAGGTCAGATAGCATGGGTCTTTTGTTGTGACCTGCACGTGATTCAACTGCGCGGCTCAATTGTGACAGTGCGATAATGGGGATATTAAGTTCTTTTGCTATCGCTTTTAATCCCCGTGAAAGACTGCCTATCTCCTGTTCGCGGTTCCCTCCTTTGTTGGTTTTACCGATCATCAGCTGAAGGTAGTCTATGACGATCCACTGGATATTGTTCTTTCTCTTCAATCGTCTTGCTTTGGCGGCGAATTCGATCAAAGAGATAGCCGGGGTATCGTCGAAGACGATAGGCGCCTCCTGAATGGATATCGCTGCACGATGAATCTGCATCCACTCTACGTCTCCTAGATTGCCCTTCTTAAACTTTTCCAAGGGAACTTCACTAACGATCGAAGTAACCTTGTCCATCAGCTGAATATCGGCCATCTCAAGAGAGAAGATAGCGCCGGGTATCTTGTTACGTAATCCCGCGTTGATAGCGGAAGACAGGACGAATGATGTTTTTCCCATTCCGGGACGACCGGCCACGATGATAAGATCCGATGGCTGCCAACCTCCCGTTATCCGATCGACATCGACGAATCCCGTTGTAATGCCCGTAATTCCGTTCTTGGCCTCTCCGATCTTTTTCAGCCGTTCCACATTCTTCATGAATAGATCCGCGCTGCTAATCTCCTTTCGGACGGTTATCGTGTTGAGCATCTCGTCTTTCTCGTATTCGGTTTTGCTCAACATCTCGAACACATCGCTTTCCGGACTGTAGCATTGTGATATCAATTCCTGAGACGTCCTGATCAGTTCTCGCTTGATGTACTGTTCTTGAAGTATTCTGGCATGAAACTCTATGTTGGAAGCCGAAACAACCCTATCGGTGAGATGGGTTATGTAGTAAGCTCCTCCTACAGATTCGAGGTCACCTCTAGCACGAAGTTCTGCCGTGACAGTGATTATGTCGATAGGTTCAGAGTTGATCATCAACGCCTGAATAGCGGAATAAATCTTAACGTGGGCTTCTTTGTAGAACGTCTCAGGTCTAAGTATTTCCGCTACAACGTCAAACGCATCCCGTTCGATCATCAAAGCACCGAGGACGACTTCTTCAAGGTCTAATGCCTGTGGAGGTACTTTGCCAAGCGTATCAAGTTGATTCTTTCTACTGCCCATTATGACCTCCATTCTGCTTTTTCAATTCTTCCAATCTGAGATTTGCCCTAGCGATCGCAGAAAGCCTAACAGGTTGTTCGGCTGCTTTCCGTTTAACCGGTTCGTCTACAGTTTTACCAAGCTCTATCTGCCTCCTGATCCAGTTGTGGCAATGAGATTTAGCATCCCTTTGGGTTTTATGGTCCGCTCCTGCAGCTTTGGCAAAGACAAAGAACTTATCAATCCATTTCGGGACGTCGTCAGGATTTGAAATTCCAAGAGATTGTCCAAGCTCATCCTTCCAGATTTTAGATGATTGTAGGACCTCTTTCAGATCATCAAGAGATTCGTATGTACCCCATGCGTTTGGCTTGGGAATATCTGATTTTGATTCATCGGGGACGACGGAATCGTCTACTTTTTTTTCCTCTCCTTCTCCTCTACTTTTATCTTCTTTAATATACTCTTCTTTAATATACGGGTTTTTGTATGAGTTAAGGGGTTCGTTGTTATCATTATGTATGCATGATGTATGCATATTGCATGCAATATCATATCCATTGTTAGCAAGATGCTTGCATAATTCCTCATATGTCATGCAATTGCTTGCACGTCGCTTGTAGGCATCCTGTATATTGTCCACAAAGGTCTGACACCAAATAACCCTGACTTTCCATAGCTTTTCGTCAAAAACACGTATCTTAACAAGGTCTTCAATTATGGCCAGAAGCTGGCTTTCTTGTACCTTACATTTGGTCGCAAGATATGATACTTCCAGCTCATCGTTAAGGTCTAGAAAGTGGTTGTTCGTTATTGCTAAATTCTCCAAAATTTTGAACCAGGTGGCATACCCGTTGTTTCCATGCCTATTCTCGATAAAATTCATCTTTTTACCGGTCCCTATTAGGTGAGGGAAGTAATCAACCGTGTTTCTTTTCTGGGTAGCCATATCCTATGCAATTTTAGGTACTAAAAAGCCCTTAATCAATCCGTCGCATCTCACCTCGACTTCATGAATAAGGGCAATGTTCTTCGTAATAAATGACCTAATGTGAGATGCCGTCATTTTATACACATCACAAAAGTAAATCTTATCTCGTATTATCATTATAGATAAGTGTTGATTTAAATTTTTTTATTCTCCATTTCATGAATGGAATAGATAGTTTCAAAGTCCGATAGATTCTCATACAGTCGGCTTCGCATACGTGTGAACTTATTTCGCCAGTACGACGCGTCCAATCCCTGAGATTCCAACATCCTGATCATGGGCGTACATTCCTCCATCTGCCCGATCAAATATTTATTGACCGTGCAAAGGTGTTCGTATGTCTGGTATGTTCTCATATTAATCTGTGCAAAAACCCGCTTTACATCCGCTGCCGGTGCCAAAAAAGAAATCCAATTGAATACCCATATTCCTAATTTCAAGCAGGGAGTTGTCTTCCTTGAATGTATTACCCATTACTTCTTCTTGAATGGCTGCCCAATACATGATCGGAGGATTCGCTTCGAAGTTTTTACGCAATTGCTGTGGGTCTTTCCAAAAGCAGTTCTGACAGTTGCTATCAACAGGAAAGGGTATGCCTTTGTCTTTCCAATACTCCTTAATGTGGTAATGAATTATCTTGTCTTCGATCAATGGAAATTCTCCTATTCTCCACAATACATCTTTCCACCGATGCATATAATAGAATCCCTTCGGGTGTTTTGTTAGAGCTTTTCTCATAACCGGATTTTTAAGTTCTTCGGGATCATCATAAATTTCACAATGCGTAGACATTTTAAATGTCTCTCTCAACCTGTTTGCCCGCTCCATTTCGTCCCACCTATACCCGAGTCTCATTTTTACGGGAAGTTCGAAATGCATGTACAATAGTTCGAAGATTGCCTGCATCTTCATTATTGTCGTGCAAAATCGTTTATCCATGTTCGGTATTGCCCTCTTAATTCTTAGCATTGTCTCCCATCCCATTCCGCGAACCCATATAATTTCCCTTCCTACCATCTGCTCTAAATCAAATATAGTCTTCAATATTATTGGGTCCTCAGAAGTAGCTACAAATTCAGGCCAATGAGAACAGTATTTTTGCAATCGGTCATTTGCCATCTGGACAAGCTTTTTATCCAGGTCGCGCCCTGCATTTCGATCCTCAATACAACACAGAGCGAACACATCTATATCTGCAGGGTAATTTGCGTAGATGTATCCACTCGTTCCTCCTCCTGAAATACTATTTACCGTTAACATATCACTTATTTAATTTCAATTATTGGGACTATATCTTTCCTATTTCCTTCGAATCTCGTCTCTGGCGAGAATAACCCCCAGATGAAACATTGTCTTTGCGTCATACCACTCCCTTATCATCTTAAGCTCTTTCTCGATGGAACTGAGACTGTATGGCTTAACGCCTTGTTCCTTCAATATGATGGATATCTCCTTTTGAGTTTTACCCTCCATTAATAGAGGTATTATCCTTTCTCCAAGTGTTTGGTTATCATTCATTTTATTTGTTCTCCTTTACTTTTATTTTCGTACGATGGTTATTCCTCGAAAATAGATTTGGTTCTATAGATTTCCTTTGGGTCATCAAAGACATCCTCGTAATAGTGATCCAGCTGTAATTCTTCAACAGCACATGCATACTTACCCCCTCTATCATTTGTCTCATAGTCAGCTGCTTTAATGGCCTTTGACTTTTTTTGGAAAACGCCAACAGTATAAGAATGAGCTTCCCGAGTTCCGTATCTGTAAGCCGTTACCACATACACATTACTCATCAGAACCTCCTTTCAAAAATTCAGGATTATCGTGGATGTTACCTACAACCTCCCCATCGTTGGTTGTCCAAGAAAGTCTGTGATTTACCCCTCCGTTCTTTAAGTAAAATGCGCCATCAAAGAACACTACGGTGTATATGTTGTCCGAACCTGGCTTTCTAATTTTATCCCCCTCATAAATATCCTTCCCGGTCTTATCCTTCAATCCAGTTGATTGGCCGATTGTTTCAGGACGAACCAAATATGCGAATGGTGCGCCTACCGAATTAGAAATATAATGTCCAGACTTAACAGTACTGAAATCTTTTTTGATATGGGAGTAGTTCCCATACACCCACTTGCCACTGACGGTCTTTCCTTTGAACTTTATTTCCCTATTCACCTTGACCTCCTTTCAGTGCTTCTTTGGCTATCTCATCGCCTTTAATAGAACACATATTGTTTTCTATCAGAAACTCCAAAGCTTCCCTAAGCTTTTGGTTTTCGGCATCAAGCCTATTATATCCCTCTGCCAATATCACCTGAGTGTTACCAGGTGTGCTCTTCAACCTCTCATTCTCCGCCCTCAACTTCTCTAGCTCTTCGCGCATGGGAGCTGTGTGAAGGTCTTTGTAATGGCCCATTGCGGAAATAGCATTTCTCAATACATAAACACTTGTTTCATCCAACTGATTCTCTGTGAGATGTAATTGAAGTATGATTTCAGCCGTTGGCAGTTGTTTGTTCTCTTTATTCATGATCTTTAAATATTACCCACCACCCGAAGGCGGTGGGATTAAACAATCCGTTAATTATCTCGGCTTTGGCTGTGGTGGCGGGATAATGTGGCAATTGGGCCGATCACTCGGAAGTGGACAACCATTGCCTCGGTTTGCCATTGCATAGGAAACAGACGAAACAATAACAACCGCTACTGCCGCCAAGATTAATTTTGCTTTTTTCATTATTATTTATTTGAGGTTAAAAAATTGCCCGGAGGCGTTAATTACTTGTTTAATGCTTTGATTAAGGCATCGGCTACTTTTACTGCATAATCAGCTAAGCCATCTGCGGTACCGCGTTGAAATCCGTTCTGACTAAAGGTTGCCGGCAGCATACTCTGCATAGCCATAGCAGCGAATTGCTCTCGTTTGGTAAAGCCTCCCAATTGATCAGGACCACTATACTCTATGTCCTCGCCATAAATTTCAGGCATATAACCGTAAGTCGCACATATTAAGTCACATGCCTGCGTGGCCTCTTTTATTGAGGAATATGACTTGCCGTTATTTAGCTTCTGTCCGTTGTATTTAATGTAGTACTTCATAGCATTTATTTTAAAAGGCGGCTGTTACACCGCCATTCTTGTTAGTTAAATACTCCGCTAAGGAAGTTCTTTAGAATTGACAACTGAATTTCATTCAACTCGATCCCGTCATTCTCACCGCCTGCATTGATGAATAGCTTCCTTCCGTTGTCAATTAGCTGTAAGACTATCTCTCCGTCTGCCGTTTCACCATCTTCGATGTTTGGATTGTTGCTTACGTACAATTGCTCATCTACGATGATTAGGCTGCTAGTTTCTGATTTTGTTTTAATGTAGCTCATTTTATTTACGTTTTACTTATGCCTAATTGCATATTCAAATGTACAACTTTTGTTTTACATATCAAAATATTTTGTACATTTTTTGTTGTACACTGTTTTTTACATATCTTTGCTTTCATGGACGTAAAAGAGTTTCTAAAAACTAACCCGGACATCAATCTCGCAAGCATCGCTTCGAAGATGTGGCCCACTAATAAATCGGCTAAAACATATCTTAGCAGAAAGCTTAGTGGGGAAGGTGATAGACCATGGACTGATAAGGACTCTGCAAAGGCAAAAGAGGTATTAAAACAACTTTCGGACGAAATTCAACGATTACTTAAGTAAGTGTTTTCATACTCTTCAATTGTTTTAAAAATCTGAAATGCTACCTGTGGCACCCATGCATTTCCGTATCCTTTTATGGATTCGTTTCGCCATTTTGGAAAGGTAATTCCGTCCAGTTCGGTGGGAATCCCATCATCTCCGCTACAAATCGGGGATTGAGTTGGGAAGTCTTGCCAGTTAAATTCCGAGCACGTTTCGTTAATGAATCTTGCCGTTCCGTTCCTGTCACTTTCTCTCCGCAATCTGACGCTAGTGGGGTTGGAAGCATCCCGTGAGCAGCAAGGTCGTTTATCGAAGGGGACTTCCTCCGATTCAAGTACTCGGTGGTACCGCTGCCCTTGTAATCCCTCGCTGAGGGTGTAGGTAACATTCTCGTCAACTCTGCAATCCTGTCCTCCAAATTTCCCTTTCCCCTGTTGTTCGAACAATTGCCCGCCGCCGCTCTCGCTCTTGGAGTTGGTAGAAGTCCAATGCTCGCCATATCCGTCAATTCCAATGAATTGCGGCTTTTCATTGAATCCATACTCCTCGGCGAATGACTGTCGTGCGCCACCGGGGTTGGCAGCAACATGTTTGACATTTTTGCTCCCTTCATTATGCCTGATATCTGCTCCGCCAAATTTCCCGGTGGGACCGTTTTGCGTCCAGTCGACTCCCTCCATGCTTTTCTCTTCTCCATTGATTCTTCGCTGCGTTCTGAGATCATCGTTACGCTGGGAGTAAGCAACAAACCATATTCTGTCCCGTCTGTGCGGGGCGTCAACGGATACAGCTGGAAGTATATACGGTTGGACCTCGTACCCTTCATTTTCCAAATCAAATTGCACCTGCTCGAATACCAACCCGTCATTCCAATTAACAAGGCCGAAAACGTTTTCGCCCACGATCCAACGTGGTTCAATCTCTCTAATTGCTCTAAGCATTTCCGGCCAGAGGTGGCGGTCATCTTCTGTTCCCTTGCGCTTTCCTGCTGCACTAAATGGCTGGCAGGGAAATCCTCCTGTGAGGATGTCAATACGTCCTCTCCAAATAGAGAAGTCTGTTGTTTTAATGTTTTCATAGCTCGTTGCGTTTGGCCAATAATAATCTAGTACCTTTCGTCCGAATGGGTTTATCTCACAATGGAACACGTTATCCCATCCAACCCACTCTGCTGCGAGTTCCGCACCTCCAATTCCGCTGAATAGTGATCCATGGGTCATGACACCTCCCGTATTACGTCGAATATTGACTGCTGCTTGCAATTCAATTCGTAATTGTAGGTAAGGCACTCCACTTTCCGTTTGCCAATCGTGTGCTTGCCAGATACAGATAGATTTTGATCGATATCTTTATGATGCCATCCGCATTCTTTCCTTAAATCCGTAAGTTGTTGTGATGGATAGCTACTCATCAACCATTTACCTTTGAGTGATGGCAATAAATCTAAAAGCCTGTAATAAACCTCTTTCAATTTGTCATATGTGCCACAATCAGATTCGGCATATGGCGGATCTAGATAAAAAAAAGTGTTCTTGCTATCTTTACGTTTAATTAGATCAATAGCGTCACGATTAAATATCTCAACCTTTTGCAAACGCTGCCGAAGTCTGTCAGTAAACTGAATCTTCTTATTTAGTGCTAGTTTGACCCTTCCGTCAGTTTGTTCGAAAGCAAATCCTCCTAAAAGTTTAAAGGAAAACGCCATTTGAGTGTTTACCCAATAAGCCCAAGCAATGTCTAAATCAGAATACTCAGACATATTCTTTAAAATATGTTTGCTTTCTTTATACTGGCTTTCGCTATGAAGAGTGTCGCGTATTCTACTCTGAAGACTGTGAAAATCATACTTCAATACTTTCCAAAATGTTATAAGTCTATTATCGAAGTCGTTTATGACTTCATGTTCAGATGGTCTTTTCGCGAATAAAACGGCAGCTCCGCCTATAAATGGCTCTACATACTGCTTATGTGATGGTATCAGTGGGAGTATCTCTCTAATGAGATTTTGTTTTCCTCCGTAGTAACTAATCGGTGTCTTCATTGCTTATCAACTACTTTAATCCCAAATTCATTTGCCCATTCTATTTCGGTTTGAACACCTTCACTCATGCCGAACACCCATACTTCGTCAATAACGCCTCTCTCAAAAAACTCTCTGTTGTGACTAAACCCTAACGCTCGATCAGTTTGAATTTCATCGCTCAAAGCGTAACATGTAATCCAGTAAGGGGCAAAAGGAACGCATTCAGGATACTCTCTGCTTATTGCTGCATAAATCTTGCGGATAGACTCCATATTGTTATGAAAGTCTCCGCTGATCGGATGCGCTATGTAGATTATTCTCTTTTTCATAAGACTCAGTTAAAAAGGCGTTACGTTGAAATTTTCTATTGTCAGTCCTTTAGAAGCAATAGTTACGGTTTTTGCTGTAGCCAGTTCTATTTCCTTTTGGAACTCTATCGCGTGACTGTTTCTGTCGGAAAGGTGTATGAGTACGATGTTATTCACCTTAGTCATGTCATACGATAGTAGCGTTTTGATGGTAGTTTCCAGACTCATATGAGACTTTATAACCCTATCACGCAAAAACTTAGGTTCGTACCCCATTTCAAGGCGTTCATTCAGGATCTTCTGACTATGGTTAGCTTCAATAAGTATATTAGTTAAGCCTGGGAATTGGTACTCACAGTATACGGTATCAGTCAGGAACAACGTGGTACCCATTTCAGGATGTCGGATCAGAAAGCCGCAGGGTTCAATTGTATCGTGTCTGGTGTCGAATGCCAGAACTTCGTAAGCCCCTATTTTGATCGCTGCACCGATCTTAAGGTAATTAAACCGATGGCTTTTAAATCCGAATCCTTTAATGGTACCGGCCGTCGCAAACACGTCAATACCCGACTTAGTTGCATCCAATACTCCTTTACTGTGATCACCGTGCTCGTGAGTAACAATGCACCCTACTACACGAGCTATATTAAATCCCAAGGCTTCTTTTATCAGGTTGAAGCGAACTCCGCACTCGACAATCAAGGTATACCCTTGACTGTCGGTGAAGAGATAGCAATTACCCTCACTATTGCTATTAATTACGTGCAATCTCATTATTAGAAATTCATCTGAGGTTGCATACCTGCTGCCGGGTCAGGTTTTCCGGACTTATTTCCCGATTCTTCCGTTTTCTCTGGCTGACCATCGTTATCATCAACGACCTCTGCATCTTCGAAAGACATATTCTTTCTATTAGCCTTCTCATTGATCTCGTCAGACACCTGATCGGCCACGTCTTCCTGATAATCGGAATCGTTCTGCATAGCATTTGCCATTTCTACACTTAGATACCCCCAGTGATTTAGAAGGTTACGGAGCACTGTTTTGATAGCCATCTTTTCGAACTCTTTTTTCCATGGAGAGGAAGCATGATTATACGACGCTGAATACTTGGCTCCCCATTTTTCTACTTGAGCCTTGGTCATGTACAGAGTTTTTTCAAAACCATTTGTCAGTTGGAGGTAGGCAAAGTACCCAATCACTTTGTCCGATTTGGCTTCTCCGGTCAGGTCAAACTCTCCCGTGAGTTTATTCTTTCTTACAAACTCGCCCTCGTATACTTCATCAGCATTTAGGAATTTGTAAAACCCTGTCCTCATGGCTAACTGAATAAGCCCCTTATATCCTATTTGGAATGTTGGAACTCCCTTAAAAGGCACTATCCAAGCATGGCCAAGACTCTTGTTTATCGGAAGCTTTAAAGAAGCTGCTTTCAAAGCTTCAAAAACTACCGCCTTAGGGTCACACTGCTGCAAGTAAGTGTCGGAGTTGTACAGATCAATTATCGACGCAACGAATGCTCCGCTATTTTCCTTCAATACGTTTTCAAATTGCTGCATAACAGATGGAGCCGCCATAATGCCCTTAAGTGCATCGATTTTGCTTTTCGGTGACTGCACTTCGCTGTTGTTTTGTTTTGATACCTGTGTCATTTATTTATTTGAATTTAATTGTCTATGGATACATTGTTTGAGTGTCGCCGATGGCCTGGGCATCCTTATTTTATCACACCACAGAACAGCCGGATTGTCACTCGGATAACTATAAATGCAGCCGCTGCAGCTGACGAACTTTATCTGCTTCTGTGGTGTGAGTTTCTTTGCCATTACCTTCGCATTGATTTTACAAGCAGTTTCAAGTCGGCATTTTTATTCATTGGGACGAACATTAGCATAGTCCCTATTCCTCTGATCATGGTACCCAATCCAACCAGGAGAGCACCGATGATTGCTACGGGCAGCAACAATACGGATGCTGCCTTTAGCCATAGTGGTTCCCGTTTCATGCTACCCTCAGTTCTTGATCTTCAGGAGATACGATGAGATTGATCACCTGAGCGGCCGTATCAGGTATCTTTGACACACTTTCTCTATTGTCCAGGAATACCGGCGCGGTTACTCCATAATAAGCCGACAGGGTGTTGATGATGTCAATACCTACCTGAACTTTGGCCGCGTTGTTAAGATCAGGGAAAGGAACACCTTCATAAGTGACTACACAGGTAGGTTCCTCACCTCCGTTGATTAGCCTGTTGAAAAGCCTGAACTTAGCATACTTGAACATTCCGTTCACACGGGATTCCAGCTCATCGGATTTAGCCTTCTCGAATCGTTCGATTGTAAACTCCTGTTTCTCCAAATCTGCCAGCTCCTGGGAAAGAGTCTTCTCCTGATCTTTCAGTTCTGAGATGCGATTTTCGGCTTTATCTATCAGTTCAGATACATTAAGTTTTCGACGAAGGCTGTCTATTTCAGCGCCTATTGTCGATTTCTTGACTCTGAGGTCTCCGTAATCAGTCTGTGGCCTATTTTCAAGGGAGGTTGTCAGATCGGAGATTTCTTTGGCGTTGGCTTGATATTGATGCTCGTCAAGCAACCTTTCTTCGACGGATACGACGTGAACAGATCCATTGTTTTTTATTGCCTCAAGCTCTTCTTTCGCTGAGGAAAGGTCGCTAGATAGTGTTTCAATGGTGGCCTCCAACGTAGTTCTAAGGCTGTTTGCCTGACTTTCCGCATCACTGATTTCCTGCTGACGTTTTGCCAAATCGGATTTCAACGATATCCCTCGCTCGTTTATGCTGTTCAGTTCATTGATTTTATTTTGGTTGAACAGTTCAATCTGTTTCGCTTTACGGGCTTCGATATCATGATCTTCATACGGTCGTCCGCAACCATGGCAAACAAAGTCGTCGTTGTTAATCTGCACTTCCTTCGCGTTGGTAGCCGTAAACAAAACACGCAGAGAATCCATCCTTGACTCAATGTCTGCAATGTCCCGATTGATACGCTCAATATGGTCGGCATGGCTCTTGTTCAATTGGCCAAGTTGAGATTTCTGAACCCTGAGGGAAGACTCGAGTTTATCAACTTTGGCAGAAGCATCAACTGAGGCACTTTTTGAATCGATAATTTCTTTTTGGTGTTCCTGACGTATTCTAGCTTCTATAGCCTGATTATCTAACTTAAGTGAATGAATTCGCTGCTGAATCTTCCTGACTTCGGCATTTTCCAACTCATTTGCCTCATTTTTATCAAGTATGGCTTTTTCTAGGTTAGAATACTCAATCTCAAGAGATTCAAGCTGCTTATTTACGCTTTCCACATCAACAGGCTCAGGTTTCGACCGTTCAGCTTCATCTATTCTTCCAGGTATTTCAACCAGCTGCTGCTTAATGTTCTTCTTTTGGGCCGAAATCATAGTCTTGAATTCTTTCAAGGACTTACCGCTCAACTGGTCTATCAGCGCAGCAAACTTCTTATCCGTTGATGCGATATCCTCGTCCGTTATCTCCCCAGCAATGTCCTGCAATACCGATCGCTGATCCTGCCATTTCAGTGACGGGAAGTAAAGAGGATTGGTTATGAGCTTGAACACATGCTCTTTAAGAACTTCGTTAACTTTATTCTGATATTCTCCTGCATTCACAGGCACTTCGTTCCAGAAATAAATGTGCTCATTACCAGTGAATTCGTGCTCCTCTTCTCCCCTTTTCTTTACCCATTTCTCTTTGTGTACATGCCTCACTGTGATCTGTTGTCCGTCGACTTCTATTACGCCTGACACTTCGTTTTCCTGACGCTGAGCTGCTATTCCTTGTTGATCAAGCGGCTTAATATTAAAGTCCTTCTTATCCGAACTGTCTTTACCGAAAAGGAGAAAAGTGAACGCGTCGAAAACTGTTGTCTTGCCGGTAGCGTTTGCACCGTAAATATTGGTAACTTCCTTGAAGTTAACCGTGAAGTTCTTTATACCTTTAAAATTGATTATGGTAAGGGTTTTCAAAAAGATATTCATTGTTTTATTTTTAGTTTGTTAATAGATTTATTGCTGACTCTTTGATGTCTTTAAGCTCTTCTCTTATGAGTGCAAGCTCTTTCAGGACCTCCATCAGTTTGGCCCGCTTTTCATTGGTTAATTCCATCGTGAATGGTTTACTAAAAGGAATAATAACATACCTAGGACGGCCAAGAACTTCACACCTACGATTATCATAAATCGCTTTCTTTCGTCCCGCATTTTTCGACTGTACGTCTCCATTGCTTCGCGAACATCAATTCGTCGATCCAGTTGACCATTAGATGTGTATAGTAATCCGTCAGACCCAACGTAGTGGGTTATTTCTTTGTTCTTTTCAAATAGTGATGATTTTTTGTTACCTTTGTACATGATTAAATGATTTAAGAGGTTATTTAATTTGCTAGGGATGTTCTGCACAACGTCCCTATTTTATTTTATCCTGTTCAAGGGCTTCACTTATGTTTATTTTGATACCCTTTGCCTTGAATTCCTGACTGTTGATATAATCGGCAAGCGAAGTACTGGATGCTATGGCCTGAATCTCAACCCTGTCGATTTGTTTCTTCTGATTGTCTTCTCCTTTCACGGTAAGCACTCCCAATCTGATCCATCTATCGACATATTTTCTACCGTATTTCCTGTATGCTTCGGATTTACTGATGAAAGGAGTAAGTTTACCGACCTCGGTTAGAGCCTGTGTTGCACCCACCTTCGCTACTTCAACCAGCACGTTTCTAAATTCTCTATTATATAGCAGCTCTCTCATTTCGTGTGGGGTTTACGATGCTCTTCTGTTTCTTATCTTTTTAAAATCACCCTCTGTCACCCGCCAAACGCGATAGTTTTTAGGATCGGAAGGATCTTCCCTGACCGTGAAAAATTTAGTCCCGGGCTTATGGAAGTTTCTCCATGCCGTTTGTCTAACTGTCTCCTGGCTCCCGTCCAAGACGGGAATCGAGTCCCCGATTTCGAGCTTGTCCAGCTTGTCGCTCCACGAAAGCGACATAGGGATCGGTACGTTTTTGTCAATTGATATTTCCATGTCTTTATTCAAATTGATTTATTAGGTGTTTTGATGTCTCTTATTTTTCTATCTTTACCTTTGTTGTGTTCTGTTGATACAAATGTATACCATTTGGTTAACTTTCACAATAGTTTAGTTTACTTTTTGGTATATTTTTAGTTAACTTATTGGTTTACAGTGAATAAAAATTTTAATATTATTGAATATTTATTAGAGACGTATAACATCAATCAAGAGGCATTATCGAAACGATTGGGTGTATCTAAAGCATATATCAGCAATCTGAAGAAAGGTAAACCAATAGGTAAACAATTTGGCGAGAAGATTGCGGCAACATTCGGATTAGAACTAGGTTTTGTCTTAACTGGTAGTGAAAAACCGACAACTGAAGATGTCTCAGCAAAATCAGATAATAAAATAGAAGAAGGAAAACTTACACCTATACCATTTGAAAACTACATGATGGTCGAATATGAAGATCTGTCTACATCGGCTGGCTATTTGGGAGTCAACGATTTAGAAACATTACCTGACACAAAGAAAAGGCTTATACCAAAAGAGTTTGAAAGGGGAAAATATCTGGTGGTCCGAGTGGACGGGCATTCAATGGACGACGGAAGCTCTATGTCTATTCCCGATGGAACCGAGATCTTAATAAGAGAGCTTCCCTTAACTACCGGCCAAGCACTTCCGATCCGAAACAACTTGTTTGTCATTGTCAGTAAGGACGGAGTTGTGCTTAAGCAGATTATTGAGCACAATTTGGAAGAGGGGTACATACGCTGCCACTCGTATAATCCGAAATTTAAAGATTATAATATTCCGTTATCAGATGTGCTTCAAATATTCTTATACAGAAAGATAGTGTCGTTTAGACCTCCTATCCCTGATATAACGGTTAATTGATGATGCGGTTATAAGTTAGGGCCTATGCGCGTTAGCAAAGCCACCAATGAGTGCAGAACCTTGGTTGCAAGCTTATATGAATTATTATTGAGCTTGCCGGCATTTGACGATGCGAGAGTTCCCAGAATATACCTTTTCTTGGATATCATTCCCGGAAGGGAACGCATCAAATACGGAAGACATGGATATGTGAGGAGAGGTTTTGTGGAGATAGGGTGCCTTTGCATGGGAGAGGTTAACGGAATATACGACGGCGTTATAAATGTAAATATCCAGGATGAAGACGTCATCTGGATAGAGGAACTGCAACATTACCTGTGGGATATCATAGACGATTTATATCTGAACGGCTTTCTGTTCACGAGAGAATCGAACGAATCGTTTAAAGTATCACGGACATTGTGGCTATATAATACCAGATACATAGTTAAAAAATAGAAAAATGAAAGAACAGAATGATAAGCCATATCTGGCTATCGGAACACGTCTTAAAGAATTCAGAATTGAGAATCAGGTAAAACAAACCGACATTCAGGAAGCGATCGGCCAAGCATTCACACATACATCACGCGTTGAAAACGGAAAGGCACTACCCAACATAAACTATTTGCTTTATCTCAATGAGAAGTATGACCTCAATATTAACTGGGCCTTAACCGGTGCCGGCGACAGAAAGGTTCATCCTAAAGCTGGAAAATCCGCCGATGTTTCTAACTTATTAGCAAGAATAGCTCTCACAGAAGCCCGTATTGACCGGATGGAAAAGAGCATCAAGGCTGTTCTTTCTCAAGAATAGCTATGACATCGGATTGTATCCGATCTATGAGACTCCAATCGTAATCAATGTAGTCTTTGGTAATCCGATGCTGCAAGTCAGTATGATTCAATGCTTCCGCGACGTCCGATACGCTATAGCCACAGTGGTTTCGTGCCCAGCTTGCAAATGTGTGCCTAGCATGATAAAAGGTCATTCTTTCTATCTTAAGAATTTCTCCTATCTTTCTCATACCGTAACCTATGGTCCGGTTCAGTATAAGATTATTCGCATACCTTTCCTGAATAAGGCCTGAATACTTATCTATGATTTTCCTAGCTTGTTGCGGTATAAAAATGCTGATGAACGCATCATCCTTTCGCTTCCCTTTTGTTTTACTTCTGTTGTATTCAAGTCTGTCCGATGAAATCGGACCTTTAAGGTACTCATACATATCCTTTGCATTCATGCCACACATGTAAAAACTTAACATGAACAGGTCTCTTGCAATAACGGTACGGATATCATAGACCTCTATGTCTCGGATTGCTTTAAGTTGTTCGGGGTCTAGGTTCCTCTTCCTGGTGGCCTTGATCTCATTCATCTTGTATTTGCTGAACGGATTGTTTTTAATACGTATTATTCCACTGTCTTCATCGTTATAAAACGATTTGGCGGCATTGAACACCGTACGAAGGTTGGACATCCTGTTTACAATTGTGTTGTGGGATAACCCGGCTACTTCGCGAGTATATTTGCCTCCGTTCCTTTTGGTTCGTTCAACCGTCCTATTGCTTCTCAGGTGCATTTCAAAATTCTGTAGAAGCTTGGAGGTAAACATGTCGGTAGGCAATGGTCTTTCTCCCCAGTAGTCGCGTAGACTGAGGATGGACGACCTCATGGTGATCACTGATGTGATCCTCCCTTTTTTAGTTTCTCGTTCGAAAAATTCATCGGCAAACTCAAACAGGTCAATTACACCTTCTTTCGCTGTAAGGTACTCTTTGATCGCGTGGCAATCCATGTAATAAAGCCGTTCCCCCAATTCGGTTATTTTATCCCGGTATCTGGTTAGGGTATCCGCCATATATTTATCGAGCCATGCTTGCTTGAGTTTGTATATAGT
The DNA here is from genome assembly GCF_008245145.1 of Olivibacter sp. LS-1. Lineage (GTDB taxonomy): Bacteria > Bacteroidota > Bacteroidia > Sphingobacteriales > Sphingobacteriaceae > Olivibacter > Olivibacter oleidegradans. The sequence goes on along the minus strand of NZ_CP041643.1, from coordinate 3,069,428 downwards.
TGTTTTGTCCTTGCCTTTTTTTGCTGTGAGATGAGACGTCGAAACAAAATGAGTTGTATCGATATATGCTGATTTACTGTTGTGAGAAACCCTGACTTTTACATTCCAAGTACCATCCTGTTTTTGATGGTGGTTTAAGATCACTGCACTGACCGTTGCCATCCGTTGTAAATTAGTTGTAAATTTTAGTTTGATAAGAAGTACAAAAATAGCTGTTTTTTCTGACAAGTCAAAGGTGGCTTAGGGATAGATAAAGCGGCTTTTTAGTGTCTATTGGGCAGAAATGGTCATTTTCTGGAAACATTCATCATAGAACATCTACAACTATGATTTTAATGTTCTAAAAAATATTGTTTTCTAAATCACCTACAATGTGATTTTTGTGACGACAAAGATATTAAAAAGTAAAAATTAAAAAGTCAAAAGTCAAAATTAAAAAGTAAAAAGTCAAAAGTCAAAAGAGCGAGTTGGTTCATTCTTGTGATTTCTGCCAGCAGTTTAATGCACAGTCAAAAATACGCTTAATAAAAAAAGTCCGGCATTTAAATACCGGACTTTCAACCAAATTATCCTGTTGCTTATGCCCTTTAAGCAACCTCTTTCGACTAAACCGCTGTCGAAAGTTCTTCACGCAGCCGCTTGGCTACCACTTTTTCTTGTCCCGGCTTTAGCATCCAAGCAGTTAAAATCAAAGAAGTATCCTCAGCTCCACCTACTTCTATAGAAGGTGTTCCATTCCGTAAACGTTGCTGTAATTCCTTGCCCGATATTTTCACCTTTTCTGCATTCCAATGGATATATAGCGTTGGTGTCACATTTCCCAAAGGAGGCACCTTCACCTCCGTCGTAACACCTTCAACCGCTTGCGCTGCCGTTGCGATCAGATCAATTTGAGCCTGTTGTAAGTTCCACTCTTGTTGATGATCAAGGTTGATAAACTTCTCTAAGGCAACATACATACCTAAAATTTCTTCCTTATTCACTTTCATCCCTCTGCCAATATTAAACCCACGTGGAGGCATATGTAATCTCGCTGCTTGTATAAAGTTCTTTTTACCCATCAATAAGCCGGCACTCTGCGGTCCACGGATCGCCTTTCCTCCAGATACGCACACTAAATCAAAGCCCATTTCATGAAATTTCCACAAGTTGGAAACAGGTGGTACGTCAGCCGCGATATCAATCATGGTGGGAACACCATGTTTTTTTGCAATCGAGACCCACTCCTCGTGCATGATGCTACCTTTGTCAGCCTGTACGTTAAGAAAGAACATCAACGCCGTTCGTTCATTAATGGTTTGCTCAAGCTCTTCCCTCGTTTCTACCATCACAATTTTACAACCCGTATTTTTAAGCGCATGGGTATAAACAATTTCATGCCCTTTTTGACAGATCACCTCCGACTTCATATCGGTTCCCATTAGGTGGGGTAACTGAATTGCTTTTTCTTCGTCAAGGCCCGTTAATATTCCGGCCAATCCCAAAGTCATAGCGGAAAAACATCCTGCTGTTACGACGGCAGATTCCGCATGTACCAAACTCGCAATTTTTTCACCTACTTTATCTTGCAATTCATCCAGCATGCAAAAATCCGTTGCACTGTAGTTTATCGCTTCCAGTACTTCCGGTCGCATAAGGGATCCCGTCATGGCAGTATAGGTTCCGGCAGCGTTGATAAAAGTACGTACGCCCAATTCTTTGAATAGCTCTCGACCCCGCCGCTCCTTATCCAGCCATAATAATCTATTCCCGTCTACATAAGGGGTGATGAATCCACCGGCAGGCAGCATCGACAAATATTTTAATAGTTCTCTTCTTCTCATGATAATTCTTTTTAATTTTTAAGCTCGCTAACCGTTTTAAGCGCAGCGTCAGGAGTAGCTAGTGGTTTATTTTGCCAATAGGAAGCTAACAATGATCCTGTGATATTCATTAAAGGCCCAAAGATGGCAGGTGCTAGTCCCACTGTAGCTAGCTTACCCATTTCCTTTGCAATACCGGAGGCTAGGCCTCCATTCTGCATTCCCACTTCAATTGCCATGGTTCGACAGTCGCGCTCAGACATACGGAAAAGTCTACCGCAACTATAGCCTAAGAAATAACCTGTTAAATTGTGTATTAAAACGAGCAGGATCAATTGCGGACCAATATGGAGTAAACTATCTCTACCGGCAGCTGTAATGATGGCAATGATAATAGCAATACCTGCCATCGAGATTTTAGGCATAAATGCGTCTAACCACTTTACTTTGCCATGAAATAGTCTATTGAATAACAAACCGGCACCTATGGGTAGTATAACCATCTTCAAAATATCCCACATCATGTCTAATAGATGGATTTCTACAAATGCACCGGCTAATAGCTTCATCAGCGTCGGAGTTACCAAAGGTGATAGTAATGTTGATACCGCTGTGATCGTAATCGATAATGGTAAATTGGCCTTAGCCATATAAGACATCACATTGGAGGCCATTCCATTGGGCGAACAGCCAATCAGAATAATTCCAGCTGCTATTTCCGGAGAAAAGCCGCTTACATTGGCCAGGAAAAAGCCAACACAGGGCATAATGATGAAATGACTTACTACACCAATAAAAACGCCCTTTGGATGCTTAATCACCCCCACAAAATCGTGTACGCTCATGGAAGTCCCCATGCCGAACATGATCAGCTGTATCAAAGGAGTGATCAGCTCAGCCAATGGAAAACCGTTAACACTTACAAAGTGTTGGGGATAGCACAGCGCCGCCGCAACCATTGCAAATATCATCATTGAATAAGCATACCCTTGTAACAACTTAATGGTCCGAAAAGATAAGGCCGTTGCTAGCAAACATATAATAAGGCTCGGGCCCCATACTGATTGCTTCTGGGTCCAGTAAGCCCATATGGCCAGGATTGCCGTCACCATTGCAATCAACAAAGTGACTTTGTAAAATGAAAATTGCCTCATATCAAATATTTAGGTTCATTATGTTTACCAGGTTCTTTTTTCCATTAGTTGATCCAGCTGCTTCTTGGTAAGCCTCACCCGATCTTCTTGTTCCTTTAACCAGTTCAGAAAATCAAGTTTTATCGGATCATCCCACTGGTTATCGATCTGTCCTACACTGTATTTCCCCGCTTGAATTCGATCTTTTCCAAAGGCATCCCTCAATTGGATAAATTCGGCAGTGACGATGACCTCTTCTGCCAGGTGGGCCGGTATAAAAAGCACCCCCTCTTTATTACACAACACTAAATCTCCAGGTAACACAATCGCTTTGCCGATACGTATCGGTGTATTAAGTCCCATTAACATTGATTCCTCTAAAAAAGACGGATGGAAATCACGTACAAAAGCATTGAAACCTTTTATGTCGGCTAAACCATCAAAATCACGTGCTCCGGCATCAAAAACTACTCCCTTACCGGTACGCTGAAAGATGGTGGTTCCCAGGGTTTGTCCAATCAAGGTTCCACCCGCTACTTTCCCGAAGCCATCAGCGACGTACACATCTCCTTTTTGCAGTAGCTCAATGGGCCACGCATTGGTGCTTCCTTTAAGGCCTTTCTCATGCCCGCGCTCTAATATGGCATCTTCTATATCGGGCCTCCTTGGCATATACGCGGCCGTTACAGCGCGCCCTGCAAAGACCTCATTTTCACGAATCGCTTTCCACCCATCCTCAAATTGATTATAATAGCCCGCATTTCTCAGAATGGTCCAAGCATCATCAAAACCAATACGCTCGGCTCTTAAAAGGAGTGAATCAGGAATCTTCGGGCGCCCATCTCGGTAACGCTCCCCTTTCCAGGAGGAAGTTAGAAAACGAAGTTCTTCTTTTGTTATTTGCTGAGCTGCGCCGGTAGTAACAAAAAAGAGCAGCATCATAAGCATAAAAAAACTTTTCCTAACGTACATTCTGTTCATGTTAAACATAGGCTATGCAATCCATTTCCACGAGCGAATCACCGGGCACCCCGCCATAAGTCGCCACGGTAGTGCGTACGGGCGGTTTACTGCCAAATCGTCCTTGATACACCTCATTCATGGCCTTGTAATCTCCAAGATCTGCCAGATAGACGTTGACTTTCAGCACCTTTTCCATCGATGATCCTGCCTTTTTTAGTTCCGCTTCCAATTCTTTTAATACATGATCTGTATGTGCTTTTATATCACCATCGAAATGTGCCCCTTTACCGGCCACAAACACTAATCCGTTATATTTGGTGGATCCCGAGAATAAAGGCACATTGTCCTGCTTAGTTATATTGAAGGTTTCTTTTGTGGCCGACTTGCTTTCAGCTCGAAGCATGGCATTAGCTCCTAATAGACCTACCATGGAGGCAAACAATCTTTTAATGACTGATCTTCTTTCTGTTTTCATAATGAATAAATTTGATTGTTAAACTGTTATATGGTTTTTGTTAATGTTCCGTTTGCTTTTTAGCAACGACTATAGGGTTAGCGATCCCATTGAGATCGTATACAATCTCTCCACCTCGCACGGTCATTTCACAGGCTAACTTCTGCTTTCCGTTGATCTTGTATCCTGTATAATCAAAGTATCCGAAATTTCCATTAAGTACATTCAGAATAGCAATATCAGCCTCTGCCCCTACACTCAGACTACCTAGTTCCGGTCGTTTTATTATTTGAGCGGGTTGCCAAGTACTGGCGGCAACTACCTGCTGCAAGCTCATTCCCATTACCAAACACTTAGACATCACGCTCAACATATCCTTCATCGCATTATTCATACTGCCTGTATGGATATCGGTACTAATAGCGTCCGGATAGAAGCCTTCTTTGATAGCTGGAATTGCCTGGCTAAAGGAAAAGCTAATCCCTCCGTAGCCCACATCAAAATACCGCCCCTCCTTTCGCGCTTTCCATGCAAAAGGCTTCACTTTCTTTTCAGTGGGATCGACAATTGATTCGCGCCCTTTGATCTGTGCAAAACAATGGGTTAAAATGTCACCTTTTCTTAAATGGTTCAGGAGCAGGTCTTCCAAAGGTAGTGGTGGTATACTACCACCGAAGTCCACCATAACCGGCAAATTACCCGCTTGCTTCCCCGCTTCTACGGCATGATCAACTATTGTCCAATCCGGGCCTTCAAAATGAGCTACTTTGAAGCCTACGATATAAGGGTGGAATTGCCGAGCAACCAAAGCGGCCATTTTTGGATCGGTATCCTTTAAGTCCTGCTCATAAGCACCACCGCGCATTCCTTCACCAATAATGTTTAAGAAAGCAAGTACGCGGGTTTTTGAGTGATCTATTGTCTGATCCTTATAAAGCTGAAAATTTCTCCAACCGGGACTTCCGGCATCCACGACCGTGGTAACGCCATTGCGAAAAGTAAAGCCGTCCGGTGGAATAGCCGTATAACTATTTCTCAGGTAACTATGCGGTTCGGTCCCGAAAAAATGATGCGCGTGAATATCGATTAAACCAGGTGTTACATACAGTTTTTCCGCGAGGACAACTTGTGTAGCCTTTCCTTGAATATTTTTAGCCACCTGGACAATTTTCCCGTCCTTAATGGCAATGTCCATTACTTCATCGATACCATTCTTCGGATCGATGACGTGCCCACCTTTAATAAGTATCGCGTAGTCTTGCGCGCATAATGTTGCGCTAAGAACGGTTAGCGTAATAAAAAATATGATCTTTTTATACATAATGCTTCTGCTGATTAGTTCGCGGGATCCCACCATACACGACTGGTTAAGGCATTTGTTCCTCCTTGCCGTTGTTTTGCTTCATTAAAATTATCGCGATTGTAACTTTCTTCAGTTAGTGGCACCACAAAACGTCGGGGGATGGTTCCTCCTGTCAGGTTTCCCGGATAGTTAGTCGGAGTCAGGCTGGGGTAACCCGTCCGGCGCCAATTAGCAAAAATTTCATATTCATCTTGTAAGAATAAGGACACCCATAATTGGGTATAAATCTGTTCAAGCTTTTCTTCGAAAGTGCCCTGATTATTAAATGGGTGTTGTGATAAGTAGAAATTAATCCGAGCTTCACTGATCTCCCCATGTTGACCAAATAAACTCCATTGATGCATTGCTGCGCGTACCGCAGCTTCATAAGTTTGCGCGGGATTACCATCATACCATCCGCGGAGAGCGGCTTCCGTGAGTAATAAATTCGTTTCGGCATTTGTTAAAACCAAATGAGGGGCATCGTAACGTAGAATCGTGTTTGGATTCGGTTCCGAATAACTTGCAAAATCGGCAGGAAATGAATTAAAAGCAGCATTGGGCATCCCCTTTTGAATCGCTGAACTGGTGTCCGCTACATAGGTACCTGTTGCGTTACGTACCCAGACGACAGCAATTGCATTTAATCGCGGATCCTGCGTCTCTTTCAGATGATCAATAAAGGTTTTGGCCAGTTTACCCCCTTCTATATTATCCACCGCTTGCGGATTGAGATAATCCGTATTCAAAAGAGCTGTTGCAATGAAATTACGCTGTGCTACTTGCGATCCATCTACATATTGAATGCGTGCCAAATCGTTATCATTCATAACTACGCCTCCCGCGATTGCCTTTCTTACCCAACTTTCTGCAAGCGTCGCATCTATCTTTGTCAAACGCATGCCCAGGCGTAACATCAATGAATATGCAAATTGCCTCCATTTCGTAACGTTTCCGGCATAAATCAAATCGCCATTGCCAAAAGTTGGTAAATCCGGATCCAACGTATTGGCCGACTCTTCCAATTCTTTCAATAAATCGTTATAAATCGTGGCTTGCACATCATATTTCGGTGTGTAATTTTGGTTACTAGCACCAAAACCTGCTTCGGTATATGGAACGTCGCCATATAAGTCAGTAAGCCTGTGAAATATTAAAACCTTCCAAATACGTGCAATAGCCAATTTATTAATGTCTTCGGGATTGGCGCTTACTGCATCGATCACTTTTTTTATTTCAATAACGGCTGTAGAATAAGCCTCCCAACTATTGTATGAATAGGTTTCATTAAAATATTTATCGCCTGCGGCGGGTACTTCTTTATAGGTAGCCGTCTGCTGCATCGATCCGCCAATTGTTAAATAAGCAGCACCGACATAATTGAAACTCACACCATCTAATAGCGCCTTCGTAAACATGTATTCAGGCACCACCGTGGTTGAAGCGTTTGGGTTAACATTCATCTCTTCAAAACCTTTATCGCAGGCAGAAAAGAAGCAGAACAACGAAACCGCTAACACATGTAGAAATAGCTTTTTCATATCTTTTGGTCTATTGATTAAAATTTAACAATTAGGTTGATACCGAAGCTCCTCGTTCTGGGAACGCCAAATGCCTCTAATCCCTGTGCATTACTGTTAGTATAGCTAGACTCAGGGTCGAAATACTTATTTCGCTTATCGTGATATAAAGTCAATAGGTTCCGTCCGACCAAGGAAATAGTGGCACCCTGTAATTTCGCCCATCGGAATTTTTCTATCGGAAGATTGTAGGATAAAATAACCTGTCTGAGCTTTACGAAGTCGTTGTCAAACATAAACATGGAGGTATAGAACTTGTCATTATCATAATAGGTATCAATGTCTTGAGGGGCCCACGTTTTACTGAATGGATTACCTTCGGGGTCAACACCGGTCACTGTTAAACCGGTTTCACGTCCCGGTAAGGTTTCTTCCGGCAATCCAAAACGGTAGGCATACTGATACATATTGGAGTACATCATACCACCAAACTTCCCGTCGATCAATACATTCAGCGAAAAGTCCTTATAGCGAAACGTATTGTTCAATCCCATAATTAAAGGAGGAACACCCTGACCAATCTCTTCGAGCGGGCCTCTTACCGCATACCCACTTTCCGGATTATATACCACTTGACCATTTTCGTCTGTTAGTTTCCGATAACCCCACAAAGCGCCATAAGGCCTACCTACCACATTGCGTATACTTCCTCCGCCAACACCATCGCCTACTACTATAGCATCTAACCCCTCCGCTAATTGTTGAATTTCACTTTTGTTATAAGAAATGTTATAGGTGGCATCCCAACTGAAATTTTCCTTTTTGATAGGTGCACCACTTAAGAGTACTTCAATACCCCGATTATTTAACTCGCCTACATTTAATAAGGCTCGATTATAACCGGAAGCTTGAGAAATGTTGGATTCAACAATATCATCGGTTGTTTTTCGATTATAAAAAGTAAGATCAGCCCCTAGACGCCCATTGAAAAACTGCGCATCAAGACCAAATTCGTAAGTGGTAGAGGTCAAAGGTCTTAAGCCTGGATTGTTAACTAAATCGGACGTCAATTCCTGTACCGGCCTTCCATTATGTCCTCCCTGTACCATGGAATAGGATTCGTTCAATATATAAGCGGTCGGTGTCGCACCACCTACCTGTGCCCATGAGCCCCGTAATTTCAAACCACTTATGGATTTGGGAAAGCTCAGTGCTTCTGATAGAACAAAGGTTCCTCCTACCGATGGATAGAAAATACTATTGTTTTGCGGACTTAATGTAGAGAACCAATCTTGTCGACCCGTGAAAGTTAAATACGCTAAGCCTTTATAACCAATGTCCGCTGATCCAAAAATTGAGTTAATACCCGTTTTTTGATATAAAGGGGTGGTTGTTAAAATATTTAAATTCGTATAGCTGTAGAAATTAGGCACCCTGAATTCACTTCCCTCAATCGTTGTCAGATCGTACTCATTCCTTTGTATATTTCCGCCGGCCATCGCGGACAAGCTGAAATCACGGAAACTTGTATTGTAATTCAAGGTAAACATGTAATTTGTTTCTGATGAGGTCGCTCTTAAGCTTTGATAAGCACCTAGGGGTCTAAAAGCGGTTCCTGTGGGCTGTATAGCTTCGAATTCTGAATTATAATAGTCTCTACTCGCGCTTCCCTTGATAAAAAGATTGTCGAGAATATCGTATTGAAGACTTCCCTGCATAATATATCGGTTCTTTTTATCGTGATTCCGGTAACGATTTACGACAAACCAAGAGTTTGGTGCTTCAGCCACCGGATTCCACCTGACTTCATTTCCCTCAGCATCGTAACCCGGTGCCAGCGACATGATGTCAACTGTATTTGCTAACATATATACAGCCCAAGCGGGATTATCATTTGCATAACCAACTTTAGGACGGTTTTTTCCTTGATCATAATTATATTGTGAAACGGCTTCCAAATGAAGCTTCTTGCCGATATTGGCATTGACCGATAAGTTGGTAGTTAGTCGTTTGTAAGTAGAGTTCGGTACAATCGCTTGCGCATCCGTGTTCGAAACACTCGCACGATACCGCAGATCTTCACTCCCTCCGTATAGTGCTAACGAGTTTATATAAGTCTGCCCGGTTTCATAAAATTGTTGTGGATTGTTTTTTTCAGGCGAATAGGGTCGTTCTACGCCATCAAATTGCACATAGGGCTGCCCGTCCATCCTCGCACCATAGGATAAACGGCCGGTTGCAATCGCCTCGTCCTGTGTGGTAGGCTTTCGTCCATCAATCCCCTGTCCGTATTCATACTGCCATTCAGGGTACATGGAAGGACGCTCAAAGGTAGAGGTGCTATTAAACTCAATACCTAAACCTTTTTGTGCTACTCCTTTTTTTGTAGTAATCAAAATTACGCCATTTGCGGCTCTCGATCCATATAAAGCAGATGCCGGACCGCCTTTTAAAACGCTGATACTTTCAATATCATCTGGATTGATACCCGCTATTCCATCGCCACGGTCAATATTCCAACCCATTCCTGTCGAACTTGTGCTACCTCCCGGTGTCGAATTATCCATCGGCATTCCATTGATCACATACAGCGGTTGATTGTTTCCGCTCAATGATCCGTTACCCCTAATAATCACCCTACTCGAACCACCTGGGCCGGTAGCCATACCCGAAACATCAACACCTGCCACTTTACCTACCAAAGCATTAGCGACATTCACTTCTTTTGCCTGCGTTAATTGGTCACCGCCAACTTCGGCTACCGAATAGGCCAACGCCTTTTTTTCACGTGAAATCCCTAATGCGGTAACAACTACTTCACTTAAGGCTTGATTATCTTCTACTAATTGTACATTTACTACATGACGACCGCCAATAGCTACGGTTTGCCCCACATAGCCCATATAGCTAAATTCTAATTCACCTGTCCCTTCCACTTTTAATTGGTAAGCACCGTCAGCCCCTGTTACTGTACCCTTGGTACTACCCTTTAGGCGTACACTCACGCCCGGGATCCCCTGCCCTTGCGCATCGGTTACGAGTCCCTTTACCTCTATTTCTTGATTCAGACCAGGGGTGGATTTACCTAAAACAATCCGATTCTCGATAACTTTGTACTGAATGTTTTTGGCTGTAAGAAGCTGATCAAGCACTCGCTGCAAAGACTCTTGCTGCACTTCGATGAATACGCGCTGCGATAAATCTATAATTTGTTTACTGTAAATAAATTTAATGGCTGCTTTCTCTTCAATAAGCTTTAACGCCTGTAATAAAGCCTGCCCTTTTACGCTTAAATTGATACGTTTAGAAAGATCCAATGTGCTCTCAGGTTGCTTTGCAAATGTTTGGACGTGGATGGCCGTAAGTATAATTATTAGTCCAAGCAGACAGGATCGAATGGTTGTGGATGTCCTCGGGTTGATTCTCATATAAATGCTGTTTGATGGTTAAAATGTAGGCAAATAGCGCCCATGACAATTGCATATATCGATATTTTAATAATTTAAAATATCACAACTGTCGTTATGTAACTATGTATTAATTATTAGTTAATAATAAGTTGTTAAGTTTTCATATGGATAGTAATTAGGGTCATGAATGATTTACTTTTTTATTAACCTGATGCGATCTCCGGAAATCTCATATTGCAGGTTGAGTGATTGACTGATTATTTCCATAATGGAAATTAAGTTTAGCTGATTAAAGTCGGCAGTCAATGTATAACTTTCAAGTTTTTTATCCTGAAAATCAATTTGGACATTGAAAGTACTGTCAAGCAAGTGAGCAATATCTTTAAGTGGCTTATCTTCAAAAGACATACTCCTCTTTTTCCACATTTTCACTGACGAACGCGATGTTTCTTTTGTTTTAACTAAATGGGCCTTGTGTTTATTAAAATGTACTTTCTGATCAGCTACGAGCAGAACCTCTCGGCTACCTTGCATCTTTTCAGCGACGCTTATATTTTCATCGACGCGACTGACAGCTACCATACCTGTTACCACAGAGACCTCTTCTTCTGCATCGCCTGCGCTCCTTATGCGAAAACTTGTTCCAAGAACTTTGGTCAACAACGATCCACTATTGATAAGAAAAGGTTTGTTCGGATCTTTGGCTACTTCAAAAAAAACGTCACCCCGCATCGTTACTTCTCTTACCCCTTGTTGAAAAGTGCCGCTATACTGCAGCGACGAATGTGGCGCTAGCCAAATCACACTTCCATCCGGCAAATGATGCTTCAGTATGGTTTTACTTTCATTTTTAACCAGTACCACCGGATCTGTTTTAAAAATTTTGTCCAATTGGCCACCCAACAGTAGCCATATGAACGCGATTAACACAATTGCTGCAGCGGCGGCCCAAACGCCGGTAGAGCGATTTTTACGATGTACTTTCTTAAAAGGCGCGCCCTCACTGCCATTATGGAGAGACAGACCACTTCTCCTTTTGATATTATACAACATCCGTGCTTTCAAAAGGCTATTTTTCCGTATTTGATCGAATTCTTCGGCTGATAACGAGTTACCCATCGCATCGTACCACGCCTCCACTAGTTTCACTTCCTCTGCATTACATTGCTTATTAAGGTATTTTTCTATTAAAGCCTCGGAAATTTCGCTCTTCATTTTATAGTATATCTTTTATTTATAATAGCTTCCATTTGTATAGTCGGCCCAAAGCCCTTTATCCCCTACGCCGTTGTAAAAAAAATTATCTTTTTAAGCTACAAGCCAAAATGGTTGCGATATTAGAATTAAGGAAAGGCTTTCTTTGGTCAATTTTCTTTAAAAATTCGTGTTACTTCTTCCACAAAACCAACGTCGACTGTAGGGAGCTCATCGCTTCGCTCTTGGGTTTTGGTCACCCTTAAGATCGAAACAAAAGGCGAAGAGTTCGTTTAACAACGAAATTCTAAACATATCTAACATAAATAATACAGCAATAAAAGATGAAACGAATAAAGCTTCATAGCTACTTTCAGCCTACTTAATGCTTTGGTCAACTGGTTTTCAACCGTTTTTTCCGATATGCCAAGCAAATCAGCTATTTCCTTATTACTTTTAAACTCTTTTCTGCTTAGCTCATAAATATAACGACAGCGGTCGGGTAGTAATCGAACATGGTTTTCAATTTGATTTTGTAACTCGTTAAAGGCTAGCCGTGTTTCGGTAGAATTATCGTAATCCCTAAAATTGCCTTTGTAGAATTCTTTGTAATTCTTTCTAACTATTTCCTTTTGTATAGCACTTATTACCAAGTACCTAACAGATGTAAAAAGATAAGCAGCAACGGAACTATGAATCTGTATTCGTTTGCGGTTCAGCCATATACTAGTGAACAGATCCTGTACAATTTCCTCTGCTAACTCAGCCTTTCTTAATCGTCTCAGCGCCTCGGCATATAATTTATACCAATAACGATTGTATAGCTCTTCAAAGGATAATTCGCTCCCGTCTACACAGGCATGGAAAAGTTCTTCATCAGAAAACTTTGTTAAATCTTTCATAATCAAGCTTTAAACCATAAAAAATTCGTTACGTCACCATGCTTCCTTATGAAGTCAATGATATTATTTGCATTATTATTTTTAACCAAACACGAAGGTCCCGCAACGTTTATATGATAAATAATTGGTCAGCGTATTATTTTTGGAAGACTATAAAATGAGTTAAACAAACTTAGATAAATTGCTTTTTAAATGCAAATTACTTTAGCTAGATTAGGGAAATCTCTTTTAATATATACACCTTCATCTATAGGCCAAAGGCGAATTCCCTGTAGCTAGATAAATAATTCTACATTTTTTTGCGAGTCATTAATGACAGAAGATACTACTCCCTGATCTGGCAATACAAAAAATGCAGAAAGCCCAAAGCGCTTGGGAACGCCGGGCTTTCTGCTTTTATCCAACCTAAACCTTGTTGGTAGAACAATAAGTTGCAGAATTTGTTTTACGAATCGTTATTTATATGTCACAGAGGTTAATAGTAACACACAACACTAATAACCAGAAACAAATAACTAACGACTAATAACCAGATAACTACAACCGCTTAACACGGATATTTTTAAAATGTACCTCTGATCCATGACCCAAAAACCCTATATGACCGGATTTTCGTTTAAGTCCCGGATGATCGAGTTTATCTAACGTACCATTTTTTGATGCCTCGGCAATGTCACCTTCTAAAATAACGGTGCCATTTAGCGTGACTTTGATCTTATTTCCTTTTACGTAAATCTCTTCTTCATTCCATTCTCCCACCGGTTTAAGAAAGCCTCTTTTAGCAGGAATTACCCCATAAACCGATCCGTGGTATTGATATTTCTTAAGATCTTTATAAATGTCCGCTTCATTATCCAATACCTGAATTTCCATTCCTTCATACGCCGCGTTGCCTTCTAAAGGGGCCCTGATACCAATGCCATTATTCGCTCCGGGAGTTAGACGAAAGCTAAAGCGATAGATAAAATCACCAAACTCTTCTTTTGAATACAAATTACCTCCTGAGTCCTTAACGGGATAACAAGCCAGCGTTCCTTCGTCACTGATTGTGTAAGCAGTTGTATTCCCTGTCCAGCTATCTAAGTTCGAACCGTCAAACAGTACTTTGAAACCAGCAGCCTTTTCTTCATTGCCTAAAGTAAAAATCTCTTTTCTAGGTATTTCCTTAATATAGATGTCCCGATAGGCGACTTCAGTTCCATGAGCTTGTAGTTCTATCTGTTCAATAGGAAAAATGGGTTGACTTCGATCCCAGTAATTTTCTAAGGTAACGTTATCAGTTACTAGCTGCCCATTAAGATATACTGTCACCTTATCGCCTTTCATAATAATACGAAAGGTATTCCATTCTCCCAGTGCATTATCCGCTACTTTAAGAGGTTTGCTTTCGTTCTGTTGGTTATTATAAAGACCACCGGAACCTACTTGGGCTCCAACGTTTACGCGGGAGGTATCCCAAATCTGGACCTGAGGTGTTCCCCGAAGATAAATACCTGCATCACCTTCCTTACCAACGGTACTCAACTTCCAATCTACCAGCATTTCGAAGTCACCATATTGTTTAATGGTTGCAATATTATCACCTTTTCCATTAAAGTAAAGCACCCCGTCCTTTACATACCAGCCACGCCGCATCAATTCATCAGCCTTTTGCTGAGCGACAGATAGTTCCTTCGCACTCATTTTGGCTCGCTTAATGGGATTTTCTACTAAACCTTTCCAACCTGTTAAATCTTTGCCATTGAAAAGTGACACAAAACCACGACCCTTGGGTAATTCATTGATATGTTTAATTAAGGCTTGTTTTAAATAATCGCTATCTTGTCCGCTTAACGCGTCTACCGTTTTATTCAAGATGGCGCTCACTTCTTCACCATAGAGGCTAGGATTTGATAATGCGATGTTTAACACCGCCATGGCTGCAGCGGATTTCAACTCCGGGTCGTCTAAATATTTTCCGGCAAAGATGAGTGCATTATAAGTAAAATTATTGCTCAATGCACCCAATATCATTCTTTTTTGCTGCGTATTTTGTGCAACTCCCATAGCATCCCTTAGGAGTAATACTTTTTGCTCTGCCGGGAAGTCGCTTTGTGCGGTCAATCGTACAATACCGTTTAAGATCTGATTCAATTGCTTTGAGTCGCTTGTCGCCCGACTCAACTTGATTAATTCAGGCAACGCGTCATGATCATTCCAATTAGCGAGTGCTTCAACTGCCGCAGCTTTTAAGTTCGCATCATTTCCATCAAGTACTTCAACAACCGGCTGTAGAGCTTTACCTTCACCTATTCCTGAAAAAACGTTCAAATAAAGCGTTTTTCCGTTCGGATTTGCCGATTGATAACTGGCCAATAATGATTGGATATCCTGCTCCTTTTGTGGACTCCCCTGAACGGCCGCAACTATAGCTTGCTGTACTAATTTTATCTCGTTTTCGTTACCTGCTGTAGATAATAAAGAGGTTAATGAGGCAAGATTTTCGGATTTCGAAATGGCGGGCAATGTATTATATGCAGCATCTCTTACCGTCGGATCACTGCTTTTCAGCAAGGCAGTAACTGCGGTGAAACTTTCGTTTGCGCCTCTATTAGCTAGTACTTGCATAATTGTCACCTGATCTGCCGGTACTGCTGTAGCTAAGGAAGTCACTAACTTACCCGTTAAACCTTCGCCTTTCAATGTAAGAAAGGCTTCCTTTACCGCTTCTCGCTCTTCTTGGTTGGATTCTGATAATAACTTCAACAATTCAGGCGTACCCTCTACCCCTTTTAGTTTTCCATAGGCTTTAATAGCCGTAACTTTCACAAGGGTATCATCACTCTTTAGGGCTTTTTCAACAAAAGGAAGTGCACTATCGTCTGTTGTATTTGATAAAGCTTTTATGATAGCTGCTTGCGTTTCGGGATTCGCTTTTTTTACTGCTTTCCCCCATTTTTCGACAGCAGCGCCATTTAAATATGGCTGCGCTAATTTTAAAGCGGCAATGCTGTATGCTTTCTCCTTATCTCTAGATGCTTTTACCAAATCCGGAACATATTCGGCTCCGTAAATGTGCGTTAAAATATTAAGCCCTGCAATGCGCGTAGGTGTATGTTCATCATCTACTTTCAACAAAGTTTTTGCTACTTTTTCAGCTAGCTCCTTATTCCCTTTGAGGAGTAGGTTATTTGCGTAATTAATATAAGAAGCGGTCGCTTTTGATTCATCATAACCGAAGTTAACCTTTTCAGCTGCAGCCCTTAAAACTTCCTCAGAAGATGGGTCAGCCAATTTTGCTAATGCATAGAGCGCTGTTTTCCTAACCGTTAATTCCTCTGCGGTGGCAAATGAAACAATGGTGGGCGCTGCAGGCACATAATCGGCATCGCCAATAGCTTCCAGTATGTAGGTTATATTTCTTCCTTTTGCAGACGGTAACGCAGCCATAAGAGCTTTTCCCGCCTCATCGGAACGAATTCGTGCCAAAGTCCGTGCAGCACGATCCCCTAAATATTCATCTTGTAAATACGTAGAAACGGCAGACACGGCATCGTCTTTTCCTGCATTAGTGAGTAGATTCAGCACGTACCCTTTATTATTTTTATCCTGCATTTTCCCCAAGGCATCCAAAGCGCCCTGGACAAATTTGGAACGCATTGACTCCTTTCCATTCTGCATAACAAAATAGGAATAGCTGTTGGTTGCATATTCGATTTTTGCGTTGTCCCCGCCTTGTGGCTTTAAAGATAAAAGCAGTGCGCTGATATCAGCAGCCGTAAAATTGTCTAATTGGGCCATTGCAGCATTCAGCTTATCGGCATTCTGAGCGGGCTGTGTGGCTAACAAATCTGCTATTTTGGTCGTCGCTGTACGCCTATCATCTTGCTGCGCAAAAGCCGGTGGGTTGGCGAGCATAAAAGCAAGGATAGAAGCATATATATAATTCTTCATATTGGTTTTAATAGTTCGTGATAATTAAATACATTAGATAGTCCATGGGCCACGCATCGGTTGGTCAATTAAACGATTGGCCGCTTCATCATCAACAAATAACTGCTTATCTGGATCAAATTTTAAGGATCTACCTAACCTTACAGATGCTAAACCCATATTTACCAAGGTGCAAGAACGATAACCATTATCCTCGTTTAATGCAAATTTCTGTCTCTTTTTCACTGCTTCAACAAAGTCGACCACTTGCTCTTCCGGTTCGGGGAATGTCGCTAGTTTACGTTCCATGTCCGGGATATCCGATTTAAACCCGGGATATAATTTACCATTAGGCCCATCGATATAAGGCACATCTTTATCTTTCCCTTCACCGTCGAGGATAATTTTACATCCATCAGCATAGGTATATTCAATTCGTCGCCACGTGCCAACTGCGTCGCTGTGTTGCTGTGGAGCGTCTACTTCAACCGAAATCGGGCTTTCATTGTCCTTCCCTAGGAAATACTGTATTGGATCCAGGTAATGTTGTCCCATATCACCTAAACCGCCTCCATCATAGTCCCAATAGCCCCGGAAGGTTTGATGAACACGATGTGCATTATAAGGTTTGTATTGAGCAGGCCCCAGCCACATATCGTAATTCAATTCGCTAGGCACTTGTTCAGGCGTCAAATTCTCTTTTCCGACCCAATAGAATTTCCAATCAAATCCCGTATGTCTACTTACAGTAACTTTCAGTGGCCAGCCGAGCATACCGGAATCCACTAATTTCTTGATCTTCTTTACCGGAACAGCCATTCCGTAGAAATTATCCTTAAATCTAAACCAGGTGTTTAATCTAAAAATCCGCCCATGTTGTTGCACAGCCTCTTTTACACGTTTACCTTCTCCTATTGTACGCGTCATGGGTTTTTCACACCATATATCTTTTCCGGCACGTGCAGCTTCAGCGGCCATGATACCATGCCAATGAGGCGGTGTGGCGATATGAACGATATCCACTTCCGGAAGTTGAATCAATTCACGGAAATCTGACAGTTGCTTAACACCACTATCATTCAGCTGTTTCATGGCTATCGCTAAATGTCTGGTATCAACATCACAAATAGCAACGGTTTTGGTGCCGGCATAGGAAAAATGACCGCGTCCCATAGCTCCAACACCAATAATACCTTTTGTTAGGTGGTCACTCGGAGCCAAATATCCCTGTCCTCCCAGTACAAACCGCGGGACGATGCTAAATGCTGCCGCTGCTAGGGCAGACTTCTTGATAAAATCCCTTCTCGAGGTACTTTTTTCTTTCATTTGTGCTTTAATTTTTGGTTTCAGGATCCTCTCTCAAAAAATAAGTTCGATTTAAGAAAAATCCATTCGATTTGTTGTTTTAAGTATTGACTATGCTTGATGATTTTCTCTGCAATTAAAAGTCTCTTTATTACTCTCTATTTAATTAACCGGACAGACAAAATGACCTTTTTTCTCGGAGATACTATCGTTTATCCGATAAATGAAGGACATGATCAGTGGCACCAATAAATAACCAGATGGCTCATAATACCAAGTTTGATTTAGCTAAATATTGCAGTTTAAGATCGATAAAATGATGATGTTCGACCAAAATGGCTGTTAATTTAATAATAAAATAATAGGATTGCCAATTTATTCATCACGCAAACGGTTGCGTTAGTAAAAAGCTTTCCGCAAAACGGCTAAGCTCTTAGGAACTGCTGTTAATGGGTCTTCTTTTCCTTCCATCTCTAATGAAATATAGCCTTTAAAATTCACTTTACGCAATATGCCGGCGATCCGTTGATAATCTAAATCTAACGTATACCATTCTCCACCTCCGTAATAGGTCTTCGCTTGAACAATGGTAGCATAAGGTGCTAACTGTTCGAACTGACTATACGGGTCGCCGGCAAAATTACCGGTATCCAGATTTAGTCCCATGGCCGGTGAGCTTTTTAAGGCTTCGTATATTCGTAATAAGCCCTCAACCTGTGTCGTAAGTCCCCAATGGTTTTCGATGGCCAAAATCACACCCTCTTGCTCTGCCTTTATCAGGCATTCTCCCGTCGCATCTATTACCCATTTAAAGGCATCATCATCGGTATATCCCGCTAAGGGCGTTTCCTTTCCTTTTACGGCCATCAACTCGTCAAAGGTTCCTGCTGTGTTCCATCGACCTGAGTTCAACCGGACACAAGGGATTCCCATCTGCACAGCCAGATCGATGCAGTGCTTGGTATGTGCGATGTTCTTTTTTCTGTCTTCTTTATCAGGTGATACAAAATCCTGATGAATCGATAGCATAGGTAAGGCCAAACCACTTTCGAAAGCAAGACGCTTTAATTTATTCATATATCCGGTAGTTTCGTTTTCCATTTGACGATGTAGTATTTCTACACCATCAAAACCCAACGTCGCTGCCTGTTCAATTACCTGCTCAATGGGAAACTTTTCCTTTTTAAAATGCCAATACGAATACGTGGATACACTGATCGGATTGCGCTTAACATTTGTCGACTCCCCGATAGTTGATTCAACTTGATTGTATGGGCTAATCAGGGCTCCCAATCCAGCCATCGAAGCTTTCTTCAGAAAACTTCTTCGATGTTCATGCATACTTTTTATCATGATCTTTTAGTTTAAAAATGAGGTGTCTCCTATGTTTGTTGTAAGCACCTGTAGGAGACACCCTTATCGGTTAAAAATAATCTACTGATTCTGTTTCAACACATCTGCACCCATAATATCAATCTGTGCTTGCGGAATCGGAAAATACTCATTCTTTCCAGCCGTAAAACTAGCACCCTGTAGATAGGTTCGTTTTTGCTTCTCTTTTTCAAGATAAGTATTTAATGTTTCAGCAGCAACATGCCAACGTACTAAATCGAAAAAGCGATGTCCTTCCAACGCTAACTCAAGCCTTCTTTCAAATCGAACGGCTTTTCGTGCGTAATCCTGACTTGGAAATGATGGGTACTCTCTTATGACATAAGTGGCGGCCGGTGTGCCATCATCTTTTGTTACCACTTCATTTGCTGCTCTTCGCCTGATTTGATTCACCAAATCCAGCGCGCTAGTGAGGTCGCCATCCTCCACCGCAATTTCTGCACGCATTAACAGGACGTCGGCATATCGTAAGGCGCGATAATTATTTGAATTTGCCCTGGGTGATTCCGCTCCGGCATTATCGCCATTGGCCGCAAAGAATTTTTTGAAAGTATACGGACCGGCAAAACTTTGATCGCGGATCCAATTTCGTCCCGGATGAATCCCCCAGTTAAGGAAAGGAATACCACGTCTACCAACGGTCCAATCTAAACGAGGGTCCAAATTACCTGTGTAGGGTTCAAATGGATCAGAAGAAGCTAAGCCCTCATCATTCTTAACATCGACATCATTAAAATTGTCCAATAACGGCAAGCCACTTTCATCGGTTTTGAAAGCATTTACTAAGTTTTGAGAAGGCTGAAAGAAACCGCAACACCCCCCTGGTCCAGAGCCATAGGGAAAATTCAAATTATCGCCCCAAAAGCCGTTTTGTCCACTTCCTCCGTCGCCAACAGACATTTGGACTTCCAAAATCGATTCAATATTATTTTCGGTTGCCACTTTAAAATTATCATGAAAATTACTTACTAATTCAAAAGGACCGTTATTGATGATATCATCCAATAGCGGTCGAGCCGCTTCATAATCTTGTTGAAACATATGTACTTTAGCAAGCACTGCCTTTGCCGTCCATTGACTTGCCCGCCCTACATCTTTCTTTGTAGCTGATAAATTATCTACGGCGAATTGTAGATCAGCTTCAATCATAGGCCAAATATCTTTGTCATTTGGCAAGTTGATAAAGTCCGTGACGTTATCGTCAACGTAAGGCACCATATTCCACATCTTCTTTGCTTCAAAATGATACCATGCACGTAAGAAGCGTGCTTCCGCTGTTGCCTGTGCGACCTCAGCCTCTGTCATATCGGTCGTTTTCTTGATTAACTTAAGCACATCATTGGCGCGAGAGACGCCATCATATACTGTAATCCATTTTTCATTAAAGGCAGCGATATCCGGTTGACTAACATAGCGTTCAATGGTTGTTATCTGCGCCTGATCGCCCACATCGCTTCCTTTATAGGCGTCATCAGATGCCACCGATCCATAAATCCAATTGCTAGCTGACGACGTGAATGTATAACCGGAACCTACTCCATCCAACAAACTATATGCGCCAATTAAGACGGCATCAACGCCCGACTTCGTAGCCAGCAATTCTTCATTTGCTAAACCTAGTGGTTTCTTTTCCAGAAAACTTTTACCACAGCCCTGCATAACGCAAAAGGCCAACAGTATATATATCGATAAATTTGATCTTTTCATAATATGCTTTTTATTCCTTAGAATCCAACATTTATTCCTAACTGATACATTTTAGCTAATGGATAATTCCCTTGGTCAACACCCAATGTAGTGGTACCCGGCGTTGAACCCACCGACGTGATTTCAGGATCAATACCGGAGTAATCGGTGATAGTAAACAGGTTCTGCCCTTGCACATATATCCTAGCACTTTGCAATCCTAATTTCTGTAAAAGATCAGCCGGCAACGTGTAGCCCAGGGTCAGATTTTTTAAGCGGAAGTAAGAACCATTTTCAATAAAATAGGATGATGGTTGTTGACTTCTACTATCATTGGCATCCAATATCGGTAATACGGCGTCAGGATTTTCAGGAGTCCATGAATCATTAAGCATGCGTAAGCTGCGATTACCGGCTTGGTTATTGAAATCAACCCATCGTTTTACCATGTTTAGAATATCATTTCCCTGAACCCCTTGAAAAAATGCAGAAAGATCAAAATTCTTATAACCTAAATTAATGTTCAATCCATACGTAAAGTCGGGATGCGGATTTCCAATAAAAGTGCGGTCATTATCGGTAATTACGTTATCTCCATCTAAATCTCTATATTTGTATTTCCCCACTGCGGCATAACCGGGATACGCAGGGCCATTCGCTAAATCTTGCTCATTTTGATAAATTCCATCGATTACGTGACCATAAAAGGAATACAAGGGTTGGTCTACGGTTGACCGTGTCCAAACATAACTTCTGATATTCGGACCTAGCAAGATAGCAGATTCATTGTTGTTCAACTTAACGACCTTGTTTTTATAAGCCGAAATATTAGCACTAATACCATAGGTGAAATCTTTGCTTGTATTATTCTGGAAGTTCACTGCGAAATCAATCCCCTTGTTGTTCATTTCGCCTACATTAACAAAGGGCACGGTGGCCGTTCCTTGCGTTGCAGGCAATGCCAATTGGTATAACATATCGGATGTGGTTCGATTATAAACATCCAAATTAAAGCCAAGCATTCCCTTTAAGATCGTCATATCTAAACCGATATTGGTTTGCGTCGTGGTTTCCCATTTTGCATCGGGATTTCCGAAAGCATCCGTATCAAATCCGGGCTTAACTGCATTGTTTGATCCGTTAATGGCATAAGAAGATAAATTAAGCGAGGAGCGATAAGTATTAAACCCGTTATAGTTCCCGATTTCTTGGTTACCGGTTTGTCCCCAGCCTGCGCGAATCATCAAATTATCCAACCATTTTAATCCCGACAAGAAGCTTTCTTGAGAAATCCGCCAACCGCCGCTAAATGCGGGGAACGTACCATAGCGGTTATTACTACCGAATCGACTCGAGCCATCTCTTCTTACAGTCGCTTCCAGCAAATATTTATCCTTAAGGCTGTAATTCACTTTTCCAAATATTGAAAACAGCGCCCATTCGTATCGGCTACCACTATTGTTGATCCCGGCTGTTCCCGAATTAAGATCCATAAAATCCGGATCCTCCGAAAAATAGGTTGTCCTGACTGCTGAGAAGTCTTCACCGAATCCTTTTATTGCTTCCGTACCTGCTAACACATTTAAGCTATGGATTTCATTAAAAACTTTCCTGTAATTTAATGTATTCGTCCACGTTAAATTAATATCATTGATATTCGCTTTAGTCATGGAGTTTGCCGCCTCAATTTCCGCCTCTTCCCGATCCATCAATACATAATTCACTCGGTTGGTGTTCGTATAGTCAAACCCTAAGCTTGTACGACCGGTCAAACCCTCGATAATATCCACTTCCGCGAAAACATTGCCAAATGCTCTCAACGTTTTGGCTTGATTGTCTTTTGTGCGATATAACTGAGCAAGTGGATTAGTCGCTGGTCCTAAGCCTGCAGCTCGCGTTGCTGCAAAATTCCCCATGATATCGTAAACAGGTATAATAGATGGAATCCGATAACCGTTTCCAATGGGATTGCCATCTTGATTGTTGGTTGAACTTGCTGTTCCATTATTGTAATAATACCCTTTATTCTGGGTATAACTTACTTCCAGATTTTCTCCTAAGCGAATGATTTTCTTAATATTAAATTCGGTATTGGAACGAAGTGAATACCGATCGAATGATGTATGTTCCAACACCCCTTCTTGGTTTAAGTAATTGAGTGATAAGGCATAGCGACCCTTATCGGATCCTCCTGTAGCCCCTAGGTTATATTCTTGAACAATGGCTGGTCTTAATATTTCTTTATGCCAGTCAGTGCCTTCCTTATTAGCCCGGACAATTTGATAAAAATTATCCGCGTTATAACTGTACAAGGAAGGATCAACACGGGGATCTCCCTCGAATAAGCCATAACTGGAGCCTGCCAGGATATAATCCGGTACAACCGGATTGGGGCCGTTACCATACTGTTGATGCGATGGATTGCCATTGGTCAGGATGCCTGCATTTCGACGTTGCGTCCATAGCAGTTGGCCAAATTGCAAGGGATCTTTAATTAGGCCTAAATTTACATGACCGGTTTGTACCCCTACCCGTGTGTCAAAAGTTATTCTGGAATCACCGGCACTCCCCTTTTTGGTGGTAATGATAATGACACCGTTGGCTGCACGCGACCCGTAGATGGAGGTAGAGGAAGCATCCTTCAGTACTTGCATCGATTCGATATTATTTGGATTAATGCTATTCAATCCACCTTTCGTTGGCACACCGTCAATAATATAAAGGGGATCGTTATTATTGATGGTGCTAAAGCCACGTACCCGAACAGTAGCTTCACCACCAGGTGTGTTATTGCTGGTTACGGTAACACCTGCCGCCCTACCCTGCAATTGTTGTGCTACGTTAGGCGCCTGAACTTTAGTGAGTTCTTTAACATTAACGACTGAAACGGCACCCGTAATATCTTTTTTAACCTGGGTTGAATACCCGGTTAAAACCACTTCTTCCAAAGTGTTTAAATCTTGATTAAGGGTTACATTTAAGCTAGTTTGATTACTAACGACAAGTTCACGGGCCTGATAACCAACCGAGGTAAATACAAGCACATCACCTTTTTTTACAGACAAGGTAAAGGTACCATTTACATCGGTTGCAGTTGCCTTACTGCTTCCTTTTACGCGAATGCTGACTCCCGGGATGGGATTGGGCGGTTCCGCATTATCATTTACAATTCCTTTGATCACAAAATCTTGCTGTTGATGGAGCGAGTAATTACTCGCAACCACGAATGAAAAGTTAAATAGACAAAAGAGAAATAAAGTTCCCATGTAGGTCCATTTAACGCTACGGGATCTAAAATGTGTTTTGTTCATACGGTTTGAGCTTATAAGTGATAAAATGTTTGAATTGAGTTTTAGTACCGAACTTTCTTGTTGCTTAATTAACCTCCTTTCTTAAAATCAATAAATAACAATGTATTTGTGTTAATTTACACGATTCAAACTCACTCAAATGGTTTTTATGGACATAGCTGTTCATTGGAAAAGTTATTTCCTTTTAACCCATATCATAAAATCCTTGTTGAACAATCAGCAAAACTTCGAATACGACATTTTACTATTGCTTTATCCCGTAGTCAATACCAGGCATAATTGGTTATATCAGTAGAATCTGACGAAAACAAATATAGCGATTTTATCATCGCATGCAAGACAAATCGCTTTTATCCAACATACGGTTATCTTTTCCTATATGTTTATTGGTGGAAACTTAAAAACATAAAGTCTACCGCAGAAAAAAAACAGGTCGGGGCGTTTTAGCGCTGCTCCGACCTGTTTTTAAATTATTACCATCCAGGATTCTGCCCCAACTTGGGATTCCGATCAAGTTGTGGCTGCGGAATCGGCCATAAATAATTTTTCGGATCTTCAAAGCGCCTATTCCATTGCGCTTGCAAATACCCTTCTGGACTGATACGGAAAGAACCGCGTGACAATTCAGGAAACCATGCGGCTTTTACTCCTTCAATGGGTGCAGCCAATCGTTCGCCCTCTTTCCACCTTCTTACATCAAAATAGCGCTGTCCTTCCAATGCCAACTCCACACGCCGTTCGCGCCGGATTTCTGTGCGAACATCCAGGCCGTTAGCGGCCATAAAGCCTAAATCCATATGAACCATACCTACCCTGTCTCGAAGAAGATTTATAGACCTATCTAAATCTTCCTGGGTCAATTTCCCCTGCTCAAAGCGGGCTTCCGCATACGTCAACAGAACCTCAGCATATCGTATTAAATGAATGTCATTGTCGTCCCTTCCAACCAGTCCAACAGCTGAAGGTGTCACATATTTCTTATAATAATAACCTGTCGTAGTCATACAACCACGGCCATCTTGATTGAATTTCGGTCGCATGAAAACACTTGGATTATCGTTCTCATTAATCGGTCTGCCGTCATAACGCCCTCCCCAGGTATCGCCTGGAACCAAAATCGTTTGCGTCATTCGAGGATCGCGATTTCGAAAAATACTTTCGTAGGTACTATCTTGGTACATAGGCGATTTATTGATTGGCAAACCGTCGGTACATAGGTAAGAATCCACCAACGAGCGTGTTGGTACAAAACGTGCCGACTGATCGGGTACTTGGATCTCCCTACTAAGGTTATGCATAATGATATCCATTAGATGTAGCCGTGCAAGGATGGTCTCTTGGTTACGGCCGTTGGCCAATTTACCGGCATTGGTGAACAATTCCCAATAAGATGTGGCTGGATTACCATTGCTATACAAGCGATACACACCTAAATCCATTACAGCTTTCGCCGCCTCTTCAGCTACATCGTATCGCCCTTCCGCCAATGCAATACGTGCCTTTAAAGCAAGTGCGGCTCCTTTATTTATTCTTCCTAAGCGATTACCTGTCGGAATTGTCGGTGATAGAATGGCTGCCGCGGTATCTAAATCTGCCAATATAAAATCCACGACTTCCTCACGGGGCGTACGTTCTCCATACACCTCTTCATCGCCAAGCTCCAAAGGCCTCAAAACTAATGGAACATCGCCCCAGAAAGAAACGACGAAACTATAGGCAAGCGCTCTTAGTACCCTGACCTCCGCTGCCAGCAGCTCGTTCGCGCCAGGGCTTGTCTCTGCCGCAGTTCGATAATTTGCCAGAAAAGTATTAGACTCACGAATGTCTCGATACATATTACGCCATTCATCATTTACTGTCGGTTGTGTAACCGGAAACACTCCCGAACCGATATCCTTATATTGATTTGTAGAAGGCCACATGGTGTTCTCGCCCATATTCTCCATATCAACAGTATTCTTTGCTTTTACCCGTGAAAAAATAGCCGTCATTGCCATTTCGAGCTGCTCTGTATTTTTCCAGTAGCGCTCATTCGGTATTGCATCCAAAGGTTCACGGTCTAAATAATCTTTACATCCGGTTATACTGAAAAAACATACCAGTATCCCTGTATAGTATACGCACTGCCTGATCATTAAGCTCTTCATTTTTTAACTATTTTTTTGCTATCGAAAATTTACGTTCAAGCCTACAACAAACGTTTTTAGTTGTGGATAAAAATTAGCCCCTTGCGCTACCGGTGCTTCAGGATCGTACCCATAAAAGAAATCGGTCAAAGTGAAAAGATTTTCCGCCGACACATAGAAGCGCAACTTACTGGCTCTAAATTTTTCGGTAATCCGACTCGGTAAGGTATAGCCCAACTGGATATTTTTTAGTCGCAGATAAGCTGCATTCTCTATCCAATAAGATGACAACCGGGTGTTATGTTGTCGATTGAATACAAAACGAGGATAACTTGCATCTGGATTTTCAGGTGTCCACCGGTCTAAATGCACTCGCTGAGGCATGGCGCTATTGTTAATGAAAGGATGCCTAGCGGAACCGGTTAACCAACCATCGGCCTTGCCCACTCCTTGTAAGAAAAAACTGAAATCAAATCCTTTCCAAGCTAGATCTCCCCTAAAGCCGTACGTATATCGTGGAATATCACTGCCTAATACATGTCGATCCTTACCGACCGTAATGGCTTCATCTTCCGGGCTAGCTGGGCGATAGATCAGATCTCCAGGAGCTACCAAATCTCCTGCCTGAAACGGAAATTTCGGCACATATTCTCCATCAATCAAGTCGAAATCGTCGATTTGAGCGATACGTTCTGCAATAAAGCCATATAACGCATCGATAGGATATCCCACTAAACGCACGCGGTCACTTAGGTTTTGGGCATAATCGTCTAAGCGCGTAATCTTGTTCCGAACATCCGATAAATTGAGATTAACGCCATACTTGACTTCACCTATTTGATCGCGCCAAGCAAGGTTAATTTCCCAACCCTTATTTTGTACTGCGCCGGCATTTTGGGAAGGATAGTTTGTCCCCATACCAATAACATCCGGCAATGGCGGATTTAACAGAATATCGTTCGTATTATTTATAAAGTAATCCGCAGTCACGTCGAAACGTCCCTTCAGCATGGTTAAATCCAGACCAACATTGAATTTTTCGGCCTGTTCCCAGGTGACAATACGGTTAGCAAACTCCGTTTGACGATAACCAATACGCGGTTGGTTTCCGATAGGATTATTGGATCCAACTTGTGCAGGTTCCAGAATAGACATATAGGGATAATAGAGATCGGTATCCCCTCTTCTTATACGATCATTCCCTTGCGTACCATAAGAAATCCGCAGTTTGGCAGTTTGAAAGGTCGTTCGCCATTTATCAAAAAAATCCTCCTCAGAGAACACCCATCCTGCTGAAACTGATCCAAACCAATTCCAACGTACTTCCGGCGCAAAACGAGAAGACCCGTCATATCGAAAATTTCCTTCAAATAGATATTTGCTGTCATATGCATAGTTTGCCCTTCCAAAAAAAGACTGCAATGCATATTGATAACCACTGCTGTTATTCAATGGATTATCAACGCCAAGATTCAAAGACGGAATATCTACCGGGAGATTCTGTCTACTTGCTGTAAAGCTATTATTGATATTCTCTTCCTGTGAAACTCCCAGTAAACCGTTTACTTCATGTTTTTCGTTAAAAGTTTTCGTATAATTCGCCGTACCAATAAAGGTCTGATAGAGATTCGTATAATCAGCCACATTAATGGAGTTTGGATAGTTCGTTTGATAAATAAGCTCATTATCATCCGGACTATAATAGTTTATAGTCGAACTTAATACAGTTCGTTTGGAATTCGAACGAACCAATCCATATTGTCCCTTAATATCCAAACCATCAGCAATCGTTAACGTCGCGCTTAAATTGGCTGTCACTTCCTGCGAACCGAAGTCATTGTATCCTCCATCATTTGCTATCGCCACTGGGTTAGCCTGACCGCCATGATAGCCCCAGCTACCATTTGTAAAACGAACCGGTACAAGGGGTGTGATACTTGTTGCTGAAGCCAGTAGGGCGCGTCCTCCATCACCTCCGGCGTTGCTTTGTACATCGCGATCAATGTAGCCCACATTAGCATCTAGCTTCAATCGGTCAAGTAACGTCGTATTAATACGGGCGCGAACATTATGCCTATTTGCTTTAAATTGATCGCCAACCACAAGACCTCCTTCACCTAGGTAACCATAAGACAAGAAATAGCTCATATCGTTGCCTCCACCGTTAATATTGACATTATGGCTCTGTTGTGGCGCATTGTCTTTGTAAATTTCTTCTATCCAATTGGTATTGGCGAAATAATTCGGATCGGATCCATTGCGGGCAATTTCAATTTGCTCAGCTGAGTAAACGGGTGTTTGCCCTGCATTTTGCGTAGCTTCGTTATGGAGTACCATAAATTCAGGAGAGCCTAAAAACTCCGGTAAAGCCGTTGGCGTCTGTATACCATAATAACTATTCAGCGAAATATTGGGTGGCGTGCCTTTCTTTCCGGTTTTGGTAGTGACTAATATCACGCCGTTTGCTCCTCTAACACCGTATATCGAAGATGAAGCAGCATCTTTCAATACCGAAATGCTTTCGATGTCATCCGGATTCAAAATATTAAGATCGCCTCCGGGAATCCCATCTATGACCACTAAGGGTGATGCATCTCCCCAAGTACCAATGCCTCTTACTCGAATGGAGGGTGCGTTTCCCCCTGGAACTGTGTTTGTATTCCTAACGGTAACTCCGGGTAGGATGCCCTGCATACCGCGACCAACATTAGTAATTGGCCTACTTTCTAAGTCTTTAGCGGTCATAGCAGTTACCGCTCCCGTTAGATTGATTTTCTTCTGGGTGCCATACCCCACAACAACAACCTCTTCGAGCGATGCTACATCTTCTTCTAAGAAGACATTGAAATTTGCATCATTTCCCGTAATCCTCCGTTCTACTGCTTGGTACCCCATAGAAGTAAACACCAAAATATCGCCCTGGTTAACGGACAACGAGAAATTTCCATTTTCGTCCGTCGTCGTTCCTCCTTGGCGATGTTTATTACGGACGTAAACCCCAATCAGCGGATTTGCAGGTTCGTTCGTATCAAATACACGCCCATTCACAGTAAGTACGGAATCTTGTGTAGCACCAGTCCGGAGCGGTACGATGGCTCGAGCCTGAATTCTGATCTGATTACCTGAGACCATATAACTTAGGCCGGCGTCTTTCAACACCTGATCCAGTGTTTGTAGTAAATCTTTGTTCTTTGCATTGATATTGATTTTTTTACCAGCGACAAGCTTATCGCTGTAAAAAACAGCGTATTTAGTCTGTGTTTGAATTTCTTTAAAAAAATCGCTTAATGCACCGTTTTTGATTCGAACACTGATTTTACCTTGGGAGTAAGAATTAGCGTGCACTACCATGACGTTAATGCAAACTAAAAATGCAGCCAATTTTAACATTCGAAAAATTTTAATGACAGTATTAACCTGCTTGGGTGGTGATTGGCAGGTGTAAAAAAAATTCATACTTTAGTAGATCGATTAATTAATTATTCCAGTTAATTTTTTGTAAACGGGGGGGTGTTGCAGCACCTTCCCTATTTGAATTTTTGGTTGATTATCCTACTTCGTCTGGATGTATACCCTCCTTCCTATTTGATTGACAGTATATTTTGAAACATCAAATACATTTTGCAACACTTCAGGCAATGTTTGAGTCAGATCCAGGCTCCCTGAAAAGGTTTCATCCTCGATGGCTGGCTTGGGCAGCTCAATTTCCGCATTATAGAAACGCTCTAATTTCTTTAGCATCTCCTCTAAGTTCATGCTATTCAAAAGCAATCTCCTATTAGTCCATGAAATCGAGCTTTCAGAGGCCGGTTGAATCAACAGCTTTTGTCGGCTTTTTCCGAAGCGAGCCTCTGTCCCCGGTTTTAGCATCCGGCGTTCAAAAGACTGATTTCCATTTGGTAACAACGCGATATTTCCCGTCAATAAAAGCACCGACACATAATCATCATCGGCATAAGCACTAAGATTGAAACTCGTACCAAGTACCTGTATTTTCATCACCTCTGATAAGACAAAGAAAGGTCTGTTGGCATCTTTAGCAATCTCAAAATAACCCTCACCTTCCAGATAAACGGCTCGGTCTTTTTCGTTAAATTTTTCAGGAAACGTCAATATGGAGCCGGCATTCAGCCAAACTTTTGTTCCGTCTTCCAAAACGATTTCACTCCGTTTTCCGTAAGGTACGCCAATTGAATTATAACCCACCTGCTCGTTTTGTGAAACATGCTCTTGTTTTACAAATTGTTTGTAAACAACCAATGTATCGTGAAGCACCCGTGTTTTTTTATCAGCGTTGATAAATTGCACGTCATCTGATTTCGAAAGGTATCCTTTATTAATAATCGCAACCTTTTGAATATCAACCTCTGGTATATTGACATGATATAAGTAAAGAGCAGCACCGATCAGAAAAAGCACGATAGCGGCCACCAAGCCTTTTCGTAGAGAGGGAGTTGTATTTTTCCGAGGCTCAATCGTATGGTGAATTTCATGCCAAAGCGCTGCATTTTCCTCTTCCGAAAAAGATGCATTCTTGACGTTTTTTACTGTATCGACAATCGCGTTGGCCAAAGATGCCTGCTTATCATCGCTAGGCATGTTCACGTCTGGTTTATCCTCATTCAAAATATCTTCGGCCTTTTTCTTTCCCATTTAAGATTGTCTTTTATAGGTAAGAGTAAAGCAGTTAATTTTTATAGACTAAATTTTTAATTTTTTTTCAAAAAAACGATTTAATATTTGACAAATAATGAGACGCATACTATCATAAAAATTTCAAGTTTAGCTTGTAAATCGTTATCTTGTTTGCGTCCTTTCATCGAACTTTAAAGTCAAGAATTTCTTTTGAATTAAACAACCACCAGCCTATTTTAACAAGACACAGGACAAGACATGCTAGGTACTTTCTTCGGGGTGAGTCCAGGGTGAGTCCACATTGGGTCCAGGGTGAGTCCAGGTTTTTAAGGTAAAAACCTGGACTCACCCTGGATGGCACATAGATAGTATTTGTAGTAAATTCGAAGCAATTACCTGAAAAGTACAATTATGGTGTTGGGATAGATTATAGAGGGGAGAAGAGATCTCCGAAGCGATTAAAAACACTTAGACAAATCTAAACAAATTTATTGCTGGATCAATATAACTAAAATCAAGAAGCAGCTAATAACGAACATTAGATAACAGAAGGCAAAATACCTGCACTAGTGGTATGTCTTCTACATGCTCTCGCAATTGCTTGATTGCACGATATATTAAGGTGCGACAGCTCGCGATAGAAATATCAAGCATACTTGCTATTTCCTCATATGACAGCTCTTCATTAAATTTCAGGTAGATGACTTCCCTTTGACGTGCCGGCAGTCGTTTGATCAGCTGCTGAAGCTTAACAACAAGCTGCCTATCTTCTTCCTTTTTGATCCACACCGTTTCGGGGCTCCATTCCAGATCAAAGGGATAATCGATCCGTTCCACGAGCGCTTGACTTCTATTATCCTTTCTTAATCGAGCTAAAACATTATTCCGCAAAGAAGTAAAAAGATAAGAAAGCGGATTAACGTCTGGATTTAGCTTGCTTCGATAATGAAAAAGATTAACAAATAGATCATGTAGGCAGTCTTTGATAACATCGCGGTCAGCATGATATTTCATGCCGAATGCAAAAAGCCGATCGGCATAAAGCTTGTAAATATTTTCAAAAGCCCGGTCGTTGCCTTTGATAAATGCTTTCCAAAATGCACGCTCGTTTAGATTATCCATCTCTAGATCGAAATTCGACTATTCATCAAACAGGTTGAAAAAAATATTCGGCCAAAATAGCAAACAAAAAATCCTCAGATATTACGTTAAGGTTATGTTTTTATTAATTGGTTATCTATCGGTCTTCATAAAACGCTCAATCTCATTTTGAGCCCTTATAGCGCGCCGTTTAAAGCTAAAGATACTTTCTGATTTGACAACAGAAAGTATCTTTGTAATTTATGCAATCTTTCAACTAACTTAGAGCAGCTCCCACTTTTTCCAATAGAAGCTTGGTTTTCTTTATCCCTTCGTCTTCACTCAATTTACTTCCTTCGTACTCTATGCCTACATACCCTTTATATCCGGCATCTTTCACAATTTTCATCATACGCAGGTAGTCAATCTGCGTTTCATTACCTTCGTTATCGAAATCATGAGTTTTAGCGCTTACGCCTTTGGCAAATGGCATTAAGTCTGTAACGCCCTGATAACGATCATATTCGTAAAAATTACCAAAGTCTGGAAGACTTCCGCAGTTCTTTTTACCCACTTGTTTCAAAACAGCGCTCAGCCATTGTCCATCTGAAGACATACCACCATGATTCTCTACGATCACATTAATTTTATGTTTAGCCGCAAACTCGCTTAGCCTTCCTAAACCATCAATGGCAGCGCCTTTCACCTCTTCTGCAGAGCCTTTCCCGGCAGCATTTACTCGTATTGCATGGCAGCCTAAAAACTTAGCCGCTTCCACCCATTTATAATGATTCTCCACGGCCGTCTTACGTTCCGCATCGTCAGGCGCCCCCAGGCTTCCTTCTCCATCAACCATAATCAGTACATTCTTCACGCCATTATCTTTCGATCGTTTTAACATGTCTTTAAGGTAAGCTTGATCTTTCGCTTTGTCCTTAAAGAACTGATTTACATATTCTACAGCAAAAATGCCATATTTCTTTGCCGCAGTTTCCGCAAAATCTAAATTATCCATTTGTTTACCAAATAACGTCTTATGCAACGACCATTGTGCCAAGGATATATCAAAAAAATACTTCCCGTTGGTAGATGCGAAAAGGTCTAGTGGTAAATTAGATAAAGCGGTAAGGCCTAAAGCTCCTGCCCCCATTTGCTTTAAGAATTCTCTTCTGTTACTCATGATTTTTTGGTTTGTATAGGCAGGCAATTTAGAAAAAAAAGAGGAAAGATTTCTATTGCCGAAGAATATTTAATGCCAATTACGAACCTTAGGCTTACGTTTACAATCTTTTATTCAGAAATAATGTACGTTAATTTTTACAGATTACTTGCCCCATAAAAAGCACAAAAAACTGATAGGGAGACTTTTCTATTAAAGAGAGCCGACGACGGGGATCGAACCTGCGACCTACGCATTACGAATGCGTTGCTCTACCAGCTGAGCTACGTCGGCTTTTGTAAGACAAAAATAATATGGAACGCCTAATTGTCAAATCATTTTTACAAACTATTTATACGTTTCCCCATCCATTAGCCAACACATCCGCTAAGTGCATCGTTTTTATGGGAAGATTTTGCTTATCAATATAGGCCTGAAGATGCAATAAGCATGAAGCGTCTGTTGAGATGATGTACTCAGCATCCATAGCAAGCGCATTATTTACTTTTTGTTCAGCCATGGCAGAAGATATTCCACTAAATTTAACTGCGAAGGTTCCGCCAAAACCACAACAGGTATCTTGGTCGCGCATCTCAACAAGCTCCAACCCATCTACTTTTGCCAATAGCTGACGCGGTTCTTCTTTTATTCTACACTCCCTCAAGGCTGAGCATGAGTCGTGATAGACCGCTCGCCCTTCCAATTCTGCTCCAAAATAGTCCTTTTTTACTATATTTATTAAGAAGTCTGATAGTTCGTGTATACTTGATTGAATGCTACGGCACTTATTATGCACCATTGAATTGGTAAAAAGATCATTATAAGCATTTTTCACCATACCTGTGCAAGACGCCGAAGGGGATATTATATATTTAGCTTCCGCGAAATCGTCGAGAAATTTATTGCCAATAACCTTAGCCTCATCCCAAAATCCCGCATTGTAGGCCGGCTGCCCACAACAGGTCTGTTCAGGGTTGTATTGTACTTTACACCCTGCCTTCTCCAACACTTTAATTGTGTTAAAAGCGGTTGTTGGATATAGTTGATCAATAAAACAGGGTATAAATAAGCTTACTTCCATAGGTATTCCTTTTGTTTCAAAGGTAATAATTGTTTTTGATAGGTTCTATTCCGGTTGTCAAAGCCGGTGTCCTCCAAGGCCGTTTTCTCCAGCCCTTAAGTCCTTATTGGCTGCTCGCAAAAGCTCTCCGTTCTACTAAAATGCCGCCTCCAAAATTTACAACTAGCACTGGGAGGCACTAACACTCCTGTAAATTTTGCCTGCCTGCGGTAGGCAGGCAGCGGCGAGCTTTCTTTGCTTCTTTCTTTCGCGGAGAAAGAAAGAAGTTAAAATAAACGTTCCTTTAATCTTAATACACTCTAATTCAACGAAACATTCTCTTTATTATTCTGACGGAGAAGTCGAATCAAAAAGAACATACCTATGCCGAAGAACAATGCTAACGATAATGCAGAATATCGAATGTTTTTTGTTTGTTCTTCGATAAAAGCAAAAAAGAAAAGCCCAATGACAATGGCGAGTTTTTCCGTTACATCATAAAAACTAAAAAAAGCCGTTGTATCCTCTTCTTCACGGGGTATTAATTTGGAATAGGTGGACCTAGACAACGACTGGATTCCTCCCATGATAAGTCCTACTAATGCTGCTAAGATGTAAAATTGCATCTCTGTTTGTATCAAATAAGCGCTAAAACAGACAACGATCCATAACAACACGGCTATAATCAAGACCCGTACATTACCCAGTCTTTTGGCCAACGTAGACATAAAAAAAGCGCCTACGATAGCTACCAATTGAATAATCAGGATCGTGACAATTAATTTCGATGCTCCCAAATGCAATACTTTCTCGCCAAAAGCAGCCGCTACCAACATCGTTGTTTGCACGCCCATTGCGTAAAAAAAGAAAGCGCCTAGAAACTTTTTAAGATTTTGCAATCCCTTAATTTTGATCCACACCGCGTTCAGCTCATTAAAACCGCTTCTTAAAATATGTGTATTTATTTTGTTTGGCTTCGCTTTTCCTGATGGTAGCTTCTTGAACGGTATTTGAGAAAAACCCATCCACCAGAGCCCAACCAATAAAAATGAAAGACGAGGGGCAAAAGTAGCATCCTGAATACCGAACCATTCCGGTTTAAGAACAAATACGAAACAAATGATCTGTAATAAAACACTCCCTATATAACCATAAGCAAATCCCTGGGCACTTACCCGATCCTGTTCGTCAATGCTTGCTATCTCCGGCAGGTAGGAGTTATTGAAAAGCACACCCCCTATATAGCCCATCGCAGCAAGCGTACTACAGATAATTCCCCACTCTAAAGTATTTAGTTTAAAGAAAAACAGTCCAATACAGGAAAGGCCTCCCAAATAAGTAAAGACTTTCATGAATGACTTTTTGTTTCCCCTATTGTCGGCAATCGCAGAAAGAACAGGCAGTACGATGGCCATGATCAAATAAGCACAGGCAAGCGAGTAATTTGCTAATGCGGTATTAATAAATTGAAAACCAAAAAAATTAACTTGATCACCCTTATCCTGCGTAGTAGTAATCGCCGTGTAATAGGCTGGAAAAATAGTAGAAGTGATTACCAAATTATAAGCGGAGTTCGACCAATCGAACATGGCCCAGGCCCTAAT
This sequence comes from Olivibacter sp. LS-1, assembly GCF_008245145.1. GTDB lineage: Bacteria > Bacteroidota > Bacteroidia > Sphingobacteriales > Sphingobacteriaceae > Olivibacter > Olivibacter oleidegradans. Next base: position 3,033,438 of record NZ_CP041643.1, on the reverse strand, counting down.
GGTTGATTTATCGTTTAGTTTCATTCAAGTCGTTTCCTTTACCACAAACCTAATATTTCTTTTCCAAATTAAAGGCAAGCACTAGTCCCATTTAAACAAGAAGAGCCGTTTCATAGATAGAAACGGCCCTCTTGTTCAAGCGAAGTATGAATTAGTAACCTTCATTTTGCTTTAAAGTTCCGCTACTTTGATCGATCTGATCTTGCGGTATTGGGAAATATTCGTTCCGTGAACTAAAGGTAAGATTACGGTAAGATTGTAAAAATCCACCTTCAAATCCCGAATAGCTTTCAAGCACATCCTTGGCAACGCCCCATCGAACTAAGTCAAAGAACCGATGTCCCTCCATAGCTAATTCCAATCGACGTTCAAACCGCACCGCGTTGCGAGCGTATTCTACACTTGGAAAGGAAGGATAAGGTTTTACATCGTATTGAGCAGCTGGTGTATCTCCTATCGAAATCGGCGCTATGGTAGCCGCCCTTGCTCTAACTGAATTTACTAAGCGAAGTGCTTCACTTAAATTTCCCAATTCAATTTGACATTCGGCCGCCATTAAAACAACGTCAGCCAGTCGAATTAGGTTCACGTTCAGATCATTAATGTAGGCTGCACCGGAAACCGTATGTGAAGGGAACTGCGCGACCGGAACCTGATTCTTCTTGCCCACAAAGGGACCTGCATAACTAGCCAAACGAATCCAAGCATCACCAGGCATGGTACCATAATCCAAATAAGGAACTCCTCGCCTACCAACCGTATAATCCAGACGAGGGTCAAAACGTAAATTAACGTCTAATTGGTAATTATCCTTTGCGGCCCCGCTCAAACCAAAGTCCGACTTGTAGGGATTGCTGCGATAAGATCCGTCTAAATACGGCAAGCCTTGTTCATTCACTTTAAAGGCATTAACCAAGTCGAAGGTTGGCTGGAAGAATCCGCAGCAACCTACCGGTGAAGTGCCATACAGGCCACTCAGCATATCACCTACATTGGCGTTATCTCCAGTTCCGTCTGGACTAATAGCATGTTGGACAGCAAAAATAGATTCCGGACCATTTTCTGTTGTTACATCAAAATTATTCTCATAAGGCATGGACGTAATATCTTTTCCTGCCATTACATTTGTAAAGTGCTGCAGAGCTTCTGCATATTGTTTTTGGTACAACAATACTTTCCCCAAATAGGCTTCAGCCGCCATTTTATCTACCCGACCAACCTGTCCGTTTATTTTTTCCACGGGTAGGTTTTCCACCGCAAACTCAAGATCAGCAACAATCATTGGGTATACATCGGTATCATTTGGTTTAGTCTTCGCCTCATCCGGCGGCGTATTTTCATCCACATACGGGATGTTTTTAAATACTCTTACTAGGAAAAAATAATAATGAGCCCTTAACATACGTGCTTCGCCTTGAATTTGAGCAGCACGATCGGTGCTAATTGTCTTATTTCCAGCTTGATCAGCCGCTAACACCCGCAATGTATTGTTACATCTAGCAATTCCCTCATAATAACGGGTCCACATAACAGAAAGATTGTCGTTGGTACTTGTAGGCTGATATACCTCAATAAGATTCATGTTAGGCTGGTCAGTACCATCACTTCCCTTATGCGCGTTATCAGAGGCTACTTCCCCAAATAACCATTGGCTTGGTGCAGATGCATAATTTCCCCAAGTCCCATCCTGGTTACCATTCAAAAGTGCGTAGGCCCCAATTAGTAAGCCTTCCACCCCTTCACTACTTATCACCTGTGGGTCTGACAGCTGCCCCTGGGGAACTTTCTCCAAAAACGACTTACTACAAGAGCCTAGTGCTAAGAGAGAAATACTTATCAATATTGCAATTTTATTCTTTTTCATCGGATACATTTTTTGTTATTAATCTGATAACTTATAGGCCTCATCAGAAGCATTAATTATTAGAAGCCAATATTTAACCCTATCATATATTGACGTGGTACCGGATAAACACCAAAGTCAACTCCCAAAGCTTGAAAGGTGCTATTGGTTTGTGAGACTTCCGGATCAAGGCCAGTATAATTTGTGATGGTAAATAAATTCGTTGCACCGAGATAAACGCGGAATCTACTGATTTCAGTATTGGCTCCAAAAAGCGTCTTCACAGGAAAGTTATAGCCTATCTGAAAATTCTTCATTCGGAAAAAACTTCCATCCTGTACATAATAACTAGAGGAAGCATATTCAAAATCTGAAGCCCCTTGATAAGGCGAAGGTGTCATGCTGCCGGTATTTGTTGGACTCCAAGCGTTTAACAAACGAGTACTGGTTTGCCCAGCGAAAGTCCCGAAATCCGTAAAATAACGCGTCGCTTCATATAAGTCATTTCCTTGTGAACCATTAAAGAACATTTGAACATCAAAATTTTTGTAGGCAGCATTAATACCTAGTGAATAAACAAAATCAGGATGTGGGCTACCAATGACATCACGGTCTTCTGGACCGATGGTTCCGTTTCCACTAATATCTGCATACTTTGGTCCCCCCACACGTGCACCAGAATAAGTCGGGCTATTCGCAAGATCCTCTTCGTCTTGATAAATACCGATCATATTGTAACCATAAAACGAACCAAAAGGCGCGCCGTCTTTCAAAATAGTGGTTTGCAAGCTTCTAAAATTCCCATATACCTGCTGCGTTACGGATGGCGCTAAAGAAACCACCTCGTTTACGTTTCGCGATATATTTGCTGTAACATCCAACGTAAATGGTTTTTGTTGACTTCTGCCATAATGATATCCTAGCGACAATTCTACTCCTTTGTTTTGCATATCACCCACATTCACATAAGGAGAAGTTCCTAAACCGATCGCAATGGCAGGCAAAGGCAATTGATAAAGCATGTCGCTCGTTTTACGGTTATACCAATCAAACGACCCGTCAAAATCACCATTCAATAAAGTAAAATCAAGTCCTAAATTGAGCGATTTCACCTCTTCCCATTTGATACCTTGATTACTGTAAGCATTTTGGTAAATACCCGTTACAAATGAGCTTCCTCCCATCGGATAAGAAGATTGCGCAATAGTGGAAGAAAAGCGATTGAGGTATTGAAAGGTTGGAATCCGCTGGTTACCTGTAACTCCATACCCTGCACGGATTTTCAAATCAGACAACCAAGTAGCGTCTTTCAAAAATTCCTCTTCAGATAGCCGCCAAGCTGCACTAGCTGCAGGAAATACCCCATAAAGATTATCTGGACCGAAGTTAGACGAACCATCACGACGTACAGTTAAACTTAATAAATAACGGTCTTTAAAAGCATAGTCGGCCTTACCAAATAAAGAGAATAGGGAACCTACGTTACCTAAACTGTTATTGCTAATATTAGAGCTTCCTTGACTTAGATAAAGATAATCCAGGCTATTTAAGATAAAGAAGTTATTCCTACCTCCAGTTAATTGTCGACTGCGGCTTTTAAAAGCCTCTGTACCCAACAATACATTCAAACTGTGGTCATCACCAAGTTTCGGTTTATAATTCAAAGTGTTTGTCCAAGTCCACTCGGTATTATATCCTTGGTTTTCTGTCAAGGCGTTGTTAAAACTTCCTTCCTGAAATTCCGGATTAGGATAGACAATGTCAATATTGCCCCAGTTTTCATAGCGAATACCAAAACTGGTGCGCAACATCAAACCCTCAATAATGTCGTATTCAGCAAATGCATTACCAAAAAATGTATTACTTTTCGATTTGTCATCCTTAGCTCGATAAGATATGGCCACAGGATTCTCTCCATTTCCCAAAGCACCACCTCGAGACCCGGCAAAATTCCCCATAATATCATATACAGGAATAATATTTTGTATCCTGTAGGCAAATCCGAGCACGCTTCCTTCTCCCTGATAATCACCAGAGACATTAACATTAGATCCTATGCCATAATTCTCTGTATAAGAATATTGCGCGTTTTCTCCGATGCGTAATTTTTTATTAAATGCACTAAATTGGGTGTTGGATCTAAAATTAAAACGTTGGAAACCGGTATTAATCACCACGCCTTCTTGTTTAAAATACCCGCCGGACATTGCGTAGGTTGCATCATCCGACCCACCGCTAGCACTAAGTTGATAACTTTGCATAGGAGCAGACTGCGTCAGTTCTTTGAACCAATTGGTTCCCACCTTATTTGCTTGAGTAATCTGGTAAAAGGTGGAGTTATCACGCGAATAATTATATAGAGCAGGATCCACATCTGCAGCAGTAATTTGGGCGCCAACTTTTCCTCCAGCTAATAAATAATCCGGTAATACTGGGTTATCTCCAGAACCATACATCCTACCCCAGGCACTGACTGGATCTAGGCCTGCATTACGATAACCTTGATAAAGATTTTCTGCCCACTGTTGTGGATTTAACATATCTGGAAAAGCGCTACTTCTAGCTTGTTGAACACCGTAATATGCATCTAAACCTATTGTCGCTTTTCCTTTAGTACCCTTTCTTGTAGTGACAATAACAACTCCATTATTTGCACGTGCCCCATATATGGAAGCCGCCGAAGCGTCTTTCAATACCTGCATACTTTCGATATCATTCGAGTTCAACCAACCTAATTTTCCTTCATAAGGAACCCCATCAATTACATATAAAGGGTCGTTATTATTGATTGTACTATAACCGCGGATGCGTATCTGAGGTGTTGCTCCCGGCGCTCCATCAGAAACGATTTGCACGCCAGTGGCTTTACCTTGTAAGGCTTCAACTGGGCTCGCAGCAGGCTGGCTTTTCAATTGTCCAATATCAACCACCGCAACGGCACCTGTCAAGTCTTTCTTACGTTGTGCGGAATAACCGGTAACCACCACTTCGTCCAAATCGCTCGTAGTTGATTGCAAACTGATGTTATAAGTTGTCTTCCCACTGCTAACACGAACTTCTTGACTCGTATAACCTACATAGGAGACAACTAATATGTCGTTTGCCTTCACGGTTAAGCTATACTGCCCTTGATTGTCTGTTAAAATACCATTGGTTGACCCTTTTACTAAGACACTGACTCCTGGCAAAGGCGCATTATCCGTTGCATCGGTTACTCTACCTACAATTTTCAGTTCTTGTCGATTCTGAATGAGTAAGATCTTTTCATTTTCTACCTTATAATTAATATCCATCGGAGCCAATACCTCCTCCAACACATCCGCCAAGTTACTTTGCAAGCTTCCCACCTCCACTATTCGATGGCTTTTTAATATAGAAGGACTGTACACGAACTTTACTTGAGATTGGGTTTCCAAATTCTCTAAAAAGTTCTTCAAGGTCATCCTCTTCTTCGTTATGTTAATCGTTTTTTTCAAAGCTCCCTGTGCTTCGGCTGTATGGGCGTAGGCACTTAAGGTTCCCACCGAAATAAGAAGCGCTTGAATAAAGGATATTCTCATCGCCGTTTTTGTTAAAGCAATAATTCGTTCTTTTTTCATAAATTCGAAAAATTTTGGTTTGTGAAGGGCCGGTTTTAAGCACCGACCCTGAATCATGATTTAATCTCCGACCGGCAATACCCCCATATTGCCGGTCTTTGTTTGGTTTAGTCTACGTTGTGTTCATAAGCGATTCATGTTTGGTTTTCGTTTTATTGATTGGATTTATTGGATTTCAATTGTTTTATCGATTATATGGTAATTGGTTTCTGTAACATTGCAAACGAGATTTAGCTGATCAAACAACTCCATACCACTCAAATCTCCTCGAAATGTAATCTTCCTGACAGCTGGTCTTACACGGATATCGATATGATAAACATCACTTAATTTATTGGCTAAGTCTGCTAAACTGATTTCTTTAAATACGACCTCATCAAGTAGCGTTCTTTTCGTCTCAACAGGAATGGGCCTTTCTACCAACGTTTCACTAAAGCTTCCTTTTTGCTCGTCCAATATCGCTCGTTGATTCATCGTTAAATTCAAGGTCTTCGGTGTCTCTATTATTCGTCGTACCAAATTATTTTTAGCACTTCGTATTACTTGTACCTTACCGGTGTACACAATTACTTCGTCTTTACCCGCTCCCTTGCCCGACTGGATTTTAAAACAAGTACCTAATACCCTGGTAATCATTTCTTCATGAAATACCTGAAAAGGATTAGCGGGGTCTCCCTTCACATTAAATAGTGCGTCACCGACTAATGAAACTTCTCGTTTATTAAAACGAGTAGCATATGTTAGCTGCGCTCCTTTGAAAAGCTTAATCCGCGTTGAATCCGGCAAGGAAACTTCCAATGGTTCATCATTCGGATTTATAACTTTCGTAATGAAGCTTTCCTTTTTACTCACAAAGTCCGGTTCAACGGGATTGCACTTTAATCGATTGTAAACCCAAACCGAACCTACAATTAACAGCACCGCGGCTGCGGCTGTTGATATATAAAATCTACCGAATGGCCTAATCACCGTCGATCGACCTTTTTTTTTGTCCTCCCTTGGCTGCGTTTCCTTGTTAATCTTATCCCATAGCCGATCTTCCAGTTCTGCAAATTCGACTTCGCTTAAATTTAAATCGACATCGCTATCTAACAAATCATACCAACGACGAACGGTTTCCTGCTCCTCCTGTGTGCAGTTACCTTTTAAATAGCGCTCCAATAAACTTTGAAAGGCTTTACGGCTCATAATGATGCTGGTTAGTATAGGCCTTATAAAGGCTTTACATATCTATAGTAATACAACTAAGCCATACCCCTAAATTTTTTTAATTTTTTTTTTATTTGGTTGAGACGTGGTGTGGTTGAGTTGTTGAAACGTTGACTGGTTGAGTCGTTAAGTGGTGAATTGTAGAGCAACTATTTCCCTACTCAACTATTTGACTACTTAACGAATTAGCCAATGTGATAATTAGCCAGTATAATCTTGTGGTAAGGATCTGAGCAAGCTTGTTGCAAAGCCAGGGATATGCAATAAAAGCTGATAGACGATTTCCGGAAGTCGTTCTAGCAGCAAAATAAAGCAGAAACAATAAAAGTTATAATAATCATATAATCCTTCAGGGCTAGGCGCATGGCTTTTAACGATTGGGTAATATGGTATTCTACTGCCTTTTCGGAAATTTTTAATTTCTGTGCGATCTCCTTCACCGAGTTATATTCCAGGCGACTTAGCACAAACACTTCCCGGGTTTTACGAGGCAGCATATTAATTCCTTTTTCTATCGAGATAGAAAGCTCCCGAACCGCTAACTGCTCTTCCAAGCTATTCGCACCGATCTCACTATGCGTCTTTTTGTATTCCGCATATTGATCAAATTGCAAAACGTTTTTTAGATAATTAATGAAGCTGAATCGAACAGCCGACATCAAGTAAGCAGATAAATTGTTTATTTCAACTATTTGCCTGCGCTCCCACAGGGATATGAAAATATTTTGGGTTAATTCCTCTGCTAACTCTTTACTGCTTGATTTTTTGAATAATTGTAAAAAACACACTTTCCAATATCTCTTATAAATCTCTTTGAATGCTCGGTGGTCATTTTCCTTTATTTTCGTTAGTAATTCAGCATCCGTAGAGTCGCAGTATTCCATATCGTTTATAAAGTGGTTAGCACAAATATATAAACAACATTCAATTAAGCAAACAAACTCGGTCAATTGTATGCTAATGTGATTATTTCACACTTATTTTGTAACAGTGTGTTTCTGTGTAAAGGGGACTGTACTCTTTATTTATTCCATTAGAGATAATACTTACCGCTATTAAATTTTATTTTTCCGCCATCAACTAAATTACGGATACAGGTGATTCGATCGCTTTCATCTCCCGTTTTCAATCCATCGACCAAAGCATCTAAGGTCAAATGATTAGTTGATAGCAGGTCTATGATCTCGGCAACGATTAGGTCTTCTATTTCTTCTTCCTTTGCTTTCTTCTGCCTCTTCAGGCAATAATCGCATATCCCACAAAGCTCCATGTTTTTCTCTCCGAAATAAGCTAACAGTTGTTGTGATCGGCAAGCATCAAGCTGTAAAAAGTTGAGTACAGACTGCAATTGCTCCTCGCCTATTTTCTTTCGTTCATCAATGTGCTTTTTGTCAATATGTAAATGCTGTGAATCGCTTCTTGGTTGCAAGAACTGGATCTGTGGTTTATCTGTCTGCGATAAATAACTGATAATCTGATACTGTTCCAGCTGCTTTAAATGGTTAAGCGTCTCATGGAGTGAGAGTCCCGCTTTACGGGCTAAGTCCGCCTCACGGAATGAAACATAATAATCAAAGGCCCCGCCATAAGCACGTAACATGACTTTGATAAATCCATCCAGGTTGGCATGGGCTACTTGAAAACTGTATAGATCTTGCGATCCCACTCCGAAGCGAAACCGGGAAGGTAAGTATACATTTTCTGTTACTGCGAGCCATTCATCGCGTTCCAAAAACTTCAGCGCACTAATTACTTTTAAAGGTTCTAACTGGTACCTTTTGCAAAAAGTGCCTATATCAAAATCAAAGCACAGATATTGTCCCGCACCATACGCCAATTGAAAATAATTTCCCAAGTGATAATAAATTTGGGTGATTTCCTTGGTTGTGGGAAAGCTTAACTCAAAATTTCTTATTAGTCGCTCCTTGTCTTCTTCATTATACAACAACACCGCGTAGGCTTTCTTTCCATCCCGTCCGGCTCGCCCAGCCTCCTGAAAATAAGCTTCCAATGTATCCGGAATATCCATATGGATTACGAAACGAACATCAGGTTTGTCAATACCCATACCAAAAGCATTGGTTGCTACAATTACCTGTGTCTGGTTTTGTTTCCATGCCTCTTGCTTTTTCGATCGTTCCGGGGTCGACAACCCGGCGTGATAAAAATCGGCTTTTATGTTTTCCATCAACAGGAAACGGGTAATTTCCTGCGTTTCCCTTCTGTTTCGGACATAAACGATACCACTTCCTTTTATTTTTTTTATGATTTTGACTAAGCGGCCGGTCTTATGGTTTTCAGCAATCACCATATAGGCCAAATTTTCCCGTGAGAAACTTTTGACGAATACGGCTTGGTCGGTCGTTTTTCTAAATTTAAGTTTCTCCTGGATGTCATTTACTACTTTAGGTGTGGCAGTAGCCGTTAATGCTAAAAACGGCACCTGTGGATGTAGCTCACGTAGTTCAGATAAATGAAGATAAGGGGGTCTAAAATCATATCCCCATTGTGAAATACAATGAGCCTCATCAATGGCGAATAAATTGACAGGCATATACCGTAGCCGTTCTTTCACGAGCTCGTTCATTAGGCGTTCAGGCGACAGGTATAAAAATTTTATATCTCCATACACGCAGTTGTCCAATGCAATATCTACTTCACGTTTGGTCATACCCGCAAATATTGCTACCGCTTTTATGTTTCTTGCTTTTAAATTCTCGACTTGATCTTTCATTAAGGCTATCAAAGGAGTTACAACAATGCAAATCCCTTTCATTGCCAGTGCAGGAACTTGAAAGCAGAGCGACTTACCTCCGCCTGTAGGCATCAACGCTAAGGCATCATGGCCAGCCAAAACATGGTTTATAACCTCTTCCTGAAGAGGTCTAAAACGCGAATAACCCCAATACCGTTCTAGAATTTCGTGTATAGACATAGCGTTTAAGCTATTTAGCGCTCCAAACATAAGCAAAATTATCCTTTAGACAGTAGAATTCGATATTCAATCGCTCTGCATCTGCCCGCCACCTATCAATGGTATGTCGACTATTAGACCCATCTAGTATAAGAAGCGTGCTTTTTTTCAAGGTGTCCAACAAGCTGTCTAACGGTCTTTTCGGATTGTTTCGTACCAACAACCAGTCAGGTGCGGTAGCGATTGGATGGTTCTTTCGACCGTCTAAAATCAGTAACTGTTTCTCCATAAATTGAAGATGATTGTTCGTGATGGAAATATCGTTAAGATGGAACTTCACTGGTTCTTTGATAAAGGATAAATATTGAATCGATGAATAAGCTTCAAGTGCCGGTATTACGGAATATTGGATAAACGCTTGTTGTATCGAATCGGCATTGCTGTAAAGAATTGGTTTTGCACCATTTATAAGCCCTATAGCCATTTGATCATTGACATTGAAGATGATGAGTCGGTTACTGTTATGCTTAGACCATAATTGCTGATTGACAATCAGTCCTAAAACAAGAATACTTATAATTGATACATAAAACAACTGCTTCCGGGAAAATTGAAAAGCTAGTACCAGCGTTATCATAACCAGGTAAAGCATCAGGTATTCATAGCTTGTTAACCAAATCGACTTCACGGTAGCTAAAGGCCATTGTTCTATACGAACCAATACCCGGTTAACAAAAAGAACGAATTGCTCTAATATATCAGCCATACCATAGGTGAATTTGTTTAGCGGCAGCATTAATAATAAGAAACCAGCGTAAATAAGGAGGCTAACCGGCAAGGTGATAAACAAGTTTGCCGGCAAAAAATAAACAGGAAAGAGATGAAAATAATAGAGCACCAGTGGGAAATTCGCTAATTGTGCTGCGCAAGACATCGATACATATGACCAGCCTTTATTCGCTAGTTCATATTTAAACCTTACTAGCTCTGATAAAAGAGGCATCAACCAAATGATACCAAGAACCGCCAAATAAGACAATTGGAAACCTACATCTCTCAGAAATCCCGGGTTGTACAATAATAAGAAAAAGGCAGAGGCGGCTAGGTTGTTATATCCATTACCGGCACGTCTCAGCGTATTGCCAATAATGAAGATACTGATCATAAATGCCGCTCGGAGAACAGATGGCGCAAAACCTGTTAGTAATGCGTAAGCCCATATAAAGAGTAATAATAAAAGAAGACGTATATATCGCAACCATCCGCCTTTATTCATCCATTGTAAACAAAAAGCAAACAAAGCGAAGACAATTCCAACATGCATACCGGAAACGGCCAATATGTGTATTGTGCCGGTAGCGGAGAAGACCTTTATCAGTTCCTTCTCCAAGGAAGCACGGTACCCTAAAACTAGCGTAGCGAGAAGTGCCGCAGACTCCTTACTCCTAAAATACCGATTAAACTTCTCGACCATTTTTTTTCTGGTTTCGAGCGCGTAACCGATTAACGGGTTTCCCGTTTTACGACCGGTCTTGCTCAACGCATCTGAAGTAAGAAACGTTTCGTGCCAAATTCCCCGATGAGACATATAAACTGCGTAATCAAATTCATGGGGATTATAAGGTTGCCTGAGTCGTTTAAAGTTGCTAAGAATACGAAGCTCATCACCATAATGGAGTAGTAAGTCTCTCTCCTTTGTTTTAATTTTCAGTAAAAGCTTCCCTCTTACCGGCTTATATTCATCTTTTATCTTCACATAATTGATTGTCATTTCGGTGCTTATAATTTCCCCTTTCACCTTAGGTTCACCGGATACAAAACCAAGCAAATGATCACTCTGATAATGACTGAAATGTCTATGGTCGATAACCGGATTGCTTTCCCAGTTTAGCAAAGCTCCGAAGCAAATAAGTATTGAAAAAAAAATTATAAAAGCAGGTCCATATAAGTATCGAACCTTCCACTTTGTTCCAATGGCAAGACCAAAAAAACAAGCAATTAACAATAGACAAGCAATTAGTATGAGCCGATATGTAAAAATCGAAGCGGGTATGAAATAGGTTATTCCAATTCCGAGGATGAGGGCAAGCAAAAAAGATACGAATGGCGCCTGTGTATGGTAATTGATGAATCTAGACATCTCAGTTTAAAATTGAAAGCGTAGCTGCATTTTGATTTCTGATTTGCGATTGCCTTCAATCTTATCCAAGGTCGAACCGAGTTCTTGGAGCGTCGGATAGTGACTAGCCGCATAACGGCACCAAAAATCCATACCCCTCTTGATTCGACAGCGTAGATTCAAATAATACCGTATCCCTTTATTGCTGTAGAAGGGAAACGATGATGCATACAAGACATCATTCTCAAAAGCGTATATGCGCGAATTATAACCATCTGTTTTAAATAAAGCGATACGGGCATTACCTGAAAACATACCTTGAGGCTTATAAATTACATCCTGATAAAACAGATAGCCTTTTTCGGCATGTGCCGCTTTTTTATAAAACCCGTATTCAAACCGGTTACGGAAAACGATGGTCGAGCTAACCTGATACTGTGCTTCAGCCCTAATTTGTTGTCGCTGAACCCGGTCTAGCACGGCAGTGGGGTGTATCGAATCGCCATTTTCAGCTTTATTCCGAAAACGGTAACGAAGCAGATATCTTAGCTTTTTATTGGGAGTAAGAGTCAATTGTGTAAACAGATCCTGACCATCCGATGGTGCGTCTACTCGGTACCTTATCCAAGGAAATTTAAAAGCATCTGCATAAGCCACCCATAGTACTTTCTTATTGGGTTGAAAGATAAGTCCGGTATAGAATCCTTTTTCATTTACTGCACGGCTCCCTTCCGATAATCCTTGGTTATAGAATGCATGATAGTTCTTTTGGTAATCTCTGTACTGCAAAACCAAGGACAAGTCGTGGGATAAGGACGAGATAATACCATTTGTATACGCTAAACCGCTACCAAAACTATGCGCTACTTCTCCAAAGAGGTACATATTATGAATATAGGTATGGTAGTATATACTGGCATTTGATAAATCGTTTCCGGCAAACGCATATTGATTGTATAAAAGTGTCCGAGGTCTTATTATACCTGACAGCTTGGTATAAAACACATTGCCACCAATAGTAAGTGAATTTCGTTGATACTGAACATTGGTACCAAATAGCAACTGCTTTAAATTGTGCCTGTTCGATACCTCGTTAGGTGTTCTATGTAAGCCGTTTTCAATAATAGCGCTATAATTAGCTTTACCTGCAAGACTATCCACGAAGGTAGCGCTCAATCTTTTATAAGATATAAAAGGCGTAATGCTCCACTTTTTTACTGAATAGGTGGCTGAGATCCCGCGAAAAAAAGAAAACTCGTTAGCTGATGTATAGGGACGTAAACCGATGCCTTGTCGCGCCACATGTTGAACCAGTGCTCCCTTTCCGAAACTAACCCCTGTCCATAAAGCAAGTCCTTGTCCAAACTGTAGAGAATAGTCGCCAATAACAACATGTTTCCATCGTTTGACGCTCTGTAGATAAAGGCTTCCCGAATAAAAGTCAAAGCCAAGGCGCTGTGCCCCGTTAAAGAACTGTTCACCTGCGTCCTTTTTCATGTTTAACGATAGTTGAAGTTTTTGCGGAACCGTGTAACGATATCGGCCAAATAAACGATCGGCACTACCCAGATATCTCGACCTGTTTAGATCCTTTATGGCATAGCCGTTTTGCTTCTCTAGGATGCGTCCATATCGAAACATCAAATCATGTCTTCCGCTGCTTAGAAACTCTTTTGCCGGCATATTCCAATTCGACGATGGCTCTACCCGAACAAAAGGTAGCAGGAGCCGTACCGTCTCCACATCCAGCCCGTCCACCGCTTGCAGTTCATATACCGTCAGATAAGGACCCGCTAGTTTACGATGGTTGATAATAGCAGCTACCTGCAAGGGTGACAAAAAACGAAGTTCGCTTAATTCCTCGTTGCTTGTTTTATTAAGATCGATCGGATGTTTCAAATAGTAGTTCCATCTCTCTGTAAGCTCCATATAATCATAATCTTCTGTGAGATCATCGGCCATGGATTCAACAAGCTGTTCGATAAGATCGGTATTTTCCGTTTGGCAAAAAGTGGCCAGATGGGATAACAGAAATAAGAATACAAAAAAGACCGATTTAGAAAGCATAGGCAAGCAATAATTGAGGGGATAACCCGAGTCGATGATGAATCACCGTGGCTAAATCCAAAATCATTTTATGATATACAAAGCCAAACCCACAAAATTGACTAAACTCATTTAATCCGATTCCACCTCGAAAGCTCATCCAGGAAATGGGTTTATATTCAAGGCCTGTTCGGAAATCTACCTTATCTCGATAAAGAACCTTCTCCGAATCGGCAGTTATAAGTAAATTCGGATGAAATTGATAGCTGGTACCTACGCCGATTATCACCGGAATAACGGAATAAGCGGAATAATCATAAGAAGCATATCCAGGGTTTGCAACGCGGGCACCGATGACCCAGAATGGTTTTACTTGAAATTGTAAACCAACATCCGCCGAAAAAGCTTGATTTCTGCCATATTCCCTCAGCTGCAGTTGATGGTAATTTAAAGCAAGGCCGATGGACAGCTGTGGGCCAAAACGTTTAGCGTAGCTAAGATTTGCCTTCAACTCGCTATAAGCATCCTTAATCCCATAATTTGAAATATGAGAACCAAATACACCCAATTTTGTGGGCACTGCCAATAGCAGCCCCTGCGTGCGTATATCTGTGTTTAAAAAATGTTCTTGGTGATAAATGCCTGCTCTAGATGCAGTCATTGAACCAATGCCGGCCACATTGGATGTCAGCCCTTCAACACCTTGCAATGCATTTCCCGTACCACCCATAGCACAATATCGGGAAGCCGGGTAAACCTGGGCTGAGAGGTTGATAGCGGTTAGTAATAAAATTAGGTTTAAGAAGGTACCAAACATAGCACCTTAAAGATACTTAAACCGAATATTTTAACGTAGTTAGCCTTTGATAATGAACAAACTGAACAAAATTATTTGATAAAATGTTTCTCCTGTTTAAAAAACTCTTCAAGGGCAATGCGATCCGTTTTGAACGTCAAATCCTCTATTTTAATGTCTTCCAACTTAATAAGTCGAAAGGCCTGAAAAACATCCCCTTCTGTCTCATCAAAATCAAAAGCACATGTTTTAAAAGTTAGATTAAAAGGCATTTTATTGCGTACACGATAGTAAACGGAGATAATCTGACTATCATTAAAGTAAGAATGTTCATAAAAGTCGGTTGTATAAATATGATCTAATACCTCCACCTCTACCAAACATTCTTCCATATACTCCCTGCGTAAAGCGTCTCGCAATCCTTCTCCATATTCCAGTCCACCTCCCGGAAATTTACTAAAACGTTTACCATACTCTTGTTCATCACTGATCAGGATTTCGCCCTGCTCTGTCACAAGGATACCATACACCCGCACGTTAAATGGATACAATGCCTGCATGTTCTATTATTATTTCTTATAAATCGATGAAAGATCTTTAATTTCAATATGCTTAAAATCGACGGGCTGTCCCTCGCTTTGGAGTGCAATATAGCCACTTTTCAACAGTTTGCCATCGACTTTAATCGTTGGGTCATAACCATGTGCTACATCACCTCCAATCTGTGGTTTAGCATATTGTAGTACGGTATCCCCTTCAATAATATGGGTCACTAAAGAATCGCCTAAAACGATTAGCTCAGCATGAACCCACTGATCCCCATCGTACGTTTTTGAAGTTGAATTAAGACAATGCGAATCGGCGATTTTCCCTTTATATACGACATGAGTTCCCGGCGAGCACATATTACCGGTTGGCCTGGGCTTTCCATCCCCCAAGCCCCCCAGGAACTGCATCTCTACTGAAATAGGCCAGTCTTGCTCTTTTGGCATAGTACGAGGGTCTTGCGAATGGAACATTACTCCACTATTACGTAGCGTATAAGACGGAGCCCCTTTTTGTAACTCACCAACAAAACGATATGCTAATTTAAGGTGGTAATAGGCATAAGGGATTTTATAATATAAATGCCCGAATTGATCATTGAAATCGCCATATTGATCATATCGTACTTGTATGGTACTATCCCTTACCCGAAATGTATTCCCATAATTTTCGCCGAACTCATGATGATGAATTTTCACCATCCAATCATTGATATCCTTTCCGTTGAAAAGGGAGACCCATTCTTCTTTTTTTTGTTCATCTTCGCTTTCGGTTGCCGTATTCGATCTGCATCCCGCTGTTACCAAAATCCCCAAAAAAAGCAATGGAGCAATTATTTTTTTCATCCTGTTATTTTCTTTTTGATGGTTGATGAGAGCTCGGGTAAATAACCGAAGCGACAGCGAAGCTCATTGACACCTAAAAATGTAAATACTTGTCAATTGCCCTGTGTGTCCATTATTATTTACATCTCGGTTTCATCTGTATATAATTTTCTTTTTAAAAGTGATGAAGCTATCAGATTTATTCATCCCCTATGTGGTTTGAATAAACTATGATGAGCTCATAATTCAAATTTGATGGGCTGAAAATACGAAATTTAAAATATTCTATAGTATGCTAATCCCAATTCTCCAATTGCCGTATTAATTGAACATCAAAAGCAACCAAATTATTTTAATACAAAATCATCCCTCACCTTATGAAGCTCATATCTATTTCGTATCTTTATGCCCTTAAATATTTCATGTGCAAATAATTTGTCCTTTAAAGGCCATATGGAATATCCAGGTTATTTCATCTGTGTTTGTATTTGGCAAACATAGATATTCATGGGATTTTATATATTAACCTATGATAGCTTGCAATCTGGTAAAACACTATTGAATAGCACATTATCCAATAAAAAAATAGCGAGGAGATTTTGGATTACTTACAAGGATTGAACCCTTCACAACGGGCAGCAGTAGAACAAACAGATGGCCCTGTTATGATTGTAGCAGGAGCTGGATCGGGCAAAACGAGAGTCATAACCTATCGAGTAGCCCATCTAATACAAAAAGGCATTGATCCATTTAACATTTTAGTATTAACGTTTACCAATAAAGCCGCCAAGGAAATGCGCGAGCGGATCATGAAAGTAGTTGGAAATGAAGCTAAAAACATTTGGATGGGTACTTTTCACTCCGTATTCGCTAAAATCCTTCGTGTGGAGGCTCATCATATTGGCTATCCTGCCAATTTCACTATTTATGACACGGACGACAGTAAGAGCTTGATCCGATCGATTCTCAAGGAAATGCAGTTAGATGATAAACTGTACAATGCAAACTTTGTATATAATCGGATATCCGCGGCGAAAAACAACCTGATATCCGCTGCAGAGTATCAAAAGAATGCACAAATACAGGCTGAGGATCAATCGGGCGGAAGGGGTAATCTAGGTCAAATTTATCAAACCTATAGTCAACGCTGCTACAAAGCAGGTGCAATGGATTTTGACGATTTGCTTTTTAAAACCAATGTCCTGCTGAACCAACATCCGGAAGTACTTTATAAATATCAAACAAAGTTCAAGTATTTAATGGTTGATGAGTACCAAGACACCAACTTCTCACAATATCTGATTGTTAAAAGGCTAGCGGCAATCAACGAGAACATCTGCGTAGTGGGTGATGATGCTCAAAGTATTTATGCTTTCCGGGGCGCGAATATCCAGAATATTTTAAATTTTGAAAAAGACTATCCGGACTTAAAAGTTTTTAAGTTGGAGCAGAATTATCGTTCTACCCAAAATATTGTAAATGCCGCCAATAGTATTATCTCGAATAATAAAAATCAGTTAAAAAAGAACGTTTTCTCCGAAAACGAAACGGGCGACAAGATAAAAGTTGTACGGGCTTTCAGCGACAATGAAGAAGGAAAAATGGTAGCAGAAAATATTTTGCAAGACCGTTCCTTGCAATCGCTGCGTTTTAAGGATTTCGCCATTCTCTACCGTACCAACGCACAGTCGCGCGCCATGGAAGAGGCCTTACGAAAACTTAATATACCGTACAAGATATACGGAGGCACCTCCTTCTATCAAAGGAAAGAGATCAAAGATTTAATAGCCTACTTTCGACTTACTTTTAACCCCAACGATGAAGAAGCACTTAAGCGTGTCATTAATTATCCCAGACGGGGCATAGGTGACACCTCGGTAGAACGCATCTTTATTGCTGCAGATCAACATCAAAAAAGTATTTGGGAAGTCATTACCACCCCACAACAGTATTTGGACGGACGTACGGCAGCTGTTGTATATCCGTTTGGTTCCCTCATCCAAAGTTTCCAAGTGCTGGCGAAGAACAACAGTGCCTATGATACCGCTCTACATATCGCACAACATTCCGGTATATTGAAAGATCTCTATGAGGATAAATCCGTTGAAGGCCTAAACCGGTATGAAAACATTCAGGAATTATTAAATGGTATTAAAGAATTCAGTGAGCGTGAAGATATAGCAGAAAAAGGCCTAGATGTATTTATGCAGGATATTGCGTTATTGACAAATGACGACAATGATAAGAATCCGAATGCTGATACAGTATCACTGATGACAATTCACTCTTCGAAAGGGCTGGAATTTCCGCAGGTTTTTATCGTTGGACTTGAAGAAAACCTCTTCCCTTCGCAACTTGCCCTGAATTCACGTACGGAATTGGAAGAGGAGCGTCGGCTATTCTATGTGGCGATTACACGTGCTGAGAAGAAGCTGACCTTATCCTATGCAACATCGCGTTATCGTTGGGGAACGCTCAATAATTGTGAACCGAGTCGGTTTATAGATGAAATAGACCCCAGATACCTGGCACTGGATTTCAGTGCTCCTACAGCCTCTAAATCCAGCGGTGATGATGTTTTTGGTAAAGCAAGGACAGCTTGGTCGCAACCGCAATCACAAGACATCTTTACCAAACCCAAACCGAAAGTCGTACCCAAAACCACTTCCATTTTACCAAAAGCGCATCAACCCAGTGCCGGTTTCGCACCGTCTGATACCAGTAATTTGCAGGTGGGGATGGAAGTAGAGCATGAACGCTTTGGATTTGGGAAGGTAATTAATTTAGAAGGTAATAAACCGGACATAAAAGCAACTATTTTTTTTAAAGAATTAGGACAAAAGCAATTGTTGCTTAAATTTGCAAAACTTAGAATTGTTAATAATTAGGTTGCGAGTTATGTGTTGTGAGTTGTCAGCGATATCAGATCGGATATCTTCTTACTGCTCGCAACTAACAACCGGCAACTGGTAACTAAAGAAAATATGGAATTTGACTATAATAGCACACGAAAGAGATTAATATTGGCAGAATATGGCCGTAATGTTCAAAACATGGTGGCTTATATCTGCACCCTCCCCACGAAGGAAGAACGCAACCGGCACGCGCAGGTTGTCATCGACCTAATGGGCTTTTTAAATCCGCATTTAAGGGATGTATCGGATTTTAAACATAAACTTTGGGATCACTTGCACATTATCTCCGATTTCCAAATTGACGTAGATTCGCCTTATCCCAAGCCTACGCCAGGTGCTATACATGCAAAGCCGGAAACGTTGAATTATCCGCAGCATCGCATTAAATACAAGCATTACGGTTATATCATTGAGTTAATGATTGAAAAGGCCAAGAAGATTGAAGATCCGGAACGTAAAAAAACAATGGTACAGGCAATGGCCAATTTCATGAAAATGGCCTATGTAACCTGGAATAAAGATTCTGTCAGTGACGACCACATCGTTGACGATTTGAAAGAAATGTCAAATGGTCAATTAGTGCTCGATGAAGATGTGAACTTAACTAAACTGGAATTCAAAACACCGCCTCCAGGTAATCGCACAAAAAGTAATACTAGCAGTAACCAGCAAAGTGGTGGCGGCCAGAAAAACCGGCAGCAGCAGCATAAAAATCAGAATAATGGCGGTAACAAGAAGCGTAAACGTTTCTAAATCGCTATCCACATATTTTTAACAACCGGCCTGTATCTAACGATGTCAAGATAAAGGCCGGTTTAATTTTTATCGATTAGGATAGTTGAATGAATGCATTTGAAATTTACGGTGGAAAACCGCTGAAAGGAGAAATCACTCCGCAGGGAGCAAAAAATGAGGCGCTCCAAATATTATCAGCTGTATTGCTTACGCCCGAGAAAATGACGATCAGCAATATACCTGACATTAAAGATGTTAACAAACTCATCGAGCTTTTAGGTGATCTTGGAGTAGCTATCGAACGGATCAGTGATGACACCTATACATTTGAAGCAAAGAACATTAATATTGATTACTTCCAGTCAGAAGAGTTTAAAACTAAGGGAGGAAGCCTGCGCGGTTCTATTATGATCGTTGGCCCTCTACTCGCTCGTTTCGGCAAAGCTGCCATTCCTAAACCAGGTGGAGACAAAATAGGACGAAGGCGGTTGGACACGCATTTTTTAGGTTTTGAAAAACTCGGAGCTCGGTTTCATTATGATCAGGACAACCATTTTTTTAATATCGATGCGACTAATTTGCACGGAACTTATATCCTCTTGGATGAGGCATCCGTAACCGGCACGGCAAATATTGTGATGGCCGCTGTTTTGGCAAAAGGTACAACTACGATTTATAATGCCGCCTGTGAGCCCTATTTGCAACAGCTGTGCAAAATGCTCAATCGTATGGGCGCTAAGATTTCCGGTATAGGCTCCAATCTGTTGAGCATTGAGGGGGTCGACTATTTGACAGGAACGGAACACCGTATGCTTCCCGATATGATTGAAATAGGTTCCTTTATTGGTTTAGCCGCGATGACCGGGTCAGAAATCACCATTAAGGATGTTCATTTTGATGAGCTAGGGATTATTCCGACGGTTTTTGGTCGACTAGGGATAAAACTGGAAAGACGGGGCGACGACATCTATATTCCGGCCCAAGATTCGTACGAAATTGAGACCTTCATAGACGGTTCCATCCTCACCATCGCAGATGCACCTTGGCCAGGTTTTACGCCTGACTTGTTAAGCATTGTACTTGTCGTAGCTACACAAGCCAAAGGGAATGTGTTAATTCACCAGAAAATGTTTGAAAGCCGCTTGTTCTTTGTCGATAAGTTAATCGACATGGGCGCACAGATTATTTTATGTGATCCTCATCGCGCAACGGTCATCGGCTTGAATAAAGCATTCAAATTACGGGGAATCGAAATGACTTCACCCGATATACGTGCGGGAGTTTCCTTGCTGATCGCCGCCCTATCCGCTCAAGGAAGATCCGTTATTTATAATATTGAGCAAATTGAACGTGGTTATCAACACATTGATAAACGGCTCCTGGCGCTCGGCGCTCAAATCAAACGAATTGAAGGAAAACCACTGCATTGAACGATGTAAGGTATAAGGCGTAGGGCTTAAGGTAACCTTATACCCTCTACCTTATACCTTATACCCTATACCTCATACCCGCTTAAGCCTGACACCTCCTCTCATCTAACCAGCCGAAATAGCATTGATAATATCATATTGGGTTATGATCTCGAGCTTACCGCCCTCATCTTCCACCAATACGGCGTTATTATCTTTATTGATAAGTGATGAAAGTCGGTCAATTGAGGTATTGAGATCAACAAAAGGAAAAGGTGCCGTCATAATCTGTTGTACCTTTCCGGACTTCACACTTGGATTTTCCAAGAGTGCGTTCAATATATCCGATTCAGTGACTTTGCCGACCACCATTCCTTGTTGCGTGATAGGGATTTGTGATATATTGAGCGTCTTCATTGTATTAAACGTCTCGATTACAGACTGTTCTCCATCTACTGTTATAATCTCCTGTTGTCCCCTTTTCTTTAAAATGCGTTCCGCTGTCAATTTCTTGTCTTTAAGGAATCCTCGCTCCCGCAGCCAATCTTCATTAAACATTTTTCCCATATAACGGGAGCCATGATCATGAAAAATGACAACTACTAAATCCCCTTCCTTTAAGCTATCTTTTAACTGCAATAAGCCAGCAATGGCCGCGCCAGCGGAATTTCCAACGAAAATACCTTCCTGCCGTGCAATTTCGCGCGTCATCAACGCTGCATCCTTATCCGTCACTTTTTCAAAATGATCGATAACATCGAAATCAACATTTCGAGGTAAAAAATCTTCCCCTATCCCTTCGGTAATGTAGGGATAGATCTCGCTCTTATCGAAGACGCCTGTTTCCTTATATTTCTTAAACACCGATCCATAGGTATCAATGCCCCATATCTTGACGGCTGGATTTTTCTCCTTTAGATATTTCCCAGCGCCACTTATTGTGCCGCCTGTTCCAACACCAACCAATAGATGGGTAATTTTTCCGTCTGTCTGTTCCCATATTTCAGGGCCGGTCTGCTCATAATGCGCGTGGCTGTTGGAAAGATTGTCATATTGGTTTGGTTTCCATGCATTGGGGATTTCTCTCTCAAGTCTGCTCGAAACGGAATAATAAGAACGGGGATCTTCAGGCTCGACATTGGTCGGACACACAATCACCTCTGCCCCAAAAGCGCGCAGTGCATCTATTTTTTCCTTCGACTGCTTATCGGTCGTCGTAAAAACACACTTATAACCCTTAATAACTGCCGCAATTGCCAAACCCATTCCGGTATTACCCGATGTGCCTTCGATAATCGTTCCACCTGGCTTTAACAACCCGGCGCGTTCCGCATCCTCAATCATTTTGATAGCCATTCGATCTTTGATCGAATTACCTGGATTAGTTGTCTCTATCTTAGCTAATACAGTTGCCTTAACATCTTTGGTTAGCTTGTTTAACTTTACCAAGGGTGTATTACCGATTGTCTCCAGAATATTATTGTACCACATTCTCTACAAGTTTAATAGATTATATACAAACATAGCAATTTATAATAGCTAACAGAAATCGGCTTTCAGCTATCGGATTAATGCCGACGCTTGCTGCGCGCTGGCAACGGGACTAAAACTTCAAATGTTTCACTGTCAACCCGTTATTGATCAACTGTTTTAAAGAATCGATACCAATTTTTAAGTGGGTTTCAACAAAGTTTGCCGTTACGGACGAGTCACTTTCCTGCGTCTTTACACCTTCCGGAATCATTGGTTGATCAGACACCAACAACAATGCACCCGTCGGTATTTTATTAGCGAATCCAACTGTAAATATGGTAGCAGTTTCCATATCTACCGCCATTGCCCTTAAAGATTTTAGGTATTTCTTAAAATCCTTGTCATGTTCCCAAACTCTCCTATTGGTTGTATAGACAGTGCCGGTCCAATAGTCTAAACTATTATCCCGAATAGTAGTGGATATCGCTTTCTGAAGTGCGAAAGCAGGTAGAGCGGGCACTTCCGGAGGTAAGTAATCATTAGAAGTCCCCTCTCCACGAATCGCGGCGATCGGCAAAATCAAATCTCCAATACTATTCTTCTTTTTCAAGCCACCGGCCTTTCCTAAAAACAAGGCTGCTTTCGGTTGTATAGCGGAGAGTAAGTCCATAATGGTGGCTGCAACCGGACTTCCCATACCGAAATTGATAATTGTGATACCAGCGGCCGAGACACTCTGCATAGGCTTATCCAGGCCATAAATCGGTGCGTTATCATGCCATTCCGAAAACAATTTTACATAATGTGAGAAATTCGTCAATAAGATATATTCTCCAAATTCATTTAAGGGGCGCCCCGTGTACCGTGGCAACCAATTCTTTACGATATCTTCTTTATTCTTTAAACCGGGTTTTACCGCCGATTCAACTTCTTTTACTGTTTTAGTCATCGTTTTCTTTTTAGGAACCAGTTGAGTAGGGTGATAGTTGAGTGGTAACTTAACGACTCAACAACTTAACGACTCAACCCTCATAACAATATACAAAAAATCCCCCGTTTTGTGCGGGGGATTTTTTTAAGCTACGTGCAGCTTTTTCAAATCTGACTTCTCGAATTTTTGTTTTGCGTAATCGAGATTAATATAAAGCTCTCCACCGTCATCTTTTTCCCGCGAAGGGATTTCAAACATCGCGTCTAGCATAATGGCTTCGCATATCGCTCGAAGTCCTCTAGCCCCCAGTTTGAATTCGTTGGCTTTATCAACAATGAACTCGAATACCTCCGTATCAAATTGAAGATCGATATGTTCATAGTCAAACAATTTCTTGTACTGCTTGACCAGGGCATTCTTTGGTTCAGTGAGAATATTCAACAACGCTTCCCGATCCAACGGATTCAAATAGGTAATTACCGGTAAACGACCGATTAGCTCCGGTATTAATCCAAAAGCCTTTAAATCTTGAGGTGTAATGTATTTATAAAGATTATTTAGATCAATCTCGGCATGCTCGCTATTCATTTTATAGCCAACTGTTTGCGTACGCATACGGTTAGCAATTTTTTTCTGAATTCCATCAAAGGCACCGCCACAAATAAACAAAATATTGCTAGTATTCACGGCGATCATTTTTTGATCCGGATGTTTACGACCACCTTGTGGGGGTACATTTACAACCGTTCCTTCCAAGATTTTCAGAAGAGCTTGCTGAACTCCTTCGCCCGACACGTCTCGCGTAATCGACGGATTATCACTTTTACGGGCAATTTTATCAATTTCGTCTATATAGATAATCCCTCGTTCAGCGGAAGCTACATCGTAATCAGCAGCTTGAAGAAGTCGGGTCAGAATGCTCTCAACGTCTTCACCCACATAGCCAGCTTCTGTTAGAACGGTCGCATCACAAATACAAAAAGGCACATTTAATACTTTTGCAATTGTCTTTGCTAAAAGTGTTTTGCCGGTACCTGTTTCGCCAACCATAATGATATTGGATTTTTCAATCTCAATTTCATCCTTTTCCACCTTCTGATTCAATCGTTTATAGTGGTTATAGACCGCAACTGATAGCACTTTCTTGGCATCATCCTGGCCGATAACGTATTGATCGAGATGCGACTTTATTTCTGCTGGCTTTAATAACTTAAGTGCGGCCTGCACACTCTTATTTTTACGCAATGTCAGCTCCTCAGCTAAGATCTCGTTCGCTTGGGCGACACACCGATCACAGATGTGTGCATCATTGCCTGCAATAAGCATCAAGGTCTCTGACTTGCGTAAACCACAGAATGAACAAGTAACTTCTCTCGGGTTCTTTGCCATTTTATTTATCTTTCTTTCCTAATAACACTTCATCGATCATTCCGTTTTCCTTTGCTTCGCCCGACGTCATCCAAAAGTCGCGGTCTGATGCCTTTTCTACCCAATCATAAGACTGTCCGGAATGATCAGCAATTATCTGATATAATTCTTTTTTAAGCTTTAACATCTCACGTAGATTGATTTCCATATCAGCAGCAACACCTTGTGCACCACCTGAAGGTTGATGAATCATTACACGTGAATGTTTTAGCGCAGCGCGTTTTCCTTTTGCACCTGCAACTAGCAATACAGCACCCATAGAAGCAGCCATGCCGGTACAGATAGTAGCTACATCCGGTGAAATATATTGCATGGTATCATAGATACCCAAACCTGCATAAACGCTACCACCTGGTGAGTTGATATAGATTTGTATGTCTCTATGTGCATCAGCAGATTGTAAAAACAATAACTGAGCTTGAATTATATTAGCCACCTGATCGGTTACAGCATCTCCTAAAAAGATAATTCTATCCATCATCAAACGCGAGAAGACGTCCATTTGGGCGACGTTTAGCTGGCGTTCTTCAATAATATAAGGAGTCAGCGACACCGGCATTTGTTGCTCTACCCGATTGATAAAACTATCCACATGTTGACTTCCTATACCGTGGTGTTTAACAGCGTATTTTCTAAATTCATTTTTATCTATACTCATGATTTTTGCCTTTTGCCTAGCTAATATATAAGATTAATTCTAGAATCTCGAATGATAGCTTGCGTGAATACTATTTTTTTACTTTCAGGTATCAAAGAATGCGCCAAGCATTCTTAACACGACATTGAACGATCAAAACTGACAGAATGCCTTATCCGAAATAAAAAACTGACAAAATATAACTTAGCGACAATAGAAAAAGCCACCCATTTTTCAAACGGATGGCTTTCTAAAAAATTATGCGACTTACTTTAATTCCAGGAACTTATTATAGTCTATTTCTTTTTTATTCAGCTTCACGACACCTTTTAAGAAATCAAAAACCTTCAAGGCTTTTACCTCTTCGAACAGTCTGTTCGCCTGTTCCTTATCCTGCAGAAATTGAACCGTATACTGCGCTAGTTGTTCTTCGCTGATTGGCTCGGGACTGTACATTTTAAATTGGGCCGCGATACGCTCCTTAGCTAATTTAAAAACTTCTTCGTATTTGATTTCAAGCTTATTTTCCGTAATGATTTTATTTTCAATCAAGGTCCACTTTAAATTTTTAACAAAATCGTCGTAGCCTTCTGAAAGTTCTTCATCGGTCAATTTCTCGTTAGTCGCTTTTAACCATTTTCTCAGGAACTCATCAGGAAATTGTACATTCACTTTTTCCATTCCCAAGTTGTAAAGGTCTTGTTGTAAACGTTGATCAGAATTTTGAACAAGCATCGACTCAACCTCTGAAGTGACACGAGCCTTAAACTCTTCTTCGGTTTTCACTTCATCTTTACCAAAAAGTTTATCAAAAAGCTCTTGGTTTAAATCAGCTTCCTCCAAGCGGTTTACATTTTTCACAACCAACTTGAAAGTTCCTTCGGTTAAAGCTGCTGCCTCCTCTTCCGTTATATTCAAGATGCGCGCTATCGTATCGTCTTTGAATGCTTTTTTTAAGTCGATTTTAACCTCATCGTCTTTTTTAAGCCCGATCAAAGACTTTTTTATCTTTTTATCATCTACAAGATCCGTACGCACGGAAGCTGTATTCGATATTCCGCCTTCTAAAGCATTTCCGCTAGCATCTAATTGCGTTAATGTGCTATATAAAACATCTCCATCTTCTGACACTTCCGGATTCGTCATTTTTCCATAGCTCTTACGAAGATTTTTGATACGCGAAGCCAAGGTTTCATCATCTACCTTAATATCATATTGGGTCACCTTGTCTTTTTCACTAAATGGCACTTCAAAAGCCGGTGCCAAACCAATTTCGTATTGAAATTTAAACTCATCATTGAAATCCCAATTATAAGAAGACTCAGAGCCCTCTTTTGGAAGCGGTTGACCAAGCACCTCTACTTTATTCTCCGTAAGATAGTTATTTAAACTATCGCTTACCAGCCGGTTAATTTCATCAAAAAGAATCGCTTTACCATAAGTCTTTTTGATGTGGGAAGCCGGCACCATGCCAGGACGGAACCCCGGGAGCTTAGCCTTTTTTGCTTGTTCCTTTATTGCTTTGTTTACACGATCCGTGTAATCTGCAGGGGTAATTTCTACATTGATAACTGCATTCAGGTCGTCTACTCTCTCCTGTGAAATGTTCATTAGTTGCGTTTTAATATGCTTAATACAAAAATTCCTCCCGATATTGTCGGGAGGAATCAAGTGCGGAAGAAGGGACTCGAACCCCCACGCCTCTCGGCGCCAGATCCTAAGTCTGGTGCGGCTACCAATTACGCCACTTCCGCAGTACTTAGTGTTATTTTGGACTGCAAAACTAACACATTAAGGCATTCCCTCCAAATATTTTTTAAACAAAATATTCAAAAAAAGTTAACACATTGATAATAGGAGCATTAATTTTCTTCAACTAAGGCTCTTACAATATGCTTTCAATTGTTCGTCCAAAAGAACTGCGGTAACAGCACCTGTTTCAATGGCCGCCCGCGGCATTACATCAACCAATGCGGCACTCGGATCCTGTACAAGGGTCTTGCCGCCATACTTGTAAACAGCTCGTAGGCCTTCGGCGCCGTCCCTATTGGCTCCTGACAATAGGATTGCCACCAGTGATTTTTTATAAACTTCGGCGGCACTTTGCATGCTGACATCAATAGACGGCCTACAGTAATGGACTGGTTCTGATGCGTCTAAAGATATACTGCGATCTTTTTCAATTAATAGGTGATATCCTGCTGGCGCAAAATAAACTGTACCTGCTTGTATTGTTTCCTTTTCTTCTGCCGATTTCACCCGAAGTACACATTTATGCTGTGCCATTTGTTCCAACGAGCTTGCATACTTTTCGTTTCGGTGAACAATGACCAACACCGCAAAGCCGACATCTTCCTTCAAGCTAGACAACAAATCCATTAAAAGCATCATTCCTCCCGCTGAACAAGCGATGATTAACAATTCAATGCTAACGTCTTTATTTTGCATACCCCACGATAAAAATAAAAATAGTTAGTCAAAATAGGTAAATTCTCAAGGATCCTACATTAAAAATGAAGGTTTTTCTTAATCAACTTTTCTGGCGTTGTAGACTATTACACCTGATTGCAAAAGGGCGAGCATAATGTAACGGATGCCTCCTATTTAATGGGTTACAAGTATGTTCATCATTTCAGTAAAGCTTTCAAGAAAAAATACGGCTTCACGCCAAAAATATCGGGAAATAGACATTTCGTACCACCAAAAAACCTTTTAGTGTAAGAAAAACACCTTTCTGTGTAAAAATTTCTTTATCCTGAAAAAAAACGATTTACTTCGTATCAGTTTTTATATCAAAAGGCACTTACTTTCATTTTACACATTAGGTTAGGTTGATTAAAAAACAGTAGTTTTACCTCACTTCCCCAAAGTGAGGTTTTTTTATGCCCGATAATGTCGACCAATACGGCTTCATATTAAACCTCAGGGAGAAAAGCGGGGTTATAAACAATCTCCCAAAGATGACCGTCCGGGTCTTGGAAATATCCTGCATAACCGCCCCAAAAAGTATCGGAAGCAGGCTTAATGACTCTTGCACCCGCATTATCAGCATGCTCCATAATGAAATCCACTTCTTCTTTACTGCTAACATTATGTCCGATTGTAAATTCGGTAGCGGAAGAATGTTGCAACCGGATACCCGTGTCATGCGCTATACTCTTCCTTGGCCAAATTGCCAGCTTTACACCGCTTTGAAGATCAAAGAACGCTACTGCGCCATGCTCAAACTCTTGCCCTATAATTCCGTCCGAAGGTAAGCCCAGGCCTTCATGATAAAATTGGTACGATCTCTCGAGATCGTCCACACCAATGGTTAATACAGAAATTCTTGGTTTCATTTTTTCTATGTTATAAAACGTCTTCTTCGCTTTTATCCGTTAATTGACTAAACAGAAGGCTCGCTTATTATCAATTTTACATGATGCCTTATACAGTTCCAAACAATTGTCTTGCGGATATGTGCGTGGAATAAAAATAATAATCTTTAATAACTTGTCGTAGGACTTGTCTCCTTAACCAATTAAAGGATCTCAATAAATGGTGTCATTTAAATGAGGTAAGTTAGCTCATAACTGGCTGAAAAGAATTCTTTTGAAGTTTACCATGAATTAACGAATCGTCCGAAACAGCTATTTGGGGATATGAAAAAGGCAGCAAGTTAAAAACTTGCTGCCTTTCGGTTTTAGTACCCAGGGCCGGGATCGAACCGGCACGGTTTCCCACTAGTGTTTGAGACTAGCGCGTCTACCAATTCCGCCACCTGGGCATTCCCTCGTGAACGGGATGCAAATATATTGCTAAATAGAACAATCACCAAATAAATTTTAAAAATTTATTTATCGTTCAGATTATCAAGGAAGTTTATCCCCCATTGCCTTCATAATATCGTTTCCTAACGCAAAAATCATTAAGGCAACGATAATTACGAATCCTACAATTTGCGCTCGCTCCATGAATTTATCACTTAGCGGCTTACCCTTAATCATCTCTACGATTAAGAATAAAGCATGGCCACCATCCAAAGCTGGAATCGGTAAAATATTCATTAAGGCCAGGGCCATCGATAGCAAGCCCACCAAACTCCAGAATTTCACCCAATCCACCTCTCCGCCAAACATACGGGCAATACCAACGGGCCCGGATAGGGCCTTATTCGCTTTCACCTGCCCCGTTACCACCTTGCCCAAAGCTTTTGCATTGTCTGTCAAAGACCCCCATGCTTTACCGGCACCAATCGGCAGTGCTTCTAAAAATCCGTATTTAATCTGCTCTTGCGGAATCCGACTAATATCACGACCCGCGGCAATACCCAACTTACCTTCCGGATCTATCGTTGCCTGCACGGTATCAATTTTACCAGCTCTCCAAAACACTATACTGGTTTCTTTATTTTTGTTTGCCAATAAGGCGTCTGACATCTGATCCCAAAACACGATCGGCTGATTATTGATAGCGATTAGACTATCGCCCGGTTTCAACCCTGCTTTTTCGGCGGTTCCACCTTTTTGCAAACTTTCGATATGCGTGACTCTAAACCGAGGTATAACAAATTCGTCTATACCTAAATCTGAAACTTCATTTAAGATATCGCCGGGAACAATAAGGTCAACTGTCTGTCCATCTCTTAATACCGATAATTTGGTATTACCTAACAACACCTTTGGGCTCCTAACATCTTCAAATCGCACGACCTTTTCTCCATCAATTGCCGTAATTAAATCTCCGGCTTTTAAGCCTACTTGCTTTCCGATAATACCGGGCGCCAAACCATCTGTCAGTTTATCATTTGGGATGAAAGTCTCCCCATAACGAAGCGTTAACATCCAGAAAATGAAAATGCCTAAGATGATATTGACAATAATGCCTGCCAGCATGACAATAAGTCGCTGCCACGCCGGTTTGGATCGGAATTCCCAAGGTTGCGGCTCACCTTTAAGTTGTTCCGTATCCATCGATTCATCGATCATTCCGGCAATTTTCACATAACCACCCAAAGGCAACCAACCTATACCATACTCGCAACCCTTATAATTGAACTTAAAAAGTTTAACGCCCCAAGCATCAAAAAATAGATAAAATTTTTCAACCTTTATTCCGAAAGCTCGGGCCGCTAAAAAATGCCCCAGCTCATGTAAAACAATCAAAATTGACAAGCCAAGCAATAGTTGGCCCGCCATAACTAATCCACTCATTCTTTATTTTTCTATTTGATATACTTTTTTCTTTTTTGTTACTAAATCACTCGCAATTTTACGGGCTTCCCTATCTATGCTTACATAGTCTACTAAGGACGGAGAAAGAATAAAAGGTATTAGTGTCATCGTCTCTTCAATAATCGCACTCATTTCCAAAAATCCAATTTCGTCGCTCAAAAATGCTGCCACAGCCACTTCATTGGCAGCATTTAGAATACATGGCATATTACCCCCCTGTTGAATTGCATGGTAGGCAAGTCGAAGATTTGCGAAAGTTTCTAAATCCGGTTTCTCAAAACTCAACTGCGGATAGTCCATAAAATCAAATCGCTGAAAAGAATTGGTGGGCCGGCCAGGATGTAAAAGCGCATATTGAATCGGCAACTTCATATCCGGTAATCCCAATTGCGCTTTCAATGATCCATCGTTAAACTGTACGAGAGAGTGTATGATGGATTGGGGATGGACAATAACCTCAATCTGCTCGATAGAAAGATTGAACAGCCATTTGGCTTCAATCACTTCCAGACCTTTATTCATTAGGGATGCAGAATCAATCGTTATTTTCTGCCCCATTATCCAATTTGGATGTTTCAGTGCTTCCCGTTTTGTAATATGGGCTAAAAAGCTTCGATCTTTTCCTCTAAACGGGCCACCGGATGCAGTCAGATAGATTTTTTCAACTGAAGCAAGTGACTCACCGGATAAACATTGAAAAATAGCTGAGTGTTCCGAATCTACAGGCAATATTTTGGTTCCATATTGATTGGCCAATGACATAATGTGCTCCCCCGCAACAACCAATGTCTCCTTATTGGCTAATGCGACGTCCTTTCCTGCTTGAATTGCCGACACAGTTGGTTCTAAACCGGCAAACCCAACTAAAGCCGTTAAAACCATGTCTATAGAAGCGCCTTTCACCACATCATTTAACGCATTACAACCTGTCAACACCTCAATTGTTGTTGCAGATAATGCTTCCTTAACGTGCTGGTATTTGCTTTCTTCTGTTATTACGACTGTTTTTGGCAGGAACTCCAGTGCCTGCTTGATCAGCAATTCAGCATTGTTTGCAGCAGTAAGTACTTCTATTTTAACAAGACTCGAATGCTCCCGAGCTACTTCCAAAGCTTGCGTTCCTATACTTCCCGTCGCACCCAATATTGCTATTCTTTTCATCTGTAAGTAATTTGCTTCCCTTAAATCAGGGATCTGTTATTAAATTACAAGCTTCTCTAAAGAAACCAAATGTTACATTTTGTGCGTTATTATTATTTGTATCAAACAATATAGCCTTCTATTTTTTCCGCTATCGATCGGTCGTTTGCCAAACGAGGCAGTTTATTTTGTCCACCCAATTTCCCCAAAGATCGCATGTAGTCTACAAAAGTATTTTTTTTCATGATCCTAATGACCAGTGGTTGCAAAACCTTTCCCTCAATAAGATCGAAATAATAGGTGTTCTTTTGCTGTAATGCCTGATCTACCTTTAATCTAAAGCGCTCCATATCAACCGGTGGCTTTCCAAATTCGATGAACCACTCATGATAAGGTAATTCACCTGCCGGTGGATTCACCTGCGGAGCGACCGTAAACTCGATGATTTCAACGCCTTCTTCTTTGGCTACCTGCATGAGTGCAAACTCAACCTCCTCGCCAATCACGTGCTCTCCAAAGGCTGAAATAAAATGTTTGATACGCCCGGTAACGACAATACGATAAGGATTCAATGAAACAAATTTTACTGTGTCCCCTATATTGTAAGCCCATAAGCCTGCATTCGTGCTTAATATCAAGGCATAGTTCTCATTTAACTTGACTTGTCCAAGACTAAGCCGTGTCGGTTTTTCATGGAAGATTTCTTCCACAGGGATAAATTCGTAAAAAATTCCGGCATTACAAAGGAGCAATAAACCTTTTTCTGTTTGAGAGTCTTGGTAGGCAATAAACCCCTCAGAAGCGGGATAGGTTTCAATAGAGTCGATACCTTTACCTACCATGTCCTCCAATCGGGCGCGGTAGGGCTCGAAATTAACCCCTCCATATACGAAAAGGCTGTAGTTTGGAAATACATCCTTAATTTTCTTTCCTCCTGTTTTATCGGAAATTCGTTCGAAATACATTTGAACCCAGGGTGGAATGCCCGAGATCAACCGCATGTCCTGCTTTAACGTTTCATCAACAATTGCATCCACTTTTGTTTCCCAATCATCTATACAGTTAGTTTCGTAAGTGGGTAATCTATTCTTTTGAAGATAAGTAGGTACATAATTGGCAACAATGCCCGAAAGACGTCCAATTTTTATACCGTTCTTTTCTTTCAACTCCGGACTTCCCTGAAGAAAGATCATTTTTCCATCAACAAACGATGTATTTCCTGTTTCATGGATATAAGTTAGCAAGGCATTTCGAGCCGCTGTTATGTGTTCCGGCATCGACTCGCGTGTAAGCGGAATATACTTTGTTCCAGAGGTAGTTCCTGAGGTTTTTGCCAAATACAGTGGTTTCCCTGGCCACAATACGGCAGACTCTCCCGCCACCACCCGTTCTATATAGGGTCGTAAACCTTCGTAATCCCGAACAGGCACCTGTTCTTTAAAATCTTCGTATGAATGAATCGTTGAAAAATGATGGTCTCTTCCGAATGTCGTGTTCTTCGCTGCCGATACCAATTGCTCCCGAACTTTTTCTTGTACGGTCGCCGCTTGATATTTCCATCGATCAATTTTCTTAGTCACAAGTGCAGCGAAAGGCTTACTTAGAGCAGCTTTTAATCCCATACTTTCAGTTAACGGTTGATTCCAATCAAATAATATTTTTAATAAACGTTGGGTCGTCTTCCCCTTTGTATTCTCTCATCATCTGCCGATACGCCAATGCGATAGCAACACTGGAAAGCGGAACAACTAAAAAGGAGTTCACTAAACTCAAAGCTGCCGACAACATGGGATACGACCGATAGTTGAAATAAATCGACAACAAATGCAAAATGGTTAAAAAAGTTAATAGAAGCAATAATTTCAGGAAATTACCCCGCGTAATGGCAAAACTTAGGCGAATAGCCTTAAACGGACGTTCGTGGCGGTCGATAATAAAAAAGGGGTAAAAAGCAACCCGCATCATAAAGCTGATAAGAAAGATTACAGATAAGATTGTAAATAAATCGACCGCATGTTCCGTACTATTAAAAATATAAATAACCGGCAGTATAATAACCGCTAATATGGCGAAAGCGATCAATATCATTGCCACTAAGCTTATCATCGCGATAAAAAAATAGCTAATTTCTTTTGTTGTTGGAATCGTATCCTGTAATGAAACATGTTCCCTTGCATCGTCCACTACATGAAAGATATACTTGAATAATGTAAGTTGGATACCGAAATACAATACCACAAAAACAAATGCCATAAACGAGCTCAATACGCGACTAACATCGCGAAAGTAGAAAGCCAAGATTCCGGAGGCATTGGAAGTTAAAAAAAGCAGTAAACAAAGTCCGGCAATAGAGAAATAGTGTTTTCTTAACACATCCCACGACCGGTTGATGACGTCATTTACGGCAAAGGTACTATCTTTCAGAAACTGAATCATAAATTTTTTATATCAGTACAAACCTAATATAAATTTTTTTTATTAGCCTAATTTCACACGCTAATTTTCTACGGCAATCTATTTAGCGCATAATGGGGTATTTGTATTAAACGAAGGTTTTTCTATCCCAATTACCCTACTTATTTTCATTTATTATCTTAGCAAGAAACTGCGACGCCTAAAAAACAATAGTCCGTTTCCAGTGTTACCCTATTCGATATGGCCACACCTTCAAAGCGCATAGTATTTATACATAATATATGATTGTAGAAACCAACATCCGAGCCGCCCATATGTTTCGGCTTATTGCTAAATGGATCATTATTTACTTATTGTTATCAATTATTGTATGCATTGGCTATATAGAATTCGGATGGCGAATCGCCATTCCGGAAACTGAAATAGCCATCATGGGTACTGCCCTTTCGATTCTGATGGGTTTCCGTGTCGACGCTGCGTATAAAAGGTGGTGGGAAGCAAGAATCATCTGGGGGGCTGTCGTCAACAACTCCCGAACCTTTGCCCGTGAAGTGGTGGGCTTTTTAGGTAAGGAAAATACCGATATTGCACGCACATTGATTTATAGACAAATTGGTTTTGTCGAATCCATGGGTAAACACCTAAGGAGGCAAGGTGGTGCGGAACATTTAAATCGATTGTTATCACCCGAAGATTATGACACGATCAAGAGCAAAAGACATGTGCCGAATACGCTTTTAATGATGAATCTAAAACAACTAACTGAACTGAATGAGTCGGGGAGGCTTAATACTTACTTACTCGTCCAGTTGGAAACCATTCTGCAAAATTTGACCGACGAGTTAGGAAAAGCAGAGAGGATAAAAAACACCCCTTTTCCTGTACCTTACGGTTATTTTTCGTGGTTGCTGGTACACACTTTTGCTTGTTTGATACCCTTTGCTATGGTTAAAGAGCTAGGTTACGCTACCCTTATTCTAGCCATCATTATCTCTTTTATCTTTTTAATCATTGAGCAAATCGCAATTCAAATACAGGATCCCTTTGAAGGGCAGCCCAATGATACACCCATGACCACTATTGCCAAAAATATCGAGATTGATTTAAAGGAAATATTAGGAGAATCCCCACTTCCCGAGCCACTCACGCCAAAAGCCGGCGTTAGTATGTAATAATTAAATTCAAAAGTAAAAATTCAAAAGTAAAAACCTGATCAAAACGAACTCATGACGCTTCTGAAATAAAAGATCCATCATTCAAAAAAGAAACCTGCTGTAGCAGCGAGGTGTGTGCAAAATAATAAAGGCCCTGCTGATAGACACAGATAGGGCCTTTGCTTTCATTATAAAATTTTCTTTAAACAAACTCTGCTTTTTCGGGATGTTCATATTCCCTTTCGATCAATCGCTTCACGTCACATGTACCTGTTGCGCCTCGGTATAATAATGCACTGCCGATCGCTACCTGACCAAGAGCTAACAACGGTCTCTTAAAAAGTTCACGAACGCCTTTATAAATCATATAAGTACCCGTTCCTATCGATATCACACGCTCGGAAAATTCAATATTCGTGCAATCACTCTCTGTTAAAAGATATTCTCTATGTGCCATGATGTTTATTTTTTATCTTATAACAAATGTTTGGCCATTCGGTTTTTCCATAGTTAATAGAGACCTGTTAGTTGGGAATAGTAACTACTCCCTCCAATTCTCTAAACAGGTAAAGTTAAATCCGGCGCAAAATCTTCATCGTGCAGGTGGCTGATCTGCGTAGCCTTTTCGTAATTTGTAGATTTTTTTGAAAAGAAATCGTGCTGCGTTGTTTCCAAGTTCAATCCGTTCAACACAATTGGATTGACTTCCTTCACTTCAAAAAGCTCTTCAAAACCTAAGTTCATTAACGCTTTGTTGGCATTATAGCGTACATATTCTTTTACCTCAGCAGTAAGGCCGACATCGGTGTAAATCTCTTCGGTATATTTTAACTCATTCTCGTAGAGCAACATCAATAAGTCGACAACCTTTTTCTTTACTTCTTCCTGATTCGATAATTTTCGGAAGATGTCTTGTGCCAAAAGCCCTACAAAAACACCGTGAATGGATTCATCCGCAACAATCTTTTTAATAATATCCGCACTTGCCACCATTTGTCCCTGCCCCGCTAACCATAGTGGGATAAAAAAGCCACTATAGAACAAAAACGATTCAAGCAAAACAGAAGCGGCAAGTGACATATACAATTCCTCGTTACTTACCTTTTTCTTATCTAATGATCGGTAATATTGATCAATCGTAGCAGCCTTAAACTGGAGATACTTATTGTCTTGCACCCACTCAAATAATTCATTGATTTCAGGTGTACTCGCTACTGTAGTGAAGATCGTCGAATAAGATTTCGCATGGATCGCCTCCATCATACACATATAAGACAAAACAGCCTTACTCTGCAGTCCATCGATATGATCCAAGATCTTCGGCATCCCTGTATGGCTTTGCAAGGTATCCAACAAAGTTAAACCTCCAAGCGCTTTTTTATAGGTTTCCTGCATTTCGGGGGTGAGCTTCTTCCACACATCGATATCTTTCGAGGGAATATATTCCGTATCGATCCAAAATTGCCTTATATTTTGCTCCCAAAACATGCCAACATATTCATTTTCAGGCGTGTTCCAATTGACTGCTTTATATTGATTCATTATTTTTTATTTAGACGTAAGATGCAAGTATAAGGACATAAGATACAGGTATCAGGACTCCTAGCTGACGCTTTTATTATGTTGCTATCTGCTACTTGATACCTATTACTTAATACTTGCTACTTGATACCTATTACTTGATACTCGCTACTTGATACTTGATACCTATTACTCGCTACTTGATACTAAAAACTAAACCGAACAAGAGATACACTCATCGATAGAAGCTTTTCTCGTACGCGTATAATATAGTGACTTCAATCCCATTTTATGAGCATATATATAGTACTTAGCTAAATCTCTCGTTGTATCTTTCGAATTGGTATGCAAAATAGTTGAAATACCTTGATCCACATGCCTTTGTATAACAGATATCAAACGCAACACATTATTTTGATCCATATCGTAGGCCGATTTATAATAAAAATAGTTGTCGTTATTTAGATAAGGCATAGGATAATAGGTCGTGCTATCGCCGTATTCCCGAACCTCTATTGTATCTACTACCGGCATAACAGAAGCTGTTGCGTTCATAATGTAGGAAGTAGATTGATTAGGAGCAATGGCCATGCGGTAAGCATGGTATACGCCATGTTGCATAACATCCTGCTTTAGTTTCTCCCATGCAGCACGGTCCGGGATTGTTATTCCTTCAAATAATTCTTTAACGCGATCACTTACCGGGAAATAATCATTATTTATGTATTTGTCGAAATAAGCGCCATTGGCATAATCCGAATTCTCAAAACCTTTAAATGTCACGCCCCGCTCTTTGGCGATTTCCATAGAACACTCCAACGAATAGAAATTTACCATCATAAAGAATACGTTACAGAAATCGAGCGCCTCTTTGCTTTCGTAGGTAATAAAGTTCTTAGCAAGGAAACCGTGTAAATTCATGGCTCCCAAACCTACGCTATGTAGTTCGCGATTGGCTTTTTGTATCGTCGGGACCATTTTAATATCTGTCATATCGGATACGACTGTCAACGACCGCATTGCTGTTTTTACGACTTCTTTTATGCGGCGGTTTTCCATTGTGGTAGCAATGTTAAGCGAGCCTAGATTGCAGGAAATACCGTAACGAATGGTATCTTCTTCATGGTATGGGTTGATATCCGAAACCTCTGACAGTTGCATAATTTCCGTACACAAGTTTGAAAACTTCACTGATCCAATCCCATTCAATGCATGCCCTCGATTGGCATTATCTTTAAAGAAGAGGTAGGGATAGCCACTTTCTTTTTGTGTTTGAGCAACTTTAATCAGTAAATGACGTGCATTGATTTTGCGTTTCTTCACTTTCGGATTGCTCACCAGTTCATCATACATTTTGGTCATGTCCATTTCATCTAGGTATTGACCATATTCCTGATAGACCGTATGCGGGTAGAAAAGATAGCAAACCTCATCGTGTTCTGCAATTTGCATGAACTTGTCCGGAATGATAACACCGATTGACAAGGATTTGATGCGCGACTTCTCATCCACGTTGATTTTCTTGCAATCCAAAAATTCTTCAATATCGCTATGGAAAACGTTCAGATAAACAGCCCCTGCTCCCGGTCTTTGCCCCAATTGGTTGGCATAAGAAAATGTGTCTTCCATTATTTTCATCACCGGCAAAACACCACTCGAACGTCCTTCCACGCCTTTTATGGCTTCACCGCGGGCTCTCACTTTAGAAATATTAAAAGAGACTCCTCCTCCAATAGAAGACAGCTTCATCGCTTCGTCAATGGCATAACTGATACCACTCAAACTATCGCCTATCTCATCCAAAAAACAAGAAACCAGTTCACCGGAACGTAGCTTGCCGGCATTGAGGAAAGTAGGTGTCGCGGGCTGGTATTCCTGATTAATCAATATCTCAGCATACTCCAACGCGCGATTCAAATCGCCCGATGCCAGATAAAGGGAAACACATACCACGCGGTCTTCATAACGCTCTAAGAATTTTTCACCGCTATCATCTCGTAAAGCATAGCTTTGAAAAAACTTAAAAGCACTCATGAAAGAAGGAAACCTAAACTTTTTCGCATACACAAAGTCGTATACCTCCTTCATTTGCTCGAAAGAATAATGCGCATAGAAATTGATATAATATTTGTTTTCAATCAAATAATCTATCTTTTCCTTCAAGGTATAAAAGAATACCGTATTCTTATTTACATAATCCAAAAAGTATGACCTTACCGCTTCCTTATCCTTATAAAGGCGAAAATCGTCGTCATCTTTCGTCATGATCTCGTTATTCAGGAGTATCCACTTTTTAGCTATGTTCGCATTCTTTGTTACTGT
Source organism: Olivibacter sp. LS-1 (assembly GCF_008245145.1). Classification (GTDB taxonomy): domain Bacteria; phylum Bacteroidota; class Bacteroidia; order Sphingobacteriales; family Sphingobacteriaceae; genus Olivibacter; species Olivibacter oleidegradans. The sequence continues at coordinate 2,994,249 of NZ_CP041643.1, read as the reverse complement.
GGTATTCATGGTATTCGTTTATCTTGTTAATAAATTGTTGAACATCATCGGTACTGCCCGAGAGTTCAAACTTAAATAATACGGGGAGTTGATAGATCGCTGCAACGGTATCTGCCGCTCTGCCATAGTTGAGTCCCCAATTTTTATTTCCACTGGCAGAAACCGTCTTTATCAAATCATGGTTTTGCTGCATGAACTTATCTGTTACCACGGGCACCTCACCCCTTCCGGTAGTAAATGTGATAAGATGGCCCGGCTGAGAAATCGACAGGTTTTCAGAAATTCGTCGGATGGACCAACCCGTTCTGGCCTCTAACTTATGCACAAATCGATCTACATTTCCGGTTTTACTATCGTAATAGATCCAATGTTGCATAACCGAAGATCTTTATCTACGCTTGCTGCAGACTGCTAATGGTTAATAATTCCTCAGGCTTGAAACCGATGACACGCTTCACTTCCTCGTTCTCTTTGGTTACGATAACGGTTGGCACCGTTCGCACCCTGAATCGCATGGCTACTTCGGGATTCTCAAAAGGGTTTACTTTTTCGTAGTTAATACCCTTATTATCTAGAAATTCTGACACCATATTGCAAGGCGCGCAATTATCTTTTTCGAATTTTATAACTCTTATCATAGCCTTATTATTTTTTGTTGTAAATAGAGGGTAAGTGCAAAGGTGCACCTTAACATTTAGAATCAGTGTAAATAATTTTCAACACAGGGTGGATTAATCCACATTTCTTTATTTGAAGAAAATTGGTATGATTTTTATTTTGAGGGATGGATGTTATTAGTTGTTAGGCTTTAGGCCATAAGCAGTAAGCTTTAAGCTTGCACGGTCCATGACATTGGCTCATCGGCTAATCATCACATTGCCACATTGGCTAATTCCCTACTCAACCACTTCCCTACTCAACTATTTAACTATTCTACAATCGTCACCTTCACCCCCCTGCCTTCGAGTTCCTTCAGCATATGGGATGGGATGTTTTTATCTGTAATGATTTCGTCAATTTCATCAAAGCCGCAGATTCTACCAAAACCGCGTCGGCCAAATTTAGTGGAATCGGCCAATACAATTGTCTTTTGGGACACTTCAATCATTTTACGATTCAAATGCGCTTCCAATCCACTGGTAGTAGTCAACCCAAAGTCAGGATCGATACCATCTACTCCCAGAAATAGTTTACTACAGAAAAAATCTTCCAATATTTTTTCGGCATACGGTCCTGCTACGGAAGCTGAACTCGATCGCATCATGCCCCCTAGTTGAAGAATTTCTACGTTCGAATGCCTGTTTAATTCTATTGCAACCTGAAGAGCTGATGTTACGACGGTTAGATTTCCCTGCGGGTGAATATGCCTCGCCATTGCTAACACAGTCGTCCCCGATGCAATAATAATAGAATCGTTGGGTACCACCAGGGATGCTGCCATTTCTGCTATGAGCGCCTTCTCTTCCGACTGCAACTTCTCTTTTTCAACCACGGATCGGTCAATTGTATAGGGATTATTCAGGGTAGCACCTCCGTGGGTACGAAAAAGCATCTGTCTTTCTTCCAGCAATTTTAAATCCTTTCGGATCGTTACAGTCGACACGTCGAGTTCCTTTCCTAGATCCAACACATTGATAGACCCTTTTTCCTGCAGTCGTTTAAGAATAATCTGATGACGCTCTACACTATTCATAGCATTTATTTTGCGCTAATTTAACTTTTTTGCCTGAATACACAAGAATAGCAAGTTGTTTCATTTTATTTCGAAATTATTTCGAAAGATTATTTTTGATTTCTTAAAAGGATGATTTAACTTTGCTATACAAACCAATTGATAAGAAAAGAAAGAATAGCTAAATTGGGCACCCACATGCAAGAAAACACCATTCTCCAACACACATTCAGCCGTAACGTTAGTTTAGGGCAGCTAAGTCAAAACAGTCTTTGGGATATCGCCATCATTGGAGGTGGAGCAACTGGCCTTGGCATAGCAGTCGATGCGGCTAGCCGAGGTTATAAGACGCTACTGGTAGAACAGGCAGACTTCGCCAAAGGTACTTCCAGTCGAAGCACCAAGTTGGTTCATGGAGGTGTACGATATCTTGCACAAGGTGATATCAAGCTTGTTTACGGTGCGCTCCGGGAAAGGGGAATTATTTTCAAAAATGCGCCTCATTTGGCACATGCGCAAAGTTTCGTCATACCATGCTACACCTGGTTTGCGCAACTGAAATTTTTAATAGGACTCAAGATTTACGATTGGATGGCAGGCAAATATCGCATCGGGAGGTCGTCCCTTCTGTCCAAAAAAGAAGTTACCACTCGTATACAAGGCGTAAAAGTCAAGCACCTGAAAGGTGGTATAGAATATTACGATGGACAATTCGACGATGCTCGTTTAGCGATCAATCTTGCACAAACGGCTTCACAGTTTGGAGCCACGCTGCTGAATTATGCCAAAGTAGTCAGCTTAAATAAAGACGAAAAAGGAAAGACAAATGGTTTTACGGTTCTCGATCAAGAAAGTGGGGAAGCCTATAAAGTAAAAGCTAAAGTGGTTATCAATGCCACCGGTGTTTTTGTAGACGAAATCTTAACGCTTGAACAGCCAAAACATCAAGCGCTAGTTAGGCCCAGCCAAGGTGTTCATATTGTAATAGAACGTTCTTTTCTCCAGGGAAAGAGCGCCTTAATGATTCCTGAAACGAGTGATGGCAGGGTTCTTTTTGGCGTCCCTTGGCATAACAAACTAGTGCTGGGTACAACGGATACCCCACTTAATCAACACAGCCTAGAACCAAGAGCACTTGAACAAGAAATAGATTTTATCTTAAAGACTGCGGGGGAATATCTTGACAACAGGCCAACCAGAAAGGATGCATTAAGTATATTTGCCGGCTTAAGACCATTGGCGGCTCCTAAAGACGGCAAAGAAAGCACAAAGGAAATCTCACGTGACCATAAATTGCTAGTCAGCGATTCCGGACTAATTACCATTACAGGCGGTAAGTGGACCACTTATCGAAAAATGGCGGAAGACACCGTAAATCAAGCCATTAAAACCGCCAATATCGCTTTTCAGCCATGTAAAACAGTCGACATCCGAATTCATGGTGCAGACATAAGCAATCACGAACAAGGTCATTGGACCGTTTATGGCTCAGATGCCGAAAAAATCAAAAGCCTGATATCAGAAGAAAATGGATTGGGAGAAAAGCTGCATGTCAACTATCCGCATGTTAAAGCAGAAGTAGTATGGGCTATCCGCGAAGAAATGGCACGTACGATTGAAGATGTGCTGGCTAGGCGAATACGCATGCTTTTTCTCGATGCAAAAGCTGCTATAGAAATGGCCCCAACCGTTGCCCAAATAATGGCCAGTGAGTTAGGGAAAGATGCAAATTGGATAAAGGAACAACTTATGGAATTTGACACGCTTGCCAAAGGTTACCTTATTGGTTTACAATAATAAGTCGATACAAACTAACATTATAAAATAAAATATGAGCCAAAGCAAATATATACTTTCACTTGATCAAGGCACAACAAGTTCTCGTGCTATTATTTTTAACCACCAGGGAGAGATTGTATCCATCGCGCAAAAAGAGTTTACACAATTTTATCCTAAATCCGGGTGGGTAGAGCATGATCCGCGAGAAATTTGGTCTTCACAAATAGCCGTTATCGCCGAGGCCCTGGTAAAGGCAGAAGTTAAATCAGTAGATATAGCGGCCATCGGAATTACTAACCAACGCGAAACAACAATTGTTTGGGATCGTGAAACCGGCAAACCTATCTATAATGCCATTGTCTGGCAAGACAGACGAACCGCTCCCTATTGCGACGAACTTAAAGAACAAGGTTATGAGGAGCTTATCAGAAAGAAAACCGGATTATTAATAGACTCTTACTTCTCCGCAACAAAGATCCGTTGGATCTTGAATAACGTAGATGGAGCGAGAGAAAAGGCCGAAAACGGAAAGCTCCTCTTCGGTACCGTTGATAGCTGGCTTATATACAATTTGACGGATGGCGAAAAGCATGTTACTGATGTAACAAATGCATCCCGTACGATGCTATACAATATTTCAACCATGCAATGGGATAAAGAACTGTTGGATCTTTTTGAAATACCCGCAAGCATGCTTCCAGAAGTTAAGTCATCGAGCGAAATCTATGGACAAACCGCAGGAAAAATACTGACAGATCGCATTCCGATAGCCGGCATTGCAGGCGACCAACAGGCTGCACTCTTCGGACAATTATGTACAAGCGAAGGAATGGTAAAAAACACTTATGGGACAGGTTGCTTTATGCTGATGAATATCGGCAACAAACCAATCGTTTCAAAGAATAATTTGGTGACTACCATAGCATGGAAAATCGGCAGCCAGGTGACTTACGCCTTAGAAGGTAGCATTTTTATTGCCGGGGCCATCGTACAGTGGCTTCGTGATGGTCTGGGCATTATTAAATCGTCTGAAGAAGTGGAGGCCTTAGCCAGTAAGGTGGAAGATACGGACGGTGTATATCTAGTTCCTGCCTTTGCGGGTCTCGGTGCTCCGCATTGGGATTCCTACGCTAGAGGGACAATGGTTGGATTGACAAGAGGTAGCAATGCGTCCCACATTGCTCGCGCCGCGTTGGAAGGAATCGCTTTCCAAACAGTTGACATATTAAAGGCTATGGAAGCAGATGCAGGAAAAGAAATCCACGAATTACGTGTAGACGGTGGCGCTACTAACAACAATCTGCTTATGCAATTCCAGGCAGATATTTTGCAAGCAGCGGTCGTACGACCGAAAATCACCGAGATTACGGCTATCGGAGCAGCTTATCTTGCAGGCTTAGCGGTTGGCTATTGGAAAGACATGGATGATTTGAAAGATCAATGGCAAATCGACAAAACCTTTAAACCAGATGTTAAAATCGATATTGAAAATCGTATGCAAGCTTGGCATCGCGCTGTCGAAGCGGCGAAAGCCTGGGCAAGATTGGAAAATCAATCGGCCAATTAGCCAATGTGATAATTAGTCGATAAATGAGCCGGCGTGACAACCGAAGAGGTGAGTTTATCCGGCCTTTAACACATTCGGAATTAGCTTGTTGGCTGAAAAAGGAACTCGCAATCGGTTACAAATAATTGACGACAAATAACTAACAACCAGCAACTAACAACTACTAACCAATAACGAATAACTTATAACCAATAACGAACAACAAATAACTAATAACCAATAACTAATAACCAATAACTAGAAGTTAACAACTAAATTATGACACCTTTTATAGCTGAACTATTAGGCACGATGATACTGATCTTATTAGGTGGAGGCGTCGTCGCTAATGTGGTACTCAAAGGCACCAATGGACACAGTAGCGGCTGGATCGTAATCACAACCGGCTGGGCATTAGCGGTTTTCACAGGCGTAGTTATCGCAGGCCCCTATAGTGGGGCACATTTAAATCCAGCAGTTACATTAGCAATGATTTTAAGCGATAATCTAAGTTGGGCTACCGCCTGCTCTTATGTGCTGGCACAATTTATCGGCGCAATGACCGGCGCTTTTTTAGTATGGCTCATGTATAAGGACCATTTTGATGAAACCGAAGATGCAGGTGCCAAGCAAGCCGTATTCTGTACCTCGCCTGCTCTCAGAAATCTACCTATCAACTTAATCAGCGAAATTATCGGAACATTTGTCCTTATTATCGCTGTGTTTTTCTTTAAAGATGGTGAGATCGCCATTGATGATACCAAAGCACCAATAGGTTTAGGATCCATCGGCGCAATACCTGTAGCTTTTGTTGTGTGGGTGATCGGCTTGTCACTTGGAGGAACAACCGGTTATGCGATTAATCCGGCCCGCGACTTAGGCCCTCGGATTATTCATGCCATTCTGCCTATAAAAAATAAAGCAGGATTTAATGCAAGCTATGCTTGGGTGCCCGTTATCGGTCCACTGATTGGCGCTGCCCTGGCCTATGTTGTTTATATAATCGTCACGTAATATTTTGTTCGTATGCCTGATAGAAGGTGTACGCGTGCCTTTTTCAATGTTAGCTAACAATTTAATAACATATATATAACATTATAAACCGGCTGTACCACAGCTTCATAAAGTGTCTAGCTTTTAGACACACGTATTTAAATGAATTTACTTAGACTGCCATGGCCAACGGTGTAATAGTTTATGCCTTTGCTTTGGCGGAAGGGTAAGTTTCATGGCCATTAAGAACAAATTATTAATGAAAATTATGAAAAGCAACATTTGTCTACTGTTATTTGCATTTATTGTAAGTACAGTAAGTTTTGGGCACCTGATGGCGCAAACAACACAAGGGGCTATCACCGGTACGGTAAAAGGAGAAAACCAAAGTCCGATCGCCGGCGCTTCTGTAATCGTAAAAAATGAATCTACGGGGTTTACCAACACAACAACAACGAACAGCAACGGCCAGTTCAACTTTAAGCAGCTGCCCTTAGGTAAACCTTATACCATTAGAGTTACTTATATTGGCTATTCTGCCTATGAACAAACCGGTTATGCCCTCAATCAGGGAGATATTTTACGTCTCAATATTTCTTTAGCCAGTAAATCCGTCCAAATGGATGAAGTCGAAATCAGTGCATCTAATATTAAGAATACCGTAGGGAACTTTGGTGCTGCAACTTCCGTTACGGGGAATGATATACAAAAACTACCGGTAAATGGCCGAAATTTCACCTCCCTGATAGACCTCTCCCCTATGAGTAATGGTAACAGTATGGCCGGACAATTAGCATCTTCCACCAACTTTACATTGGATGGCATGACGTCTCGTAACCCAACTTCAGGCGGTACCGCCAATCGCCGTGGCGGCTCCTATGCTATTTCCATGGAGGCGATACGCGAATTTAAGATTGTAACCAATCAATATGATGTAACTTATGGTCGTAGTGGCGGTGGTACCATTAATACGGTGACCAAATCCGGAACCAACACCTTTACGGGAAGCGCATTTGGCTTTGCACGGGCCGACTGGTTATCCAGTCCCTACGATATCCGTGGTAATAAGCAAGATAATGAATTCTCTACTTACCAATATGGTTTTTCATTGGGAGGACCGATTGTAAAGGACAAAGCACATTTTTATGTCACCTGGGATCATCAAGCGGATGCCAGACCCTTCCAAGTTGCCGACATCCGTTCACCCGAAGATGAAAAGCGGTATAATGTAACCCAATCAACGCTTGATCAGTTCTTAGATATTGCCAGAAATAAATATGGTGTTGCCAGTTCGCAGCAATTTGGATCTTTCGACCGAAAGCGGAGCACCGATGCCATCTTTGCGCGTGTTGACTGGCAACTTAACAACAAACACTTGCTCACCCTACGAGAAAATTTTGTCTATGACAAGAACAATCATAGTTTGGGTGATAATTCCAAAATCAACCTATATGAAGTGTATGGCTCCGTCAAAACATCCGATAACAGTTTCTTAGCAACGCTGAGATCTGTGTTAAGTCCCAAAATCACCAATGAACTCAAAGCACAGCATTTGTACACTTCCGAATCCTCTGTTCCCAATGAACAGCTTCCCGGCAAAAGTATCCCGAGAGCAATCATTCAAAATATCAGTTCAACCATTGATGGAAAAGAAGTTTTAACCGATATACAATTAGGCGGACAGCGCTATATACCGGAATATTTTTACAACAACGTATTTCAGTTATCTGACAATTTATACTACAATACCGAAAAGATAAACTACACTTTTGGAACAGACATCATGTATACCCATATGAAGTCGCTATACGGCAGTGAAATGAACGGGCGCTTCTATTTCACAGGACTGGAAGAGTTTAATAATTTAGATCCTTATCGTTATGCTCGCGAAATTGCTTTGGAAGACGATCCCAGCGTTAAGCAAAATATTTTGACTGCCGCACTTTACGCCCAGATGCAAACCAAGCTCGGAAAGGGCTTAGACATGATGGCCGGTATCCGGGCAGACTACACATCTTACATCAATAAACCGAATTTCAATCAACTGGTTTATGATGAGCTGGGATTAAATACATCCAATGCCTTAAATAGTTTTATCCTTCAGCCACGGATTCAATTTACCTGGGACATTAACGAGCAACAACGGGATATCCTTAAGTTTGGCGCCGGCATTTTTGGATCCGACATTAACAATTATGCCATGATCAATAACATGGTTTTCGACGGGACAAAGGTGGCAACCATTGATGTTCAGCGTAACGCTCCCGGTGCGCCTCTTGGCATTACGCCCAACTTTCCACAATATAGACAAGATCCAAGTACCGCACCAGGATATGAGTTATTTGAGCAATTAGGCATAAGTCCTACTTCTACTATTAACATGAACGGAAGCGATGCCAAGATACCTACCGTTTATAAAGGAAACATTTCATACAACCGGCTTATTACCAATCGTTTAAAACTAGGATTAAGTCTATATGCCAGTTTAGCGAGAAACAATTATATGTATGTCGATAAAAATATGGTTGACGAACCATTTTTTCGCATTGCCAATGAAGCGAATAGAGGCGTATACGTTCCGGCATCAACAATTAACACCGCGAATGGATCGGCCGACTGGCAGAACGGGCGTAAATCAACTAAACTAGGAAGGGTGTTGGAACTGAATAGCGAAGGAAAGATCAACCAATATGCCGTTGTTCTCGATGGAACTTATCAATACTATAAAGACGGCGTCCTATCGTTCAGCTACACCTGGAACGATAGCAAAGATAACACCTCCTTTAATGGTGATGTTGCCAATACTGCTACCTTAGAATTAATGACGCCGGGCGATCCACGTGATTTAAGTAGAATGGCTTATTCCAATACGCAGTTCCGCCACAAGTTAGTAATATATGGCGCGTTACCCACCTTCTATGGCATCAGTATCGGTTTGCGCTATTCGGGAATAGGCGGAACACGCTATTCATTGGCCGTTAACGGAAACGTAAATGGTGATTTTGTTAACTCAAACGACTTAGCTTATATTTTCGATCCGAATAATAACAACGTGCCCCAAGCCTATCGGAATGCCATTCAACAGATTTTGGATAATCCGGAGGCAGATGCCGGTTTAAAGGAATACATTAAACAGAGCATCGGACAGATCGCCGAGCGGAATGGTGGTACCAATGGATTCTACGGAACCTGGGATTTGCGGATAACCAAGAGATTTACGACTTACAAATCGCAGTATATCGAGCTTTCCGGAGATATCTTCAATTTAGCGAACTTACTCAATAAGGACTGGGGCGTACAAAAAACCTTGGGAAAGCAGAATATTTATAACATCAGAGGCTTTGATCCGACATTAAATGTTTACAACTATAATGTGAATACCAATGTAGGCGTCATTAATCCGTCCGGAAATCCTTATCAAATACAAATAGGTATTCGCTACGGTTTTTGATCGGCGGTAATAAACCGCTCGAAAGCCTTTTTAATTATTCAACTATTATATGATTTCGGGAACATCCTTAATCATTTGCTTTCGTTTCAAGGACACACTTTTCATTCAATCAATATTTTACATCAAATGAAACATTATGAAACCTACGTAATTTTCAGAAAACAAAAAGAAGAAATCATTAGTCATGCCTCTCGCTTAGGGTAGAGCCTGTTCATAATAAAAGAAAAAACAAATGAAAAAAATTAAAACCAGACCACTAAAAAAAAGAAGTTTGATCTTTGCCGATTATAGGTTTCGGTGCCTATTAGCGTTCCTATTATACGCGGCCACGGCTTATAGTCAACAAACCTTTACTATTCAAGGTACTGTTAAAGCCATAGACACGAAAGAGTCGTTACCAGGTGTATCTATCGTTGCCAACAATAAAGCTATTGCCATTTCCGACGCGAATGGGAATTTTGCTGTTAAAGTTAATGCTAATACCAGCATAATTTTCAAATATGTCGGTTATCGACCCTATACATTGAATGTGACAAGTAATTTAACAAAGCTTTCAATCAGCTTAGAATCAGCGAACACTTTGTTAGAAGATGTTGTCGTCGTTGGATATGGTACGCAAAAAAAGGAAAATGTAACAGGTTCCGTCAGTACCTTAGATATGAAGGAAAAAGAAGGATCGCCAACTACAAACATCAGTAATGCATTAGCAGGGATGCCTGGAATGTTCGTTCGACTTGGCCAAAGTCAACCGGGAATTGATCGATCGGAAATTAGGATTCGAGGCATGGGTACACTTAGCAATAATAACCCCCTCGTTCTGGTTAATGGCATCGAATACTCGATGGACGAACTAAATCCCGATGATATTCAAACCGTAACGGTACTGAAAGATGCATCAGCGGCAATATATGGATCAAGAGCTGCCAACGGTGTTATCTTAATTACGACCAAAAAGGGAACTGGGGTATCACAAGTGAATTATAATTATTACAACGGTATTCAAAATCCTACACGAATGCCCGACGTCATCTGGGATCCGATTCAATACATGCGTTTAAAAAACCAAGCACTCGCCAACCAAGGACAGGCCCCCGTTTATTCGGACAGTCAAATTGAAGAATACCAGGCTGGAATGGCATCAGATCCTCATACCTACCCAGCCAACAATTGGTTTGACATCGCTTTAAAAGATGGCAACATACAAAAGCACAACCTGAGCTTTGGTGGAAGTTCGGACACCTATCAATACCGCTTGTCATTGGGGTATTTAGACAGAGATGGTATCATTATCGGGCCCTCTGATAACGAAAAGCGTTATTCGCTCGGTTTCAATGCATCCATCAATATTTCGCAACGTTTAAAAGTGGGCGCATCCATTGACGGATATTATCGAAACTATGAGCAACCCTTTTATGGAAATAACTTTTTCCAATATTTAAGTCGCACACTACCCATTTTGACAGATCGACTTGCAGATGGTCGTTACGGCAATTCCTGGTTATCTACGCCTGGCAGAAACAATTGGGAGAATCCGCGAATGATTGCCGAAACCGGTTATTCCAAAAAAATCGTTCAGCGCTTTTTAGCCTCCGTTTTCGGAGAATACAAATTGCCCTGGAACATCACCTACAACATCAAGTTTGGCGCAGACAAATATGATGGTCTCCTTTCTCAATTTACCCCGCAAGTGCAAAGCTTCAATCCAAAGACATTGAAACCAACCAATTGGAACAGCCCCGCTACGGCGCCAAGATCTAATAAAACGGACGACAATGACTTAAATCTCCACTTCTACAACACATTAGACTGGAAACAACAGTTTAAGCAGAAGCACAATGTAGCGATCATGGTAGGCTCTGCTTATGATTACTTCAGCAATGGACAGTTTGCTGCTGAAATGACGGGATACTTGGACGAAACCTTAACGGCACTGAGTGTAGGAAGCATTCGGAACGCAATCTCCGGAAAAACTACCGAAGATGTTTTGATATCCTATTTTGGAAGAGCGAACTACGATTATAAAAACAAATACCTATTGGAGGCGACTTTTCGTTACGATGGTTCTTCCAGGTTCTCCAAAGAAAACCGATGGGGTTTCTTCCCTTCCATTTTAGCCGGGTGGCGTATTGATCAGGAAAATTTCTTTAACTCAAACACCATCAATTTATTAAAGTTACGCGCCTCGGTTGGCCGCTTAGGAAATCAGGCTGTCGAGCTATATAGTTATGAAAACAACATTGAACTTAAGCAAGATTATAGTTTCGGAGGGCCGAGTGGATTATTAGCTCCGGGTGCCGCGGCTTTGGCTTATGCAGATCCAAGGACAACTTGGGAAACAACAACGACCTACAATGGGGGCCTTGATATCGAACTTATGCAAAGCAAGTTAAATCTAACCGCAGATGTTTATAAAAAGCATACGACTGGTATTTTAAGAACAGTTAACTTCCCCTCTCAAGTAGGCTTAACAGGACCTAAGAGAAATGTTGGCACCGTAGATAACACGGGATACGAACTAACGGCGCAATATCGCGATCAAATAGGCGCAGTAAGCTATGGAATACAGGGTAATGTAGCATACAATAAAAATAAAGTGATCGATTTGGACGGCCAAATTCTTTACGATTTCGACACTAATTTATCAACCATAACAAAAGAAGGATTACCCATTAGCGCTCACTACCTATTGCAAGCGGACGGCTTTTTCCAAAATCAGGAGGAAATTGACAACCATGCCTTTCAAAGCAACGCAACTAGGCCAGGCTACATCAAATACAAAGACATCAATGGCGACAATATTATAAACGGTGAAGATCGAGTAGCTTTGGATGAATCGTCTGCTATTCCGAAGTATACTTACGGATTCGGTTTTAACATCGATTATAAAGGTTTATCATTTCGCGCATTTTTTCAAGGCATAGCCGGTCTTAGAATTTACCCGATGGCAAACCTAGCTTATCCTTTCAACAACGGAGCAGGTGCCACAACCGAATGGCTCACTGATGCCTGGACGCCTGAAAACACGCAAGCCCGATTACCCATTGTGACGGAAAGTACGGGCAATAAGGACAATTTTCTCCAATCTGATTTTTGGCTAAAAAGTGGCTCGTATTTGCGTTTAAAAAACGTACAGTTGGCCTACTTGATTCCTCAGAAATGGACATCAAAAATCAATATCGCTAAGGTTAGCGTCTTTGTAAATGCAGAAAATTTCCTGACTTTTTCTAAATACAAAGATTTCGATCCGGAAACGATTATCAATTATAGCTCCTTATATCATTATCCGATGTTAAAAACCTTTAGTGGCGGCATAAATGTAACGTTCTAAAATCATCTTAAGACAAAAAAATGAAAAGTAAAAAATATAAAATAGCCGCCATTTACACGATGCTTGTTTTGGCGGGATGTAACCCGGATCTTCTAGACAGGGAACCCGATTTCAAGTATACCGAAAGCAATTTTTGGCAAACAGAAGCTACTGCAAACGCAGCATTAACCGGCATTTACGCCGTATTAACCGGTAATGGTTTGTTCGGAGGAGATGCCACTCCTTTATGGGAAGAAGGCGCAACTCCTAACGCTTATTGTTATAGTGGCGGTACCTTAGGCTACGATGCGATTGGACGTAGCCAGCAATCCGCCAGTACAGAAGGAATTATTGCCAATCGTTGGGCACAATGCTATCAAGGTATAGGACGTGCTAACACATTCTTCGCACGAGTGGGCGATGTTGGGCTCGATGCTGAAAAACAGAACCTCATGGAGGGGCAAGTTTATTTCTTAAGAGCGCTTTATTATTTTGAACTGGCTACCTATTATGGTGGAGTGCCCCTTATTTTGGAAGCACCAAATCCGGACACACAAGTAAGCATGCCTCGGAATTCCCGAGAAGAAGTGATTGCACAGGTTATAGCTGATCTAAATACGGCCGTTGAGAAACTTCCGGTAAAACATGCAGGTGGAGATTTAGGAAGAGCTACAAAAGGCGCCGCCATGGCACTAAAAGCGCGTGTGCTCCTCTACGAAGCAAGCCCTCTTTTGAATCCGAGCAATAGTTCCGAAAAATGGCAGGCTGCTGCAGATGCAGCAAAAGCTGTATTAGACCTCGCTCCTGCGGCAGGCTATGATTTGTTTGAAGACTATAGGAAATTATTCCTTCCGGAAAACGAAAACAATAAAGAAGTTATTTTCGATGTACAATTTCTATTTCCTGACGAAGGACACTCATTTGATCTGATCAATACACAATATAATTCGAATGCACCACTTCAAGATTTGGTGGATACTTACGACATGAAGAACGGATTGCCTATTACCGACCCTGGCGCCGGCTATGATCCTGCAAAGCCTTATGAAAATCGTGATCCCCGACTAGCCGCAACAGTCGTATACCCTGGGTCCCTTTTTAAGGGAGAAGTTGCAAGTGCCGACTATTATAAACAGACCGGCTTCGCGATGAAAAAATATTCCATTTATGACGCAGAAAAACCACCAAAAGATAAATCTGATTTAAAGTCCGGGCAATCAGAAACGAACTTCATTGTCCTACGATATGCGGATATATTGATGATGTATGCAGAGGCACTCAATGAAATAGATCCAGGCAATCCTGCCATTCTCGAAAACCTAAACAAAATTCGAAAACGTGTCGGTATGCCGGAAATTCCATCCAATAAAAGTCAATCAGAAATGCGCGAACTCATCAGGAAAGAAAGACGGATTGAGTTTGCAGGAGAAGCGCTTTATTATAACGACATAAGACGTTGGAAAATTGCCGAAGTTGTTATGAATGCCCCTATAAAAACGTGGCAAAACAACATTATTGAGACGAGAAAATTCAATCCGGCAAGAGATTATTGGTGGCCTATTGCGCAAAAAGAGTTGGATCTGAATTCGAAACTTGAACAAAATCCAAATTATTGAATTAACATAAAGATAGCATTTATATAACACAAAGCAATCCGAGCAAAATCGCCTATTATCATGGATAATTTGTAATTTGCTCAATTGTTTGCAAGCATATTTAACAACACAAAAACAATGAAAAAACAATCTTTTTTAATCACTGCAATTTGTTTATTTACTTTTATGCAAAGCACTTATGCTCAATTTAATAAAAACGTAGTTATTGCGCACAGAGGGGCTTGGAAACAGGCCGGTTTACCGGAAAACTCCCTTGCGTCATTAAATCATGCGGCTGAACTCGGTTGCTACGGTTCCGAATTCGATGTGTACTTAACTAAAGATGATATCCTGGTGGTAAATCACGATAGGGATTTTTACGGTATCGATATAGAGACTGCAACATATCAAGAATTACTAGCCAAAAAGCATCCGAACGGCGAATCTATTCCAACCGTTGAGGCCTATCTTAAAGAGGGTATGAAACAGAAAAAGACAAAACTGATCTTTGAGTTGAAACCTTCCAAATTAGGCAAGGAACGTGTATTGAAGGCTGCGGAAATGTCTGTTGTCCTTGTTAAAAAATTAGGTGCCGAAAAATGGGTAGACTATATTACCTTCGACCGCGACGCAGGCAAACACCTAGCAAAACTGGCCCCAAAAGCTGAAGTGGCCTATCTTAACGGCGACTTAAGTCCGGCCGAAGCAAAAGCTGATGGGTTTAAAGGCATCGATTACCATTACAATGTTTTCAAAAAAAATCCATCATGGATTGAGGATGCCCACAAGATCGGCTTAACAGTTAACGTTTGGACTGTAAACGACGCAGAGGAAATGAAAAGTTTGCTCGATCAAAAAGTAGAATACATTACCACCAATGAACCTGAGCTGCTTTTTGACATTCTCAGCAAAAAGTAAGCCCGATGATGTTAGTAGTAAACAAAATCAAGAAAGCCCTGTTTATCTGGGGCTTTTCTTTCTTATTTACCTTTTCTTTTGCGCAAACCTATCGGCCAATCCACGGTTGGACAGACCAGGTTAATCAAAAGTTGGAAAGTTTCCTTAACTCGACCTTAATTATCAAGGAGCGAAAAGTTGCTGTTTTCGATTGTGATGGAACACTCTTTGGACAATCTCCTTATTACTTAGCTGACGAAGCAATCTACGCGTTTGCCAAGGAGAATTATGCAAAAAAGGTAGACAATTTATCTAAAGCGAAAATGGCCATTATCGATGCAATGTTGCATGGAGACAATGTAGGCGTCAACTATGTCAAAAATCGCATTGCTTTTTTAGCGGGCTTGACGCCAGATGCAGTCAAGGCAATTGGAAAAAACTGTTTCTATGAAAAATATCGGTCGAAATTTTACCCGGAAATGCGTGAATTGCTCGCAAATCTACAACACTATGGATTCGAAATCTGGGTGCTTTCGGCATCGCCGGAACTACTCTATCAGCAATTTGTAAAGGAAAACCTTGGCATCCCGGAAGAACGCATACTAGGTGTAAAGTCGGTAGTTAGTCACGGCAGAGTAACTAATCAGTTGGTTTGCCCCATTCCGCAAGACGGGGGTAAAGCGGAAGCCATTCAAACATTTATCAAGGCTCGCCCCCTATTAGTAGGTGGCAACAGTCGCGGGGATCTGGAAATGATGAACGAATCGGTGGGTATCAAACTTATTGTAAATCCCGATGATGAGAAAATAGAAAAAGGCATACACGCGGGTGACATGGATGGGTATACGGTTAAACAATACTGGGAAGCGCATGATGCCTTAACCGTTTATTGCCATGATGCCGACGACACAAAATCTACCTATATCACAAAAGAATGGGGTATCCCCCCTAATAAAAGTCATCCAAAGATTAAGCATTAAATATAACTATGTACAAGCTGAAATCACTTTTAATAGCTTATTTGCTGTTCATGGGCTTTTTAGAATCACAAGCTCAGCAAGGTTGGGATAGCACTTATCGCCCGGCCATTTACCCCCTGCTCGTTGATCAATTTAAATCCTTTCCAAAAGCTAAGTCAGACATCATTTTCCTTGGCAATAGCATTACTGCAGGAACAGACTGGAATGAATTATTGCAAATCCCGCAAGCGCGTAATAGAGGTATTTCCGGGGACATAACGTTTGGCGTCCTTGAACGACTAGATGATGTGATTGCCGGTAGACCGAAAAAGATATTCGTGCTCATCGGTATTAACGACATATCCAGAAATATACCGGACGACGTTATTCTCAATAATTACGAAAAAATAATCGACCGAATACAAAAAGGTTCACCCAAAACCCACATCTACTTCCAAACTCTGTTACCGGTAAACAGTACTTTTGAGAAGTTCAAAAACCACTATGGTAAAGACGAACATATTCTTTACATAAACGAAGGCATCCGAAAGCTAACCACGGAAAAGGGCATTCAATTAATCGATTTATATCCGCATTTTCTTGATGGAGACAATCGTTTGAAGGCCTCCTTGACGCACGATGGTTTACATTTACGTATGGAAGGTTATCAATTATGGGCAAAAATCTTAAAAGATGGAGGTTACTTATGAAATCTATTTTAAAAATTTGGGTATTTAGCTTTATTCTATTCCACCTTGGAACGGAGACTTACGGACAAAACAACTCCTATCAACCCCCTGCGCTAACGGATAGCAATTCATGGTCAATGATCTTATTACCCGACCCGCAAACGTATGTGAAATTTAGTCGTAATCAAGCTATTTTTGACCTGATGACCAGTTGGATAGGCGAACAAATAGATCCCTTACATATTAAAATGGTTCTGTGCACGGGCGACTTGGTTGAACAGAATAATATATGGATCCCCGAAGGCAAAAATGGTAATCAAGTAAGTATTGAACAATGGCGCTCGGTAGCGAAGGGCTTTAATAAACTAGATGGCAAAGTGCCTTATATTGCAGCTACAGGCAATCATGATTACGGCATTAAAAGTGCAGAAAATCGCGAAACCAACTATAATCAGTATTTCCCACTCGATAAAAATCCATTGTCAAAAGCTTTACTGAAGGAAGTTGGTTACGATATTGACGGTAAACCAAGTTTAACAAACGCGGCTTATGAATTTAGCGACCCAAAAGGCATCAAATACTTATTTTTAGTGCTTGAATTTGCACCGCACGATGGTACCCTAGCTTGGGCGAAAGAAATAGTCAATAAACCCGCTTATGCACAACATCGGGTTGTCTTGCTTACACACTCCTATCTAAATGCGAAAAACGAACACATAGAATCAGAAGGTTACAAATTGCAAAATCCAAATTATGGAAAGGCTGTGTGGGAAAAGTTAGTAAAACCTTCAAAAAATATTGTCTTAGTTTTTTCCGGCCATATTGGTGCACCTGATGATGAAAGAGCCCATATCGGCTTCCGAACAGATACCAATGCCGGTGGGAAAAAAGTACAGCAAATGACCTTTAACGCGCAGGCCTTGGGAGGTGGTTGGCATGGCAACGGTGGTGACGGATGGTTACGTATATTGGAATTTTTACCGGATGGAAAGACCATCAAAGTAAAAACCTTCTCTCCTTTATTTGCCATTTCGCCGGCGACACAACATTTAGCTTGGCGCACAAAAGACTACGATGAATTTTCGTTTGAACTGGATTAAATCAGAAAAGAAAAGCCTTCAACCGGGGAGATTGAAGGCTTCCTAACTAACCAATTATAAACCTAAATTATGAATGATACAAAGATAGTGTACAAAATACACTTTGACAAATCTTTTTTTGCTGTTTAACATTTTGATGACAATGATTGTCAGTTTAAAAAACAAGCCCTGTGATTTGGGAACCACAGGGCTTGACAAACCCAATATAAACAAAAACCAACTATAAGACTATGGAAAAGTCAAATGGTTACATTCGCTGTTAAAATTTTAACAAATTTTAACAAAATGGACTATATATTAATTCTTCTAGGGTGGGCGTAAAGAAAATTCTGTTAGAAGTGTGGAAAAGACGTTATGCGAAAAAGCGAAGGGAAGGAATTGTGAATTGGGGCGACTCCGCAGAACGGTGGGTTGAGAAACGAATTTTTAGCGCGAACCGGACAGCCTTGATGTTTGACTCACTTTGCATCAAGGTAAATTGAGATAAATTAAAAAATAAAAGAATCTGATTAAAAAACCTTCGTTTAACATAAAAAAAGACATTATTCGTTACCGAAGGTCATCTTGTCAAAAACATCTATGTCAATTCATTATTAGGTTAATGAATTGTTCGTTTTTAGACCATTTTTTGCGTCCCTTAGATTTTTCAAGGTAATCGACGCTATTTCGGCTAGCGCTTCCGTTGTAAAGAAACCCTGATGTGAGGTAATAAGTACGTTGGGGAAGCTCATTAATCGCAAAATATCATCATCGTCAATAATATGCTCCGAAAAATCCCTGAAAAACAACTTTTCTTCCTGTTCGTATACATCAATACCTAAATGTCCCACTTTTCCGGTTTTCAAAGAATTAATAATATCTGTAGTATGAATTAAGGCCCCTCTGCTGGTGTTAATAAGCATAACACCATTTTTCATTAAAGCAAGGCTCTCTTCCTTAATCATATGTTTAGTACTCGGCACTAATGGGCAATGGAGTGAAATAATATCGCTTTTTGACAGGAGTTCCTCAAAATTCACATTTATAATATAGTCGGGATGAGTCGACTCGACCGGATCATACCCTAAGAGCTCACATCCAAAACCATGCATAATTTTACAAAATGCCAGTCCTATTTTTCCTAAACCTACCACACCTACTTTCTTTCCATGCAGATTAAAGCCGGTTAAACGATTTAAGGAGAAATTACCTTCCCGCACTCGATTATAAGCTTTATGTGTTTTTCGATTTAGCGTCAAGATCATAGCTACCGCATGTTCAGCGACTGCTTCCGGCGAATAGGCGGGGACGCGATATACGCTGATTTCAAAGCGCTGAGCGGCCTCTAAATCGACTTGATTAAATCCTGCACAACGTAAAACCACGATTTTAATGTTTAAGCCAGCGAGCCTTTCAAGCACTTTGGCATTTGCATGGTCATTTACAAAAATGCAGACCGCATCACAACCTTCCGCAAGTTTTACCGTTTGCTCATTGAGGTCGATATCAAAAAAAAGAAAACGATAAGCCTTCTCCTTGTTCATTTCTTCAAAAGAAGATTTATCGTATGGTTGTGCACTATAAAAAGCGATCCTCATCTTGTGTATATATTTATCGATACAAGATAAACGATCTCCCTTATATAACAAAATAAAACGCAGTTAGGTTACCTGCTAAACAAAGATTCCCGTAGTTTGTAGCATAAAGTTGTGCAACTCTATATTTTTAACAAAGGGTTTAAGTTGTTCACTTCCAGGACCATACATAGCAAGTTCAACATAGTCGGCAGAATGATCCATTGAACCCCAACCGACGGAAAGGTGTTTCTCCTGAATTTGGGCTAGCTTTCTAAATGGAAGTTTGCGTGGATTATAAAGGCCATCTCCATCAAGCGTCTCATAATGGCTCAACAGTTCGTTTGCTTCGTCGATCGTGATCGAATAGCCTTGCGCAAATTCGATACGCTCAATCAACCTCGATGGCGTATAACTTTTATCCGTTCCGTTTAGAATCCAGTCATTTGTATGTTTGAACGACTGAATGAGGTCGAAATTCCTATTCGCTTGTTCCCCATAAAACAGACCTGGATTCGCGTTACCGTGATCAGTGGTCAAAACCACTAAGGTTTCCTTATCAGCTAAAGCAAAAGCCATTGCTTCTCCTATTGCTTCATCAAAGGCCAATTGGTCATAAATAAGTGCTCCTGCATCATTCGCATGAGCAGCCCAATCTACTTTTCCTCCTTCTATCTGTAATACGAAACCATTCTTATTATTCTTTAACTTCTTAATCGCTGCCTTAGTCATCTCGGCCAAACTTGGCGTTGTTGATGCTAGTGTGGGATCATTCGCTCGATCCAACGCATATGGTAAACCGTCGGCATAAAAGACACCCAATATCGGACGATCTTCCTTATCCGAAAGGGTATTCATTTCATCCCGATTTTGAAATACCATAAATCCAGCTTGTCGATATTTAGCGAAAAGGTCTTGCTTATCTTCCCTTTTATCGGCACTGAAAAATTCAAGCCCGCCGCCCATCATGACGTCAAAACGCAAGTCTAAATATTGAAGTGCAATACCGGGTTGATCTGAGCGCTTATTGCTATTTACGCAGAAACCGGCAGGCGTAGCATGGGTGATGGGGACAGAAGTAACACAACCAACCGATTTACCTGCAGCCTTAAATTTTTGTAGGATAGGTTTATTAAAAGAACCATCAGCATTCACATTTAATGAACCATTCGGAACACGTACCCCTCCTCCCCAAGAAGAGCTCGCGGCAGCTGAGTCAGTCACCAAAGAACTCGCGGACGCTGTGTCCATTAACGCTCGAACCGCCTCATTTCTTTCATATAGTGATAACCAATTACTTTGTCTACCTTCCTTTCTTTGCAACAGTAAGTTAGCCATATTTAAGGTTCCGGTACTCATCCCATCGCTCACCATAAAAATAATATTCTTGGCTTTCCTTACCGACGGGTTTTTCATTGGCCGATTGCCGGCAATTGATTGAAACGGGGATAATACGGAAGCCCCTAATGCGGTAAATGCGGTATTTCTAAAGAAATCTCTACGTTTCATTTATTTTTGTTTTTATATCATTAGCTCCCAAACGTACTCCTATGGGCAGTGTTAGTAAATGACAAATTTAAACGAATAATATTAATAGCAACTTAGTTTCATTTTAATTTTATATTAAGTTAACAAGTTTGCGGTAAGTGTTTTCAAACACTAAAAATAGAGAACATAAAATGCAGATGTATTGCAAAAAACTATTGCCAAGAAGTGGTTCTCCTTACGGCAACCACTTTTATGTTCAATAGATTGTTTAGATTAAACGAAGGTTTAATTTGTCACTTTCTTCCGAAGACCACGAAGTAGCTTGAATGCCATAAAAACGAACAAGTGATGAAAAAAGTAACCAAAGACTCGTCGCTTGGAACTTTGCTTTAAATGGTAATGCATCAACGTGCAAACCGCAAATTTCCTAGGCGACATTGTGGCAGAACGAAGGGACTTTACTTTTAACCGGACGTATTATTATTTCTTCAGCCCTAAATATAGCCCTGTGTGTGGGAAAAACGGCCTTGGAGGATATCGATGCAACGAGCAGCAAAGCATTTGCACACATGTTCGTCTTGCAATACTCAAGCGGATTGAGGAAGTGAAACGGCTCCAATACGCGCCATGAATGCTTTGCCATCAGTTGCGAGATAGTCTACAAAGCCTTGGGTTTTGCTCAACTTTTTGCCAAGAAAAAGTTGATAAAAAAAATCTTTCCTTTAACACCCTCCCCCGATTATACTTAAGCCCGTGAGATTAAAAGAAACGGAATTAAGGTGCGACTACTGATTAATAGCCCTTATTTTAGCAACCAACAACGTGATCACCAATCCAAACACGCCAATAACTGCATAAGAATACCTTAAACTGGCTAATTCAGCGATATAACCAATGAGCGGTGGTCCCATAAGAAAACCAAGATAACTCACGCTCGATACCATTGCTAAGGCAATTCCCGGTGATACTTTAGCATTTCTCCCGGCAACACTATAGACCGTAGGAACAACGGTTGCGACTCCTAGTCCTACCAGCATAAAAGCAATTACTGCCGTAATAATATAGGGAAACAACACCGCCAAGAACATACCCGATGATATCAATACGCCACTCACTTGCAAAACCCTTTTTCTACCCAATCGAGCAATGAGCCGATCTCCAATAAAACGCCCTGAAGCCATCATCACCATGAAGGACGCGTAGCCAAGGGGTACCAATGCCTGCGGCGCTTTTACGATATCTTTGAAATATACGCCACTCCAATCAAACATCGCCCCTTCAGTAGCCATACTGCAGAAGCCTATCACACCCAATTGTAGCAAAGCCCCCTCAGGTTTGGAGAATAATTTCTTTTTAGTAGTACTGGCCGGTCCTACCCCTGCTACAAGAAACTTATTATTGATTAGGATACTTATCCATACCAGGCCTGCGATAATCCAAAAATGTAGATAAGGAGCAATATGTAGATTGATCATCAATAGGCCTACCAAAGCACCTGTAAACCCTGCAATACTCCAAGCCCCATGAAAAGAGGACATGATTGGTTTGTCGAAAAGATTCTCTGCGGCAACCCCTTGTGTATTTACTGCTATATTACACATGTTACCGATGATTCCAAATATAAATAAGGAAACACCTAAATGCCAACCCTGAGAAGCTAAACCTAAATTAGTAAGTGCAACCACATATAAAGCGGCAGCTACGGTTAACACTTTTTTACTGCCAAACTTAGTTACTAAGGTACCGGAGAGCGCCATTGTAGCCAATTGGCCTAGCGGTAGTGCAAATAGTAAGCTACCTAATTGCCCGTCAGAAAGATGAAGTTTAGTTTTAATATCCGGAATACGACTTGCCCAAGAGGCAAAAGCCAAGCCTTGACAAAAATAAAAAAGAGATACAGCCAAACGGACACGGTTGCGATTATACGCAGTAGCAGGAAGTATATGAGTTTCCACGTTTATTTAATAAACTTAACGAATCGGTTCAAATTGAGCCAAAGACGATAAGAGCAGGTGTAGTTTGGCTCTCTTTTCAATATCCAATTCTTACGCAAAGTTCATAAAAAGAACATAGATTACATAAATTTTTTTTGGGATTAGTAGAGTTTTTATACTAGTTAAGTAGTTGAGTGGCGATCACATTTAAGAACTGCTCGACAACTCAACTATTCAACCTAGCAACCAATAACTATAAATCCGTAATAGGCGAATATCGAGGTACTAGCGATTTCATAACTACCCAGCCAATGATATAGCAAACCGCGCAAACGGAAAATATAATAAAATAACCAGCTTCAATACCATGAAAACCCATGAAGGACATCTCCGTTTCTTTGCTGTAATCGAAGAGCATTCCGGAACCCTTATTAATAAAGAAAGAACCCACGCCTCCAGCCATACCGCCGATACCCGTAATCGTAGCAATAGCTTTTTTGGGGAACATATCACCTACGGTGGTGAAAATATTGGCAGACCAAGCCTGATGTGCTGCACCAGCTATACCGATAATAATTACAGGAAGCCAATAACTTATATGTCCTAAAGGTTGAGCAAACAGCGCTAACAAAGGGAAAAAGGCAAAAATCAACATCGATCGCATACGGCCCTCATACGGATTCATCCCTTTTTTATCGACGAAGTAAGTTGGAAGCCAACCGCCAATTATAGAAAGCAGGGTAATAAGGTATAAAACAAAAAGAGGTAAGGCACTTTGTGTAGAATCCATACCGTATACGGAACTTAAATAAGCAGGTGTCCAAAAGAGGAAAAACCACCAAACTCCATCAGTCATAAACTTACCAAAGGCAAATGCCCATGTCTGATTATATTTCAAACATTTAACGAAAGAAGCTTTATCGGTTGTTTCTTCTACATAGTCAACCAACTTCCTATCGTTTATTAAATCTTGCTGAATATAGTCGAGTTCCGCTTTTCCAACGCGTGGGTGTACCTCAGGTTTATGGTACATAAACACCCAAAATCCCATCCATATGAACCCTAAAGCGCCTATGATGATAAAGGACATCTCCCATCCATAGGCTTCGGCTATAAACGGTATGGTAACAGGAGCCGCAAGTGCACCTACCGTTGCACCCGCATTAAAAATACTGGTAGCAAAGGCTCTATCTTTTTTCGGAAAATATTCAGCCGTCGCCTTAATTGCCGCCGGAAAATTACCCGCTTCCCCTATCGCTAATACAAGTCGAGCAAAGATAAAAAGCGTGACACTGATTGATATAATTTTTGCAGAATCGCCAACGAGGGCTAGTGCCTCTTTCGCGCCTTCAAACCCTACGAACCATTTGCCGGTTAACAACCCTGACGTTGCAATACCACAAAATGCGTGAAGACAGGCACCGATCGACCAAATTCCTATTGCCCATAGAAAACCTTTTTTTGTATCTAACCAATCTACGAATCTACCAGCGAACAAAAGAGATATCGCGTAAAATATAGAGAACAAAGCTGTTATGTTACCATAATCATTATTGGTCCATTTGAATTCAGGTGCAATGAAATCTTTCCATGTTAAGGAAAGCACCTGACGGTCCATATAGTTGATCGTAGTAGCAAAAAATAGCAGTGTACAAATTGTCCATCTGTACTTACCTATTGTCTCTTTAGAATTCATGATTTATGGCAATAAATGTTAATTAGGTTAAAAGAAAACGTTTGCACATTCATACGTTTTCCTTACGTTAGTTATTCAGCTACAATGATATTAAATTTTGGCTAATAATCCTAGCGTAGAGTCGGCTTTCTGTGGTTAGGATATAGGTGTCAGGATATAGGTGTCAAGACACCTGCCTACCGGCAGGCAGGTAAGTATCAAGAAAAAATCTTATTCTGACACCTCATCTCTTAAACCTTATCCCCTAATATACCTAAAACCGTATACTTATACCCTACACCCTATACCTTATACTCTATACCTTAAACCTCACACCCTACACCTTATCCCTCACCCCTCTGTAGGCCAATTGAAGTAACTAGCGGCATTATGATAGCAAATATCTTCGATAACTTTGCCAATCCAAGGTAAATTCTCAGGTAACTCACCGTTTTCGACTTCTTCGCCGAACAAGTTACAAAGGATTCGTCTAAAGTATTCGTGACGAGGATAAGACAGAAAGCTTCGCGAGTCAGTCAGCATGCCGACAAATTTACTGATCAGTCCCATATTCGACAACGCATTCATCTGTTTGATCATACCGTCTTTCTGATCAAGGAACCACCAACCGGAGCCGAATTGAATCTTTCCGGCCGAAGAACCGTCGTTGAAGTTGCCAATCATGGTCGCTATTAATTCATTATCTGCCGGGTTAAGATTATACAGGATGGTTTTAGCTAATTTATCCTGACTATCCAGTTTGTCAAGGAAACCCGCTAGAGCCCTTCCCTGCGAAAAATCACCGATAGAATCCCAACCCGTATCAGGACCTAATTTTTGCATCATTCTTGAATTATTATTTCGAAGTGCACCCAAATGATACTGTTGCACCCATCCCTTTTCGTGGTCCCATTCAGCGAAATAGGTTAGCATGGCCGATCGAAATTGATTATGCTGTTCATCAGAAATAACTTTACCCTGCAATGCGTTGGAGAAGATGGTTCTAATATCTTCTAATCTGTAGGATTCGTTATAAATTTCCTCTAACCCATGATCTGACACACAGCATCCATTTTCAGCAAAATAATCGTGTCTAACTTTCAGCGCTTGCAAATAGTCATCAAAATTTTGAACAGTTACCCCCGAAACGCGGCTCAATTTTTCTACATACTGCTGGAATTTCGACAGTACAGAAAGGTTCATCGCATTATCTGGCCGGAAGGCAGGTAGTACCCGAATTTCAAAGCCCTCTTTTTTTAGCTGTTGATGATATATTAAACTGTCTGTCGGATCGTCTGTTGTACACACAATCTTTACATTCATCTTCCTTAATAGATTCCTGACACTATATTCCGGCTTCTTAAGTAAATCGCTCGCTTCATCGTATATTTCTTCAGCAGTACTAGCGTCCAGTATTTTATCAATGCCAAAATACCGCTGCAATTCTAAATGCGTCCAATGGTAAAGGGGGTTCCTTAGGGTATATGGTACAGTTTCAGCCCACTTTAAAAACTTATCCCGATCACTGGCATCGCCGGTACAATAGCGTTCATCTACACCATTCGTACGCATTGCCCGCCATTTATAATGATCGCCATATAACCATACTTGTGTAATATTTTCAAATCGGGCATCCTCGGCTATCTGTTGAGGGGACAAATGACAATGGTAATCGATAATGGGCATTTTCGCCGCATATTCATGATATAATGTTTGCGCTGTATTACTTTCTAATAAGAAATTTTTATCTAAGAATTTTTTCATACTCGTGAGCTTTAGGCAGTAGGCGTACGCTTTATGCCTGCTTCTACTAATAACTAACAACCAATAACTAACAACTAATAACTAATAACCAGCAACTAACAACTAATAACTAGCAACTACAAAGACACCCCTCTCTTCCAAGGAATAAAGTCATCTTGATTCAATTGCACTGCTTTGGGAATCACCTCACCGCTTGCTGCCCGAATACAATATTCCAGAATATCCTCACCCATTTCTTCGATGGTTTTTTCACCGGAAATAATCGGACCGCAATCAATATCAATAATATCTGCCATACGAGAAGCGAGCGAAGAATTGGTGGCGACTTTAATTACCGGACATACGGGATTTCCTGTGGGCGTTCCTAAACCTGTTGTAAATAAAATCAGTGTTGCTCCGCTGGCTGCTTTACCCGTGGTTGCTTCTACGTCATTACCAGGGGTGCAAACCAAGTTTAAACCCGGTTTAATAGCTGGTTCCGTGTAGTCTAACACATCCTCTACCGGCGCTGTCCCACCCTTTTTAGCGGCACCATTACTTTTAATGGCATCCGTAATCAAGCCATCCTTAATATTTCCGGGAGAAGGATTCATATGAAATCCCGAACCGGCATTTTCGGCCGCTTGGCTATAGGCCCCCATAAGGGTTATAAATTTTTTTGCAGCCTCTTCATTCTTTGTGCGGTCTATCAAATTTTGCTCGGCCCCACATAGTTCCGGAAATTCAGCTAATAAAACTTTCCCCCCCAGTGCTACTAGTAGGTCAGCACAGTAGCCTACAGCAGGGTTGGCAGAGATACCACTGAAACCATCACTGCCTCCGCATTTCACACCGAGTGTAAGCTTGCTGAGCGGTGCAGGTTTCCGTTCCAATTTATCAGCTTCGGCTAAACCTATGAACGTTTGTCTAATCGCTTCCGTAACCATTTGTTCTTCGCTTTTAGACTGCTGCTGTTCGAAAATGTAAAGCGGCTTGTCAAAGTTTGGATTACGGTCTTTTAAGTCATTTAAAAAGTCCTGCACCTGTAAATTTTGACATCCTAAACTGAGCACGGTTACACCGGCCACGTTCGGATGATCGGCATAAGCTGCCAAAAGCTTACTTAATACCGCCGCATCCTGTCGAATACCACCACAACCACCTTGATGGTTCAGAAATTTAATGCCGTCTACATTTTTGAAAACCCGATCGGTTGGGACCCATGCTTCCTGCAAATCTAAATCAACTGAAGCAAGGTCCTTACCTTGTCGGTACCATTCCTTCAGTAAGCGCGCCTTCCTCTTGTATTTATCTGTCACGGCATACCCTAATTCATTATGCAATGCCTCTCTTATGACGTCTAGGTTTCTGTTTTCACAGAAAACGGTAGGTATAAATAACCAGTAATTTGCCGTTCCAACTTCACCATTAGACCGGTGATATCCATTGAAAGTTCTATTAGCAAACTTGGATACATCCGGGGCTTCCCAATGGTAATTGTAGGGTCGGAATGCGTAAGCTGCAGCCGCATGCTTTAGATTATCCGTACTCATACGTTCCCCCACCTTCACGGGATATTGTGTTTTCCCAACGAGCGTTCCGTACATGAGAACCTCCGCTCCTTTTTCCAAATCCTGCGTATAAAACTTATGCTTTGCCGGAATATCTTCCTTCAGCAGATATGTTTCCGACTGATATACGATTTGTTCTCCTTGCTGTAAATCTTGCAGCGCGACCAATACATTGTCTTTCGGATGTATCTTTAAAACCCTTGCTCCCATAACCTAATTAAGCTGATTGTATTTTTTGTTATTAACAGCCTCTTTTATTACTTCTTTAACCTTATTATCCATTAATAAACGTAAATAATGCAGTACCTTCTCCTGAAAACCGGGGAGTGTCAGCTTCTGTTTCCATATGCGTTGATCATTCAAAACTGCTTCAACCACTTGTTCCGGTTCTTTACTCCACAGTCCCTCAAATAAGGCGGCATATTCATCATTAATGGTATAATACCCCTTCTCGTTAGTATAACCTTTATAGGTATTGTCAATACTGCGCTTCGCCTTCATAAAAAGTATATAAGCTGCAAAGCCCATGGCCATAA
The DNA here is from genome assembly GCF_008245145.1 of Olivibacter sp. LS-1. GTDB lineage: Bacteria > Bacteroidota > Bacteroidia > Sphingobacteriales > Sphingobacteriaceae > Olivibacter > Olivibacter oleidegradans. The sequence continues at coordinate 2,965,761 of NZ_CP041643.1, read as the reverse complement.
ACTCCGGTGCCTCACCTACTGCATCATAAAATCCTTTTATAAGCGCTACGTTACGCATTTCCATTTTAGACGTGTAATTCAATGTAATGTTAATCCACTTATGGTCGAGTGACTGATTTCTAAAACGATCCAGCACTTTTTCGGCAAAAAGCTTGGCTTCCTCGTTTTCGATACCACCGCGAGACACAACGGTTGGAACAATTTCCTCCATTAGTAGTTTTTTTATAAAGCCTTCTAAAAGAGGATCAGCCATGGCTGCTTTTACAGTTTCGCAACCAGCTAAAACAGCTAATCCACACGAAAAGGTATGCGTACCATTTAACAGCCGTAACTTTAACTCTTTAAATTTACTTATGTCTGAAGTGATGACCATTCCATCGTCCACAGTACTGAATGATAAAATTTCCGCAACTTTCGGATCCTTCGCCTCTATTGCCCAAAGTCGAAAAGGCTCCGCCATGATCATTAAGTCGTCTTGATATCCTACACGCTCCTGCATTTTTTGATGTTCTTCGAAGGGAAGCTTTCCTGGTACGATCCGGTCCACCAATGTATTGCAAAAATAATTGGCATCTTCAAGCCAATGTAAAAATGCCGCCTCCAACCGATGTTGCTCAGCTAATTTCACTATAATTTCTTTCAGTTTTTTTCCATTGTCTGAGATTAATTCTGTTGGCAATATAACCATTCCCGCCTCCTTATCACCACCGAAGTACTGAAAACGTTTATACAAGAAAGCCAATAATTTAGCTGGATAGCTATGCGGTGGGTTCAATGTAATCTTATCATCTTTATCATACATTATACCTACTTCCGTTGTATTCGATATTACTACCCGCAATTGCGGTTCTTCTGCATAACGTAATATTTCTCCCCAATTTTCCGAAGCGGTTAATACTTCCTTAATGGAAGAATTAATACTGATCTCTTCGATTTCTTTTCCGTTTTCAATTCCTTTTACACAAAGGGTATATAAGCCATCCTGCTCCTCAAAGCTATCTGTTCTGCCACTTGCCGTAGATTTCACCACAACGATTCTTCCATTAAATACCTGCTTTCTGTTTGCCTTGTCAATAAAATATTCAGGCAGACCTCTTAATAATACGCCCGTACCAAACTGTATTACCTTTACCGGCAATTCCTTCCAATTGGCCGCGGGCACTTCAACCTCGACAGGTAACGTACCCTTTTGCAAAAACTTATTGTTTAAACGTTCCATTTTTATTGCTTTATGTTGAGTTGTCGAGTAGTTAAGTTGTTGAGTAGTTCTTAAATACGATCACCAATGGTACTTAACCTGTATGCTATCACTACTTAACTATTTCACTACTTAACTATTTCACTACTTAACTACTTAACTATTTCACTAACCATTTCACCCAATCATGTGTTGCTTGAAAATTTTGGTATTTTGCAGGTAACTTCCTTCCATCTAAATATTCATTGTATATCCATGGGTCTCCTAACACAAACACTTTTCCCTTGCCGTATTTGCTAATGGCCATGATATTTAACCCTTTTGTTCCAACGATTGGTGTGGCAGGAGCAAAAACGCGAAGTGAACTGATTTCCTTGATATACAATTTATAGGGCCTTTTAAATATAGGGTTACTTTTATCGACTTGAACGGCTCCCTGTTCAAATTGATTGTTTTTCACCATCAAATGGTTGTCTTCATTGAATTGAACACCAAAATGGCCTGCAAGCTCATTAAAATGCGTAAACTCAGCATTGCCGGCATCATTTCCAAGCAATACAAGTGTTCCTCCATTTTTAACCCATTTAACAATTACATCGATTTCAGGAGTAGCCAAATAATTTGGATGGGCAGATTCCTTTTCGGTGTCAGGATCTACGATGATATATACATCGGCCTTTCGAAGATTTTCTTCTGTAGGTTTTACTCCCAATGAATCAGTAACTGCACCGTAGGAACGGAAAATGTACCCTAACAGGGAATAACCACCGTTATCCTGCTCTTCCCAGGTATAATGATAACGTTCTTGCTGCCCTAGTAAGCTTTTCCTTGTTTCATGGTTGTAATAATAATCCAACAGCACCTTTTTTCCTTTAGCGAATTTCAAATTAGGGACCATTTCCATTTCAACTGCACATTGTATGAAAGCACCGATCCCCTTCGGGTCGTTTTGAATGACCGGTTCGCTCATGTAATATTCAAAGGAGCCGTCACGATAGGGTTTTCCTCCTAAACCGGAAACTTTCACCGTGCCGTTTAAGTTGACATTGCCCTGTTCATCTTTTTCAATGAACTCTTTCAAAATACCCGTATAACCCTTTTCAGCATTTTTCAAAAATTTAGCAGGTAAATATCCTAAACGCACACCTTTTGCTAAAGTATAGACAATCATCGATGAAGCAGAAGCCTCTGGGTAGTTTCCTTTTCTACTAGGCATATCGGTCACCTGGTACCAAAGACCATTCGCTTGCTGAAACCTGGCAACTGCATCTGCGTAACGATTCAAAATAGCTACAATCGTATCTCTACCGGAATGATTTTTAGGAAAATAATCCAGTACATCTACCAAGGCCATGCCGTACCATCCTAACGCACGGCTCCAAAAATTTGGTGACCGACCCGTTTCCTTATTAGCCCACTGTTGTTCTTTCGATTCGTCCCAACCATGGTATAATAAACCCGTTTTTTCGTCACGCGTATTCTTTTCAATTAAAGCAAATTGACGGCTAATGTCGTCGAAAGCTTTCGGCTCGTTAAACAGCTTTGCATATTCCGCATAAAAAGGTTGTCCCATGTACAAGCCGTCTAACCAGACTTGATGTGTATAGATCTTCTTATGCCAGAAACTACCCTGTTTGGTTCGTGGATGTGTATCAAGTTGTTTTCTTAAATGCCGGACTGCTTTTAAGTACTTTTCTTTTCCAGTTACCTGATATAGAAATAAGAGGATTTTTCCGTTATTAATGAAGTCGATATTATAATCCTCCATTTTATAAGCATTGATGGTACCGTCTTCCTGCACATAATGGTCCATTTTATGCTGGATATAATCGAAATAGCGCTTATTCGCTGTATTCTTCCAAACCCCTTCTACTCCTTTTAGAATTACCCCCAAGTCATAACTCCATTTAGCCGGCTGATTTTTTTCCAGTGTAAAAGCATCAGGCCAAAGTCGCATAGCCGTTTGCGTCATCAACTCACTATATTTTACTTCCTGTGCTTGTACATTAAAATAGCTTATCATGAGCGATAGCAACAAGAGCCGCTTAAAAATCCAATCCATTCCTTATCTTAATTAATGTTTATAACGTTTTTATTGGCACCAAAATCGGCTTTAATAACCGGTTGAGCTCCCGTCAAGCCTTGCACATCAACTGTAGAAGTACGTTCGCCCTGAAGATGAAAGATATTTGCATTTTTCACTTCTAGCTGATGCAGCTTTATATCATTGCTGTTTAAAATATAGGCAATTTGCTTAGAAGCATCTTCAACCTGCAACTTTACGTCGCGCAGGCTTATATTGGATGCTTCCTGTATATCGATGCCCTCTTTAGCAACCATGTCAAGCCTAGTCAATTGAATATTCTTTATGTGCATTTCAGGTAAGCCTCGGATAAAGAGCGCTTTAGCTGCCCCATCGCAAACCACATTATTAATATAAAAATCCTTAAATTGCGGTGTTGCTTCAGTAACAGGCAAAAATTCCACTTTAGGAGGTTCCCGATGTTCTCCACTTAACACGATCGGATCCTTTGCTTCATAATACATATCGAACAGAATAGCCTCTCCGGGAATATCTTTCATGAAAATGTTATTGATATATACATTTTCTACTACGCCTCCCCTTCCACGTGTCGTTTTAAATCGTAAACCGATATCGGTTCCGATAAACGTACAATTGTCAACATATAAATTTTTCGCACCGCCGCTCATTTCGCTTCCCACAACAAAACCACCATGCGCATGATAAACCGTACAATTCCGTACCCACAGATTTTCCGTTGGCATACCACGTTCCCTACCCGCTTCATTTCTGCCGCTTTTAATACAGATAGCATCATCACCTACATCAAAGGTGCTTTGTTCCACCAGTACGTTTTTACAAGACTCAATATCCAAGCCATCTCCATTTTGGGAATACCAAGGATTGCGTACATTAATATTCCGTATGGTTAAATCGGCGCTCATTAAGGGATGGATATTCCAAGCAGCTGAATTTTGAAATGTTACACCCTCCAGTAAAATACGCTCACATTTCTCGAGCAAAATCATATTCGGTCTCAAATAGTCCTTTATTTCCTCATAGAACTGTGCATTTTTCCCCTTCTCCACAAGTCCGGGATCCTTATAAGAAGCTCCTTTCAAAGAACTCTGAGAAGGATACCAAATATCTCCTTTTTCGTTAAGAACGCCTCCGGAGCTTATAAGCTTCTTCCATTGCGTTTCTGTCATTTTCGCTTTTTTCACCATTCGCCAAGCATCACCATTTCCGTCAATAACCCCTTTCCCGGTAATCGCTATATTTTGCTGATTTAAGGCCCATATAGGCGATTGGTTCCGCATCTGCGGGATCCCTTCCCAGCTGGTCTGTACCAAGGAATATTGCGAAAAATCTTTTGTAAACTGCAGCAACGCGTTAGCGGCCAAATGCAAGTTTATATTGCTCTTTAAGGTAATAGGCCCCGATAGCCATACACCTGCAGGAATTAAGACCACGCCTCCACCCTTCTTATGTGTTTGATCAATAGCTTGATTAATCGATTCCGTATTTAAATGACGTCCACCGGAAATCGCTCCGAAAGCAGTGATTGATACCGTATCCTTTTTAAAAGTAGGTAATGAGACAGTTGGTTCAGCAAGTTTTTGGGCGAATGCCCCATGGGTAAAAATTAAGAGTATAACAGTTTTCAGTATCTTATTCATAAAGCATTATCAAGGTATCAATCGGTTATGCCCCTACAATTCTAAGGCTATCCGCTAATCTTTTCAAACATTTAAAGGTCTTTATTTGCGCAATCGTTACCGATAACGATTGCGCTGTTTTTTTATCTGGCTTCGTATCCTGGGTTTTGTTGGATTTCCGCTTCATTGAGATCAATAGCGTCCTGTGGAATCGGTCGCAAAATCTTATCTTGACCGTCTGGTCCTCTAAAGGCGCGATCGACTCCAATCCGTTTGATATCATAGTTATATTTGGCACAAAATTCTTTCAATTTCCCTGTTCTTCTCAACTCCGGCCACCTTAAATATTCGCCCGCAAACTCTTTCGCACTTTCAATCAGATAAGCATCAAGTGCCTGACTTTGGCCAGCGGCTGTGGCGATATCTATGTTCGGACTTAACCGTCCGCCGTCTTTTGCATTACCCGGTCTATCCAACACCGCCTGTACATAAGTTGCTGCACTGGCGAAATCATTCAATCCAATACAAGCTTCTGCATAAAGGAAGTAGGTTTCGGCCAAACGTGCCAATACAATATCTCGCACACTGGCTGTTTGCTGAAATATGGTACGAGTTTGCGGACTATCAAACTTTTTAATAACCGGTGTACTCATATCCGCGTCATAGAAGGCTCTATAAGCCTCTTCATCGTACTTAAACGGGTAATACCGGAAATTACTTGCTATTTGTCCCTGGTGTTGATTTGCCCACGCTAAAGAATCGGCGCTTGTATATTCTCTACCCCAAACGCGCGGATAATAGGCTCTGATCAAGATGCTGGATTTATCTTTGCTGGCATCATAATAATCAAAATATTGATCATAAATGGTTAGCATAAAAGTTGCATCGTATCGAGCGTCATTCTCTCCATAAAAAGTATGTAAATTCCAGGAAGGGTATAATTGAGCACTCATGTATTTATGATTTAGCTCGGATCCACCTAAGTAGGGACCGAAAATACCCTGTTGATTGTTTCCGTCCGTACTGGAAGCAATGGATTCCAAATCATATTGTATCGCAAAAATGATCTCATCATTATTTTCATTATAAGGGCTCCATAATTGCTCAAATGGAATACTAATTGTTTTGCCATTTATCGCAGCCAAGGCATAAGTCTTTGCTTTTTCAAAATCAGCCGCTTGTTTCAGGTCCCATGCGCTGGTGAGATGCACTTTCGCTAAGTAATGGTTAATGACTGTTTTATTTACTCGCGCCTTAGCTGTTCCGACAAGGGGAAGGGCTGCTTCCATTTCGCCAATGATAAAGGTATAGCATTCCTCCAAGCTGTTTCTCGGCATATTTAATCGCGGTTCAAAAGTGGCTTCTGTATTAATATAGATCCCGCCAAACTGCTCCACCAAAAGAAAGTGATAAAAAGCGCGCAAAAAGCGCAATTCAGCTAGGTAAGTTGCTTTTTTCTCCGCGTCAATTTCGGCTATATCATTATAAAAAATAGCCATATTAACAGTTTGAATAGCTTTATAACAGAGTTGGTAATAGTCCTTTACATAGGAATCCGTGGCATAAAGTTGTTCGTATTCCTGAATAGATCGATCACCCGTACCTCTCGCTCGTTGATACATATCAGTACCCGCTACCAGCAACCAGGGAGTTAGTCGGAACGTCTCACGTAAGGATGAATAAGAGGCTGTTACTAAAGTTTCATAACCCGCCTCGGTTCGATAGAACTCTTCGTTCGTGATCCCTCCTTTATTATCTTCCTCTAAAAATTTCTTACAGCCACTGAGTAACAATGTAAGAACTATATATATTAAAATACGCTTCATGATCGTTATATTAAATCGTCAATAATCAAATTAGAACTTAAGATTTACACCCAATTGATAAGTAACTGTACTTGGACCATTACCGTTCTGTAAGGAGGTAGTTGCATATTCCGGATCCCAACCTTCGTATTTGGTAAAAGTGAATGGGTTAAGTATGTTAAGGTATACGCGTAACTGACTTATTTTCGCTTTCGACAACATTTTGCTTGGAAGCATGTAACCCAAGATAATGTTTCTTATTTTTACAAAAGAGGCGTCAGTATATTGTCCGTTACTGCCATAATATGGTCCGGCGTTATTAATAGCCGGATATTTCCCGTTTTCGTTTCCAGCGGTAGGTGACCAAGTAGCCGAGGGAGATCCGTCTTCTTTTGTACCCCAATTATTCCAATCGTATCTATCGATCCCTTGAGGCACGAAATAATCGAAGCGAATTTTAGGTCTTCCACGCTGCGTATTACCTGGGCCAAATTCTTCCAAAAATCGATCCTGTACAAAAATCCCTTGACGAGTAAACAAATCAACTGATAAATCCCAGCTTTTGTAATTAAAAGTTGAGCGAAGATTGGCAGTCCATTTAGGATTAGGACTACCCAAAATTACCCGGTCGTTAGCCGCTGTAATAATGCCGTCACCGTTAATATCCTCTACTCGTGCCTGACCCGGCTGTTGCCCCCATCGCGCAGCTTCCTCCACTTCATCCGATTTCCAAATTCCTACAACACGATAGTCGTAAATTACCTCAATAGGGTGTCCGATAAACCTTTTTTCGCCCATTACATCTTCCTTTTTACCATAAAGAGATTCGATGGCATTTTTATTATGAGCGAAATTCAGAGAGGTAGTCCATTGGAAATTAGGCGTACGGATATTGGTTGAGTTTAGGGAAATTTCAATTCCGCGATTGCTTACTGAACCAATATTATCTGTCATGGTAGCAACACCCGATTCAATAGCCAACGATCTACTCATTAACAAGCCATCGGACAACTTATCATAGACATCAAGTGATCCATAAAGTCGTTGATTGAAAAAACCAAAGTCCAGTCCGAAGTTCAGCTCCCGTGTCTTCTCCCACGTAATTGCAGGATTGACTGGATAGCCTGGTCGGAGGCCGGAAACTGCATTACCATCGCCAAAATCATACCATATCAATTCATCCGAAATCGGTGTTTGCATTGATCCGTAAGGGCTAATTCCGTTATTGTTTCCCGAGTAACCAAAACTAAATCGAGCCTTTAAATCGGAGAGCCAATCGGCCTTCATAAATTCTTCTTCTGATAAGCGCCAACCTAGTGCAAAGGAAGGAAAAGAGGCCCATTTGTCGGCCAATTTAGAGCTTCCGTCATAACGGATTGTTCCGGTAACTAAGTACTTTCCTTTATAATCATAGTTAACACGTGCGGCATAAGAGATCAAACCAGACTCGTTATATGAAGTTAGTGAATTGTCCCGCATTAAGTTACCTGTAAATAAATTATACCACTGAGAATCGTAAGGTAAATTCTGGGTAGCGGCCTGTATTCTTTCAAATCGAGTTTTATAAAAACTGTTTATAAGGGTGGCATTTAAGTGATGATTATCATTAAAGGTCTTATTATAGGTTATTTGATTATCCCAGGTATATTCCAAACTTTCATCATTTTGTTGATAAGCCTCATTCTGGTTCCTATTACCTGGCACAACGTCATAGTATTGTCCCACTCGCTCACGGGTAAATCGTGGCATGATGGTACTTTTTATAGAGAATCCATCAAACAGGTTTACTTGCGCGTAGGCGCTTGCTAACACGTCATACCGTCTAGTCTCTTGATTACCGCTATTAATCTCTTGCAGTGGATTGGGTGAGCTCGTAAAGTTTCCACTACCTTGAATAGATGCGGCAATACCGGGTTGTTGAATAAGATTACCTTGATCATCATACGCACGCAAGATAACGGGCATTCGCATAATATCGCGATAGCCGTACTGGCTTCCTTGATTAGTAACGGTATGGGATAAATTAATGGTACCTCCTGCCGAAAAAAACTTGGATCCCCGGTGGTCGATACTCAATTTCATATTGTATCGCTTTAGGTTTTCGTTGATAAAATTACCTTCTTCATCTTGATAACCTAAACCGAGATTATAAGCTAGATCACTTGAGCTTCCACCAATATTTACATAATGATTTTGCTGATGCCCATCTTGTGTACCCAAAGCAAGCCAATCTTCATAATCTTCATCAAATAGACGTTGTTCCAATAGCGGGCTTCGCTGTAAAACAGAATTTCTATTAGCGGGCGTTAATTCATACTGACCTAAATTGGTGTTATAAGTATAGTAGGCCGACGTGCGGAAGTCTACCCATTCTCGTCCGCTCATAAAATCCGGTAATCTTGCAATTTTACGAATGCCGTAGAAACCATCGTAAGTCACTGACATTCGCGAACCATGATTACTGCCAGCATTCTTTGTTCGCACAATAACAACGCCGTTCGAGCCGCGCGAACCGTAGATGGCTGTCGAAGAGGCATCACGCAAAACGTCAATTTGCTCAATATCGGCTGGATTTAAAAAATTGATATCGCCCATCACTACGCCATCCACAACATACAAAGGGCTTCCACCCGCTAACGAGTTTTGCCCCCGGATCTGGATATTAAATCCACCGCCGGGTTTTGTTGAGGTGGAGCTGATATCGACCCCCGGAACAGAGCCTTGTAAAGCAGCCATAGCAGAGGTAGTTCCACGAGCTTTTAAAGTCTCGGAAGTGACCGAACCGACGGCACCTGTAAGGTCTCCTTTTTTCATCGTCCCGTAGCCGACTACGACCACCTCGTCTAAACCTGTTGCATCTTCTTCTAGAGTAATTGTGAGGGTTTGTTGTCCGTTAATAGGAATTTCCTGCATTTTGTAACCCAGGTAGGTAACGGTTAACACGGGGTTCTGCGTATTTGGCAGCTGTATGTTAAACGCTCCGACATCATTTGTACTTGTAGTTGTACTTGTTCCTTTTACGGCTACCGTTACACCAGGTAGCGGCTCTTGCGCTGTATTGACGACCTTTCCGGTAATTGATCTTGTTTGGGCAAACGAAGAGCAATAACTGAAAAATAAGAGCCCAAAAAGCGTCCATAATTTTTTAGTCATAATGGTTCTAATAAGTTAATAGAAATTGTGGATTTATTGGTTAATCAAAAAGCTATGATTGGCTCGTTGATAGCTACAAGATACATGGATAAAAAAGAAATCCCCTCAAGAGATCTCGTAAAAAACTACGCAATCGTTGCCGGCAACGATTGCGTAGTTTTAAGCCTTAAGCAATAGGCAATATGCTGGAGGCTAATTTGAGTAATCAAGATATAAGTATCAGGACACCTGCCTGACGGTAAGCAGGTAAGTATAAAGACTAATCATCACATTGGCTAATCATCACATTGGCTAATCATCACATTGGCTAATTCACCACTTCCCTACTTGACAACTCAACTACTTAACTACTTCCCTACTCAACTATTCAACTACTCAACCACCTGCTACTGATATCCCGGATTTTGAGTAAATTCACTTTTATTGGTTACGGCGTCTAATTGGTTTTGAGGGATTGGACGAAGCATATGATAATCTCTGAAATAAGTAATCGCATGTGGGTTGTATTTTTGCAGACTTTCTTTTAATTTTCCGGTACGTTTTAAGTCAAACCATCGCATCTGCTCTCCCGCGAACTCTCTTGCCCGTTCCTCTAATATAAAATCGAGCGTTACATCAGCAGCGTTAACATCCATTTCTTCTTTATGTCCTTCTTTTGCAGCACGTTCACGAATAATATTCAAATAAGTCACGGCCTCCTCGTTATTGCCGGTTTTAAAGGCAGCTTCGGCTACGATCAAGTACATTTCGGCTAAGCGAATAACAAAAGCATCCCGAACACTCTGCGCTTCGTTTATACTTCCTCGGGTGTTATCCATGAACTTTTTAAGTGAAATATAACGTAGCCGATTCTTCGATGAGCCATCTGTATTATAAATATCGCCATCATCATAGATGGTGTAATTTTTTGTTGCACGTACCGAGGCCGGAACCGTATACTTTGAAATAAATACGGCTGTGTCGCCAACATTCATCCCTGCAGGTCTTCCCGACGCATTCGGTTGATTACAATACCATACGTTCTGAAAAGAGGCTTCAAATCGGCTATCGATGTTTTCATTAAAAAGATATAATAAATATCTTGATGGCTGATAACGGTTAAAAGGCCGACCATATTCCAAGCTTCTAATCACTCCCGGTTGATCATCATACTTCATCAGGAAAAGCATATGGGCACTATTTGACCCTCTATTATCTCCATCCGGATAAACATTATCGTCCTGTTTGTCATTATCGTTCAGATTAGAAGAATAATTAACGGCATAAACAATTTCACTATTTTGGAGATTGTTCATTCTCCATAAGTCAGCATAATTAGGCAGTAAAGCAAAACCATAATCACTAATTACCTTTTTAGCTAAAGCACCCGCTTCGGCATTCAACCCTCTGGTTAAGTATACACGTGCCAAAAACGCCTCCGCAGCTGGCTTTGTTACGCGCCCATAATCAGCGGTAGTAGGCGCTAAATGATCAACAGCAAAACGTAAATCTTCGATAATTAAGTTGTAAAAATCATCGACACTCGATTTCCTTGCTTCTGTAACGACACCTACTGTTTCCTCGGTTGTCAAATGGACGCCTCCCCAGGTTTCTACAATGTGATAGTAATAGAAGGCGCGCAGAAATCGAAATTCCGCTGTCCGCTGTATTTGCAGTGCCTGATCCATCCCCGAATTTCCGACTCTTGCGATACCGGCATTACATACATTAATGGCCTTGTAAAAATTAGACCATACTTCCTGTAAGGCGCCGTTGGTTGCTTGAAGATTTTGATAGGTCGTAAGATCCGGATATACATCACCCGCACCATTGGTCCATAAGTCGGTACCAGTTTCTCCTATATTATAGCCACGCTCCTTACCATACCACCAACGTTGATAACTATAAGCGGCATTAACCAAGGTCTCAAAACCTTTAGGTGTTGTATACAAAGTCTCGTCGGTAATACCACTGAGGTTCTCCTCATCAAGCATTTTTTTGCATGAAGTTAGTCCAGCTGCCAATAAAAAAGCAGCGATTAAAACTGTTTTATATCTAGTATGTACAATCATTATAATAGCCTTTAAAAGTTAACATTAATACCTGCCACAATTAAGCGCGTTAAGGGAGCTGATTCACCGCCTCCACGCTCCGGATCGTATCCGTTAATGGTTTTGGTCCACATCGCCAAGTTTCTACCCGACACATATACCTTCAATTTAGCTAAGCCCCATTTATCCGTCACGGAAGTGGGTAAAGTATACCCTAGGGTTACATTTCTCAATTTCACAAAAGAGCCGTCCGTATAACCCAAGGTAGAAGTATAGAGCATACTTGTTCTACTTAAATTGGCATTAGGCCGTGGCCATTGATTACTAGGATTTTCGGGTGTCCAGTAACTAATATCAGCTGTGCTATTTTCAACGGCTTGGGGATCGTATCGGGTCAGGTAATTGGCGTTGATCATTTGTCCAATGCGCGCAAAAACATTAATGTTTAAATCGAAATTTTTATAGCTAAAATCGTTGTTCCAACCCAAGCTCCATTTAGGCACTTGCGAGCCTACTACTACGCGATCACCATCTGCGGTAATCACGTTATCGCCGTTCTGATCTTTTACTCGTATGTCACCGGGTCTTTGACCATATTGACCCGCTAGTTCTTCTTCTCCTAGTTGCCAGATACCGAGCTTTTCATAATCGAAATAAGAATTAACGGGATAGCCAACAACTACGTAACGAGCATCCAAGCTGATCACATCTTGGTTATCGATCAGCTCTTTCACCTTTTCAATATTTTTGGTAAATGATACCGTACTGTTCCATTTAAATTGGTTGTTGCTTATTGGAGCCGCATTTAACATAAACTCAATACCTTTATTTTCTGTTTTACCAATATTTTGTGTAACGAAAGAATAGCCGGAAGTAGGTGGCAGGATTCTATCGAGCAATAAGTCGCTCGTACTGGTGTGATAGAGTTCTAAGGTACCGTTTAGTCTTCCTTTGAACAATCCGAAGTCCAACCCGATATTGGTGTTAGCCGATTTTTCCCAACCTAACTGGGGGTTTCGTGAATTGTTTGGAAAACCGTATCCAGGAGCAGACGCGTCACCATAAGCAAAAGGGATTCTGGTGAGCGTACTCTGCGATGAATAAGCAACGACTGAAGAGTTGCCGGAAACACCATAACTTGCTCGCAATTTAAGATCGCTAAACAACGATTGCTCCTTCATAAATCCCTCATCTACGATACGCCAAGCGCCCGCTACAGAAGGAAAAAAGTCCCATTTGTTCCCTACAGCCAGCTGACTAGCACCATCCGTCCGTGCCGTTAGTGTCAACAGGTATTTTCCTTTATAACCATAATTTACCCGAGCGGCATACGATAGTAGTTTTGTTTCGGTATAAGCGCTGGTTATAGCGAGGTTTTGCGTATTCGAACCAAGGTTATAAAAGAAATTATTGTCTAATAATTGATTTTCCCCTTGCGCTGTCGCATTCTCGGTATCATTATAAAGGTATTCACTGATACCTGTTATACTGAAATCATGTTCACCGAAAGTCTTCTGGTAATTCACAATTGCTTGCCAGTTATAGCCTAACCCATTGTTTGTCACATAGGTAGCGCGTGAATTCGCTCCGTTACGACGAATTGAGTAGGAACCCTCATATAAACCATCGCGTAAATTAGAAAGATTTACTGCAAAGTTACCGCGAATACTCAATCCTTCAACGGGTTTAAACTCCGCAAAAACGGTTGGGAATACACGGAGTGTTTTTACATTGTTTTTGTAATTGCCTGGTTGCTCATCCGCCAAGGGGTTGATGGCTCCACCCTGTCCGGGGTAAATAATATAATTATCTTCTGTGTCAAAGGGTGTATTCAGCGGACTAATTTTATTTGCCTGATTAAGCGGATCGGCACGCTTGTTTTGATCGTAATAAGTTAACTGGGTTTGCGTTCCCACTTTAAGTGTACCGGCCACTTGGTAATCAAGATTTAACCGAGCGGTATAGCGTCTGGCATCATCCATTTCGAATAGTCCCTTTTCATTGAAAAAATCAACCGAGAAGTAAGATTTCAGTTTCTCCGTACCCCCGGAAATGTTTAGCTGATAATCCTGTTGATGTCCTGTTCCTAATAACATATCCGCATAATCGGTAGAAACATTGTTTTCGATAAAACTGAGTTGCTCATTACTGAATATTTTGGCATCGTCGGCCGGACTGCTCCAAACACCCGTAGTACGATAAGCTTCCCTACGTAAAGCCACATATTCCTGTCCGTTCATTACGCGCGGATATCCCGCCACGTTTTGTACGCCGTAATAAGCATTAAAGGAAACCTTAGGAGCACCGGATACACCTCGCTTGGTGGTGACAATGATCACACCATTCGCTCCTCTTGAACCATATATGGCAGTGGAAGAGGCATCCTTTAACACTTCCATACTTTCAATGTCATTGGGGTTGATATCCTGAATGCTGGAATATTGCATCCCGTCAACAATAAAGAGTGGTCCATTGCCAGCGGTAATGGAGCGATTACCTCTCACAGTAATGCTTACACCGGATGTGGCAGAACCGCTTTGTCGCACAATATCTACTCCAGGCGCTTTTCCTTGTACTGACTCCATTACATTCGTAGTAGGTAATTTTGTTAGCTCTTCACGCGCGACTGAAGTGACTGCTCCTGTGAGATCCCTTTTTTTAACCGTGCCATAGCCGATTACTACTACCTCATCCAAGTTAGTTGCGTCTTCTTCTAACACGACATTTGATAATCTCTTTGGTGCATCAATTGGTATCTCCCGGGTTTTGTATCCCACATAATTAAAAACCAAGGTAGCTGGCATCGCAGGCAGTGTTAAGCTGAATTCTCCTTGATTATTTGTACTGGTGCCAGTGGTGGTTCCTTTCACCAACACGCTGACAGCAATTAGGGGTAACCCTTCTTTATCGACCACCTTTCCTGTAACGGTCCCATTTTGTCCAACCGCAAAGGATAAGTTAATCCCCGTCAGACAAAAAAACATAATAAAAAAACTGCTGATTCTTTTAGGTAATTGCATCATTTTGATTAGCTAGTATTAATTTTGGCTTGTGATTTTAATTGCTTAGCATCTGATTCGCAAGTATAGAATTATCCCAGTGTATTTCCAACGTTGGCATCACTTGAAATTTACGCAATCGATCCCGGAAACGATTGCGTAAAAATTATCGTTCTGCCCTGCTAGCATTATAAAAATTCTCCCTATTCTTGTTCTACGGACCAATCAGAAAATCCATAACCTTCCTATATATTATGAAGAGGATCGCACTATTGATTATTATATTCGGCTGTATATTTCATCATTCGATTTTTTCCCAAACCGTTTATCCGGATCGCTTTATTGTTAGCCAAGAGGGCGATGGCGACTTCCGTACGATTCAAGAAGCAGTCAATGCCGTGCGCGACTTATCACAGCAACAGGTTCGGATTTATATCCGAAAAGGTGTTTATAGAGAAAAGATAGTTATCCCGTCATGGAAAACGAATATTTCTTTCATTGGAGACGGTACCGGGCAAACAATCATTACTAACGCAGACTATTCCGGGAAGCCCTATACGGATACGGTTGATGCCTTTGGAAAAAAAGCCTTTACAACCTATAATTCATATACGGTTTTGGTGCAGGGAAATGATTTTACCGCTGAAGGACTGACAATACAAAATACAGCGGGTCGCGTTGGCCAAGCAGTGGCTTTGCATGTGGAAGCGGATCGGGTTGTCATAAAAAACTGCAGGCTCTTGGGGAATCAAGACACACTCTATACAGCCACGGAAAACAGTCGACAATACTACGTCAATTGTTATATTGAAGGAACCACCGATTTTATATTTGGACAGGCTACTGCAGTTTTTCAACGGTGTACTATTCATAGTTTAAGTAACTCGTATATTACAGCAGCATCCACAACACCACGGCAAGCCTTCGGCTTTGTCTTTTTAGATTGCAAGCTTACTGCAGATAAAGAAGCAACGAAGGTGTATCTTGGCCGACCTTGGCGCCCTTATGCCAAGACAGTCTTTATACGCTGCCATATGGGTCCACATATCCTTCCGCAAGGATGGGACAACTGGCGTAACCCGGCAAACGAATCAACTGCTTATTATGCAGAATTCCACAGTGAAGGACCGGGAGCTCATGCAGCAGCTCGCGTGAAATGGAGTAAACAGCTGACAGAAAAAGACATAGAGTCTTATACGCTTAAGCAGATATTCAATTACCAGGATCCTTGGAATCCGACAACTAACAAGTAAACATGAAAATGCTACGAAACACAGGCTTATTATCCTTATTGTTAATAGTTTGTTCCCTCATAAAATCGACAGCGCAAGACAAGCCTTATGTCTCGCAGGTTTGGGTGGCCGATCAGGGCAACGGTACCTATAAGAATCCCGTGCTTGACGCCGATTATTCCGATCCCGACGTCATTCGGGTAGGTGATGATTTTTACATGACAGCTTCCAGCTTTGATGCCGTTCCCGGTTTACCAATCTTACATTCGAAGGACTTGGTAAACTGGCAGCTTATTGGACATGCCTTAAAAAGGCAGCCGCCCTTTGATCACTTCTCAAAAACGCAACATGGCAACGGGGTTTGGGCACCATCCATCCGTCATCATAATGGTGAGTTCTATATCTACTATGGTGATCCTGATTTTGGCATCTATATGATCAAAACAAAAGACCCGTGGGGTGATTGGGAGGAGCCGGTGCTTGTTGAAGCAGGTAAAGGAATGATTGATGTTTGCCCTTTGTGGGATGACGATGGCCAAGCTTACATTGCATATGCATATGCCGGTAGTCGCGCCGGTATTAAAAGTATCATAGCCATCAAGAGGTTAAGTGCTGATGGCACAAAAAACCTAGACGAGGGTACGATTGTTTATGATGGGCATGCTTTAGATCCTACGATTGAAGGACCTAAATTTTATAAGCGGAACGGATATTATTATATCATGGCGCCAGCTGGCGGAGTAGCCACGGGCTGGCAGCTCATACTACGTTCAAAAAACATCTACGGCCCTTACGAAAGGCATGTAGCCATGGAACAAGGGAATACAAGCATCAATGGGCCTCATCAAGGTGGATGGGTAGACACGCAGAAAGGTGAAGATTGGTTCCTTCATTTTCAGGATAAAGATGCTTATGGAAGAGTGGTGCATCTTCAACCCATGAAATGGGTAAAGGACTGGCCTGTTATAGGGAAAGATGTGGAAGGAAAAGGAACGGGTGAACCGGTTTTATCCCATCAAAAACCGAATGTGGGAAAAAACTATCCTATACAAACACCTGTCGAAAGTGATGAGTTCAATGATCGAGCCATGGGCAAACAATGGCAATGGCAAGCCAATCCGAAGGCCACTTGGTCGTTCTTTTATCCTGAAAAGGGCGTACTGCGACTTTATACACAGCAGGCTCCGGACAGCGCCCGCAATTTATGGGATGTTCCAAATATATTATTACAAAAATTTCCCACGGAAGTATTTACAGCAACCACAAAGGTCACTTTCTCACCGAATGAGAAAATAAAGGATGAAAAAACCGGTTTAATTATCATGGGGCAAAGTTATGCCCATTTAAGTCTAAAAAACGGGCAAGACGGCATAGCGCTGGTATACGGAGAAGCGAAAGATGCACATAAAGGTGCAACAGAAAAGGAGAGAATTATCTCGAAAATAAAAACAAATACGCTTTACCTTCGTGTCCGTGTAAATGCCGGCGCGCAATGTCAGTTTAGCTATAGCGAAGATGGCAAGACATTTATAGAAATTGATGCCTTATTTAAGGCCACTCCCGGGCAATGGATTGGCGCAAAAGTTGGCCTTTTTAGTACCCGTTCAACCCAAATCAACGATTCCGGATGGGGCGATTACGACTGGTTTAGAATAGAAAAATAAGTATGCTTGCGTTGAAATGTTTTCGGTGGCTTAGTTTAATTTTTTTGCTCTGCTCCTTTGGTTTTGTACAGGAGCAGGAAAAAACGGATCCAACGGCTGAAAACATGTTGTTATTACAAAGAAGCTGCGGTGGCTGGTCCAAATTTTTCAACAAACAAAAAGTGGACTATCAGCATGTATTTACGACATCAGAAATTGCGCTTGCTGAGGAACAAAAAGATTTAACGGATGCTACGATAGATAATAATGCAACCAGTAGCGAAATCCGCTACCTGATCAAGGCGTATGAGAAAACGCAGAATAAATTATATTTAAGTGCGGCAAAAAAAGGCATTAATTATCTTATAGAAGCTCAATATCCCAATGGAGGGTGGCCGCAGTATTATCCCGACACCCATCTTTATCGATCGCAAATCACGTATAATGATCGCGCAATGATCAATGTCTTGCGGATTATGCAAGACATTGTGGCAGCAACAAACAGCTTTGGTATTCTTGGAGAAGACTATAAGCAAAAGGCAAAAAAGGCACTTTATTTGGGTGTCGATTGTATATTGAAAACGCAGGTTATAATAAACGGACAAAAAACAATCTGGGCAGCACAATATGATAAAGATAGGTTACAACCGGCAAAAGCGAGGGTTTATGAATTACCTTCGCTTGCTGCTGCTGAGTCTAGTGATGTTTTGCTTTTCCTAATGGACCAGCCAAAATCACCTCTATTAATAGAAGCAATCGAAACTGGTGTGAAATGGTTTGCCGATCATAAAATTGAGAATAAAGAAGCTGTAATTATTGAAGATTCAACGCAACCTAGTGGAAAAGATCGTGTACTGGTTCACCAACCGGGAACCGACTGCTGGGCTCGCTTTTATGATTTAAAGCAGCAAGAACCTTTATTTGTCGGACGCGATGGTGTACCTCGTCAGACACTTTCAGCTATTGAAAACGAGCGCCGCGTAGGCTATGCTTGGTATGGAAATTGGGGAGATAAAGTAAGGAAGACCTATAAAAAATGGAAGTTGAACCAATTTTAATGGGGTAATTATTCGTATCTTTGTAAATCCTTTCTCATTCACAATTAGTATCTCATTTTTTTAAAAGGTATCAAGTTGTCTAAATCCACGTTAAGTCCACATCAAGTCCACCTTTAGTCCACGTTATATCCACCTGTCATTCGGTATATCTCCGCTACCCATTGGGTATTCCTTCGGTTTCTATAGTGCGTACCTATATCGGATATAGCTCGAATGGAACAAGAATGTAAATGGGCTTTCACAAGTATCTTACTTTAAGAGAAAATAAGTCTTTCCCTTTTTAGTTGGTAAATCATATTCCTCGAATTCTTCCGTATAATTTGCCGCTAATTGACCTATGTGACTAATTGGTTCTTTAATTTCGGGTACCTTATATAAGAGATTCGAATTTTCGCCTATTGCTTTCTCTACAGCAAGTTTATCGACCATCTTCGCGCTAGCAATCCGGATTCTGCAATTGCCTCCAAGTCGAGAATGTACCTTCAGCTTTTGTAGCTTACCATCTTTCCATGCTATGTCCACAATAAAGCCACCTCGGGCTTTCAATCCTTTCACCTCACCATTCTGCCACTGATCGGGCAAAGCTGGCAAAATGTGTAAACAACCATCATGCGATTGGATCAGCATTTCAGCTATTCCCGCGGTACAACCAAAATTTCCATCAATTTGAAAAGGTGGATGTGCGTCTAACAGATTAGCGTAAGTACCGCCTGCTTCGCCGTTGCCATCATTAGCAGCAGGACTCAGTTGATCAGCTATTAATTTATAAGCACGATTGCCATCCAGTAACCTTGCCCACCAGTTTACTTTCCAACCCATAGACCAACCAGTTGATTTGTCGCCCCGGAAAACAAGTGACTTCTTAGCGGCTTCAAAAAGAGTAGGGTGCCGAATAGGTGATATCTGTGCAGCGGGGTATAATCCATAGAGATGAGATATGTGCCGATGACGGTCATCTGCGCGATCCCAATCTTCCATCCATTCCTGTAACTGTCCGAGTTTACCGATCTGCATTGGGGGCAATCGTTTTAGTTTACTAGCTACAGTGTCCATAAAATCTTCGTCTACCTGCAAAACATGTGCTGCTTCCAGAAAATTTGAAAAGACATCAAAAACCAGTTGATTATCCATAGTAGTCCCAGCTGAGATACCTACACCCGATTGGTAAGAATTTTCGGGTGACATCGATGGCGCTACGACTAACCATTTATGCTTCGGCTCTTCCTGCAGCACATCTACATAAAACTGCGTTACTCCTTTCAGTATCGGATAATATTTAGCCAAGAAGGCATTGTCTCCGTTAAACAAGTAGTGTTGCCAAATATGTTGCGAAAGCCACGCTCCACCCATTGGCCACATACCATAAAAACCACCATCGATAATCCCCGTAACACGCCATATGTCGGTATTGTGATGCATGTTCCAACCCCGAGCACGGTAATAGTTCCAGGCGCTTTCCTTTCCTGTAACCGATAAATCTTCGAGCATAGCAAACAAAGGTTCATGCATCTCGCTCAGATTGGTTACCTCGGCAGGCCAGTAATTCATCTCGGTATTAATATTAACGGTATACTTACTACTCCAAGGAGGTGATAATTTATCATTCCAGATTCCCTGCAAATTGGCAGGCTGCGTGCTTGGACGGGAAGAAGAGATCAACAGGTACCTGCCAAATTGAAAATAAAGCGACACCAATTGCGGATCATTACCTAAATGAAAATCCGCCACTCGTTGATCAGTTGCTTTATTCATAGCAACTGTTTGGCCCAGGTCTAACGATACACGATCAAAGTATCGCCTATAATCTTCTACATGCTTTGATTTGATTTTTCTGTAGCTTTTTTTCAACGCGGTGTTTAGGTAATCATCAGCCCGTTCGCGGGCATCCCCACCCAAATCATGATAATTATTGAAATTTGTTCCGATAGCTATATACACCGTCAATTCATCCGCTTGACGTACACGCAACATTTCTCCTTCTGCTTGTAGCGTCCCCCCTTTTACTTTCGGTTCTACAGCAATTGAGAATTTAACCTGACCTTTTTTGTTCTGCTTATCTCCCGAGGTGCCGTTTACATAGATTCGATTGCCAATAAAATGTTGTTGATGTATGAGATGCGGCGTATTCAATTTCAAATTGCAGCTTATACTTCCTGCTCTATCAGCGGTCACGCGCATCATTATTACCTGATCATGAGCTGTGGCTAAGTACTCTCTTTTATAGGTTACCTCACCTACTCTATAAGTCACCGTAGACAACGCATCAGCAATATCTAATTCGCGCCGGTATGCCACTGTTTCACCCTCATGTAAAAAATCAATCCATAAATCACCCGCAGGTTGATAGGACATACCGTAATTATTGTTTGCTTCCGGTTCCCTTGGCATTTCTTTATTCGAAAGGTCTTGAGCCTCTTTGTATTTCCCTGCAAATAACAGACGCCGTATTTCCTGCATAGTCGAATACAAATCTTTGCTACTATTATTTCCCGGTCCGCCCGACCAAATGGTCTCTTCGTTCAGCTGCAGATGATCTTGCTTTACACCACCAAATAGCATCGCTCCCAACCGACCGTTACCGATAGGCAAGGCCTCGTTCCAATGGGCCGCGGGCTTATCATACCAAAGTTTGTATGAATCCGATCCGGTCGCATTAACTGCTGAGTAAATGAACACAACTAATAAAAGAAGGATATATGCACGTTTCTGTAGAAAGGTTGTTTGCATCATAGGATATAACTTAATGGCATAATCGGTTATCAGGTTCAATATTACTAAAAACCTTCCATTTTTCCAACGTTGGCATTCGGATGTATGCAAAATTATTATTCCCCTGATTGATACGGCCGTATACAACACGGTTTACGCTTATAGGACCATATTAACATTAACGGTTAAAAGGAGCCCAATCACCTAATATCTTTTCTTTAGTATATTCCTCAACGTCTTCCTTATTCAGAATCTTAGCCCAATCGACCCTTTTGTCGGAATTTGCGCCAGCGCCCTGACTATTGTACTCCGCATAAAAAACGGTCCTTTCATTTTCTTCTTTTCCCCAATTGTCCCAACCTTCAGGACGAATATGTTCGCCCATATCACAGTTAATATAAACCACTTTCGAATAAGGACGCCAAGGTCGTCCTAAAGCCGCAGAAATGGCAGCATTTGCCGCTGTTAGTTTGCAGTTGATAAATACATAACCATAGGATTTGCCTTGTGGAGTAGAAGCTGCCGTCACATAGCCATCACCTTTGCTGTGCAATTCACATTCCATGAAAAGAGCGGTTGCTGCGCCAAAAACAAAATCTACCGTTCCTTCGATATAGCAATTTTCAAAGTATTGCAAACTTTCCTTGCTTTTATCATCTTGGGGCCCTTTTGTATAAAGTGTATCTTGGAAGCCTAAGAATCGACAGTTCTTGAAGGCTACACGATTACCGGTTATGTTAACAGCAACCGCTTGCCCCACGGGTCCGGAGGAATTCGCAAATGTTAGATTTTCAGCGGTGAAATCATCCGCCTCTATAAAAAAAGAAGAAGATCCGGTAGTGCCATAGTTCTTTCCTGTTTCCGGATTAAGTTTGGCAGCAAAATTATCGTAGGTCAACAAGGTCTTATGAGGATCTTCTCCCAATAATTTGACACGCCGCTTTGAGGACTTTGCAAGGAGACGTTCTTTGTAGACACCGGGTCTTATCAAAATAGTGGTAACATTTTTGCTGTAATCCGGAACAGCATTGAAAGCCTCCTGAATGCTTTTAAAGTCTCCCGAACCATCCTCTGCTACAACGATTGTCGATTGCTTTACCGATGCTAACCCATAAGCCATACTGATAATTAAGAAAACAATACTGCTTAAAGCTCTTCCCATGATGTATCTTATTTAAACTCTTTGACAAGGCTGAGCTTTAGCTCTTTTATCCCCTCCACAGCTAATTTGGCAACAGTCATCGCTCCTTCCTTATTCAAATGTGTATTATCGACAACCCCTTCCGGATAGTTTTTATGTCCCGGTTTTAAGTGGAGGAAGAGTTTTTCGGACTTCCGTTCACCCAATTTAGTTAACAAGCGATTTGTTTTCTCGGTAAGATCAATTAGGGGCACTTGTAAACTATCCGCCACCTCCCGAGTTGCCGCCGGATAACCTTTATGTGTATCAACCAAAACTCCCTGTTCAAAATTGCGTCGTGCAATAGAAGTCAACAACACCGGCTCAGCCCCTTTTTCGCGGGCTTTTTCGACAAACATACTTAGGTTGGCTTTAAATGTGGCTATATCCGTACCTACCTTTGGCTTATTCACCTTTTCGTCGTTATGTCCGAATTGAATAAAAAGATAATCGCCCGATTTGAGTTGATTGTAGATTTCCTGCCACCGACCTTCATCAATAAACGAGCGCGTGCTTCTCCCATTTTTTGCCATATTTCTCACCCGCACGCTTGGTTTAAATAGAGTGGCAAAAGGGACGCCCCAGCCCGTCTCAGGGTACTTATCGGCATCTTTTATAGCCATCGTTGAATCGCCCATCATCCATAGGGTAGTAGGTTGTCTTTTGGTGAAAGCGTACAACAACAGGCTACAAAACAGCAGAAGCAGTAATTTTTTCTTTTCCATTTCTCAGTTGGTACGTTAAGATTTCTAATTTGGTTGTAAGCGTTTACCGGCAAGTTTACATAATTGTTAAACAAAGATGGAAAAGCCAAACAAGAAAATTAGCGCAAACGATACCGGTATCGTTTGCACCTAACCGTCACGATATCTTCCAATTAACAAAAATCGCGACCAAGCTATTGGAAATCGTTGCATTTAAAGTCATTTTTAGCTAAGTTTGATATTCAAAAAAGCTAAATGTGTTTAAACCAATAACAATAAAAGACATTGCTCAAGCACTCAATCTATCCGCTTCTACCGTTTCCCGGGCTTTAAGTGATAGTTATGAGATCAATCCGGAAACAAAAAAGAGGGTATTGGCCTATGCCGAACAAAACAACTATAAACGAAATCCGATTGCTTTAAGCTTAAAACAACGTAAGAGTTATTCCATCGGGGTGGTGGTTTGCGAGGTAGCAAACAGCTTTTTTTCGCAGGCAATTGACGGTATCGAATCCATTGCGTATAAAAATGGCTATAATATCATTATTACGCAAACGCATGACTCGTACGACCGAGAAGTGATGAATATCAAACATTTAGCAAACCGATCAGTAGATGGTATTCTCATCTCTCTATCCGCTGAAACGACCAATTTTGATCATATTAAGAAACTCCATGATGCCGGTTTACCAATTGTCTTTTTTGATCGCATCTATGATGGGCTAGCCACGCACAAAGTGTCTTCCGATAATCGAAATGGTGCAAAAATGGCGACTCAACACCTGATAGAAAAAGGTTACAGAAAGATCGCTCATTTAGCGAATGCACCCCATCTTTCTATTACAAAGGAACGGTTAGCGGGATATAGAGAGGCGCTAACAGAAAATGGTATTCCTATTGAGGAGGCTAACATTACGTATTGTCATCATGGAGGCAGTAATCAAAAAGAGGTGGATGCTGCCGTTCAATATTTTTTATCGATGGATGAAAAACCCGATTCGATTTTCGTGGCGAGCGATCGCCTCAGTATTGGTTGCTTAACGGCAATCAAAAAATATGGCGACAAGGCTTATATGCCAGCTATAGCCGGTTTTTCAAACAGTGACGTACTGGATTTATTCAGCACCGATTTCTCGAGTATACGCCAACCTGCCTTTGAAATGGGCAGGGTGGCGACTGATCGTTTAATTCAGCTCATTGAAAGTAAATATCCCGTCTATGAGCACGAATCCATCGTATTAGGAACGGAGTTGATCGAACGGATTCCGGGTAAACTACTGTAGGCTTTAGACAATCGGAAATCAGCTGTCAGCCTCATTTATATCACTTAGCAAAGTTATAGTTGGTGCTACGGCTCCTACTACTTTTCTATTATTTATTGCCGAATCACTAAACAGCTCTACTACTTTACCACTTAACGACTCAACTACTCTACCACTCAACTATTTAACTATTTCCCAATCAAATTATCTTTAATATAATTAAAACTCAATCGGATGCTTTCAAAATGGTTCTCCATGTAAATACCATCCTGCTCAACGAAGAAGTGTTTTAAACCTGCTTCCTCCGACTTTTTGAAGATCGCCTTGTAATCTACTGCTCCTGTTCCAACTTCTGCAAATTTGATGTCCTTTAAGATATCCATTGAAGGGAGTGAGTCTTTTCCCTCGCCAACAATAACATCCGGTTTTGATTTATCGATATCCTTTACATGCCACATTTCAAAACGCTTAGGATACTTGGCAAATAGTTCTATTGGATGAGCGCCGGACTTTATTGCCCAAAACATATCCAATTCAAAAGCAACCAAGTCAGGTTGCGTTTCGCTAACAAGTACGTCATATCCTGTTCTTTTGTCTGGTCCATAGCTTCTAAATTCCCAAAAATGATTATGGTATCCAATTTTAAGTCCCAAGCTTTTACAATATTCACCACCTTTATTCAGCTGTTCTGCCATAAATTTAAAGTCTTCAAGCGTTAACTTATCGATAAGATTAAAGGGTGGTACCGGAACAATTAGATAACGTTGACCAAGCTTAACGGCAATATCTGCTTGTGCTTTCAACTCGTCCTCTTGCCCCTTCCCCATTGTTAGAAAATTATTCAGCTGATAGTGCCCGCTATAGGTCTGCAGATTATTGTCTGCCAACACATTTTTTAGCTCTTCGGTACTTAAGCCCCAATATTTGCCGGAGCCTTTTTCTGTACCGTAATCATAAAAAGTTTCGACATGTCCATAACCGATATTAGCTATTTTCATGATCGTTTGCTTCGCGTCTTTCGCAAGCTCATCACGCATTGTGTATAATTGCAAGCCTATTTCCGCTTCCTGAGGACGCTTGTTACCACATGCGGCTAATACCTGGCTACTTACCATAGCAGAAGCAACGGCTAGGCCGGATTGCTTTATAAATTTTCTTCTAGATACCATATTCAAGTGTTATAGGATAATTTAGCTCGTCTAATTTACACTTATTTATGGTAAAATCAAGTTGATGTTGGCGGTAAGCAACTGGCAGTAAGCACTAAGCTTTTATGACGAAGTTGTCATTTACTTGAAAAAAGTTCATATGGAATCGTACGCGACACGTATTTTTATTCTTATTTTGCTATTTAAGAGGCATATGGCTTACGGCTTAGAGCATATCGCTTTGAAAGGTTTTGCCAAATAGAAACAATATCCTACATTTATAGACGTACTAAATAACAAAAGAATAAAAACATGGAATTTATAGACGCTGATAAGAATTTTGAAGCACTTGGGTTAAGTTTACCTCCTGCACCGGCACCTTTAGGTGTATATAAGCCTTATTTAATTGATGGAAAGTATCTTTATCTTTCGGGACATGGCCCTGTCCGAGACGATAAAAGTCTCATTATAGGCCGCATCGGGGAAACCATCAATATGGAAGACGGTAAACTGGCGGCGCGACAGGTAGGGTTAACGATGCTCTCGACGATCAAAACGAACTTAGGAAGCCTTAATAAAGTAAAACGTGTTATTAAAGTATTGGGCATGGTAAACTGTACCGGTAATTTTGAGAAACATCCTTATATTATTAACGGTTGCAGTGAATTATTTGCAAAAGTATGGGGCGAAGAAAACGGTATCGGCGTACGGAGTGCCGTCGGTATGGGAAGTTTACCCGACAATATTCCGGTGGAAGTAGAAGCACTGTTTGAAATAGAATAAGAATCGGCCAATCTACTAATCTGATAATATGGAAACTGAAATAGCCTCTACATATAGAATTAGCAATGTAGAAGATATATCGACACCTGCACTTGTTGTTTTCCCGGAGCTTGTAAAAAATAATATTCAGCTGCTGATGTCGATGGTTAAATCAGTCGACAAGCTTCGCCCGCATATCAAAACATCCAAATCGGCTGACGCCATACAGCTTTTGCAACTAGCAGGTATCAACAAATTCAAATGCGCCACAATTGCGGAAGCAGAGCTGTTAGGCGATTGTGGCGTTCAGGATGTATTACTGGCATACCAACCTGTCGGACCTAATATTAATCGCTTTATCGCGCTTGTAAAGCGATTTCCCAATACGTCTTTCGCCTGCCTGGTTGATCAATTTGATATTGCCAGCCAATTAAATCAGGTGGCCTTTGCTGAAAGCTTCAACCTAAATATTTATTTCGACATCAATGTAGGCATGAACCGTACCGGTATTAAAACCGATAAAGTTTCTGCTCTTGCCGAACAATGTTCATCGCTATCGAATTTAATACTTTTAGGTTTACACTGTTATGATGGCCATATTCATGAAGCATCACTAGAGGCACGTCAAAATCAATGCCATCGCTACTTCACGGAAATCGAGCAACTTATTGTACAATTAAATGCGCTTTACCAACGGCGTCTCATCATTGTTGCAGGCGGGACACCAACCTTTCCGATTCATGCTGCGAGCGAGCGAGACGACGTAGAATGTAGTCCCGGAACCTTTATCTTTTGGGATAAGGGTTATCAAAATCTCTTCACGGAGCAACCCTTTCAAATAGCAGCCCTTGTCCTTAGTAGGGTTATCTCAATTATAGATGATAAAAGGCTCTGTTTAGACTTAGGGCATAAAGCTATTGCTTCCGAAAATGAGTTGGGTAAACGAGTGTTTTTTATAAACGCGCCGGAGGCCCGTGCTATATCGCATAGTGAGGAACATCTTGTTATAGAAGTTTCCGATACCGGCGATTATACAGTTGGCGATGTTCTGTACGGAATACCGTATCACATTTGTCCGACAGTTGCTTTATACGATACCGCATTTGCGGTTACAGATAATCAGTGGAACGGCGAGTGGCAGATCATTGCCAGGAAACGAAAACTTACAATTTAAAGACATACTATGTTTATTATAGATGCCCATCTTGATTTGAGCATGAATGCCTTGGAATGGAACCGAGATTTAACCAAATCTGTTAAGGAAATCAACCAACGAGAAGAAGGGTTGACTGATAAACCCGACCGCGGGAAGGCGGTGGTATCTTTACCCGAATTGCGGAAAGGCCATATAGGCCTTGTAGTAGCCACTCAAATTGCCCGATATGTTGCACCCGATAATCCATTACCCGGATGGCATTCGCCTGAACAGGCCTGGGCACAAACGCAAGGGCAATTGGCGTGGTACAAGGCCATGGAGGCCAAAGGTGAGATGCGTCAAATAAACAATTTAACGTCATTGGAAGCGCATGTCACTTTATGGAAGGATGAAGGCACTCCATCCGAAAAGAAAGTGATTGGCTACATCTTAAGTTTAGAGGGAGCGGACTCTCTAATCACCACTGAGCATTTGCACCTAGCTTGGCAAAGTGGGCTTCGTGCGGTAGGCCCGGCACATTACGGACCTGGTCGTTATGCCCAAGGGACGGATGCAACAGGCTTTATGGGACCCGAAGGGCGTAAATTATTGGAAGAAATGGAGAAGCTCAACATCATATTGGACGCAACACACCTTTGTGATGATAGCTTTTGGGAGGCATTGGATCATTTCAATGGACCTGTTTGGGCGAGCCATAATAATTGCCGAGCGTTGGTTAATCACAATCGGCAATTTAGCGATGAACAAATAAAAGTGCTGATTGAACGAGGGGCCGTTATAGGTGGCGCTTTAGATGCTTGGATGATGGTTCCCAATTGGCAGCGTGGCATTTCCACACCGAAAGAGATGCAGTGCAATCTGGACGTATTGATAGATCATCTCGATCACATTTGTCAAATAGCCGGAAATTGCAACCACGTCGGTATTGGATCAGATTTGGATGGTGCCTTTGGGAAAGAGCAATGCCCGTATGATTTGGAGACGATTGCCGACCTACAATCATTCAATGAAAAGCTGGCTGACCGGGGCTATACAGCCGACGATATTGTGAAGATATGTCATGGCAATTGGCTACGGTTCTTAAGGAAGGCATGGCAAAACAATTAATTTAGGTTTGAGCAGGTAGATCGATGTCGTTTGTCACCTGCTCATCCTTTTGCTTTGAAAGTCTTTTTCCTATTTGAATTAAGCCAATTACCAGTAATATCATCAAGAAAATATGCAGTTTTCCCCAAACAAAGGCCAGCGTAAGGGCATAGATAGCAAATCCTATCCAATCACGTTTATACTGTAATAATTTCTTTCCGTAAATCAGGTAAAGTCCAATGGGAATTGCCATTAACGTAAAAATCACGAAAGAATGATTTAAATAGGCTGACAATAAATCCCATCGCTTCGACTGTATAAGCGTACCATCAGTTAATTCAAGCCCATAAAAACGATCCCCTCCATTCCTCGATATGTAAGTTACCAGTTGCGATTGCTCTTTAATTTCACTCACTTGCGGGCTTGGAAGATAGTCTTTATTTACATAGCTATGTTTAAGCAGTGGTTGTTGTTTAAATGAAATTAGGATTAACTTTTTATCTCCCTCAGCACTATACTTTTGCTGTATTTCTTGTACCGTCCCGGTCACTTTTTTTAGAAAGGCAGCCGGTATCAAAGCCTTCAGCACCCCTAAACCCAATATACCGATAAGTAAGAATAGGCCTATATGGAGCCACTTTTTTTCGTGGATTATTACGTTCATGCAAATTAGTATATCATGTTTGGTCTTTCAAATCCGCAGCACGGTTATACTAATATACAAACAATATAATATATTAACTGTTTTTCAAATAGGATAGAAAACGATTGTTATGGCAGATACAGCGGACATCTCCTTTAATATAAAGGCTCATATTCAAGGAACGGAAAAAACACTACGCGTGGATCAACTGGAAACAAGTGATGGCGCACCTTATTATAGCTGTTTTGATAAAGACAAGCAGCTAGCAGAAATTCGAAAGGAAGAAAGCAACGAGTGGGTACAGCTTTGGGGTGAACTGGACCAAGCCAGTCTAACTTCGATTGGAAAAGCTATTGAGCAGAAGGAACTAGCTGGTAATTAGCTGTAAGCCGTAGGCTTTGTAGGACTTTCATAAAGATGGGTTGGGCGTGTTATTGCCTAATTGACAAAAGACTATAATCTTCGTATTTTCGTTAGTAATGAGGAACGGAGAACAAATATGATCAATAAAGCAGAGAGCTTACAAGACTTTTATAATAGAAACCCACGGGCTAATCCATTTGGCCTTTCAACCAATAATGCCAATGGTTTGGGCCACTTTAATGTATTTACACGGGAGAATTGTTTTCGATCTACACCATACAATCGGCGGGACTTTTATAAAATCTCACTAATCATTGGTTCCGGACGACTTTACTATGCAGATAAGTGGGTAGATATCGATCGCCCTGCCTTGCTGTTTTCAAATCCTACCGTTCCCTATTCATGGGAAGCAATCAGTGATAAACAGGAAGGTTATTTTTGCCTCTTTACGGCGTCTTTTTTACAAACTGACAGCCCACATTTTCTTTTAAATCAGCTCTCGCTGTTTAAGGTGGGTGGCGACTTCGTTTTCTTTGTAAACGAGGCACAATGTCGGGCTGTGAGTGAGCTTTTCGAAAAGATGATGGAGGAGATTACCACTAACTACGTGCATAAATACGATCTGCTGCGTAATTATCTCCAATTGATTATTCATGAAGCGATGAAAATGCAACCTGTACGAAGTTACTTACCACATTCTTCCGCTTCACGCGTATGCGATTTATTTTTGGATCTTTTAGAACGGCAGTTTCCAATCGATAGTCAAGAAAGGACATTGGGGCTCCGCTCTGCACAAGATTACGCGAACATTCTTTCGGTGCATGTAAATCACTTAAATCGTTCAGTGAAAGAAATCACCGGCAAAACAACCACGCAGCATATTGCCGAACGGTTAGTTAAAGAAGCAAAGGCACTTCTCATTCATTCAGATTGGACCATTTCGGAAATCGCCTATAGTTTAGGTTTTTCCTATCCACCGTACTTCAACAACTTTTTCAGAAAACAAACGCGGATGACACCGGGCATTTTCAGAGAACAGTATGTGCATGTGTGAATTTTATAATAAGTCGTTTGATTAGTATAGGACAGCCTATCTTATTCATCCTAAATTTGTTAAAAAAACATAACATATGGAATACAGAAATTTAAGTAACACAACAGCCCAATTATCTGCTATAGGACTTGGTTGCATGGGGATGAGTTTTGCTTATGGCCCAACCGACGATAACGAAAGTATAGCAACCTTACATAAAGCGCTTGATTTAGGTATCAACTTCTGGGATACAGCTGATATGTATGGAAACGGCGCAAACGAAGAGCTTATTTCAAAGGTGCTTGTTCCAAATCGCGATAAAGTTTTTATCGCTACCAAGTTTGGTTTCCGCTTTAAAGATGGTAAAGCAGGCCCTAGCGCCGCCTCGGGCACCTATTTTGACGGCTCTCCAGCTTGGTTAAAAGTAGCAGTAGAAAATAGTCTTCGTAGGCTTAAGATCGATACCATCGATCTCTATTACGCGCATCGTGTCGATCCAAACATTCCCGTAGAGGAAACCGTCGGCGCCATGGCTGAATTGGTGAAAGAAGGAAAGGTACGCTACCTTGGCTTAAGCGAGGCTTCGGCAAGTTCCTTGAAAAAAGCCCATGCTGTACACCCGATCGCGGCTTTACAGAGTGAGTACTCGCTATTGACCAGGGATGTAGAAGGTGAAATTTTAGACACAGCACGCGCACTGAATATCAGTTTGATTCCCTATTCACCGCTCGCCAGAGGCTTGGTAACCAACACACTGGATGTCAACAGTTTAGACGAAAGCGATTTCAGAAAAACCTTACCTAGATACAGCGGTGAAAACCTCGCCAATAATCAGTCGTTAGCAGCCGAATTTGCTGCAATGGCCAACGACAAGCAAATTACACCTGCTCAATTGGCTTTAGCTTGGGTGCTTGCACAAGGAAAAGACATGATCCCTATTCCAGGCACCAAAAAAAGAAAGTACTTGGAAGAGAATGCAAAAGCCGTAGACGTTCATCTTAGTCAGTCTGATTTAGACGAGATACAGAAACTCATGGATAAATATCCAAATACGGGCCAACGTTACAGTGAAGGGGCTTTAAAGTTAGTAAATAACTAAATTGATCAGATGAAGATGTAAGGTGTTCGGGAAAGTCTAATAACTTGCTTATAGAACACCTTACATTTAGATCATGTTTAGTTTGCTCTTTTGTTCCATCACGTCTTCTATATACCTTTTTGGCGATTTATGATAAAAAGCTTTAAACGATTTACTGAAATATTTCGGATCAGAAAATCCGACTTTATAGGCGATCTCACTAATAGTTAACCCGCTATTCGTCTCAAGCAACTGTGCTGCTTTCTTAAGACGTACAACCTTAATAAATTCCACTAAATTCAAGCCCGATAGTTGCCTTATTTTACGATACAGCACCGTGCGGCTGACTCCCACTTCGCTTGCCAATGCGTGCACACTGAAGTTATCATCGTTTAAATTCTCCTCTACAATTGTGATCACATCGTCCATAAAGCTATTTGTTTCCACAACATCAGTCTTATGTGGTTGCAATAAATACTCCTGAACAAACTTCTCTTTAAGTCGTTTTCTGCTTTCCAACATATTGGCAATTTTCCACGCCAACAATTTAAAGCTAAAAGGCTTCGTAATGTAATCATCTCCACCTTCCTTGAAAGCCTCCATCATATAGGGGTCTGCGGTTCTCGCCGTTAATAAGATGACGGGAATATGATTCGTATTTTTTTCTCCTTTGATCTTACGAAGTAAGCTGATTCCATCGCATGTAGGCATCATTACATCTGTTACCACAATATCCGGCTGTATTGATTCAACAATCGGCCAAGCTTCCAAGCCATCTCCAGCTTCGAGTACTTTAAATTTATCCTGCAAGCTTCCCACAATAAATCGTCGCAATTCTACATTATCTTCTACAATCAGCACGACCGACTGGTTAGTTGAGTTATCAACTACTTCCTCCTCTTTTGCGTCGCAAGAGAGCGCATCGTTTAAATCGTTCACCTTGTGTAGCTCCATTTTGTTTTCATTTGCTAATAATTGCGTTGCTTTGAAGTGTGATTTCCCTAGCGGCAATTCAATTCGGAATACCGTGTTAAAATCATTCAACTCCTTTGCGAGATTACTTCGCACGGAAAGATTTCCATGATGCATTTTCACCAAACCCTGAGCCAATGCTAAACCTACTCCAGAACCGGTGTGGGTTTGATCCTCATAGGATTTCGACTGATAAAATTGAGCAAATATATAAGGAAGATGTTTTTCCGGAATACCGCAACCGGTATCCCAAACCTCGATAATACAGTTTCCGGATGGGTATATCGGCGTTTCTATTTTTTTTTCGATCTGTACCTTGATCCGCCCTTCACTATCGGTAAACTTAAAGGCGTTATAAAGTAAATTGGTGAGCACCTTCTCCATCTGCTCATGATCTATCCAAACATCGACGCCATCATTTATTTTATTTTCAATAGTAATCTGAACATTTTTTTTTGCCGCAAGGAATAGAAAATTACTTACAATTTCTTCCACAAACCGCACAAGGTTTGTTTTCTGTATCTGTAAATCAAGATGGCCACTCTCCTGCTTTCTAAAATCGAGTAATTGATTTACTAAATTCAGCAATCTATTTGCATTCTTATAAGCATTATGCAAAAGCGGCTTCGCATTTGTTGGCAAATCTTCTTCCTGCAAACGCTCAATAGGCCCTACAATTAAAGAAAGCGGCGTTCTAAATTCATGCGATATGTTCGTGAAAAAGTTAAGCTTTGCCTCGTGTATCTCTTTCTGTTTTTCCAAAGCGAGGTGCTCCAGTAGTAATTCGTGTTTTAATTGATTTCTTCCTTTAAGGAACTGGATTACAAAATAGGCGACTATACTTACGAGTAATAGGTATAGACCATAGGCCCACCAAGTTTTCCAAGGTGGCGGCAAAATATGAATTATAAGGCTTGTTGGTTTGCTCCAAATCCCATCATTATTGGTTCCTTTAACCATCAATTCGTAAGTCCCGGGATCTAAATTAGTATAGGTGGCAATGGGTGTATTTACAAAGTTCCAGTCATTATCAAATCCTTTTAACAAATAAGCATATTTATTTTTATCAGCATGTATATAATTCAAAACACTAAATTCAACGCTGAAGACATATTGCTTGTGATTAAGGACCAACTCATCCAATAAAGAAATATCTTTGTCGATGACACTTTGGCTTTCCGGCACTATTTTCTTATTAAACAGGCGTAAATCCGTAAAAACTACAGGCGGTTCAAAATAATTGATACTGATACTGTCCGGATCGAACAATGTAAACCCTGCCGAACTTCCGAAAGCTAAGGTACCATTGGCCAGCTTATGATACGCCCCGTAAATAAATTCATCACCAATTAATCCGTCGATGGTATTGTAATTTCGAACGCTCTCTGTATTCGGATTAAAACAAGATATGCCCGCATTGGTGCTTAACCATAAA
This sequence comes from Olivibacter sp. LS-1, assembly GCF_008245145.1. GTDB lineage: Bacteria > Bacteroidota > Bacteroidia > Sphingobacteriales > Sphingobacteriaceae > Olivibacter > Olivibacter oleidegradans. The sequence continues at coordinate 2,931,431 of NZ_CP041643.1, read as the reverse complement.
TTGTGATGGTCATCACTCAAGATTCCGAAAATATTATTTCCGGGCAGTCCCATATTTGCATTAAAGTGCGTAAAGTTGTTATCATTGGGATGGTATAAATTCAGTCCATTCATATAAGTTCCTACCCAAATGCGATGCAAGCCGTCTTCGTGTATACTGATGATGTCGTTTCCGCTAATAGACTTAGGATTATTGGGATCGCAAACAAAAGTCTGAAAATAGTCACTGCCTCGTCGTTTTAGATTTAATCCGTTTTGTGTTCCTACCCATAGATTTCCCTGTGAGTCTTCATAAATGGATCGAACCATGTTAGAGGAGAGCTTTTTATTTTCTAGATTATATTTGTCAAAAGAAAGCGTTCGGTCACCTCTACGCTTAACGTTTAAACCGCCACCGTAAGTCCCTACCCATAAGTCTCCTTTACTATCTTCAGCTAAAGCATATATATTGTCATTGGAAAGTGAACGATCATTGTTTGGGTTATGCTTAATATGTTCAAAATTCGTTGCACCCTTCCGCTTTAAGTTGAGGCCTCCATCGTATGTTCCAATCCATAAGTTACCTTCACGATCAATACATAGCGATTTCACGTTATTGTGACTCAGGCTTCCCGCTTCCCCTGCTTGGTATTTAGCATGTTTGAATTTAAGTTGACGATTATCTAAGTAATTTATCCCGCCACCTTCCGTTCCGATTATTAGGTTGCCCATACCATCTTCGGCGAAAGAGCTTACTACATTATAACTTAGGCTATTGTTATGAGGTTGATGGGCAAAATTTTTAAAAGCCGGTATATCATTATCAATCACATTCAGGCCACCAAAGTAAGTTCCAATCCATATGGATCCCCTTTTATCCTGATATATCGGCCTGATAGAATTGTTGCTTAAGCTGTACTCGTCATTGTCATTAGCGTGAAAACTCTTAAACCGTCCGTGTTCATATAAGCTTAAGCCATTAAATGTTCCTATCCACAGTCTTCCCTTCCGATCTTTGGTAATAGATCGGATATCATTGCTAGGCAGACTGTATGGATCGCCTTCGATATGTTTGTGGTAGCTAATCTCGCCTGTTTTTTCATTCAGCACAGCTATACCGTTGGTTTTTGTTGCAATCCAGAAAACATGAGGACTTATTTCCAAAATGGCTACGGCACGCTGGTCACGCGCTTCCGTTAACCTTGCATAAGTTGGATAAGCGCGGTTAATCCTAAGCTTCTTATAAGGGGGCACATAGCTTGTGGAAACTACACCTTCATCAGTACAAAACCATAGTTTATGTTCACTATCTTCATAAATTGATCGAATATTCTTAAAATATCTTTTTTCGTCACCGATGTCTACAGAGATATTATTAAAAACCAGTTCCGCAACAATTTGCGTATCCTCCTTAATCCGGTAGAGCCCTTGATTGGTTCCCACCCACACCTGATGGTCGTGATCTTCCATAATAAAATGGACCGCGGGTTCGCTTGGAGAACTTGCTGTTTCAACATTAGCTAAGGGAATCCTTCTGAAATTATCAAGTGCACGATCGTACAGATTAAGGCCATTTCCTGTACCGATCCACAATCGTTTCTTGCTATCTTCTGCAATCGACTGGATGAAATTATCACCTAATGAAGTAGTATCTTTTGGATTGTTTCTATAAACAATAAATTTGCGTGCATTATATTTATTCAAACCATCTCGTGTACCGATCCATATGAAACCCTTGTAGTCTTGTACGATCGCAAATACACTTCCTTGAGATAACCCTTCAGTTACGTCGAGATGTAAAAATCGGATATCTTTTGCCTCCAAAATATAGAAGCTTGTTAAAAGACTAATCACTACCAACAAAGGCTTCGCAAAAAAACATTTCATTGATTGAATACTAGGTTAACACTATTTGGTTAGCGTAAAAGTACGGAATATATTAGAAACAATGAGCTTGTTTTGTGATCTGGCCAAAACAAATTGGATGCGTTATTACTTTAGCTTTCTCGCTCTTAATAGCGCTTCCAAAAAATAGTAATCGGCATAGCTTAAAGGCTTATCCACCTCCATTCCTGCCGGTTTAGAACCCGTGCTATGCATGAGAATAAAGCCGCGGTTCCTACCTATGTTAGTGGTATAGTGGTCTATCAAACTGTTTAGAAGGCGTGTAGCTTTTTCTCGGTATGCATTGCGTTCCTTACTAAAACCACTTAGTTCCAATAATGCAGAAGCCATAACTGCAGCGGCTGACACATCTCTGGATTCATTTGGTATTTGTGGAGCGTTGAAGTCCCAATAGGGTACCAAATCATTTGGCATATTAGGCTGGCTGAAAAGCCATTTAGCTATATGATCAGCTTGTTTCAAATAACGGCGATCTCTTGTTTCGCGGTAACACATTGTATATCCATACAAAGCCCAAGCCTGACCTCTTGCCCAAGTCGATTCATCGCGATATCCCTGATGGGTATTCTTTTTTCGCACATTACCCGTTTCAGGATTGTAATCAACAACATGGTAGGTGCTATAGTCGGCGCGAAAATGGTTCTTCATGGTTGTATTTGCATGGCTGACCGCAATTTTATAAAAAGAAGAATCGCCCGTGAGCTTGGTAGCTGCAAACAGCAACTCTAGGTTGAGCATATTGTCAATAATAACAGGAAAATCCCACTTATCGTTGTTATGATCCCAAGAGCGTATACAACCCACTTTTGGATTAAAACGGGTTGCCAAGGTTTTTGCGGCTTGAATAAGTACTTCCCGATCATGCGGATCATCTGTTAAGCGATAACCATTACCGACGCTACAATAGATTTTAAAGCCCATATCGTGCGTTCTGCCATTGTATTGTTCGTCTTCTATCATAGTCGTAAGCCTACGGGCTTCCCGTTTCCAATCTTGGTTACCCGTATACTCGTAAAGATACCATAACACACCCGGGAAAAAACCGCTTGTCCAATCGCTTCGCTTTACCACAATTAAATCCCCCTTTTCTGACAGCGACCGGGGAGAAACCAAGGAGGTATCTGATTGGTGAACAGTCGCTAACTCCTTGATCATTAATTTGGATTGTCTTTCAGCCAATTGCCACATTTCTTTTTCTTTTGGGATTACTTGGCTATAAGACAAGTGCGGAAGGAACAAATAGTAAAACAATAGTTGGCATGCAATTGCAACACTGCATTGGGATGCAATTCGCTTCGGTTGTTTCAGGTCTGACTGACGGGTATTGACGAATATAAAAATCATAACTAGTTTTTTAAGGATTAATAGGTATTAACTGAATTTCAAACAGTTTCATAAGTTCATCTCCCACTATTCGATCAGCTTTGAGCTCAAGCATAGACCGTGAATCAGTAAGTGCGATTTCCCCTAAGTCATCTATTACAAAATCTTCGTTCGGTTTATTCTTTTTGGTTTCGCCTTTTAACATCTTTTCACCTATACTGATCTCGTATAAACTACCTAGGGTGTTAGCACTATATTTTATCCTTAACCGGTAAGGTGCAGGTTTGATGACACGAATTGGCCAGTACATTTTTTGTTTGCAAGTTTTCCATCCATCAACATAGTATCGGTTCGACTTCCCATCGCCATACTTAAATTCCTTACCGATCAATATAGCATCAAAGGCAAGTAAACGATTTGGAATATGATCATTCAAAAGTCGGGCGTTATCTACCGACAACACCTTATTTTTCAATTCAATAACGATTACACTATTAACTGGATCCGGCGCCTGAGCAGGAAGCTCAATAGCGAGATCTTCTAAGGTGATCCGCGCTGTAGCGAAGTTTTTTTTCTGATTATTTAAGCAATATGCTCGCCGGATTTCGTTTTTCAGACCTCCAACCAGTAACCTTCCGTCCTTTGGCCAATTGAACACATGTAAGTATAATTTATCTTCGCGCTGCGTAACTACGCCCCAGGATTGAACAGGTAGAGTTGTGGGAGTTGATCCATAGATACTTTCTTTATTCTTGTTAATCCAAATTCCAATGCTATCCAATATCCGCGTATCCTTTGGATCAAAGGCTCCGTCCCCCATTGGTCCGACGTTCATGAGTAGGTTACCTCCTCTTGAAGCGGCTTTTGCCAATAAACGGATAAAGAACGAGGCGGGTTTATGACTATGATCATATTTGGAGTATCCGTAGGATTCATTGGTAGTAGGAATGGCCTCCCAGTCGCCCTTTACCGGATAAAATTCCGCGGGTCTGTCGGCCGTGTTCAAGTAATCGCCAAAATTTCCGCCCGTACTACGCGCGAGGCGGCCGTTAACGACGACCTCAGGATCAGTTTCTCGTATTGCTTTCAAAATACGCAGATTTTCCGAGAAAGGTAATTTGTGCGGCGTATCGAACCATAATATATCCGGGTGGTAATTAAGCAATAGCTCCCGAATTTGTGGAATGGCCTTTTCATTTACATATCGTTGGGCTTTCGGAAGCCATCCCGGATGCTTATCATACCAATCGGCACCTCCGATCAATTTATCACCACCGGGATTATGGTACTCCCAATCATTACCGGGCGCATCCGGATGTTCCCAATCAAAAGCGTGCGAATAGTAAAAGCCGAATTTCATACCATATTTGCGGCAAGCCTGTGCTATTTCGGCCATGGGGTCACGATGAAAAGGCGTTTGCTTTATACTATTAAAATCGGAATATTGCGTATTATACATTGCAAAGCCGTCATGATGCTTGGCTGTAACGATAAAGTAGTTCATCCCGGCTTTTTTTGCTGCCAGTACCCACTGTTCTGCATTAAAATGTACCGGATTGAATTGCTTTGCCAAAGCTAAGTAATCACGTCGACTGATCTTCTCCTTACGCATCAAATGCTCCGCATAACCGCCCACTTCCTTGCCTTTCCATTCGCCACCTGCATGCGAATAAACTCCCCAATGAATAAACATACCAAATTTGGCTTCCCGCCACCAAGCAATCCGTTGGTTGTGTTTACGCATGGCGGCGGTCCACCACCCCGCTTTCGCCTCTTCAATAGCTGTGATATCCCGCATCTTTGGATCATTGTACATTTTTGTTCCCTCGTCACCCACGTCCTGTGCATACAGCGCAGTGTTCAGCATACAAGCAATACTAAAGACTTGAAAGTATAAAAGGTAATTTCGTTTTCTCATTATTTTATCCGTTATCAGATTTCTGCAATCGTCTTCGACCCACACTAACTATTTTACTATTCTACCATTTAACAACCCAACTATTTAACCACTCAACTATTCAACTATTAACCAGTTAACGACTCAACTACCTAAACCAAATAATAGGGTTTCGAATTGGTAGATTTCGAATTACTTCTTCTACCTTTGGCTCATGATCGAGCTTTTTCCACGTGGCTAACCAAAGCTTCTCGTCGAAGGCTTTCGCACCGAACAATAAAGCGGGCTGTGCAACCGGCCAATAATCCCAATACATCACATCTTTTGCATAGGGCCAAGTGTCCTTTTCTTTTATGTATGGAAACATGAAGGTCATTCCCTTTTTTATCGAACGCCCATCTGCCAATTGAAAATCCCATAAATTATCCGTCGGTATGGAAGCTATTTGACATAACATAACCATGGCGTCCAGATTGAAAAGCGAATAACCATAAGGTTTGGTACGTTTAAGTTCACGTGGAAAGCTACCATCCTGTGCCATTTGATTAGGTAACAAAACCGTCTTGTATCGTTTGCGACAAAAATCCAGCAATTGCTCATCACCCACGAGCTTCGCAAAGGAAGCCACTTGCATTGTCCAACAGGTCCCATGGTTATTCTCTGCACTCATTTCATCCTTACCATAGGGATGATTGATCAGCCACGCTAAATAAGCCGAAAACCATGCTTTAAATTGTTTTAGCCGTCCATTAGAAAAAACCGCAGCATCCTTCATGACTAAAATTCCCTGTGCAACTTCCATGAGATGAATGGTATCAATGATACCAATGCCCCTCCCGGTAAAGCGTCCTTTAATTGCCTGTGCGTACAAAAGATTAGGATTCATCCGCGTTTCAGGATTCACAAACCATGCTTCCAGATGCTTCAAGGCATGCATAACATATTTTTCGTCATTAGTTAGCCGATAAGCGGAAGCCAAGGCACCTACTATCTGACTAAAGCGGATCATTGCCTTGCGGTGAGCGACAAAGTTATCCGGATTTGTCATACCATCACGTTGTATATAAGGACCATTTGGATCCGCGGGATTAGGCCACCAATAATCACCTTCAGAAAAGAAATCGTGCTTTCCCCCGCTGCTTCTTGACGATTGCTCCGCTGTAATCGTTACCGGTTGCTGTTGCATAGCCCATGCTGCTCGCCGTAAAATCTGCTTGCCTAGAATTTGTTCCGCCTCTTTTTCATAAGACGTATCGATCGCCAGGTCTACCCACGATACGCACAAGCTACCCACCAGCAAGCATACATAGATCATGTAGTCTAAATACCTCATGGCGTCATGAATTTAAACGTTACCTTTTCGATCGTATTTGGCTTCCCTTTTTCGGGCGGTGCTATCCAACCCTCCCAATTGCCCTCCTTCCCACGTTCAACCTTTATCTTTCTAAAACTATATTCTCCATTTTCATAATCATAACTTTCGCCGTCATCCTCGTATAAATCATATTCACCGTTTTTTTTACCATAGTGCCTAACCTCAATAGCGACTTGTTCACCAGCTTTAGGTGCATGTAGCAAAGGAGGCATGAATGGTATTATTCCTCCATCTTTCACATATACCGGTATTTTATCTAAGCCCGGTGTGGCGGTGATGGTTTCGCCATTGCCTACATATGCCCCCGTGTAAAAGTCGTACCAGTTGCCTTTCGGCAATAGCACTTCTCTGCTCGTCTGCCCCGTAAACATGGGTGCCACCAGAAGATATTCACCCGCCATATATTGATCCTTAATTTCTCGATGATATGCTTCTGCGTAAGGATTCTTTTCCAGATCGTTTGTCACTACCTTTTTTGATTCCCCTAGCGTAAAACCCTCTTCTAAATTCATAGCGCGAAATGGCGGCGTTCCTTCAAAATGATATTTAGCAAATTCGCTGTACCAATAAGGCATCATGCGCATTCTCAAAAGTGCTGCTTCTTTTACGTGCGCCTCCACATCGGGAAAAGACCAGGGTTTTGTGCCGCTTGCCCAGGCATTAATCATGGCCATCGGAGAAAAAATAGTCGACTGGAAACGCCGTAACCATTCCTCTTCACTCTTGGAAGCACGAACTTCCGGTGTCCACAGCACGCCGGCGAAACCACTATTTACCAATGCGGTAATAAAATCTTCATGCTTGTAATAGTCGTTATAAATAACATAAGGGAATGATACCGCACCCGCATTGGATCCTCGTATTAAACCATAAGTGCGCTTATTCTCCTTTCTATATAAGCCCGTACTATATCGCTGCATAAGCACGCCATAGGTCTGCCGCATCTGTTCGGCAGCATAACCGGAAGGAAAGGATGCCACATCAGGCCACAAATAGTGATCGCCTCCATCAACTTCATCTATCTTATAACCGCTAATGCCAATATCGACTTGGCTTCGTTGCCATTGAGAAAAGAGGGTGTTTCTAGCTTGCGCCATCATTAAGTCGGGCACCAAGCCTACCCATACCGTATGGGAGGAGGTAAAAGGTTTAATTTCTTTAAAAATCGGCGACGCGGGAGAAACATAGGGGTTCGTCCACAAATTAATTCGGACACCTTTTTTTAGCAATCTTTGCACCAAAGCTTCTGGATTGGGAAAGCGCTTTGGATCCCATTCAAAAGTACAAGGGTATGATTTGCTTTGCCATCCGGGCTCCAAGCCTACAAAATCCAAAGGATATCCCCTTTGTTCAAAAGCTTTCACCTCCTCTTCCACCTCTTCAGCATTGTACAGTCGTTGGACGCGCTGGGTAAAACCTAATCCCCAGCGAGGCGGCAATACACCACCCCCATTAAATAAATTGAATCGACGAACGGCATCCAAGGGTGTCGGTCCACCGAAGACATAAAACTCCACACCCGCAGCAGGGACCAATATTTCAACCGCATCGCTATAAGGTCGTGCTGTCCAGGTTTTATCAACGTTGCGATCCTTTGCTTGAGGGGGGTGTTTACTATCCTTTCGCACTGCAGAACCAGCGTATACATCCAAGTAACGTGCGCTATTGATAAAAACGCCATAACCATTTGAAGAAACATAAAAAGGGGTAGGTGCATGTGTTCGGCCATTATCTACCCCTCCATAATGGTCGACATGTAATCGCAAAATTTTCCCTCGCTGATGCACGGACTGAAAGTGAAGACCGAAACCAAATAGTTGTTCCAACGAATCCAAAGGAAAACGCAGGTAGGTTTTTCCATCCACCGTACCTCCATAAACATCAGCCATTACGAACGGAAATGAAGTATTACTCAACTTTCGAATTGCTTCCGACCGGGGCGTCACACCAGCGGCAGTTAATAAGTTATAAGATTCAGGCTTCCCTACGACGCCTTTCCAAACACCTGGCAATACTTCCGTCCAATTAATTTCCTGCCCGTAACTTTTAAAGCATGTTATGAGCAGAAAAAATAAAAGTTTATAATAACGTATATTATTCATTCAAATGAGTTTTACAAGGGCACAATCGTATATATTCGCCCTTTTTCCGTTGGAAAATCTATTACATAGGTTTCTTTTAAGTTCAGGGATTGCAAAGAAGCCTGCCCATTTTGCTCAAAGCGTGGTTTTTCAGGCTTCATTAATAATTCATTTTGAGAAGCATTTCTCAAAGATTGACCGGTAGTTTCCAACACTTTAACCGGAATAGGTGTTCTTAATCTACAATTCCCCCCCAATTCCGAACGAATAAGCGCACGTGTTAAATTTCTATTTGCCCAATTGATTTCAACTGTAAAATTTCCGCGTGCCTTTATGCCCTTAATACTGCCTGCTGGCCAAGCGTCTGGCAAGGCAGGCAGCAATTGAACTTCTCCGGCATGGCTTTGCAATAACATCTCGGTCATGCCGGCGGTTGCGCCAAAATTCCCGTCAATTTGAAACGGTGGATGTGCATCGAAGAGGTTCGGATATGCACCACCTCCGCTCATCTGTTCCTTTTCTTCATTCGGGTCGATATAACGCAACGCATCCTTCAAAATCTTGTAAGCATGATTTCCGTCCTGTAAGCGAGCCCACCAGTTGGTTTTCCAAGCCATTGACCAGCCAGTACTCACATCGCCTCGGTGAATCAACGACTGTTTGGTTGCTGCTGCCAATTCCGGAGAGCCGAGTACGGTTATTTGATTACCTGGATAAAGACCAAATAGATGAGAGATATGCCGATGTTTATCTGCTGGATCATCCCAATCTTGGTACCACTCCTGTAATTGTCCGTATTGGCCGATATGATACGGATAAAGCTTTGCTTTAGCCATTATCAATTTTTCTTTAAAATCTTTATCACTTCCCAAAATATCGGCAGAACGAATACAGGCATTAAACAATTCCCTTATGATTGCCATATCCATGGTAGAAGCCATTGACAACTGATGCTCCTTTCCAGCGATTTTAACCGTATTTTCAGGTGAAGTTGACGGGTTAGTAATAAGATAATGGCTACCGGGATCTTCAATAAGCCAATGTAGCATAAAAGAAGCGGCTCCCTTCATCAAAGGATAAGCTTCCTCTTTGAGAAACTTTTTATCGCCGGTATAGAGATAATGTTCCCACAAATGCGTACAAAACCAAGCACCTGCCATAGGCCATGCCGACCACCGAGGCATGCCTTTGGGGTCCCAGTCGTAACCGCCGGGAGGCGATGTTTTTGCCCATAAATCGGAGTTATGATGTGTCACCCATCCATCGTCAATGTTATAATTCACTTTAGCTGTCACCGCTCCATTAACTGCCAATTCTTTCATAAAATCAAACAAGGGTTGATGACATTCGGAGAGATTGGTATTTTCTGCTAACCAATAATTCATTTCGGTGTTGATATTGGTGGTATAATTACTCCCCCAAGGCGGTTGAACCATATCATTCCATATTCCCTGTAAGTTTGCCGGCCTCCCTCCCGGCCTAGAACTAGCGATCAATAGATAGCGGCCATACTGATAATATAAAGCCTGTAGCGCATTATCCGATTTCCCTTCTGCTAAACGTAACATTCTTTCATCAATGGGTAATCGCACAGCTTCCGGATCTTTCCCTAAGTCGATAGACACTCGGCGAAAGAGTGCCGCATGGTCCGCTATATGCCGCGACTTCACTTCCTGATAGCTTGATTTTGAAGCTCGTTCCATACAAGCTGCCGCTTCTACGGCGGGGTCCTTCCCGTTCAAACCCGGCGATTTATCAAAACCGTTAAAGCTCGTTGCTTCTGTTAGCCAAAGTATTACCGAATCGGCTCCTGAAACACACAATCTATTGTCGTCCGTTTTTACTTCACCGCCTATTGCTTGCACTTTCACATGTATTTCGAAGTTCATACCTTCGCCATCCCTGTCGTCATAAACAATCTGTTGTGGCTCATATTCACGGTTTGCGACAAATTTGGGCGCTTTCCCTTGAAGTATCAAATAATCATGACGAGTGGCCTTTGTTTGATGTTTCAATTTACTTGTTAACGCGACATCAAAGGCGACTGCACCCGGTTTATTCGCTGTTATTCGTATAGCCATCGTCTTATCAGGTCGGCTGATGAAGGTCTCACGTGTATACATTACCCCACGATAAGTATATTTTATCGTAGACAGGGCCTTATCAAGATCCAAATCGCGTTGATACGAAGTAGTCAATGAATCGGGACGATGAAAATCGAGTAATAAGTCGCCAAGCGGTAAATAGCGAGCCGAGTAGGGACCCTGCATTTGCTTCCATAAACTTGCCGCTTTTTCATAGTCGCCGTCAAAAATGGCCCTTCGTACCCGTGGGAGTATTTTGGGGCCATTTGGATTATTCCCTGGATTAGGAAAGCCCGACCAAAGGGTATTGTCGTTCAGTTGATAGCGTTCTACTTGAACACCCCCAAATACCATGGCCCCTGTTTTGGCGTTGCCCAACGGCAAGGCCTCTTCCCAAACCGATGCCGGTTTCGTATACCATAATTTTAGTAACTTTTCTTGCTCTTGCGTATTACCCATTAATGTGGCAAAGACACAGCTTGCGAACACAAAAAGAGAGATCTTAGGTTTATTCATTTTCTATTTGGTTATTATCCCACGCTCAAATTTGGATTCAAATCGTCATCGACCTTCCTTTGTATTTATTAAGTGTTCGATCGCGCCATGCTAAAATGTAGACACCCACTATTCAACTACTAAACTACTCAACCATTTAACTACTCTACTACTCAAGCATTTAACGACCCTACTCCTTTACGATTTAACTATTGCAAGTTCACAAAAGTCGTTTCCATCCCCTCCGACTGCACGCTAGCTACGCATTTCCCCTTTGCTAGGCGCACTTTAATCATCGCCCGACCATTGTAAGCCTGCACCTTCCGCGAGCCATCGGAGGTTCCCTGATTGTCGATCAAACTTCCATCACCCACAGCTGAAAAGTGTAACCAATTTTGGGCATCCAAACACAGGACACCTTTCGCATCCAGCAAATCAGCCTGAAGGGTGACAATGTCGCCCTCACGGTCGACTTCCTGTAGGTTCATTCGTACGGGTTTATCCCATTTTGCTGTTAGATAGTTTTGCCTAAGTTCATCGCTCACCATCTCTTTTCCATTTTTTGCTACGGCTTTAAAATGGTTTTCACCTTCACGAAGCCGCACCATCCATCGTAAACCAGCGGCAGGAAAATCTTGTACATTTCTTTTTTTAATTCCCATACTTTTTCCATTAACAAAAAGCTCCACCTCTTCTGCATTGGAATAGACCTTGATCATTTTTTCTTCATTCGGTTCACCCCAGCGCGTTGGCCAAGTGTGCCCGTAAATATGTACCATTGGCTTTTTAACCCAATAAGATTGGAACACATAATAGGCTTCCTTTTTATTTAAATTACGTTCTACAACACCCTTTTGATTCACATACGGTACTGGATTATCCGGCCTCACCGGTGTAGAAAAGTCCTTAAAAGGCCAATAAGCTGTTCCCGTTAACCAAGGCATATTTTCCTGTTCTTTCAAGTGCCAATCAATCAGATTGCAGATATAACTTTCACTCCAGTCACCATCTTTTGAAACCCTCGCTGCCCCACCATACAGCGACGCATCCCCCGCTCTTTCATCCACCCCATCTCCTGTTGTAATCTTCGCTAAGGCTTTGTCCGGATTTTCGGCATGTCGGCGTGCATGACTATCACCTCCCCATTCGACATGAAGGAAATGGTTGACTTTTTTCATTTCCTCTTCCGAAGCCTGTTTATAATCAGTGTACAAACCTCGGTACCAACCAGCCCAGATAGACGGCGAGTAAACATCTACGATATCTTTACAAAAGTCGCAGCGCCGAATAGCTGTTTTTCTTGATGGATCTAAGCGGTGAGACAGATCGTTCAGCTCCTTCATAAAGGCTCTAATTTTCTCCTTATCAAATACTGAGAAATCGCCTGGCCAGTCATTTTCATTTCCCAATCCCCAGATAATAATGGACGGATGATTATAATGCTGCTCGATCATATTAGTCAACATTTGTCGCGCTTGCGCTTGATACTGTTCTCCTCCCAGGCCACCCCTGCACCATGGAATTTCTTCCCAAACCAGCATACCGAGGCTATCGCAGGCATTCAGAACAACCCTCGACTGTTGATAATGTCCCAATCGGATGAAGTTAACCCCCATCTCTTTCATGAGTTGCATTTCTTTAAGGATCATGGAATCCGTCATGGCTGCCCCAACACTGGCATGATCTTCATGCCGATGGGTACCGCGTAGTAACAAACGCTCTCCATTCAGATAAAATGGCCCCTTCTTTTTAAACTCGAAATGTCGAAATCCTATTTTTTCTTCTACCGTACAGCTATCCATTCCTGTTTTTGCAGTCACGATTAACTTGTATAATGACGGCTGGGCAGGACTCCATAAAATCGGCTTCTTAACGTTCAGGCAAGCTAAATCAATTTCTTTTATTTGTGTCGATACCTCTTTTTCAAATTGTGCCACCTGTTCCCCTTGTGGATCTAAAAGACGGATATCTACTTTTAAATTTCGGCTGCCGTCATCACGCAAGAACCGTGCGCTGATGTGCAACGAACCCTCCTTACCTTGAGGATCCACACTCACTTTAGTAAAAACCCTATCAATGGAAGCTTGTGGTATATATTGCAGGTTAAGATGCCGATAGATACCCCCATATAGATTAAAATCGGATAGATCGGAGGGAATCATTTCCAGGTCACGGGAATTATCTGCTCGAACAATGATAGGAACCTGTCCGTGAAATTGTTTTTCACAGATGGGGTTTGCGGTAAAGGTTTTTACCGCATCCGTAATATCCACCACCCATTCGTCGTAGCCACCGATATGTTCAGCTACCTTTGTTGTATAAACATAAACCTCCGTTTTTTGTCCGACGCCTTCAAAATGCAAACGCGTCCGCCCATTTTGATAAGGGTTATCAACCTTTATGTTTTTCCGATACCATCCAGGACCTTGGTAATAATTTACATCCGGATCGACCCCGTCAGTTGCATTGAAGCAGTGCGGTAAGTCAACCTGCTGCCAAATCGGCACCGCTTCCGGATTGCCTTTCCCAACGGGTCTTACGGCTTCCCAAATACCGCCTAAATCACTTTTTAGAAACTCCCAACTTTTATCGATACGACGGGTTTCTTGACTACGAGCGGTTAAAAAGAAACTTATAAAAAAATGTGTATATAATAAACAATATTTTAACCTAAACATAATGTATTAACTACTCAACCATTTAACTACTTAACTACTCGACCATTTAACTACTTAACTACTCAACCATTTAACCACTTAACTACTCAACCATTTAACCACTTAACTACTCAACCATTTAACCACTTAACTACTCAACCATTTACCACTTAACCACTTAACTACTCAACCATTTAACCACTTAACTACTCAACCATTTCACTACTCAACGATCAACCACTTAATCCAATGCACCACTTTTCATCATTTTTGCAGGTAATCCGTGTTTTACAGCCTCCACATGACCTTTTAGCTCCAGTTTAACAACAGTCGCCACCTTATCAGGTGCTTCTAAAGGAAGAGCTATTGAGACCGTATCCCCTTTGTTACCCGCCTTTATGATTTGCCCGTTGGCCAAAAGCATCGCAGATAGCACCTTGTTTCTCAATTTAGGGACAACCAATTTCCCGTCCGAGGGCCAGTCAAATACAGATAAATAAAGAATGGTGTTATTTCCGGTCTCTTTCATGGTGCATCTACCCCAATTCAATGGAGCAAGTGGACTAGCCTTAGTTGCGTAAATAGCTTCCCCATTTACTTTCATCCAATCACCGATTGCTTTCAACCGATCGATGCTTTCTTTGGGGAAAGTACCGTCGGGCTTAGGGCCGATATTCAGCAAGTAGTTTCCTCCCTTAGAGGCAATATCGATTAAGTTTTGGATAAGGGTTTCGCTTGATTTCCAGTTATTGTCAGAAGTTCGATATCCCCAAGTCCCATTCATGGTCATACAAGTTTCCCAATACTTTCCATCCAGTTCACTGAAGTCCGGAATCTTTTGCTCGGGGGTTTTCGTATCTCCCGGAAAGTTGGGTCTTTTCAACCGATCGTTCGTGATAATATGGGGTTGCAGTTTAAGTTGTTCCTGTAATTTAAGCGCCGCTTCATCCGTCATATTCGTTGGTGTATCCCACCACAGTATCGCAATATCGCCGTAATTACTAAGCAGTTCTTTTACCTGCGGCACAGAAACCTTATTGATATACTCATCAAACGAAACCGTTTCCTGAGCAGGATCCCAATGCCCTTTATGAGTTAAGGTATATGCATCTATCCGAGCCGAATCAGGGTTTGGCCATCCTTCTCGCATTAATTTTCTGGCTGCCGATCCGCCGGGATTATTCCAATCTTGGGCCTGGGAATAATAAAAGCCTAACTTAATCCCATATTTTCTACAGGCCTCTGCCAAAGGCTTTAACAGATCGCGGCCATAAGGGCTTGCATCCACTACATTCCATTTACTGGCAGCAGTTCTAAATAAGGCAAATCCATCATGGTGTTTAGCGGTAATAATCAAATATTTCATACCGGCTTCTTTCGCCATTCTTACCCATTCATCCGGGTTGTAGTGCACCGGATTGAACTTTTTAGCAGCAGCCTGGTATTCGGCTACCGGAATTTTACAACGGTTCATAATCCACTCAGCGCCACCTCTTGCCTGTTCGTGGCCTTTATAAACACCAGCAAATTGGGCATACACGCCCCAATGGATAAACATGCCAAATCGGGCTTCTGTCCACCATTTCATTCGCTCTTTACCCTTCTCAACCGGTATTTGTGCATTTAAAAGCTGTAGTGGAAGTACCAAGCTCATGGAGAGTAAAATTATCCGTGCCAATTGTCCGAACTTGTTCATCTTACATAAGGTTAACAGTTAAAAACCGGGTGTTTGCTTATAGCCCTCGTTCCCTAAACTTCGGGCGATATCGACCTCAGACTGCGGAACCGGCCATAACGTGTCACGCGCTTGGAATAATCTTGCGGCACCATCGGGATCTTGGATCGTATCCATAACTTCTTTGATAACCCCCCAACGTTTTAAATCGAAATAACGTTGCCCCTCTAAAGCAAGTTCAACCCGCCGTTCCTGCCTGATTACTTCTCGAAGTTCTTCCCGACTATAACTATCATTGAGGTTAAACAAGGGCATGTTCACATCGGAACGAGAACGGACCTGATTCAGTGCGTCGATAATCGTCTGATCGGGTCCACTGCTTTCATTTTTCGCCTCAGCGTACATAAGCAATACATCGGCATAACGTAAAAATACCCAATCTTGATCACTTTGCGTAGCATAGCTGGTTGGCCATTTTGATTCGTTAATATATTTACGCGGCAGGTAACCGCCCAACACATTCTCAAAGACGGGATCAAAGGCCGAGGAAGCATCTGTCCCGCGCCAAACGCCTTCATAAATAATGGATGCTTTCAAACGCGGATCTCGATTTTCATAAGGATTACTCGGATCATACAAAGGAGATTCCGTAATAGGCTTACCGTCCGTGCATGTGTAACTGTCTACCAAATAGTATAAAGGTTGCACGGCCTTCAAGTAAGAATACATCATGTCAGCAGGACTGTACATATTAGGTGGCAGAAACTTTGCTGAAAACATAATCTCGGGATTATTATTTTGGCCGGGTTTTCTAAAGAGATTCCGATAACCTCCCTGATAAATAGAAAATACTTTTTCGTCGATAATTATTTGCGCCGTGTTGGCAGCAGCGTCCCATTGTTTATTGGTGAGCAGTACTTTGACCTTATACCCTAAAGCAGATCCCCGCACCGCATGTCCACTATAAGAAGTGTTAGGTAGGTGTTCAATCGCAAAATCAAGGTCTTCCAAAATGGCAGAAATGATCGCTGCTTTTGGCGTTCGAGCCAACATAGCACTTGCTTCATCTAATCCTAATGGTTGCAGCGTTAAAGGAACGTCGCCATACAAACGAGTAAGTAAAAAATAGTAGTGCGCTCTGATAAACCTTGCTTCGCCTTTATATATATTGCGTTGCTCTTCACTCAGTGTAGCGATCTTATCGATATTGGCAAGTAAGCGGTTACAAGCACCGATCGCTTGATAGGATATCTCATACCCTTCCGTTTGCATCCCGCCGGTTGTAGGCGTTATTCCCGACCGGGAAATCACATTAAAGCTATTGGAACTGCTGGGGACGAAGGCATCGTCAGAAAGCCCATCCCAGAGCATGGAAGCGCCACCCCAACCACCACGAGCTGCAGTGGAGGATGTTGCATTGTATCCTCTACTGAGGAACTCATAACAACCTGCCAACGCTAAATCCGCATCGCTTTTTGTTTTCCAAAAATTCTGCTCCGAAATCTTATCGGTTGGATCCTTCTCCAACAAGTCTTTTGTACAACTATTTAGACTAAGTGCTGCAAGCGTAGCCAAAGTAATATATATTGTTTTTAATGTAAGCTTCATAACATCAGGTTTTAAAAGGTTATACTAGTACCGAATGCAAATACTTTATTCTGCGGGTGCGTTACATATCTTCCTGAAGTAGCTCCCCCGCCGGAAGATACACCACGCTCAGGATCCAAACCAGGGAATTTTGAAAAAGTCAACAAATTATCTCCTGCAAAATAGATTCGTAGACCACTGATTCCGATTTTACTTAGCATGCTTGCCGGTAAGTTGTATCCGAGCTGGACATTCTTCAATCGTAAGAAAGATGCATCCTTAAGAAAAAAGGTCGAAGCAGTTCTAACATTATTGGCGGCTGGCGTGCCCTCGGCTCCCACTATTGGTAAGCTTGCATTCGGGTTTTCAGGCGTCCAGGAATCCTCCATCCAATCGCGGGTGAATACACCGCCTTGCCGAAATGGAACAATCCCCCACTCACTTACGAATATCTTCTGTCCTTGTGACCCAAAAAGAAACACGGTCAAATCAAAATTTTTCCAGGTAGCCGAGGCGTTAAAAGAATAGTCAAAATTTGGAAACGCACCTGGAACCACTACCCGATCATTATTATCCACTTGATGATCACCATTGACATCAGCAAATTGCAAGTAGCCTGGTTTTGCAGGAATTTGTTGAACAGGAGCATTAGTAATATCATCCTGCGAGCGAAAGATACCGATGTTTTGCAGCAAGTAGAAGCTTCCATAGGGCAACCCTTCACGGATAATCGTGTTTCCCTGAATGCGCTCGGCCCCATATTTAATCACTTTATTACGATTGGCTTGAATATTTCCACTCAAGCTCAACGCAACTTCTCCAAAGGTCTCCCTATATTGTAAACCAAGCTCTACGCCTCGGTTCCTCAATTCTCCGTAATTAACCGTTGGCGCCGCCAAGCCAATATAAGCGGGGAAAGCGGTTGAAGAAGATAAGATATCAGAAGTAACCTTATTGTACCAATCAAAATTGGCAATTAATTTATTGTTAAAGAAACCAAGGTCAACACCGAAATCGACAACAGTGGTGCTTTCCCACTTAATGCGATTATTTGCCATGGCTTCCTGACGAGCAGCCTGCTGTAACGATTCTTCAAATGGATAAGCGTAAGACGAATTCAACACCGTTTGATAAGGATAATTACCGATGTTCTGATTCCCCAAGGTACCAATAGATGCCCGCAACTTGAGGTCACTCATAACAGCTTTTAATCCATCTCCGTAAAAAGCCTCTTCAGCTATACGCCAACCTCCTGATACAGAAGGAAAAAACGCCCACTTCAAATCTTTAGGGAAGCGGGAAGAAGCATCGTAACGCGCATTTCCTTCTAATAAATACTTCCCTTTGTAATCGTAATTTATTCTTCCATAATAAGATCTGAGCGACCATTCTTCTGTGACACCTTCATTTGTTTGCTGTCCTGCACCACCGGCATTTAGCTCAGGTACTTCATTGCTAGGGAATTGCAAACGACTACCTAAAAGCATCTGGGTTTTATTATATTCTACTTGCGTGCCGGCTAGCACTTTTAAATGATGATTACCAAACGATTTATCATAAGTAAGTTGGGTATAACCTACGGGATATACATTATTATCGTCCGTAACCGTCAGACCTTGTCCGCCAACATCGAGAAGTCTACTTGATGCATCATTCGGCCCCGCAAACCAGAGATATTGTTCAACGACCGGCTTAAAAGTATAGTTTTTAGAAAAGCTATAATTCAAGCCACCACTTGTTCTCCACTCTAATCCTTCCAGCAATTTAACATTCAGAAAAAGATTGCCCTGCATATAATAGTTGTTTAACTTGGTTAAGGCATTTTCCGCCACAGCTACCGGATTTTTGTTAGGTGACTGGAAAGGATAGGCTCGGGAGGTATAACGACCACTGCCATCCGGCAGGTAAGGGCCATAGAGTGGTGACTGACTAATGGTGGATAGAAATTGATCTTCGCTCCCATTCCTCGGATATTTTCGGTCTCCATAGTTCAAGGTGATGCTGGATCCGAAATTAATTCGTTCATTGATCTTCGCGTTCAGGTTTATCTGTAAATTGTACTTTTTGAAAGAAGTCCCAACCATAATATCCGGTTGATCAACGTAGCCAAGAATAACGTTATAAGTTGTTCCACTTCCTCCCCCACTAAGTGATAGGTTATGCGTTTGTACCGGTACTGTTTTAAACACCGCATCTAACCAGTTAAAATCAGGATATAAATTTTTATCCGTGGCATTTGCATAAGCGTCAATCATTTCCTGACTGAACATCGCATTGGAATTCGTGATGCCCGAGTTTATAGCAGCCTGATTATATAACTTCATGTAATCGACTGAATTATATACAAAATCCGGCAGCGACGACGCCTTGGTAATGCCGATATTGTAATCGTAGGTCAGCTTGGCTTTACCTGCCTTCCCCTGCTTAGTAGTAACCAGTATCACCCCATTTGCGGCCCTAGCTCCGTAAATAGCAGCTGAAGCCGCATCTTTTAGTACCGTAACATTTTCGATGGCCTGCGGGTTCAGATTTGTTAGGCTTCCCGGAATACCATCTACAATAATCAGTGGCGAAGCGGAGGCCCCATAGGAACCCAAGCCTCTCACTTGCAGATTCACGTTCTCATTTCCAGCTTCGCCGGAGGCTTGCGTAACGCGCAAACCGGGCATTCGGCCTTGAAGCAACTGTGTCGGATTAGTAGCAATTCGCTTATTCACCACATCGCCATCTACAGAAGCAATGGCACCTGTTAAGTTTACCTTCTTTTGCGTTCCATAACCCACAACGACTACCTCGTCCATTTGATTGCTGAGCTCCTGTAATATAATATTAACTTGCTTTTGTCCGTTGACGGTCGCCTCCTTCGTTGCCATACCAACCTGACTAAAAATCAGCACATCTTGAGACTCCACCTGTAATTGGTAAAGCCCGTTAGCATCTGTTGTTGTACCTTTATTTTTTCCTTTAACCCTGACACTTACTCCCGGAGCAGTTTGTCCATCAGGCGTTGTCACTTTACCAGATACGGTGCTATTTCCCTGTGCCAGCGCACAGAAGCTCAAAGCACAAGTTTGAAATAATAATAGTACTATAAATAGTCCTCTTGTAAATTTACCCTTCATCTTTTTTAGTTTATGCGGTTAGCCATCATTAGGTTTGTGCACAAAAGTCTCAATTCGCTCCAATCTCTAAGGGTAATTTTCGTTCTATTTAGGGGTACAAAATGGTTTTTGTCATCTTCTTTAATCTATCGGTTTTATTATCACAGCCTTTAGTTTAAATAATTCGCTTTTACCGCTTAAGGGCCTTATATCCAAAGTATACCGTCCCGGTTTATTTATTGAAATCGTTGCCACGTCATGCCGAACGAAGAGCAATGGTGCTTTTTTATCAAAACTACCCGTGTGTAAAGTTCTAAAGTAAAAGTTTTGTCCATTGATTGATAATGTTCCCTCCTGATTAGCGCTTTCGGGCTCACAGGCATATTCGAGCGTAATCCGGTAGTTGCCGGATTCCATTAATTGCGTGTCAAATTCGATTATATCTTTTTCCCTATCAGCCATTCCGACCACACAGTTGGTATGTTTCCAATCACCATAGTAATGACTGTAGGTTAAGCTTTCGATACGGGCATTGCCCGTCGTTTTTGCAAAGGCTGCTTTTATCTCATTTTCGTCAAACTGGTTGGAAATGGTGATGGGCGCGTTCTTATTATAGGTAGGCGCTTCTCCCGCATATTCCAATACAAATACAGTATTTTTCGCATCAGATAAAGTTATGGGTAAGTCGATCCAAATAGCGTCTCCCCTTTTATGCCATTTTACAGGCTGCCCATCAGCCAAAGCGTATACCTTTTGCACCTGCATATTGGCATTTGGAATCAGCAGCTTCCCGCTACGGGGTCGGGTCCAAACATGTAAGTATTGCTTTCCTGGTTTTGATGTCGTTACACCCCAGGGTTGTTGAGGAATCAAGCCCTGTGTAGTGCCATAAATACTTTCGCCATTAACCTGTAACCATCGCCCTGTTTCCCGTAAAAACTGAGCTGAATAAGCTGGAATACGACCTGAACCATCAGGACCCACGTTCAGCATGAGATTCCCCCCTTTAGATGCAGCTTCGGCCAATAATCGAATAATCGTTTCGGGTGTCTTAAAATTCATATCATGCTTCATGTAACCCCAGGAGTCGTTATGGGTATAAATTGATTCCCAAGCACCATTAATGGGCATGGCAGGCATTTCAGAGTCGCCATAATCCCGATAATCACCCAAACCATGTCCGACTCGGCTACTGAATAAACTTTTCGGTTGCAGCAACCGTAAACTATCGATAAACTGCTGCGTTTGCTCTTTACTCAAACCACCAGGCGTGTCAAACCAAACGATACTTAAATCCCCATAATTAGACATCAGCTCTTTTAGCTGCGGAATCGCCTTTTGCCGATAATACTTTTGGTAGTCCTTTTTAGATTCATCAAAATCCCAGGTATTTTTACCCCCATTTGGATTATGCCAATCCTGAAATTGCGAGTAGTAAAAGCCAAAATGCATGCCCCGTTTACGAACCGCATCAGCCAATAATTTCATTGGATCTTGTTTAAAAGGCGTTGCATCTACAATATCAAAGGTACTGACCTTAGAATCATACATGGCAAAGCCTTCATGGTGTTTTGCCGTAATAACCACATATTTGATTCCTGCATCTTTAGCTAGTTGTGCCCACTCATCCGCATTAAATCGGGAGGGATTAAAAGTTGCAGCAGTGGCTTCATACTCCCTCACAGGAATCTTTGCTTGATTCATAATCCACTCGCCACTCCCATAATATCGTTTCCCTTTCCACTCTCCTCCTAAATGCGAGTAAAGCCCCCAATGGATAAATAAACCGAATTTAGCATCTTTAAACCACTGGATGTTGGCGTGCTCTTTACCGCTCGAACGGCTTTCCCACATTTCATCCATGGTTTGTGCATGTGCGGTCATTCCGAACAGAAATACACAAATTACTATACACCGTTGATATTTGCGACTATATAGTGTAGTCCAATTTTTCATTTTTAAATGAATTTATTAACTTATAATTTATAATTTCTCATTCAAATACGAATCTTTCGTAAATAAATGTAAATAAAGCAACCGGCTATTCAGTTGGCCACTTCTTCGCGTTAAATAATGTGGGATTCGTACCATCTTTGACCATAACAATCCAGTCATCTTTTTCAGCAGCAAAAATCAATAAATCGCCCCGTTTAATTTTTTCCTTTTTACCATTTCGATAGATAACAATCGCCTGTCCCGGCCAGGGGGGGACTGCGCTTTCACTAAATCCGTATGAACGAACAAAACAAACCAAATGTGAGCCGCAACAATCCTATTTATCATGTTTATTTACTTTAAAAATAAAGGACACCTCTTCCAATTAATACCGCTTCAATATTTTGTTCAACCGGTCTGCCAAAGCGGAGTCTAACAAACTGATATGTTCGCTATTAAAATGGAATCAAAAGCCTTTAAAGATGTTTAATAGGGGATTAAAAGTTTACAATTGAAGCAAATAAACACTTAAAAAAAGAAAAAAAAGAGGAATTTATGATCGATTATGGGGTAAAAATTGGTTAAATACCACAAGGTATAAAAAAGCCACCTGTCGGTGGCTATAGAAATCAAGAAATATTAATTAATCTGGGTCCCTTTCGTTTAGCCTCCTCTTTTTTGGGAATCGTTAATTTCAATAGGCCATTTTCGTATTTTGCTTCAATTTTATCTTCATCCACTACATCTTTAGGAAAATTGAAGCTCCGTTGAAACGATCGATAACTAAACTCTTTACGCGCATATCCGTCATCCCTTTTTTCATCTTCATATTCCTTGCTTGAAGAGATGGTTAACAGATTACCGTCGAGCTCAATTTTAAAATCATCCTTATTCATTCCCGGCGCTGCCATTTCCACCTCATAATTGTCCGCCGTTTCTTTGATATTTACCGAAGGGACGGTAGCGTTCGGTGAAAAATTGCCGCTGTCCCAATTCATTAAATCCCTGTTAAAAAAGTCGTCAAACAGGGAAGGAAAACCACTTCTACTTCTTCTAATAAGTGACATCACAACCTCCTTTTTTATAGTTTACTCGTTAACCTTATGCAAGTCAATAAAAAAACAAGTAGAAAAATGGAAAGTTTCAAAGAATTCTATTCTAAATAGATTATTGTAGACCGACTCCGTAAAGTATCAGTTATCCTCTGAGCTTTGTTACTTTAAAAATTTACAAAATATTTGATAAGTAAATTTTAAATTTCTATCTTCGGGTACGTAACCGAAATTATAAACTCTTTCTGCGGGACTATATTGCTCATTAGACTATTACTTATGAATAATTGCTTGCGATATTAACGTGTACGTACACATTACAGATTTAAACCTGTAGGTGTAGGTCGAAAGTGGTGCTTATTAAAACTTAAATTATGGAGAAAAAGACAAATCACCTAACATCAAAAATCTTGGCTTTTTTGTTAATGGCCTGTTCCACCATCGGCGAACTGGCTGCCCAGACCATTCGTATGCAGGGAAAAGTAGTCGATGAAAAAAATGCACCCTTGGCCGGTGTATCCGTTCGGGACACCGTTAACCGTACGGGCGTTACTACCGACCTTGACGGCCATTTCAGTATCATGACGAATAGTGGATCTACGTTAACCTTCTCGTTGATAGGTTACCTCAGTCAAAACCATAAAGTGAATGGAAGGCAACACTTAACCATTACGTTAAAAGAAGACATTTCCGCATTGGACGAAGTGGTGGTTATCGGTTACGGAACAATGAAAAAATCCTCGGTCACAGCGGCCGTGTCAAAACTGGAAAATAAAAATCTCGACCAGATTCCCTTAGCTAGACCCGAAGCCGCTCTCCAGGGTAGGCTAGCGGGCGTTAACGTATCGCAAACGCGCAGTGCTCCCGGTTCGGCGCCGCTGATACGTATCCGTGGTGGTTCAGGGTCCATTGATGCAGGCAATAGTCCTTTAGTGGTAGTCGACGGTTTCCCCGGCGGCTCGTTTGCCAATGTCAATATGAATGATGTGGAGTCGATCGAAGTACTTAAAGATGCTTCTTCTGCTGCCATTTATGGATCGAGAGGTGCGGGAGGAGTAATTATTATTACTACGAAACGTGGAAAAACGGGAAAGCCGGTGCTTAACATCAATGCAAATGGCGGTGTTTCGACAGCCATGGGACACGATGATTGGCTGGATAAAGATGAATATTACGCTTACGCTGTTAGATACCAAAACCGGGAATTTAATTATGTTGGTGGAGATACCAGTATTCCCGTTTGGGGAGACAATCGACGCCCTCCTCAATATCAGGTTAGCGATGCGCTAAGAAACAATGCCAATACCAATTGGCAAGATGCCCTCTTATCCCCTGCCCCTTTCCAGAACTACGATCTATCAGTAAGTGGTGGTACCGAAAACGTAAAATACTATGCATCAGCCATTATAAAAGATGTGCAAGGAACATTGAAAAACACCTGGTTTAAAAGTTACGGTGCGCGAGCAAATGTGGATGTAAAGGTAAACGATCGCGTGAATATGGGGCTGATGCTTAATCCCAATTATACACGTAATCGCTTATCCCCCCATGCGATGATCGACTTGGTCAAATATCCGCCATTTGTGCCAGTTCAAAACCCAGATGGCTCCTATCCAAAAGCGCGTGATTATTGGGGGCTCGTCGTATCCGGCCAAACGAATCCCATGGCATTTATGGAAGGTTCTTTCTACTTTGACGATGCCATGACCACCATAGGCGAAATGTATGCCAGTATCGATCTTGCCAAAGGGCTCAAAATAAAATCTTCCATAGGAACCACCATAAGTTATTCTTCTTCCGATCGGTTCCGAAGCACTTGGGGTTCAACCAATGGCATATCCATTGGTACAGCTAGTGACTCCAGAACCATTAACTTACTGAATGAAAACGTATTAAGTTATAATAAGGATTTTAATAATCATCACTTCGATGCGATTCTGGGAGCATCTTATCAAAGAGCAACCTCCAGATCATCGGCTATGGGGGCCGTACCCGGGTCATTCAATAATGACATTATCCATACCTTAAATAATGCGATTATCGATCCCGCCCAAACCAGGACGTCTAAAACAGAATGGGGACTCGTTTCCTATTTCTCTCGCGTTCATTATGCTTATAAAGACAAATACCTATTATCCGCTTCCATGCGAACGGACGCTTCATCGCGTTTTGGACCAAATAATAAATGGGGATGGTTTCCTTCGGCATCCCTTGCTTGGCGAGTTTCGCAAGAGGAATTTATGAAAAGTCTCTCTGCCATAAGTGATTTAAAGCTACGTGCAAGTTACGGTTCGACCGGAAATTTTAATATTGGCAATTTTGACTATCTAGGCCAAATCGGGAACACTTATTATTCGCCAAACAATGAGCTTTCCAATGCACAGGTACAAACTACCCTGGGTAATCCGTCACTCAGCTGGGAGAAAACGCAGGAATATGATTTCGGTATTGATTTGGGCTTATGGGCAAACCGACTTAATCTTACCGTGGATTATTACCAAAAAACCACCTCTAATTTGTTGTACAATGTATCTATTCCTGCGATTACCGGCTTTACAAGCTGGCTTACGAATATTGGAAAAATCCGCAATCAAGGGATCGAACTGGAATTGACTTCTCGAAATTTTCAAGGAGGATCTTTTTCGTGGTCGACCTCCTTCAATCTTGCTCATAATAAGAACAAGGTTATTGATCTGGGTGGGCTTTCCGAGCGCTTATATACGGATCGTTTTGGTATGAGCTGGCTGCTGCGACTGGGAGAACCCATGTTTTCTTATTATGGTTATCAAGCCATAGGTGTTTTACAAAATCAGGAAGAAGTAGCTAATACCCCCGTTCTTTCAGGATCCAAACCCGGAAATCCGAAATATCAAGATGTCAATGATGACGGGCGCATTAACCCCGAAGACCGGGTGATATTAGGTAGTTATATGCCGAAAACTATTTTGGGTTTGGTGAACGATTTCTCATGGAAAAATTTTGATCTCAGCATTGCCATTCAAGCTTCATTGGGTGCTAAGATCTATAACTTCGAGAACCAATATTACCAAGGCAATGTCTTAGGTGCAATGCGCCGCTCCTTAGTAGAAGGGCAGTGGTGGTCGGAACAGGAGCCGGGCGACGGAAAGATGCCTGCAGCGGCGTTAAGTCAATTGGAATTTCAGGCGAATTCCAGTATCTATATCGAAAATGCCTCTTTTCTTGCCGTTCGCAACGTAAACTTCGGTTATACTTTTTCCGAACACCTTGCGAACAAACTAAAAATGAAAAAATTTCGGCTCTACACTTCCATCAACAACCTTTTTATGATTACCGATAAAAATTTTCACGGCTATAACCCGGAAGGTTATACAGCTGGGGAAATCGACGGAATCAATAGTACTCCTGGTTATAATAGTGGTTCAGAACCTGTTAATCGAATTTTCACATTAGGCCTAAATGTTAATTTCTAGTCACATGAAGAAGATTTTCTATACGCTATGTTCTCTTGCATTTTTGCTAAGCGGATGCCACGACAGTCTACTAAACCCTGTTCCTGAATCGGTGTTAACTGAAAAAAACTATTACAATACCGCCAATGATATTGATCTAGCTGTATTAGGTATCTATAATAGATTACAAACAAGAAAACCAACCGATTATCAAATTTTAGAAGTACCAACTGATAACTTATATCTATCGGCGAATACCTTAATCGAAGGGACTCCCGAAATGGATATGTTATCTGTGAATGCTACGAATCCTTTAATCGCTGCTTTTTGGGAAACAACCTATAACGGTATTTTCCGTACAAATGCAGTACTAACTAACTTGGATAAACCGACAGACTATGCTTCAGGTGAAAAAGAACAATTTGAAGGAGAAGCCAAATTTATGCGTGCGCTATTTTATTTTGATCTGGTTAGGCTATTTGGCGACGTGCCCAAAGTTACCGGCATACTGTCTGTTGAAGAAGCAGCTAGTATCGGTAGAAGTGCCGAAGACGAAATTTTCGCCTTGATTATAGAAGACCTTGAACGAGCGATTGAAATACTTCCCCTGAAAAACGCTATTGAGAATGGAAGAGCAAATAAAGCGGCGGCCATCGCTTTACTGATAAAGGTTCATGTTTACCAACAAAATTGGGATCTTGCTAAAGCGCAATTGGATCGTTTCTTTAAGGAAGCAGGCTCTTCTTTTAGCTTGGTAAGTGATTTTAGCTCCTTATGGAAGATTGCATCAGAAAACAATACGGAAGTACTATTTTCATTGAACTACATTGACGGCTCGAATGGCCATAATTTATCCACGGCATTTCTGCCGAATTCAGGCGTTATTGGCATTGCCTCGCGCGGAAATGAAATTGCATTGCCTTCCTGGAGCCTACACAAGAATTATGTGGAGGGCGATAGGCGCAAAAGCCCAACCATTACGGAATGGTGGATTCCGCCAAACACACCTAATGTACCTCCTATTTGGTATCCCTATGTCAATAAATACGCCGTGCCACATACCCAAGGGCAATCAGGACTCGATTTACCGATTTTGCGTTATGCCGATATTCTACTCCTGCAGGCCGAAGTGCTATATCATCTTGGGCAACAACAAGAAGCATTGAATGCACTTAATAAAATACGAGAACGGGCCTTTGGAAATAGCGATCACAACTACACAACTGCATCAATTACAAATGAGCAAGACTTTTTCCATGTGTTATTTCTGGAACGGCAGCTCGAATTTGCGTACGAAAATGAGCGATGGTTTGACCTGGTTCGATCTGGAAAATTTGAAGAAGTTATGAAACAAGAAGAGCGATTATTTAATCACGCAAACCAAACACCCGTAAAAGTTACACTTAAGCCACAAGCCTATATGAAGCGTTTTCCCATTCCTCAACGTCAGATTGATCAATCGGCAGCAGGTATTTTGGTACAAAACGAAGGATATTAATTATAGACATAATAAAATGCCAAATCAAGAAATAATCTCCAATTCTACATCTTACCACAAGCCACGTACCCAATATTTCAAGCATTGGTTTGCCTCTTTAGGTCCCGGAGTTATTACAGCAGCGCTTGTATTCGGTCCGAGCAAAATGACAATTACCTCTAAACTAGGTGCAGATTATGGTTTCTCTTTATTATGGATTGTGGTTTTAGCCATTTTTTTTATGGCGATCTTCACTCATATGGGTGCGCGGATCGGCATCGCTGCACAGGAATCGCTATTGGGTGTGATCCGTAAAAAATGGGGTAAAATTTCCGCTATAATTATCGGTTTAGGGCTATTTTTAGTAGCGACGTCCTTCCAAGCCGGAAATGCCATCGGCGTAGGGATTTCCATTGCTGAAATCAATAATAGTTCTATTCCTATATGGATTATACTTTTTAACATCATTGGAATCGTGCTGTTATTTTTTCGCGGTTTTTATAAAATATTGGAAAGGTTGATGATTCTATTGATTGCGTTAATGCTCTTTTCGTTTATCGTCACTTTGTTCTTTGTTAAGCCTTCTGTTGAGGACATTATTACGGGATTCGTTCCTTCCCTCCCCGCGGGATCAATCGGTCTCGTTATCGCATTTTTTGCTTCGTGCTTCTCTATTGTTGGTGCATTTTACCAATCTTATTTAGTGCAGGAACGTAAAAAAAACACATTGGCTACGGACGGCCATCGAAATGGAAGTATGACAGGCATTATTATGCTGGGACTAATGAGCGCTATGGTCATGATCTGTGCAGCGGCCGTTTTGCATGCGGAAAAATTACCCGTGAATAATGCTTCGGACATGGCGCGGGCACTTGAGCCGTTATTTGGAAGATACGCATCCAGCTTATTTTTGATGGGACTTTTTGGCGCTTCCTTCTCCTCCTTAATTGGAAACGCGACGCTTGGTGGCACTCTGATAGCAGACGCATTTGGCTTTGATTATCAGTTGGATGCCAAAGCAGTACGTTTTTTTATCGCCTTGGTTATGCTTTTTGGAAGTGCCATTGCCATTGTTTTTGGGAAGCTTCCTTTGGAGCTTATTGTATTTGCTCAAAGTGTAACCATATTCCTCGTGCCCTTCATTGGCATCGCTATGTTTGTTATATCGAATGATACCCACATTATGGGGACGCTTGTCAATACAAAACCTACCAATTTTTTCGCCTCTATAGGTTTGATTGTCTTAATTATGCTGGCTATCAGCAATGCCAATGAATTATTCTTAAAATAAAATGATGATGCAGAATTTAGAATTATTAGAACAAAAGCTATACGAGCCTTCAGCTTCCTTAATCGCAGATATGTCTCAAATAGATGGTGACATTATGATCTTGGGTGCTGGTGGAAAAATGGGACCAAGTATGGCAAAAGCGGCGCATGTAGCCTCCAAACTTGCCGGTAAAGACCGACGAGTGATTGCAGTATCCCGATTTTCAGATGGGGAAAGCAGGGATTTGCTTCAAGCAAGCGGCGTCGAAACCATTACGGCGGACCTCTTAAACGAAGATCACTTACAGTCACTTCCGGACGTTGAGCATATTATTTACCTCGTAGGACAGAAATTCGGAACGACGGGCAAAGAACCGTTTACCTGGATCATGAACACCTATTTACCAGGTAGAATAGCCGAGCGCTTCAAAAATTCGCGTATGGTTATATTCTCTACCGGAAATGTCTACCCCTTATCATTGGTAACTGCAGGAGGATGCTCAGAAGAGCAAAGTCCGGAACCTATTGGGGAATATGGACAATCGTGCCTCGGACGGGAGCGGATCTTCCAATTCTTTGCTGAGAAATATCAAATTCCCACCTTGATTTATCGCCTCAATTATGCTATTGATTTACGATACGGTGTTCTACTGGAAATTGCCAAAGCAGTGATGGAAGACAAACCTATTGATCTTCGTATGGGGAATGTAAATGTCATCTGGCAAGGAGATGCCAATGAGATTGCGTTGAGATCTTTGCTCCACTGTACCGTACCCGCTAAAATTTTAAACGTCACGGGGCCGGAAACTGTTTCTATTCAATGGTTAGCGAACCAATTCGGTAATTTATTAAACAAAACTCCCCGTTTTATTAACGAAACTCAGCCAACTGCCCTTCTTAGCAATGCATCAGCGGCCCATCAGTTATTCGGTTATCCGAAAGTAACCTTAAGGCAAATGATCGAGATCACCGCTAATTGGTTAAATCATGGCGGAAAAACCATCGAAAAGCCGACGCATTTTCAAGAAAGACAAGGCCGATTTTAAGACCAAACAACATTATCACATGAGCTTTCAATATTTATCAGCTGAGAAGAAATCGCTTTTACAAACGGGTACCGTTATTCCTGCGCATCCACTAGCGCTGAACGCCGATAGGACTCTAAATGAATTCTATCAACGTCAATTGACGCGCTATTATATAGCATCCGGCGCAGGTGGAATAGCCATAGGCGTCCATAGCACGCAATTTGCAATACGATCACCCCATGTCAATTTATATGAAAAAGTGCTAGCTATTGCTGCGGACGAAATTGAGCGTAATCGTCCCCCTTATCCTTTTTTAAAAATTGCCGGGATCTGTGGCCGCACCGAACAGGCCATTAAAGAAGCGCAGTTAGCCAATAAATATGGTTACGATTTAGGCTTATTGAGTCTTGGCGGACTAAACGAATGGAGTGAAGATCAAATCCTGTTGCATGCAAAAGAGGTGGCGGAAATAATTCCTATTATCGGCTTTTATTTGCAACCAAGCGTGGGTGGCCGCATATTTAGCTATGATTTTTGGGCAAAATTTGCCGAAATAAAGCATCTCGAGGCCATTAAGGTTGCCCCATTCAATCGTTATCAAACCCTGGATGTCGTGCGCGCGCTATGTCATTCAAGCCGTAAAGATGACATTGCGTTATACACGGGTAACGACGATAATATTGTCGCCGATTTATTAACCACCTACGCTTTTCCCATCAATGGCAAGCTAGTTACCAAAGAATTTGTTGGCGGATTGCTGGGACACTGGGCCGTTTTTACAAGCAAAGCGGTGGCTCTACTGGAAGAAATAAAAACGTGTAAACGAACCAACTTTACCGGTGTTCAGGCATTACTTACCAAAGGTGTGCAAGTAACAGACATGAATGCGGTAATATTCGATTCAGCCCATCAATTTAAAGGTTGTATCCCGGGAATACACGAAGTACTACGAAGACAGGGCCTTTTACCCGGTCGTTGGTGCTTGGATCCTGAAGAAGACCTTTCAGCCGGACAAATGGAAGAAATTGATCGCATTTTTAATGCCTATCCGGATTTAGTGGATCACACATTTCTCCAAGATTTCTTAATTAAAGATTTGTCAAATGGAAAAAGATAGAACGATACAAATTATTGAAACCGATAGTGCTTTTGAAATTGAGAAGCTGATTCGTCCCTTTGGCTTTAAGGGGGCTTACCTCACCGAATTATGGCAAATTGTCACCAAACTAAGAGCTTCTTCCAGTTTAGAAAGTATCGGCCTGTCTAATCAAAGTATTTTATATGGAGACGCCGATTTATTTGTTAAGTATGGCGAAACAAAAGGTAATGCTTTGATGTATGCATTGACTAATAGCACTTTAAATCTGATTAAGGAAACGCCTTTTACTCATCCCATTTCTTTACAGGAGAAAATATTCCCTGATTTGATTTCAAATGGAAAATCCATCACGAACAAAGCCGATCTGCATATTAATTTTATACTAAACTCTTATGTGGGCATTGACCATGCAGCTTGGCTATTATTTGCTGCCGAACATGGTCTAGAAACTTTCGATGCGCTTATTCCGGCACCGTATCAGTCGGCACTATCCAGTAAAAGTGATCGGCTGGCAGTCATGTTCCAAATTCCTTATGGTATGCCCTTGGAACAGATTAAAGAAGCCGCCCAATCGGGTTATTTTGTTTTCAAAATCAAAACCGGTTATCCAGGCGATCAACAAACGATGTTACAACATGATCAAGAACGGTTAACACAAATTCATCAGGCACTTCAAGCTTATCGAACTCCCCATACCAAGGACGGTAAAGTACTTTATACCATGGATGCCAATGGACGATACGAAAAAAAAGAAACGTTTTTAAAGTATTTGCAACATGCTGAATCTATTGGCGCTGCCAAGCAAATATTATTGTACGAAGAACCGCTTATGGAATCAAATGAAGAAGACATTTCCGATGTGCCCATACGGATTGGTGCTGACGAAAGCGTTCATGATGAACAGGGGGCAATTGTTGCTATACAGAAAGGATATCGGGCTATTATACTAAAAGGAATTGCAAAAACGCTTAGCATGTCGATAAAAATCGCAAAAGCTGCTTGGGAAAAAGGAATCCCCTGTGCTTGTTCTGATTTAACGGTTAATCCTATTCTGGTAGACTGGCATAAAAATCTAGCGTGTAGGGTGCTTCCTTTCCCTGATATCGGCATGGGGCTGATCGAGACCAATGGTGATGTGAATTATATTAATTGGGAAAAGATGTGCACTTATCATCCTAAGAATAACGCGAACTGGACGAAAATCAAGCAGGGCGTGTTTTATTTAAATGAAGATTTCTATGCAACAAGTGGTGGTATTTTTGAAAGCGCTGAACATTATAGTTCTCTGCTTTAAACGCACGCTTTATGTATACATCTCATTAAACGTTCAAATAACAACTTGACATATGGAAAAGCAAACATCCAGAAGATCTTTCCTAAAAGACACAGCTACCTTAGCAACCGTAGCCGGGTTGATGAATCTATCAATCCCCTCGCTGGCTAATACCAAAAAAGTAAAAATGGGCTTTATTGGCGTTGGAAATAGAGGGACACAATTACTGCGTAGCTTTATGAAGCAAGCAAATTGTGAAGTTGTAGCCCTGTGCGATATTTATGAACCCTACTTAACCCGAGATGATAGTCGAGTTAATCAGCGATTTAAAGAAGAGAATGGGGCAAGAATACCGCAAATGGGCGAACAATTCCCTATGCAGGTGAAACGCTATAAAAATTATAAGGATCTATTGGCAGACAAAAATGTGGATGCTGTATGTATTGCTACACCGGATCATTGGCATGCCCTGCAAACCATCGACGCGATCAAAGCAGGAAAAGATGTTTATATTGAAAAGCCCTTAGGTATGACGGTTTATGAAGGACAGAAAATGCTGGAGGCCCAAAGGCAGAGCGATCGTATTGTCAGTGTTGGTCTGCATCGGAGAGCCTCTATCGTACATCAAAAAGCGGCTGAGATTGTGCAATCGGGTCGCTTGGGAAAAATTACCTTAACACGTTCCTACACCTTTAATAATTTATTCCCCCGAGGCATCGGGAAGCAAAAACCGGAAATCCCACCATCCGATTTTGACTGGGATTTATGGCTTGGTCCCCGGGCCTATCGGCCCTACCAATATAATATTGCACCCTATAAATTTAGGTGGTGGAGCGACTATTCGAGTCAAATGGCCAATTGGGGTGTGCATTATGCAGACTTGATGCGTTGGATGTTAGGGGAAACCGCCCCCATCGCCGTCTCAGCCATGGGAGGTAATTTTGTTGTTGATGACGACCGTACCATTCCGGATACCATGCAAATCTGCTTTGAGTTATCAAAAGGCACATTAGCTGTCTTAGGTATTTACGAAGGATCAAGTGGCAAACCTTTTCCTTATGGCGAACTGGAATTCAGAGGTACGAATGGAACGATGTACGTTAGTGATCGGGGTTATCGAATTTACCATACTACCGAAGGACAATTTCAGAAATGGGATCATTACCTAGAAGATGAGTCATTTGACTTAACACAAGCAAATCTTCCGAAAGGGTATTCATTAGATATTACCGAAAACATGGTAAGCGATTTTCTACATAGTGTACAAACAAGAAAGGAGCCTTGTTGTCCACTACAGGAAGGGCATTACTCTACGGTATTTGCACATTTGGCTAATATCGCATTGGAAAAGAAGCAACAATTAACCTGGGATCCGCAAAAGGAAGTCTTCACGAATCACGAAGAAGCGAATAAATACCTGCACTACGCTTATAGGAAACCCTATCATCTTTAAGTTTATACTCATCAACCATCGCGATCATGAAAAAAGAAATTACAGCTTCCCGACGTTCATTCCTAAAGAAAGCATCACTTAGTTTACTTACGACACTGCCGATAGCCGATGCCTTATGCAAAGCTAACCAATTAATCGATAATTCCTCCAGCATTCAGCTTCAAAGAGATGATATCATACTTTTTCAGGGAGATTCGATTACCGATGCCGGAAGAAAAAGAAATGATCATTCGATGAATAATCCCCTGGCACTCGGTTCGGGATATGCATTCTTGGTTACTTCTCAACTTCAATTTGATCATCCTGATAAACCAATGGTCTTTTACAACCGCGGTATAAGTGGCAATAAGGTGTATCAGTTAGCTGAAAGGTGGGAAGAAGACTGCCTAAAATTAAAACCAAACGTATTAAGCATATTGGTTGGTGTTAATGATTTCTGGCATACAAAAACCAAAGGCTACCAAGGAACCACTCGCGACTTCCGCCAATCCTATGAGCAACTTTTGAAAGCAACTAAAGCCCGCTTACCGCAAGTCAAGTTAATTATCGGCGAGCCATGGTATCAGCCTGGCTTCAAAGGAAGTCCGTATGAGGCACTGCATCCTGAGTTTGCCAGCTACCAATCAATTGTCAAAGAATTAGCACAACAATTTAAGGCTGCTTTTATACCCTATCAAGCGATATTTAATGAGGCGCGTAAGATTGCTCCTGATAATCATTGGTCATGGGATGGTGTTCATCCGACGGTAGCAGGTGCCTGGCTAATTGCGCATTCCTGGCAAAAAGCTATCGAAATTTAAATTATGAACAGATAAGATGAAAAAAAAATGCATTGCGTGGCTACTCATTATTTACGGTATATTTCTTTTTTTTACCTGTAAGCATACAGATAAACAAGAGGAAGAAGCACCTATTTTCCTGCTGGATTCAACCTATGTAAGTGTAAATATTGTAGCGAGTCACTTAGATGTACCGTGGGAAATTACCAGCGGACCCGACGATGAAATTTGGTTTACAGAGCAATCAGGAAAAGTTAACAAGATAGATGCTAAATCAGGTCATATCAAAACACTTCTTACGCTACCGAACCTTTACCGTGAACGGACCGCTGGATTATTGGGAATGGTAACACATCCAAATATGTCCGAAACTCCTTATGTTTTTATTGCCTATTCTGCGCGTAAAAGTGATCAAGTTCATGTTTCAAGGGTGGTTCGCTACACCTATGAAACAGATACATTGGTTCACCCCTTAACGATATTGGAATATCCGGCATGGAAAGGCCATTTTGGGGCCCGAGTAGCTATAGCTCCGGACGGTAAATTGATCATAGCCACGGGCGACGGCGCACAAAATGAGAATGCGCAAAATTTAGCCTCTCCAAATGGGAAGATACTGCGCTTTAATATAGATGGAAGCATTCCTTCAGATAACCCGTTTCCAAACAACGCAGTATGGGCTTGGGGTTTACGAAACCCACAGGGACTTGTTTTTAGTCCCAAGGGGATCTTATATAATTCCGACCATGGTGATGCCACAGACGATGAGGTCAATATTATCCAAAGGGGTGGCAACTATGGCTGGCCTAAAATAGCCGGATACGTCGACAGCCAAGAAGAACGATTATTTGCCCAGGATTCTATATTAGCACCGCCCTTACATGCTTGGACACCGACCATCGCACCCGCAGGTTTAGCTTATTACGCATCAGCTGAAATTCCCGAATGGAAAAATACATTGCTATTGGCAACCCTAAAGGGTAATAGCCTATATGCGCTTCCGTTAAACAAAGAAGGGACGAAGGCCGATACGGTTTATCATTTTTTTGAACGCACCTTCGGTCGCATCCGCGCCGTATACGCGTCCCCTGACGGAACAGTGTATATGGCCACCAGTAATCGTGATTGGAATCCCAATGGATTTGCAGAAGAAAATGATGATCGCATTTTACAAATCAAGAAAGTAGACAAAAGCATATCAACTGCCAACCTTGTATTAAAAGCAAAAATCGCAAGTAATACTAAAGAGATGCGAAGTGAGGGAGAAATACTCTATACGAATTACTGCGCCTCATGCCATAAACCCAATGGTCGTGGTCTTACGGGGACCTACCCTTCGCTTCTGCATAACAAAGTAGTTGAAGGAGAAACAGCCGAATTCATTCGCTTGATATTACACGGAAAAAATGAAATGCCGAGCTTTTCCTTTCTTAATGACAAGGATTTAGCGATTGTATTAAGTTATGTACGAAAGAAGTTTGCGTCTAAAGGAAAGCAAATAAGCAAAGACGATATTAAAAAGGAGAGAGTGAACCATTAACATGGATACACGTATGGATACAGGAGAATACACATTCGATGCCATCGTAATAGGCTCCGGTATAAGCGGAGGCTGGGCAGCCAAGGAACTTTGTGAAAAAGGACTAAAGACATTGGTAATAGAAAGGGGGCGGATGGTTAAACACGTAAAGGATTATCCAACGGCTATGCTGGATCCGTGGCAATTTAAGCACCATAATAACAAGACGCGACAAATGGTTGAAGATAATCCGATTATCAGCAAACATTATGCTTTTGATGAGTCGACCGAACATTTTTACATTCGTGACGACCTCCACCCTTACATTCAAGAAAAGCCATTTGATTGGATTAGAGGTTATCAGGTGGGCGGTAAATCTTTGTTATGGGCAAGGCAAACGCAGCGCTGGAGCGATTACGAATTTGAGGCGCCCAAACGGGATGGTTTTGCAACGGATTGGCCTATTCGGTACGCTGACCTTGCGCCTTGGTACAGTTATGTCGAAAAATTTATTGGCGTTTCGGGCAATAGAGACGGCTTGGAGAACTTGCCTGACAGCGAGGTCCTTCCGCCTTTCGAAATGAATGCAGTGGAACTGCATATTAAGGATAAAATTAAACAAGAATTTCCGGATCGACCCGTAATTATAGGACGATGTGCCCATATTACAAAACCGGAAGACATCCATCTACGACAGGGAAGAGCAACCTGTATGGCCCGATCACTTTGTCAAAGGGGGTGTCCATTCGGTGCCTATTTCAGCTCCAATGCCTCTACCCTTCCCTGGGCTGAGAAAACGGGAAATTTGACCATCCAGCCAAATACCGTTGTCCATTCCATTATTTACGACGAAAAGTTGGGAAGAGCTACCGGCGTAAGAACCGTTGATACGATTACGAAGAAGGAAACGATCTATAATGCCCATATAATATTTGTGAATGGATCTACCTTGAACAGCAATCTTATTTTATTGAATTCCAAATCAAGTAAATTCCCGAAAGGTTTAGGAAATCTTAATAGTCTCATGGGTAGGTATATCGCCTTCCATAACTACCGAGGAAGAATAACGGCGACGATGGAGGGCTTTGAAGACCGTTATTATTATGGTAGAAGGCCAACACAGGTTTTTATGCCCTCTTTTAGAAACGTTTACCAACAGGAAACTGATTTTTTAAGAGGCTATATGATTGCCTTCAATGCCAGTCGATCAAGTTGGAATAAGTCGGCAAATGGGATTGGTCAGCACTTAAAAGATAGCCTCACCGAAGCTGGCCAATGGACGATATCTATGATGATGCAGGGAGAAACGGTGCCGATTTACGACAATCATATTCGATTAAGTACAACAACGAAAGATCAGTGGGGTGTACCATTGTTAATCACTTCCATTGATTATACAGAAAATGATGAAAAGTTGATGCGCGACTTTCTGCGAGAGGGTGCTGCTATGTTAGAAAAAGCTGGCTGTAAAAATATAAAGACAGCAGACCAAAAAGAGGTTGGTAATCGCAATCCGGGACTTGAAGTGCATGAAATGGGAGGTGTACGCATGGGGAACGACCCGGACACATCCTTGTTAAATAAATGGAATCAATTACATCATTGCAAAAACGTATTCGTTACGGACGGTGCCTGTATGACTTCCACAGGCAATCAAAATCCATCATTGACTTATATGGCGCTTACCGCACGTGCCGCTAATTATGCTGTTGAAGAATGGCAAAAAGGCAATCTTTGATCGCCTTTTTGTTAAACAAGATAGATTAGGTTCTTTCGTAAAGAACCACGCCGTTAACAAGGGTATAATGAATATTAAAATCGGCATCAAAAATTACCAGGTCTGCATCTTTCCCTACGCTGATCGACCCCTTTCGATCCAACACATTCATAATGCGTGCAGGTGTATAGCTTAACATTTTTACCGCTTCCACTAAAGGTACCTCCGCTACGTTCACCATGGTTCGGAGTAAACGATCAGCAGTTGCGACGCTACCTGCGAATGAACTTCTATCCGGCAACTTAGCCACATCATCTTCAACAATAACCGCTAAACCATTTTCTTTACTACCTAAAATACTAGGGCCGGGAGGCATAGCAGCTCCACGCATTGCATCCGTGATCAAAGCAATCCTGTCGGGACCCTTAATCTTGTAAACTAATTTCAACAAAGGTGCGGGAAGATGTACACCGTCGGC
This sequence comes from Olivibacter sp. LS-1, assembly GCF_008245145.1. Taxonomy (GTDB): domain Bacteria; phylum Bacteroidota; class Bacteroidia; order Sphingobacteriales; family Sphingobacteriaceae; genus Olivibacter; species Olivibacter oleidegradans. The sequence continues at coordinate 2,892,763 of NZ_CP041643.1, read as the reverse complement.
GATGATCTCGACATCCATTTCATCAATCAGAAAGGCAGCTTCTATTACACCTGCATAGCGAAAGGCATTCTTCCGTGTCACACTTGACATTGCAGAGTATAGATGGGTCGCCAAGGTGTATCCATTTTCAAAGGCTTCCACTACCTCTTCATAAATCGCATCTGTATGGGCAACCGATGGAATAATATTATGTTGCCGAAGATAACGGCCGAATTCGATGGCTCCTTTTCTTTCAGGTGCGGCACTCCAGCGGACGATCGCATTAGATGATTGCACAATTTCGCGATACTCATCGGGATCAGGATCTCGAATGTACCGCGGATCTTGGGCTCCCCGCTGATTCATCGAAAAATAAGGGCCTTCAATATGTAAACCTAAAAATGCCGCACCACGTTTATTTTTGAGATGTGCTTCTTCATAAACCTTCAATGTATTCAGGAGATTTGCCTTATCACTTGTCAAGCTTGTCGCAACCATCGCCGTCGTACCAAATTTCACGTGCGTTTCTGCTACTTTGAGAAAGGCTTCTACTTCACCGTCCATAAAATCTGCACCACCACCACCATGAATATGCAAGTCGATAAACCCTGGCGAAAGATATTTGCCTTTTGCATCTATATGAATCGCATTCGGTATTTCTATATCTTCCTCCAATATATCCGCAATTTTCCCATTTTTAATAAGCACAATCGCTTGGTCTATCACTCGTTGCGGGCTAATCAATTTTGCACTATAAATTTTTATTGTTTTTTCTGTCATATAAAATTATGCCGATACACCGGCCTTTAAGTTAAAACCACTTTCTAATTTTATGTCCATATGCTGCGTAATAAATAAGATATAAATAACAAGGAAATAAGACCCAATAAGCCATTCGAAGATTAAAAGCATCGGCAAAATAACCGTAAGCTAAGGGCAAAATAGCGTTACCACAGAGGCCCATAATCAATAAAGAACCGCCTAATTTAGTGAATCGCCCTAATCCATCGAGTGCCAATGGCCATATCCCGGCCCATATCAAGGAATTGCCGAAGCCTAATAGCACGACAAACCATATCGATATGTCGGTATGATGGCCTAATATAGACACATTTCCCCGAGCAAAAATTATTAAGAGTGTTAAGGCAGCTCCAAGAAGGGTGCAAATGCGTAATGCATTCACCTGGCTGATCCACCGGGGAATACAGATAATGCCTAAGCAATAACCACAGATGGTGACAAATAAGGTATAAGATGGGAAAACTTTCGCCTCCAACAAGGGAATATCCATAGAGCCTGCATAATTAATGATCGTATCTATTGCAATTACCTGCGTGCCGACATGGATAAATATAGCCACAGCGCCCAAAATTAGATGCGGAAATTGAAAAATGCTATGTTTATCACTATTCGCCGCTGCTACCTGCTCATCCTCTTCTTCCGTATTGATTTCAGGAAGTGGCGAGTACCGCACGCCCAAACCAATTAAAACAAGCGTTATTCCAAGAACCGTGTACGGGGCAATAACCCTTCGTATCAGCTCATCCAGCTCTTGCGCTCGTTCGGCAACTCCCATATGTGTTAACTGTTCAAATAAGGCCTGATCTGTTGGTTTCAAAATAACGGCAGCAAATAAAATCGGCGCTAATATTCCGGCGCCTTTGTTACAAATCCCCATGATACTGATGCGTTGAGCGGCCCGTTCTTTTGGCCCCAAGATCGTGATGTAAGGATTCGCTGCCGTTTGCAAAATGGCCAGGCCGATACCGATCGTAAATAAGCCTAACAAGAAGATGCCATAGGTTCTACTGAGGGCTGCAGGCACAAATATCAGCGCTCCCAAAGCCATCGCAAAAAAGCCGACCATCATGCCTTTTTTGAAACCCAGGGCTTTCAATAAATAGGAAGCGGGTACCGACATGACAAAATAGGCGATGTAAAACGCGAAGGCTACTAAATATGATTGAAAATGCGTAAGCTCGCAGGCAATCTTAAAATAAGGAATAAGGATCGCATTTACCCAGGAAACGAAACCAAATATAAAAAACATTAAACCAATAATCAGAATGGAAATCGTGGTATCTTTCTTGGTCAACGTACTTACAGTTACTGTTTTCATTGTTTGTCTTTATAATCTTTCTGCAATAGGCAATATATCTGCCGGTCCTTAAATATTTAATCCAGCGTAGGCTCCCAGCCTGCTTCATAGCTTCGTTTCCAGAATTGAAGCGCTTCTTCATTCGCTAAAATATGCCCATTGGTAGGGTCCGTTTTTAACAGGCCACCTGCACGCTGCGCGATATTTCCCAGTTGCACCAGCAGGGTACTTTTGTGTCCACTTACTATATCTGCATTTAAATCCGTTCCCTTCTTTATTGCATCAAAAAAATTCTGAATGTGCAGTGCATCGAGAGCCTGCGAAGGATTTGTAAGATTTCTCGTATCGATTTCCTTGCTGTTTTTTACTTCCTTTACTAACTTATTCTGAAGATCATAAACGGCATAACCATTATCACCATTGATTTGTAAAGCACCATTTTCACCATAAAAAATGACACCCACGCTTGCTCCTTCTATGGTGCGTCCATTACAGCTCCTTCCCTCCCATGTAATGGTACCTTGTTCGCCAAATTCCAAGGCTATCACTTGCGTGTCAGGCGTTTCCCAATCGTCTTGATAACGATATCTTCCTCCAGCGGAAGTCACTTTGGTTGGATAATCAACTTTCAGTCCCCAACGCGCCAAATCAACCATATGCGTACCATTATTTAGTGCTTCTCCGGTACCCCAGTGCCAAAACCAATGCCAATTATAGTGCAATATATTGTCCTTATATTCTTTCCGAGGTGCCGGGCCCTGCCAAAGATCAAAATTCAGCCATTCGGGTACGGCAACTTTCTTACCGATACCAATCGAGGGTCGATTATTGGTATACCAAGTTTTTGCAAAATAAGGTTTTCCGATAATGCCGTTATGTAAGTCTGAAATTCCCGCAGCTACATTTGGCCACGATCGGCGTTGATTCCCCATCTGAACCACATTTTTATACTTTTCCGCAACTTTCACCAATAATTCACCCTCGTATGGATTATGGCTACATGGCTTTTCCAAATACACATGTTTTCCTGCTTTAGAAGCTAAAATAGCAGCAGGCGCATGCCAATGATCGGGTGTTGCAATGACCATCGCATCTACCTCTTTCCGATCTAAAACCTTTCGGAAATCTCCTTGACTTTTCGGCTCTCGGGATTGGTTTTTAGCTACTTGACTGATACACTTAGCCGCTGCCCTTCGATCAACATCGCAGATGTAAACTACTTCACAATTTGGTTGACTAGAAAAATTGTTTGCTAATGCCAGCCCTCTTGCATTTACCCCCATCATCGCGACATGGACCTTCTCATTTGCACCTACGATATTCGCATAACTCTTCGCAGAAAAGCCTGGCAAGATGCCGCCAAAGGTAATAGCCGAGGTTCCGATTGCGGCCGACTTCAGGAAAGATCGGCGGGATTTGTTGAATTGATTCATCATAATTTCGCTCTCCGTTATTGATTAACTCAAAATGTATAATTTGGGTTTTGTTCTAATGCTTTATTGCGATCCCATGCTTCTCTTGGAATCGGGAATACAATGGGTCGGGTATGTAACCAAGGTTTCTGATCAACATTTAAGTCGTTAATATTCGGTCTTTCCTTCCTTATAAAGTCGATGAAACGACCTCTTCGATTGAGATCTGAAAATCCACCCGTCGGTTCCCATATAAATTCCACCCGTCTTTCTTTAAAGATTGCATCTAGGGTTTCTTCCTTTCCTAGACCAGCCGAAAGCTGGTCCAACCCGGCTCGTTCGCGGACTTTATTAATTTGTACTATGGCATCCGACGTTCTTCCAATTTCGTTGAGAGCCTCGGCATAATTCAATAAAGCTTCCGAAAAACGCATGATCGGTGCGTTAATCCCCGAATTGTTGATAGTAGGTTTTTCCCAATACTTCGTTACAATATATCCCGTTTTCGACCAACCTGTCGGCACTTCATTTGGCATCACAAAAGCAGGCATATTTTGATGAGGTTCTCCCGGACCGATAATTACGTCCCAATACCGTTTATCTTTTATCTTGCCTTGATCATCCTTTTCAAATGTATTTACCCAGTGTTGCTGTGGTACAAAATTGCTCCAGGCAGCTCCTCCGGTAAATTCAGAAGGCGCACCGCGGGGTGCTGTTCTCTTCACTAAATTGTTCCCTTCACTATCTTGCGAAGGTCTGAACTGCGTAGAAAATAGGATCTCTTCATTATTTTCGTTTTCCTCGCTGAATACATCTCTAAACTTGGGTACCAAGCCGTGAACACCTAACTGTATCAGCTCTTCCCCATAGCCAACCACATCTTCATACTTTTCTTGCCACAAAGCGGCTTTAATAAGCAAAGCCAGGGCCGATCCTGTTGTTGCTTTTCCAACATTATTACCTGTCCAGGTCTTCGGCAAAGCGGTCTTTGCCGCCAAAAGATCCGATTCAATTAATGCCCAAACCTCTTCGGCACTTGCACGAGATACTTCCAAATTAGAAGAAGCATCTAGGATTTCAGTAATTAGCGGTACACCTCCCCAATAAGTAACCAGCCGATAATAAAATAAAGCTCGTAAAAACTTTGCTTGCCCCAAGATAAGTTGTTTGGACTCTTCAGCGATATTTTCCATAGCGCTAACCTTATTAATTACTATATTTGCTCTACTTACACCAAGGTAAGCTCCCATATACATATCTCTTAGAATTGTATTGGTTGCGGGAAAAGCCAAGGTGTGTAGTTCGATTCGGTTAGCACTTCCATCCATCTCGTACATATCACCTGCAATTGCCCATTCAACATCCGCTGCATCTCTTACATTGCTAAAGGTTTCCTCTCGCTGTAACATACCATATGCGCCATTTAAACCGGCCTGTGCATCCGATTCGTTAAGGTAAAAGTTTTCCTCTGTTAATGTATCTTTTGGTGATAGGGATAGAAATTTATCGCCACAAGACATCAAAATGAAAAAGGTTAAAAAACCGAGTATATAGGTTGTTTTCATTTTTTTATTTTTAGTATGTAACTCCATGTCATTCATTAAAGTCCGACTCTTAGTCCTAACATATACGTTCTTGGTATAGGATATACCCCGTCGTCAACACCCGAAGCCAATGGACTCGTACTACCGATTTCCGGGTCGAAGCCGGAATATTGTGTAAAGGTTAGTAGGTTTTGAGCGCTCACATAAACGCGAATCCGTTTGATCAAACCCTCATCGGCGAATAAACCGCTAGGCAAGCTGTAACCCAAGGTCACATTGCGTAGGCGAAGAAAATCTCCTTTTTCAATGTAAAAAGAAGAAACATTGGCATAATTTCCGTTGGCATCGGTATAAGTCAATCTTGGAACCGTATTACCGCCATTCTCGGGTGTCCATCGATTTAGAACCTCCGCCGATGCATTAATGACACCACTCCCTCCAAAGTATTTAATCGGGTAGGTCGAAAATTTGTTTACATGAAAAATCTCATTCCCTGCAACTCCCTGTAACAAAATATTCAAATCGAATCCTTTATAAGAAAAATCCATATTTGCACCATATGTTAACGACGGCCAAGGACTTCCAAGCTTGACACGATCCGCATCAGACAATACACCATCCCCATTTACATCTCTAAATCTAAAATCGCCTGCCTGTGCATTCGGCTGCAGTGCTTTATTCACTTCCTCATCCTGTTGATAGATTCCATCTACTATATATCCTCTAAAATATCCGATAGGCTCGCCAACTTCGGTGTATGATGAGCTCATACTCGTAAAACCGACTGTTGGTCCAGTGATAGGACGACCCGTCCCCAATGATAATACTTCATTTTTCAGTGTTGCCAAATTGAAGCTCACATCGTATTTAAATTCGCCGCTGTTACCATTATATCCCAGTAGTAATTCCAATCCCTTATTCCTAACCTTTCCACCATTTACGGATGGTGCGCTCTCAAAACCTGCCTCCATCGACACCGGTAAACTTACCAACATATCCTTCGTATCTTTAATATAATACTCTGCGGTCAGATACGCGTGATCATTTAAAAAGGAGGCATCAAGTCCGATATTAATCTGCTCACTCGTTTCCCATTTTAGGTTTTGATTTCCCGGGCGGATCATACTTGCGCCAATCGCTAAGCCTTGATCCGGACCTAGCACATAATTATCGCCCACTCTTCCCAATCCGATTGTACTCGCATAGCTAAAGGCGCCAATAGCGTCGTTTCCTAACTGTCCCCAACTGGCCCTTAATTTCAATGAGTTGATCGCTTTGATCTGCTTAAAGAACGTTTCTTCCGAAATATTCCATCCTGCCGAGAAAGAAGGAAAGTTTCCCCATTTATGATTCGGACCAAAATTAGAAGAGCCATCCCGGCGAATACTTGCCGAGAAGAGATATTTATTTCGGTAAGTATAATTAATGCGGCCCAGGTAAGAGGCCAAGGAATATACGGATCCCGTGCCATTGGCTCTGCGTTCTAATTCGGCACTACCATTGATAATCTGAAGATTCTCGTTCTGGAAATCTCTAGCCGTTACACCGATCCAATCGTTCGTGTTTTTTTGTGCCGTTTGACCAATAACCGCTGAAATATTATGCTCATTAAAGGCCTTATTAAATGACAAGGTATTTTCTATCAACCAATTCAATCCCTGCGTATACGTCTCTCCCAAAATAGCTTGTAAGTTGCGATAATGACCTCTTTCAACTTTAGGTTCCCAAGTGGTGCTTCTATTATTATTGGCGTCAATGCCAATGCTCGTCCGCCATTTCAGGCCATTGACGATTTCATATTCTCCATAGGCATTTCCATACATCCGCATATTTTTCAGAAAGTTTTCCATCGACTCTGCGCGGAGAATGGGGTTGTCACCTTGGGTAGAATAATAGGCTGAAGAACCGTTAACGACGTCTCTTAAACCCAGTGTGGGGTAAAATTGTTGTGCAAGGTTAAAGATACCCAGCCGAAAATCTTCATTGCGCTGCCCTTTACTATGGGTATAAGCAAAAGCCAAGGTTCCTCCAAATTTTAGTTTATTGCTCACATTGACATCCACATTGGCTCTACCCGTATATCGCTTACTCCATGTTTCGATTAAAGTCCCTTGTTGATCCCGATAGCCTAAAGAAAGAGCCGCCTGCACTTTTTGAGATCCGCCACTTACATTCACATCGTAGTTCTGTAAAGGAGCAGTGCGGAACACCTCTTCAATCCAATCGGTTCCCTTACCGAACGAAGCAGGATTAGCCCATTCGGGATTAGGGGTCATATTCGAGTTACTATATAATTCGTTAGCCAAGGTGGCAAATTCTTCCGCATTTAAAAACCGTGGCTTCTTCCACAGTTGCTGCAAACCACCATATGCATTTAGTTCAGCTGTCGTTACCCCTTCCTTTCCTCTTTTGGTCGTAATTAATATTACTCCATTTGCCGCTCTAGCGCCATATATAGAAGCAGCCGCCGCGTCTTTTAAAATCTCAATCGATTCGATATCGTTTGGATTTACGATTGACATTCCATCAACTCGATCGGTACTTCCACCGACGGTCATACCGCCACCGCCAACTGGGAATCCATCAATTACGTATAAAGGTTCATTCCCACCAGTCGTACCAACACCACGAATGCGGACGGAAGTTGCACCACCCGGGGCACCCGTTGTTTGACTAATCGTAACCCCGGGGACTTTGCCTTGGATAGCGCCTGTAAAAGAAGCAGATGCCACTTTCTGCAATTCAGTAGCCTTAACAGAAGATACGGAACCGGTAAGTTCTTTCCGCGATTGCGTACCATAACCAATCACTACGATCTCCTCTAAGCTGGTAAAGTCCTCTTCCAAACGAACTTGTAAAGATCGCCGTCCCAGCAAACTAACTTCTTGTGGCTTATATCCTACAAAAGTAAATAGGAGTGTCTCCTTCCCTGTCAAACGCCTGAGTTGGAATTTGCCGTCTAAATCGGTTGAAGTACCTGCCACCCCACCTTTAACCTTGACACTGACCCCGGGTAGCGGAGATCCATCGGAAGCGGTTACGTTACCGACTACATCAATAAAATCTTGCCTATTCAACCTGTTGGTTTGCTGAGTACGTGCCATTACTTCTTCTCCAAGAAGTAACATCCATACTACGCTAAGAAAGAGAGCGTAATTTTTTCTTCTCATAAGTTTTAAGGTTAAGTTTCTGAGTTTGTGGTTTACATATAAGATTTTATTTATTTCAAGAAATATTCAAAGAACAAGTAAGCAATTTCATTTGCCTCGTTATTCGGCTCATGTGTAGGCCTATTGTGCATAGCGACACGATTATCATAGCCAAACCTGTGGTTTAGTGCTATGATCCGATTTAATGTGTGCCATCGGTCCGGCGGATCCTCGGCACCTCCTAGTACTAAGAAAGGTCTCGGTACCATAAGTGCATGCAACTCATGCAGATTATATCCATTCTTAATAAGCCAGGGATATAATCCAAAAGCCGGATTTTCCTTACTTATCAAGCCGCGTTTTCGCCATGGTTTTGGATGATAACCCAGGTACCACGGCTCCCAATAATTGATCGATTCACGATCATGCTGAAATAAAATTCCCGGATCTGACCATACGGCGCAAGCAAAACGATCGAACAAGCAAGAAGCGAACATGGCCCATTTACCACCAAAGGAATGTCCCATAATACCTATCTTATCGGATGAAACCTCCGGAAAGTTTGCCAATGCATAATAGGCATTAGCGGCTGCGTAAGCCAACATGGATAAAGGTTGTACCTGCGCATGCTTTATATTCGGATAAAACAGGGAAAATTCTTTTCTTTCTGAAGTGGCTGAAGTTCCAATAGATAACGTTATAAAGCCTCTTTTTGTTAACTGCAGAGCGAAATCACGATTTGGTTTTCCTTTACCTATAGCCGTTTCCGGTTCATAAAATACGGTGATAACTGCCGGCTTCTTTCCCTTGGTTTTTGGCACCAATAAATAGCCGGTTGTTTCCTCCGTTGGCGTCCAGTAAAATTTCACTTCACACTCAAAGTAGCTTTCTTTTTCATTGGTATCGATAATTGACAGTTGTTGCTTCTTGAGTAAGGCCGGCCAATTTCCCATCAGACTATCCCAGCGCTTTTTTATTTCCAGTTGGCGCTTTGAGAAGTCTTGCACGGTGGATACACTATCGCCATTGTAAAAGATGTTGAGTGGTCGAAGTGAATCTTGTTTATCCTTAAACTCTTGTGGTGGGCTAAAATAGGGAGCAATTTTTTTCCATATCTTTTCTTTTTGGCTATTAAACAATGTTGTTTCCTGCGCATTTAACGAAAATGCGAAGCCTAGATATAGTCCCACCAGTATCCATCTCTTATAGTCACGTTTTACCATTGCCTTCATTTTATTGCATAATCTCATGCAGAAAGACGGCGGCCCCTGCCCTGCTTTTACTTAGATCAGCAGCTTCCATAAAGGCCAATATTTCCAGTGTCTCTTCTTCTTGAACAGGGGGCCGTTTTGTTTCAAAGAACTGCACGATTTCTTCCAATAAGGGTTGATAACCTTTGTATGGGCCAATTAACTGGATTCCGGTTGTGCCAAAAGCAGTCCCCCCAAAATCACGTTTTCCCTTTCGGATCCCTCTGAAAGTTCCCAAACGTCCATCGCTCCAAGTACCTACCACGATGTCAGTGTCTGGTGTAGAAGTTCTGGTAACTGATTTACATCCCCTTCCCATCACGGCATAAAGCGTTTCCACGCCATGTATGCCATACCAAAACAGGTCAGGATGTGTGGCTTCCAAGGTAGCAGGGCTATAGGTATCTGCGCCCGTGACATCGCCAATCGACTTCACTTCCGTTATTTCTTTAATATGCTCGGCATAACGCAAAGAAGAAGCGGAAAATACCGGAATTCGCTTTTTCCTCGCGTATTCGAATATTTTCTTTGCATCGCGATAGGAAGCGGCCATGGGTTTATCAATAAAAAGAGTTTTTCCGGCATCGATGACGGGAATAGCTTGCTCGAGATGCAGGCGACCATCATTAGTTTCCAATAATACGTGGTCAACCTTCTTCAATAAATCAGCAATAGAATCTACAATTTCTATTCCTAATGTGCTGATCTCTTGCGTATAACCGGCTATTCTTTTGGCGCTACTTTCAATATCTCTACTACCATAAGGATAGGCAGCAATAATTCGATAGCCCTTTAATGCTGCATCCGGTGTAGCCGCATTTAAGGCTTTGGCAAAGGCAATACTATGCGATGTATCTAAACCAATGATTCCTACCCGTTTTCCATTCACATTTTTGAAACTTGCTTTGCCAGTCAGCGGAAGATTGAGCAGGCTGATTGACAAGCTCGAAATAGCTGCCTTTTTGATAAAGTCTCTTCTTGGAATACTATTCATAATTTATTTTTATACAACGTGTACGTACACGAATACTTTTAATGATAAAATAAGCTGTCTTATAACTTCTATTCTATTCCCAATAAATATACTCAGCTAATGTTTATAATAACGGTTACGTTACCGCAATTTACGAAAAGATATTTCAAATGCAAATTGTTTTTAAAAATTTCAAGGTTATTAATTATGGTAGAAGCGATAATTCTCTTTGGTTACAATATCAATGGGCATAAATTGATCTTCAATTCGCCGTTCGTGCAGATCTGTATAGCGATGGAGTGTCATAATACCTCTATAACCTTGTTCCTCAGGCTTCTGACAGATTAAAAATTGAATGATACCTAATTCGAGGTATTTAATATTTTCTTTTAAGAAATCATATCCGATGAGCACCTTAACAATGCTCTTCCGTTCGAAATAATGGGCAACAGCAGAGACTCTGGAGTTTGTTACAAAAACGCCTTCTATCCCCTTCTGCTCGCTAAAAACTTTATCTAAAGCATCTTCTATGGAAGAAGAATCTGTTTGTTTAATATCCAGCTTTAAGATTTGAAGCTTTTTGTTATTTTTTTCAAAATAAGCGCGGAATCCCTCCTCTTTCCGAAGGAGGTGGTGGTATTGATCGAGTTCCTTTGATACGTTTATCAATAATACTTTGCCCGTTTTGACGGCAAAATCCATCAATTGCGCTGCCTGATAGCCACTACAAAAGAGATGCGGCCCGATATAACAGACACTGTTCTGCCCGGGTACATCCGAATTGATAAAAACATAGGGAATTTTGCGTTCATTGCAGCGTGTGGTTAATTGTATTGCTTCTTCGACAAATGATGGTGCCACTAATAGCCCGTCGACAGCTTCCTCGAGAATTAAATCGACCTGCTTTAGGAACGATTGTTTATCATTAAGGTCAAAAAAAAATTTCAATACCACAATGCCGTATTGTTTTAATGCTTTGGCGGCTCTATCAATACCGGATAGCGGAGCCTCCCAGAAATCCGTTTCTGTAGAACTAGGAATTAACACGGCATATTTTGAAACTTTCTTTGATGCTAATCGACTTGCAATAATATTTGGCTTATAATCGAACTCTTTAATGATATCGTTTATCCGCTTCTTGGTTGCTTCCGATACACCCTTGCGATTGTGCAAAACACGATCAACAGTAGCGATTGAAACATTAGCCAAACGTGCAATCTGCTTGACACCAAATTCTTTATTTTCTAACGATTTGCTCATAGTATCAACGAAAGTATCTTTTTATTAAAATTAAAACAAATTATCTGGCTGTATTTAATAAAGAAATGCCGGCGCCACTTACGTTGTATCGTCTAAAAGCAACCTATCCCATACTAACTTTTATTTAAAGTGTTTCAATCTCCTTCTCTGCCAGTTGCTGATAGATAGCCTCACTGATCGTACTCTTGGGAGCGTCTGTATTATTGAGATTACACCAAAAGAATATTTTGACTGTTGACCATTTTCCATTCAACGGATTAATAATAACGCTCGGTGCTTTCCGCTTAAACACGTGTTCATTATCCAGAATGATGGTTTTGATCATCTCTACAATTTCCTCTTTATTAAATGGTTTGGCAATAGTTACCGTTAGGCTAACGCGAATATTATTATTACTTAGGGTCCAGTTGATGATATTATTAGAAAGTATATCACCGTTTGGTATGATAATTTCGGCGCCATCATCGCTTAACAAAGTGCTTGAACGAATACCTATTTCTTTTACCTTTCCTTTTCGATTTCCTAATTCAACAACGTCGCCAATGCGGATCGTACGATCAAAAATCAAAATAATCCCGGAAACAAAATTGCTTACTATGCTCTGTAAGCCTAAGCCGATACCCACACCTAAAGCACCTAACACTACGGTGATTTTATCGACTGGCAAACCCGATGCTGCAACTGCTAATAAAAAACCGGCAATAAGCAATACCAATCTGGTAATCAGCAACCTGGAGTGTTCTGCGTTGGCATTTTCGATGGTATCATCCCCTGTTTCGCCAAAAAAGTAGGCAACATATTTCTGCAAAAAGTTAGCCGTCCAAATAATTCCAAGAAATAGTAAAACACCGCCAAAGGTAAAAGAGAAGCTCCCTATTTTGCGTGGTGTGCTTAAAAACGAACCAATAACTTCGCTAAAGAATTCCAGAATATCTAAGTGAGCTGTCAGCAATACAAACCAAATGAAAACCGCAAGGTAAGATATAATGGTTGAAAACTCTTTGGCAATCCCCTCCCATTCGAAGTGATCGGCGTAACGTTTACGCATCCTACTGGCTTTAATTTGCAAAAGAAAGGCTTCGGTAATTAGACGTACGACTACAATGAGGGCAACCGTATGTAATAGCGCATATACACCGGTTGTATAAAAAATCTGCATAAGGGTGGTTCTTCCGAACATATTGGCTATAATAGCTAAGCCATTAAATAGCATATACAATGTTCCAGCTATAACCAATATGCGATAATTCCCCGCAATAGGCTTTAATTTACGCAACGCTATCACACCAAAGGCAGTAGACATTAAGTTGATCAATAAAATCATCCATCGTTGTGCCTGAGAAGAAACACCCAATAACCTCACTAAAGACAGCGCAATGAACAAGATGACAAATATGCCCCATGATAGCAAAGTCTCTCGAGGTAATCTTTTTAAAAATACTGTTGTAAGTATAATCAGTAATAAAAATTGGGTAAATTCTAAATACAAGGCCGGTGCCTGTAAATCAAAAATAGGTGCAAGGGCAAATATTAAGGTAAAGGCAGACAATATAGGAATTGGGGTTAATAACCTTAAATTAAGATCTTCCAAAATATCCATTTTCCCATGATTCTTAACGCTTTTGAAGTTATAAAACACCCATACAAAGAATAATAAACCCGTAAAGAGTAGGAGCACCCGGTTACTTCTTGTGTTTTTGAAATAATACGTATTTATTTTCTTTTCACTATCAAACATTTGATTAAACTCCGGATACTTCGCATCCGTTGTACTCGATCGCTTTTCCCACAAATAACGTTTCTCTTTGAGAAAGGCCTTTGGACCAATTGACTTTAGTTGCACATTGGTTTGGTATAAGAGCTCTTGGATTGCCAGTTCGTTGGTGGCTACATGCGCGCGCAGGCCGTTTAGCGTGTTTGTGGCCGCTCGAATGATGCTATCAGTTCCGACCCTTTTTAATCTTAGCGCCTTTATTTGAACACTAAAAGAATCGCGAAGCGCCTTCGTTCTAAAAATCTGTCGAATGACTGTATCTTTTCTAAGCGCCGCTATTTCTTTTTTAATGCCATCTAAATCTTTATCATACGAAAGGATAATGTCATTGTATCCATTTGCATTATCGGTCATCTCATCCAATAGCGTTCTGAACATCTGCAAATTTTGCAGATTGAATGTTCGAACGTTTAAAGACAAACGTTGTTTCAATAAACTGATGGTGGAGTCATCCGCAGCCAGCTTACTTTTTATTTCCGGAATACGACCAAAAGAGGCGGTTACGGTAGGCACCTTGTTTAAGGTTTCATACACACGTTCCAAGCCCTCCAAATAATCGCCGGTAGAAAGCATATTAGTATCTGCTAACAACGACGAGTCGTTTCTGGAACGCTCGGTTCTCAAGCTGCTCTGCGCACTTACCGTAACCGCTAAGAAGATAAATAGTATAAAAAAACAAGCTTTAAAGGCCTCATGGAAACCATTAACAGCTAATTGATTAGCTTTGTTCATATGGGAAATAGACAATCATATTTACTCAAGATAAAGATAGAACTTAAATAAATACAATCAAGCATATCATACTGCCCGCCAAAGACTAAATTTATTCCTTTGGAACAAACAGGACACTATTGGCTGCTATTTTTCCACTGGCTTTTTCATTGCTGATCTCCACGTAGCTGGCTTCGCTGTTTTTTATTGAATAATTACCCAGCCAAACCCACTCGCCGGAAGTCTGTCCTTCAATTTTGATATCCGCTAAATTCAGTGTTTTCGCTGTTTTTTGCTTACCATCAAACACGGTATACAAGAGCTGTGCACTGGAATTTTCGATTTTCGGAAAATAAGTATAAATGTCGTAGTTTCCGGGACTAAGGTCGGAAGACTTAAAGCGAGCCGTACTTCGTTGACTATTATCCGTCGAAATCAAATAGCTCGATCCAAAACCACCTCGCTTTTCCTCTTCCCATTTGCCGGTTAGCTGCACATCTTTCCGCTCCATGCTATTGATCCAGATGTCCGGTTTACGGCCATCACCCTTAGGATTATTCTTCCATAAGGCCTTTATTTCGTGAGCAGAAACGTCCTGTATAGCTTTTTTTCCGTCGATTGCCAAGCAGGCGGCAAAAGCGGCTGACTGACTTAGTACCATAAAAACAGGTTCCATTCGGATGGACCCGTAGGCGATATGGCTAGCAGAAAGGCAAACAGGTACCAGGAGGTTAGATACTTCTGTCTTTTTCGGAACAATTGAGCGATAGGAAATTGGGAAGGGGGGAAAACCACCTACTTCTACATTTCCCTCGTTTTTAACCATACCATTAACCACCAGTCGATCACAGTTATGAGAATCCATCGTGTAAGCCGCATAGCCGATATCATCCTTTACCACCTCCCTCCCCTGGCAGTGATGTTGTGTCATCACTACTTCACCGATCATTCTTCTTGCTTCCCGTATATAAAGTTGCGGACTCCAGTTCCCGTGCTCCGTATACTCGTCTTTCGGATAGCCCCAAGCTAGCATTTCATTCCGAATGAATTCAGGAACCGATGGGTCATGCCCGACAAAATACAGAAGCCCTTTGGTATAATCTTCATGGGCCTGAATGATTTCCTGCCGTCTCGCGTAATCGGCTTCCGGATAATCCCAATTCATCCCGATCATGTCTGTAGAAAAACCGTTCCGATTATTTATATCGGTTTTGTTATTAGGCATTCTACTCCAAATAAATACGTCATTTAAAGACTTCCAAGGATATTTCTCTTTCCACCTTTTCAATAATTCATATCGTTTGGGATCATAATTACGTGGTTTTTCAATGGTTATCCGATTGGCAGGATTGTTAGTTAAACAAATTCGAAAATTATAGGCTTGTACTTTTCTATCACCGGTTCCATTCGCTTTTAATACTTCGTCATTGATTCCCCACAGGAGTCCACTACTTTTATCACCGGGAATTTGATAAGGATCAATCCCATCGGGAAACTGATGGCCGTCCATCAGCTGTACTCCATTAAGCGTTTCGCCATAAACCTGGTTATCTTCTCGACCTACATGATAAGAAACTCCGGATTTTGCCATTAAATCACCTTCGTAGGAACAATCAATAAACACATGGGCGCTTATAGCGCGCTCCTGGCCATCAGTGCCTTTTATTGGTGCTACCAAAATTTGCGCGATATGGGTTACTTTCTTTTCGACCGCTGATAAAACGTGCTCGTAAACAATGTCAATTGAAGCCTTTCGCATGTAATCCCTAAAAATACTATCAGCTACTTTGGGTTCAAAAATCCACTGCTCGAATTTCCCATAGTGTTGTCCGATCTTGCGATAAAAATCGAGCGCTAAACCTTTTACAACATATTTATTACCGATATCGGTATAACCTAAACCACCGGAACTCATTCCGCCCAGTCGCGTTCCCGGTTCAACGAGCACCACCGATTTCCCGGCTTTAGCTGCTGTGTAGGCTGCGACGACACCGGCAGAAGTGCCGCCGTAAATGCAAATATCATAATCCTTAGCTTGCGCCTGCAATTGAATGCAAGCAATCAGTAATACCAAGAGGTAGTAAGAACTTCTATTTCTTATCATTTTCATATAATTTATTACTATCAATAACCGGGATTTTGGTCACTCGGATTTAGGGCATTATTATTATCCATTTCCACTTTAGGAATTGGCCATAAAAAGTGGCTGTCGCTAATCGCTTTTCCTTTTGCCGATTGGATTACTGCACGAACCTGGTCTCTACCCAAGCGTTTTAAGTCGTTCCATCGCTTGCCTTCTACCATAAATTCATATGCCCTTTCCTGAAAAACAGCATCGCGGAAAGATTGTTGATTTAATCCTGCCCAATCAACCTGCGGATTGGGTGTATTGACGTCTACCCCATACGCACGTCTTTTAACTTTATTCAACGCTTCATAAGCTTCAGCAGAGGGACCTCCCTCCAATTGATTTGCGGCTTCGGCATAAATTAATAGTACATCGGCATAGCGTAGCACGGGCATATCGTTTGCACTAGCGTCAACGGCCACCGAAGCTAAGTCCTTAAACTTTCTAAACTGATAGGGCTCATTGCCAGGCAGCTGGACTAGTGCTCCTGTTGACCGGTGAATATACGAATCATACAGATTAAATTCTTTTCGCAAATCACGATCCGACCAATTGGCAATCAGCGGAAAGGTTTCGCGCGCATAGATGGTGCGGAAACCAAATGGCGCGTAAAGTGTGTTCTCACCATGTATATACACGAGGTATTGGAAACCCAGGCCTCCGGAAGAAGAGTATTTGAAAGAAAAGATGTCTTCAGCACTCGTTACTACATCAGCACCGAAAACTTTTTCAAAGTCGTTGACTGTAGAAACCGGTACCAATTGGTATGTTCCCTCATCCATTACTTCCTTAGCAAGGTTACGTGCCTGTTCCCAATTCGCTAACGTTAAATAGACATAGGCCAACAGCGTTTTTGCCGCCCCTACGGTCGGTCTTCCAGGAATTGTTGCTACAGCAGGCAGATTCGCAATTCCTGTATTTAAATCTGCTATAATGAAGTCGTAGACTTCTTGTTCGGTACTCCGAGGCAGATCTGTTGGGTCATTGGAAGATTGCCTTAACGGTACCCCGCCCCAATTCCTAACTAAATCAAAATAAGCCAAGGCCCGAAGGAATCGCGCTTCTGCCAGTATCTGATTTTTCTTGTTTTCATCCATATTAATAGCCGGCACTCTTTCCAATACAATATTTGCTCTTAAGATGGATTGATAAGCAAATCGCCAAATAGTCTCTGCACGACCGATATTGGCACCGTCCAAACCATTGTACTCACTGACAGGTCCAAAAGAACCTCTTCCGTTCGCGTAATCCGAGCAAGCTTCGGTTAGTAACATATAAAAGCCTCCATAATAGCCCAATTCTCGAAATGGCGCATAAATTGCATTAACGGCAGTTTCAGCATCTTGGGCCGTCTGATAAAAATTTTCTTCTGAAAGTCGATCTATCGGAACTTCTTCCAAAGTTTTACTGCAGGCAGCAAATAAAATGATCGAAAATATATATAAGAGCTTTTTCATTTTTTCCATAATTTTTGTTGGAACCTTAATATTTTGTTATTTAAAAACTTACTTTCAGCCCCATGGTATAGGTTTTTGCCACAGGGTAACTGGTTTGGTCTATACCCAATGTAGTGGGCGAATTAGCTGTTCGGCTACTTACTTCGGGATCATACCAGGAATAGTCGGTGATGGTAATTAAGTTTTGTCCGCTTACATATAATTGTAAAGATTTAATCTTGCTACTTTTCAACGGGACATCATAAGCCAACCGGATATTTTTAAACCGAATAAAGGAACCATCTTCTATAAAGCGGTTTGACTCCCGGAAGCTGGAACCAACGCTGATAGCTGGATATGGTGCATTTGGATTTGGATTTTCAGGTGTCCAGCGATTTAATATATCCGCGATCTGGTTTTCTCCGAAATTGAAAGAATTGGCCTGGTTTGACAGATTAAAGTTGAACAAATCGGCTCCTTGCACTCCCTGAATAAAGATATTCAATGAAAAATTTTTATAGCTTAGGTTGTTATTGAAGCCAAAAATAAAATCGGGATTGGGATTGCCTAGGATTGTTCTATCCTCATTGTTAATTACACCATTGCCATCCAAGTCCTTATATTGTATACGCCCCTGTTCATTCAAGCCATCTTCCAAGAACCCATAAAAAACACCCACCGGATAACCTTCCCGGATAAGATTGGGACTAATACTAAGTGGAATAGATAAACCGGATCCAAATACATCCGCATGATTAGCTAGTTCGATTACCTTATTTCGATTAGCTGAAAAATTAACAGAGGCGTCCCATTTAAAGGTTCCTCGGGATATATCGCCTCCCAACTCGAATTCAAGACCCTTGTTTCGAATACGACCAATGTTTTGCATTTGATTTTGATAACCCGTGGAGGTTGCTTGTGGGACGTTGGCTAACAAGTCTTTTGTGTTTTTTATATAGTAATCAACCGTTAGGCGCAAACGCTCGTCAAATAAGCCCAAATCAAAGCCAATATTACTTTGTGTGGTAGTTTCCCATTTTAAATCCGGATTCGGCCGGGTATTTCCTGGTGCAAAGCCTGTGTTCAACGCATCTCCAAGAATAATATTAAAACCGGAAAGCACATTCAACGAGCCATAGGGAGAGATTGCGGTATTTCCCGACTGTCCCCAGCTGGCCCGTAGTTTTAAGTTGGAAATACTGTTGACATCGCTAAGAAATTCCTCTTCTTTCAATCGCCATCCAAAAGCCGCTGAAGGAAAATAACCCCATTGACTACCGGCCCCAAAACGAGAGGATCCGTCTGCCCTTATACTCGCAGTTAAAAGATACTTATTTTTATAAACATAATTTGCCCGAAATAAACCGGAAATCAACTTCCATTCGTCAATACCGGATGTAGGGGTAGCAATGACTGTTCCTGATCCAAGGTTATTATTTTGCAATATATCGGAAATAAAGCCACTAGCTCCCGATGAGTTCGTACTTGCCACCTCTGATTGATAAGTAACACCCGCCATTAAATCCAAGGAATGATCGTTAAATGTCTTTGCATAATTCAAAATATTCTCATTTAAGAAGTTTGTCCTTGTGAAATAATTGGTAGAAGCATTACCTGCCGGTGTTGACCTGATTAAGCGGGAAGAGTAATAGTCTCTTTTGGAATTGGCATAATCTACACCAGCAGAAACTTTTAGTGTCAACCCTTCCATAAAGGTATATTGTAGCCCGAGATTGGCTAACACGCCGCTTCCCGTTGTTCTGTCTACGCGTTCTTTGGCTAAAGCTACCGGATTCTCCGCAGCATTAGAGCTAAATGAATAAGGCACCACGTTGGAATAATTGCCATTTTCGTCATAAACAGGCACAGTAGGTGGTGCGACTAAAGCAGCGGAAACTACTCCGGACCCTCTTGATTGATTATCATTTGTGATGGCATTGTTAATGGTACGACTCAATATGGTACTTAAGTTTACTTTAAATTTGTCAGACACCTCCTGCTCTAAATTGGAACGCAGCGACCCTCTTTTATATCCTGAGTTGATAACAATACCATCCTGACCGAAATAACTTCCCGATACTGAATAGCGGGTCCTATCATTTCCGCCCGCGATATTGAGACTGTGATTTTGAATTGGAGCCGTACGAAAGATGGCATCCTGCCAATCGGTCCCTTCACCAAAACTATTGATTTGCTCTTGTGTAAAATATGGAGCAGCATTATCATTACGGGCCCGTTCGTTAGCGATTTCGGCAAACTGTCGGGCATTTAAAAGGTCTATTTTTTTTACCACATTTTGAAATCCGACATAACTGTTAAGTGTAACCTGATTAACATCTCTCTTTCCACTTTTAGTTGTAATAATAACCACCCCATTTGCTCCTCGAGAACCATAAATGGCCGTTGCAGACGCATCTTTCAATACTTCCATCGATTCAATATCCGATGGATCAAGAATAGTAGGACTACCTGAAAGTGCAAAACCGTCCACCACGTAAAGCGGTTCATTACTACCCAATAAGGAATTGCCTCCACGGATGCGTATATTCATACTGGCACCAGGTGCTCCTGAACTTTGCACTACTTGCACACCTGCACTTCTTCCCGTTAAGCTTTGCATGGCATTGGTTGACGGTAAGGCGGTAATGTCTTCTGACTTTACCGATGAAACGGATCCGGTTAAATCGCCTTTACGAACAGTGCCATATCCGACTACCACTACCTCATCCAAAGCTGCCTCTCGCGGTGTCATGGTAACCCGTATAGTTGATTTACCGGCGACGTTGATTTCCTGTGTGGCGTAACCCGTATACGAAAAAATCAGGGTCGCGTTCGAAGCAGCGCTGATCACAAAGTTGCCATCACTATCCGTAGAAGTACCTGTCGATGGGCTACCTTTTGTTCGGACAGAAACACCTGGTAAAGCTTGTCCTTTTTCATCAAGCACTTTTCCTTTTAGGGTATTCTGTTCTTGTTTGGAAGTGGCCATAAGCCCATTTGCTGAACTTTGCTTTTCCAATACAATCACCTTATTCCTTCTGATCTCATATTGAATTCCTCTGTCTTTAAAAAGGTTCTCTAACACCGCATCTAATGGTAGATTGTTAAAATTAACCGATACTCGTTCTTTGTCGTTGAGTACTTCCTCACTGTAAAATACGGTTAAACCCGTCTGTTTTCTGATCGTGTTAAAGAGATCGGTTAGACTGATGCTCTCCTTTTTAATGCTTACCCTGTATTGAGCCAATAAAGGGGTCGCAAATAGTTCCATCTGAAATAGCAGGCCTGCAATCAACAAGCCTTTTGCTATAGATCGACAAAATCGGTTAAATTGATTTTTCTTTTGATACATGGTTTGATGTCTATAATGGTTTTTAGCTAATTCACTATAAACACACCAAGCATTTTAAAATGGGTGAAAGAAAATTAATTTTTTGTGTTAATGGGGAGTAGGTAGTTGGAAATAATGATCAGAAAATAAGAGCTATTCTCTATTAACAAACTCCCGTTTCACTTCGAAGATCGTTAAGTAGCGAAGTAGTTGAATGTAATAAAGTAATCTATCCTACTGCTTATCGCGTAAAGCCTATTGTTTAAAGTCTAAAATGTAAGGTACCATCTATTACCATAGCACGCACACCCGCTGTCGTATTCAAATCATGCAAAAAGCCCTTTAGATCTTTCTTATCAAGTAAACCACTAATACGAATATGTTTCAGTTCACCATTCTCAAAATTTACCGGTAAATCAAACCAACGATTGATCATTTCACTGATTTCCAACAAGGTGGTTCCATGAAAATAATAAACACCTTCTTTCCAACTCAGTACAGTAAGGGGATCAAATTTTTCCTGTGAAAAACCGCTCTTCTTACTATAGCGTCCGCTCAGTCCGGGAGAAAGTAATAAACTAGTACCATTTGGGCTTTCCATTTGCACCTTACCTTGGAGAAGAGCCGTTATGACATGATCTTCAGCATAGGCATTTAAATTGAATTTGGTGCCCAACACATTCACCTTTGCTTTATCTGTATGCACAATAAACGGCTGATCGGCCTTTTCGGCGATTTCGAAGTAAGCCTCACCTTTTAAATAGACTTCCCTGGAATTTCCGGAGAACGTCATTGGAAACTTTAACTCGGATGAAGAATTTAGCCAAACTTTTGTACCATCAGCCAGTACAAGTTTATAGTCTTTTGTTGGTGGTACCACTAAAGTATTTGTTTTACTGCCTGCGATATCTTTATTGTAAATCAACATTTCGCCTTCTTTCCGCACTTGTTGCCCTGCTACATTCAAGATGGTGTGACCATCATCCAACGTTACCACTTCTTCTTGGTCGCCCACCAATAACTGTACCTGATTCGTGTCCGCTTTCTGTTGTCCGCCATTTACTAACAAAGCGGCATCCGTCTTGTCCTTATTAACTAGATATAAAGAGAAAAAAATACCACCAGCCAGCAGTAAAATGGCAGTCGCGGCATACGACAACCTTCTTCTTTTTGAAATCGAGATTGATTGCTCACTTAAATGACTTCTTACTGTAGCTAAGTCTTTCGAAATATCTATTTTATCCGTAAATAGCCTCAGGCCATTCGTATCCAAATCATTTTCTAGCTTTTTCCATAATTCCAGGCTCTCCGGATGTTGCAATAGCTCCTCCTGTAACCAACGGTCGTCATCATCACTGATTACTCCCATTGTTTTCTCCACATAGAGCCTTCGTATATATTCTTCGCTTACCATTTTTTACTAATACACGGATAAAACAAATTCAGGTTAATATTTAGTAGTTTTTTTTAGTTTTTCACGCAAATTTTTTAAGCCGATTTTTAAATGAGTTTTCAACGAATTAATACTTATTCCCATTGTTTCGGCAACATCTTGGTATTTCTTATCGTGCAAATAAACCAAGCTGATGGCCTCTTTTCTTTGCCTTGGTAAGTCGTTCAGATTAGCTTCCAATTTTTTATAAATCTGCTCGAACATTTCCTTATCTTGCATCTGGTAATTGTCTTCACTCAGTTTCTCATAGTCTGATTGTTTTCGAGCTCTTGTTTCTGTATTCCGTAAATAGTTCAAACACCTATTACGTACTGCACGATAGAGATAGCTTTTAACATCGCCATTAAGCTTATCAAAACGCTTCTTTTCCCATAGTTCTATAAATAAATTTTGTACAATATCCTTCGACTCCTCTTCTTCCTTCAGGTACAAATAAGCATAGCCACAAAGTAGTTTGTAATACTTATGGAACAATTCGTCAAATGCGGTTGAATTCCGGTTTCGAATCCCAACAAGCAGCTGCATGTCACTTTTTGCTTCCATCAAATTTGATTCGTTAGGCTTGGATTTAAGGAAGACCATCAAAATGGTTTATAACCTTGGCTTTATCTAGGACGAAACTAATGTTTTTTTTCCAATAAACAAACCGGAAATCGGTCGTTCGTTTATGGCTACACCCATCCGCTGTATTTACGTGTCAACTTATTTACCAAAAAAATAGCTGATTATTTTAGCGAATAATTACCTTTGTCAGCATTTGGAATTTGTCGAATGCTATTCCATACGAATAATTTGAGTGTAAAAACATGTTTGATATTTGTTGTATAGGGCATATTACTTTAGACAAGGTTGTTACGAGCAATGCTGCCAAAAATATGCCAGGAGGAACTTCCTTTTACTTTTCAAATGCCATTAGGAACATGGATATTGCCTTTTCATTGGTTACTGCCGTGGCTGATTCAGAGAAGTATATCGTCGATGCGCTGCAAGACAAAGGTTTGTCGATAAAAACCGTTCCGACGAAAAAGACTGTTTACTTTGAAAATATATACAATGAAAATCAGGATCATCGTACGCAACGAGTCTTACAGGAGGCCGATCCATTCACGGTTGAGCACTTAGTAGATGTAGAGGCTAAGATTTTCCACTTAGGCCCCTTACTAACGAATGATATCCCTGTAGAAGTCATCAAATTTCTTTCAAAAAAGGGAATGGTTTCCCTGGACGTTCAGGGTTATCTGCGCATCGTAAGAAATTACCAAGTTTACTATGCCGACTGGCGTGATAAGAAAGAGGCTCTTCCACACATAGATATTTTAAAAGCCAATGAATTTGAAATGGAAGCGCTTACAGGTACCTCAGATATCTATAGTGGCACAAAAATTTTGGCCGACCATGGTGTCAAAGAGGTGGTTATTACCTTAGGCAGTTTGGGATCGGTTCTTTACAAAGAAAATACATTTTATACCATTCCTGCATATGTTCCTTCTCAAGTAACGGATGCTACCGGATGTGGAGACACCTATATGGCCGGTTATTTATCCAAGAAAATTAAGGGAGGCACGTTGGAAGAATCCGGAAAATTTGCTGCGGCTATGTCGACAATCAAAATTCAAGGTTCAGGACCTTTTATGGGAACTAGCGAAGAAATACAGCACGTGTTGACAAATAACAGACAGGTTTTTTATGACAGGCTACAATTTAGCTAGTTATTATGAACAAGCCTCTTTGTCTAACCATATTGCTAAGTTTCTCTTTGTGCCTTCCTTCTGAAGCAAGGCAAGGTGATAAAAAACAATCGGTCTACTCCTTTTACACCACACGCCAAGAAATAACACCCGCAGCTATCGTAGCTTTTGCCAAACAGTTTTTGGGCGTGCCTTATAGATTTGGCGGTAGCAGCCCACAAAAAGGTTTTGATTGTTCAGGTTTTGTCAATTATGTTTTTAGTAATTTCCACTTTCTTGTTCCTCGTAGCTCAGCTGCTTTTAACAGCAAGGGAAGACAAGTACCACTCACTGAAGCGCAAGCCGGTGATGTCATTTTATTTAGAGGTACTAATCCAAAGGTAAAGTCAATAGGTCACATAGGTATTGTCATATCCGATAAAGGGGAACCTCTACGTTTTATTCATGCCTCTTCAGGCAAGATACGTTGTGTAACGGAAACACTACTTGATAATCGCTATCAAAAACGATTTGTAAAAATTGTTCGTTTAATATTATAAAAATATGCTAAAATACTCTACAAATCAACACGTTATAATTAATGACAATTTCATGTCATTAAAATTCACAAATAATATCGAAGTTTGCCTAACACTGTTAAATAACTTTAGGGGGTTAAGACATGGGAAGTAAAGAGCGTATTCAGCGGTTGAAAGATGAAAATAGAGTAAAAATTCTTGACGCATCGCTCCAAATAGTTAAAGAAGAAGGATGGCAAGCGTTGAGTATGCGTAAAATCGCTGATATAATAGAGTATACAGCCCCAATGATATATGAATATTTTGCTAATAAAGAAGCTATCTTAACAGAACTTGCCGGTAGAGGGTATTTTATGTTAGCAAAAAGGGTAAGAGAAGCAAGGGATCAAGAAGTTGACTTAGAGAAACAGATTGAAGCCATGTGGCTAACATACTGGGATTTTGCTTTTGAGGAGAAAGAGCTTTATCAGCTTATGTACGGGGTTGGAACCCAATGTTGCGAAATGGAAAAGACGTTTCGATGTTTCGACTCACATGCGGTACTCATCAGTGATGTTATCAAAGAGATCATGAAAGCGAAACAACCTGATGACGACATGGTTTGCAGAAAATATTTTACCTATTGGTCTATTATACATGGTTTGATTTCTATTAATATGGTAAATAAAGGAAATGGAGAAGAAACAAATCAACAAGTCCTTAAAGATGCCATATATGGCATAACCCGATCGTTAGTCGATTAATTTTTTTTTTACTCATTAAATAACAATCGTAAATCATTTAACACTGTTAAAAAGGAGAAAGCACTCTCCGGACATTTGTAAATATTATACATATATAAATAAAATGAAACATCTATTTTCCACCATGACGTTTGAAACTTTTAACCCGTTATTTAACGTTGTTAAGTTATTTAATAACGTAAATAGACTTGCCATCATAGCATCATCTATTTTTTTATATAGTTGTTCTTCCGGACAGCAACAACAAGGGGCTCCGCCTCCTCCATCGTTGCCTGTAATTACTATTAATTCTGGTGAAGAGACCGTTTTTCAGGAATATCCTGCTTCTATTGAAGGAACCGTCAACGTAGAGGTACGGCCTCAAGTAGAAGGAACGCTTGACGCGATTTATGTAGATGAAGGTGCAAAAGTGAAAAAGGGGCAACCGCTATTTAAGATCAACGATCGCCCTTATCGTGAACAATTGAATCAGGCCATAGCTAATCTTCATGCCGCAGAAGCCGCTTTGGAAAATGCAGAACTCGAGGTTGAGAAAAAAACCAGATTAGTCAACAACAAAGTATTAGCAGATTTTCAATTGAAAACAGCCATTGCTGCCAGAAATGGTGCTAAAGCCAATTTACAGCAAGCAAAGGCCGGGGTAGAAAGCGCAAAAATTAATTTGGGATATACGCTTATTACCGCTCCTGTTGAAGGTTACATCGGACGTTTGTTAAAAAAACAAGGAAGCTTGGTAAGTCCGGCGGATGCACAGGCGCTTACTGAATTATCCGATATCCACGAGCTTCATGTATATTTCGCTTTAGGCGAGAACGATTTTGTAGACTTTAAAAACAATTTCGAAGGTGTTACATTGGAAGAAAAGATAAAGAACTTGCCTCCTGTAACCCTTGTATTATCTGATCAGACAGCCTATGGGCAGCCAGGAAAAATCGATATGGTAGACGGCCAGTTCGATAAAAACACGGGAGCTATTACCTTAAGGGCGACCTTCCCAAATAAAGAAGGATTACTTCGTTCAGGAAATACCGGTAAAATTCGATTAGGTAAACAGCATTCCAAAGTATTGCTGGTGCCACAAATGGCGACCTTGGAAATGCAGGATAAAATTTTCGTCTACACCGTGAACGATAGTAACAAAGTGAACAAACAGGCCATTCAGGTGGTAGGTAAGAGCGGTGCCAACTATCTCGTAAAAAGCGGCCTTAAAAACGGCCAAAACATTGTATACAAAGGCATGGACTTATTACAGGAGGGACAAGTGATCGCCCCTCAGAAATTGAGTGCAGACAGTCTTAAGTTAACAGCATATAACAAATAATCATGTTAAAGAGATTTATTGAAAGACCGGTATTAGCTACGGTTATATCCATACTACTCGTAATTCTTGGAATAATCGGGATTGTGAAACTCCCTTTGCAACAGTTTCCCGATATTGCTCCACCTGCCGTACAGGTAACGGCCCTTTATCCCGGCGCCAATGCCGAAACAGTTCTTCGGGCAGTGGCCCCTTCGTTGGAAGAATCGATCAATGGTGTCGAAAATATGAGCTACATGAGCTCAACTGCCAGCAATGACGGATCGTTAATGATTACCGTATATTTTAAACTAGGTACTGATCCGGATCAAGCAGCCGTCAATGTTCAAAACAGGGTTGCACAGGCCACCAGTCAATTACCGGCTGAAGTTGTTCAAGCAGGTATTACCACGGCGAAGCAGCAGAACAGTTTAATCATGGTGTTAGACCTTTATACAGAGGATGAAGGGACCTATGACCAAACGTTTATGACGAACTATGCGCAGATCAATATTATCCCGGAATTAAAACGTATACCTGGCGTAGGTCAGGCCTTAGTATTCGGTGGTAGTAAAGATTATTCGATGCGTGTTTGGCTGAATCCAAATCAAATGGCCAGTTACAAGCTGACGCCCGCTGAAGTGATGGCTGCTATACAGGATAAGAACGTGGAAGCTGCACCGGGAAAATTTGGTGAAAGTAGCAGCGAAGCCTTTGAATTCGTTATAAAATATAAAGGTAAGCTCAATCAACCTAGCGATTATGAGAATATCATTATACGCGCTAATGCAGATGGTTCTGTGCTCAGACTTAAAGATGTAGCACGAATTGAACTAGGTGCATATACTTATGCCAGCCATACACGTATTAACGGAAAAGCAGGCCTCAATATCGGTGTGATGCAATTGGCAGGCTCTAATGCCAACGAAATACAGATCGCCATTCAAGAATTTATGGAGAAAGCGGCAAAAGATTTTCCTAAAGGCGTGAAGTATTTGGTACTGTACAACACAAAGGATTCATTGGATCAATCCATCGATCAGGTGAAACATACACTGATCGAAGCGTTTGTTTTGGTGTTCTTAGTGGTTTTTATCTTCTTACAGGATTTTAGATCGACGCTTATTCCTGCTATTGCAGTACCGGTAGCTATTATCGGAACGTTCTTCTTCATGCAGTTATTCGGCTTCTCCATTAATCTACTGACACTCTTTGCGCTGGTGCTTGCAATCGGGATTGTGGTGGATGATGCGATTGTAGTGGTAGAAGCTGTCCATGCGAAAATGGAGCACCAGCATTTACCACCCAAAATAGCCACCACCTCCGCGATGAGTGAGATTACGGGAGCCATCATATCGATTACATTAGTAATGTCTGCGGTATTTTTACCTATTGGTTTTATGGAGGGGTCAACCGGCGTATTCTATAGGCAATTTGCCTTCACATTAGCGATTGCTATCGTGCTATCCGCAATTAATGCCTTAACACTTAGCCCTGCTTTATGTGCGCTTTTCTTGAAGGATACAACTCATCACGGAGAGAAGAAACAACAACTAAGCTTCAAAGATAAATTCTTTGTAGGCTTCAATACTAGCTTTGACAGACTAACGAAAAATTACGTTGGTAGTTTACGTTTTTTGGTGCGTTATAAATGGTTTAGTATGGCGGGTTTAGCAGCGCTTTTGGTAGTAACCATTTTCATGATTAGAAGAACACCTACAGGATTTATACCTTCAGAAGATCAAGGATTTATAGCCATCTCCCTTTCTATGCCTGTAGGTGCTTCTTTAGAACGTACTACAAATGCTTTGAAAGAAGCTGAGCAGCACTTGCAAAATACACCCTTTACAAAGACGCTTAATATCATTTCAGGATTTAATATCTTAACCCAAGCAACAAGTCCGTCTTCAGGAGTTGCTTTTATTTTGTTAAAGCCCCATGAAGAGCGCGGACAAGTAAAGGATATCAATGACATTATGGGCGTAGTTAGTCAAAAACTAGCTGCTATAAAAGGTGCTAACTTCTTCGTATTTACTTTTCCTACCGTTCCCGGTTTCAGTAATGTTGACGGTTTGGACATGGTACTACAAGACCGGACAGGAGGCAAATTAGACAAATTCGGTCAAGTAGGACAAACCTTTATCGGAGAGTTGATGAAACGTCCGGAAATCATGGTTGCCTTTACTACTTTCCGCGCCGATTACCCACAATATGAACTGCAAGTGGACGATGTAAAGGCCGAACAATTAAGCGTGAGCACGAGAGATATCTTGCAAACCATGCAGGCCTATTTCGGAAGCTCACAGGCATCCGACTTCAATCGATTTGGAAAATATTACCGTGTTATGGTTCAGGCCGATAAAACTGAAAGAGCAGAACCTTCATCTATGGACGGAATTTTTGTAAAGAACAGAATGGGTGAAATGGTGCCGATTAATACCTTGGTTAAATTGAACAGGGTATACGGACCGGAAACTGCTTCTCGTTACAACTTATTTAATTCCATCGGTATTAATGCTATGCCGAATCCCGGCTTCAGTTCCGGTGATGCTATTAGAGCAGTAGAAGAAGTGGCTAAACAGTATCTTCCTTCCGGTTTTTCCTATGAGTTTTCAGGGATGACCAAAGAGGAAATAACATCCGGAGGACAGTCTACCATTATTTTCCTTTTATGTTTGGTGTTTGTATATTTCTTACTTGCCGCCCAATATGAAAGTTATATCCTTCCTCTAGCTGTTATTTTATCGATTCCTACAGGTATTTTTGGTGTATTTGCAGCGATTGGTATGACTGGTATCGCTAACAATATTTATGTACAGGTAGCTTTGGTTATGCTTATCGGTTTATTGGCCAAAAACGCCATATTGATTGTGGAGTTCGCCGTACAAGGCCGTAAAACAGGTAAACCAATCGGCCAGGCAGCTTTAGAAGCTGCTCAATTAAGGTTGAGGCCTATTATCATGACCTCACTAGCCTTCGTAGTCGGTATGATACCGATGATGAGTGCGAATGGACCTTCAGCTCAGGGAAATCACTCAATCAGTATCGGCGCGGCCGGCGGGATGTTGTCAGGCGTTATCTTGGGACTCTTTATTATTCCCGTCCTCTTCATTGTCTTCCAAGCTTTGCAAGAGCGAGTATCGGGCAAGCCAAGCGTCATACCACGTGACTCGAATGATCAGCAGAATAAGGAAGCAGTAGCCGATACCATTCCTTTAAGTTAATAATCATAAAGGATAACAATATTCTAAACAATGAACAGTAAATCAAATCTCCTTATAATTCTTGTTTTGCAGGCATTCTTCTTCGCCTGCAAAACAACGGACAAGGCCATTCAAACCGAAGCCCCCGTCCCTGCCAACTTCCGAAATGCTGAAGTGCCATCGGATGATTCAACCAGTATAGCTTTCATTCCATGGCGTGATTTTTTTAATGATGTGACTTTGCAGACGTTAATTGATACGGCTATCGCCCACAATATGGACTTGCAGTTGGCCATAAAAAATATCGATGCCGCGCAGGCTACGTTGAAGCAAGCAAAAGCTGGATATATACCGAATGTTAGTCTACAGGTGGGTGCCAACAGTACCAATCCATCTAACAACAGCTTAAATGGCGTCAGCTTGAATCAGTTTCTGAAAACTAACCATATAGAGGATTATAATGCGACGCTAGCACTCTCATGGGAAGCTGATATATGGGGCAAAATAAAGAACCAAAAAGCGGAAGCCCTTGCATCTTATCTGCAAACAGAGGAGGCGAAAAAAGCGGTTCAAACACAAATTGTTTCTTATGTAGCACAGGGCTATTATAACTTGCTTATGTTGCAGGAACAATTAAAAATTGCACGGCAAAATCTTGCCTTGAACGATAGTACCTTAAATATTATCAAACAGCAATACGATGTAGGCGAGATTACGCTTTTAGGCTTAGAACAGGCAGAAGCACAGCGCTTAGCGGCAGCGTCATTGATTCCCGATTTTGAACAACAGATTAATATACAGGAAAACGCGCTGAGCATTTTAAGTGGTAAACTACCGGAAGGTATAGCTACGCAAAGTACCTTGGACGATATCCAAATTCCGGAAAAAATCAATACCGGCGTCCCTTCCCTATTGCTAAGTAGACGGCCGGATGTGAAGCAAGCAGAATTGGCCGTTATGGCCGCACGTGCCAACCAACGGTATGCAAGAGCAAGTATGTATCCCTCGTTAACGATTAGTGCACAAGCGGGTGTTAACTCCTTTAAAGCGAGTAATTGGTTTAATATTCCAGCATCTGTTTTTGGAACAGTTGCCGGTGGAATTGCGCAACCAATCTTACAACGGCGACAGCTAAAAACAAATTACGAGTTGGCCGCTATTAATCATGAGAAAAGCGTTATCCAGTTTAGACAATCAGTGATTACCGCAGTAGGAGAAGTTTCCGATGCACTGATTGCACTCAACAAGCTGCAAGAAAAGCAATCCATTGCCTTGAATCGTACTAATAAACTACAAAGCGCCATTCACAATGCAGACTTATTATTCAATACAGGCATGGCAAACTATCTTGAGGTTATTACCGCTCAAAGTAATGTGCTACAAAGCGAACTTGAACTAGCACAAATAAAAAAGGCTCAATTAGTTGCGATGGTAGAGCTATATCGATCTTTAGGTGGTGGGTGGTAATTAGCCAAACAAAACATCAATTCGGATTGTTTATCAGCTAAAACGTTGATTATGTGGAAAGAAGAAAACAATAGTTTATATAAACGGTTCGAGTTTAAAGACTTTTCGGATGCCTTTGCTTTTATGACAAAGGTAGCTTTGCTTGCAGAATCGTCCAACCATCATCCGAAATGGACCAACGAATGGAATAAAGTTGAAATTTGGCTTTCAACACATGATCAAGGAAATGTTATAACTGAAAAAGATCGGAAATTGGCCGCAGCAATTGATAAGGTTGTTTAGATAAAGGATGCCTACGCTATTGTAGGCATCCTTTATAGCGTTAAACGCAGTATTAACATATCCTTATGTTGTAGCCCATCTTCAAAAATTGGTTCACTATAGTTATCTAAGAAAAAGTTTGTTTTAATTTGGTCTACCCTAAAACCAAATTTTTGATAGAATTTCAGTTGATATCCAAAAGACCCTGTCCCTACTTCCAATACATTGGCTTGCTTATTTTTTAAAATTTCTATAAGCGAGTTTAAAATTTGGCTCCCATATCCCCTATTTTGGTACGCAGGAAAAACTGCTATATTCATAAGTTCATAAACTTCCGAATCTTGTGATTTTATGACCGCTACACCTATGACAACTTCATTACACCGGGCAATATAACAATCGCTGTCGTATAGATACTTTTCAATTGCTGACTTACTTGGATCTGCCAGCATTAGCAGGTCCCAAGGGTAATTGCCATTTACAACAGTCAATTCTACAAACATATTGGTATCCATAAAGCAAACTTACTGAATCTTGCGAAGTTCCACCAAGGAAAAGCTCGTTAACGTCTTTTCCCTTGTTTTGTGATTGAGAAAACCCCATTTCAATTTCGTGATATGATAATCGCTGAAATTCTTGAGTATCTTAACCTGGTATTTTGATGTCAAATCGGGTACATTAGTAGTAGGAAGAAAAACGATTTGCTTATTGTCGCTTTTCGATTTAAGCTGGGAAATATCGTCTACATATTCCACTTTAGTAGGTGCATAAAAATCGAAGGAAAAGCGATGTCCAAGGTAACTTTTCACTGGCCCATTTGGATGATGATTTTGCAACCATCTACCAGCGACCATACCCGCTTGATAACGCAATAAAGTCGGATAAAAAAAAGCATAAGCAAATAGCATAAAGATGACCGCTGACACGGCACTTAGACAAACTAAGTTCCGTACACTAACCCGAAAAAACAGGATATAGGCAATCGTTCCGGTAAGCAGAGCTAAAACAACAAATAAGAACTTAAATGGCACGTCGAACACGAATGCAATCATGATTAAAAGCACTAATACTAAGACAAAAATGACCTGTTGTATGATAGAAATTGCTTTCAGTTTCTTGTGCTTCAAGGAAGATAAATAAGAAGCAGTAAAGAGTGCGAAATGAGGAAAAACAATAATGATATAATGCGGCAATTGAAACTCAGAAAAAGAAAAAAGAAGAAAAGCTACGAGCGCATTGCTGTTAATTATTAAAGTAGTCGCTTTCTTTTTTCCTATAATTGACCGCTTCTTCAGCTTGTTAAACACCGCTATATAAAAGATCACGCTCCAAGGTAAAAAGGCCCATAAAGTAGTATGGAGAAAAAAACTGACATCCCCCTTCCCTTTTATAGGCCCTGTATTAAAAAACCGTCCAAACTGACTATCCCAAAGGAAAAAGCGGATACCTGAAACATTTTGTTGATTAAAGATCACTTTCTCAGGATGCATGTCGAATTGAATGTACAGCGCGTATAGTTCGGGTAGGATGAAAATGCCAACTAAAAGAAGCGCGAGCCACCATTTTAGTTTGATGAATTCTCGATATTGTTTGGTAATTATCCAATAACATATAAAACCTGATAAAACAGGAATGATTACAAAAATGCCCTTTACCATAATACCGCAAGCCAAAAAGAACGAACCGGGAATGACATGATAAGATAACGAGCGATAAGCTATGTAATAATGAAAAACTGCCGCTAAGGTAAACGTAGTTAAGTAAATCTCTGCTCTTACATCAAAATTTGATATGACAACGTGAAAGGCGGTCATGAACATAACGACTGCAATTAGGGCAATCCTTCTCTTATAAAGTTTTGACCCCAGTAAATATAGGTAATAAGAACCAAGCCACCCGAAGAGCAAAGAAGGAAGCTTATAAGCAAATCCACTTATTCCCAGCAGTTTAAAAGAGCTGGCAGCTAACCAAAAAGTAAGATGTGGTTTATCGAGCCAATCCTGTCCCCTAACATATAAATTCAACCAATCATTATAAAGAAGCATATTTTTGGCAATGGATGCATAAAGCGCTCCATCCGGCTCCATCACACCTCCAAATAAACTAAAAATGCTTATAAATGCGATAATCCATATTACAATATAATAGGCTTTTTCTTCCAGATTAGTCGATCCACGCTGATATATATGCATCATTGACACTATTTAAAAGTCTATTGATCTTTGAATGTTATGAAATTATTTACCAAAAAATTCCATATAAATACCAACCCGATAGCTAGGCACTTGCTGAGATAGAAGTTGAGCTTGCAGTAATGAACAAAACAGAATAGAAGAAACGTGTTTAAAGCTAATCCCACCAAGCTGAAAAAAATAAAATAGCCGAATTGCAAGCTCACACTGCTTTTATTATTAAATGTCCAAAATTTATTAAGGTAAAAATTATTCAGCACAGCCATCGAAAAACCAATACCGTTGGCCGCATACTGATTCAATCCGATCTGTTCTCTAAAGAACCAAGTAAACAAAAAGTCTATAGTGAACCCAACACCACCTGTTATGGCAAACTTTGTAACTTTCCACATCTTATTATCTTATAAAAGAAAGAATTATGGATTAAAAAGTATTAAGAAAAACGGTTAAAGTACAAAACATAATGAAATGATAACGTGCATTTAACATTCGGATTACTTTCGACCAGGTGTTTCTTTAAGATATGACTATTAACCGCATTTTACTTATTTTTGCGGGGCGAAAAAGACTCACATGTTACATATTACGAAAGCAAAAATCGACGATATCCATATAATTCAAGAGATCGCTCATAAAACTTGGCCGATAACCTTCGGTAGCATTCTTTCTTTTGAGCAAATAAGTTACATGCTCGAAATGATGTATAGTACAACATCGTTATTACGGCAAATGACTGAACTGAATCATCATTTTTTATTAGCAGCTGAAGAAAACGAGTGTCTAGGTTTTATTTCTTATGAATCAGCTTACAAAAATGCGCTACAAACCAAAATCCATAAGATCTACATCTTACCGGAAGCACAAGGCAAAGGTGTTGGAAAAAAACTAATGAGGGCTGTAGAAGAAATAGCGCTAAACAAGGGCGATAAAAGATTATTACTTAATGTCAACAAGCACAATGAAGCGGAAAAATTTTATGCACGATTAGGTTTTGAACTAATTGGGACGGAAGACATAGACATCGGTTCCGGATATTTAATGGAAGACAAAATCATGAGCAAAAAATTAAAGGGGGATAACGAAACTTTTTAAAGAAAATCTTCCCTCAATGGCGTAAAGACATCCAGTAACTCACCTTCTTCCAAACATTTGCAGCCGTGTAAAACATTTGATGGCATTAGACAAGTATCACCTGCTTCGATGACTTTCTTTTCATTTCCGATATTAAACTCAAATTTCCCGCTGATAACAAAAGTAGATTGTGTGTGGATATGCTGGTGAACGGTACCAATAGCTCCTTTTGCAAAACGTACGCGAACCATCATCATTTTGCTATTATAGGACAGAATTTTCCGGAAGATTCCGTCTCCTACGTCCTTCCAATCATTTTTTTTATTAAAATCGAACATTACAGTTAACAATGGGATATGCCAAAATAAGTAATTTAATTGTATACTAAAAATGTTTTAGTTGTTACAGAAACGACTAAAACATTTTAGTTACAACAAAAAAAGAGAGTTGAACCTTAGCTCAACAAGCTTTTTTTACGCTCAAAGGTTTCCCATAACAATTCGCCAAACAAAGTGTTTGTCCAAGCGAACCACGAGCGGGTGAATTTTTTCGGGTCATCTTTGTGGTACGACTCGTGCATGAAACCAGTGCCTCCATGGCACTTTTGTAGTGTTTGGATGCAGGCTTTAATCTCTTTGTCATCAGAGCTCGTCAACGCACGCATCACAATACTCATTGGCCAGATCATATCTTTACCGATGTGTGGTCCCCCCACTCCTTCTCCTGCACTTCCTTTATAAAAGAAAGGGTTATCAGAAGACAGAATAAACTTACGCGTATTCACATAACGTGGGTCATCCGCTTTCACCGCACCCAAATAAGGTAAGGACAAAAGGCTCGGAATATTAGAATCATCCATTAATAAATGTCCTCCGTAACCATCTGTTTCAAACACGAATATTTCGCCATATTTTGGATGCTTCGTAGTTGCATGTTTAGCTAAAGCGTCTTCTACTTCCTGTGCAAGCGTTGTCAGCTCTTTGGCTAAAATGTTATCGTTATGAATCGCCTTTAACATCTCTGCCGCCTGACGCAAAGAGACCACAGCGAAGAAATTAGACGGGATTAAAAAGGAAAGTACAGTTGCATCGTCACTCGGACGAAACGATGAACAGATTAGTCCAACAGGATTTACCGGATATCCATAGCCGTCCATAGGTAGGGTGTCTGTAGCACGGCCTGTTACCCTTTCAAAATGATAAGGACTTGTTCCGTCTTTTCGTTGTTGTTCTTTAAAGGTTTTTAGAATATTCTGTATAGCCTGTTTCCACGTATCATTAAACGGTTTGGTGTCTTTTGTAGCTTTCCAGTAGTGATACGCTAAACGAATGGGATAGCAAAGCGAATCGATTTCCCACTTGCGTTCATGTACCCCTGGCTTCATATCAGTTTTATCCTTTGCCCACTCGCCAACTTTTTCGGGATCGTCGTAAAACGCATTAGCGTATGGATCTTTTAAAATGTAGTGACTTTGTCTGTTGATCACGCCGGCGATAAGATCAGCCAATGGTTTATCATCTTCCACCAGTGCTAAATATGGCCATACTTGGGCACTGCTATCCCTAAGCCACATTGCGTCGATATCCCCGGTTATAACGTATGTATCAGGTATTCCGTCGATCGACTGAAAAAACACTGTGGTATCCAAGGTGTTAGGAAAACAGTTTCCGAAAAGCCAAGCAAGCTCCTTGTTTTTCACTTTATTCTGAAAAGTTTTTATCACCTTTTCAACAGCTTCACTGGTAAAATTACGCATATTTTCTGCCACCCTTACCTCCGGAAAATTCTCGGACTGCGCAAAAGCAAAGTTATTACTTAAGTAGTAACCAGCACCAAGGGCCATGGTACTTTTGATAAAACTTCTTCTTTCCATTGTATATGATAGAATTTATAAATTATTTCGATCCACACATTTGCTGAATATTACGCTTCTATTCAACCGTAAATCGGCTTCGAACCGATTCTGCCTTTGTTCTATATCGCTTAGCAGCCGTAAACATATTATAAATTCCGCTATAAAGCAAACCCTCATGCCGCTGGGATTCGTTAAGACAGGAAAGTCACCGTTAACATTTACCGAGTCATTCAATGACTTGTTAGTGCTACCGTTACCACGTTTCTCGTCCAACAACTTCATAAACAGCTAAGTGACCGCTAAAAACTTACTGCACTCTTTAAAGCTCTCCAACGCGGGGTGTTCCGTTCGGCGATGATAAGCCATAACAATTTCTGTATACACAGCGATACCTTTTAACTCAATAAACTTTACATGAAGAAAAGGGTACTGACCTCTAATGGACGCGGGAACTAAAGCGATACCAAGTCCATGCTCCACCAGTCTCAGCATGGAGTGCATATTATTACATTCATGAACGACTTGCGGTTCGAAGCCCATCCGGTGGCAACAAGCTACAAACTGTTGATGATAGTGCGGAGCATAACGACTATTATAAGAGATGAAATCAATCTTTGCTAAATCTTCCGTTTGTGTACCAAAATGATCATCAGCACATACAAGTACAAAGGGATCTTGCCACAATGATTTTACCGCTAGATGAATGGAGTCAATGGGTGCACGAAGAATTCCGACGTCCAGCTTCCCTTCTTCTAGCGCTTTTATCTGTTTTGCCGTAGAAAGTTCGTATAGACGCGTTTTTAACAATGGATATTCGACTCGTAATTGTTGCAGTATTTTAGCAAGGCCGCTTAATGGGGTTGAACTGATATAACCGATCTGAAACTCGCCGCTTACCGATTCGTGTATTTGTTTCACCAGCTGCTTACTTCGCTCAAGCCGCTGCATAAGTTCTCCACATTCATTTAAAAAGTAACGTCCCGCTTCAGTTAAGGTAACTCGTTTATTATTTCGATGAAACAGTAGCACACCCAATTCTGTCTCTAGTTCTTTTATTTGCCTCGTTAGCGGTGGTTGAGAAATGTGTAAACGTTCCGCTGCTTTACTGAAATGTAAAAGTTCAGCGACTGTTTTAAAGTATACAAGATGCCTTAGCTCCATAATACCTCAAAGGTATCAATAATTATAAAAAATAGTATTTTTAAAGCATAAAACAGATTGATAGATTTGCCTTACTAAACAACATTATATGAATAACTTCTCAGGCAAATCCACGGTACAAGAAATCAAAGCACGTTTCGACCAAGACGTTGAACGCTTTTCCAATTTAGAGACTGGTCAAGCCACTACCATTGACGCTACCTTTAGCATGGAGCTTATTGTTGATAGCATAATCGCCCATTCTCCCAATTTAAAAACAGTTTTAGATATTGGTTGTGGTGCCGGAAACTACACCTTAAAGCTTTTATCTAAAAAGACGCCTCTCGATTGCACTTTGTTGGATTTAAGTCGTCCGATGCTAGACCGAGCATATGCGCGTGTTACAGCAATTAACACAGGAAATACAACGCTCGTTCAGGGTGATGTCCGCACTGTTGCACTAGAAGAGAACCATTATTGTACAATAATAGCTGCCGCTGTACTCCATCATTTACGTGACGATAAAGATTGGGAAAAGGTATTTACAAAGTTATATCAACTATTGAAACCAGGTGGTAGCTTGTGGATTTCGGATCTTGTTGTTCAGGAAACAACCGCCATTCAACAACTTGTATACAATGAACGTTTTGGTAATTACTTGGTTAATATGGGCGGTGAAAACTATAGGGATAACGTACTCGACTATATTGAAAAAGAAGACAGCCCCCGTTCTCTCAATTTTCAACTTGATCTCTTGAAAAAAGTGGGATTTCGCCATGTTGAGGTTCTTCACAAAAACTTATGCTTTGCCGCCTATGGTGCAATTAAGTAGGGTCAACTGTTAGTTCAATCGATAAAAAAGATCTTCCCATTCCTCATCTAAGCTTTTTTGGGGCATTACTTGTTTCGCACGATTGTACCAATACGCAGCGTTCCATAAGTCTCCCTCTTTTCGATGGAGATAAGCATGTACGTGGGCGGAGTTGGCGTCATTCAGATGGTCAATTAAACCATGAGCTAAGTTCCATTC
The DNA here is from genome assembly GCF_008245145.1 of Olivibacter sp. LS-1. Lineage (GTDB taxonomy): Bacteria > Bacteroidota > Bacteroidia > Sphingobacteriales > Sphingobacteriaceae > Olivibacter > Olivibacter oleidegradans. The sequence goes on along the minus strand of NZ_CP041643.1, from coordinate 2,853,800 downwards.
TCCTTTTGCATCGTACCATAATGCTTGAAGGTGAACAGAAAGCTCTTTTGGTGGATAATCCAAAATCAATGTATCTTTAAAAGCTTCCAGTGTCAAAACAATTCGGGTTTAGTGAGGGGTAAAGGTATAAAATTAAATTGGAAAACAAGTACCTCAAGATTTGCTTGTTAAACTATACAAACCGTATAAACACCTTCATTATCCTTATAAGATATACTATTGATTTAATGTTATTTAGCGTAAATTATTATGCTTACATAAAGTTTTGGCATAATTTTTTCTATGCTATTCATGTTATAAGAAACACTGAACAAATAAAGTATTATGAATAAGATCATCGCTTTATGCTTAATGGCCAGTATCGGCTTTACAGCATGTAACAATAATAGTGCGAAGGAAGAAGCCTTAGCGAAAGCGGCGGCTCTTAAACAAGTGAAAGACAGTTTGGCATTGGACAGCTTTCGAAGAGCAGAAATCGCTGAAAAAGAACAACTAGAGCAAGAGAAATTGCAAGCACAAGAGATGGAGACCCAGGCAGCGAGGAATACAAGTTATAGCGAGCCGGAACAGGGGAGCCAGTATTACGAAGCTAGTGAATCAAATACGGCTCCTGTGGCAGCCAGTACCCAAAAGAAAGGGTGGAGTGACGCCGCCAAAGGGACTGCAATTGGCGCAGGAGCAGGAGCCGTTATGGGAGCGCTAATAGATAAGGATAAACGCCTACGAGGCGCGGCAATTGGCGCTGCTATCGGCGGGGCCGGTGGTTATGCCATAGGTCGAAAGAAAGACCGTCAAAGCGGTCGAGTTCAATAGAATATATATTAAACCATATATATTAAACTGAGATCCTGCTAGGTTAACCGCTAGCAGGATTTTTTATTTGCGTACTCCTTCCGATGGCCAGGCAAGCTTGCTCATAAACATTAGCTTCTGTATCAAGACATCACCTTTCCTAACACTTCATCAATCATTCCATATCCTTTGGCCTCTTCCGCCGTCATCCAATAGTCGCGATTTGAAGAGGTATGTACCCATTCATAAGACTGGCCACTATGGTCGGCAATAATTTGATAAAGCTCTTTTTGAAGTTTGAGTATTTCGCGTGCATTAATTTCCAAATCAGCTGCCGTTCCTTGCATACCTCCCGAAGGTTGGTGAATCATTACCCGAGCATGCTTCAACGCCGCCCTCTTTTTATCGGTTCCGGCACATAAAAGAACAGCGCCAAACGAAAGGGCTATACCTGTACAGATTGTAGCGACATCCGGAGTTATATACTGCATGGTATCGTAAATCCCTAGCCCCGCATAGACAGAACCTCCCGGGCAGTTGATATACAGCTGAATATCTTTATGAGGGTCGGTTGATTGCAGAAAAAGCAATTGGGCCTGAATAATGTTAGCCACTCGATCATCTACGGCTTCACCTAAAAAGATAATACGGTCAATCATTAACCTGGAAAATACATCCATCTGTGCTACATTCAGCTGCCGTTCCTCCGTTATATACGGTGTCATGGAAGCATAGACATTCCGGTTAAACCACCTTTCATATTGGTCAAAGGTATTCCCACTCATCCCATAGTGGGATACAGCAAATTTTCTAAAATCCATATTTTATCTGTTATTAGTCTTTAGTTGTGTAATTAGCAATCGGCAGAACGTCCTCCATATGGGCTAATTCTTTCTCTCCTGTTTTTCAATCCGGCCAACCCCTATCAACCTATTGGAAATAGCGTTTAATCCGCTGAATTAAGGTTTTATGTTTAGGATTATGAAAAAAATCGTGCTCTACCGTTTTTAGTTGTTTACGCAATTCCTGTTGCCCATATTTTTTTATAAGCTTATACGTTTTCTCTTGCCAAAAGAAATCATCTTTTAGCGCTGAATCTATTATTAGTCGCGCGTCCAATAGCAACCGTGCTTCTGTATCCAGCTCATTATGTGAATAAGCATCGAGTAAATACACATTATTCAAGGAAGTCTTCATAGTGTAGCGATTTTTCTTTAATGAAAGCTCTAACTTTTTCCAGACATTTGAATTTCTGGACAGTTGCCGAACGTTCGCTGCTAAAGCCAAATTGTTTGGCTAATTTTCCCATGGAGATTTTATCATAGTAGAAAGTTTTTAGCAAATTTAGACAACGGTTTCCGACTTTTGTCAGCAAGGCCAGCAAACGTTCATCAGACATTTGTCTATTTGTATCTTCATCCATCATTTCTACATCAGCCGATAGTGGTTCATGGTTAAGTCCAAGCTTATATTGATGGTTCCAAAGATGTTTAACAACACCGAAAATATAGGCTGGAGCGGTAGTTTTGATAAGGTGTCTATTACATACGATTTGCTCATAGTATATTACGAGCGCATCCTGAAATATATCTTTTGCCTGCTCCAATGTTCCACCTTTTTTACTGATGTACTTAGCAACCGAGGGAAAAGTCTCACGGTAGAATGTTGTAAACAAATCCTTTGAAAAAATTACGTGCTCTTCACACGCCTCTGATATTTCCATATTCTTCGTTTTTATTGGGATGTGTATAAAAAAATCAATATATCACCCTCTAAATTAAAAAAATTTAATCTACTGTTTGTTATCAACAACCGGCGTCAATGGGCCCCTGTTTCTGCAAGCAAGATCTAGGCTATTTATTAGCATTAAGTTTTAAGTTATAGATTTGAAGTATTACGTTGCTACTTAGACAATTGTTTTGATACTGGACACCCGTGTTTTGACACTAATGATAAGTAATAACGACCCAAATTAATAGCACCCCTGAAATCAGGGATTTTTGCTTTTTTTAAGTCAAAATAAACAATAAATCCAGTTTCCTTACGCTAATTATTAGCATATTCGCAACACCTATTTAAATTAATTTCATTCATAATATGACATTAGAACAGCAATATTCAACTATTCTAAATAACATCAGCCAAAACTCGCTCAATCCAAAAGTTTATGATCGTTCGTCACTACACCATCAAAAAACCTGGTTTGAAGGACTGGCCACCTTGGAAATAGCTGTCCATAATTTACCCCAACAAAAACAGGAAGTCGTTGACTTATATGAAGAGCTCTTTTCAGAAGGTTTGGACTTTAAAGCCTCATATGAGTTAGACGAGATGGACTACGCATTTTATTGGGATAAGATATTGGCGATTTTAAGTGCACTCGCTATCCATCATACAGAGGTTTATGCGCAAATTGCTTTCCAATACAATGAGACCCGTCGTATGTATCGTAACAATGCTAAATTCCATTATTATCTCAACTTAGCTATTGAAACAAATGTTCCCGTGGCCAAAGCGGTTGCAGCTTATTTTTATTACTATGGAATCAATACAGAAAAAGACAAAGAAAGAGCCAGTCAGCTCTTCCGTGAAGATAGTGGTGACTGGAGTGTACTTTATCAAGCCTATATCCAACTGAACGAGAAGCAGTTTGAATTTCTGCCTGCTGTTATTGAGCAATTAAAAAGCAGCAGTGACAAAAAGATAAAAAAGAATGCATTGATTTTAGAAGGTAGTTACTTAGAGGCGATTGGGAAGCCGGAAGAAGCGCTATCGGTTTTTGAACAATCATATAAGAGCGATTATTCTGCGTTTTCATTAACTAGAGTCGCCTTTATAAAACACATGCTAGACAATACGCATAAAGAAGCATCCATGAAGCTCTGGAAAGAAGCAGCCAGCCTAGGTTCTATAGAAGCGATGAATTATCTTGGCGTCAACACCTTTCCGGAAGTTTATACCCAAGAAGCCTATACTGAAACCGTTCGTTGGTTTTCTCTTGGATATTTGTACAACAATGCTTACGCTGCTTACCGTTTAGCTCTTATCAGGCTTTATGTTGAAGGTTGGGAAGAGAAGGCTATTGGCTTTCGTCTGCTAGAAGAAGCCATAGAAGGAGGGTCGCTAGATGCACTTATTGAGAAAGCAGAGATTTATACAGAAGGTCGAATAATTGAGCGGGATGAAAAAATGGCCTTTGAGCTTTTTCAAAAAGCCGCTAAAGAAAAAGATGCTCCTTATGCTTACGTACGATTAGGCTATCTTTATGAAATCGGTGCCGGCCCGGACGGTGAAAAAGACGCTATAACAGCTTTAGATATGTATGAAAAGGCCGTCGAAAAAGACCATCCATACGGTTATAGTAACGCGGGACGCATGTATCGTTATGGTATAGCCGGAGAAATAAATATAGAAAAAGCAAAGGCTTACTTTGAAAAGGGAGTCGAGCAAAACATCCCCTTTTCAATAACAGAATTGGCGTTCATGTATGAAGATGGTACCTTAGCTCAAGATTATAAAAAAGCTTTTGAACTATTTGGCAAAGCAGCCGAAGGGAATAGTGCTTACGCGATGTACTGTTACGGCCAATATCTACAAAATGGCTATAATGATGGAGAAAAAGCTCCCGAACAAGCCTTCTATTGGTTTCAAAAGGGGGCTGAGCTTCAGGAAGTCAATTGCATTTATGAAACCGGTCGCTGCTATCGTTATGGTCTCGGCGTAGAAGAAAACCCCGATCAAGCACTGTATTATTATCAACAGGCAGCCGATGCCGGTTATCCCCGTGGGTTGGTAGAATTAGCGCTTTGTTACGAATATGAATATGGTGTAAATTTCGATGCTGAGAAGGTCTTAAACCTTATGATAAAAGCTGCCGAACAAGGCTACGCTTTCGCGCAATATAAAGTGGGGGTATATTATATGCATGGCAGCTTGGGCGAACAGGTTCCTATCAATTCTGAACAAGCAATTATGTGGCTTAACAAAGCGGCAGATGCGGGTTATCCATATGCCTATGTAGAACTCGGAGATTATTATTTATGGGATTATGATAATCTAAATGAAGCGGATAGAGCTTTTGCATTCTATGAAAAAGCTTCCGAACAGGATGTAATAGCAGAAGGATTAGGCGTTTGTTATGAGTACGGTATAGGCATCGATTATAGTATGAGCGAAGCTTTCAAGTATTACGAGATGGCAGCGAACAAGAACGTCATTGGTGCCATGTACCGATTGGGAAATTGTTACTTAAATGGTAATGGAGTAAGTGAACAACCGGAAGAAGCATACAAATGGTTTTTTAATGCGGCACAACAGGGTAATGTTCCTTCTCAATATCTATTAGGAAAGCTTTTGCTGAAAGGGAAAGGTGTAGCCATGAATAAGGAAGAAGGTATTGAATGGTTACAAAAAGCAGCAGAGCAGCAGTATGCTGCTGCACAATATGAATTAGGCAATTGCTACTTGATGGGTGACGGCCTAGAAGAAAATGAAGATAATGCGATGTATTGGTTTGAGCAAGCAGCAGAAAAGGGACATGAACGCGCCATCAAAATTGTGGGTGGTAATAGAAGATGATGTCAAATGAAGGATAAACAACAATCATATTTATTCCAAGTGAATTTAAAGGGAATGATTTCCCTATTGTCTGAACACCTATATAGCAACCCCAATACCTTTGTTCGCGAACTTTTACAGAATGGTGTAGACGCCATTACGGCGATCAAAACTTTGGACGAACAACATATTGGCAGTATACAGGTTCACCTGAACGAAAAGCGCAATGAAGCAATATTTGAAGATAATGGCATTGGTCTGAAAGAGGATGAAATCCATAAATTCATTGCAGTTATCGGTGAAAGCTCCAAGCGAGAAGCATTTGAAGCGAATGATTTTATCGGTAAATTCGGTATAGGTCTGTTGTCCTGCTTTGTTGTCAGCAACGAAATTATATTAGAGACGCGGTCAGCGTTGGCAGACAAAGTGCTTCGATGGACAGGCAAAGCCGATGGAACCTATCAATTGGAAAGGATTACAGAAGAACGACCGATTGGTACGCGTATCATTCTACAGGCAAAAAAAGAATGGGCACATCTATTTACAACTTCGGCCTTTGAAAAGAATCTTCGTTTTTATGGAGATCTACTCCCCATACCGATTACACTTAGGAATGGCCATGAGGCTATTTTAATTAATGAGCATACAGGAAAGTGGTTAAACGATGATTACACGAAAGACGAGCTACTTGAGTTGGGTAAAAGCACTTTTCATACTAATTTTATCGATGCCTTTCGCATAGATGCTCCAAGTGGAAAATTAAAGGCCGTCGCTTACGTGCTGCCATACAAAACACAATTCAGCGGTAAGCAGCAACACAAATTATACCTAAAACGTATGTTTTTGAGCGAGGATGACTGTAGACTGCTTCCGAAATGGGCATTCTTCATCCGCTGTATTATTAATACCGATGGATTAAGTGCCACTGCATCACGAGAGTCTCTTATGGTGAACGGCGAACTGAAGGCGACACAGAAGGAAATTGCAGAAGGTATTAAATCCTATCTAAAAACGATCGGGGTGGTTGATCCTGCTATCTATCATAAGCTGATCAGCACGCATTACCTTCACTTAAAAGCGATTGCGGCAGAAGACGTCGATTTACTGAAAGCATTCATGGATGATTTACCTTTTGAAACCAGCAAAGGGATAAGAAGTTTTAAAAGCATTAGAACCTACCAGAAAAACATTTACTACACGGCCAATATTGACGATTTTAAGCAATTAAGACGAATTGCCGAGCCGCAGGGATTGATGGTCCTCAACGCGGCTTATACATTTGAAGAAGAATTATTAAAAAAAATGCAACGATTGGACAGCGCTTTGTCCATTGAAGAGATCTCTCCTGTTCATTTGTTGAAGAGTTTCCGGGATTTGGACGAGGTGTCAGCAAACGCCTATATGAACTTCACCGAAAAAGCGCGGAAAATTCTAGAGACTCTAAATTGTGAAGTCACCGTTAAACGTTTTCAACCAACCGATATTCCGGCAATCTACATCGCCTCGAATGTGAACCATACAGGAAAAAGCAGCCATATCAAAGCATCTGCAAACAATCCCCTGGCAGCCACATTAGGAGCATTTACACGGACGAATGAAACAAAACCACAATTATGTTTCAATGCCGACAATAGCTTGATTCAGGCTGTGTTTCCGATTAAAGATTCGTATGTAGTTAATTCGATTGTTCATATTTTATATGTCCAATCACTTCTTTTAGGCAAATATCCGGTAAGTGATAAAGAAATGAATCTTTTCAATGAAGGACTTCATAATATGCTGATTATGGGGATTGATAATTTTATAAACATTTAATTGACAGAAATGCGTTACACGTTACAGATACAAAAGTTACTAAATTTAGCGGAGGAACTCCCTCCACATTCCAAAGATCGGATTAAACATTATTTACAGGCAATCCGTTTAGCCGATCAAAACGACGACGTGGAATGGGCTTTCGAACTGAGAATCGACTTGTTAGATGCAGAATGGGGACTAGCTGATCGGCAACACTTTATTCCCACTTTTACATGGCTGTTAGATGCTTATGATCATAATCCGGATTTATTCGATGCAGAAGAACTCCTTTGGAAATATAAATGGATTATTGACGAAGTGTATTCTAACCCCGACGTCAGTCTCGAACAAACAGAGCAAATACTTGCTGATTTCAAAAGACGTATAGAAGCAGAAGGTTACGGGTTGAGAGCATATTATACTAAACAATTGCACGAAGCTTTAGACCAGAAGGATGTAGAGCGAACACGTTACTACCTCGATTTAGTAAATAGCGTCCCGCGGGATAACTTAAGTGATTGTCAAGCCTGTGAAATGGATACCGAAGTGTTAGCACTGTTAAATGTAGGCGATTTTAGGGCAGCTTACGATAAGGCGCAACCTCTATTGGCAAAGCAGTATTCCTGCGCACATGTGCCACTTGTCACCCATTGCAGTTTGGCTTATTACGGCATAAAATACGGTGCAAAAGAGATTGCCTTGGAACAATTTAAATTGGCGGAAGAATCTTTAGTATCAATCAGCGATACCAGTTTAGTACGACCTACCGGCCAACTTATTACCTACCTGTTCCATGTAGATGAATCGCTGGCATGGCAATATGTAGAAAAATATCTACCATGGAGTTTAGAAAGCGACAGAAACCGTACTTTCTTTTTTGCAAAGTATATGACAGAAGGCTTAAAACAACTCTCCTCCGACCAAACCGCCCCCATCGAGCTTCCTGTTGAGCATCCTCTATACAACGAAAAACAACATTATTTAGTGAACGACTTGCTTCAGTATTACTATCAACAGGCTAGCGATTTAGCAGAGCAATTTGATAGCCGAAACAGAAATAAGAATTTCGCAAAACAGCTTACAGAATAAAAACTGAAGTAGGTGTCTCCTATATTTGTTTCAAGCAAATGGTAGGAGACCCTCTTTTTCTTATAATACACCGACTGTAATACTGGAAGGATGCTTTTCGTCATGATAAATCCGATGAGTGGCTTTCTGAAAATCCTTGTTCTCTGCCTCTTTATAAATATCTATAAATTTCTGCGGATTACGATCGACCAAAGGAAACCACGAGTTTTGGATTTGGATCATGATACGATGCCCTTTTTTAAATGTATGTGCCACATCAGGCAGCGTATAGTTGACCGCCGTAACCGCTCCCGGTATAAAAGGTTCGGGCTTCTCAAAACTATTACGGAATTTTCCTCTCAGAACTTCGCCCCTAACTAGCATTTGATAACCACCTAGTAAGGTTCCTTTCGGATTAGGTTCCAAATTTGGCGTATCATCCGGATAAACATCGATTAATTTCACCACGTAATCTGCATCGGTTCCGGAGGTAGAGACTTTTAATTTCGCCATTAAAGGGCCTACCAACGTGATGTCTTCGGTCAAAATATCGCTTTGATAAACCATGACATCAGGCCTTTTGGAAGCAAAACGCTGGTCGTCGATCATGTATTCTCTACTCCTTGATTGGTTAACTCCGTCCTGATAAGGAACCGGAGCATTGGGATCACTTACATACTCGTCAAAACTATGCTGCTCTGTTGGTTTATGGAAACTTAATTTACCGTTAGATTGCAGATAAAGTTCTCTATTGGTACTTTCTTTCGGAGGCCAAGTATTAAAATGTTTCCATTTATTAGTTCCTGTCACAAAAACAGTTGCTTCTGCTGCATCAAACGAACCTACTCCCTTCAAATAATAAGTAAAAAAGGGTAATTCCAAATTCTTTTGGTACCAAGTACTAGTTTCCTGTCCAAAATGGATATCGCCGAAAAAGTCACCTTTGGACCGCACCCAACCTCCATGAAACCAAGGCCCCATGACGAGCCGGTTATTTGCCTTCGGACTGCGTTTTTCGATCGCTTTATAGGTATGAAGGGCACCATATGTATCCTCCGCATCAAAAAAACCGCCTACAACCATAACCGCTGGCTTGATATTGTCTAAGTGGTTAACAATCTCGCGTGCTTGCCAAAATGTATCCAGCGTTCCATGTTCCATAAGATCATTCCAGAATCGAATGCTATCTCCAAAATAACGCTCTTTAACATGTTTCAGAGCACCTATTTGCATAAAAAAACCGTAGTTATCATTCATATTAAATTTAACTCGCTGTGGAGCATTCGCCGGTGTAACCGGTTTTGGTCTTGGAACACCAAAACTACTGTAGAAATTAAAGGCGTCTGCCAGAAACAACGCGCCGTTATGATGAAAATCGTCTCCCCTAAACCAATCAGTTACCGGTGCTTGTGGAGAAACGGCCTTCAATGCCGGATGTGCACCAGGTAAGGCCGCAGTTGAATAAAAACCAGGATAAGAAATTCCATAGAGGCCGGCTTTCCCGTTGTTATGGTCAATATTCTTCAATAGCCAGTCGATCGTATCAAAGGTATCACTGCTTTCATCTATTTGATGCTTTTGTTTCTTTTCTTTGATATGCGGTCGGATATCCTCATAAACGCCTTCGCTCATCCATTTTCCCCTTACATCTTGATAAACAAATATAAAACCCTCTTTAATAAACAAGGGATCTGGCCCTAAGGTATTTTTGTAATTATCTTCCCCATAAGGCGCAACTGTATAGGGTGTACGATTAATCAAAAAAGGGTACTTTTTGGTTGTGTCTTTTGGAATATAGATTGATGTGAACAGCTTAACGCCATCTCTCATAGGAATATAACGCTCAATTTTAGTATAATGCGCCCGAATATAAAGCGAGTCCTCATGCTGCTGCGCAAAAACGCTATTGAACAGAAAAAAAACAATAAAAAAGAAAGGGAGTCCTAATTTTATCATACGAAAAGCTTTTAAAAAGGTAAATATAGACAGCAATATACTTTAAACAAAGCAAAAAAGCACACAATTACTCTTTTACAAGAATTGGTTGCCAAATCAATAGATCATTTTAAGTACGCTGTTTCCAGCCTTCGTATCCAAGCGTTTTAAAAAATTATATAAATCCATTCTTTCGTAATATAAAACATCCAATATTTTTTTTCTTAGCTTTGCAGAAGTGAAAAAGTTATTTGCTTTCATATTAACCTTTGTGTACCTCGGCATTGCCACAGGTTTCAGCACATACAGCCATTATTGCATGGATCGTTATGTGGAAACTTCTTTATGGAAAAAGGATATGAGCAAATGCGGTGTTTGCGGCATGAATAAAAGCAAACAAGCTTCCGAGAAAAACTGCTGCAAAGAAGAACACAAGCAGGTTAAACTCGAGAAAAAACACCAAGCTTCTCAAGTTGTTTATAAACAATTTAAACTTTTTCAAGCGATTGTACCAGCGCCTGCTTATGACGTCTCGATGCACAAACCTGTGATCAATGTAATCACAGGACATCCCGTTAGCCATGCCCCACCCAATAAGGCTTATACGAGGCTGTATAGGCTGAATTGCACATACCTAATTTAAACCTTCCATTCGATAAGCTGTTGGCATTAGTTCTGCAAACGGCTATTTTTCCCTTATAACTCATCATTTATAATTCATAACTATATTGCCATGGTCCATCGCATTATCGACTGGTCGTTACGCAACCGTTTTATTGTATTAATTCTAAGCTTGGGTCTATTTGTTTGGGGTGTTTTTGCCGTAAAGAAGAACCCCATCGATGCCATCCCTGATTTATCTGAAAATCAAGTAATAGTGTTCACCGAATGGATGGGGCGCTCACCTCAATTGATCGAGGATCAAATTACCTATCCGTTAGTGACTAACCTTCAAGGCTTACCACAAATCAAATACGTTCGAGGAAGTTCGATGTTCGGCATGAGTTTTATCTATGTCATTTTTGAAGACGACGTGGATATATATTGGGCACGCGAGCGAGTACTGGAGCGGCTCAGCACAGTAGGCAATACCCTTCCTGACGGTGTTACGCCCGGTTTAGGCCCAGATGGTACGGGGGTGGGACATGTGCTTTGGTACACCTTAGAGGCCCCCAATATCGACTTAGGGGAACAACGTGCAATTCAGGATTGGTATGTAAAATTTGCCTTGCAGAATGTTCCCGGTGTAAGTGAAATTGCATCTTTCGGAGGATTTCAAAAGCAGTATCAAGTAACAATCGACCCTAATAAGCTTCTGTATTATAAGCTCTCTGCTGCTCAAGTGATTAATGCGATCAGGGCAAATAATAACGAAAGCGGGGGACGAAAATTTGAAATGAGTGACGTCGGTTATATAATCAAGACCAACGGATACCTTCAGTCTGTAAAAGATATTGAACGTATACCTATAGGTAACCAGCAAGGTAACGCCATTTACTTATCAGACGTCGGTGTCGTACAAATGACCGGCGAAGCGCGTTTGGGCATATTTGATCAAGATGGAGAGGGTGAGCGCGTAGGTGGTATTGTAGTGATGCGCTATGGTGAAAACGCGGCTGTTGTGACCGAACGTGTAAAAGAAAAAATGAAAGAGGTAGCTAAGGGGTTACCCGAGGGTGTAAAATTTGATATTATATATGATCGTGGCGAATTAATTCAGGAATCGGTAGATTCAATCAAGCATACACTTATTGAAGAAATGGCGGTTGTTTCACTGGTTGTCATACTCTTTTTATTTCATTGGCGAAGTGCGTTGAGTATTATCATTCAAATCCCCATTACTATAGCTATCAGCTTTATCCTGTTGAATGCTTTCGATATCTCCTCTAACATCATGTCTTTGACAGGCATTGCCTTAGCCATCGGTGTCATAGTCGACAATGGGATCATTATGAGTGAAAATGCTTACAAACACCTCGCAGAGGAATACGCTATGAAAAACAAGAAAAGATAATAACATGAGCTGGATAAAAAATTTATTTAAACGTACGCCGCAATGGATATCGGAGCAGAAACGCATTGAAATTATCGCTAAAAGCAGCAAGCAAGTCAGTCGAGGTGTGTTCTTTGCAACTATCATCATCATTACCTCATTCCTGCCCGTCTTTATGCTTACGGGGCAAGAAGGCAAACTCTTCCATCCTTTAGCTTTCACCAAAACCTTCATCATGTTGGTAGATGCTTTATTGGTTATCACGTTAGCGCCGGTTTTGATTTCCTTCTTTATGAAGGGAAAGTTCAAACCCGACCAGGCAAACCCTGTCAACCGGTTTCTGGAGAAAATATACGAGCCGATCATAGAAAAAGTACTCACTTGGCGTAAGACCACCTTGGCCATTAATATGATAGCATTGCTAATTACCATTCCTCTTTTGAAGAAATTAGGTACCGAGTTTATGCCCCCGCTCGACGAGCAGAGTATTCTTTTCATGCCGGTTACACTTCCCGATGTCAGCAACAGCGAAGCAAAACGTCTCCTCCAAGTGCAAGATAAAATAATAAAAAGCATCCCCGAAGTTGACAAAGTACTCGGTAAGGCAGGGAGGGCTAATACAGCAACGGACAATGCACCTATAAGTATGATTGAAACGATTATCATGCTAAAGCCAAAGGACCAATGGCGCGAAGGGATGACAAAAGATCGACTAATTCAGGAACTGGACAAGAAATTGCAGATTCCCGGCGTAGTAAATGGTTGGACTCAACCTATCATCAACCGCATCAATATGCTGTCCACCGGGATCCGCACGGATGTCGGCATCAAAGTTTTCGGACAAAACCTAGACACCATTGCAGCGGTTTCCGAGCGAGTTAAAGCCGCACTGGAAGGCACTTCGGGCATTCAGGATCTATATGTGGAACCGGTGACGGGCGGCAAATACCTCACCATTGACATCAAACGTGATGCCTTAGCTCGTTACGGACTCACTGTTGACGATGTAAATCAAACGATAGAAAGTGTGATCGGCGGGGAAACTATTGGCCAAACCATCGAAGGGAGAAGGCGGTTCAGTATCAATATTCGATTGGCGCAAGATTATCGAAATAGTTTAGCCCAACTTAATAGAGTGCCTTTGCAAAGTAGTTCTTTCGGCAACGTACCGTTAGGTTCGGTGGCCAATCTTCGTTTCGAAAATGGCCCTCCGATGATTACTTCTGATAATGCTTTACTTCGTGGAGCTGTTATGTTTAATGTACGCGACCGCGACTTAGGAAGCACGGTTAAAGAAGCTGTTGAAAAACTAAATGCTTCCGGAGGTATTCTGCCAACGGGATACTTTTTGGAATGGAGTGGACAATACGAGAATTTGATACGCGGACAGCAAACATTATTATGGATTGCACCAATTGTACTCATTATTATCTTTTTCGCTCTGTATTTCGCTTTTCACTCTTTAAGAGAGGCTTTTCTAAGTCTAATAACTATACCTTTTGCCCTCATAGGTGGCGCCTATATGATTTATTTCTGGGGAGTTCATCTTTCTGTGGCCGTAGCTGTGGGGTTTATTGCTTTATTTGGTATTGCTGTAGAAACGGGAATTGTGATGGTCATTTATCTCAATGATGCTATGCAACAATTGGTAAAAGAAAAAGGCAATAGCCGTGATACTATCACAAACAAGGACTTAAGAACATATGTCATACAGGGTGCAGCAAAACGACTTCGTCCGAAAATCATGACAGTATGCGTTTCGCTTTTCGGACTTTTACCCGTGTTGTGGGCAACAGGGGTGGGCACGGACGTCATGCGACCGATTGTACTACCAATGATTGGCGGCGTACTTACCTCTTCGACACATATTTTATTGGTTACACCACTCATATTTTTAATGACCAAAGAATACGAGTTACGCAAATATGGAAAATTGGAAATTTATGATGCGAAGCATTAAAATATCGACATACCAAAAGCGAGTCATACTGTTAAGTATGATAATTTGCTTTCTCATTAATAAAACTCGTGGGCAAACGGCACAAGCTGAAATATTGTCTTTAGACACTATTTTAACACGTATCGAGCAACAGAACATCAAACTGAGAGCTTACGACTTAAGAAGTAAGGGCTTTTCCTATCGTGCCAAGGCATCAACTGGATGGATGGCACCTATGGTAGGCGCAGGAACCTTTATGACACCTTATCCCGGGCAGCAAATCATGGAAGATAGTGACAAAGGTTCGATTATGTTTAACATTGAACAGGAGATCCCTAATCCAAGCAAGCAAAAGGCAAATAGTAGATATATTGCCTCACAAGGCGCTTCAGAGACAGCCAAACGGGCAGTCAATCTCAACGATTTGAGAGCGCAAGCAAAAAGCCTCTACTATACGTGGCTAATTGCCGAAAAACGCATACAGTTGCTCAACGATAACGAGAAGATCATTCAAAGCATGAAACAACTGGAAGCGATACGCTATGAATATAACCAATCGCAATTGGGCAATGTATTTAAAACGGATGCGCAACTGGAAGAGAACCGGAATATGTTGCGCATGCAAGAAGCAGAAATTGCACGTTCTAGGGCTTGGCTTAATAGCTTGATGAACGTTCCAGGAGATATCAAATTCAAAATTGATACCAACTCGACTCCCACTTTTGAGCCTGTAGCTCTCCTCGACACCTTACTACTAGCGACACGTCGACAGGACATACAAAAGATGAATGCCGATATGCAAACCATGCGGTATGGGATTGATGCGATGAAACAAGAAAGAAAACCTGATTTCAAAATCCGTTTTGATCACATGAGCCCTTTAGGAAAAATGATGCCCAACGCATATAGTGTAATGGGAATGATAAGCATACCGATTGCACCTTGGAGCAGTAAAATGTATAAGAACGAAACGAAGGCTATGCAATTTGAACTTGACGCGATGCAAGCAGAGCGAAAAAGCATGTTGTTGGAGAGCCAAGGGATGTTATATGGCATGCAGGCAGAGATCAAAACAATGAAGGAACGAATTGATCGAATTGCGAAAAAGATAATCCCGGCACTTGAACGATCCATGGAAACTAACTTTCAGTCCTATCGCGAAAACAAACAAGATCTTCCGGTAGTACTGGCAGACTGGGAAGCACTGAACATGATGAAAAACACCCTGTTAGATGAGCAACTAAAGCTGTATTTAATGATTGCAAACTATGAAAAGGAACTCTTTAATTAACTTATACAGTTTGGGCCTGTTTTTGCTTACTTTAGGTTGTTCGTCAGCACAACGAGAAACAGGTCACGCAGCTTCGCATGACCATTCACAAATAGACTCGGGTATCCGTGAGCTGACAAGGCCTACTAATCAAGCAATAGTGACCCATGCAGCTACGGTGGAAGCAGAAGCGGGCATGAAAGTTTTCCCGGTACACATAACAGGGCGAGTGAACTATGACAGCAAAAATAATACTGCTGTCAGCAGCCGGGTAGCTGGTCGGCTGGAACATATATATGTGAAATATAACTTTCAGCCAGTTAAAAAAGGGCAGCTACTCTTTGAAATATATTCTCCTGAACTGGTAGCCGCGCAACGGGAGCTTTTGTTATTGCAGAAATCGGAAGAACAGAAACTACAATCTTCTGCTATTCAAAAGCTTCAGTATCTAGGAATGACTTTTGGGCAGATACAGCAGCTCATTAAAAGCAAACAGGTAGCCTATCGCGTGCCGATTTACAGTCCTGCCAGCGGTTATATTGTCGAAAAAAATGGAACGGTGCCCATTACGAATGCGGGCAGTCTGACTTCTGTAACGAAGGAGGAAAGCGCCATGGCCAATATGGGATCCACTCCTACTCCCAGCGCTCCTACCAATACAGGTCAGCAGCAGGCATCGAATTCCTTACTGATGCGCGAAGGGCAATATGTCACCGCCGGACAAGCTATTTTTACCATTTATAAAAACAATGAACTGCTAGCTGAATTTGCTATTCCGCCTTTTTGGGCGCTCAAAGTTAATAAAGGCAAAAAAATATTATTCAAAAGTGTAGACAACCCTGATCTATTATATCAAGCGACTATTGGTCTTATCCAGCCAACTTTCAATAATGGCGAAAATTTTACTGTGGCAAGAATATACTTAAAAAACAGCAAATTCCCGGTAGGTCAACTTCTAACGGGAACCATTGCCGTTACGGAAAACCATGGTTATTGGCTGCCTAAAACGGCCGTAGTATCCTTGGGAAACAAAAGTATTATTTTTAAACAAGAAGCAAACACATTCCTTCCTGTCCCGGTAGAAGTTGGAGTTCGTACGGAGGAAAAGGTGCAGATACTCACACATATCGCGTCTTGGCAAATTGCCAAACACGGTGCTTATTTAGTAGACAGCGAAGATTTTATTATAGCAAATAAAACACCTGGCAATGAGTTATCCAACGGTGAATAAATACATTAAGACGAAAGGAGTAGTATTCATGGATATCTATGCGGCCATTAACAAGGACTAATCATTCACATATGAATAGAAAAAAATTTATACAGGTCTTATTGTTGACATCAGCAATGCCTTCACTCTTATGGGTGGCATGCAACAAGCAAAAGGGGCAACAGACAACAGCAGTCGAAGCTACTTTTACATGCCCCATGCACCCGCAGATTGTACAGGACCATCCTGGCACCTGCCCCGTTTGCGGAATGGATTTAGTACCATTTGATAAAAACAATAAAGATAAATTTCTCACTTTAAGTGCTGATCAACAAGCACTAGCGAATATAACCTCCATGGCTGTTGGTATCGGTAGTTTAAATAATTACACGGCTATAAGTGGAAGGCTTACCGTTAATCCAGAACAAACAAACTATATCAGCAGCCGAAACGCAGGCAGGATTGAGGATTTATACATTAAAGAAACCGGTATTCCCGTTAAACGAGGTCAGGCAATTTTCCGATTATATAGTGAGCAACTGCTAGCTTTACAAGAAGAATTCCTAATGACCCATAAGCAAACAATCGAGTTTTCCAACGATCAACGATTCGCCGATATCTTTAAAGCTGCAAAACAAAAGCTGCTATTATATGGACAAACTGAATCACAATTAGCCTCCCTGCTTAAGGATGGGAAATCATCGCCTTATATAACGTTCTATGCGCCAAGCAGTGGCATTGTAGCGGAGCTCTTCGTTACCGAAGGCCAATACCTAGACGAAGGCAGCTCTATACTCCGCTTAGAGGGCTACGACACGATGTGGGTGGAAGCTGATATTTATCCAAGAGAAGCAGCATATATTAAGGAAGGAGAGGAATTGAAAGTGCTTGCAAACGGTGACCCAAATAATTTACTGACAACGAAAGTGCAGTTTATTACCCCAAATTATCAGAGCAACACCCAAATTATGCAACTACGAGGCTCAATATCAAACAAAGGTCATCTATTGCAAGTTGGTATGCCGGCCACCATCTTGTTACCAAAGGGGGAACAAAACAAAGTTCTAATGGTGCCCAGCAAGGCAATCATCCGCGAAGAGAATCAAAGCCATGTGTGGATAGCTAGTGGTGGCGGGAAATTCGAACCACGATTTGTCGAAACGGGCACTGAATCTTTTGACGACACTGAAATTATTGCCGGTCTTACCCCTGGAGAAAAGGTTGTAGTGAGTGGAGCTTACCTTTTGTATAGCGAGTACGTATTAAAGAAAGGAGCGCTTGTTAATTAGTCAGTAAAAACGAATTTTATTAACTTCACTTCAATGGTATTTATGCGCTCACTATGTTCGATTATCCATGTTTTTCTGCATTAAAAAACGGATCTATTTTAATAACTAATAAAATAACAAAACAATATGAAAACAACAGATTTTAAAATTGGTATAGCGGCGCTAGCTGCTTTATTTATACTGGCTTCCTGCAACGGGGAAAGTCAGTCATCAAAAACCGAGAATGATCATAGTCAGCATCAAACAGTAGCAGAAAGAGACAATCCCCAAGCTCCTAAAACAAAAAATGAGGCATTGGATGCGCTTTATCCTCATTATCTTGCTTTACAGGAGGCACTCGTTGCCGGCGACATAAGTAAAGCAAAGGAAGCTGGCTTATTAGTAGAAGAAGCTGGTAAACATGTCGACGGCGCTAAGGATCTTCAAGAAGCTGCCTCACAAGTTTTATCAGCAGAAAATATTAACAGCCAGCGAGACGCTTTCTCTTCACTAAGTAATGCACTTATAGAACTTATTAAAACACATGGTGTAGCAACAGGCGAGTTTTATGTAGCACATTGTCCCATGGCCTTCAATGACAAAGGTGCCAACTGGTTAAGTCCGACAAAAAGTATTAAAAACCCATACTTTGGAGACAAAATGCTTAACTGCGGAAGCGTAGAAGAGACATTGAGAAAGCTCTAAGAAGTTTTTAAGAATTAGCATATTTCAGGGGCAATTGAAGAGTATGCTACTTTCTTTTAGTCAGAAATTTGGCTAGTTTTGTCATCATCAAAACAGTGTGTCAACTATCGGGCAGAACGTTTCTCGCTTTATCCGATAGTTGTTAACCAATTTCGTTTTATGATTAAAAAAAAGCTACTATCGTTATCCATATTGATTTTTTGTTTCTACATTTCATATGGCCAGTCATCCCTGCAAAAACCATTTCAAGATTGCCATATTACCGGCAGTATCACCATATACGACTATAATCAAAAAAAGTGGATAAGTAGCGACATTGAAGATAGTCATCAACCTTCATTACCGGCATCGACCTTTAAAATCTTGAATACACTTATTTTACTGGAATCCGGTGTTGTAAAAAGCGAAAAAGAAATCGTCGCATGGCCCGGTTCAACTGACACGGTTAAATATGGTTATAGGCCAGATATTTATCATAACATGGATATGGAAGAAGCTTTCAAAGTATCTGCAGGCTGGGTATATCGGGAATTAGCGAAAAAAGTAGGAAAAGCGACATACAAAGATTACCTCATCAAATGCCATTACGGAAATGCTGACGTGTCGATCAATGATCCTGACTTTTGGAATTATGGGACTTTTGCCATTTCTCCGGCGAATCAGGTTGAGATGTTAATCAATCTTTACGAGGAGAAACTACCATTCTCACGACGATCTTACCGGATTCTGAAAAAAATGATGGTGGAAGAAGAGACAGCAAATTATCTATTAAGAGCAAAGACAGGTTGGACAATAGACGGTGGTAAGGATACCGGTTGGTGGATTGGTTATGTAGAGCAAAAACGGCAAAAAAATGTCTATTTTTTCGCTACTCGTCTCATCAAAGACCGAAAAACCATAAATAAGCAGTTTGCTAAATGCCGGAAAGAGATAACCAAGAGAATTTTGAAAGAACTGGAAATGCTTCAATAAAAAATCCACCTACTGACGAATCAGCAGGTGGTTCTCTACACTTAAAAGTATCCAACCGTAACTGTAGAAGATCTTATGTCGTGGTATCGCAGCGCGATACAGAACGTCCAATTACTTTTCTACGAATCCATCCGGATCTTTGGGATGGAGTGTACAAAAGTATATAATAGTTTCTACTTTTTTATGTTATAATTATATAAATGATAATTTAATGATGATTCTATGCGGTTTTTGTGTGAAAAATTGTGAAAAAAAACAATAAAGCCCTATATGTATTAAGTTTTGGATCTATATATTTTTTGTTTTAAAGAGAAGCGCCCGTTATATATAACGGGCGTACACTTCTCTAAAATAGGCATTTAAATACCTACTTTGGGCTACGGTTGGATTAAAATCTCTCCGACAATGGTATTGACAATACTAAAAAATCAGTATTACAGTTATTTACAGCAAAAAGTTTTTTCATCACAAAGATAGAGATACACCTCCTATCATTTGAAAGCTAAAGTACAATTGTATATCGCCTACTTCCAAAACGAGAAAAAGTGAGAAAAATATTCACACCTCATAAATTATTCTTTCAATCTTACTGCCCTTTTTATTATTTCATAGTTATGCTATCCGTCATCAATGCCGCAGCTGAAATATGTACCTGCTTTTATAATTCGGCCGAATCATTGTCGTTTAACGCGCTTTAACTACATTTGCTTAATACGCAAATTGATCTCTTTTTTATGTTGAAGAATCTCGTATATATCTGCTCACTTTCACTCTTATTATTTGCAACCGTTTTATCCAGTTGCAATAAAGCAAACGCCCAAGGATATCGTCAATTGACGATTTCTGATTTTAAAGGCAAAGCGGATCCAAAAAGTCCCTTTATATCGCATGTGAAATTACGTATCGGCTATCAATCAACCACACTTAAACGCGTAGATTCTTATCAAGTCACGTTTCACGTTTTCTTAGATATAAACCCAAGAGAGTCTTGGATAAAATTCGACAAAATCAAAACACCTGAAATACTCGCCGAAGTATTAAACCATGAACAGGGTCATTTTAAAATAGGTTTACTCATGCAGCATGAATTAATTAGCCGGCTCAATGCACGAAAATACACCTCACATTATAAGCAGGAGGCCGCTACTCTTTTTAATAAAGTCTCCAATAAATACCAGGCAATGCAGCTCCGGTATGACGCGGAGACTGAGCATATGATGAATAGAGCGCAACAGGCCATTTGGGATAAAAAACTGAACCGATCTATAGAAGGCCTGAATTTGCTAATGGATTGACACTTGATATTCGGGATAGCTAACAGGCACATAGAAACGTTCAAATAATGTGGCTTCATCCCCATGTGCGTCCTGCCGGAAGGTAAAATATTCGCATGAAATCAGTATACCTACTTCTTGCTTGCTAAGTGTAATCTTTAAAAAACCGTGATGGGTATCACAATAATTTTCAAGTTGCACCTGTCTCATAATAGGTAAATTATCTACTACTAAAGGATTACCCGGTTCAGCTATGCGGTGCAGATCAGCGTATCCCCCTGCCCCAGATACTACATAAGGAATCACAGAACCATCGGCGTATCGTTTACTAAATCGCTGATAATTATGCACATGACCACTAAGCACCAGATCCGGTTTGACTCCCGCTGCATGAAATGCGCGTTCTAAAAAAGTTATCATATTTAAACTGGAGCCATGATTCGTATCAGCCGAGTAGGGAGCTTGATGAATACAAACAATGATGGCTTTTTTAGGACGCTCTGTGTGTGCCGACAATAATTCTTGGATAAACCATGCTTCTTGCTGCTCTGTGATAAAGCCGTATTTGGTAGCATTCCCATATAAACAAATGATATTAGCCAGCGGCGTAACCAAAGTCCAATAGACATTAGGTTGTATCATACTGAAACGATTACTTCCACCGGAGAAAGCAATTTTGTCACTTGTCTTCGCGCAGAAAACCTGTGTAAAAGCTTCTAAACTATCGTATCCCTCCGAAGATTCCGGATTGATATCCGCGTCATGATTACCCGCCAAGGCAAATATGGGTGCCGGGTACTGTTCGTATGGTCTAAAAAACTGCGCCGGATACTCGCTTGCCTCACCGTAATTGTATACGACGTCACCCATGTGCAACATAAAAACGGGTGTACACGAGTTATTTTTTGCAAGAAGCTGCTTAGTCATTTCTCGGGCCACTTTATGCTGAAATGTCCTTTCTTTCATACTTCCGGTATCTCCAACCACATGAAAGCTCATGGTGGCTGTCTGTTCATCGATTTCCGGGAGAATTTGTTTTAACTTCAATCTATATGGCCATTTCCCACTTGGAGCAGGTAAAGGTTTAATTTTAAAAGCATCATCTATCAAACTTCCCAGTAGTACTGGCTGCCTCCTAACATTTGTCATAACACATCAACTTATAAATTCCATTCCGACTAATGCAAATGTACACAGCAAGTATTATACCTTTATTAAGATATCGCGTTGTTAATATTAAGAAAAGCATGCATGTTTAGTTGCGTATACCATGTATTTTTTCTAAGTTTAGAATAAATTAAAGCTAATCCAAAATGATTAAATATATCTTTTTTATATGCATCTGCTTCTCAGCACTCAGATCGGTCAAAGCCCAAGATAAAATTGACGATATTACCATTTACCCTATCGAACACGCAACTTTTGCAATAACTTGGAAGGAAAAAACGCTTCTATTTGATCCAAGCACAGAAAAAGAAAAGTTAAATAAAGTAAAGAGCCCTGATCTTATTTTTATAACAGATATACATGGTGATCATTTCAATATTTCCAGTCTAAAAAATCTTGATCTTTCGAGATCAATACTCATTGTTCCCCCTGTTGTTGCCGAGCAATTGCCGGACGAGTTAAGAAAACAATCGCATCTGATCAAGAACGGTGAAACTGTCGACCTAAATGATATAAAAATCGAGGCCGTACCTATGTATAATCTCCCTGAATCCGCTGACGCATTTCATACAAAAGGTAGGGGAAATGGTTATATTATTACGTTGGGCAACAAACGTATTTATATAAGCGGAGATACTGAAGATATTCCGGAAATGCGTGAGTTAAAGGATATCGACATTGCTTTCCTCTGCATGAACTTACCTTACACCATGACCGTTAAGCAAGCTGCCGAAGCCACCCTTGCATTTAAACCGAAAATGGTCTATCCTTATCACTATAGAGGTCAAAATGGAAAAAGCGACATATTCAGTTATAAGCAGCTCGTAAACGAAAAAGATTCATCTATTAAAGTGATTATACGTGACTGGTATCTTCGTAATCCGTAATTTCATTGCGCTAACCTATCGCTAATGAATAGCTTAGCGCCTTTTTGTCAAAGGCCCTTAAATATTTGCATCAATTGATGGTTATGTCGCTGGGTATGGAACTGTATAAACATCAACCATTCGTAACGTGTAAGAAAGCCATAAGTTGGAAATTCAAAATCTAAACATACGACCCTCAGGTCTTCATTCTGAATAATATCAACGTATCGCTGCTTGTTAAGTTCAAGATCGGTTATCAATTCATCTCTATTAAAAGGTCCATTTTCCGGGTAAATAAAATCCGGCGACTCCATTTTTATCTCAAAGTTTAGGAAAATATCTTGTAAGGATTTCACATATAAGTCCACTTCGCGTACTGGCTTCTCTACATGGCTATCAGGTAAACCGCCAGTAGCCTTAATGACATGATCGGCCACTTGTCCCGCTGTCCATTCACCCATATTCCGTTGGTGATTGATTTCCTGACGATCGAACTTTGAGATCGATTCTATAAACGTGTCGAACGTTTTCTTTAATGAATTCGACAACTTCTTTTTGTCAACTAACATAATCCAATGTGTTTATTACAAAGGTAGGAGGTAATCGGATAGCTAACCGGGTAGAAAAGCGACATTCTAAGGGTAAAAAACGAATATATAGATCGTCTGTTATTACATTGCATCCGTCAAAACAAAAATAATCAGTAAAAAAGTAAAAAACATTTGGTAACCATTTGGTTTCTTTTTAAATTTGAAACCAAATGGTTACATATAAATAAACACATGGAAACTAGACGAGATGTATTTCAGGCAATAGCCGATCCTACTAGACGTGCAATTATTCAATTGATAGCTAAACAGCCACTTAATTTGAATACGGTGGCTGACCGTTTTGACATTAGCCGGCCGGCCGTCTCAAAGCATATCCGCATTCTTACTGAATGTGGCTTGATAACAATTCATCAGAAAGGCAGGGAGCGCTTTTGTAACGCAAATTTGCGTTCATTAAAAGAGGTATCGGAGTGGGTAGAAAAGTATCGTACGTTCTGGAATGATCGCTTGGATACATTAGAGGATCTTTTAAACAACGAATAGATCTCTAAAAAAATGAACACGAGCAGCGCTCATTAGTCTATGATTTGGATCTAGCTGTCTTCTTATCTAGAACCTATGATATCAAGTTAGGCAGGATGCTCAATTGGTAAAAAAGAATTAAAACAAAAATGATACGAATATGGAAAATTATGGAAAAATCATTGCGCCAGGCACTATTCGCTTTGAGCGTTTACTGCCAGGCCCCATTGAACGTGTATGGGCTTACATTACTGAATCTGATAAAAGAGAAAAGTGGCTGGCCAGCGGCGAAATGGACTTAAAAGTTGGCGGTAAGGTCAATTTACATTTTGTTCACGCCAATCTATCATCCTATCAAGAGACACCTCCCGACAAATATAAGTGTTATGAACACGGCAATAGCTTCAGTGGCACGGTAATTCAGTGTACACCACCCTATCTATTGACTTTTACATGGGGAGATGGTTCGGAAGTGACGTTCGAACTTCACAAACAAGAAAAAAAGATATTATTAGTATTAACCCATCGTCACTTAGAAGCTGTCGAAGCACGCATCAGCGTAGCTAGCGGTTGGCATACCCATCTTGGCATTCTTGTTGCTCGATTGGAAAGACGCGAACCGGCAGGTTTTTGGGGTGTACATAACCAAATGGAAAAGGAGTATACTGAAATATTAACCGAATTATAGATAAAAACGTTATGGAAAATCAAAGAGCGCAAGTTGAAGTCCAGATGCTTATAAGAAGACCTGTTTCAGCAGTTTACCAAGCTTTCATTGATCCGGCTATCACTAAGAACTTTTGGTTTACGAAAGCGAGCGGACCGTTAGAAGTGGGAAAGACTGTTACTTGGGAATGGGAAATGTACAACGTTTCAAGCGATGTTACGGTAAAAGAATTAATTAAAAACGAGAAAATATCCATTGTATGGAACGAGCCCGCAACAACCGTAGATTTTCTTTTTACGGCGATCGATGAAAACAGGACTTACGTTGTTATTAAAAACTACGGATTCCCGCAGACAGGGAACGAATTGGTACAGGCGGTGAATGACAATACAGGCGGTTTCACCACCGTTTTAGATGGATTAAAAGCTTACTTAGAGCACAATATTAATCTAAATTTAATTGCCGATAAATTTCCGAAAGAAATAAGCTTGCATTAAGAAGATACGTATATTGGCGTAAGTGAATTTCTTGCGCCAATATAAATCCGATTGCGGCATCATGCCGATCAACGGTTCTTACATCATCCCCTACCTTCCTTGAAATTTCTTTTTATTTTTACTACATGATTCATGAGAAACTGCTTTTAGTATTGGCTTTATTTTTCGCCATGGCCATGTTGTACTTGTTAAGTCAACGCCTAAAAATTTCCTATCCTATCTTATTAGTTATCGGTGGCTTGGGAATTTGTTTTATTCCCGGCGTACGGGCGATAAGCATCAACCCGGATTTGGTATTTCTGATTTTCTTACCACCTTTGCTTTTCGAAGCAGCGTGGTATACCTCTTGGAATGAGTTTTGGAAGTGGAGACGTTCCATTGGTTTACTTGGCTTTGGTTTAGTACTATTCACCTCTCTGGCTGTCGCCTATATTTCTGTTATGACTATCCCTGGCTTCACACTTGCCATGGGTTTTTTATTAGGGGGCATCATTTCACCTCCTGATGCCGTAGCTGCTACCTCCGTGTTAAAAGGAGTTACCATGCCTAAAAGAGGTCTTGCTATTCTTGAAGGAGAAAGCCTTGTAAATGATGCAGCATCATTAACGGTATTTCGCTTTGCCTTAGCGGCTGTTCTAAACGGACATTTTATATTGCAGGAAGCCCTTCTGGAATTTGCTACGTTATCGATAATGGGTGTTGTTGTTGGTTTAGTCATTGCTCATATCTTGTACTTCGTGCTTCGCTACTTAGCAAAATCGTCCAATATAACTACACCAATCACATTAATAGCTCCTTACCTCATGTACCTTGTGGCCGAATCCTTTGAGTGGTCGGGCGTCCTAGCCGTGGTAAGTGGCGGTCTGTTCTTGTCTTTTCGATCCAAAGACTTCCTAAACTATCATACGCGGATACAAGCCACCGAAGTATGGGCTACTGTCGGATTTCTCTTAAATGGGTTTGTTTTTATTCTAATTGGCTTAGAACTTCCCGTGATCGTAAATGGATTAGAGGGTTATTCTAAGAAAGAGGCGATTCAATATGCGCTAATTATTAGTGCCGTCGTAATTTTACTCCGTCTTACACTCGTTTATTTAGCTGCTTTTATACCCCGCCTTGTCAGCAAAAGAATACGCGATAAAGAAACAAGCCCCGGCTTTAAATTGCCCTTTGCCATCGGATGGGCAGGCATGCGTGGCGTAGTATCGTTGGCTTCTGCATTAGCTATACCACTTACACTTGAAAATGGTGAAGCTTTTCCTCATCGCAACCTCATTTTATTCATTACTTTTGTAGTCATCCTTATCACCTTGGTTTTCCAAGGACTTACTTTGCCCTTTTTTCTAAAACTTTTAAAGATTGAAGAGATAGATGAATATGTTCCAACGGAAGATCAGTTGGAAGCCATTCGTCTTCAATTGGCCAAATCAAGTATCAAATATCTTGACAGGAAGTATGATCGTGAGATGGAAGAACATCCCACCATCGCACGAATCAAGGAACAGCTACAGCGTAGTATCGACGCCACCGAAAGCTCGTTGCAAGAACAGGAGAAGAAAGAAAAACTGATTTCTGTTCGGATGTTATACAGACGGATCATGTTGGAACTAATCACCCATCGAAGAGAAGGACTTAATAAATTACGTAAAGAGAAAAAGTATGATGATCATGTCATTAGGCAATTGGAACACAATCTAGATTTAGAGGAGTCAAGGCTTATAAAACAATAAGCCTGCAATTTAGTATAGAAAAAAACACAATAATAATGATTACGATCACCACACCCGCCCTGCTGTTTCCAGCTATCAGCCTGATTATGTTAGCGTACACAAATCGCTTTTTAGCGCTTGCCAGCTTAGTGAGAAGTTTACATGCCAAATATCTCGAAAACAATCGAAGTGGTGTCATTCATGGTCAAATAAAAAATCTACGCTACCGATTACGCTTGATTAAATATATGCAGGCCTATGGTGTTTTAAGCTTTGTAGCCTGTGTTGTATGTATGCTATTCATATTTTTGAAATGGTTGTTTTGGGCCGAACTGCTTTTCGGACTCAGTTTAATTTTCTTTACTATATCACTTATTATTTCATTGATTGAAATACAGAAAAGTACAACAGCCCTTGAGCTGGAGTTAAGTAATATGGAAGAAGATAAAGTAAGCCCTTCCTTTGTTGACTATTTGAAGAAAAAATTAGACACAAAAACTAAAGATGTCTGATTACATGAAGCTGTTTACGAGTAGGCGTTCCCGTTCTACAATAACGTCCATCACAAACACTGTTTGAATATTACCAACTCCCGGTATTTCGCTTAATGCATCAACATGAAAACGGTGATAGTCCGCCATATTTGATGCAATGACTTTCAGCATAAAATCGAACTCGCCTGAGATATTATAACACTCGATGACCCTTTCTAAGCCAGCAATGGCCTGAACGAAAAGAGCGCCAGCCTTTTTGGTGTGCTCTTTTAACGAAACGTAGCAAATGGCTGTTAAACTTTCTCCCAGAGCACGATGATTTAACAAAGCAGTATACCGTTTAATAACCCCGTTCTGTTCCAGGCGTTTTATCCGCTCATGAACGGGCGTAGCACTCAAATGAATCTTATGTGCTATCTCTCGAATTGTCAACTTTGCATTTTCCTGCAAAAGTTTCAATATCTCATAATCCTTTGCATCCAAATTTACCGATGCTTTCGCGCCTTGTTCTTTTTCCATTAAGTAAACGACATATTAAAAGATC
The DNA here is from genome assembly GCF_008245145.1 of Olivibacter sp. LS-1. GTDB lineage: Bacteria > Bacteroidota > Bacteroidia > Sphingobacteriales > Sphingobacteriaceae > Olivibacter > Olivibacter oleidegradans. The sequence continues at coordinate 2,826,003 of NZ_CP041643.1, read as the reverse complement.
AATATTCTATATATAGCAAATAAAACAGAAAATTTACCCAAAAGTAACAATTAAAACAACTTAAAATTTAAAACACATACTTTTGCATCAGAACACTGCTTATGAAAAACAAAAATTCGATTATATTATTTATTGCCTGTTCAGCAGTTTTTCTAGAAGCTTTGGACCTTGCCATCATGAATCTTGCGCTCCCTCTAATACAAAAACACTTTCATCTAAAAGAAGAGCAATCACAATGGCTGCAAACCATTTATGTTCTTCTATACGGCGGATTTCTAATTATAGGCGGTAAGCTCGCGGATATTTGGGGAAGAAAGAAAGTTTTTATGTCCGGTGCTTTGTTATTTCTAATAACCTCTATTGGCGCGGGCAAAGCAAACTCCTTCGAATTCTTGTTTTTTTTTCGGGCCATCCAAGGCTTAGGTGCGGCCCTTCTCATGCCGTCCGCCATGGCAATCATTACAAATACATTTGTAACTGAGGCTGCTAGAAGCAAAGCGCTGGGTATATTCAGTTCGTTCGCTGCCATTGGATCGGGCTGTGGGTTGTCGTTAGGCGGCATCATTGCTTCTTCCTTAGGGTGGCAATGGATCTTTTTTATAAACGTTCCCATTATAAGTATGAGCTTGATCCTAGCCTTTATCATATTGGAATCGGACACCCAAACAACCGATACGATCCCACCGGATTTTTTATCGGGTATCATACTATCTTTTTGCATTGTTCTTCTTTCGTATTTTATACACGCGATTCCAACGCTTATCTACAAACCAATTCAGGTTATTGTATTGCTAAGCTTAATAACTTTAAGCCTAGTGTATTTTATAAAAAGATCCCGACATCACAAAAATCCCTTAATAAACTTTGCACTACTTAAGGGCCGCAATGTACAAATAGGCAATAAAGCAATTTTTCTACTGGGATCTTTTTTTCTCAGCTATTTACTTGTTCTTTCCTTTTATCTACAGGAAATTTTGGGATTTTCAGCTGCCAAGGCGGGCTTACTACTCTTTCCTTTTAGCGTCGGTTCCGCTTTGATATCCAGGTTTCTATTGCCCTGTTTAATCAAACGTTTTAAAATTATTCGTATCGCCAGATTAGGAATGTCATTGATGTTTTTTGGAGCATTACTGTTAATCGTCAGCATGCATTATCATTTATTTGTTTATTTGGTATTTTCGATTGCCTGCGTAACAGGTGCGGGCATGGCCATATCAATCCCCAGCTTAACCGTTATGGCATTAAATCAAATCCCTGTTGACCACCAGGGCGTGGCCTCAGGCGTCAACACTACGTCTTATTTTTTTGGGTCGGGCATTGGTTTATCACTGATATCGTTGATTATGCAATTAAATACGATATTTCCAAGTACAAAGAAGCAGTTGATTGCCTCAATGACACTCCTCTTGCTGCTAGCAGCCCTTGCGGTATTATATCTGCTGAAAAAAGACTTCGCGCAAGATAGAGAGACGGATAGGCTGCGAAAGGTTTAATTTAATTACCCCGAAGCAATTGTACCAGGCCATTGACTGAGCTATTTTCAAAATGCAATTTTCCGTCTAGATGAATATGCTCATCAGCCAACTTTTGAGCGCTAAATTCCATTTTTTCAAGACGCTTAAAAGATGGGGGTAACAACGGATAGTTTCCTTGATTCCTCAAACCTTTACTGTCTATATATAAATAAAAAAAATCATTGGAAAGATGATCACGATTACTTTGTTGGTATTTTCTGCCCGTGCCAAAGAACAAACGATCAGCTCGGCTTTCGTGCTGAAACTTATAAAAAAGTTGTTTCGGGAGATAATTTGCTAAATGGGGTGATGCTTGAAACGAAAGATAGATTTCGGGGACACGTTCTTTGCGAACTACTCGCTGCTCTACCCTTTCGAAATTGTCATTATAGTCGTAAGTAATAATCGTATCCTGCTGAAGAGTAAGATTCTTTTTCCATTCCAGATCCATATAAGTTCCGTAATAGCGTAATAAGGTATCGACAGGGATGTGATGTTTTTCAAAAAATTTTCGTTGCCGCGCCAATAGCGGCGTAATGTCTGCTGCTAGCCAGAATTTGATTAAGCTATTCGATTCAAATTGCTTTGGATATAAGCGCTTTACACCTTTAACCAAAGCCGTTTTGATATCTCCACTAAGTGATAAGGATCCCCGTCCAAAATCCGCATCTATAATCGAAGCGCCGTCTGTATAGACCAGCTCATGTTGTGTTTTAATTGCTTCGTAAAAAGGCGACTGCTCAACAGTTGTCATGCTCCCCTCCTGCCGGATAAGGCTCCGAAGCAGGTTGAATTTCTCTACCTTGGAAGCCGAGACACAAAGTGCTAACCGGTCTTTTGTGAACATCAAGCATAATTTTCCGTTAAATGCAGTTCCTTGGAAAACAAGTGAATCCACAGTCTGAAGTTTCGAAATACCTAATATGTTTTTCGTATAACATTGAAGTTCATCGAAGTCATCGATACTGAATACCGAGAAAAATGTGGCGTCATCAGGCTCTATCGTAAAGAAAAAGATATTAGCCGGAATATGGAGTCCCGAATCTCCTAAATCAAAAGATTTCTTGTGCTTTTTCTTATCTGAGTCAAAATAATATCCGGGATTTAAAACCGCATTCCAAGCTATTGACCGTAATAATGCATCCACATTTACACGAAACAAAGTGGACGCATTTTTTGGGATGTACTGTTGGTAAGATTGCTTTTGACGATATACCAAATAACCGCAACATGTTAATCCCACGCCAAGAATAGCCAACACACCGATCAGTACTTTTTTCTTCATACCCAAACTTACTAATAAATTAAGGTCTAAAAGCCGTACTTTCGACTACATCCAATATATATTGTAAGGCATTTCTCTTCGAGCCTGGAAGTTCGGCCCGGAAGCTGCCAACCATTTTTTTACCTTTAACACCCTTTGAAGTAAAATAAAAGTCGCCTAAGCCCTGAATTTTGTCTTGTAGCGCCAAGGCTTGTTTGGTGGCGGGTATCTCCAACGAATTAATTGCCTTCACCATTTTTTTACTATTGAAAATAAGAGTAAACTTATTATCGTTCAGCAATTTTTTGTGTTTGGAAGATAAGTCACTTTCATATCGATTGTATTGAATGTTCCGTAAATCATCTAGTGCCGTACCAAAGAATATGATACCGTCCTTTAATAAAACATGAACTTCCAGCGGCCCTTTTAGTCCGCTAATTGTATAAATACCCTCATTCTCCGTCAGTTTGGCCCTAGCAACCCCAAGGGCAAGTGCTTTTTTGAACAGGTTCATATCAGTAGAAGAAAACATAGCCAAAAATGCGGGTATACTCTCTTTTTTAGTCTTTTCAACCTCAACGGAATTATAATCCTCGTCATACTCGTAGGTCGTATATTTCACTTCCTGTTCTTTTATAGCAGTTAAAGCGAAGATACCATCACCCTTAATTGCTTTGCCAATCGCTTTTTCGTCTAGTAAAAGTGAAAATATAGAAGACCCTAGATCTATTTCCTTTTCATATCGGCCAAGCAAATTACCGTAATATTGTTGCATTAATATTGGCAGCTCTTTTAAGTAATTCTCTGTATTAATTGCTACTGATGTATAGGCAATGGCATCTTTGCTCAAATATTTAAAGAACCTTTTATTCAGTTTCCGATTATATATCCTACGGTAGGCTTCGGCAAGGTTATTCGAAAGCCCTATGGAGCCATCAAGTGTTGCAGTGTTCTTATCAAAGGTTAAATAAACATTAGCGCTTTCAAAGCCAGTGCCAACTTTTTCAGTCTTTACCCCCAGAAGAGAAGCATAAGCGCTATGCACACCAGGCAGCAAATCTTGATAGAGTTCATTGATATCCCTAAGCCAAAGACTTGCCATTGCATTTTTCCGATACGATTTTTTAAAAGACGGATTACCGAATGCTTCTTGCGATTCGACCAATCGTACAGCCTCCTGATACAGCCATTCTTTCAACAATCTGCTTTTTATCGAATCATCTGCCGCAATACTTGCATAGTAAGCATCGTACATTGAGTCGCGAGCCGCATCAGCTATTTCATGTTCTGCCACAGGTGGGGCCAAATTATAACTGTCTACAGCAGTTGAATCCAAGGGGAAGTCATCTTTATTCAAAGAATCAACAGCGTCCCACTCGACATCCACTGAGTCCATTAAGGGTGCCGGATCAAGCGCAGCTTCATCATATTCATCACTTAATTTTTTATTTACTATTCCGTATTTTTCAGCAGTCTTTTCATCTTCAAAAAAACTGTTTCGCAACTCTCCGCTAAGTAAATAAAGAGTTTGCTCATTCCAGATCAACAATTGTTTTTTTTCGTTAAGATCTAAAATCCAATGACCATTCTGAAGCTTTTGGGGCTGACCAAGAGTTTTCAGGAAGTCTCCCACCTTAGTACTACTCCTAAGGGGGATTGACATACCGTAGTAACGTATACTATCTGTTTTGGTGCTATAAATATATACCTGCGCATTTAGGTTAAAACCTAAATCTTCCAATCCCTGTAGATTGCCATTATTTGTTTTATTCAATTTGGCAATCAGTGCCTGTCCTATTTTCGACCGATTAAATTGATCGATACCTATCAAATCAAAAAAATTGCGCCCATTAATAGTCGCCACTACGAAAGCGTCTTTCGGAATCCTCGGAGCAAGCCGTTGTGCTATTATATTATGTGAAAAGAATAGGCTTAGAAAGCTCAATAAAAGTTTAGTTCTCTGCATATTTTTGTTCTCAATTATTAACTAATTGTATTTGATTGGTAATATTGGCCCTGCCGTTGATCAAGTCCAATATAGAAGTGTGAAGCATAACCGCTTTCTTTGTACCTGATAGTTTTGCTTGTTTGTTGGTTGATTGCTTAACAACGCTATCAAAACGATAAATACAGGTATATAAAGCATTCTTAAACACCTGCTTATCAGCTTCTTTAAGCTTCATATAAGCACTTTTGGCCTCCTGTGCATAAGTATAGTTGCGGGAAAACAATTGTGTTCTCGTATCGAAATTGTATAAAGACTTTCCAGTGGGTTTTATCTTTAATTTCTCATAAATGATTTTACTGAGATGATTCAGATTATCTACTTTTTCAAAAGAAAAACTGACAAAGGCAATAAAATTCTCAAAATCTACCCGATGCTTAACACTACTTATTCCCGGCGTTTTTTTCAGTATCGCAACGGCTTCGTTTAGATTTCGTTGGATTTGAACCTTATCCGGAACTTTATAACCGTTTATGCTATCCAATAGCATCACAGACGAAAGCTTTGTCTTGCTTTGACTCAAATTTAATGTGACCGTCATATTTCCCGAACCATTTTTATGAACGTTGATCTCTTCAATCACTTCAAAACAAGCACTCAAACTAATTGTGCTAAAAAAAAGCAGCACATATAGGCATCGATTTTTTAAGGTCATTTCTCTTTTTACTATGCAGAACAAAAGTAGAGAAAGGATATGGTTAATAACTAACTGATTTCAGGGATTTCTAAGGTAATTAGGCGTAAAGCGACCTAATTCTCTTGCCTAACTTTATTCACCACACCTCAACGCCTACCCGCTTTAATCACAATTTTCGTAACTTTATAGGATTAAAAGGGGGGCTCATGGCAAAAGTGAAAAATATAATGATCAGAGGTAGTAATAATAGGCCTATTGTTCTTGATATTTTTTTCAACGAATCAAGGCCTTATCAACCCGCCATTATATATGCACATGGTTTCAACGGCTTCAAAGACTGGGGCAACTTCGATCTGATCGCTGAACAATTCCTTGCTTCCGGCTTTACCTTTATAAAGTTTAATTTTTCTCACAATGGCACCTCGCCGGATCAACCGGAGAATTTTGTTGATTTAACTGCTTTTAGTGAAAACAACTACACCAAGCAATTGCATGATCTTGAACAGGTAATAGATTGGGTCCAAAATAACTGCAATCCATATGGACGTTGCATCGACAAAAAAAGCATCGGCTTAATCGGCCATAGTATGGGCGGTGGCATCAGTGTGATCAAGGCGGCAGAAGACGCTCGGATCAAAGCACTCGTAACCTGGTCGGCAATTGCCTTCTGTAAAACACCCTGGGGCGATTGGCCAAAAGAAAAAATAAGCGATTGGAAACAAACGGGTGTTGCTTATTATGTAAATGGTCGTACAAGACAAAAAATGCCACTAAATTACCAATTGTATGAGGATTATTTAAATAATGGCACACGATTGGATATTATAAAAGCTGCCTCCTCTATCAATATCCCCTGGATGATTTGTCATGGTACCGAAGATATAAACGTACCTTTAAATCATGCATACAACTTAAAAGAAGCCAATGGCAGAGCGGTTATGGTAACCGTTTCATCCGATCATGTTTTTGGACGAAAACACCCTTGGTATGAAACTATTCAACCAACCCCCATGCAGGACGTGTTGAACCGAAATATTTTATTCTTCAAGCAACACCTTGATAAATAACATCGCATTATGCGCTGAATTTTCTGATTTTCTAGTCTTGAATTTCTACTTTTGAATTTTATTAAACGCGCAAGATTCGGGTTTCGTCACCGGTTGGCTTTGACTACTTTTGAAGAAAATAGATTGTTTATGGAAACGCAACAGCAAATAGATTTTAATAGGATCGCAGCATCCATTGCATTTATCAAGGAACACTTCAAAAGCCAACCGAGTTTGGAACAAATCGCCGAACATGTCCACTTGAGTCCATTCCATTTTCAGCGAATGTTTCAGGATTGGGCAGGAGTTTCGCCTAAAAAATTCATACAATATCTTACGATTGAGCATGCCAAAAATATGCTTAAGGAAAATTGCTCGACGCTATTCGACACTGCATACGAAAGCGGACTTTCAGGTACTGGCCGATTACATGATCTTTTTATAAACATCGAAGGGATGACACCTGGCGAGTATAAAAATGGTGGTGCTTCGCTAACGATCAATTATAGTTTTGCCGAGAGTCCATTTGGTAATATCATCGTGGCTTCTACGCATAAAGGAATCTGTTATATGGCATTTGCAGATGAAGGAAGGGGTATCGGATTTGATACCTTGAGATCTACCTTTCCAAATGCACGCTATCAGCAGCTGGTTGACAATTTCCAGCAGCATGCACTCTTTATTTTTGATCAAGATTGGAGCAAAATAAAAGAGATTAAATTACATTTAAAAGGCACCCCATTCCAGATTAAAGTTTGGGAAACACTTTTGCAAGTTCCCACAGGCACGCTTACTACTTATGCCCAATTGGCTGAACGAACTGGCAACAAGCTAGCTTCACGAGCAGTAGGAAGTGCCGTTGGGGCGAATCCGGTAGCCTTGTTGATACCTTGTCATCGTGTAATTAAATCAACCGGAGACACAGGCAATTATCATTGGGGGAGTTCGAGAAAGCAAGCGATTATTGGCTGGGAAGCTGTTCGGGCGGAACTTCAGGTAGAGAAATAAACCATAGACTATGCATGGAAATTTATTGCCAAAGGATGGAGAAGTTTATTTCTATGAAAATTTCTTCACGCGATCAGAAGAGCATCATCTATTTGATGTACTTAAACAAAAAACAACTTGGCGTCAGGAGCCTGTTAAAATTATGGGTAAAGAGATCTTGCAACCGCGTCTGACGGCTCTTTACGGCGATACCTACAAACCGTATAGTTATTCGGGCATAACGATGAAACCGCAGCAATGGTTTCCTGAACTATTACTTGTGAAAGAGAAGGTGGAAACCTTTTTGAATATTAAATTTAGCACGGTATTGCTTAATTATTATCGAAATGGAACCGATAGCATGGGCTGGCATCGAGATAACGAAAAGTCATTGGGCAAGAATCCAACCATTGCATCCTTAAGCTTTGGAGCATCGCGACCTTTTCTGTTCCGGCATTATCGAGATCGAAAACTACGTGTTAAAATCCATTTATTGCCGGGAAGTCTTCTGGTCATGAAAGGTACCATACAAGATCATTGGCAACATAGCTTACCCAAGGTGCCAAAATTAGTTGAAGCAAGGATTAACCTAACTTTTAGGGCAATTGTAGACAAATGACTTTCGCGTTAACAAGCTAAGGGGAGGGATTTTCCTCCCCTTCGTCTTAATTCCTTAACAAATTTCGGTATCTAAGCAAGGCCTCTACATAATAGTAATCTGCGTAGGTTAAGGGCACATCGATCTCACTCTTATGAGGTATAGAGCCGACACTGTGCATCAAAATAAAACCGCCGTTGCTTCCAATAGGAGCTTTATAGGAATCCGATGAAAGACTGACGAGCATCTTCTCAGCTGCATTTACATACTCCTTCGCCTTGGTATTCTTGACATAAGTGCTCAGCTCCAGTAAGGCTGAAGCGATAATAGCTGCGGCAGAAGCATCACGATACTGCTTATATTGACTGGCATATGGGCTGCTTGCCGGCAAATCAGGCGCATTAAAATCCCAAAAAGGTACGCCATCATCCGGCATATTTGGATGATTTAGGATATATGTTGCGATTTTCTCCGCAAATTGCAAGTATTCCTTCCGTTTGGTTTCCCGATACATCATTGTATAACCATACAAACCCCAAGCTTGCCCACGTGCCCATGCTGATTCATCAAAGGCACCTTGCGCTGTTTTTTTTGCCACGATGTCGCCTGTTTGCGGATTGTAATCTACTACATGATAACAACTCATATCGTTACGATAATGATTTTTCATCGTGGTATTGGCATGGGTAATGGCAATATCTTGATATTTTTTCTCACCGCTAATTTTACTGGCTTGCGTCAGAAATTCGAGGTTCATCATATTATCGATGATTACCGGATAAGTCCACCCCTCCCACGAACGGATTGTTTTAGTAACAGGATTGAAGCGGCTAATTAACGAATTGGCTCCGGTCAAAAGAACGTCCTTGTAAGCACTACTATCCCCGGTAAGGCGTAAAATATTACCAAAACTGCAATAGAGCATAAAGCCTAAATCATGGGTAGTCGTGTTGTTTTTTTCCTTTTCCAGTAATTTCAACTTCTGTTTTGCTCTATCCAGGAGTTCCTCGTTACCGCTGTACTCATATAAATACAAAAGTGTACCTGGATAAAATCCCGAGGTCCACCATCCCGTACCGGATGATATTGATTTCCCTGCTTCATAAGTTCGTGGAAGTTTTTCGCCTGGAGTGTTAGAACCTAAATAGTCTATTTGCTTTATCGCTTCATTTAGATTCTTTTCGATAAAGTCTTTTTTAAGAGTGTATTGTGCCTTCGCGACGCTTACCGAAACCGTCACGCAAAACAACAGCATATATCCATTTAAACGATTTTTCATTTTCGCTTTCGTCTTATATTAATAACCTTCATTTTGTGGTAAGAGATTTGCATTTCTACCAATCTCTTCCTGTGGAATAGGCAATAGTTTATGAGATGGTTTTATGTTTTCTCTTTTTTCATAAGCGCCTTCTTTTGTAAAGGCCTCCACAACGATATCCCAACGCTTCAAGTCGTACCAGCGCTTCCATTCAAAGGCTAGCTCTACTCTTCTCTCCTCTCTTACTGCGTCCCTAAATGCTGCTTGATTTAACCCAACCGGGATATCCGTTGGGAAGGTTCTTACCCCGTTAGGTGTGTTACGGGCGCGTTGTCTAACCGCATTCAAATATTCATAAGCCTTTGCGGTGGGTCCACCGTTACTCTCGTTGAGTGACTCTGCAGCCATTAAGAGAATTTCGGCATAACGGAAAATCACATGTTTTATATCTGAGTCGGCCCCCTCTGCATTGGCATTAGCTCCTGGATATAAGCACCATTTAGCCGTATGTATGCGTGGCCATCGCCATTGTTGATAAGGGGTCATCACTCCTTTTATAGGTGTTTCTGTTAAATAGCTCACTTCTTTCCTGTAGTCATTATTATCAAAACTTCCATACATACCTGGAGATGGAACTAAGACGCTCCAACCCAGCATATCCGCGTCGCGAACCCCGGTCATAGGAGCTGTATAATCCTGATTTGTACCATTTTCTCCAGTGATCCCCCCCATAAAATCCACGACCCAGACATGCTCCAATTGATGACCAAGATCGGCTTTCCATAAATCTTGATAGTCATTTACCAAACCATAATGGTATTTACCGGCATCATTAATAACCGCTTCCGCGTGCTCCGCTGCTTTGTCCCATTGCTGCAAAACCATATATACGGAAGATAACAGCGTATGGGCAGCCCCTTTAGTAGCTCTTGACTTAATGTTACCCGGAAAGGCATCGGGTAAATAACTTATACCAAATTCGCAATCGTCTATAATATGCTGATATACTTCACTGGCAGGAGTTTTATTAATATCTTTAATCGTATTCGGATCTGTAACAAATTGCCCTATATAAGGAATATCACCAAACAATTGCACTAAATGATAATAATTTAGGGCTCGCACCATGCGCGCTTCGGCGATAAGTGCATTTTTCTTTCCTTCATCCATCGGAACATTCGGGATGCCGTCGATTGCGGCATTAGCGGCTCCTATACCCAAATAAGCCAAGCGCCAGACCGCAAGTATATCTTGGTTGCTGGCATCGTGCGTAAAACCATTCAGCTGTATGCGACTGGATTGTGTTCCGATATCCGCAATGTCAATATCATCTCCCAGTAGCTGTAACACCATGGTTAACCGTCTACCATAGAAATTATCGCTACTCAGCAAGGCATAAGATCCCATCACAGCTGCTTCTGCATCCGCTTCGGTGTTAAAATATTGCCCTGGAACTAAAATGCTTACCGGTTCTTCTTCCAACTTAGTGCAAGCGGAAGCAATAAACAATACGAACAAAAAAATATATTTCGAAAACTCTTTCATTGTCTGTTTCTCCATTAACTTAAAATCCAACATTTATCCCCAAGGTAACGGATTTGACATTTGGATATCCCATATAGTCAAGTCCGACATTTCGGTTTGAGTCCTGAAAGCTTACTTCCGGATCATAACCTTTATAGTTTGTGACCGTCAATATATTTTGTGCACTAGCATAGATCCTTAGTTTACTCACCTGTAGCTTACCTAGCATAAACTTCGGAAAGTTATAACCCAAGGCTACATTTTTTAACCGCAAGTATGAGCCATCTTCAACCCATCGCGATGAGACCTCTGGATTATTCGAAGCACTTGCCCGAGGAATGTCTGTATTTGTATTGGTAGGCGTCCATCTATTCAATGCATCTTTGGTAGCATTTCCCTTTCCGGCCATCCAATCGAGTTCCATTCGAGTGATGTTTAACATATCATTACCCTGGCTTCCTTGAAAAAAGATATTTAGGTCAAAGTTTTTGTAACGCAGATCGTTATTAAAACCGTAGATGAAATCCGGATGGGGATTACCAATAATGGTACGATCATCCGCATTAATAACACCATTCGGACCTTCGGTTAAGTTATTATTAGCATCACGTCCATAGATATCGCGGTACTTGACATCTCCTGGCTTTTTATTAGGAGCCGCAGAAAAATCATCGCCTTCTTGATACAATCCATCAAATTGCCATCCATAGAAAGCGCCCACTACCTCGCCCACACGAAGAATTTGGGATTCAGTTGACAACATATGACCTGGGATCGTATTATAGCGAATATCTCCTCCAGGTAATTGAAGAATCTTATTGCGATTAAAAGTGATGTTAAAATCACTTGTCCAAGTGAAGTTTTCGCCCTTAACATTGGTTGTATTGAGCGCGAATTCCCAACCTTTATTCTCTACACTTCCAATATTCTGCAGAGAAACCGTATAACCGGAATATATCGGCAGGGGTACTTCGTAAAGCAGATCAACCGTTTTCTTATAATAGTAATCTACAGAGAGATTGATCCGACCATTCAGAAAACCAATATCTAAACCTGCATCTGTTTGCTTGGTAGTTTCCCATGTAAGATTAGGATTCGCGACATTGGTTGGCCGCACCGCCTTAATTGGTGTTCCATTAATAGTCGCAAGCGTTGGAGAAAATCGGGCCAATGACATATAAGAGCCTATTTCGGTGTTTCCGGTTTCTCCATAGCTGGTTCGAATTTTAAGATTTGAAATTGCCTTCACCGATTGCATAAACGGTTCTTGGCTGATATTCCATGCCAAGGCACCGGAAGGGAAAAATGCCCATTTGTTATTGTCACCAAATCGAGATGAGCCGTCGTACCGGCCCGTAACTGTCAGCAAATATTTACCTTTGAAGTTATAATTTATCCTTCCGTAAAAAGAGGACATCACCCAGTCTATTAGCTCTGAAGCCGCATTCTGGTAGTTCGAACCCGCTCCTAAATTCCAAAATGAGAAATTGTCAGACACAAAATTCCGATTGCGTGATTCCCACATTTCATTTCTGGAAGATTGATATGAATAACCGCCCATTGCCTCAAGGTTATGGACATCTTGGAAGCTCTTGGTATAGGTTAAGAAGTTTTCGTTGATTACATTTGTGTTCTTGCGGCCTATAATACTTCCAGAACCACCATAGTTACGTCCCTCTACCAAATTTTGCGTCACATAGCTCCCATTCCGTTGATTACTGATCTGGACCCCCAGCGTGCTTCGAAACTTTAATCCCTGTAATAACTCAAGTTCTCCATAGGCATTTCCCTGAAACAAATCGTTTATTTGCTCATTCTTTCTTTCGCGTGCAACTGCTACCGGATTGTCATGAGGGTCGCCCACTTGTTTCAACGTATATTTTCCATTTGCATCGTATACTCCTTGCAGTGGATCAAAGCGTAACGCGCCTGAAATTACACCTGCTCCGGATGTTCCACTACTTGTTTCCTGTGTTCGCACACCGTCAAGGTCATTTCTAATAAAAAAAAGTTTAGTGCCTAAACGAACCCGATCAGATACCTTTATGTCTAAATTAGAAGTTCCCGAAAGCCTTCTAAAGTCAGAATTGATCACTGTACCTTTTTGCCCGTAATGACTAAGTGAGGTATAATAACGGATATTTTCGCTTCCTCCTGAAACCGATAATTGATTATTGATCAATCCTCCGGTTCTAAAAATCAGGTCTTGCCAGTCCGTACCTTCACCATATGACGAAGGGTCTGAATATGGAACATTTGAGTTACCACTGTTTCTGTAAACGTCATTAATGTATTCGGCAAATTCCTGTCCATTCAAAAGGTCGAGTCGTTTACCGATCTTTTGAATGGAGTAAGAATTATTAAAGTCGATAATAGGACGCCCAACCTTTCCCTTTTTGGTCGTTACCATTATAACACCATTAGCCCCTCTAGATCCATAGATAGCAGTTGCTGATGCATCCTTTAGTACTTCGACAGATTCTACATCTTCGGGAGGGGGCGGCGTTCCTCCGGCAAAACCATCCACTACGTAAAGAGGATCACTACTGGCATTGATCGAAGTCCCCCCTCTAATTCGCACGCGTGGCGCTTTACCAGGCTCTCCATTGACGCTGGATACAGCCACACCGGGCGATCGCCCTTGGAGTGCTTGAGCTGTACCTGCTACGGGAAAAGCCGCTATTTTCTCGGCGGAAACCGAGGAAACCGATCCGGTTAAATCGCTTTTTCGTTGCGTACCATACCCTACTACAACAACTTCATCCAATGCCGCATCTTCAGCTTCGAGTTGGACATTCACGGTAGTTTGCCCGCTTACAAGCTTTAATTCTTGGCGTTGAAATCCAATATAGGTAACTACCAACGTCGTGTTCGGAGGCGTTTTTAAAGTAAAAAAACCCTGTTCATCTGTTTGAGTTCCTCTTTTATTAAGCCCTTTTATGCTTATAGAAACACCGGCGAGCGCCTTCCCGTTATTGTCGGTGACTTTTCCGGTCAAAGTTACCTCTTCCTGGGCGACAACAGCCCAATTCTTTTTAGAGATAACAATATTCTTCTCGACAATTTTATAGCTCAGGCCCTGATTGGCCAAACAAGCGTCTATTGCATGGGTCACCGATACGTTTTCCAAATCGATATTCACTGGCGTTGTATTCTTCAAAACGCTTGCTGTATATAGTACATTATAGCCCGACTGTTTACGTATTTCGTCGAAAACCTCTTGAAGTGAAACATTTTTCTTATGCAGCGTTAGCTTTTGAGCAAAGGCCGTTGCCTTTGCTTCCAATAGACCAATTAAGATCAAGATAAGTGATAACTTCATGATCAATATAGGTTTAAATTTGGCATAGGTCTGTCCTTTATGCCATATTACAGCATTTATTTTATACATTTGATTAGGTTAAAGAATTGGTAATTTGATTCTATCTTTAATCTGGCATTATGCCTGTACTATCAAAGGCGTTGCACCGCCTTTGATAGCTTCTTTTTCCTTTTTATACTTTTGGCTACTTCATTACAATAACTTTCCTCCCTTCTGTTTTAAAATGAACACCTCCGGTTAGCTCGATCGTTTGTAATAATTTTTCTATTCGATCGAATTTGGATACAGTACCAATAAATGTCTCACCTGTCAGGTCACCCTGGTATGTGACATCAACATCATACCATCTGGCAATTGTTTTCATCACTTGTTGGATATCATCACCGTGAAAGACAAAATAACCGTTCTTCCAGGCTAAAGCATCTTCTAGGTTGACATTTTTTAGTGAAATTGCCTTGGTCTGTTTATTTATACGCGCCTGCTGACCAGGGTTGAGAATTTTAGCGGTGGGGGTCCGAGACGAATTATCTTTTGCCGACACCCGTACTTTTCCTTCAACAAGTGTAGTGGTTATTTCTTCCATATCTTCATAAGCACTGATCAGAAAGTTCGTTCCCATCACATGAATAGTAGCATCTACTGTCTGTACTTCGAATGGCATTTCCTTATTTTTAGCAATTTCTAAATAGGCCTCTCCTTCGAGGCGAACTTCCCTTTTTGCACCCTCAAACCGGGTTGGGTAGCTTAAAGAAGAGCTTGGACCTAACCAAACATGTGTACCATCGGGCAACTGAACTTGGAACTGTCCGCCCCGTGGCGTACTAAGTATGTTTTGTTTAATCTCCCCTGTGGCATTCGCTTTTGCCGCATGATAAACTAATTGTCCATCCTTCGTCTTACTAATGGTAATATCCCCCTCTTTAACCGTTTTATTGTCAATGGCCTCCAGATCAACTAGACTACCATCACCCAAAAGCAAAGTCGCTCGGTTGCGTACGGACTTGATTGCATCTTTTTCTGCATAAGTCACAGGTTGTATATGACTCGGTTTTCGGTCATAATAAAAAAGAGCTCCGACACTAAATGTGATTAGAACAATGGCGGCAACTAACCACTTTAATACATCAACCCTCCTCGTGTTATTTGTTGGTTGTTCTTTACCTCCAAGCACTTTATGAATCATTTGGGATGATTCTTCTTCATTAAAGAAAGTTTTTCCATGCTCGAAGCTTAGGCGTGCCTGTAAAAAGAGGTCTTCAACTACCTTTTTAGATGAGTTGTCACTTAGCAACTCATATAATTCCAAGCGTTCTTCTTGCGTAATTTCTTTACGCATCGCCTTATCAAATAAAAAGGTAATTCGTGCTCGACTCATATAGGCGTCTTAAAACGGATATCCGTTTTATTAGTTAGTTTTCTTATAAAGACACCGGCAACATCCATTTATGGATGTCTTATTTAAAAAAAATTAAAAAATAATACAGAACAGTAAATGAAGGTCTTTATAGACTATGAAACCCCAAATCTATGATGTTAAAAAGCATGTATAATAAAGGCAAAATAAAGTGATGTACCTTCACCAACTCGCTGAGCGACTGCATAGCCAATTGCTGATACTTAGCAACTGATGCTGTAGAAATATTGAGAACACTTGCAATTTCAGGATTTTTTAGTCCTTGCTGTCTTAAGGCAAAAACACGCTGTTGCTGAGGTGGCAATTTACTCAACGCTTTATCGAGCGCTTCGTATGGGTCGTTCGGGCTCTCAGATTCAGATAAAATCTCGCTTTCCAACGCGTTTAAGTATTGTTTGTGTTTCTCTTGTGTCTGCGTAAGTTGTCTTATTTTGTTAAGGGTATGATTTCTGGCAATAATAAATAAATAAGATGTAAAGTTGGTTATCTCTGGAAGTTTAGCTCTGTGAAGCCATATTTTCAAAAAAACATCCTGGACGACTTCTAAGGTGCTTTCTCGATCATTTAATAGGGAGTGTACAAAGGCACCCAGTTCATGATGATACACGGAGAACAGATACTTAAAAGCTTGTTCATCACTTTTTGCAATCCTTTGCAATAAAACACGCTCATTCTGCAGTTTTGGTAACAACATGAATTAGGTTTATCGTTAGCTTAATCTATAGAGCTAAATTATGGCTTTTTCAATCAAAATCTAAATATTAGACAATAAAAAATTACAAAAGCAAAAAGCTTTGCGTCTAAAATTTGCTAAAATCCTGAATTTAAATGTTAAGAACCTTTAATAAAATACGATTAAAATGCAGCTAATTTGTAAACGTATACATTACATTTATTTTTTTAGTTATGATAAAATTGCCACGTCTTATTTACGGTACAAGCAGTTTAGGCAACCTATATGAAGCATTAGATATTGAAACTAAGCATGAAATTGTCAAGGCCTGTGTGCAAAACGCTAAAGAAATCCCCGTATTTGACTGTGCGGGAAAGTATGGAGCCGGCTTAGCTTTGGAAACACTTGGAACGAGTTTAAAAAAGCTTGGCTTAACGAATGAAAAAGTACTGATTAGCAATAAACTTGGATGGTATCGTATTCCTTTAGCTAAAGGTGAGCAACCAAGTTTTGAGAAAGACGTGTGGAAAGATATTCGGCACGATGCCGTACAAAGGATAAGCTACCAGGGTATATTGGAGTGCTTTTATCAGGGTAACGAGCTGCTTAACGGTTTTATACCTCAGATGGTTTCTGTGCATGATCCTGACGAATATTTGGCAGCAGCGGACGGTATCAAAGAAGAAGAGCAGCGTTTTAAGAAAATATTACAAGCATACGAGGCACTTAATGAGTTGAAAGCAAAAGGCGAAGTTCATTCGGTAGGCATTGGTGCAAAAAACTGGAGGATTATCCAACGAATCAGTCCTTTAATCAAACTGGACTGGGTGATGATTGCAAATAGCTTAACCGTGCATCATCATCCGAAAGAGTTAGTGGATTTTATTATTGAGTTATCAAACAAAGGAGTTACCGTTATTAACTCGGCTGTATTCAACGGCGGCTTTTTAGTGGGAAGTAATTATTATAATTACTGTTACGTGAACAGGGAGTCAGAAGGAGGACAGAAACTGCATCAATGGCGTACGCTTTTTTTCGAAATCTGTAAAAGACACCAACTTCAACCTGCCGTTGTTTGTGTTCAGTTTGGCCTGCAGCTACCTGGCATTAACAGCATTGCGCTAAACACTTCCAAACCACACCATGTTGAACGAAATAGAGCAATGATTGATCAACGCGTAGATATGTGTGTTTGGAACGAATTAAAGGATGCGGGCCTGATTGCCTATTCAATTTAATATAGAGGTGTCTTCTATCTTGAAAGCAATAGAAGACACCTGCTGACTTATTTTACTTCGAAGGAAAAAGTTGATCCAACCCAAGCTGCATCAAAATCTTTACCGTTGTGATTTCCGGTTACTTTTTCAAAATTCTGCGCTTCAGCCACGTAGCGACCTGGCCACAAAGGGAGAAAACTTAACATACCATTTTCGTCTGTCATCACTTCCTTCGACCATCCTTCAGGAGAGGCCACGTTTACAGGCTTGTTAGCAAGGGGTTTCCCATTCAAGTAAGCAAATAATTTAACCGGTTTGTTTTTGGCAAAAATTTCATGATTATCAGCATATAGCTTTAATCCATTTTCATTTAAACCAGCGTCTACTTTACTGGATTTGCCAATACTTACATAGGCAGAAGAAACGAAGTGATATTTGGTTGTACCCCCCAGTTCTGCCGCCTCGTGACTTACCATTAACGTATATACGCCCTCGTTTTCAGGGGTAAAGCTGCTACTGTAATACGCTTGCCCCGGAATCGTTTTTAACTGGCTCTTTTTTCCATCAGGAGCGACAAGCCAAAGCGTAAAATCCTTTACATCCGAGTACCATTTTTCGGGAGCATCCCGTTCATTGAGGGCAAATTCCCCGTAAAAAACCTTCACGTCATGGGCCGTTCCCAATTTGCCATAGGTCGCAGTTTCAATCCATAAAGCATGCGCTTGCACTTGTATATAAGTGAAGAAGCATAAACATACTAATAAGGTAGCTTTTAAAATTCTCATGAATCTAATTCGTTTAATGTAGTGAACATAGCCTTGCTTAAGTGAGGCTAAGGTTTCAACAAATATACATCTATTTAGATTTAGTACAAATAAAAGACATAAAAACATTTTTTAGAAAACCGTATGAACCGGAATCCAAAGGCAGCTTTACTTCGGTAGAATCTCTATCATAATACGTTGGAGGTCTTTTTTTCGAAGAAAACCATTATATCGGAACAGTAATTCATTTTTTTCATTCAGTATGCAAATGGTTGGAAAGGAAATCTTTCCTGCTTCATCAGCACCGAGATAACTCGCCAGCGAATGTAAGCCTGTCGAGGCTCCATTTGGATTATAGTGAAAGGTCTTCTTATTGAATTTTATAGGCTCTTTCTGTTCCGCATTCAATTGAAGGAAATAATACCCTTGTTTAATACCGATTGGCCAATCATCCCCGAGATAGTGCTCCATCGCTCTGCAGTACCTACACCAATCCGTACCAATTAATATAAGGACCAATCTTTTTTGCTTTTGTTGTAGATAGGGCAATCGATCAAAAGACACCGTATCTAAGGGTACTGCAAATAATGCGGTTACCCTTAGCACGATGGTACAAACCAGCAAACATAAAACTGTTCCTTTTTTCATTCTTTAGCTATCAGAGATCAACCGTCGCCCTTCAGTTGCACTGAACCTTCTTCTCTGCTAACGTGAGTTGGGCGACTCATTCACGATTTCCATACTCAACCATTTAACTATTCAACGACTTCGTTAAATACGGATTCTGACACCAAGAAATCCTCTAATCCCTTGGTTTGGTCCATACGCGTAACCATCAGGATCAAACTGTAAACCATATGGATTATCTGAAGTTGGCACAATCCGGCCATCACTGCCGTAAACCACCCCTCTATTAAATGGATCAAAAGATCGCGCAATCGGTGATTTTATACCTGCCCCCTCCCCTTCGGCTATGGCAGGCACACTTTTCGAAATCGTCCAATCTAATAAATTTTTAATTCCTCCGTATATTTCCCATTTGTCGCCTCCATGCCAAGTAAACTGAATATTCTGAATGCTCCATACTGGAGAATACTCCGGTCTAGGATCTAATTCACTCAGCAAAGCTAGGCGCATCGGGCCGTATATATTTCCTGTATAGTCTATTCCCAGATTCAGCGTCTTAATATGGTAAGACAAAGCCCAGGTAGCCGTCCAATTTTCGGTCAAGATGGGACGGAATTTCTCCATTGCCCCAGCCTCATTTCTTTCTTTATTGAAAACATTCATCCAAGTACCACCGGCGGTTAATTTCAGACCATTATACATCGCTAAATCTGCATTTAGACTAATACCTCGTGTAACACCATGGCCATCCAGGTTTCTGTAGATGATCTTTCTCGGATCCAAGTCATAATTCGGTAAGATCCGATTGTTGAAGTAGGTATACCATGCGGATGATTCAAAACTCAATAGATTTCCATCCCCAAGTTGTAATTTCTTAATATAATTCAAATTCACATTAACACTCCGCTCGGGCTTTAAATCCCCTTCAATTTCTACATCGCGAGCGCCCGTTAAGGCGGCATGATCTTCTGTAAAGAGATTAACAACCCGGAAGCCTGTTCCGGCATTTAATCGAAGGATATCATTGTCCGTTATACTCCACTTATAAGCCATTCGCGGCGTAAAAATATCCCCATGATCCGAGTTATAATCATAGCGCATGCCGAGTAATAAACTGTGTTTATCGGCCAATTTTATTTCGTCCTGCAGAAAAACACCTGGCATAGTCATTTTACTGGCGTCATTAATGATTTCGCCGTCGTCTCCAACTAGTTCAGTCGCCGCAGTATTGTCATTGTAGTAGGTATATCGCAAGGCGGCACCTATTAATAAATCATGTTTACCCAGTCGCTTATCCCAAGTCAGTTGTCCAAAAGCAATGCGCTGTTTAGCCAAATACCATTCATCACCGTAAACTGAGTTCTGATCATGGTTATTATAAGAAAACATAAAAAACATTTTTTCCTTTACGGGTAATTGATAGTTCCCCAAAACTTCCCATCTTTTAGTATAGATACTCTCGCCATACACTTTGTCACTTCCTCTAAACGATTTATTCCAAGTTGTTTGCCCTCCCCAACGATCTTCATATAAATATCTTCCTGCCAGCGAGAGCAAGCGATTCTCCTTTCGGTTAAAATTCCATTTCTGAAAAACGGATATTCGATTCTGCAGCGTCATATCCGTGAAACCATCGTGGTTATGGTCTACTTTATCGGTAAAGTTAAAATAGTTTACTCCGGTCAATACATTCGCCTTCTTACCTATAGATTGGTTAAGACCAAGATCTGCATTGTATTCCCGCCAGCTTGTTCCGAAGATATCCGCAGATAATCTTGAAGCCTGTTGAGGCTTTTTGGTAATGATATTAATCAGCCCTCCAACCGCCTCCGAACCGTACAAGGAAGAAGCCGGACCCTTTACTACTTCCACCCGCTCTATAAGAGAGGAAGGTATCCCCGACAAACCATAAACGGTTGATAAACCACTTACAATAGGCATACCATCGATCAGAACCATAGTATAAGGACCTTCTAATCCGTTAATATGAATATCACCTGTATTGCACACATTGCAATTTATTTGTGGACGGACACCGTTTACCATTTGCAACGCATCGAATACCGTTGCCGTTGGATTTTTTTTAAAAAAGTTATGATTATATACTTCTACAGGAACGGGAGTTTCCAATCTATTCACTTCTTTCATCGTACCGGTAATCACCACTTCTTCCAATCCACCTTCTTCTTCCTCCATATTGAAATCCAACCTAATATCCTGTTGACCCGCAACCTGAACAACTTTCAACTGGCTCACAAAGCCTAAACGGCTAACCAAAAGCCGATATGTTCCATCAGGTAACCCCTCAAAAATATATTGGCCGGTACTGTCACTTACAGTCCCCCTTTTTGTATTCTCTATTTTAATTGTAGCACCCTCTAATGGTGCGCCAAGATGGAAAATACGACCTTCTATTGCAGTATCCGTTTGCGCTATAATAACTGTTCTCGTCAAGAGAAGAAAGAGAAAAAGGGTTATGTGCTTCATATATACCTATTGTTTGTAATTTGAATCACAAAACTATAAAAGTTAGATTAATCTAACAAATAAAATAAAAATATTTACAATAGAAGTAAGGCCTGCCTTTATTTACAGGTCACCTCAATTTAACTTGCCTTTTTTCTAATTCTTACTATTGTGCCTTTTAGATACTTTTGACGGGTTTTATGACTATTAGTGTCAAGATAGAAGATAACAACAATGTACCTGCCATCAGAATATAAGAAGCCCCAAAACCATGTGTAACTCCATTTAGATATCCAACAATGTAAGCGCCAACAAAAGAACCTAAGGCTCCCATGCTATTGATCAGACCAAGCGCCCCCCCTGATACATTTCTGGGTAAAATTTCGGTGATTACCGCAAAAAAAGGTCCGTAAGGAGCATACATAGATCCACCCGCAATTACCAGCAAAGAAAACGAAAGCCAAAAGTTAGTGGTGCCTATAAGGAAAGAACCATAAAAAGCTAAAGCGCTGATTAATAGAAAAGGCCAAACGTAGAGTCTTCGATTCATGCTTTTATCAGAAGCATAGGAGGCTGCAAGCATGGCCACAATCGCTAACAGATATGGCACCGACGATAACCATCCCGTTGTCACAATATCCATGTCCGGAGCTGCTTTAATAATAGAAGGCAACCACATGACAAAGCCATATAAGCCCATACTCCAAAGGAAATATTGAAGGCATAATAAGATAACGGTCTTTGATCTAAATGCTTCTAAATAGTTTTTTACCGGCTTTATAGCTCGCTGTTCCTCCTGCAAACGACTCTCAATACTCTTTTTCTCTTCAGTATTTAGCCAGTTTGCCTCGTTTGGCTTTTCGTCAATCATTTTCCACCAAACAAAAGCCCAAACTATGGCGGGTGCGCCTTGTAGAATAAACATCCACCGCCAACCCAAGGCATGGATAAGGTAACCTGAAAGTACCGACATCCAAAGAACTGTTGCCGGATTTCCGAGTATCAAGAAGGTATTTGCCCTTGAACGTTCTTCTTTTGTAAACCATTGGCTTAGTAAAATAAGCATAGCGGGCATTACCGCACTTTCTACCACACCTAACATAAATCTTATAACAATGAGTAAGTTTACATTGTTAACCATGCCTGTGGCTGTTGCCAGAATACCCCATAGGATAAGCGACCAAAAAATTAATTTCTTTGCACTTTTATGTGCTGCATAATGTGCTCCCGGTATCTGAAAGAAAAAATAACCGAGAAAGAAAAGCGACCCTAACAAGGATGATATACTAGGTGTAATTTTCAGATCCTCTGCCATACCACCGGCGGCGGCAAAGCCAAAGTTAGCACGGTCGAGATAAGCTAAACTGTAGGTGATAAAGACAATCGGAATAATTCGATACCAGCGGGAGGGAGCTAATGTGTTAATCATTAGAGTAGAATTTATAATTGAATACTATAGAAACGGGAATTCGCCCGATTGTGTATATACGTTCTGACAGAGGCCATTATATTCGCACAGCCTGTCTGGCCAGTAAACGCCAGTGCCCCTCATGCAAATGCCAGACCTGGAGTACTTTCAGATTAACTGTTCCGGGCGACTTACCCGCGTCATGCGTACGGGCAAAGAAATGGTGCCTTACAATCGCTGTTTTATCTTCTATGTCAATTTTTTCCTCCGTTAAA
The DNA here is from genome assembly GCF_008245145.1 of Olivibacter sp. LS-1. Lineage (GTDB taxonomy): Bacteria > Bacteroidota > Bacteroidia > Sphingobacteriales > Sphingobacteriaceae > Olivibacter > Olivibacter oleidegradans. Next base: position 2,803,004 of record NZ_CP041643.1, on the reverse strand, counting down.
TCAATCTGCAAGAATTTGAATTTTCCATTCACCATAGAAGCGATACAAGTTTCTCTGTCCTCAATTAAACCACTCGAATGTCCATAAGTTAGCAGTGGCGATGTTAATGCCTCAAACTTCGATTGATCGGGATGAAGCATGGTTTGACGAAAATCCTCTACAGCTTCCTTAACGGCTAACTGATTAGATTGCCTAGCCTTATTTGAACAACTCATCAAAACCATAGCCGATATTATCAGATATTTATACATTTTTTTCCTTTAACTTGTCCGAAAGCAGTTTAGTAAAAATCCCGATTTTTTAAATAGGCATCCAATTCTTCTCTAGACATTGGCAGTTCGTCACCTGATAAGTTTTTCAACCAATTGATAAAGTCGTTTTTAATATCGTCTGTCCACTTACTATCGATCTGTCCGGAGAGGTATTTTTTCTCTCTTAATCGTTGGGCTCCGAAAGCGTCTCTTAGCATGGTAAATTCAGAACTGATTACTAAATCCTCTACAAGATGCGAAGGAATAAATATAGTTCCATATTTATTCGCCAAAACGGCATCTCCCGGAAGTACCGTTGCTCTGCCAATCCGAATGGGTGCGTTAATAGTTGTTAAGGTCATTTCCATGATATACGAGGGATCTTGTCCTTTTGCCCATACGTTGAAACCTTTTATTTGACTTAACCCGTCCATATCTCGTACGGCACCCCAGAATATAACACCATTTTTTGAATTGGTATAAATGGTATTTCCAAGCATATCCCCAATCAATGTTCCATCGATAATTTTACCATAACTATCGGCAACGTACACATCACCCGGTACGAGTACATCAATGGGCCAAGTATTTGTACCTCCTTGAGTAGATCGTTTTTCTTTCAATCCCTGCTGCTTAATCTGTTCGACAAGGTCGGGTCTGGCAGGCATATATTGCGCCGTAACAGCCCTTCCGACCATTACCTGATCAGGGTACATAATCAGCTCCCAATTGGCTTCAAACTGGTTATTATATTTCTGGCTTCTTAAATATCCCCAAGCTTGCTCCATGGATATTTTTTTTAATCTTTCTAAAAGATTATCAGGAATCTTTGGACGTCCATCGGGATACCGCTCGCCCTTCCACTGTGAAGTTAATGCGGTGATATATTCAGGAGACGATCCAACTTGTTGAGCGAATACCGTTGAAACAAAAAAAACAAATGCTAAATAGCTTAAGATAATTTTTTTCATAAAAAGGATTTGTTTGTTTAAATTATTGTATTTAATAGTAAAACGATGTGAGCCTTTTTGCGAGTAGCTGTTAAAGAATTATAAACCTGGCACTAAAGCATCTATAGAAAACTATTTTCATAGCGCCTTTTATTTTTTATAACATAGGACATTGTGGTTAAAAATCCCAGTGTATCGGCTAACGAAGGCCTAGACATACATGGAGGAATAAGTTAGAAGTGTGTACACTTCCCGTCATCCCATATATTAATAGATTATTATTTCATCATCTTCTATTTTATATTGAAATGGTTTAATCAACTGCATTGCATTTAACAACTGGGTAATATTTTCTCCGGCAATGTTCGCTGTATAACGATAACTCTTTACTTTTTGAGCACTGACCTGGATATTCACATTATACCATCTTTCCAATTTTGGAATTAACTCCTCCATCGTTTCATTTTTAAAGATCAGCTTGTTATCAATCCAAGAAGTTTCCTGAATATACTCCTTATCCTCCACGTGTACTTTTGATAAATTTCCTATTGTCACAATTACGGAATTCGGTTGCTTATCCATTGCCTGCTTAGAATTTATTACAGCTATTTTCTCTGACGGTTTTAACACTATTCGTTCTTTCGGCCTCTTATTGACAGATAACTCTATCGCACCTTTAATCAATGTAGCTTCCGTTTTCTGTTCCTTTGGATAAGCCTTTACGTTAAACGCCGTGCCTAATACCCGGATAGATATTTCTTCGGTTCTGATTATAAACGGTTTATTTCTATCTTTAGCCACATCGAAGTACGCTTCTCCTTCCAAACTTACCAAACGACGCCTCGCATCCTTAAAATCATTATAAGATAAACGACTATCTGCATTTAACCATACTTTAGTACCATCAGGCAAAATCCACTGCTTACGTATGCCCTTTTCCGCCACAATTTCGATTCGATTACCCAAGGCATCTTGGTCAGAATATCGACGCCAAAAAAAACCAATCAGCAAGACACTTATTACAGAAGCTGCAGCACTATAAAAAAACCATTTTCTCCTAAGTGACCATCGTTTTTCCAGCTTGGTATTAAATGAATTTTCATCATCTTTTTCCGCAACAAAATCGAATTTGTGCTGGTGCTTTGCCTTATGCCTTTGATAAAATGCTTGCGGATCGCTATTTTGAACGGTATCTTGCGACCATAACTCTTTTACAAATTCGTCATAGTATATTGCTTCAGGACTCTCACTTAACAACTTCGTTAGCTCTTCCTGCTCTAATTCGTTAATCTCGCCCGCCATCTTACGGGTCAATAGCACAATGATTCTATTGTCATTCATAAAATTCGGGAGTATCTTTACGCATACCAATTGACGCTCTCAATTATAAAGACAATGGTTTCGTTAAAACTCCCTAAGGCGTATTTATTTTTTTCTTAATGTAAAGACATTGTATAGTATAGTTGTTGAGTGGTATTGTATAACCACCCAACGATTTTACTATTCAACAACAAACAAATTAACTAACTCCAAGTGCGGTCATGGGACCTTCGGTCATCCCATTGTGGCGTTGGTTCAAAATAAGATTTATCCTTTTCGATTAAATGCTCTTTTACTACCTCGTCGTTTAACTCAATCCCGAGTCCAGGTGCATTTAAAGGCACATTAGCGTAACCTTTTTCAATTAATTTTCTTCCATCCGTTGTCTTTACCAAATCTTCCCACCAAGGCACATCGACCGAGTGATGCTCGAGCGACAAAAAGTTTTCTGTAGCGGCGGCACAATGTACGTTAGCCATGAAAGAAATAGGCGTACCCGCCTGGTGCATGGCCATACCTATTCCGAATTCCTGCGCGTAATCACCTATCCTTTTTGTCTCTAAAAGACCTCCCGAAGAGGCTAAATCCGGGTGTATTAAGTCTACGGCTCGATTGTGGATTAGGTTTTTAAAATTACTTAGCAAATAGATATCCTCCCCCGTTATGGTCGGGGTCTCTATTGCCTCCGTGATTGACTTCCATTGTTCAGTATATTGCCACGGCACCACGTCTTCCAACCAAGCCAATCGGTATTTCTCCAATGCCCTGCCTAAACGAATACCATTATTTAAATCAAAATGGCCGTAATGGTCCGTCGATATGGGAACATCATAACCAACCATACCGCGCACGTTTTCTACAATCCTTGCAAGTTCTTCCAGGCCTTTATCTGTTATCTGAATCTGAGTAAAGGGATGCATGCGATTAGCATACGCCATGTAATTATTATCTCCCCATTGCGCTAATCGTCCTTGGTTATTTTCCCAGAATTTACTGTTTACTACGGTGCCGGGTTTGCCCCTAAGTTCTCCTATGGATACATCCATCTTTAGCCAGGTATAACCCTGTTCCTCAATCCTATACTGGATGAGTTTCTTCTGTTCTTCCACTGAGCTGGCTTCCGGTGTATCAGCATACAACCGCACTTTATCTCGGTATAAACCACCCAACAACTGCCAGGCTGGAACATTATAGGCCTTCCCACAAATATCCCATAGGGCCATTTCTACGGCACAAACGCCTCCTGCTTGTCGTGAATCTCCTCCAAACTGCTTAATCATTCTGAATATCTTTTCTACATTGCATGGGTTTTCGCCTATTATCCTGCTTTTTAAAAATAAAGCATAGCGCTCATCTGCACCGTCACGCACTTCGCCCAAACCATAGATGCCTTGGTTGGTATCAATACGAATGATGGCTGTACGTCCCATTACACGGGTTACGCAGTAACGCATGTCAGTTATCTTTAAATCTGAAGGTGCCGAATTTCTATTTACCCGTGAGGTTGTATGCGCCAAGGTTTCTTCTATTGGCAAACTCACTAAACCACCTAGAGTTAGGCCACCCAATGCCATTTTTTTTAAAAAATCCCGTCTAGGTTCTTCCTTTGGGAGTGATTTACTTTCTACCAATGCTTTTTGTCGTTGTGTGCATTCAGCAATACGTGTTTGTTCTTTGATTTCTTGAATGATATTTTTCATAATTCCGGTTATTACTTTATCCTAGATTTTGTGATTTCTTTAATTACCTTGATCCCAAAAAATGTGTGTTCCCAAACTATTACCCCCCATTCTGTTAATTGCTTCCTGTATATTCACTGCATTGACAGAAATTTCCCGCAGTGGATATACAAGCCTCCTAATAAATCCTCCGGCACCTGGGATCGATGGGTCTTGGGAAGGAAAGTTTACAGGGTTAAGCCGAGGATAGCCACTTCGTCTAAAATTCGCCCAGGCTTCTGACCAATTTCGGAAGGAACTGACCCAATATTGTTCATTAATCTGTTCAAGCGCTCTTTCTGATGTAAAAGCGATATTCGGACTATGAAGATAAACTTCCTTTTCTTCTGCGGTAATACTAGGCATATTCCCAAATAAAGGCGCCTGCTCCATGTGCGCACTAATACCGGTTTCGTAATATTGTTGCGCATTACCGGAAGGAAGGTATCCCCTAGTAGCCGCCTCCGCTAATAACAACTGTGTTTGTGAAAAAGAGATCAAGAATTCAGGTGCGTCTATACGCATTACCGTGGAACGGTTAAACTGAGAATACTCCCATGCTGATCCTATTTTGCCTGGATAATCCGGTGCCGTTTCAATGGAACTTTCGTCATAACCATAAGGCATGCCCTGTTGATCTGCCGGATTTGTATTAGCAGCACCGGCAGTTGCCAGCGGATTCGCAGGTAATTCATATTTCACCGCTATATACCGAAGTCGCGGGTCGTTATTATTTTTTAAAAAATCCACAAACGGCTTGCCGATGTAATAATTGGCACGCTCTCCTCCTAATAAAGCGTTTGATGTACCATTTGTATACATGGCATTAAATTGAATAAGCGCATTGTCCTCATTCGACTGCATAACACCTCCCCTCACAGGATCAGTTGCTGTAGCAACGATCGATCTCGCTTTTTCTTCGTCTATTTTTGTATAACGCATTCCTAGGCGAAGCAAAAGAGAATTTCCCAATCGCTTCCAACGATCTATTGTACCTCCGTAAAACAAATCAGCAGAACCAATACTCGATCTGGTCGGATCCAAGGCATCTGTTGCCTCGATATATTCTTTCATAATCGCATCATATATCGCTTCCGCCGGATCATATCTAGGCAAATAATCGGCTTGTGTATACCCCAGCCCGGCTTCCGTGTAAGGCACATCGCCATAAGTATCCACAAGTAGCTGAAAACAATACGCTTTCCAAATACGTGCCATGTGATACAAGTTGTGTTGCTCTTCTTTTCCTTCTGTTTTATTGGTCACCTCAATTAAGTATCTAATTGGCCCTGTGTAAATGGCATTAAAGGCTTCACTAGCGTGTTGATCATTTATAATATTCCGATTCCCTGCTGCTAAAAGTCCCCCGTAAGGTGTATTAATTTGTTGCACGATTTCGCCCTGGTAGTGATAAGATGCAATAGCCGATAAACGTTGTGCATTTGAGAAAAGATAAGCTGGCTCTAAATCACTCGCCAGCGAAGGATTTGTATTGATCTCTTCAAAATTCTTATCACATCCGCTACTGGCATACAAAACGGCCGTCATTAGAAGATGTACTAAAATCTTTTTCATAAAATGAATTCATTTAAAAATTAACATTGAGATTCAGTCCATAAGTACGCGTGGTTGGCAAGGCATGTGTTTCTAATCCGGAATTCAGATCTGATGCCGAATACTGTGTTTCCGGATCCAAATTATCCACTGCCTTGTGGATAATAAAAGGATTGTTGATAAATACGTTGGCATTAATCGACTTAATAAAGGTATGTTTCAAAAACTTACTAAAATCGTATCCAACGGAAAGTGTGCGCGCACGTATAAAACCTGCGTCATAAACAAAGGGGGTTGCTATGTTTCCGGAGCGATATTGGCTATAGAACAATTCCGCTTCCACAGCAGTAGTATTAGGTGAACCATCGTTATTTACACCGTCAAAAACAACACCTCCTTCACGGCCGACTAAACTATTTTTGTGCAGGCCATGGCGCGTCCAGTTGAAGTTTGAATTCGAGATCATTTTATGGCCCGCCTTGAAATCGATTTGCATAAAAAAGCGGATACCCTTATAGGTTACTGTATTTAGCCATCCGCCGGTATGAGGTGGTATAGCGCTTCCATAAGTTACAATGCTTCCGGGTAAAAAGAGACCGTTCGATGTGATAATTTCTCCCTGGGCATTCCGCAAATAGTCTACCCCGCGTAAAGAGGCCATTGGCATGCCAACCTCATGGGAAACGATACCAATATACTCACCGGTACCTACGTCAAAACGAGTTTGGTTATCCGCTAATTGCAATACTTTACTCTTATTGTACGCATAATTTACGATGGATTCCCACTTAATATGCTCCTTTCGAACCGGAGTTACAGTAATAGACGCTTCAAGTCCCCGATTTCGTAGTTTACCAACATTGACAAGTGTCTGCCCATATCCCGATGCGTTGGAGATATCGACATTTAAGATTTCATCCTCGGTTAACTTGTTGTAAGCGGCGATGTCTACCGCCAAACGATTGTCAAAAAGCTTAAAATCAATACCAAATTCTGTCTCCTTGACGGTAAGAGGACGTAGATTGGCATTGGGACTTATGGCTGATGTGATAATACCTAAAGGAACGCCATTAAAGAGATTATTCTCAATATTGTAGTAAAGACTATTGGTGTATGGATTGGTATCGCCGCCTACTTCAGCATATGACGCTCTAAACTTTCCAAAATCCAGCCAAGTAGGTTTAGATGACCAAATTTGACTAAAAACAAAACTAGTACTGGCAGAAGGATAAAATGCGCTATTGGAGGCCGGATTTAACGTAGAAAACCAGTCGTTTCTACCGGTCAGGTTTAAAAACAAAAACTCATCAAAAGAAAAGTCTATCGTACCGAAAACGGAGTTGACTCTTTTGTGTGACAGTGAGTAAACCGGATTCTTTATTTGCCCATTATCGATTGTGTAAAGATCGCGAATAAAGAAATTGGTGACAGATGTTCCCATTCCCTCCGATTTCTGATCCATTGAATTCATACCAAAAGTAGCATCGACTCCCCAGTGACCTATCTGGTGGTTCAAGCCAACCAAAAAGTCGATATTCCGTTCGCGAAAGGTACTGGTGTTTTGAAAATAATTGCCGTTAAACCCGGTGGGTGCTACCGGAAGCATGGCCGTTCCCGTTGGCCGATTAGCATGCCGCACATTGGTAAAATAGTCTTGTCCCACCCGTCCCTGAGCCCACAACCAAGGCCTAAACTGGTAACGCAAAGAAATATTACCGAATAAACGATCGCGCTTTTGTGTCTCAAAGCGCTCATTAATAGACCAATAAGGATTGGTTCTATCCGTAAATCGCGCGGGATTGATTTCATTCCCGGTGACAGGGTCTTTATAAGCATTTTCCAACCATTTCATATCAATGCTGTTTGCAAGCGTATAAACGGTTTGGTTAACATTAAAAGCTTGTTGATTAACAACAGGCGGATTGTTGTTAAATTCATTGGAGTAGTTGGCATTTACCTGAACAGAAAGCTCTTTATTAAGGTTATAGTTAAGGCCAATATTAAATATTTTTTTATTATAATCAGAATTAGGAACAATGCTATTCGCTTTGGTATTAGCAAAAGAAACTCGAAAATTACCTTTCTCATTAGCTCCCGAAACGGCTAACGAATTGGTGAAAGTCCTACCCATATCGTAAAAATCTTTAATCCTGTTTTTGTAAGGAAGGTAAGGGCGTTCGATCCCGTCATGTTGCATCATAGGGAGGCCATCAAATCGAGGACCGAAGCTCCAGACACCGGTTCGTCTAGCGTCCGCTAAGGTTACGTTGCGAATACCATACTCACCTTGACCATATTCATATTGAAAATCCGTATAATCTAATGGTTGGTCTGCCTGAAAGCTTGAGGTGTAACTGATCCCGATTCCGGCTTGTTGATCGCTCCCGGATTTTGTTGTAATAATTATCGCTCCATCTTTAGCCCTGAACCCATATAACGCGGCCGCAGCCGCTCCTTTCAATACCGTAAGCGAGGCAATATCATCCGGATTAATACTCTGTAGACCGTCTCCTAAATCGGTATTCATTTCACCGGTATTACCGCCACTTGCTCCATTTGCTCCGCCTTGCGGTGCGTTATTAATCGGTACTCCATTTACAACGATCAAAGGCGAGTTATTGCCTCCAAATGAGGATTGTCCTCTTAAACGAATTTTGGAAGAGCCTCCAGGTCCAGTTGGAGAAGGAGAGACATTTAATCCCGCCACTTTTCCCGACAAGCTGTTCCCAAAATTAGTTGTCCGATTTTCAGTTAACTGTTCAGGATCAACAGCAGAAGCCGAGTAGCCCAATTTTTTGTTTTCGCGCTTAATTCCCAAGGCGGTTACAATAACTTCACCCAGTTGTTGCGCATCTTCCTGCAATATAACGTCCAATCTATTTTTCGCGGTCGTACTGATTTCCTGTGAGACATAACCCAGATAGGTAAATACAAGGACGGCATTAGCTGAGACGACAAGTGTGTAAGAACCATCAGCAGCAGTCCGTGTCCCTTTCCCTTGCGCCCCTTTTACTAACACACTTACACCTGCAAGCGGTTGGCCGGAAGCACTTTTGACCAACCCACTGATTGTTTTTTGCTGATGCAACTTATTCCTCACCACGACAAGGTTGTCTTTCAACTCCATATATTCTAAATCAGTATTAAGCAGCAGACGAGCCAGCACCTCCATAACAGGCATATCTTTTGCACTGATAGAAACCGGCTTTTCGAAAACGCCGTTCTCTTCGCTGTACATAAGCCGTATTTTACCCTTTTTTTCAAGTAATGGAAACACATTTTTGAGCTTTACATTTTGCACCACCAGATCAATTTTTTCGCCTTGATGATCAGTGTTGGCTATACTGTTTAGAGAAAAAAGCAAGAGAAGAAAAAAACAGTAAAAACGTAATAAACATTTGGTTTTTGTAAAAAAGTAAACAAAAAGTCTTCCAGGAAGAACTCTTTCGTTTAGTTCTTTTTTTTTCATAGCTTTGGTCATAATTGTTAAAAAATCTGAAGAATAGTGTTAAGCTAGTTCTAGGAGTCAAATGAGAGGTGTTGGCGCACTTCTCATTTTTTTTATCATTCCGATCTTGTCATAGTTATTAATTTATAATAGTTAACAATACATTTATTCACCCTGTTGCATGCCATTTTTTAAAGCTTGCGGTTTATGATTAGTCTTTCGTTCTGTTTATTGGTTCTTACTATTAAAGACAATAAATTTTTAAAAATTCCCTAATAACTTTTGATATTAAAAAGCAGTGGCTATCAATTTCTATAACTACCTAACTATTTGTCAACTTAACAGCTAACGTTTGCATCGCTACTACAACAATGGCGACTACGTATATACCTAACAGCAAAGAAGTTAATCGGGAAGTGCAAATGCCATATATGAGCCACCTGGTTTTTTTCCATATTTTGTACCGCCTGCAGCAATTACAACATACTGCTTTCCGTTAACTTCATAGGTAGCCGGAGTAGCAAAACCACCGGCGGGCAATTTAAACTCCCAAAGAATCTTTCCGGACTTTTTGTCAAAGGCGCGAAAGAGCTCGTCTTGCGCTGCTCCAATAAAAAGCAAGCCCCCCGCTGTGACAATGGGGCCTCCATGATTCTCTGTGCCGGTTGGAGCCACTCCTTTTCTCTTTAATTCAGGGTATTCACCCAGTGGAACCTGCCATAAAAATTCTCCTGAATTGAGATCAATTGCACTTAAAGTTCCCCAAGGGGGTTTTACAGCTGGATACCCGTCAGGTGTACGAAACTGGACCTGTCCGTTATTAACGTAAGGGGCGACATACGGAAATACGCTTTTTTCGTCAGCTTGCTTATTTGTTAAATTTGACTGTTGATGTAAGTCTTCTGATTGGGCGGCTATATTGTCTTTCAGTAAAAAGCTGACGATGGCCGCTTGTTTCGACACATTGATATGTCGAAACGAAGGCATCATTCCTTTACCGGTATTCATAATATCAAATATGTCTTTTTTATTAGCACGTTCGCTTATATTTAATAAGCTTGGGTAGCTTTTATTCCCGCTGCCTTTCAGGTCAACACCATGGCATACGGCGCAATTGGCCAGATACAACGCTTTGCCTCTGCTTACTTTCTCTTCTTTTTGTTGCGCCATACCGGTTGCCAGGTCCATCATTTTTAAGTCCCACGGCATATCGTTTGCGTTAACATACAATATGCCTTCGGTATCGGCAGCTGTTCCACCCCATTCCGCACCTCCTCCTATATGAAAAATTATTGAACCTGCACTGTTTGGTGGTATAAATTTATTTCCTAATCGCGTTTCTTCAAATCTCTTTTTAACAAATTGGTAGCCTTCCATTGTCATATCATTGAAATCTTCTTTTGTAAAAAATTGCCTGGAAAAGGGCTTAGGCTTTACAGGATATGGTTGTGTAGGCCAAGGCTGCTCACCTGGCATGGCCCCATTGGTAGGTACAGGCCTTTCTTCTACCGGAAAAAGTGGTTTCCCACTATCACGATCTAACACATAAATCACTCCGTCTTTTGTTGCTTGTGCAACAGCGTCTATTAATTTACCTTGATGTTTAACCCTTACCAAATTAGGAGGGTTCGATAAGTCACGATCCCAAAGGTCATGATGGATTGTTTGAAAATGCCAAATACGACGCCCGGTTTCCGCGTCCAAAGCCAAAATACAATTAGCAAAGAGGTTGGCGCCATGTCTATCTCCTCCATAAAAATCAACGGACGGAGATCCCGTTCCCAAATACACAACCCCTCTTTTGCTATCCAACACCATGCCCGACCAGCAGTTTGCCCCACCTATTTTTTTATAGGCATCTTTCGGCCAGGTATCATAACCGAACTCTCCCGGTTGGGGTATTGTATGGAAAATCCATTTAATTTTTCCCGATAATACATCATACGCACGTATATGTCCAGGAGCGGCATCGCCAAATTCTGAAACGCGCGATCCCATAACAATGGTATTTTTGTAGATAATACCAGGTGATGTGGCAATTACAAATAGGTTACTTATATCATGTGATAAATTTTCTTCTAGGCCTTTATGTAGATCTACCTTCCCGGCCTCGCCGAATTCAGTAACAGGTAGACCTGTATAGGCATCTATCGCATAAAGAAAGGAGCCGGCAGTAAAAAGAATGCGCTTCGCTCCCTTTCCTTCCCAAAAACTCAAACCTCGATTGGCATGATATTGCGGTTCGCTTGTTTTAAAGGGGTCAAAAACCCATATTTCTTTTCCTGTTGCAGCATTTAGTGCAAAAACCTTCAATTGAGGCGTGGTTCCGTATAAAACGCCATCTACTATGATAGGTTGGCATTGGATTTCGAATGGTCGTTCACCTGATTTGTTTTCTCCCGTTTGATACTCCCACGCTACATTGAGGTATTGCACGTTTTCTGTATTGATTTGATTAAGTGGCGAATACCGATTCCCAAAATTGTTCCCCCCATATACCGGCCAGTCAACGCCGGTTTGGTCGTTTCTGTCTTCGTTGTTACAACCGAATGCTAGTACAGTTATAGTCATCCATAATAGTTGGATACAAGGTTTCAAAATTGACATGAAAATGATTTAATCGTATACGGTTTATAACTTATATATTCACTATAGACAAGAAATCTTTGAATAATCCCTAATGAAACTATGACTTTTGCGTATAAACGATCTGGAAATTGTTGGGTTGTTGAATCACGATAATGACAGTAGCAACAGTACTAACATACTGCAAACCCTATTGCTTAACGCGGATAGTAGAGTAGTGACGAAATGGTTGAAGGTTATAACGGATTATGCCAGCTTAAATTCGGCCTTAAGAATATGAGCTAATTTTTTCATGGCATTTACCAAATGTGCATCCACCGTCTTTGTGGACAACCCTAGAATATCAGCTACTTCTTTGTAGGAAAACCCCTCCTCTTTCACCAGTTGAAAAACTAATTTACATTGCTTTGGTAAAGAAGCAATAGCTTGTTCTAGTTTTGCTTTCATCTCTCCCTGAATAAATATAGCTTCAGGACTTGGCGTATTTATTTGAATATCAAAATCCACCTCATCGAGTGACAGTAGCTCGCGCCCCGTATGTTGCTTCAATACATTCAGTGATTTATTTCTTGCAGCTACAAAAGCGTAATGCTTCACATTCTTTATCTCCAATAGTTGCTGGCGCTTCTCCCACAGCATGAATAAAACATCACTTGCCACTTCTTCTGATAATTCCCATGATTTCAGAAAACCGAAAGAAAATTTTCTAATCGGTTCAAATAAAATATTAAATACCTCAATATAGACACCTTCGGTATTAGTAATCGCCATTTGGTGAACCAAAGACGTTAAATCACGTATTTTTTTGGTCATGGTTATATAATTGGAGAAACCAAATATACTATTTTTTGATCCGCCACAAAATAATCCTCAGAAAAAAGCGAAACAACGGACCGATTTCACGAATTACTTTATGTTAAATCCTATTTTCTTTTTTTTAAAACGAGATTAAAATAAGAGTTTGTTGAAGCAAGGTATACATTTTTATAATTGATTAAAGCAAAACGATTTTTGAACACTTACGCGCACTACTTATACAACCCATTAAACAATAATTTGAAAGTACCATGTGCCTGCCCTCTGTTGGTAATTTCCGGCCCAAAAGCGTAAAAAGAGCCCTTTCCTACTGTGGTGTAAAACGCAGCAATACCTCCTTTAAGATATGCCTGTCCCCAAGCCCACCCACTTTTAAGTATTTTATCGGTATCAAACCACATCAAAGGTTTTATTTGACTCAAGCCCTCATTTTTGATCCGAAATGTTTCGCTATTGTTGAAAACCACATCAGCATAAGCGTGCATGCCAAAATTGGGTGTCTGCGTGGTATCAACACGAACCGTTAAAATGCTGCTGGGTATATAGAATTTATCACCTGATAAGGTCATCGATTCCCCGTTATCGTTTTTTACACTTAAGGCATTTTCTACGGGCAGTTTAAAATGGTAGGCTAAATTAGTTGCATTGCCGACGGTAACAATCCTACCTCCTTCCTTCAGGAAGGTTCTAAGTTGAGGAATAGATTTATCTACACTTAAGCTTCCCAACATATGGTGATAAGCCACGGGTACCTCCTCTTTTGATGGCATTCGTAGATATCGACTGCTATTCTTTATAGTTGGTAAAGGAGGCATTCCACCTCCGATGAACAAAATAACATCAAATCTTCTGTGCAGCTGACCTTTGTCTATATCTTTCGGATAAACAAGCTGGAAATCAAAATGAAATTGTTCCAGGATCCAACGCACCCAACCGGAAGGTATGGAGCCACCGTAATAATCGAACAGAGCGATTCGACCGGGTTTGATATTCAAAAGATCTTTTGGCTTTGTAGAAACTGCTTTAGCCATGACACCATACTTACTCACCACTTTCTGTAATAAAGCACTTTCTTTTGTTTCTACATAGAAAGAACCGGCAGGCATTCCCTCCGTGACGGCCTGTGTTCTGTAAACTTTTATATTTTCTTTCAGCAAATCATTAACGGCGGTAAAGGAGTCATTTACGTTAGCATCCAACAAATACCCCTGTTTGGAAGAAGCAAGCTCTTTGACAGGTGGATCTTGTAACAAACCGTAAGCAATACGTTCAAATGGCCCATCAAAAGCATCCGTTATTCGGTCGAAGCGTACTCCCATCTGAAACGCTAAAGTCCATCCAGCTGCATCATATGGTTTTACCGGTGGGCCACCGGGATATTGAAAATCGTTCGGATGATCTTGCGGTTCAAACATATCCAACACATGCGCGCGGAAGGCTTGTGCCGTTTTTACGATATAAGACCCTGCAGGGTAGCGCTTTGACCCCACAGAAAAATCTGCCTTTGCCTTATGTATTAGTACACCTGATTTGATTAACGCATTAACAAATTTCACCGCTGTAGGAAAGTCTGATTGATCAGCTGGAATAATATAACCCCGTGCATCTCGAAAGGCAGGATTTTTCAGAACAGCTTCATAGTAGTGCCTAGGAATTGTATCGCCTTTTAATTGCTTCTCGCCTTTGTCTCTTTTATAAGCCATTGCAATAGAATCTGCGTAACGTGGCAAGAGTGTCCAATTATCTCTACGTCCCTTCTCTATGGCATTTTTCCCCATCAGGTATATATTATAAAGCAGTTCATCTCCATGCCGCTGCGCATAATTCAAGATGGCGTAGTTTAACGAAAGTGAATAGTCAATTGACTGCCTAAAATGCCAAGTTTGTGGGGTAACCGGATTGGGAGTTGCATTATTCGGTATCAAACGTGTTGGTATTACCGGCACTTCTTCGGGTGTCGGATTGCCAATAATCTCGGTCAATATCCCGATCATATTATGAAAGTAAGGAGTTGTTCTTAGTCCACCGTTCCACCAAGTAGAAAATACAGAGCCGCTTAGACGTGTATAACCAGGTTTGTTCTCCACATTTAACCGATTGTTCATAGCCGCCGCGACACCGTCTATGCCGGTTATGATCAATGGGTCGAATACGTGATTAAAAGGATCACGGTAAGGAGGGCCCGCTAAAACCGAACCTTCGGGTCCGCGTTGGTGATGGTTATAAACGATTTGAGGCATCCATTCAATGTACTGCTGGCGCGCAATATGCGTACTTTCTTTCATGTTCATCATGAAAAAATCGCGGTTATTATCGTGCCCGATATATTTTTGATATAATCGCGGGATATGCATGTTACGCTTTTTGGGATCCTGCTCTTGCATATACCAGGTACTCATCAATTCTTGTCCATCCGGATTTACCTGCGAAAGTAGAATAATAACGCCGTCCAATATGGCTTTATTTTCAGCATCATTGCGACTAACTAACTGATAGAAAGTCTCGATCAGCTGATGAGTGCCAACCGTCTCATTGGCATGCAGCCCACCGTCTATCCATACCACCGGCTTACCTTCCATGGCTAGTTTTTTTGCCTCTTCACAGGAAAGGTCTTCGGCGCGTGCCATTTTTTGTGAAATTTCCTTATATCGGCTGAGTTTTTTTAAATTTTCAGGAGATGAAATCACCCAGATATACTGCCTTCGCCCTTCTTCGGTTTTCCCGATTTCCAACGTTTGTACCCGATCCGAAAGTTTGTCGATCAGCTGAAAATATTTTTCCAATTGTTGATAAGTTGCCAGTTGATAATCATCACCGATTGAAAATCCAAAGTGTGATTTTGGTACAGGAATCGCTTGTGCCAACACCTTCCCCGTTACGGCTAAGAATAGCAGGAAAAGGAAGCATCTTTTTTTACCGTAATTCATTATATCTTACTCAATTTACGCTGATTTGAAAAGTTACCTGATTTTCAATGTCCATCTATGCTTGAGGAGCAATTATATTTATGTATCATTATCCAGTAACTGCCTAAATAAAAACGACCAGTTCTTAAAACAGCTTCTAAATACTAGTTCATCGCCCGCTAACCTGACAGATGGCAGAAATAAAAAATTCTCATCTCTTTTTTATACCCAACAGTCAGTTTAATACAGATTTTTAGGCTTTATACAATTTTAAAATAATTAACCATAAAAAACAAACTTAATATTATTTACATTTAACTTAAGTAAGCAAATACAAAAGAGACATGGATTTGTATGATAACATCATAACTTCATTACCGCTTAGAATATTCAATGAAAAACGTTTATATTCTTGAATGTCCTTCTAATTTAGGGCTCAAAGAACCTTATCCGGGGCACGAGCCGGGGGTAAGGATGTTACCCAATTGGTTAAAACAATGGGGTTTATACGACAGCATTCCCAGCATACGGGTTACTAGGCTTGAGGCTCCGGCCTACACGATGAATTTAGATAAGGAAAGCGGGGTTCGCAATGCCGATGCTATCGTCGATTATGCACTTACTCAAAAGCGTTTTTTTGAAAAGGAAATTAAAGATTCCGTATTCCCTTTCGTTCTAGGTGGAGATTGCAGCGTTTTACTGGGGCCGTTATTAGCTTTGGCTGAACGGGGCCGCCATGCATTATTTTATTTAGATGGCCATACTGACTTTATTTGGCCTTCTTTATCGCAAACTGGCGGTGCAGGTGGCATGGCGGCAGCTTTCGCTGCGGGTCGTGGGCCCGAAAAGATGACCAATATATCAAGTTTGAAACCCTACATCGACGAGCAACATGTTTGGTGCGTGGGAAATAGAGAATACGTAGATTGGTATGAGCAGGCCATTATTGAATCAAAGGCGACTTATATTCCATTGTACCAACTAAGGTCAAGGGGCATTCAATCTTGTGTTGCCTCCTTTTTAAATCATGTCGAAAAAGAAGAATTGTCCGGTTTTTGGATTCATTTTGATGTCGATGTACTGAACGATAAGTTGATGCCAGCAGTAGACAGTAGAAGCCCTGATGGTTTGGCTTACGAAGAATTAGTGGAATTACTTGTTCCTTTGCTCGATAGTCCAAAAGTTGCCGGAATGACACTTACTATTTTGGATCCGGACCTAGATCCCTCGGGTTTGCATACCAAAAAATTTGTAGAGCAAATAAGCTACATTTTCAAGGAAATCTGCGGTTAAAACACCTAATTAAGTAAACGTCTGTAGGGATCTTTACTACAGACGTTATTAACATCATTAGACGGCTAGCTGTAACTGACTCAATTTCTCCGTAATAAATGCAAGTTCATCGGTTGAAATCGTGCTATCGACAGCCTTTGCATTTTGAACCGCTTGCTGCGTATCTCTAGCCCCGACCAGGGTAATGGTAATGCCTGGCTGTTCTAATGTCCAAAGGAGAACAAGCTGCCCTAAAGAAATGTGTTTATCATCTGCCAAGGGTTTGATACTTTCTAGAAACGCATTTGTTCTTTTTAAATTCTCCTCTTGAAAATAATGAAGTCCTGCACGATGATCCCCTTCACCAAAAATATGACCTGGCTTCATCTTACCGGTTAACAAGCCACGTTCTAGTGGACTATAAGCAATAATGGACTTATGATGCTGCTGGCAGTACGGAATAATCCCTTGCTCAATATCCCGCTTCACCATGCTATACGGAACTTGATTAGAAGCAAGTTTCAATGTACGTTCGGCTTCTTCCATTTGCGGAACATTGTAATTACAAACACCGGCATGCCGAACCTTCCCGTCTTTTATCAATTGGGCAACAGCCTCCATCGTTTCCTCGATGGCTGTGGTTTTATCAGGCCAATGAATTTGGTAAAGATCAATGTAATCGGTTCGTAACCGACGCAAGCTGTCTTCACATTCTTTCACAATGCTCTCTTTACCTGCATATTTATAAATATCGATATCTTTCCCACTATTGTCCTTGCTTTTGAAGGCAAAGTCGCCCTGTATCGAATCCCATCGCATGCCAAATTTCGTAAGAATTAAGACCTTATCGCGCGGTAATCCCTGAATGGCTTCGCCTACGATTTCTTCGCTTGTTCCCTGCCCGTAAATCGGTGCCGTATCAATCGTGTTTACACCTAACTCGTAGGAAGCCTTGATGGCATCTATTGCATCTTTTCTTTCCGTTCCTCCCCACATCCATCCCCCGGCGGCCCAAGCACCGAAAGTTATAACTGAAGGGTTTAAATCTGTCTCTCCAAGTTTTCTGTACTTCATTTTTTGTCTACTATTTTATATGTGTGTTATAAAGAAAATAAATACTCTTAGCGGTTTTGTTACAGCTACTATCATAGCCACTTCTACCAAAAACCCTATATTAGCTTTCAAAAATAATTTTATGAGAAAACTGAGCTCAACAAATTATTACAACCAGACCTATCTAGAGGAAAAATGCGCCTTGAATGAACTTTTACATTTATTAAGTAAACGATGGCTGACTGATGTTCTGTTCAGCATCGAAGAAGGAAACACTCGGTTTTCGAGCATAAAAGAAGATTTAAAGCACATAAGCGATAATATTTTAGCAGATCGATTAAAACATCTTGAACATTACAAATTGATTCGCCGTCGTAATAACATACACGAAGTTCCGCAACGTGTTGAGTATTCACTAACAGAATCCGGTACAAAACTAAGCGACATGCTTGATCAGTTATGTAAGTTTGCCGAAGGCGAAATCGACTTTCCGGAATAACCCGGAATCCGTAACATTTTGACTACATTCTAAATCCGTTTTTTGTTTGATTGCTTTACAAAAAAAAGCATTCTAGATAAAATTGCAAGTACTTAGTAAATTGTGAGTAACGACTTGCCATCAGATGATTCTTTACAAAACGAGTGTGAACCGTCATTAACCTTACATTAACTATTAACCAGCTACTGCCTGGCACCGTGTGCAAGTACGACGATTATTAGACAGTTCTATTCACGCATACAAACATAATCTCATAAAGTATTGTTATATTCGCAGCGTATAAAATTTGCGTTAGAAAGGAATGTTGCTCCAGAGAGAAAAAATTGTTTGCAAAAGGGAACTTTATTTAATCCTTATTTGCGTATCCAGTTTCTTATTAAGCTCTTTTTTCTTTTATAATAAAACACCTGTTCAAAGCGTAAATCAGTTTAGCGGATTCGTTATACAGGACTATGCCCTTGATGATGTAATAACACCCTCCCGGCAGACAAAAAAACAAGCCCACAAAGAATATAGAAATACCATACTGAATTGTTTAAGTTCTTTTCAGGAATCTATACTAACTCCTATACATCCGCTTTCGATTTTTTATACATCAATATGGTATAAACCATTCTATTACGATTTTCTCTCTCTATATAAATTATTTTAACAAGCGAAACTTTTAACGCTCAGAGAAAACGTAAAACTACTTCTCTTGACCCATGGTGCTTATTTGAAAACTGATTTTTAGAAGTTACGTTCATGACAGAAATTTTTGATTTTTTCCAAAACCTCACAAATCCTGAGTGGATCATGGAGAACGGAGGCTTATATCTTTTATTATTTATTGTATTTGCAGAAACAGGGATTTTACTCGGATTTTTTCTTCCCGGCGATCCGCTCCTTTTTATAACCGGGATGATTTTAGCAAACAATACACTTCCGGATGTAGATTCCATATGGAGTCTTTTATATTGGATTTTATTAATATCCATCGCAGGCATTTTAGGTAATTTCTTAGGCTATTGGACAGGCAAACGCTCGGGAAGTGTACTTCTTAAACGAAAGGACAGCTTTTTATTTAAAAAGAAGTATATCGTACAGGCGCAAGAATTCTATGA
Source organism: Olivibacter sp. LS-1 (assembly GCF_008245145.1). Taxonomy (GTDB): domain Bacteria; phylum Bacteroidota; class Bacteroidia; order Sphingobacteriales; family Sphingobacteriaceae; genus Olivibacter; species Olivibacter oleidegradans. Next base: position 2,783,528 of record NZ_CP041643.1, on the reverse strand, counting down.
GAAGAAAGGCGGCGGCGCCATCATTTTAGCTCGATTTATGCCTATTGTGAGGACTTTTGCTCCAATTGTGGCCGGTATAGTGAAGATGGACCTACGAAAATTTTCAATTTTCAACATTGCCGGTAGTTTTATCTGGGTGGGTGTTTTAGTAACAGCAGGTTACCTGTTGGGCGAAAATGAATGGATAAAAAACAATTTGGAGAAAATCATTTTCTTAATTGTCCTTATCGCTACCGCTCCGGTTTTAATCAAAATGTTAAAAGGTTTAAGAAGTAAAGGTTTAGAAAAGAATGCTTCGTAAATTAATGCAGTGTTGACTAAAAAATAAAGGTCTCCAACCGGGGAGATTGGAGACCTTAGCTAACCAATTATAAACCTAAATTATGATGAGACAAAGATAGTGTACAAAATACACTTTGTCAAGTTTTTTTATATTATTTCGCTATTTGATAGTGAAAAACCCCTCTCGCCAGTTGCCCATTAGCACCAATTCCCTCTATTACTATTCGATATTTACCCTCGTTACCGGTGTTAAAGTAGCTTACACTTGCTTTACCTTCTTTATTAACCGATACTACCGGACTCCAATACACGGTACTACGTTGATCAGCCAAGATATCCGCTCTTTCTGACACACCGTATTTAGGGGAATAGAACTCACGCGTTGATGTAAAACCTTTCGGCGCATAGAGCTTCGTACTATAATCGGTACGTTCCGTTGGTGACCATCCCTTAGTATTGATTAAGATGACTCCGGTAGCAGCCCCGCCTCCATATATATTAGTGAGCGAGGGTGATCGCAGTACTTCCAAGCTTAAAATTTGAGTAGGATCTATTAAATTTTGTTCAAAAATACCTACCAAGTCCTGTAAATCTCCGTCGCTATGAAGATCAAGTATGCGCCCATCAATAATAACCTGCATTTTTCCACCCCGCGTAGAGGTAGGAAAAGTGACAGGCCCTATGCTAGTTTGTTCTGTTCTAAACACAACGCCTCGTAGGCGTCCTTCCAAACAGGCCCTTAGCGTTGGACAAGTCCCTAGCTCGCTCGCTGATATTATCTGATCAGCTCTACCCGGACCGTTAAGATTATAAGATCGCGGCAATGATTTAGCCGTTTTGGCGTTTACAATGACCTCATTTAATTTAATGAGCCTACTTTCAAGTCCCACCTTGGCTAATGCATCATCATGTTTTTTTGTACTCGAAAAGTATGTATCAAGTTGTTGATTAATATTTAGTGATAGATCAGCTGTATTCTTATTATAGGTTACGCCTAAACTTGGAATCCCTTCCAAAACGAGTTCGACTTTATCACTCCCTTTCTCGGAACGCCCTTGTATGGTAAATTTTATATTATCGGCTAAAAATAGACTGTCAAACACAAACACACCTTCTGTGTCTGTAATAGTTTCGAGTGTAATATTTGCAGCCACGGAAAGCAACGTTATTTTACCATTAACAACCGGTTTACCTTGGAGCGTAAGCAATTTCCCGCTAATGGAGGATACCATTTTCTCGGGAGGATAAATCGGTTTTTTCAACTTGTCGGCCAGCAAATCCGACCAAATAAAACGGCGGTACCCCTGCGTCATCAGCAACAGGTCCAAATGATCACGCTTTTCATCAGTTATATTGGTAAAATAGTAATTTGGTTGTTCGATATATCCTCTTAAATTACTTTGTAATAATAATTGAGAGAGAATGGTGGTTTCTTGCTCTTCTTTAACAGGAACTTGACTTTCATCGGTAACAGCTAAGGAAAAATTTCCTGAAACTGGCAGTCCTTCATTGTCGAGCACGCTCAAGTTAAAGTTTTGCTCGCTTCTTGGCTTATAACTATCCTTTAAATTCGCGAGGGATATATTTAAATTATCGCTACGCTCTATGAAAGCAATCCGTTCATTCAAAGCTTGCCCTTGACTAAACAAAGTGAATTGGACAATTCCTGAAACACCTTGTGTCAACGGCACATATAAATTGTTTAGTGGACGATTAGGGCTTAAATCAGTTGCATAAAACACTTCTCCATCTGCTTGTGCAACAATACTTATCGGTTGTTTCAATCGATCGTTACTGCACATAATACGTAAAAGCACTGTATCCGTTGCAGCCTGTGAATACACCGACAGCACATATCCGGAAGTCTTTACCTTGGGAAGCGAAAGCTGCTTTGTGCTACCATCCTGAAATACAACTTGAGCCTTGTATTGCTTTCCACTTTCGGGAGTAAACATAAACTGCCCCATACCCGCATGCACGCTATTAAATGTTGTTAAAATTTGCTGATTTTCATCCAACACTTCACCTTTTATCTCGACACCCAGGCCATTCACACCTATTGCCTTAAAAGCGATCCGATTGGGAACACCCGCCACTAGATCACCACTTTCAGGAAAAAACTGGACATCGGCCCGATCATATTGTAAATTTATCGGAAAAATGCTTGTCGCTACTTTCTCTTTATCTAGCCGAATTTCGCTTACAATAAAAGCCGTAACTGAATCACGTAAACTTCTTTCACTCAATGGCACCATTAATCGTCCCTCTTCATCCGTTTTACCCTTTCGCTGGTTCAATAACTCGCTCTCCGTGCGTATGAAGTATTCGATTGATTTTTCGACCAGGGGCCTCCCTTCTCCATCAAAAAACCGGATATGCATCCCACTAAGTTTTTTGTCTTCCGTTTCATCAAATTGCAACGTTGCTTGGGTTTGAATTCCATAAGGGCTTATGGCACCGATGTATAAGATGCGGTCATAAAAGTAATCGCTGTCAGCATTCCGCATCCACTGCGTATATGCTCTTAAACGATAGTTTCCTGCTTTTAATTCTACAGGCAAACTAATATTGCCCTTAGCCATACCGGCAATGAGTGGTAACTTAAGTGAAGAAACTACCGAATCAGTTGAAGAAATAAGATCGACATAAACGGCTCCACTTAACGAAGAGAGTTGATGATATGCTCCCACGACAGTATAGGTCTTAAACCAAATCGTGTCACCGGCCATATAATAAGGCTTGTCTATATGTAAGTGTACTTTTTCTGACGGATATTCTTTGGCCCAAGCCTCAAGTGGTTTTAAAATTTGTTCCACGCTATCCTGCGCGTTTGCAATAATAGCGCTCTGGCTAAAAAGCAATAAATACAGCAAAACGCGAGAAACGAAATTTTTAATCATATCAAGATTGTTTAGGAATCTGAAGCATTAACTTTTAAGTTTGCGGCAACGATAATACCCGCCATTCGGATAGTTGGAAGAGGGAACCTGAATTCACCGCCGTCACATATATACGATAAAAATTATAAGCGGTTGAATTAGCAAAAGTAAAGGTCCTTGTTTCTCTCCTTCCGGGGAAATCTTCGTTTTCACGTCTATCTAAAACGGTCCAATTGCTACCGTCTTTTGATCCTTCTAAACGCCAATTAAGCGGATCGCGACCATCTGCATCATTGCCTGATGTAAAGGTATAACCACCTAGCACAACAGGATTATAGAATTCCAGCTGAAACCACAGATCACCCGAGAAATCCGACTGCAAAAATTTAGTCGTGATATCATTGTCCACCAATTTCTTCGATCCCTCTCCCCCATCGGGCCCGCCATTATTATCTCTTGAAACAGAAAGCACGCCATCTGCCGTTACGTCTCTAACAATGCCCAAATCAGTTAACAACCGCGTAATTTGCAAAACCGATCCTTTAGGTGTTTTTCCTTGTAGTGTATAATAATCAAACCTTCCTGTCTCCACAGGGATGCTGACTTCGCGTTCAGTGGAAATAGGAGTACCTGTAGCCGTTGCTCCGTTATACCAGCTGACTTCGCTTAAATTTACTCCAGTATTAACTGCCAAATCCAAGGTTCCGGTTCCCGTAGGACGGGTGTCCATTTCCATCAATCGGTTTGGGTTTATTTGGATAATTTTCTCCCGTTGAGCCCAGTATTTTTCTTCATTCTCTACACGCATTAAAACGGTAAATGTTCCCGTTTTTAAAAAAGTGTGTACCGGTGAGGTTTCGACAGAGCTACTGTCGTCTCCGAACTCCCAACGAACGACTGAAAAATTCGTTGACTCATTTTCAAAATCAAAAGTAAACGGATCATCATCTGCTACCTGCGAAGCTGTAAAGCTTGCGGTAGGCTTAGGTCCCTCTGGTTCAGGTGCAATCTCTTTCTCATCCTTTTTACAACCCGCACACAGTGTTACAGCGAGGAAAATTGTCCCCAGCAAATTCCTGAATTGTATTTCCATAATCAATAGCTATTCCTTTGTTTTTTTATATTAGTCGATAACATGAACACGCGTCCGCTATGGAACTCGAATAAGCCGCCATTCAGCCAACTGAATAACGCCGCTGCCATTGTTATTGGTAACATTCAATCGATAATATTTATACGCTTTTGCTGTTTCGAAATCGTAACGCTTGGTTAAGAAACGATTCGCAAAGGTCTCCCCTGCTCTCGTATCTAAAGTGATCCAGATCGACCCATCGTCCGAGCCTTGCAGATTCCAATCTTTTAAGTCTCGATCCGCAGCATCGTTTGCTGAGGTAATTGTATATGCACCGATAAGCTGTGGTTCCGAAAAAGCTAGCTGAAACCAACTGCTACCCACAAAACCTGGCTGTAAAAATTTCGTATTAATGTTGTTGTCAATCAGTTTTGCCGCGTTCTCATTGGCATTTGAATTATCGTGGTCTACACTTAAGGTACCCGTAGCAGTTACATCTACTTCTCTTACATATTGCGGATGGACAAGCACAACAACATGACTTTTCGTTGGATCTAAGAGATGCCTAGATGTTGCCACTAACTTAACAACTAATGCCAAAGTACGATCGGCATTTTCTTCAATGGTAGACCATGGAACAATTAAATCCATAGCAGCGCGGCTGAGGTTACTACCCACCTGATAGGTCTCATTAAGTGTATATTGATCCGGACGAAGGGCAATGGTATTTTCCGGTAAAATACCCTGGCCAACTAAGCTTGCTATACTATCTGTATTGACACCGGTTGTTACCGTAAAGAAATTCCCAGGTGTCCCTGCTAAACTAATTCCCAGTGGAATATTTATCCCGGCAGAGGTAACATTATAATTCCTTCGATTGCGCACCTCCAACACCGTGCCACCTCCGTTTGTAATAGACACGTAATGGATATCCTCTTCCTTTAGAATATCGTTGGTATTAAAAACAATTATTCCTGATTTATCTGAACCAATCGTATTTCCTTTACCGGGATTAACCAAGTCGTAAGCTAATGCTACTTTATGGCCAAAAAAGCGCTCGAGGCCGGAAAGGCCGATTTTCACCTCAAAAGTAGCTTCCTTAGCTCCATAAGCGATATCTACCGCGTTCGGTAAGGTAATCGCATTTGAAGGTAATACGTAGACATCGGTCAAGTTACCGCTCTCTACTAATTGGATCACTGTATCTGCATTTAACTGCAGACCAACCTGAAAAGCTTTTGTCGCCGGGGATGATAAAGTAACTTTTATCGGGATAGTCACTTCATCACTATTTTTCACGATTTCACCTGCGATTTCACCCGCAGATACTGTCGTAGCAACATTGCGGTTTAATGCAAAACTATCCAGTCCCTCCTTTTTACAGGAAATTGACATCGTGCAAAGCAAAGCAATAAACACAAGTGGTTTAGTAAGTTTGTATCTTTTGTTCATATCTTTCCATCGTTAAAATCGTTCTATTGAAAAGGTTCAGTCTATTGATCTAACCAAGTTCTACCATCTAGCTGCCAATTCTCTTGCCGTGATATTTTAAGCCATGTATAGATTTGTGTCGGTACATCAAAAGTTCTTGGTACCTGAGAACCTAAGTCGGCTGTAGTTGGCGCACACAGATACTCATTTAACCGATCATAACTAAAATCGTCTGATGTCATTGTTAAATGATTGCCAAAAGGCCCTTCATCACGGACGGTACCATCTGTGTCATTGGCTACGGGCCAATAACCGGCCAGATAATCATAATAAGGATGATTTTCGTCGACACCTATTTCACAGGCATAGCGTGCAATCACGTCATCCGGCAAAGCCGCTTTCCAAATACGCACATCGGCCACATAAACGTCTGGTTCTCCATGGCCATTACCGTTAATGTAACCGATCTTTAGCGGTGCATTCGTATCTAAATTACCCCAACCCTGTATGCTAGCTTCGGTATTAAAAGCTCCATTGGTGTAAGTACGGACAAAGCGTTCTCCATCGCGCACAACTCCTACTACCGCCACACTGCTCCAACTGGCATCAGCTAGTGTGCCTCCTTTCACTTGGTTGCCATTACCGGTTCCACGTGCATTGAACATCCAATAATCGTTCTCCAAAAAAACAACCCAACCATTGGAGGCCCATCCCGATGACCATTCGGGGCGCTTACCGAGCACACTTGGGTAAATGTTCTTGATTGCTTTATTCTTCTTGACTTTTAATTCAATGGTAAAAGCGCCGGTATCCAGATTATAAACAGTATTATCACCCATTTCCAGTACGGCATGACGTTGCCCTTGAAAACGGGCAAAATCACCTTGAAATCGGTTACCGATAAAAGGTTTGCTAACAAACCGTCTGTTATAACGAGACGCACTGAATATGGTAAAGGTGTTTGCCACAGGGTTGCTAAATACGGTATTATCATTCTCCGATAAAGGATACTCGCCCCCGATACTTGATGTAACAACGATGAGCCAGCTTTCTTCTTGATAGGTTGGCCTTTCTTTTAATGCGTTTAGCATATCGCCTACAGCAGCATCAAAAGTTACAAGAGCCTCTCGATAAGCTGGTTTTGACACATCATATCCAACGGCCGAACCAACTTTATCAGGATTGCTGAAGTGCGCAGTAATAAACCCTACATTTTCCGCTTGCAGAGCGGTAACTACCGCAGATTTGACCGCATCGTCGTCGGCAACTAGCTGACTTTCATCCGTATCAGTGGTTAAGTTATCTTTAAACACGCTTGAGGTAGTGAATACGCGAATATTCGTGGTTGAATCGGCTTGTTTTATTCGCTCATAAATTAAGGGATAAGTATCAAAGTTATTGGTACTGAAATCATTATCTATCACCCCATGTTTCTCTTTTGCCACCCCTGTAAACAAACTAGCCCAATTAGTTCCCGGCTGTGTTGCTTGTTCATCAGCCAAAGAAACCCAAGAGTAGATAGCGTGGTTTAATAACCCATTGATATTAGGGACCTCGATCGCCTGTATTGATTGTCCTCTTATACCATCTGCTATGATGTATAAAACTTTTGGCTTACCATAAGTTACATCAACGGAGTCATTATGCATCTTGTCTGGAATTGTCTTCTCAAATTCCTGCTGGCAAGAGCTAGTTAACAAAATAGCTAATACGCTCCATACAGATAAGGGCCGGAGCACCTTTTTTGTCGCTAAAAATATCTTTTTTAATTCCATCATAATGTTTTCTAATTTGGCTTCGTGTTAGCACTAATTATTCAATAAGCACCCTAATTATGTTAGCAGCATCTTTACTATCAAACTGCCAAAAACTACCAATTAACAATAAGGCTCGTTTTTTATCGGCCGACTCCGTTTCAAATACATTGTATAGGTCGCCACTAAAGGTTCCGACGGCATTATAACCAGCAGCCAAACTACCATCGGGATTCAGCACCATGAAACTATTTCTCGTTTTACCATCGTATTTAACAAATGTGCCGCTTACTACGATCAGCCCATCACTAAGCTGTTTAGCAAAGCGAGGTAAACCGTTTTCGAATACCCTTGGAACAAAGGCTTCATCTAATGTACCATCATCGTTTAGCATGGCCATGGCTACCCTCGACTGCCCGTTATAGGTTCTGAAATTGCCACATACCACATATTTATGGGTTATGTTATTATAGCTGGCATAATAGGTCTGAAAATCAAAACCTGCACCGCCTGCATTGAATGTTCGATCAATGGTACCATCAGCATTTAAGCGAAGGATATAGTTAGCAGGTTCGCCATCAAACTGGTTAAAATTGCCAAAGACTAACATTTTACCTTTCAATAGACCTTCCTGATGATAGTAGGTATCTATGGATCCGTTACCACCTGTTAAACTTTTGTTAGTACCGGTATCAAAACGATAGGTTTTGTCCAATGTGCCGTCTAAATTCAATCGGGCAAACTGTCTCACTTCTGTGCTATCAACGATAATGGTATCTCGGGTCTCTAAGAAATTCGGTTTATCATATTGCCGACTGACATAATAACGAAAACTACCGGTCACTAACAGCTTGCCATTTTCACTATAGATACGATTAACTCCACCTTCGTCAAAACCTGCGTTAAATCGGGGGAAGTATTGTATGGTGTCATTTTGATCAGGCCTTCTCCATGTATGCACGCCCATCGTATCAACGCTTCCATTACTATTAAGCATCGTTAAATTGCTGATGTTACTGGTTCGCTGTGCATAACCGGAGAAACTGCCACCAATAAAATATTTATCGTTAACTTGTGTAATGGCACTGATATAGCCGTTGGCACCGGTACCTGATTTTAAGCCTGCATCGTAAGTGCCGTCTAAAAAGGCCTGTGCAATGCGGTTAATGGGACGGATAATCCCTTTATTATTGTAGTTAGTGAAACCGCCTACGATCACCATTTTCTCATTATTTGTAAATAAAATATCACCAACCGCACCATTTGCCCCTTGTGTCGCAACAAAGGTCGGATCAATCTTAATTTTACCTTCCACGGTAAATTCGGGCCCAAAGACAACCACATCGCCCACGGAAATGGTGGTAATACCCGTACTGGCATAATCAGGCACCACTACTGAAATTCCGGCATCCGTCACTTCTTTAATCTCGGCCTGCTCACCATTAAATCGGAAAACCAGTTGATCCTTATGAGGAAGCAAACCTTTAGCCTCAATATTCACTTCTATGCCCGGTAATCCGGAAGCTGGTGAGGGCGTTTTAGCACGATCGACAGTAATTCCTAAAGCTGCTTTTCCATCGGGATAAGGTTCACTGAACTGTTCTGCCTCCTTTGTGCAAGCGAGAGCGAAAAAGCAGAAAAAGAATGTATACCAAACTTTAAACTTGTAGATAGTTGAACTCATGATCATGTTATTTTTTAATTTAATCTACTCTCATCTATCGCTTGCTTTCAACGATATCGTTTATTACCTCAAATGAATTAAAACCGAATAGCGAAGAAGTATAGTCCAGCGCATGTACTACACCATTTGTTGGCTGTATATCAGACGAAGCTACTTTAGCAACTATCCAAACATCCGGATAAGACAAATTCGGAATATAGCAGATATGTAATTGCCGGTAGCCCATATATTTTAACACCGACTTTCCATCGCTGCTCACCGCGTCGTTAAACACAACTCCTATATTACATACGGAATTATCATAGGCATAATAATTTTGTCCCGGATAAATATTGAGGACATTAAAATCAATTTGCGGATAGTCTGCCAGCAGATTTTTTCCTTTGAACATATAACGGAGCATGTATTTGCGCCAAATCAAAGAATCGACATCGCTTAAGGTTTTTATCGTGTCACGATTTAACGTATAGAGCTCTGTATTCGCTCCGCCGTTGCGGTAATCGCCAATCAGCTCCTTGACATCGCGGTCTCTAGGGCAAAAGAATGTGAACTCTTCTGTATTAAAAGTTTCTTCCAATCCCGCTAAACGGACAATCTGCGCGATGGTATCAAATTCCATGGGTTTAGAATCAAGGTACTGCATAATCGTGCCATTAAAATGGGGATTAGCCAAACCTCCATCTGTATAATAATCATCTTTATTACAGGCTGTGACAATTAAGAGTGTCAACAAGAAGTAAGCAATATGCTTGATTGATCTTATGCAAGAATTTTTCATTTTAAAGACAGCTTTATTACAACATATGATTAATTTCCACCACCACCTGGCAGCCAATATTCATTCAAGACCATATAAGGATTGTTTACCAGTGCGTTTGTGCTAACAGGCCAGGTCCAAGCTCTCCGCGTAAATTGATCTTGGTTAAGCGGCCATGCAAGCCATGCAGAGCTCATAATACGTCGTGTACGCACCAAATCAAAGTAGCGGTGCCCTTCGCCAAAGAGCTCCCTACTACGTTCCATAAAAATGGCGTCTTTCAATGCAGTGCCACTCATGCCGGCATAGGAAGAGGCTCCAGCCCGCGTACGGATCATATTCACCGCCTCAATCGCTTGGCCTTCATTACCTAAGTTGGCTAAAGCTTCCGCCCATAACAATATGGCGTCGGCATAGCGGAAAATCAAAAAAGTATTATCCGGGTTTTCATCTTCATTACCGGAAGCATAAACATTCAAACCGAACTTTCTTGCTACAAATTGTCCATTATCCGCCAACATGTCTTCAAACCAAATATCTTTACGTTTATCTGCATCGCTTGTAGGAAACAGCTTTTGCATGTAGGTTGATAGATAGTAACAATGACTTAACTGATTATTAAATCGGGGGAATTTATAAGGCCAGCGCAAAAAATGATCGCCAAAAGGTGCTAAATTAGAGACGTTATCGCCGTAATTTATACTTCGGTAAAATTCAAATAAGCTCTCTTCCGAACGCCCCTTCGTTACAGCGGCCCAACCATCATCATCCATGTCAAGCAAGCGATAAGCACCGCTATTTACCAACTCTTGACCTAAAGCAGTCACTTTTTGATAGTAAGCTGTGGCACGCCCTGGATCAAACCCTGCGTTCCACATATTCATATGCATAAGGAGTGCAACGATACTTCCTTTGCTGGCTCGTGCTCCGCGTTGTGCCGCATCAGGAAACACCCAGGGCATATTATCTTTATGCGGCTCTAGATCGGCAATACATTTATTTAGGACAGACACCATATCCTCTCTCGGAAGGGGATCCGCCTGATAAGGAGCGGTATAATAAACAACGTCACCGTATAGCCGTACCATCCAGAAATAAGTAAAACAGCGGATAAAAGTTGCTTCGGCCAAATACCGTTGCGTATCCGAAGTACTTAGCGCGGCGATGCCCTCATTTAATTTGTCTATTAATATATTAGCGCTTTGAATAACACGATAATAACCCGACCAATCCGTAATGCGATAATAGTTATAAAAACCTGCATAGGGAGCATTATTGATTGCCGTAAGCAATTGATTTCTACCCAACACTTCTACTACTCTTCTTTCATTGTAACTGTTGCCTCCCGGACTGGCTACAATTTCGCCTGTTCGCGCCTCACCAATCGCTCCGATAACCCAGCTTTCGTTGATTTTATCAAAAAATGTGCTGTACATATTCGCAATATTTGCCTCAACGTCCTCTTTTGTTTGGTAAAAATTATTACCTGTAAGCCGATCTAAGGGCTGCACATTTAAATAGTCTTTGCATGCTGAAGCCGTTATAATCAGCATTATCAACAAACCTATTTTACTCATCTTTACTATATTAAGCATTCTCATAACGATCGGTTTAGAATTCTAAATTACATCCAATATTATAGGTACGTGGTACAGGATAACCTTCGGAGATATCGCGCCCCATGGTCGTTACATTTTCGGGGTTCGGACCTGAATAACCACTAAAAGTGTAAACATTATCCATTGATACGTATACTCTTAAATTGTTAATGCCCCAACTCCGAACCAGTTTCTTATCAAACATATAGGACAACACAACATTATTGATCTTTAAATAGGAGCCATCTTCTGCCCAAAGGGTTTGGTCATAGCGATAAGGGTTAACAATTTCAATACGGCTATAGTCATAGGCATAAGGATACTTAGCTATATCACCAGGTTGACGCCACATATCGAATTCATCTAACGGAATAACGGCCTTAAGTCCAAATGGATTCTTCATCAAGTTAAAACGATCGGCTAAGGCATTATTTAAAATCGTACGTTTTGCTGTAAAAGAAGCATTGATATTCAAACCAAAACCTTTGTAGGTAATATTGGTTGCCAAACCGCCGGTAAACAAGGGAGAGGCGTTGCCTGTACGTGCATAATCATTCGCATCCAACACATAATCCCCATTTAGATCTTTAATGATCGGGTCACCGGCGCGGAATGGTCTTCCGTTAACGCTATAGCGTAGTCCGGTAGCCGGATTAATAGGCACATCATCATCTGTAGCGTATACCCCCTCGTTAATCAACAAATAATTGGAAAGGGATGGCGTGCCTACACGAAATACATTGTGTTGTAAATAAGTTTCCCGATTGCCACTATTGGTTTCGAACCGTATAAACTGTCCGCCATAATGTGCAGGCAATTTGAGCAGCACATCCCGATTATAGGCTCCGTTGACCGTAACCATTAAGTTAAAGGGACTACTGGGCGATAAGGGGCGGATAGTAAACGATAGTTCGTGTCCGTAGTTCACAATACCGGCGTCATTACTAATTAATTTACCAAAAGCAACAGTATTCGAAAGATTTTCTTCAAACAATAAGTTATCTACCTTCTTATAATAGGTGTCATAAATTACATCTACTTTATTATTGAATAAAGAAAAATCAAGCCCGGCATTATACTGTGTAGTGGTGGTTGGTTTTAGATTCGGGTTGGGAATCTGATCAAAATTTAACCCAATCCCTTGCTGCCCGTTATAATTACCCGTAATATCATACTTTCCATAAATTCTTTCGAGTGTGCCATTCGGAATCACATTAATACCCCAGCTTAAGCGTAAAGCCCCCATATTTAGCCAATCCCAATTGTCTAAAAATTCCTCCTTATCAAAATTCCACCGTAGACCAATAGCTGGGTTTTTGGAGTATAGGTTGTCAAAACCATTCCCTGACGATCCATCCAATCGGTAAGATAGGTCCACGACATATTTCTTTTGATAATCATAAGAAGTAGCTAAAGCAAAAGACACCGCACGTTCGTCTAAGAAATTAGTCAAAATTCCTCCTCCTCGTGAGTAATAGCCATCAAAACCCAATGGCCCCTGAAATTGATCGTTGGGAGTACGTTCTTGTTGCGTGATGGAGTTTTGACGATCGCCTTTGCGAATCTCATTGAAAGCATTGATGAAAATATTATGGTTATCCCCGAAGGTTTTGGCATAAGTTAAATTGGTACGACTATAAAGGTTTGATTCACGGCCATTAAAAGCATAGACTTTAGCAAACTGATTATTAGCGGCCGCTGGTGTAAAGGTATCTTCATTAGACGACTTAAACTCGTAGCTAAAAAAGGTGGTTGCACGAAAGCCGGGAAAAATGCTATAACTCACTTCGGCGACGGGTCGAATGACACGAACGTCATTATTATTTTTTGTTCGTAAAGACCCAACATAATCGGCGTTTGCTTGATAGAAGGAAGGCCCGGGCATTAAAGTGGACGTTGCTCCCCCATCGGCGACACCTGTTTGTAATAGTCCGGCCCCATCTCCTTTATTTTGCTTACCTATTTGCGCATTGATCTGTCCAGTGAATTTAAATTTCTCATTCGGTGCATACTCCATACGGAGGTTGGCGCTATAGCGGTCGAATCCGGTATTTCTGATAACGCCCTTTTCTGTAAAATAACCAAGGTTCGCTTTATAGTTGAAGGTTGGATTTCCACCATCTATCGCTATATTGTGGCTTTGATTATAAGTAGTACGGTAATAAAGCGACTGCCAATCTGTTGAATTATTATAATAGGCATTTAAGCTGTCTGACAAAAACGGCGTTTTTATTAAGTCGTCAAGATTAATTTCGCCTCTTGCATTAGCCAAGATTTGCTGAATCTTCAACTGCCTTTCCAAATTTCCTCCCAATGTAGCTCTTAAGGCAGGTGGCGCTTTCATAAAGGTATTATTCGTATACCGTACTCGAGGGATTTCTGAATTACCACGCTTCGTTGTGATGATAATTACTCCATAAGCGGCCATAGAACCGTAAAGGGAAGTAGCCTGCGCATCTTTCAGGATCTCTATACTGGCAATATCTTCTTGTGGAATCATGGATAAAGGACTTACCCCAGGCCCTTGTTGTTGAAAACCAAATTCAGAAGCACCATCTGCATCTAAGGGTACACCATCAATTACATATAAGGGTGAGGTAGGCTGAAGGAAAGATTCATTGCCACTCCCCGATACCGTTAACGTAGAAAGACCCCGAATTTGCGTAGATCCGCGAAAACCAGGGGCTCCCGTGTTTACCTGAATATTAAGTCCCGGCACCTTTCCTTGTAGTAGTTGCTCCACATTGGCTACCGGAACATCTTTTACTTCGTCTCCGCTAATGGTGACAGATGACCCTGTACTTAGCTGCTTCGAGCGGGAGACAAATCCCCTGACCACCACTTCCTCCAAGTTACTTTGATCTTCTTCCATCACCACACTTACCGTTGTTTGTCCCGGTTTAAGCGTTACCCTCTTTTCTATGTATCCCATGAATTTGAATACCAGGGTTGAACCATCCGGAACGCTTATTCTAAATTCTCCTCTTCCATTTGTGGACGCCAAGGGCTTAGGTGGATTTCCAGCTATAACAGTTACTCCCGGAATGGTAATTTTTTTCTGGTCGTAAACTACTCCGGACACGACTGTTTGGGCATAGAGTTGATAAAATAACCCGCTTACCAAGAATAGGGTTACCGTCAAAAAAGTTTGCTTAGCTACCGATAACATTTTACCGGTAATATAGCGTATAAGATAATGCGTAAAACTTTTCATATGATTCCTATTCTGATTTATTCGTCTTCGAATTTTGGAAGCTCGCGTCTGAAGTGGAAGATGATCTCCCAGTCACCTTCTCTAAAAATTTTAAAATTAAGTCCGATGTAAGCAGTTGTACGGATGTTATTAAAACCTAATCTTGAATAAGCAAATTCCAATTTTGCACTACCACCTGTAGTGTATTTTGTAGCCACTGTTGTCAAGGGAATAGGGTATGCCACGTCGTACTGCACATATTCAGTTGTGTTAACCCGATTAAAGCCATGTACCAAATCGTTCCAACGCGTTTCATTAAACTTAGCAGGATTGATTGCCGTAGAGTCCGGAGCCCAAAATGAGAAACGCAGGTTATGCCCATTGCCACCTTCAAAAGGACGGATATAAACAACCACATCTTTTTGATCATCATTAGTTACCAGATTACGGTTGCTCTCTGCGCCGATGACATTTGTAAGTGAAGGACGGATGTAGTCCCTTTTATTAGGGTTCCTGGGATCTTTTGGATCAGGTGCTACACCTCCGGTATACCGATTGATGTCATTATTTGGTTCATATGGTAGCTCCCGCCAAGGAATCAATTGAAAATCGCGGATAATTCGCTCTCCACCTACATTCGTTATTTTTAAATCAAAGTAACGTCTGTCTTGCACGAGATTACTGCTATCTGCTGGCCTAGGAGTGATCAACTCGTTAGTCGATGCCCCCCAAAGCACGAATTTCCCGGATTCCTGAACCTCAAATAAGGGTCTTTCTTCTATTTTTCGCTTTGCTTCAATTTCTTCCAGAGAAGTTTCAATACCTGTGTACTCCCCCGTCCACACATAGGTAGGCCGTAGTTGAAAAATATCCGTTACCGGACGCCCATCACCATATCGGGCGTTAACGATTTCAAACTTTAATGGTTTGGTAGAGTTATCTGTATTTGGAGCTCCCAGTTCGCTGGTACGTCCAATTATCGGCTCAAAAATCTGACTGGGATAGTTGATGTTCGGACTCAGAAACTCTTGCTCTTCCGGTAAATCATATAACTTCTCGCAACCCTGCAAACCAAAGGCTACTATCATGATTCCCAACACAGAATACAGGGGATTGCCCCATTGTAATTTTACTTTTTTAACCAAATTATCCATGTATGGTATCTTTATTTGTTGATTACTTGACTTCTTCTCTATTGACACTCCAATCTGCCATCTGCATCGTACCGCCACTTCTAACACGGGTAATATCCAATTGATAGAACTTATAAGCCACTTTATTGGAAATCCTAAATACACGTAGTTGGAATCGCTGATCAAATAATTCGCCCGCTCGTGAATCTAAGATGGTCCAATTTGTACCATCGTTTGAACCTTTCAAGCTCCAGTCGATTGGATCTCGTTCCGAGAAGTCGTTTGCCGATGTAATGGTGTAGGCATTTGCTGCAGCAGCTTCGTTTAATTCAAAACGCAACCATACGCTTCCCATATCACCGATTAGGTATTTAGTCTCAGGATTGCCATCAAACGCATATTTTGATGCTTCCACAGCATTAGGTCCGCCACTATTTTCCCTTGAAACAGTGTCTTTACCTCCAATGGTTTTAAATAAGTTTGGAGGTGGGGGGACATAGGTTAAACGGCTAACGAAATCGTCAAATCCAAAAACGTGATCGGCACTCACTACATGAACAATTCCGTTTTTGGTCTTCAAATTAATTGAACCCGTTGTGGTAGATACCCAGTTACGCTCAAATTGGCTTCTTTTTGTGTCACTTATTTGAATGACGGTAGGGCCACCATTCACATAACCGGATGATGTGGTCTTAATTAATCGCCCATGCATAGGGTAACCGTATTTTACGCCATATAGTCGTAATCCATCCTGCGTAGCGAGTGAATCAGAAATATATTTACCTCGAATGATATATTGGCTAAGCATGGTATCCAACTGATTGCCATCGACGCTTGATAAATATTCACTCGGGCGGTCATTTAGTTTACGGAGGTTATTCAAATTGGTTAGGGCCAATTGAAAGCTTGCGTTGGATAAAGCGAAAAGTGTAATATCGCTATCGCGCAACGTACGCTCCAATTGTAAACGATCTACCGCTTTTAACAGCGAATCATAAACACCTGGTTTACTTTTTAAATAATCGTAAACATCCCCATCGTACCCTTTATCGGCAATAATCGGATCGTAATAGCCGTCTTCTTGCTTACAAGCCCACATAAGGCTCATAATACCTAATGCCAATAAGAAAAAATAAGCTTTCTTAACGTTATTCATATGATTATACTTATTTCCAGTAAGCATTCTGTTCCAGTTGATCGTTCTGTGATAGTAATGACCTGTTAATAGGCCAATAAATTCCCCCTTCATTAATAAGCTTCGTGAATGCAGGATCGTTATTGCGAATGCGGTTATAGCGAATTAAATCATACCATCGATGCCCCTCGCCTATCAACTCCCGTTTTCGCTCCTTAAAAATGGCGTCGATCAGACTGCCATTGACTGTTTCATTATACAGATCAAGTCCACGTAATTCACGGATTACATTTAACTGTTCAACGGCTTCATTTCTTTCGCCTAACACCGCCAGTGCTTCAGCTCTTAACAGCGTAATATCTTCCAATCGAGTTAAAACAATGGCACTTGAAAAGATTCGGAAACTAGGATCAGCCGTTGAACCGCCCATGATGCATTTTACTTTACTGAAAATGGGGTATTTACCATTGAAGTTGGTAAAATAGTTTTCAGTAAGGGGATTGCCTAAGGTATCTAAACTAAATCGTTCGTCTCCAATTTCGTTAAAAACAGATAAGATGGAATCTTTTGTTAAGTAGATATCCGGTACACTTTTGTTTACAACCGGGGCAGCAAGCGTAAGTTCTTCTAAATGCCCGGTAAACGAGGCGTCTACATGCCCCCAGTCAAAATTAAAACCGAAAAGATGATTATCTCTTTTTCCGAAGAAAAAACCGTTTGCATTGGTCAAATCGCCTGTGCTTGTATATCCCATACGCCCTTTGGAATAATTATCCATAATAAACTTGGTATAGGTGGCCACATCGGGATAATTTCCCTGCCAAGCCGCTAAATGCGCAAGCAAAGCATAAGCTGTAAGTTTACGCGCGAGTGCGCCGGACCAGCGACCAGCACTTTCATTGTAATAGTCGCCTAATTGTTGTTCATCGCTTAAGCTATAGAGATAGGGTAGGTCTGCAGCTGCAGCTAACATTTCCTGTTCTGCCCAAGTGAGTACTTTGTCCTGATTATCACGGGCTTTGTTTTGGAAGTCACCGTCATGAGATGAAATAATTAAGGGCACATCCCCCCAAACACGAACCATATAGAAATACGCGAAGGCCCTTAGAAATCTAATTTGTGCAATATCGACAGTCATATTATTATCGGAATAACGCTCGTCATTCTCTTTGACCTCATGAATACGTTCCAAAAAAACATTGGCAGCATTAACAACAGCATACCATCTTCTCCAATTTGACATGGCTTCAATTGCAGGATATGAAGCCGTCAGTTGGTTCGCGATAATTGCTTTTAGATCCTGCCGCGTTGGTGCAACAAAATCACCGGCACGAACGTCACCGTAAATCCAATAAGCGTTATAATCAGCCAAGGCAGCCCGGACCAAACCGTAAACACCAATCAGAGCCGCTCTGGAATCTTCCATATTCCTCCACATATTCTCTTCATTTACCACACGCGTCGAATCCACATCTAACATCTTTTTGCAGCCAGATGCCAGTAAAATTGTTAGGAAGAGCGGCGTTAGCACGTTTCTATATATTCTATTTCTCCAAATCATATCACTATTTAGCTAGGTTATAAATCTACTTTGAGTCCAATGGTGTAAGTTAAGGGGATAGCCATACCATACCCTGAGTCGTATCCTGTGTAATTGATCAGTTCCGGATCGCGCCCACTGTATGGGGTGATGGTGAAGATATTATTCACAGTCCCATAGATATATAAATGATCAATCTTTGAAGATCTCCGCTTTAACCAATCACTCAGGTCATATCCTATCGACACCGTTCTCAATTTTAAGAATGAAGCGTTTTCGAGGAAAAGATCTTGATTACTGTGGTATGGAATGACCGTACTCCAGGGATTATAAAGCGGATATTTACTATAATCACCTCGCTTTTCCCAAAAGGTAATCTCCTTTATAGAAGTAACACCAACAACGCCTTCTCTATTAATAAAGTTAAAACGGTTAGCCATTTCTTCGTTAACTACCTTTCTTCCTAAATTGAAATAGAAATTAACGCCGAGCGACCAGTTTCCATAGCTGAATTGGTTATTAAATCCACCAACTACTTTCGGAAAGATATTCCCCATCAGTGATTTATCTTCGTCATTTATTCGGTTATCGCCATTTAAATCCCGCCAGTTCGGATCGCCTCCCTGAAGGGTAATTCCGTTGTACGTGCGTGTAATACCGTCTACTTGTGGTACGTCTTGATTGGCAGCATATATACCATCATTGATGAACAACCAATATTGATCTACAGGAGCCCCAACTTGAAGTAATCGATTACCGATAATCAGCTTGTCCAAACCTCTCGGCAGAGCCTTCAGCTTATTTTGGTTGAAATTAAAGTTGAGGGAAGATGACCAACCTAATTTCTGTTTCGCCTTCGTTAGAATTTCACCACTCAAAAGAACATCGACTCCTGTATTTCGTACGGTCATTCCCGGTTCGTACGACAGATTATAACCGTATTCTGCATAGGCGGGAATACCTAAAAGTTGATTCTTATCTTCCTTAATATAACCATCGATTGACGCGGTAATCCGATCCTTAAACAAACCGATATCAAGCCCTAGGTTCAACTGATCTGTATAGGCCCAGGGTATGCCATAGCCTACCCAGCCAAAATTATACGGTCTCGTTAAAACCGCAAAAGCATTATATCCAGGTGTAGTTACATTGCCGGTAAAAGTCACGTCAGCCGTATACGATGGCCCTTGTGAAAAATTGTCAAAGGCATTCAGTCGCCCTAAACGGCCTGCATTTAGACGCATGTTGAAAGTTGACCACCGTAGATCGTTCTCCAGCAAAGCTTCTTTGATATTCCATCCCAATGAAAGTGCGGGTGTAAACAACCAGCGATTAGTAGGTTGTGCATTCGATGAGCCATCGGTTCGCAGTAATAAAGACAGGGTATAAGCATCGTATTTATAGGAAGCTTTTCCATAAAAAGAAACCAGATTCTGCTTGGTACGATCTAGAAATTTATAAACTAATTGTCGCGGAAAGGCTGTTGGCAACAAATAGTCGTCGCTATTAGGATCGGAATTGAGTAAATTTAGCTTGATAAAATCATTTACCCCTTTATAGGCATAGGCGTAATTATACTTATAGGTATCCCATTGCAAGACGTTTCCTGCCTGCAGAAAAAGTTGCTGATGATCATCTATTTGCCAGTCAAAACTCGCGAAATTGTCATAAATCAACCGCTGGTTGGAACCATAGTAATTAGAGGCATAACTGTTTCCCTCTAACAAAGGTCGTGGATAAAATATATCACGATAACCTTCGTTGTAATCCACTACTAAGCGGGTGGTGTACTTGAATTTATTAAAGTCGAATACCAATTTGGCGTTACCCTGAATGATATTAGTATAATTATTATCAAAACCTTTATCATACTGACTTGTATACTGACTATAGACGTCATTATTGGGTGCCAAAGGTGCCTGCAAATCGGGCATGTACCCGATTTCAGCAAAACGATCCCGCATGTTGTGATTACGCTGTCTATCCAAACGGTTCCCATTAATCATGGCAGAAAACAATAACCATTTCAACGGCTTCATATTCAGATGAAACATAGCGCTATAGCGGTCCAAGCCAGTTCCATCTGCAATTCCCTCATTCCGCAAATTGCCTAGCGAAAATCTAAAATTTGCGCGATCCGATCCTCCTGAGATATCGGCTGTAATCGCATGTTGCAAGCCATTTTGATAGTAGGTGTCTGTCCAATTGGAAGGACCATAGTAATCCATATTCAATGAATCGCTGAGATATAGCGGATAGACGTCATCGGCGGAATATTTACCTGTTGTCGTATATAGATCGTAAAATTGCTGCCGAAACGCATTCTCATACTCACCATTGATCGTCGTCACATTCGGCCTTTGTGCAAATCCGAAGTAAGCATTGGCGCTTATCTTACGTTTACTCCCTACTTGTTTAGTAGTCAGCAAAATTACTCCGTTTGCAGCCATTGGACCATATAAGGCCATGCCGGCCATATCTTTTAATACCTGTACAGAAGCAATATTATTCATATCAATATTGGTGAGCAGGTTAGTTGCCGGACCAATTCGATTGAAATCATATTGTTTGATATCATAAGCGAAAGAATGCTCTCCAATTAGTGGAATACCGTCCAATACAATCAAAGGTTGTGATTGATAGATTTCCTTTGCCGACAGTATGGGCATAGGAACACCTCGTACATACATTTGCTGAAGACTTCCAGGCTCTCCGCTCGTCTCTTGAATGTATAGTCCCGGTGCCTGTCCCTTCAAAGATTGCTGAAGCGACACAGCAGGATATACGGTAAGTTCTTTCATAGTAGATCCAACGGTTTTCACTGCACGATCGGTAAATTCGGCAGATGTTTCTCGATGCACCGTGTCAATAGAGGCCTTAACGCTATCCACGGCTAGACTATCCTGAATAGTCATTGCAGATCCCTCGCTTAGGGTGAAAAGAATGCTATAACAGAAAATGGCTACTTTATAATACCATCTCACATGCATTGTTTTTGGCATAATGTATTATTTAGGTTATATCACTTAAATATTGGCCATATGGTTCATTTTCTGCTTTGGAAAAACCATAGCAGACCCAGTGAACTGAATTTTCAATTTTAATTTTCGGTGGTGAATTAATAATCAGTCAGTATGATGACAACATCCATACGATTCCAGCAAGGTTGATAAGCTTCACAAATTAGGTCAATACAATAACTGATAATTAAAACGATTTAGCTTTAGTATAAAATGTATGTTTTTTTCATAATATAATTTTTAGGTTATATGTTATTTATTTTAGGTTCTTTACAAATCTCAAAACTATTGCGCCTTGACATTCACACCACAAACAACTGTAATAATTTTGTGATTTACAAGGCTTGCAAGTGGCTCCTACGAAAAAATGAAAGTAATAATTTGATAAACAACACTTTAAACATTGTTAACGGATTGTTAACAAGCCAAAAGAACGACAAAAGCAACGAAAAATTTCTCACATTCGGGAAAAAGGAGCACAGGTCGATAAAAAATGGAGGCGCTTGTCCGTTTGTATTATTCAATAGGAACAAGAATAATCACAGTTATTCATTTAATGTAAACAACTATGATTATTCTTCAACTACCATCAAATTTAAATCGTAGCGGCGCTCTATCAGTTTTTTACCAAAGGTCTCAGAAGAGAATTCTTCAGTTAATACAAAGCCATAACGCATATAGAGTGAGATCGCAGATAATTGTTCATCGGTTGTCCATAGATAGGCCTTTTTATAATTGTTATTCATCATAAATTCTATAAACAAATTCATCAATTTTTTACCTAATCCCAAACCTCGATAGGCGGGCGCTAAGATAAAATAGCGCAATTGCACCTTATCTTGTCGGACGAAGGCCATCAGAAATCCCACTATTTTACCGGCATCTTCACAAATCCAAATACCATCTTTTTCAGGATTATATTGTTTAGCAAATTCGCTCAGGCCCTCCAAAACATATGCTTCAAAATTTAATCCGTAGCCCATTTCATGAGCATATAGCTGTCCATGCATATAAGCTATATATCCTAAATCACCTGGCAATAAGTTGGTTCTGATCGTTATGTTTCTATTCATTTATACGATTACTATGAATGTACTTTCAGGATTTTCACAATAGCTTTCATATGAAAAGCTAAGGCCTCAGCCTCTGTACTTTTAAGTGGAGTTAGCAGCTTTTCTACCTGCTCGTTCGAAGCCCGGTTTAAGTGCTCAAAAACTTGTCTTCCTTTTTTCGAAAGTGTGATCGTTATCCCTCGAGCATCCTGTATTGATTTCCTCTTTTCAATAATCCCCTCCTTTTCCAATCGTTTCAAGATCCGACTTAAATAGCTTTTATCAATATGCATGATCTCCATAATCTGCGATGCCTGTATATTTCCTGCTGTAAATATTTCGTATATTATCCTTGCTTCTGTCAAAGAATAAGCACTGTCAAGTAAGTACTGATTCAATAAGCCTATAAAATCTGTATAGAAACGATTAAATACACGAACTTCTTCTATGATGCTTGTTTGCATGAGCTTTTTTTACAAATATAGCCAAATATAGTTGACTTTGTCAACTATACAGATAACATAAATCAATGGCTTTCGATTTTCTGATCGAAAGCCATTGATTTATGTTATGACTTCAACTATGATTGCGGGATTTCTTCTGCAGACTTCCCCATGCCCCTATGTGATTCACGATGTTTCCTTTTCTGAAATCTTTCCTTTTTAAGCTTCTGATAGGTTGATTTTTGTGCCTCCGTTAAGAGCTCACTTATTTTTTCATCTCGCTCTTTCATACTTTTTTGCATAAGTTCTTTATGCTCGGCATCAACCTTCTTCATATTATCCAAATTGATGGCATAGATCTCTTTTTTCTGTTCCTCTGATAGAGAAAGTTCTTGAGCAAGTCGCTCGGTTTGCCTTTTTGCTCTCTCTTCTGCCATTTTAAATTCCCTCTTACGATGATTTTGCTGGGCAAATGCGATGGTTCCCATACTGAGGAATAGCAGGGAAGCTAGAATCATTCTTTTCATACTCAATAAATTTTAATAATCACTTTATTTATACGTATAGAGTCAAACGGAAAAGAATGGTTTAGCATGGTACTTGTTAAAAATTGTTAATAGGAGTCGGATCTACTGTTGGAAGAAACGCTACACTTATATCCATAAGAGCCAAGCTGTAAATCCGATCTAAGTATTTCGTTTTATGCCGGTCGTTCGCCCACTTACTTATTTTTGAGATGCTCTAACCAAGCAAAATGCGGCTCAAGATGGAGACGCATCCCCTTTCTAAAATCTTCCACAGTGCCCTCCCGTAGAATTTGTAACAGATCGGCATGAGACACTCCTCCAGGTTTATAGTGATCTTTCTCAAAGGCAACCACATAGTCAAATAACGGCAAAAGCAGGCTCTGAAAACGCATAAGCGTATGATTGTTCGTCATGGCATAAAGCTTACCATGAAAAGCTATCTCATTTTTTATTCTGAATTTTTCACTGTCAGGCTTTTCCTTTGTTACAATTTTCTCAAGCTCTTGTATATCCTGATCTGTTTTATACATGTATAGAACATCAGCTAATCCCATTTCTAAAACCAGTCGTAGTCCAAAAATGTCGTAAAGGGTGCTATCGGGCATAATCAATGGATCAAGCACTTTTTCAAAAGACCCCAAAATATCGGGTTCAGCCAGTACCATCCCGCGCTTCTTTTTTGTTTCAATTAGGCCAAGCGCCTTCAATCTGCTGAGTGCTTCTCTAACAATGTTTCTGCTAACACCTAATGAAGCAGCGATTTCCAACTCCTTAGGCAATAAGTCGCCTGGTTTAAAGGCCTTTTTCTTAAAATATTCTCTCAGCTTAAGTTCTACTTGATCTGCCATGGTTAAGTTATGGAGTTTTGGCAAATCAAATGCAAGGTGCTTAGTATTTGGTTTCGACTTTTCCATTATGCAAGATGCAAAATTTAATCAAAATATGTAGTACAAAAAAGAACAGTGTATGGCTATTCGCTCCCTCTCAGCATTATTTCGCGCCGTTTGCGTATCAAATCGAGGCAAGTCTTCGCTGAACAAGACAAGTGTAGAAATCTGAATATCCAATTTTCTTAATGACTACAGATAGACAAAAAGAAAACCTTCAGCCGGGGAGACTGAAGGTTTCATTAACCAATTATAAACCTAAATTATGATTCAACAAAAATAGTGTTTAAACGCCTTAATCCCAAATTGTCATACTTTTTTTACACACAAGCTGACTTAGAGACTTAGAAGAATTCGGTGCCAAACAAAGTCGTGATCTTTGCTTAATCCCCCGGTAATATGAACGATATCGTTTGCGTAGATTTTTCACACGGAATATTCTTTTTAAAGAGAACAGGTTATTATACTTGTATTGAAGACTACTGAATCGCTATACTTAGACGGCTTTCGTTAGGTATACCAAAAATTATGAACCATTACAGCGCGTTTATTAGTCTACGAAAGGAAAATAAAAGAGCGAATGCTCTTGTCTGAGAATTGATCAATATTAATTATTACTAACCAATAAACTTATGGTACAAAAAAATGAAAATTCCCGGCGTGAATTTATTAAGAAGGCTTCAATCGGTGCGGGGATAATAGGCCTTTCATCAATGGGACTCAGCACAAAAAGCTATGGGAGGATCTTGGGAGCAAACGACCGCGTTCGCGTTGCCATTGTAGGGTTTTCAAATCGTTTTAAAAGCTCCTTATTTCCGAGTTTTATGAATCATTCTAAAAAACTAAATTTCGAATTTGTAGGGGTATCCGATATTTGGAATAGAAGGAGAGATGAGGCCGTTGCTTTTATAAAGGAAAAAGCGGGCACGTCGATCGCGACTTATCGAAACAATGACGAAATGTACGCACAAAAAGATATCGATGCCGTCATTATTAGTACCGCGGATTTTCAGCATGCACTGATGGCAGCCGAGGCTGTACGTAATGGAAAAGACGTATATGTAGAGAAACCGATGGCTGAAACTTTGGAAGATGCAAAAGTTGTGCTACAGGCCGTCAATGAAACCGGAAAAATCTTACAAGTGGGTTCGCAAAGAAGAAGCGCTCCTAACTATATTTCAGCCAATGAATACATCCGATCAGGTAAATTTGGCGATATAAAAATGGTAGAAATGACCTGGAATGTAAATCAACCGGGACGGTGGAGGTTGCCACAGTTAATTAAAGAAATTCGCGAACAGGATACGGACTGGAACCGATTCTTAATGAACAGACCCAAGGTTGCTTGGGATCCCCGAAAATATTTAGAGTATCGATTGTTTTGGCCATATTCATCGGGCATCTTTGGCCAGTGGATGTCTCACCAAATTGACACGGTCCATTGGTTTACCGGGCTCGAACATCCGCGTAGTGTATCAGCCAACGGGGGGATCTACATGTGGAACGATGGCAGGACAAATCCGGATACGGTTACAGCTGTCATGGATTACGGCCCGGCGAACGATCCAACGAAAGGTTTCCAGGTGCTCTATTCCTCGCGTTTTACAAATTCGGCGGGCGGCATTAAAGAGCTTTATTACTCTAATGCAGGCATGTTAAATCTTGACACCAATCAAGTGACTGATGAGGGAGGATTAACGGCTAAAATGGCTGCAGAAATGGGCATGCAAGCGAATTTGCTTCAACCATTTACCTTGTCCAACGCAACTAAGATAGAAACAGCTGCCAATACTGGAAGCGACCCAATGACTTCGCTTCATATGCTCAACTGGATGGAGTGTGTACGTAGCAGAAAAACACCAAATGCATCTGTTAAAGCCGGTTACAATCACAGTGTGGCCAATATTATGGCACGAATAGCATTGGAGACAGGCAAAAGAGTTTCCTTTGATGACGCTAAACAAGAAGTCGTGGTCGGTTAAATTCTTAGTCATGAATAAACAAATCAGCATTTTAGCGTTTATTGGCATTGCCTTAGTTAGCAGCTTCAAAGTTGAAAAAAAAGGCTTTTCTATTGTTGAGAACAAAAAGGAAAAAAGAATAGATATTAGCATTGATGGTCGGATTTTCACCTCGTATATTTATCCGGATGAATTGATGAAGCCGGTACTCTATCCTATAAGATCGTCAGAAGGTACTTTTATCACAAGAGGATGGCCATTCGATCCTAGACCCGGGGAGCGGGTGGATCATCCGCACCATGTCGGTTTATGGTTTAATTACGGCGACGTAAATGGTCTCGATTTCTGGAACAATTCGACCGCTATACCTTCGGATAAAAAGAATCAATACGGGACCATTAAGCATGCCAAAGTTAATAAGATTCAGACTGCGAACGACCATGCTTTACTGGAAGTAACGAAATATTGGCAAGAACCAACCGGCAGCCCCATCTTACAAGAGAACACACAGTATTTATTTTCTACTGACAGTGGTAGACGTACAATCGAGCTCACTACAACATTAACAGCACTGAAAAAAAATGTTTTATTTACAGACAACAAAGAAGGGTTATTAGGAATTCGCTTGGCACGGGAGTTGGAACATCCTTCAGATGAGTCAGCCAAATTCACAGATGCTAACGGCAACATCACAGAAGTTGCGCAGCTAGATAATAACCAAGTCACCGGAAAGTACCGTAGTAGTGAGGGAAAAGAGGGTGATCAGGTATGGGGTACACGTGGTAGGTGGGTCAATTTGGATGGAAAAATAGGGCGTGAAGCGATATCGATAGTGATCATTGACCATCCGAAAAACGTAGGCTATCCCACCTATTGGCACGCTAGGGGTTATGGTTTATTTGCAGCTAATCCATTGGGGCAGAAAGCCATGAGTAACGGAAAAGAAGAATTGAACTTTTCTTTGGATGCAGGAAAATCCGTCACTTTCAAATACCAAATCATTATACAATCCGGAAAACACTTAAGTGACAAGGAAATCAACAATATAACACAAATCTTCGCGGCCTCACTATAGCTTTTAATATAAAAAAGTCTTCAACCGGGGAGATTGAAGACTTTTAACTAACCAATTATAAACCTAAATTATGATAGCGCAAAGATAGTGTATAAAATACACATAAGCAATTTTTTCTCAGATTTAGAAAAAGTGATAAAAGTTCGAAATCGGACACTTTGTGTCCGATTTCGAACACTCATTCAATAAATAAAAAATCATAAATTGTTGAAAATTAGAAAGATAATAAAAAGGCATTATATTTATGATCACTACTGGAAATATTGTTATTATGCTTCGCAACAACGCTCGCATCAAAATTGAAACCAGTACAAGGAATTATAACACTCTTTCACTCCGCACAACGCCTATAATGATTGCGCTCGGGTTATTACTCTCTTTTCCGATGCGGAATAAACCTACTGCCGAATCAAACCTCCACGAGCGTGAAACTTGTCAAACAACCATTGCTAGTCACTGTTCTAAAACCGGTAATCAGTTCATAAACATACGACATCTTTTTACGCGTTTGGGAATATTCTTTTAAGAACTTGTGTCAATTTTAGAATCGACTTCTCTAATATTTATTTCACTCTTTTGCCGGAAGCTTGCCTTTATATAAGTATAATAGGCGAATAATTCTCTTAAATTTCTTAGCCTCTATTTTAATGGATTCGTATTCCTTTCTATTTCTTTAGCCCCGAAAAACAGAAAGTCCTTCCTTTAAATTTTAAACGCAGCAAACTTATCAATAAGAATCTGTTCATAGACATATACCCTAAGACACGGAAGGAGCATTTAAATAACGGTTTTACGGGATTTTTCAAAAAGTGCTTCTTTATATCGTAATCTACACCCCCTCTCCTATTAATTCGTGATTTATAAACGCTCCTGCAATCGAGCCGGCAGCTACAGCTGCAGAAACACTTCTAAACATGGTAGCATTATCGCCTGCAGCATAAATTCCCGGGACAGAAGTCTGCTGGAAGTTATTGACTTCAATATGACCGGTACTTGTTATTGCGCAACCTATATTTTTCGGAATTTGACTTTGTTGTTCAAAGCGAGGGGGTGCGTAAAGCGCTTTAACAGAAATTTCAGTACCATCTTCAAATATAATATGGTCAAGCTGACCCTTGTAGTGTTTCAACAAAGCTATCGGCTTTTCTATCAACTGTATGTTATTTCTGGAAAGTGTTTCTTTGTCCGCATTATCAAAAGTAGATGGCCCGTTAGTAAGTACCGTAAGGTCTGAAGCCCAGTTACGAATTAGCCTTGCCTTCTCCAAAACAGATTCGCCGTTTAGCAACAGTCCCGTCGACTGATTTCTATATTCGTATCCATGACAATAAGGACAATGAATCACGCTGATTCCCCAACATTCTGCTATTCCACTCACGGTTGGAAGTATATCCTTTAACCCGGTAGCAAACAAAAGTTTGCTTGCTTCGAACTGCTTGCCGGAAGCGGTTCTAACAAAAAAAGCCCCATTCTTCCCGGCGGCAAATAGTACTTCATCCGTCAAGAAATTCACGGTATCATACGCAAGCACTTGCTCCAAAGCGATAGATGAAATTACTTTCGGCGGCTTACCGTCCTGCGTTAAAAAATTATGGGAATGGGGTGTTTGGCGGTTACAGGGTTTACCACTATCAATGATCAGTACATTTCTTATCGCTCTAGCTAAGGACATAGCGGCCGAAAGGCCGGCATAGCTACCACCGACTATTATAACGTCGTGTTTGTTGTTCTTTTCCATATCATTTATTTATATTTTCACTTATTATGTCTATTGAGATTAATCATCAATAAAAATGTCTCAAAATCGAGACATATATAGGCAAATTTTTTTATACCCCTATTCCTTTGCTGAATGAAAACCAAGCACATTCTTTTAAATTTATCTTCGTCTGATTACCCAAAAGCCCGGTATTTATTGTCGTGGCTACTACACTAGTCAAAAAAGCCAAAACCCAATCCACTGTCAGTCTTTTGCTAATATAACCATCCTCCTGTAACTGCAAAATCAATTGCCGGCAACGGTTGTTAATCGCTTCGTAAGTCGCACAGTTTCGATCATTCTGATTGTGTCTGTGACCATCACGGTGATGAAGTTTGTGGAAAAAGGCGTATTTCGCGCCACAGTCGATAGCAGCATAAAGCATTTCTTCCAGTTTTTTTAACGGCACATCTGAACTTTCCATAGCATCGTTCATCGCTTTTTTACAGTTTTGCTGCATGTCTTTCTCACAATAGGCCAATAACGCCTCCCTATCTTTAAAATAGCGATGAAGTGTTCTCCTAGTTATCGAAGACTTTTCTGCAACCCGCTCTAAGGGAGCAGAAAAGTCTTCATTAAATACTATAATGGCAGCATCAACAATCTTTTGTTGCGTTTCTTTCGTAATTCCCATCGTACAAATTTGAAGGATTTTTCTCAGTTCTGAGACATTGAATTGTCATATTGCAACAACGAGGCATTACAAAAGCAAGACTCGCAGTCTTGCTGCCGGCATCCTCTCGGAATCGCACTTGATTCCGTAAAAGGTTAGAAACGATTTTATTTCATTTTTTTTGCATCACGTAAAACACGTAGTTATAAAACTCCCGGTATCTTTGGTAGATGATAAGTTCATCGATGATCGTTTCCATGAACGATTTTTTTGTCGAATCATTTATTGGTTGAGCTATCGATAAAGCAACCTGTTTGATAATTGG
Organism: Olivibacter sp. LS-1; assembly: GCF_008245145.1. Classification (GTDB taxonomy): domain Bacteria; phylum Bacteroidota; class Bacteroidia; order Sphingobacteriales; family Sphingobacteriaceae; genus Olivibacter; species Olivibacter oleidegradans. Next base: position 2,753,408 of record NZ_CP041643.1, on the reverse strand, counting down.
ATGGTAATAGTTGTCCCATCCGGCATTGGGTAGTGTAAAACATCCAACGGGAATATAGCCGCAATCTTCGATTAATTTCATTTTATTCGAAATCAAATCGATTTCGGGATAGCTTGCCATCCAATAATCGGTAAGATACTGAGGCCTTTCGTTACTTGTCCATGAAATCTCGGACGCCACTAAGTACCCCCTTCTTTTCAACAACGTGCCCCACTGTTTCAATCCTCTTTCGAATCCAATATGATAAATTGCGCCCTCACTCCAAATCATATCAAAAAAATTCCTTGGAAATGGGAGATCGTCCATAGATGTTTTGTGTACAGCTATTCGATCTTGCAAGCCCCATCGCGTAGCACGTTCTGTCAACACATCTAAAAATTCAGCCAATAAATCAACGGCAAAAATTTGTGCATTTGTTTTTCGTGCGAGTGTCATCGTTTGTGCTCCTGTTCCACAGCCAATATCCAGTATATGTTCAAAATAATGGCTCTCGCTTACCAAACCTAATGCTTTTAGCGTAGCTTCCTCGCATCCGGGTCCTTGCCTCTCATTATTTTTAAAAAAATCAACAATTGTTTGAATTAATTCCTGTTCCATTTCAAGATTGCAAAAAAATTTATCAATCATTTAATTTGCCTAGTGCAGCTACCGAAGATATCAGCACCTCACAGGCTTTCTACATATTCTCAATACATGCAAGATGTATTGAGAACAATTATTCTGGTTTACGCTCAACAGCAATTATAGACTTTATTAGACACCCCGAAAATCAACTCCGCTTACAAGATTATTTGATAAAGCCGTCGATAAGGATTAAGGTGAGGTTTAATACCTTTCTCGTACGTGTATAAGCAAAAAAGAATAAAAAGTATGCAATATAGGCTACACGAAACGGTAGCGCTAACAATAGCGTCCTTGAAAGTTTACGCTATAACAATGGTAAAATATTTGACACTCTCTTGTCTCATAATGTGGTAAAGGTAGCAATTTTCTTTAATAAACAAATATTATTTATCAAAAACTCTATTGTCACAATGCCTTTTCTCATTTTGAAGGCGATATGGGCCAAAACATCCCTACGCTTTGACCTACTTGCCAATATTTATTCTGATTCACAGCATTTTTTATCCCAGTTCAACTTTTTTACTTTTACACTCCTCTTTTTGATTAAATTACTTATCTATGCAAGTAAAATCCACCATTTTATTTAATATCAAAAGATGGATAGTGAAAACTTCAAACGATTTGATAGGCTCGTAGCCATTTTTATTCAGCTGCAGTCTAAACGAGTGGTCAAAGCACAGGAATTAGCTGACCGGTTTCAGGTAAGCTTACGGACCATTTATCGGGATATAAAAGCACTGGAAATTTCCGGTGTTCCGATTTATAGTGAAGCCGGTGTTGGTTACTCTTTAATTGAAAGTTATCGTCTCCCTCCTTTATCGTTGAATAAGGAAGAAGCGACCAGCTTAGTAGCGGCTGAAAAACTGATGCAGAAATTCAGCGATAAAAGCATCCGTGACTATTTCTCTTCGGCGATGTACAAAATAAAAACCGCATTAAAGACTGTTGATAAGGAATGGGTATCAAGCATCGAATCGCAAGTGGTTATGCAACCTTTGCAAATTAAATTCAGTGAAAAAGCGCCACATGCATTAGCCACTCTTTTTGAAAGTATAGCTAGGAAAACGCAAGTTGAGCTTCTTTATCGGGCACTTGATGCGCCCGAAGCGATACGCAGATTCATAGAACCGGTTGGTGTTTTTCATCAGCATCATTCATGGCACGTAATCGGCTTTTGCCACTTAAGAAAAGATTATAGGCAATTTAGGACGGATCGAATAGAAGAAATCAAAAACACCGAGTTACCTTTTGAACGAAAGCACCAACCATTGGACTTTTACCTGACACCGAAGGAGCAACAACCCGTCACGAAGGTCCAACTTGCTGTTGAGAAAGATATGGCCAGATATCTCCAATGGGACCGCAATTTTTATGGTTTTATTTCGGAAGAACGACATGCTGACAAAGTAATCATGAATTTTGAAGTGCGCGATGTTGAAGAAGCTTTTGTACGCTGGTTCCTAATGTTCGCGGATAAAGCCACCATACTGGAACCTTCAACATTAAAAGAAAAAGCTAGGCTTCTGCTGACTAAACATCTGGCAAAGATCAACGAGGAAGGCAAAGCCCTTCAAATCAAAGATGATTGCTGAAGGGCTTAATACTTAGTCACGTTCCCAAAACATCGGAGGTTCTATACCTAAAGCTCTTAAGTATACATAACCTTGACCTCGATGGTGAATCTCATTATCAATAAAATAAAAGATGTCATCAATAATGGGAAATTCATATTGGCCAAACAAATTGAAAGTTTCCGAAAACCGTTCTAAAGGAAGTTGATTAAAGTACCTGGTAATAACGTCGGTTTGTTCGTCCCATTTTGCCAGTATTTGCTCCTTTGTGATTAATCTGAGTGCCTCTTCGTTATAGGGAAGTGGCTCGTCCTTTACAATGGATTCCATTGCCGGGCCGCCTATAGACAATAATTCAATAGCCAATTGGGAAAATGGACGCATTCCGCCTATAGAAAAACCGAAAAGTTCTTTCTCGGGAAAAGCTTCAATGACGCGTCGAGTTAGATTACGATGCCCGAGCCAATGCCTTAATAAAGCATCCTTATTAATTACCTGTGCTGATGTTACTGTATCCATAATATATTGCTTTTAGTTACTTAAGCAAAAGTATTTTGACCAAGTGACAACAGTATGTCAGCTGAAAAAAAATCTTAAATTCTGTATCGCGTTTGAGCGTCGGCCAGTCAACAAAGAACACATTACTTCTCTTATTTACACATATATTCACATACGATCACACCTAGAAAAAGAGAAAAACTAATCCTTTGTTGAGACAAAAGAATCTTAACTGTAATTTTACTGTGTAACCAGTTTTCCATTATGAATCACAAAACGGCTACATCAAGTAAGAACTTGGGCAAAATAAGTCTATATGGGCTAATAGCCTGTTCTCTGCTATTTGTTCTTATGATCTATAATTCTAAAGATTGTCATTGTGGTGATTTAATCATAGACCCCAAATTACAAGCAATGGCAAAAAATGGCGACACATTGGTCATTTCCTTTCTACACAAAAAGGGTAGCATTTTTTTATGCGTAGCTAAAAGAAGAGAATTATTAAACGCACTTAAAATTCGCGATAGAGCTCCCAAAAAACATCATAAGAACACCCAAGGTCAATAGAGTAAAAAAACCTTATTGTACACTCAATATCTCAAATAGTTATCAGGCATTGAAGGCAAAATCGTTCATGTTATCTTTTGTTATTGTTCAACTTTTATCGGATCAAATTTATAAAGTCTAAAAACAGCAAAACCAGGCTATGGCCTGGTTTTGCTGTTTAGCGGAAAGTGAGGGATTCGAACCCCCGGTCCTGTTACAGACAACGGTTTTCAAGACCGCCGCATTCGACCACTCTGCCAACTTTCCAGCGGCAAAGATAGAAATTATATCGAAATAGCATAGACCGATTTTATTGTTCTTAACATCTTTTCACCCTTTTATCATAACTCGTCGCAACCAATAAGGCTTTCTATTACTTAGCAATTTCCACGATCAACTTTTTCAGACTACCCGTTCGTTAAAACCTTTATCCATATTGTTTTACTTTGTTTCGATAATCATTGACAAACAAAAGAATTACCTTTATGGTTATGTAAATGTTAAAACGGGTATGAATACGATTCTTATTCCATTAGATTACGCTTCGGGGACACAAAATGCGCTGCGGTATGTATCTGCTGCTCATCAAAACCTCTCTTTTATTCGGCTAATCTTGCTAAAAAGCACTTATACGTCAGTTTTTCAACCCATTATATCTACCGCAGAATATCTCTGTCTAGATGGCGATACGCTGGAAGCTGGCCGAAAGGAATCTGTTGAGTACCTAGATAAAGTGACCAAAGAGCTAGCCAATAGTGTATTAAAAGAGGTCACTATAGATCATGCGATAAGCGAGTTACCACTCGCTAGAGCCCTTGTGCAACTTATCAGGCAAGAATCACCCGATTTACTCATATTAGGTAATAGCCAGGAAAGCAAAGAAGGATATATCAACGATAATCTTATCGAGTTGGTAACAATTAGTAAAATCCCTGTACTTGTCGTTCCTTCCAACGCAACCTATAGAAAAATCCGTAAAGTATTATTACCTATGGATTTCGAAGAACTGAACCGTCTTGAAGCCTTCCGGCATCCGCTATTTTCAACTTATAAAGATGAGTTGATATTGCATGTATTCAGCATAAAAAAACAGCAACGCGATTTAATGGAAGACCGTAATAAACTTTCTGTATTACTACCGGATTTAAACTTCTCGGTCGATTATACGGACAATGATGATATATTGGATGGGATATTAGAGTTTGCAGAAAAAAAAGATGTCGACTTAATAGTCTCTCTACCTGGAAAGTACAATTTTTTCAAGAAAATAACGCATCGCAGTATTACGCATGCAATAGCTCACAATTCGAATCGTCCGGTTCTTATATTAAAGCAAACATAAAGATCTAATCAAATTGAATCAAAAAAGCCCTACCACAGGGGTAGAGCTTTCATTTCTAATAATAAAATTGAAGTTGAAAAAAATTCATTACAAATGAATAAAAACTTTTTTATTTTTTAATTCACAATAATTGCACAGTTTCAACGATTAAAACGCACGACTCCTATTTTCTTAAATGCTCAGCTACTCGTTTTATATAGAGGTAGTTTGCGGTGCCCCCGATAATCCCTCCCACAACAGGTACCAGTCTTTTGGAAGCTCTTGTCCCCATGTTGATCATCAATTTTTGAGCAACTTCTTCCATTGCTGTTTTAGTAACCACTATACTTGCTTCTCCTTTTATCGATCCGGCAAGTAACTTAAAAAAATCATCGAATCGAAATTCATAATTTCCTGTTTTCTGATAAGCTATTGCTAATGTAACGCGAAATTGTTGAGCCAAAACATTAATCGTATCCAAGGGTACCCCAATAACCATAACGCCCACACCGCCTATTCCGCTAATAACGCCTGAGCCTGCGGCGAAAATGGCGCATTGATTTATAAACTTTTCAAGCCCGAGTTGATCAACACCTTTTTTTACGCTTAACTGGTCAATTTTGTTAAATAATTGCTCTAGACCTTCTTTGGATAGGGCGTATACCTTTCCTTTCAGCTTTTTCTTGGTTGCCTCTACATTAATGTTATGCAGTTTAAATTTACCCATATCGCCAACTTTTTTATCCCACTTTACAACAACAAAGATACCACAAATACTTGGTTTACACGCACGTAAAGCAGCACACCCTAAGGAGTTATTGGTAGACATTAAAGATTAACGCGAAAGAAACTCTGTCCATATACAATCTTGATAATCTGTTAGCATATGAAAAAGTAAACCAACCGCCACAATTCTAGTTCTCGGAAAAAAAAGTAGCATCATGTAAAACGCAATAGCATAATTAGTATGCAACGGATGATACCCGATACTGCATCTATTCGCATCAAATATCGGCTTTGAAAGTAAATGATCTAGATCAACGAGCATTGTAGCTACCATAATTGCCCAAGCCTTTTTCCACTCTTTCTTGAAAAACAACCTCGCAAGTAATCCGGGAAAGAGAAAATGTAAGCTATAATGTACAAGCGTTTGCAAAACATTTAAGGTAATCATAATGTCAACCTTCAATTATTAAGGATTGGCGAAATTTGGAAAACTTCGCAAGATAGCCAATGCAACTAGATAAAACTACCCAAGTATTGAAAAATTATTATTATTTAAGTCCGTCGACTGACTTCATTAACAAACATAACACCATATATCGAAAATAATCGGACAATCCTTATATTGCTTTATATTAGGAGGAATAATGTCTTTCTTACGGCCAAAACATTTAAAAGGAAGTAAATTGATTATAAACATTTTCACGGCTTTTGTCGTGTTTTCGGCCTATACGCTAATTTTCGGCTATAGAAAGGCATTCACGGTTGCGACATTTGAAGGAATAACCGTTGGCGGTTATAACTATAAAACTGTGCTCGTGATTAGTCAAGTATTAGGGTATATGTTGGCTAAATTTTATGGTGTGCAATATATTGCTGAATTAAAACGAGCGATAAGAAGCAAACTTATTCTTTCGCTAACAGGTATTGCTTGGTTAAGTTGGCTTGGTTTCGCGCTTACACCCGTCCCGTATAATGCCATTTTTCTCTTTGTAAACGGTTTCCCTTTGGGACTTTTATGGGGAATTGTGTTCTCGTATGTTGAGGGAAGACAAGGAACCGATTTCATTGGCGCCGCTTTGGCAGTCAGTTTTATCTTTGCTTCAGGATTCGCCCGCTCTGCCGGCGGATGGATTATGTTAGCGCTTGGTTTATCTGAGTTTTGGGTTCCCTTTTTTACCGGACTTCTTTTTGCCCTGCCTCTTGTTTTTCTGGTACACTTAATGGAAAAGATACCTTTGCCAGATCAGGATGACATACTACAAAGAACTGAAAGAAGACCTATGGATAGACAGCAACGGCATCTATTTTCGGCAAAGTTTTTACCCGGCCTGGCAACATGTTTGCTGATATATACCTTCGCGACGATTTTCCGTGATATTCGGGACAACTTCGGCGCTGAAATGTGGAAGGAAATGGGTTTTTATAATCAACCGATCATTTTTTCACAGACCGAAGTACCTATTACATTAATTGTTTTGGCTTCTATCGGCAGTATGGTTTTTATAAAAAACAATTATCGGGCACTTATCCTTGTGCATGGGTTTGTGGCATTGGGCTTTTTGCTAGCCGGTATTTCCACCATTTGCTTTTTATTCCAACAAGTTTCCCCCTTTATTTGGATGCTTTTGACGGGCCTGGGTCTCTATATGGTCTATATTCCATTTAATGCAATTTTTTTTGAACGAATAATTGCTACTTTTAAGCATACCGGAAATGTCGGTTTTCTTATATACTTAGCAGACACCTTCGGTTATGTCGGCAGTGTGGGCATACTCTTCGCCAAAGAAATTTTAAAAATCAAGTTAAGTTGGGTGTCGTTCTTCTCCAACAGCGTGCTAGCCCTTTCTGCTCTAGGCTTATTGCTTACCATGTTTTCTGCCTACTACTTTAGGATCAAATATCGAAAAAACGAAAACTTTAATGAAGTGCACACATAAGCTGGAATCAGGCATTGTTTTTACACGCTACAAAAGGATTTAGTTCTGTTGCGGCAGTTAATACAACTCCTTTTGATTGTAGCTCGTCCTTTAAAGCCTCTTTATCAAAGTCCAATTTATCCAGCAAGTATTTATGCCTTGTATAAAAAACGCGAAATATGTCATCCCAGGTCATGGCAAAGATCTCCAGATTACCCCAAGACTTAACTAAAAACCGCTTGCCCCTATTCTTAAATTCTTCATACTGTTTCAATATATATGTGTCAACCCGATTACTCACCACAAAGAACTTCCATTGCCTCATTTGCGAATTGAACGCATCCTGTCGGCTAACAAAATCCATATAGTCTTCAATTTGCCTTAGCTGTTGCTTACCTATCACAACTGCAGGTCTTTTGAGCTCAACCATGATATTTTCCTCCAATTCTTCCTCCTGATAAAAAGGATCGGGAATGCTTCGCTGTCTGCAAATAAATACATCAGGCCGCCTGTTCTTCTCCCGGTCCTTCATTGTCATCGCATTCATTTTTCCTGATCCTTCACCATCAAGAATATAAAGGTATTTGGAAAGTAGTTTTTCAAAACTCTCGTTCGCCGTCACTAAATGAAACTGCTCACCAAACAACCAATAATTTTCAGCAATCGCATGCTGAATATGATCCCGCTCTGTAGTGAACTGCTTTAAATCAAAAACCATCCTCTTTAATAACTCGATAGTAACAAACCTATTTTCAATCAAATTAATCGTTCTTGTAATACGGTTTAGAGAGGTTTTTCCTAGCAATATAGCCAAGTTTTCTCTTTCTTCTCGAGTAAGATTGACGATATCATCTAAAATAGACAGAATATGTTCCCGCTCGTCGGACTCAAGCAACAAATTGATAAAAGCAACGCTCGTTCGTTCTTGGGTTTCATTTAAGCCTTTAAAAATTTTGGGTTGTATACAGTATATTTCCTTAATAACTGCCATTAAATCTTTTCTTTTTTCTTGCTCATACTTATTGTTTCTGTACTTTGGAAGAACACCTTTACGATCGAAGTGCTCAATTAGTTTATCAGCCCCTTTTGATCTAACAAAACTTTTTTGCTTATCGGCAACAATTTGTTGCAGTTCTTTTATAAGTACTTTGAATACTCTGCTATTTAAATTTGCTCCAAATAAGCGTTCTGCATTCACTCCGTCACTGGGTGTAAAGTCATCAAAGAATGACGATTCGACATAAACGCTATGATAAAAGCCAATGGCATTATTGTTAAATGATGTTAGCTGTTTAAAAAGTTCCTTTTGTGCGGTGTTTAAAAAATAGTAATAAAATTTATCGCCGATCTTTTCATACCACCGGACATACGTAATTCTAAATGTGTACTCAATATTCTGTGTGTCGGTAATTATCCGATGAAACACTTCATTGTCGGCGATTATATCGTCATATTCGACAGGGCTGTCATTCAGGCATAATTTGAAATCTTTACTTCGATTAAGAAGTAAAAACCACCCAAACTCGTTTTTCAAATAGCTCAAAAATGCAGAACAGCTGAAGGAATAACCGGAAACCCCAAATAAATTAGACAGGGTCACGATGGTACCCGTTTTGTTCCTTTTTGAGATTCTTCTGTTACTATCTTTATAAATATCCTTATTAGCCGCATTTATTATTATATCATAATCAAGCATCTTTTTAGATTGCTCATCAAAAAAAGTAGTGGACCATACAGCTTGCATGGCTAAAGCCATAAAGGAGAATCGCCCCTTTCCTTTTTTGCCACGTATATAGGAGGATCGGCTGAACGATTCTCTTTTTACAGAATCCAGAAATGAACCAAAAGTCTGATGCAATGTGGAAAAAGGGATCCCTGTGCCATTATCGATAATCTGTATCTCGTTTATATAGTCGATGTTGTTTGGTTTAAAAACAATATTGATTAGGGATGCGTTTGCGTCGAATCCATTCCAAATCAACTCACATATCGCCTCCCTATAACTTTTCGTAATGCCAGCTGACTCTACACTATAGTTATTGATACTTACCTTGTTATTCATAGCAACTATTATATTCTTCGAGGTAAATATACTAATATTTTTAGCAAAAAAATAGAAAAGCACATTATAATCACTATGTTACACGAATATCACGTAAAAACTTATTAATTAATATTTGTTTTAAAATACTAATAAATTTAGTAATTTTGTTATACAATGAATCTGGACGTCAAAGAATGTTCTTAGGCAGGCAGTTTTTGTTGACTTTTTTACTAAAACATTGTTATTCTAAATAAAAAAATGGCTACGGCGTACGTTAAAAAGTTAGTTACAATTGCCGAAGAGCAATATAACAGCTATCATCTCGAGAGCGAGAGTGATGTAGAATTATCGAAGCAGATACGTAAGTATTGGACAGACCTAGGCTTTTCCTTTCCTGGTGTGACAACGGCTTGGTCGGCTATATTTATTTCTTGGTGTATTAAGAAGGCTGGCGCAACAGGAGAAGAATTTTTGTTTAACCCGGCGCATGCGAGATTTGTTCACGCCGCCATCCAAAATGCGATTCAAGATACCGGAGTTTTCCGTGCTTACCCTTATCAAGCTATTGAACCTGGTCTTGGTGATATCATTCATCATAATCGTGGTAACAAGCGTTATGATTTTGAATTTGCAAAAAAGAACAAGGCTTATGAATCGCACTCTGCTATTGTCGTCGAAAGGGGAACCGATGCCAAAGGCAATTACGTGTTAACGGTTGGAGGGAACGAGAGTGATTCTATCAGGAAGAAGTTAATTCGACTCGATAAGCAATGGAAGATCATTGCGAGAGAAATTAACCCCTATATATGTATTATTCGAAACCTGAAATAAAAAACATGCCAAATGCGTTAAACACAACTAGCAAGAAAGATGAGGTGCCGATGATTAGCGAAACTCCTTTTGATCATATAGCCTTAGCCTTTTCGGGAGGTGGTTTTCGGGCTGCGTCTTTTAGTTTAGGAGTTTTGAGTTACCTGAATGTTATTCATACGCTTAACGATCAAGTACTACTTGACAATGTAACCTTTATTTCTTCTGCATCAGGGGGCTCGATAACCAATGCCTTCTATGCATTACACGTAGCACAAGGTCGATCGTTTAAAGAATTTTATAAAAATTTAACCGAGCATTTGTCCGGAATGGCTTTAATGAATGTTGTTTTTGAAAAATTAAATAACGATAAGGAGTGGACAGATAACCCGTATAAGCGAAGAAATATTATCAATGCTTTTGCACTTACGTACGACGATCTATTATTCAAACGTGCACTATTGTCAGATTTACATCCTAACGATCATAATAAACATTTAGAAGAGGTTTGTTTTAATGCAACTGAGTTTTATCGAGGTTTGGTTTTTAGGCAACAGGTTAAAATGAAAATGGATGTTAAATCACATGAGGATATCCAATTTAGATTTGGGAATTTTAATATAAAGTTGGGACAAACAACGGCAGGCAAGTTAAAGATAGCAGACTTGCTCGCCGCATCATCTTGTTTTCCCGCTGGCTTCGAACCTGTCATCTTTCCTGACGACTTTACCTATGTAGATTTGCCCATCGCTGCTACAGGCGAACTCACAAGCTTAAATAAACGTAATTTACTTGATGGCTTATCTATAGCGTTACAAGAAATAAGCCGGAGTGAATTGGTAAAGTTATTTGGTCAAGCTAAAGTGGACGACGTACTTGCCGATTTCACAAAAACACCTTCTATTATGGAATTAAGACAGGCTTTTTCCAAGGAAAAATTAGCCGATGATTTCAAAATCGGAATGATGGATGGAGGAATAACCGATAACCAAGCCTTGGAAAGTATGCTGGATGCACAAAAGAGAAGAATCAAAAAGAAAACGGCCTTTTCACCTTTTGATCTAATGTTAATTAATGATGTGGGCAGCCATTACATGGAACCGTATAAATTACCCAAAGAGAATAAAAACTATAAAGGAATCGGAGCTATTTCCATAAATAACTTAATTGTTATACTGTGTCTATTTTTCCTTTTCGGACTAATAATGATTAGTAAAACGCTAGGTTTCCAATTAGGTGGTATACAGTTGAATGTCGTGATAGGAACAACAATATGTGTATTATCACTATGTTTTCTATTGATTTTGGCTATATTACGGAAATTCATTGAAGGCGATACGAACCGCCTAGGGGGCTTAAATCTAAACAAGAACTTCTCGTCTGATATTGTTACCAATCTTTTCGAACATTTTGGCTCTACCCCTATTGTAGTTATTTATAGAATGATCAAAGAACGTTTCGCTTCTGTATTGATATTGAACAATGATGTTTTTCTTAAACGGATACGTTATCTTCTATACAACAAAACTTATGAAAGCGGTAAGTATCGGTTCAAAATCAAAACCAATCATGTGTATGACTTATCTTTTTCGAACGATTTTAATCGAAACAGAAAAAATCTCCCTTTTTTAACTCCATCACGAGCTCAACAGATCGTCGCTCAGGCAGCTTTTGAAATGCCAACAACTTTATGGTTTGATGCAAAATCACAAGAAGAAGAAACCCTTGCCGCTCTAATTGCATGTGGTCAATATACTACCTGCTATAATTTGCTCGAATATATATACCGCTTAAAAAACACAGTAAGCAAATCCGGATCCACTTATTATCAACAATTAACGAAAAGCTATCAAGAGAAAATTGATTTCATAGAAAAGCAGTTATTACAGCATTGGCATCAATTCCGTGCCGATCCTTTTTTCCTTTATAATCAACTGGGAAAGGATTTTCAGGTTAATAGATTCAAGTCCTGCCACATGGGAAGTTTCTCCGCGGCCGGCGGTAACTTTGACGGCTTACGATAAGCTGCTCCGACATGATTACAAACCGATGGGCATCAAAACAGGAAAGGCCGCCGTGCAATGCACGGCGGCCTTCTGTAAAGATCGGCACCGACCTACTCTCCCACATGTTACTGCAGTACCATCGGCTCTGGCGGGCTTAACTTCTCTGTTCGGGATGGGAAGAGGTGGACACCGCCGATATAGGCACCTGAATATCTTATCTGAGTTTTACGTTTTAAGTTATTCGTTTTAAGTTCCCATAACCTGCAACTTATAACCTATAACCTACAACTTATAACCCGGTCGACATATATAACGGAAGAAAAAAAACAGGAAGACAACAGCCTGCTGCGCTTGAGAAAGCTTCGGGCTATTAGTACGGCTCGGCTGTGGTATCTCTACCTTTACACCTGCCGCCTATCGACGTGGTAGTCTCCCACGGCCCTGTAAGGAAGTCTCATCTCGTGGCTAGTTTCGCACTTAGATGCTTTCAGCGCTTATCTATTCCCGGCATAGCTACTCTGCCGTACACCTGGCGGCATAACAGATTCACCAGCGGCCGGTCCAACCCGGTCCTCTCGTACTAAGGTCAGCCCCACTCAGACTTCCTGCGCCCACAACAGATAGGGACCGAACTGTCTCGCGACGTTCTGAACCCAGCTCGCGTGCCACTTTAATCGGCGAACAGCCGAACCCTTGGGACCTTCTCCAGCCCCAGGATGTGACGAGCCGACATCGAGGTGCCAAACCTCCCCGTCGATATGAGCTCTTGGGGGAGATCAGCCTGTTATCCCCAGAGTACCTTTTATCCTTTGAGCGATGGCCCTTCCATGCAGAACCACCGGATCACTATGTCCGTCTTTCGACCCTGTCCGACTTGTATGTCTCACAGTCAAGCAAGCTTTTGCCATTGCACTCCGCGTACGGTTACCAAGCGTACTGAGCTTACCTTTGAAAGCCTCCGTTACCTTTTTGGAGGCGACCACCCCAGTCAAACTACCCACCAAACAATGTCCCCCCCGGAGGGGGGTTAGGAACCGGATACAGAAAGGGCGGTATTTCAAGGACGATTCCGCGGATCCTGGCGAACCCGCTTCAATATCTCCCGCCTATCCTACACATCCTGCACCCAGTCCCAATGTTAAGCTATAGTGAAGGTTCATGGGGTCTTTCCGTCCCGTTGCGGGTAACCGGCGTCTTCACCGGTACCACAATTTCACCGAGCTCATGGCCGAGACAGCGCCCAGATCGTTACACCATTCGTGCAGGTCGGAACTTACCCGACAAGGAATTTCGCTACCTTAGGACCGTTATAGTTACGGCCGCCGTTTACCGGGGCTTCGATTCAATGCTTCACCCGAAGGTTGACATCCCCTCTTAACCTTCCGGCACCGGGCAGGTGTCAGGCCTTATACGTCATCTTTCGATTTGGCAAAGCCATATGTTTTTGTTAAACAGTCGCCTGGGCCTTTTCACTGCGGCTTCTCCGTCGCCGGAGGAAGCGCCCCTTCTCCCGAAGTTACAGGGCCATTTTGCCGAGTTCCTTAGCCATGATTCACTCGAGCACCTTGGGATTCTCTCCCCGACCACCTGTGTCGGTTTGCGGTACGGGTCTTATATGCCTGAAGCTTAGCGGCTTTTCTCGGGAGTATGGTTACCCGCGCTATCGGCGCCCCCGGAGGTTTGCCGTACTTTCGGCCTTCGGCACTCGACCCGGATTTGCCTGGGTCACGTTTACCTACGGCCTTCAACGCACTATTCCGTCAGTGCGCGGCGGTGTCACTCCTCCGTCCCCGCTTCGCAGCATACAAGAGTACGGGAATCTTTACCCGTTGGCCATCCGCTGCCCCTTTCGGGTTCGCGTTAGGTCCCGACTTACCCTGATCCGATTAGCGTTGATCAGGAAACCTTGGTCTTTCGGTGGGCGGGTTTCTCGCCCGCCTTATCGTTACTTATGCCTACATTTGCTTTTCCGGAACGTCCACGGATACTCACGTAACCGCTTCTCCCGCGCCGGAATGCTCCCCTACCGATATTTCTATCCCACGGCTTCGGTGGTACACTTAATGCCCGTTTATTATCCACGCCCGGCCGCTCGACTAGTGAGCTGTTACGCACTCTTTAAATGAATGGCTGCTTCCAAGCCAACATCCTAGCTGTCTGGGCAACCGGACCTCGTTAGTTCAACTTAGCGTACACTCGGGGACCTTAGCCGGTGGTCTGGGTTCTTTCCCTCTCGGCGCAGGACCTTAGCACCCTGCGCCTCACTGCGGACCATATCTCCCGGTATTCGGAGTTCGTCTGGATTTGGTAGGATGTGACTCCCCCGCACCCAATCGGTAGCTCTACCTCCGGAAGACTCAATGTCCACGCTGTTCCTAAAAACATTTCGGGGAGTACGAGCTATTTCCCAGTTTGATTGGCCTTTCACCCCTACCCACAGGTCATCCGGAAACTTTTCAACGTTTATCGGTTCGGTCCTCCAGTACGTGTTACCGCACCTTCAACCTGCCCATGGGTAGATCACAAGGTTTCGCGTCTACCTCCACTGACTGTACGCCCTGTTCAGACTCGCTTTCGCTTCGGCTGCGCGGCTTAACCGCTTAACCTCGCCAGTGAAGTGTAACTCGTAGGCTCATTATGCAAAAGGCACGCCGTCACCCCCATTGGGGCTCCGACAGTTTGTAAGCACACGGTTTCAGGTTCTCTTTCACTCCCCTGTTCGGGGTTCTTTTCACCTTTCCCTCACGGTACTGGTCCACTATCGGTCTCTCGGTAGTATTTAGCCTTGGCGGATGGTGCCGCCGGATTCCCACAGGGCGTCTCCGACCCCGCGGTACTCAGGAACTCACTAGGCCGGTCCTCATTGCGTGTACGCAGCTCTCATGCTCTACGGCGGGCCTTCCCAGACCCTTCCACTTCTTCCGACCGTGCCACATTGTGGTCCTACAACCCCGCATATGCCGTAACATATCCGGTTTGGGCTCTTTCCCTTTCGCTCGCCACTACTCAGGAAATCATTATTATTTTCTTTTCCTGCGCCTACTTAGATGTTTCAGTTCGGCGCGTTCGCGTTGTTAAACGGCATGTCTTCAACATGCCGGGTTTCCCCATTCGGAAATCGCCGGATCTCATCTCATTTGCAGATCCCCGGCGCTTATCGCAGCTTATCACGTCCTTCATCGCCTCCGAGAGCCTAGGCATCCCCCGTGTGCCCTTTCTTACTTTCTTCTCCCCGTACCCTTTTGCCGTACGGGGATGCTTTTGTGTCACGTCCCTTCCCCGTAGGAAAGAAACGTCTCTGCTGTTGTCTTCTCTTGTGTTTTTTCTTCCGATATGTCAAAGAACTTTTTTTTCAGATTAAAAGGTCAAAATCAAAAAGTAAAAACGACCGGCGTACCGCGTTTTTGAATTTTGAATTTTTACTTTTGAATTTGAAAAGCGTGGAGAATAACGGATTCGAACCGTTGACCCCCTGCGTGCAAGGCAGGTGCTCTAGCCAGCTGAGCTAATTCCCCCCGTTACGTGGACAGGACCGCCCGCCTCCGGTTTCCCGGACGGCCTCCCTCTTTCAGGTAGTCCCGAGCAGATTTGAACTGCTGACCCCTACATTATCAGTGTAGTGCTCTGACCAACTGAGCTACGGGACTGCTTCGCTTCCGCACCGGTGACCCCGAAGGGGCACTGTGGCACTTTCCTCTTTTTTCTCTCTCTCTTTTTTCAAGAAATCTTCATGGCGTAACAGAACGGCCCGAGGGCCCTCTAGAAAGGAGGTATTCCAGCCGCACCTTCCGGTACGGCTACCTTGTTACGACTTAGCCCCAATTACCGGTTTTACCCTGACACGCTCCTTGCGGTTACATGCTTTAGGTACCCCCGGCTTTCATGGCTTGACGGGCGGTGTGTACAAGGCCCGGGAACGTATTCACCGCGTCATTGCTGATACGCGATTACTAGCGAATCCAACTTCACGGGGTCGAGTTGCAGACCCCGATCCGAACTGTGAGGGGCTTTCTGAGATTGGCTTCACCTCGCGGTGTCGCTGCCCTCTGTACCCCCCATTGTAGCACGTGTGTAGCCCCGGACGTAAGGGCCATGATGACTTGACGTCGTCCCCGCCTTCCTCTCTGTTTGCACAGGCAGTCTGTTTAGAGTCCCCACCTTGACGTGCTGGCAACTAAACATAGGGGTTGCGCTCGTTGCGGGACTTAACCCAACACCTCACGGCACGAGCTGACGACAGCCATGCAGCACCTAGTTTCCTGTCCCGAAGGACCTGTCCATCTCTGGACAATTCAGTAACTTTCAAGCCCGGGTAAGGTTCCTCGCGTATCATCGAATTAAACCACATGCTCCTCCGCTTGTGCGGGCCCCCGTCAATTCCTTTGAGTTTCACCCTTGCGGGCGTACTCCCCAGGTGGAACACTTAACGCTTTCGCTTGGACGCCGACCGTCTATCGCCGACATCGAGTGTTCATCGTTTAGGGCGTGGACTACCAGGGTATCTAATCCTGTTCGATCCCCACGCTTTCGTGCCTCAGCGTCAATCGTACTTTGGTAAGCTGCCTTCGCAATCGGTGTTCTGTGGCATATCTATGCATTTCACCGCTACTTGCCACATTCCGCCTACCTCAGGTACATTCAAGCGCGCCAGTATCAAAGGCACTGCGATGGTTGAGCCACCGTCTTTCACCCCTGACTTAGCGCGCCGCCTACGCACCCTTTAAACCCAATAATTCCGGATAACGCTCGGATCCTCCGTATTACCGCGGCTGCTGGCACGGAGTTAGCCGATCCTTATTCTCACGGTACATTCAGCCCGGTATACATACCGGGGGTTATTCCCGTGCAAAAGCAGTTTACAACCCGTAGGGCCGTCTTCCTGCACGCGGCATGGCTGGTTCAGGGTTCCCCCCATTGACCAATATTCCTTACTGCTGCCTCCCGTAGGAGTCTGGTCCGTGTCTCAGTACCAGTGTGGGGGTTTCTCCTCTCAGAGCCCCTAGACATCGTCGCCTTGGTGGGCCGTTACCCCGCCAACCAGCTAATGTCACGCGAGCCCATCCGTCCCCTATGAATATTTAAATGAAGGCCCATGCGGACCTGCATTCTCATGCGGTATTAATCCGGATTTCTCCGGGCTATCCCCCTGGGACGGGCAGGTTGCTCACGCGTTACGCACCCGTGCGCCACTCTCACGGGGACCGAAGCCCCCGATCCCGTTCGACTTGCATGTATTAGGCCTGCCGCTAGCGTTCATCCTGAGCCAGGATCAAACTCTCCATTGTATAATGTTAAGTTTCCGATCTCGGCATTCGCACTTCTTTCAGTGCAGCCTTCCGATCTTTTTTGTATCTTCCGGCCGACGGACCGTTCAGGCCTGTCCTTTTGACTTCCGCCAAAAAACAGGCCGTCCGTTACGCTACATGAATCTGATTTCTTAAAGAACTTTAAATGCCTCCGCTCACGCTTCGGCCTCCGCCGTATCCATCGGGTCACCCCTCCGGTACTTCCTGCTTTTTTCTTTCACCTTCCCGGGCATCGCGCCCGTTCCGTCGTCCCCTCTCTCCCGATTGGGAGTGCAAAGGTAACAGCTTTTTTCTTTTCTCCAAAATATTTTTTTAAAATATTTTTCCTCCTCCCTGCCGTTCACCTCCGTACCTCAAAAAACAACCGCATCCCTTCGTTTGCGGAGTGCCCGCCTCCCGAACGGGATGGCAAAGGTACGAATTTCCCCCGTTCCCCCAAATGTTTCGCGCCCCGGACAATAGCTTTTTTTTACAACAAACTGGAAATCAAACCGTTTTTTTTTCCTCCCACACACAGGCAACACTAATCTACCTATTTTATTACTTATGCATACTTAACTACGCAGCCATCCCGTCCTTATAACAAAAAAAATTTAATTAAAATGCTTCTTATCTTTGCCGCATGGATTATTTTGGCAATTTGTTAGCGTTATTAAAATTAGAACAAATAGAAGATAGGAATTCCTTTCAAACCTCGCTAACTACCCTGTCCATTACACAGCGAAAAAAAAATGGGAACACCTGGTTTCCTATACATATAAAAAAAATAACTATCGAAAGAGGCGACTACATCGCTCTGGAAATTGAACGTTCAAACGATCAAGAAACAATACATCATTTTAAATCCGGGGCGTCAGTTGCTCTTTTCTCTAATCTTGATTCGGTTAATCACCGCATTGTGGGACAAGTGTCCTACCTTGTTGAAAACAAAATGAAAGTTATGCTGCATCTTGATGAGCTTCCCGACTGGATTCACAATGGTAAACTTGGCATCGATTTATTATTTGATGAGTATAGCTATAAGCAAATGCAAAATGCGCTGCTAGAAGCTTCGAAATCAAATAAAAATCCTCTTATTCAAGTGTTAATAGGAGAAAGGCAACCTGTATTCTTTTCTTCTGCTACCCCTATTTCATTAGATAGGTTGAATGCCAATCAGCAGCTAGCCATCGAAAAAATTCGATCTGCGAATGATATAGCCATCATTCATGGTCCCCCGGGCACCGGCAAAACTACAACCATCATCGAAGCTTGCAAGGTTTTACTGAAAGAAAGAAACTGTCAGTTACTGGTGGTTGCACCGAGCAACACTGCAGTAGATCTTCTTACAGATCAACTTCTCAAAGCACAAATCAATGTTACACGAATCGGAAGCCCCTCTCGTGTAACACCTGAGTTACTACATGCGACATTAGATGAGCAGATCAGCCAAACTTCGTCAATAAAAGAAGTAAAAAAAATCAGAAAGCGAGCAAATCAATTTCGTGAAATGGCACGAAAGTATAAACGTAACTTTGGCAAAGAAGAGCGAATCCAGCGACAAACATTATTTGCCGAAGCAGCAAAGCTTATAAAGGAAGCCGATGCTTTAGAGCAGTATGCCACAGAGTCTGTCATCAAAAATGCGCAGGTAATTACAGCAACATTGGTGGGAGCCGGCCATTACTCAATAAAAAACATTTGCTTTGAGGCAGTCATAATCGATGAAGCCGCACAGGCTCTAGAACCCGCATGTTGGATTCCCATATTAAAAGCAAAGAAATTAATATTAGCAGGCGATCATCAGCAGTTGCCTCCAACGATCAAATCCGTTTCTGCCGCTAATCAGGGACTTAAGGAAACATTACTGGAAAAATGCATTCATTTATATCCGCAATCAGGTGTTATGCTTCAGGAACAGTATCGAATGCATACATCCATCATGTCCTTTTCCTCCCAAAAATTTTACCAAAGCTCGCTAATTGCACACAGTTCCGTTGCAAATACCCTGTTGTTTCCTAATGATCAGCCCTTGCAATTTATCGATACGGTGGGCTGTGGGTTTGATGAAAGAGACGATGAAGGTAGCATATACAATTTAGAAGAAGCTTCCTTTGTTTTACATTACCTTTCAATGTTGAGTACATCGCTTAGCCAACATTATTCACCCGAAAATTATCCTCGTATCGCTATTATTTCTCCCTATGCTTCGCAAGTCGATAAGCTCAAAGCGTTATTGGAAGCCAGATCTCTTTCTATATATAAAGATAAAGTTACGATCAATACCATCGACGGCTTTCAAGGTCAAGAAAGAGACATTGTTATTATCAGCCTTACACGAAGTAACCAAGAAAGAAAAATTGGTTTCTTAAGCGATATTAGGCGCATGAATGTCGCGATGACAAGGGCAAAAAAGAAATTAGTGATGGTAGGTGATAGCCTTACCCTATCAAAGCTACCTTTCTATGCCGATTTAATTACCTATTCAGAAAAAGAACATGCTTACTACAGCGCTTGGGAATATTTGAACAATTAACATAGCAGGCTTGCTATGTTTTCACTTTCGACTTACAAAACGATTTCCCTTTATATAATAGCGCCAGGGCAATAAAGCATCTTCCTTTGCATATTCTACACCAATCCTTGTCGAAACAACAATATCTTGCTCATCCAACGAGATCCCCACGTCCTCTATCCAAATATCGTCACCGGATAAGCTTTTTCCGTTGAAATTTCCTGCAATGCCTAAAGCTTGCGTCAGCGTTCCCGGGCCTGCAGAAAGCCGTGGAGTCAGTACCTCCATATTACGTCTCTTTAACATATAATCGAGCCCCACAATTGGCTCAATACCTCTCACTAAAACAGCTTGTGGAACATCGATTGGACCGGTTACAACATTAAAGAGATAATGGATCCCATAACAAAGATATACATACGATACCCCTCCCTCCCCATACATTACTTTTGTTCTTTCGGTAAAACGTCTGCCATAAGCATGGGAGGCCTTATCTGTTATACCATTATAGGCTTCTGTCTCTACGATAATCCCACCGGTTACAAGGCCATTAATATTAGTGTAGATAACCTTTCCCAAGAGTTGCTGCGCAACCCACTGCACGTCGTCTTGCAGATAAAAATATTTTGGTAATTGCTTATTGTTCTTCACCCAAAGTCAATATCGATCGAAAAATGGAAGATAAAATTATACATTTGTCCGCGCGTTACCAAATTTTGATTTCTATGCAGAGCAGAGCTTTTTTATTTCACTCCATTATACGAGCTAGTCTGGCGATCCTATTATTGATAGTTATTAGTTTCACCTTTTTCAGTTGCGAAAAAGATAATTACAATCCTGAAAACTATTGGCCCCAGGTAGGGCACCGAATAGATATGGTTGAGCGATATTGGGGACCACCCGACGATCGGGATTCATATTACAATGGGGATGTATTTATTGTATCCTACTATTATTACAACGAAGGCATTTTCATCGAGTTTTTTCAGGATCGGGTTGATTTTATTGGCGACCTATAGTATTAATACGCGCATACAACTTGCTAAACATTAGTTTGCTATCCACTTTTTGTTATATTTTTTGTAGCTTGCCCTCTAAATATTCCGCTCATCATTGAGTATATACGATGAAATTCAGGGAGTTAATCCGACAGGAACAAGATATCGCCTTTGTAATCGGCAACGGCATCAATCGATATCCTAACAATCCAAAAGCGTTATCTTGGGAGGAATTACTTCTTAAGCTATGGCATAAGTTTTCTCCAGACGTCTTTAACTTCGTCCCGAAAGGCATTACAACCACCGAATTTTATGATTTGCTAGACTTAGCTAGCATAGAAACCGCTAACAGCCCATTTCAAATTCAGAAAGAAGTAAGTCGTCTACTGAGCGGTTGGCAGCCGTTCGATCATCATGTTTCATTCGTACAGTGGGCCAGGCAGCATGAAGCACCTATTCTTACCACCAATTTTGATCTTACATTATCTTCACTGCCCTTCATGCAGCAATACCGTTTTAAAACGACGTCTTTCACTGACTTTTATCCTTGGTCAACCTATTTCTCGGATCACGAGTTAAAAGATCCGTTGAAAGGTTTCGGAATATGGTTTATTAATGGACTTGTCAGCTACCATAGAAGCATTCGTCTAGGTCTTTCTCATTATATGGGATCCATTGAAAAAGCAAGAAATTACATCTATAAAAGTCGCACAGGCAGTCTCTTTAACAATAACAGTCAAAAGATTTGGAGTGGAGGTAATACATGGCTCCAAGTCTTCTTTAATAAGCAGTTATGTATTTTCGGTTTAGGGTTGGAAGAAAATGAAATTTTCATCCGATGGCTTTTAATAGAACGCGCAAAATACTACCGAAAATTTCCCGGCAGAAGAAAAAAGGCCTGGTATATTGCTCCTAAAAACGAAAAACCGGACGACCGAAATCTTGGTAAGATTCAATTTTTACGAGGAATCGGTATCAACTTGATTGAAACCAACAACTATGGAGAAATTTATAACGAGCCATGGCTCTAGGCCAATCACTATTCTTTTTTTACAAAAAAATTATATTGGTTTTACTTTTCTCCCTCTAAAAAGCAAGATATTTGCCGCAAATCCCCATAAGGAATTATTTTTTAGTGTCTGCTACTCACCTATAAATATTTGTTAATGAATTTCGTCGGAAAGATACTTTTCTCTACCCGAACCATGGGTTTTATGTTGTTGTTATACGCTTTCTCGATGGCGGTAGCTACATTTGTCGAAAATGATTACGGCACGCCTGTGGCAAAAGCCCTCATTTACAACAGTTGGTGGTTCGAGTTGATTATGGTCATACTCGTGCTTAATTTCATCGGAAACATAAAACGCTATCAATTAATCCAGCGGAAAAAGTGGCCATTATTAGTTTTCCACCTGGCATTCATATTAATCTTCGTCGGCGGAGCGATTACCCGTTATATCAGCTTTGAAGGTTCTATGCATATCCGTGAGGGGGAGTCCAATAATGAAATTATTTCCGATGCTTCATTTTTTAAGGTACAAATTACAAATGGTGAAGAAGCCTTAGCCTATAAAGATGTACCGGTCATTCTAACATCTCGTCAGGTTCCCTTTTACTTAAAGCCTTTTCAAAAGGAATATGCTGCAGAGTACGATTTTATGGGACAACGTTTAAAAATGCGTGTCTTGGATTACATACCGAGAGCCCAAGATTCGCTGGTAGCGTCGTCAACAGGCAAGAACATACTACATCTCGTGACCTTGATCGAAGGTAAAAGAGAGAACAAATATATCCCTTCGGGTAGTGTACAACTGATCCAGAATATGCTAGTCAGTTATAACAAGGAAACACCGGGGGCAGTAAACATTCAAGAAGAAGCTGGAAATCTAGTTATCAATTCGCCGGTAGGTGGTGGCTATATGATTATGGCGTCACAGGAAAAGGGTGAACTCCAAGCAGAACGGAAACAACCTTTTCATCTTCGTAGTTTGTACACGCTAGGAAGTTTAACTTTTGTTATACCTCAAGCACCATCCAAAGGTGAGATTATTCATTTTGAGGGCGATAAGCGTACGCATGAAAACGAGGCTGACCTGGTTAAACTGGAACTCTCAACCAATAATGCCACCGATACCGTATCATTTTATGGAGGAAAAGGTATCACCAGTTTTCAACATCAGTCAGAAATAGGTGGTCTAACCGTGTCCATAGGCTACGGCTCAAAAATATATTACACACCCTTTGAACTTAAACTTCGCAAATTCAAAATGGAAAAATACCCCGGAAGTAATAGTCCTGCCTCCTATTCCTCCGATTTAGCAATTGTAGAAAAACAGTCAGAGACACCATATACCATCTATATGAACCATGTGTTGGATCACCAAGGTTACCGTTTCTTTCAATCAAGTTTTGACCCGGACGAAAAAGGCACCGTTTTGTCAGTTAATCATGATTTTTGGGGCACTACCACCACCTATATAGGTTACACATTTCTATTTCTAGCCATGTTTGTTACTTTGTTTTGGAAAGGAACTCGCTTCTCTAAGCTAAATGAGCAGTTAAGCGCTTTATCGAAGCAAAAGGCGTCGCTTTTACTCCTTTTGTTTATGCCATTTGGCGCAAGTTATGCACAGGAAATAGACATGCATGGTCCGTCCAGGGGAGATCAGCTATTGAAAAGCGACGAACAGGGGCATCAACATCAGCATAACCATGTACATACGCATGATTCGGCTGTCCAATCAGAAAACCGGCCCGATCTTTCAATGCCTGTACCTAGCAAAATACAAGACCCTGCTCAATTCGCAGCGTCAGTAAAACTAAGCAAATCACATGCAGCTAATTTCGGAAGCCTTCTAGTACAAAATTTTGACGGAAGAATAGAACCCATCAATACCTTGGCACTGGAAATCTTGCGGAAACTTCATCACAAAGATCAGTTTTACGAATTAGATGCCAATCAATTCCTTTTGTCTGTATCAACACAACCTTTTGATTGGGCACAAGTCCCGTTAATTAAAGTAAATGCAAAAGGTGGGCCGGAGCTGTTAAATCGTGTAAAAGCGGACCCTAAGGGGTATACATCGCTACTTAACTTAATCACGCTCAAGGATAATAAAGCGACCTTCATTCTAGAAGATGAATACCAACAAGCATTCGCGAAAAAGCCTGCTGATCAAAACAGCTATGACAAAGAGCTTATTGAACTGAATGATAAATTACAGGTTATGCAGTATCTGATCAGTGGGCAATATCTACGGGTGTTACCTATCCCGAATGATCCAAACAATACTTGGGTTGCTTGGGGTAGTGAACATGCAAATCATAATACCGATGTTAAAAATCCTTTCGCCGCCTATCTTAAAGAAGTCATCTATGCACAAACCACACAAAATTGGCAGCAAGCCGATCAACAGTTAGAAAAATTAAAGTCGTTGCAAAAAGAAATAGGCAAAGAAATTATTCCATCGGAAGCAAAAATTAACTGGGAAATCCGATACAATTCATGGAATATCTTCTTTAAGCTTATGATTGCTTACGCCTTATTGGGAAGTCTAATTCTTGCGTTAGCCTTTGTTAAGCTTTTCTCGGAGGCCAGATTTGTGAGTCGATTAATTTCTTTTCTACTCGTCGTTGTAACAATTGCGGCCAGTTTACAGGCACTTGGTCTAGGCATCCGATGGTACATCTCCGGTCATGAGCCCTGGAGTAATGGCTACGAGGCGGTTATGTTTATTAGTTGGATTGGGATACTTTCCGGCCTTATCTTATATCGCAATAGTAATGCCTTTATCCCGGCAGCGGGATGTCTTATAGCTGTGATATTAATGGGCTTTGCACACGGCGGTTCACAGATGAATCCTCAGATTACACCATTAGTACCCGTTCTAAAATCCTATTGGCTAATGATACATGTCGCTATCATTACTTCCAGTTATGGATTTTTCGGCCTAAGCGCGCTAATTGGTCTTGTGACGCTCATTTTGCATATTATAAAAAACAAAAAAATAGCTTTGAAGGTCAGTGCATCTCTAAATGAACTAACAATTGTAAACGAAATGTCCCTCACTGTCGGACTGTTCTTATTAACTATAGGCACATTCCTGGGCGGCATATGGGCAAATGAAAGTTGGGGCCGCTATTGGAGCTGGGACCCGAAGGAAACTTGGGCTTTTATTTCCATTATATTATATGCTTTTGTTTTGCATGTTCGTTTAATTCCTGGATTGAAAAGTAAATTTTTGTTTAATTTGCTCTCTTTGCTAAGCTTTTCGAGCGTGATCATGACCTATTTTGGGGTTAACTATTACCTTTCGGGCTTACATTCGTATGCAAAAGGAGATCCCGTTCCCATCCCATCGTGGGTATACATCACGGTAACATCAATTTTTGCGATTGCCTTCATTTCTTATTTTCGATATAAACAATTTGGAAAAAGCAGCAACGAAAGCCACCCTGTTGGAAGGAAAACGGCGTTTGAACGTGCCTGACAAGAGCAATATCACATGTCGTATTTAGTTGTTATAACGTTAGTTGGTCTCTTTATTGTTAAAAATAGTTAGCTTTACCGTATGCTTACAGATGAAATAAAACGCTATATTGATAAAAGCGTCCTATGTTGGCTTGCCACGGCTTCACGAGAAGGAGTTCCTAATGTTTCCCCGAAAGAGATCTTTACTCATTATGGGCAAAACCTGCTAATTGCTGATATTGCATCTCCCCAATCTATTAAAAACATTATGGAAAACGATAATGTCTGCATCAGCTTTATTGACATTTTGATACAGAAGGGATGGCAATTAAAGGGAAAGGCCACAATTATTGATTCAGGTCATCTACATTTTAATTTGTTGCTGCAACCCTTAACTCAAATGACCAAAGGAAAGTTCCCAATAAACAATATTATCTCTGTCCAAATAGAAAAGACTAAGCCGATATTCGCTCCCAGCTACATCCTATATCCTGGCACAACAGAGGAAGAGCAAATAAAAAGCGCCATAAAAGCATACAAGCTTTAAAATTCAACCTTGAGAAGAAATAATACAAGGGTATTCATTTTCTCTATCTGGCATTAGCGCGATCTTATTTCCCTTCTCATAAATAAATAATAGGAACCTGCAAAACATAATATAGTGACAGCTACTAAACCGGTAAGTTGTGGCCACACAATGGCGAGGCTTTCACCGATCGGCAAGGGACTTGGTATTGCACCGTAAACCTGTTCCATTGTTAATGGACCCAAACTCCGAACAGAAGGCATCAAAAGCGTCGTTGTTGCATCGCTGTAGAGTTGGCTAGGTACTATGCGCAGTAAATCGCTGATCAGCTTTTGATAGCTTAGGCTTTGATAAGTGTCGGCTGCCGCGGTAGGTATAATTGCCTTAGCGATAAGACTAATAATTATTTGATAAAAAACAGTGAAGAATAACCAAACGGCAATGGCGGTCAATGCAGATGTTGCAGCTTGTCTAAATCGTATGGAAAAAAATATGGCCAGATTTAGCCAAAAAGCCACATAAAGTATACTGAGAAAAAGAAAAAGAAAGATTCTGAGGAGTTCCTGAGGAGTTGGCGGAATACCAATAATAATGATCCCTAAGCCCATAACTCCCAGACCCAATGCAAAAAAAAGTGTACTGATTACGATCAAAGCCCCTGCAAACTTCGCGTTAATTAGATAATCGCGATGAATCGGCTGGGCCATAACTCGACTCAAAGTGCCGGCATTCTGTTCAGAATTAATGGCATCAAAACCCAGACTAATCCCCAAAAGAGGGCCCAAAAAACCAACAAATACATGAAAGGGAGGTAAAGATCCATCAGAAAGTGTGAACAATTTTAAAAACAGAAAGGCGCTTTCCGGGTCACCCGGTTTAGCAACAGCCTTACTGATACCGCTCATAGATGTATATAACGAACTAACACAGGTTAATAGAATAAGCGAAAGTAAAATGATAAAGCGCCAACTTCTAATATGGTCACTGACCTCTTTGGCTACCAAAACTCTGAAAGGGTGAGCAGGTCTTCTCTCTTCCCGATTCGGAGAAATAAGGTTCAAATTCAATAATTTATACATACTTCTGTTCTCCTTCAAAATAACGCTGATAAATTTCGTCTAAACCATATTGTCGCTGATACAAGTGTGTCAGATCAATATCTGAACGGACAATTGTACGTGCTATAGCAGCTGTTTTATCCGTTGAGCACCCAATCAATAATCGATTTTGCTCATACTTAACGCTATTAATTCCATCGATCTTCCCCAGGTCGTTCATCAATTGATGTGGTTTTTCCAACTCGTGCCAAGCGATACCTGCCTCTACCGTAAACACTTCGCTACTAAAAAGTTGTTTTGAAAGTTCGGGTATAGTGCCATTGGCAATCAATTTGCCATTAACAAAGATCCCTACCCGATCACATACCTGTTGTACTTGATGTAAGTGATGAGATGAGAGCAAAACAGTAAGTCCCTGTTCTCTACTTAACTGAACAATCAAGTCTAAAAATGCTTTGACACCACTCGGATCAATACCGAGTGTCGGTTCATCCAAAATAATTACTTCCGGTCTTTTAATCAAAACATCTGCCAAGCCAAGTCGCTGACGCATTCCTCTAGAGTAAGTTCCAACTTTTTTATTAGCCGCATCTATCAACCCTACTCGATTCAACAGATCTAAAGCTCTGTCTCTTGCTTCAGTCCACGTTGCGCGATTAAGTTTAGCGGTGAAAATCAGATTCTCCAATCCGGTTTGATTATCATAAAACCCGACATTATCCGGTAGATAACCGACTCGTCTTTTTACTTCAATGGGATTGACAGTGGAATCGATATTGCAAACTTTAATCGTTCCTGTCTTTGGCTCAGTCAGTCCCAGCATCATTAAAATTGTCGTCGACTTACCGGCACCATTTGGTCCTAAAAGGCCATATATTTCTCCCTTTCGAACCGCGAGATCCAAGTTATCAACGGCCTTCAATGAACCGTAACATTTTGTAACACCTTTTAATTCGATAACTTCTTCCACCGCCTATCTCCTTCCGTACTTACGAATTAGGTAATATACACAAGCAATAGCCGCTAAAATGATCATAATGCCCAACCATCCCCACAGTAAAGAAGTTTCGACGGATATACGAAACGAGGCTTTCGAAGATATCTCCGGTGTTTTTGCTTCCAATTCCGTCACATAATCACCCGCAATGGCCTTCTTATCCGCTTTAATCGTTGCGAAGACGTCTACGGTTGCCCCAGGTCTTAGCAAAGGAATTTTTGCGGGTTCGAAAACGACATCCCAGTTTGCCGGAGCAGAAAACTTCATTTCGACATTTTTTAAATCAGCCGAACCGCTGTTTTTTAGTGCGAGCTGCACCCTTTTACTTTCACCGGCTGTAACATCGGTGCTTAGTAAGCCGGTCGGTGTGGTCAGTTCCATTTTATAAGATCCCTTGATCACTACTTCGAATTCCAAATTAGCTGATGTATTCGCTGTAGTCGCCAAAACAGGCACTTTGTAGGAACCTGCCTTCGTTTCATCAGGCGGATCTATTTCAACCGTAATGTTTTGGGTTTGGTTAGCTACCATATCTACCGAAGAAACCTGTTTGCCATTCGCCTTAAAGGACACATTCCATCCCGGAAGTGCTTGCGCCGTTAAGGCATAAACTTGATTATCTGCGGTTTGATTTCTTAAGGTCGCATTAAAGGTAAACATTGAATTGGCTGCCCCCTCCATATTTCTTTGATCAGACGAAAACCCGGTCTTATAGCCTCCCTGCTCCGATACCAGCACAGTCAATGGCAAAGAAGCATATCCTTTAGCTTGCACCCGAAATTGGAAAGCGCCTTTGTTAACCTTCACCGGAACATTAACCTTTAAGTTAAAGCTTTTCTTTTCCTTCGGAAGAACAGAAAGTTGCGCCACATCCCAATTGCCGGATTTCAGTTCATAGCTCCAATCTTTTGGCAAGCCGACAACTGAAATATCACTGGTTTTTATTGCATTGCTGTTGTTAATTAAATCAATCGAATAATCGATCGATTCTCCGGGTGGTACTGAAATTTTCGGATACGGCGTATACAATGAAAGACCTTGGGCCAGGCAATTTTCATAAAAACTATAAGGCAATAGCCCCAACAGGAAAAATAAAATGGTAAAAAATGAATACAATCGTTTTGCACGCGCTAACATAAAAAAAAATTTATAATTTTTAACACTAACAGTACAAAGTGGTTAGGCTTTCAAATCGTGGGCTCCGAGCTAGACCAACCATTTAGCCGAGCTTGCCAAATGAGTCAGATTTGAAATGCGGCAGCTAATTTATTAAAAAGATACATTTTTCATAAATTGAAATAAAAAAATTATAATGCTGAAGAAAATAGTACCAATGACACTACAAATATTGCAAGATGGGCTGATCAGCAGCCGCCCAAGCTAACGTCTTTAGTTTTTCTTTTGGTAACCATATTGCATGCAGGTGTTCCACCAATGTAACCTCACGTGAAGTTGAATTACAGTGAAAAGCAGTTAGTGTGATCATAAAATCGGGATATTGATGATTAACAACAGCTATTTTTCTATTTACCGTAATACATAATGCCAACTCCTCATCTATTTCTCTAATCAGCGCATCTTCGTCCCGCTCACCGCGCTCTACTTTTCCACCGGGAAATTCATATTTATAGCTTAGATAAGGGTAATTGTGTTCACCTTTTTGCGTGCAAAGAATAGCTCCTTTATGCTCTATGACCGCCGCAACAACTTTATAATGTTTCATCTCCCTATTTCAACCATTGTAAAAACTTAAGGCATTTTTATTTAGACACCGAAAATAAAAGAAAAATCGGACGCCTCAATTCGTGAACCATATCTGGATAATTTTTTAACACGGATACTGATGGTTTTGGTTCGCAAAGTCTATTAATTGTAAAACCAGCATCCAATAAATTTGATAAATAGGTCTCAACAGTCCGATGGTATTTTATAACATCTTCATTTAAAAACCTAGTCTTCCTGAGCCCTTCACTAAAGTAATGATCGATGGGCCAGTGCATCCGATTTTTCTGCTCATCGTAAAACCAATCTTGAGAAGCCATGGCAGTAAAAACAGGATGTTCGACAGAGAAAACAAAAGTACCGCTAGGTACTAAACAATGATAAACATGCTCGCAAACCTGTTGAAAATCGCTCACATAATGAAGTGCGAGCGAACTAATGACGACATCAAAGGTAGCCTCGCTAAATGTTATGTCCTCAATGGCTACGCACTCGTATTGGATATTCTGATCTTGCGTCAGTTCTTTCGCTTTTTCCAGCATTTTCTTAGACAGATCTATTCCGGTGACCCGCTTCGCTTTCTGTTCCATTGCATAGCGGCAGTGCCATCCATAACCACAACCTAAGTCTAGCACAGTTTTGTCAGCCAAATCCGGCAACAAGGCTCGGAAAGCAGGCCACTCACCCGCAGCTTCAAGACCGGCTGTAGAACGTGGCATCAAACCGTAGCTCGCAAAGAAGTTAGGATCATCATACTTATTTTCTTTCATGGTAAATCGTCCGTATTGTAAAAGTAAAAATGAGCGCTTATGTTTGCAATTATAACCATTCTAAAATACATTTATGCGATTTAAGATATTAGACAAAATGCAAGCGATCGCATCCGCTCAGCTAAAAGCTGACATTTGAGTTAAGAGGAAAGCGTTGTAATAATTTTGTCAAGCGCTTTTTAGAAATCAACTTTGAATAACCAGGCAATCTGCTTTTTTGTAACAATCTTAGGCACAGACCGTAATATACCATTACGAAACCTACACCAAAATGGGCTTTCCCAATGCGCCATCCAGCCAAGTAGCCTCGATTGCCATATGATGCGTTTAGTTCTTTTAACTCTTCGTTTTTCATATTGCTTAAGTGCTGTGGCGAGGTCGCTTTGCGTGGCAAGACACTGGGCTAAAACCACCGCGTCCTCAATCGCCTGACAGGCGCCCTGCCCCATATTAGGCGTTGTGGCATGTGCTGCGTCCCCCACAAGAACGATATTATCCTCGTAGACGAAATGCTGAAGCGGCTTAATATCAAATACATCACTCCAAATAAGTTGTTCCGGAGCTGTACTGCGAATAATTTCAGCTATTGGAGTATGCGCGTTTAAAAAACTGTCTGCCAAATCTTTGGGCTTCATTTCTCTCATGCAAGAATCGTTTTCTTTCGCATTCATACAGCAATACCAATAAATACGATTGTGAGACAAAGGAGACATACCAACTCTTCCCGCAGCCGTCCAGGTTTCCACAGATGCCATTTCATTTAAGGGGATGTTCGGATTTTCAATAACCGCACGCCAACAGGTATAACCTGCATATCTCGGCTTACTATCAGGTATAAGCTGTTGCCTTACGACTGAGCGGATACCATCTGCTGCGATCAACAGGTTGGTAACCGAGCTAGAACCGTCCGAGAAACAAAGAATGAGGTTTTCCTTTTTCCTCCTGAACGAAAGCAATTCTCTATTTAAATGTAATGAGTTGGGCAACAATCTACTTAAAAGCACTTCATGCAACTCCGAACGGTGAATCACCAAGTTTGCATTTGCAAAATCGGGTCCTAATAATTCCGTATCCTGATTACTTATAATTTTCCCGTCAGCATCAAGCATACGAAGGGAAGTGACCTGATGTCCTTTCTCAAAAACAGCCTGTTCTATTCCCAATCTTTTCAATCCCAATATGGCATTGGCTGCAAGTCCTATACCAGCTCCAACAGGCTTAATCACTGGCGCAGCTTCATAAATACTAACATCCAAGCCTAGGTTTTGCAGTGCCACGGCTGTGCATAAGCCGCCAATTCCTGCTCCTACAATAGCAACCCTCATTATACACCAAAGGTACTGAATGACTAGAATAAAAATTGCCTAACCATGAATCTTTATTAGTTTCTCGTCTACCTTTAAGTCTTGTTTACTCGTAAAACCTGTCACATTTGAAAGGACGTATTTAATAACCTCCAATCGGGCCTGCTTTTTATCATCCGTAACTACTTCGACCCAAGGGGATTTCTTGCTACCGGATCGTTTCAACATTTTATTTATATAATGGGTATAATCATCCCACTTTTCTTGTGCCTTTTCATCCAGATCCCCAACCTTCCATTGTTTCATCGGATCCTTTTGTCTATCTTCCAGTCGCTCCAGTTGCTCGTTCTTTGAAATCGTAAGAAAAATTTTCATCATAATGATTCCATCATCGATGAGTAGGTGTTCCAACGAATTTACTTGTTCCATAAACGAGGTGTATTGTAAGTCAGAGCAAAAACCAAATACAGGTTCCACAACAGCTCGATTATACCAGCTACGATCAAAAAACACGATTTCTCCGCTGGTTGGCAACTGTTTTATGTATCGTTGGAAATACCATTGACCTTTCTCCTCTTCTGTCGGTTTTGGAAGTGCAACTACACGTATTTTTTTCGGATTCAGTTTAGCGATCATTCTGCTGATTGTTCCTCCTTTTCCTGCCGCATCTCGTCCTTCAAAAATTAGCAGTAATCGTTTTTTATTTTCGATAACATATTGCTGCAAGCGAAGCAACTCAAACTGTAAAGCAGAAAGTTCTTTTTCGTAGGCGAGTTGCTTCCTGAACTTCTTCTCCTTGATGATATCGTTTGCGACTAGAAAATCCAGTATTTCCTCGCTTTTATTGATTCTTTCTAAATCACTAAGATCAAATTCGGCCATAATTTATTGCGGTAGTTTATGTTAGCTGTTATTCGTTCTGTTATCAATAAGTTTTAACAAAACGATTCTTGCTAATATACATTTTCTTCTTTATAAATTTGGTTTAGTACCTTCGCTTGAGCGATGAATTAAAAACTTACACATGAGAGTACCATTTGGCAGGCCCGGCCATTCATCTACACCTTCTTTCAATATTCATTTTTTATCAGAAAGTGCCGTTACCATTGAGTTTGGGCAAGAAATTGATGAAATGACCTTTAACCGAGTTCACCAATTCGATGAGCTAGTAAATCGTTTACCATTCGAAGGTTTTATTGCCACCGTCCCCGCCTATACTTCATTAGCTATTTTCTATGATACCATACAGGTTGTCCAAGCAAAACAGCTTTACGGCCTGAATAGTTTCGAACGAATTTCCAATTACTTAATTGAGTTGCAGCAACAGGCAATTCCGATAAATGAAATAAAAAAGGAACCTATTCATTTACCCATATGTTATGAGGAAGAACTTGGACCGGACTTAGCATATGTAGCTTCGTATCACAATATATCGACTCAGGAGCTTATCAAGTTACATAGTAGTACAACTTATAAGGTTTATATGATCGGCTTTGTTCCCGGCTTCGCTTATTTAGGCGGCACCCCCTCACTATTGGAAACACCAAGAAAGAAGATTCCGCGCAAGCAAGTACCGGCAGGCTCAGTCGGCATAGCAGGGAAGCAGACGGGCATCTATCCTCTGGAAATTTCCGGAGGTTGGCAAATCATTGGTTGCACCCCCCTGCGTCTCTTCGATATTAACCGATCTTCCCCGAGCCTATTGCGAGCCGGCGACGAGGTTATTTTCGATACAATTGATTTACGCGAATTTAAACGCCTGAGGAGAAGCAATGAAAGTTAAGATTTTAAAACCCGGCATACTCAGCACTGTACAAGATTTGGGGAGAAACTTTTATCGTGCCCAAGGAATTCCCTCTGCCGGAGCGATGGACTCACTTTCTATGCGGCTAGCAAATCTTAGCTTAGCTAATGCGATTGACGCGGCTGTGATAGAAATAACGTACGCGGATGTATTGTTAGAAGCCGAAACCGATCTTTTAATCGCATATTCCGGCGGGGGGGCCATTCTTTATGCTTCGGATCAAGTTTTACCTGATAATCGCCCTCTTTTTGTCCCAGCCGGACAAAATTTAGCATTTCGACATCACAGTTCGGGTTCAAGGACCTACTTAGCCATCGCGGGAGGTTGGGATGTTCCGATTGTTTTGGGAAGCAAAAGCACTTATATAACCGGCAGATTCGGAGGCTTGATGGGACGTGCTTTAAAAAAGCAAGATTCGCTTAAAAACGCAAACAACTTAACTACATCGACTTTGCGCCTATTATCGCACTTAAAAAGTACGAAAATCAGTTTTCCTAACTGGAGCATTGATAAAGAGCACTTTATGCCGCTTGACAAAAGAATGATCAGGATTGTTCCGGGCAAAGAGTTTACTTGGTTTCGAGCCGATTCTTTGCTAAATTTTTTGTCCGCTAGTTATACCTTGAGTCGTGATTGCAACCGCATGGGATATCGCTTTGAAGGGCCTTTATTGCAGCGTTCCAGCCAAATTGAACTACTTTCCACAGCGGTTGCACCAGGCACTGTACAGGTAACACACGACGGCTCCCTCGTTCTATTAATGTCAGACGGGCAAACAACGGGTGGCTACCCGCGTATTGCACAGATAGCACAAGTTGATTTACCACTTTGCGGACAATTAAAGCCCGGAGATTCTATTCAGTTTTCGGCCATTAGTCGTATAGAAGCTGAAAAGCTATACATGAATAGAGAAAACGAACTTAAAAAGCTTGCTGTTGCGCTAAATATGATCATTTAGAAACACAAACTAAAATCAATATGTCTATTTCGTAAATTGCCGAGATCTACAATATTTAACACGTGAAGGAAACTATATATGTATTATATTGATATCAATTGTGATGTTGGAGAGAGTTTTGGTGCTTATACACTCCCGGAACAGGATATGCTATTCGATTATATCAGCTCGGCGAACATTGCCTGTGGGTTTCATGCCGGTGATCCAGATGTAATGCAGCGTACGGTAGCAAGAGCAGTCGAAAAACGTGTAGCAATAGGGGCACATCCTGGCTTCAACGATGTACAGGGCTTTGGAAGACGAGAAATTCACATGAGTCCGAAGGAAATATACAATATGGTGCTTTATCAGATTGGCGCTCTTTATGGATTTGTAAAAACCGCTGGGGGAAAATTACATCATGTTAAACCACATGGCGCTTTGTATAATATGGCGGCTCGAGATGAAAATTTGGCAACAGCGATTGTACAGGCAGTTTATGATTTTGATAAGCGACTCTATTTATATGGACTGGCTGGTAGCAAACTAATTTTGTCAGCGCACAAAATAGGCCTTCCCGTTGCATCTGAAGTCTTTGCTGATCGAAGCTATCAAGATGATGGTAAACTCACACCCCGAAGTCAAGATGATGCCATTATTGCCGATACAATACAGGCAGTGAAGCGCGCTTTAGTTATGATCACCCAACAACAAGTATTATCAACAAATCAAAGATCTATCGCTATCAAAGCAGATACTTTATGTATACACGGTGATCATGAGAAAGCCCTGCTGCTGGCAAAAACTATTTACAATCAACTGATTCAACAAGGTGTTAAGATCAAAGCGCCCTAACATGAAGCAACCCGTAACAGTTATCTTAACTAGTTTTTGCAAGTTGGTGCGAACACATTCTTTCTCGAATTACATCTTTTAGTTACAAGATGGCTGAAGTTTAGATTACATCCTTTTTATTATCGAGATTTGCTACACTTAAAATACGGTGTAAATAAATCAACGGAAAGTCTAAATCAACATAGTTAATAACTATACTCATGAAATATCAGGAGGTTGCCGAAGCCTTGTATAGCAAAAATCGTAACGAGATTCGACACATTATAAACCATTCACTGGAAGCCAAGCATTTCGAACAAAAAATAAGTTCCATGGTAATCCATACCGGCTTCATTTTCACTTCCAAAAATGATATACAGTCTGTCTTATTGTATGACCTTAGTACAGAACAGGTGATACGACAATCGAACAATGAGCACTTGCCGCAATTAAATGGTTTATTGGTGATCAAGGTAAACACCGGTAATTTCAATATACCGATCCCCTTGTTTTTTTCACACATCAAAAATAACAATGAAGTTTACCGATACCATCATGTTGAGATCAATCGCAAATTGGAAGCTGATTGTATTACTATATATGACAAAGACACAATAATCGCTATCCGTTCGATAACCCTTTTAGATGGTCATTTAGGTACCCTTAAAGAGTATCCTTTGCGAGAAACCTTACGGTTGCATAGCCGTTAGCTACACATCACCATGTTCCGAATTGCCACGCAATTCGAGCAATACCGGCAAACGTACCTTTTCTCGTTGAAAGACTCCATTCAATGTAGGGGTAAAGTGACGCAAGGGTAAATGGGAGCTTGCTGAAACCAGTCAGTGAAAAGGAAAAGAGCGCTTCACATTTTTATAAAAATTTGCAAAAAAATTAGATTTTCAATTAACAACTTTGTGTATCTTTATCGCAATTAATTGCACTTTTTTCATGCTTCAAGAGATATTTACACAGTTCCGCCCGAAGGCATTTCAAAAACCGTTTTATAATAAACGATTGTAGTCGACTCTCCGATTTTTACTGTTCTCTTCAGAACAAGCGATTTATTCTTGGCCTACAACCTATTAATATGCAATTTGAAATGCATAAAGCAATATCATATAAAACATTCTATACTTTAGTACTTATTATCATTCTTATCACCTCTTGTAGAAAGAAGGATAATACGGTGCAACAGAAAATACTTGGTTCTTGGAGAAGTACCAATACGATTACCCAGTTGTATGAAGATGGAGATATGAAAGAATCATATATACATGCCTCCGACGAATATAATGGTAGCATGATGGAATTCCATGCCGATGGAAGTTTTAAGTCGTCCGGCAAATATGCAACAACAGACGCTGATTCTATCACCGTGGTAAGACTTGAAGATCAAAAAGGCCAGTATCAGATAGTAGACAACAAACTTATAACGAAAATAGAAAATATTGACAAAGAAGCGGAAATGACCTTGGAATTTAAGGGAAATGATGTCTTAACCATCATTTCCGGCCCCTTAGCATTACCGGATTTAGATGAATTTAGTCACAACAAATATTTCACTTCAATCGTTACCTATGTAAGAAATAATTAGCATATTTATATCACATTGTGAATGAAAATCTTACTTATATCGTTGTAAAGAAAACGGAGGGGACCTATCTCCGTCGGGCCGATCTCGTTGATCAACATCACCTATATATCGGTAACTTAACGCTAGATGAGGGTGATATAGTGGCTTCAGATCAGGTTATAAAAGTCCTTCAAGCGGAATTAAATACTGAATGGGTAAATGTCGACGCATTCAACCCCTTCCTCCCCCCTTCTTTACCGTATAGAACCCGGTACATTTTTCTTGACAAACGAGATGCAGCATCTAAAGAAATAGCAAAGCCATGGATATCCCTTAGCAAACAGATTCCCGACGAAATGCAGGAATGTCTATTCACCAAATTCGAAAACACGGAACGCACCTCCGTGTCCTCCCCCATCTTACACGGGGTACATGTTAAGAACGGCCTATTTCGTCCATTGCATGCTAAAGCCACCCATCTTTTTAAGCCCACTCATTGGATGCCAATTCCTGGATTTTAGGGCTTTCATAAACGTCATGCTATTCGTCGTATTCCTTTACAGAATTCTATAAAGGCGGTGAGCTTCCACTTCAGTTAAATGCATCACCCACAATAAATTGCTCAAACAACATAACAAATTCCTAAAATCAATTCGCTTTTTCGTATCTTTAAAGATGGATTTTGTAACAGTGAAAGTTTTCGACAATCCTGTAGAAGCTCATTTACTCAAAACAAAGCTTGAAAGTGAGGGCATTCCTTGTTTCCTTCAGGATGAGCATATTGTTTCGCTCAACCCCTTATATAACTATGCTGTTGGAGGAATAAAGCTCGTTATCCATGCTTCCGACGCAGAGGCAGCTTCTTCAATTATCAAGGAAATTGACAACAGGCCTTTATTAACCGAAAACAACAGGCAGCTTGTTTGCCCACAGTGTGGCTCAGTTGAATTATACGCCAATTATAAATCCATGAAGGGAGCCAAAGGGTTTCTGTCCGCCATATTATCTTTCCTAATGGGCGTCTTTCCAATATACTACAGAAATGTTTATAAGTGCAAGGCTTGCGAAAACGAATTTAAAGCAGACATGTAAAACTACTGCTCAAGTACCTGTTTTAAGTTGCTTAGTCCTGTTTCCAAATCATTCCCAATTATTGTTTCCATATCCATGAACAGACACATAAGATTCATTGGATAGGGCATCTTTCCTTTCATACCCCACTTGACTTTCGTTTGTCCATCGCTTACCTGTTCCGTAGTCATATAAACAGGTGAAGTTGATTCGAATGGTTCTTTAAACCGCACTTCAAAATCAATTCGTTCACCTTTTACTATGTTTTTGATTTCCTGCTCCCCCCTACCGACATTGTCTTGTTCGCTTTCCCAACTATAGATAAACCCAGGTGTACCGTCTGTTCCGTGATAACTTTTCTTCATCCCCGGATCCAGTTGATTCCATTTACTATAATTGTCCTGATTTTTCAAATACTTTATATATTCGAAAACTTCTTGTTTCGGTTTGTTAATGACTACTTCCCTTTCTACTGAATATTCCTTTTTAACAAACAAAGCTGTAATGAGTGCAATACCTATGAGCACCAGTACAATAAGTAATAAACCCTTGATAACTTTCATAACGATATTTATAATTGGTAAATAATATCTTTGAAATTCTGATTAAAAATACAACAATTATGTTACAATAAAACATAAAACCACGTGCTTTTTGCTGCGCCAAAATAGTTGATAGCTTGGCCAATTTTGTATACAAATCATCAGCTTAAATTTACTTTCTTGCAGTTATCATCCAAAATGAGAGGGGCTTTATAGTCCATTCAAAAGATGTTAACCAAAAACAATCCATATGAAGAAAATAACTGCACTAATTCTTGTAACTACGACCTATTTAAACGTCGCTTATGCCCAGACAGATTTAGACCAATGGCCTTTGAAGAAATCACCGGAAGAAATAGGTCGCAAGATTGCTTGGCATTTTATCGAGACACCTCATCCAAACTTTGGAAAAGATACGCCCCCAAAAGTAATTACCTACCCGGAAAGCTGTACTTGGTACGGGGCATTAATGTTTGCAGGGGAAAGCGGTGATGAGAAACTGATAAAAGCCTTAGCAGAAAGGTTCGAACCGCTTTTCTCTTCTAAAACGTCTATGATTCCTGTTCCTGATCATGTAGACTATGCGGTATTCGGCTCCGTTCCGTTAGAGCTTTATCGTCTTACAGACCAACAACGTTATTACGATTTAGGTATCCGGATTGCCGATAAGCAATGGGGGCCCCCTGAAGGACCGAGGGTTACACCGGAATCGCATAAATTTTATGAGATGGGATTAACCTGGCAAACCCGGCTGTGGATTGATGATATGTACATGATTACAGCCCTCCAGGCACAGGCTTACCGCGTTACAGCAAACGAAACGTACATTAATCGAGCGGCGAAAGAAATGGTTTTTTATTTAGATGAGCTTCAAAAACCGAACGGACTCTTCTATCACGCTCCTGACGTGCCCTTTTTTTGGGGTCGGGGAAATGGTTGGATGGCCGCAGGGATGGCTGAACTGCTACGCTCCTTACCGAAAAAGAACCCTTACTATAAGAGAATCATGGAAGGTTATCAATTGATGATGAGTTCTTTACTAAAACATCAAAGTGAAGAAGGTACCTGGCGACAATTAATTAACGATGACGCATCCTGGCCGGAAACTTCTTCAACAGGTATGTTTGCTTATGCGATGATAACGGGTGTAAAAAACGGCTGGTTGGATAAAACCATCTATGGCCCTGCGGCGCGTAAAGCATGGTTAGCACTTATCAGTTACATCGATGACAACGATGACATTCAGAACGTTTGCGAAGGTACAAACAAGAAAAATAATCGTCAATACTACTTAGATAGAAAGCGAATTACAGGAGATATGCACGGACAAGCACCTATATTATGGTGTGCAGCTGCTTTTTTGAGGGATTAGCTGCTAATAGTGTAATGGCGTACCGATTTCATGGTAAGCCATTACACTCCATTCGTATAAAGATAAATTAATAACCTTCGTTTTGTTGCCAAACGCCGTTCATTCTATCCATTTCCGCAAGCGGAATTGGAAAGAGGTAAGCCTTAAAACGACGCTTATTTCCCTGTTTATCGTAGGTAATCTGCGGAATTACTTCATGCGCTATTCCCCATCTAATTAAATCGTTGTATCGCAAGCCTTCGAAAGCCAGTTCTACCCTTCTCTCATTTCTGATAACTGCTTGCGTTAACATTGTTTGAGGCGCCATGTTAACACCGGGTCTAGTCCTAACATCATTTAACGCTTTTAATGCTCGTGGGTCAGTACCTTGTCCACTTTCAAACATAGCTTCTGCATACATCAGCAAGAGGTCGGCATAGCGAATTTTAACAAAATGCTGATCACTCAAGGTTGCTCCGGAAGCATTATTTACAGCGGTATCCACATATTTTTTAAAAGCCATACTATTAAATGGAATCTGCCCTTCAGCCGTACTTCCCGCTTGCATAAATCCTTTTGGATTATACGCCCAAGGGTCCCCTTCCTCAAAGATGGTCATTTTTCTTCGCGGATCATTGGATTCATAAGCGTCTTTCAAATCTGTTGTAGGAAATACAGACATCCGTCCGCCAATTACCTGATCCATGGAATGATAATCGGTAGGTGCCGCAAATAAAACCGAAAACATGATCTCTTTAT
Organism: Olivibacter sp. LS-1; assembly: GCF_008245145.1. GTDB lineage: Bacteria > Bacteroidota > Bacteroidia > Sphingobacteriales > Sphingobacteriaceae > Olivibacter > Olivibacter oleidegradans. The sequence goes on along the minus strand of NZ_CP041643.1, from coordinate 2,712,826 downwards.
TATTATTTTGTTCACCAAAGAAAATCCCGGCATAGTTTGGATGCAAACTAAACGGGTTGCTTGCATCGCCTATTAAGCTCCAAGCGGTCTCCGCTGCTTCCCGATATCTTTTGTTATTGAGTAAAACACGCGTCTTCAATCCAATTGCAGAACCTTTAACGGCCCGGCCGTCACTATAGGCCATCTGAGGCAGATTAGCAATTGCAAAATCCAGATCCTGCAATATTTGCGCTACTACCGTTGCCTTCGTCGTACGTGGCCGGCGTTGAAAATCTCCATCTAATGCCTCCGGTTTTAGATTTAGCGGCACGTCTCCGAACAGTTGAACAAGATCATTGTAATAGTAGGCCCTTAAAAACGATGCCTCGCCTTTCATGCGCTTATTTTCAGCCTCGGACAAAGCGCTTACTCTGTCTACATTCGCCAAAAAGTAATTACAGTTCGCAATTCCCTGAAAAGCAAACTGCCACGTCTTGGTTACTACACCTGCTGTTGTGCTGGGATCAAAGTCGCCCCGCATAATAACGTCAAAACCTTCCCATCCGGACGTATTCAGCGCATTATCTGAAAGGGCTTCCCAGTATAAACTATTTCCGCTCTGATTCGGGCCACCGGAATACAGCGGTTCCTTAAGCTTTGCATAACAGGCGATCAATGCTTTTTGTGCTTCTATCGCCGTATTCCAATAATTAGTAGTACTTGGGTTGGTGAGTGGATCTTTGTCTAATACACTGGAGCACGATATCAGTATATTCGTGAGTACCAATAACCCATATATTGTTTTGTTAGCTTTCATCTTCGATATTTTTTATAAAATAGCCTTAATTCCCATGGTATAAATCTTTGCCTGCGGGTAAATAGCCATCCGCGAATTGGCCGCCAACCGTTCGGGATCGCCTCCATCAAAAAATTTCGTAAACGTAAACAGATTATCCCCCGAAAGATAGATGCGTAGCCGTTGGAAACCAATTTTGTTTACCAACTGGTTGGGCAAGGTGTATCCTACCTGTATATTCTTTATTCTTAAGTAAGACGCGTCTTGCAACCACCAGGTAGAAACTTGCGTATTGGGTGCGTAATTTTCATTAAATATATGAGGGATCGTGTTTGATGTTCCCGGTCCATCCCAAGCATTCAACCAAAATTTTGGTGGCGGACTGGACTGCCTAAAAGGGGCGATTCCCCATTCCCTCACATAGATTTTTCGTCCTTCCACCCCCTGTACGAAAAAACTAAAGTCGAAATTCTTATAATCGGCGCTAAAAGTAAGACCATAATTAAAGTCAGGAAAAGCTCCATCTACTACTGTGCGGTCGTTGGCATCAATTTTACCGTCGGGTACGCCACCCGGACCACTGATATCCTTGTAACGCATATCGCCTGGTTTGGTCAAGGCGCTGATAGGGGTTGGGCCATTCGCTATTTCTTCCTGTGTCTGATAGATACCGTCAAAAACATACATAAAGTAAGAATTATACGGCAATCCCTCTTGTCGTATTAATCCACTTCCATTATCTATTTCACGTGCACCAAATTTTACCAATTCATTTTTATACGTTTCGAAGTTTGCCTGAATTTTGTAATTAAGTGCATTTAGCCTGTTCTGATATCCCAGTAAGACTTCCAAACCGCTGTTCTTCATTTCACCGCGATTTACCGTTGGCCCATTCAATCCTATAAAATCTGGAACTTGTAGCGTACGTAGTATATCCGTCGTACGTTTGGTATACCAGTCTACTGAACCAAATACACTTGATTTAAATAAGTCAAAATCCAGCCCAATATTCGTTGCCGTCGTGGTCTCCCATTTTAGATTCGTATTGTTAAGATCCTCCAAGCTCATCCCCTGCTGTAGTGCGCCACCTATATTATATTCAACTGGGCTTAGAATTGCCTGATAGGGATAATTTCCGATATTTTGATTGCCGAGTTGTCCCCATGAAAAACGTATCTTTAGATTATTGACCCATTCGGAACCCTTTAAAAAGCTTTCCTCTGACAACCGCCACCCGATTGATGCAGACGGAAAAAATCCCCATCTTCGTCCAGTCGGTAACCTAGAGGTACCGTCGTATCTGAAATTTGCTTCAAAGAGGTATCGCTCTTTATAATTGTAATTCAATCGACCATACAGCGACTTGATAGCCCACTCATAAGCCTGCCCTTCTGCGATCTGTCCAGCCGACGAATAGGCATCCAGCTCCGTCAAATTATCAGTAGGCGCGTTTCTTCTAAATCCCTGTAAACGATCATATTTAAAGGTTTCTTGATTATAGCCGAGCAATGCACTTATATTATGAACGTTATCAAAGCTTTTGGTATAATTAAAATTCAAGTAGTAAGTTAGCTGCAATTCTCTTTCGCCCCGAACGGTTAAGTTGTTCTCCCCTACTGTGCCGTTATATTGGGTGTTATAAATGTACTCCCCATTTTCATCGGGTTGATATAAATAGGCGGGTATTCCAACAACATGCACTTTTGATTGTCCATCTTGATACCTCACGGCTCCCTTTAACTCCCCCTTTAGCCCAGGGAGGATATCCACATTAATATAAGAGGAGGCTAAAGCATAATAATTGTCAGTGGTCTTTCCACCGTTTTCTGCAATAGCAATCGGATTTTTATTACCCGATTCAAAGATATAAGCCTTCGAGGCATAGCGCCCACTCCCATCCGGCAATTTAGGCTTAAAGGTCGGGTTTGCTGCCAATGCGCTCAAAATTTGGTCTTCCGTGGTATTACCATCAAAATTACCATTGAGTGCAGTTTCATATCGACCGCCTTTGGAAAGCGAAATATTGGTACCAAAGGTAACTCGACCACCCAAATTTGTTTTAAAGTTCAGTTGTGCATCATATCGCTTATAACCCGTTGCTATCAACATTCCTTCCTGACTGAGATAGCCCAATCCAAAATTATAGGTTGTCCCATCCTGTCCTCCATTGACACTTAAAAAATGTTGTTGCATGGGTGCTGTTCTGAAAACCGCATCCATCCAATCATAATTGGGATATCGGTCCGGATCGATTGACGAACCTTGTCGATAGGCCTCTATCTGCTCGTCCGAATAGAGCTGATTGCTACTTGTACCTGTATGATTAATGGCCTTGTTTAACAATTCCATAAATTGAACTGAATTCGTAACGCGATCATACATGGAAGTTGCTTTTTGTCGACTGTAGTTATAACTATAATCGATATTTAACCTGCCTGCCCTGCCACTTTTAGTGGTTACCAGTATAACTCCATTGGCCGCTCTTGATCCGTAAATGGAAGCGGACGCAGCATCTTTTAGAACCGATATATTTTCGATTACATTGGGATTTAAATTATTGAGGTTCCCTTCTACGCCATCGATAAGAATCAGCGGATTATTACCAGCCCCACTAAACGTGCCCATTCCACGAATCTGAATATTAGCGTTCTCTGCGCCTGGTTGTCCGGAATTCTGTGTTATCTGCACTCCCGGTGCCCTACCTTGAAGTAATGAGGTGGTATTGGGTGCCTGCCGGGTTGTCAGTTCTTCCGATGAGATTGCTGCTACCGCGCCGGTTAAATTAACCTTTTTTTGTGTCCCATATCCTACGACGACAACTTCATCCAATGCAGCTGCATCCGGTACCAATGTAATCTCAAACAAGGTCTCATTGTGAACCGGGATTTCTTGCGTTACATAACCCAAATAAGACACCATTAAAGTTTGATTGGCGGCTGCTTTAATGGTAAACATACCGTTTGCATCTGTAACAACGCCTCTCTTTGTGCCGACTATTTTAATACTCACACCCCCTAGTGGTCCATCACTATCCGATACCCTCCCTTTTCGCACACTCTCCTCCTGTCTATCCGTTTTTTTGGCAACCGTACTTTCTCGTGCCAATACATTGGCACTTAGCAAGGCACCAATGATCATTACTAAACAAGTTGTTTTTAGATAAAAGATTCTCATTTTTCGTCCTTAGGTTTTTTAATCAAAACATTACACACGATTATATCCTGGCTTACATTGGTTAGGATAAAATTGGCTTTGCAAGAAAGGAAGAAAATAGCACCTTTTTGTGAACGAAATTGGCTTAATATTAAGCCTCATTTACATGGCACGCATCAACTAGTCTGCATTGAAATAAATGTACGCTTATAGGTTAAGGGACTTTTCCCTGTTACTTTACGGAAGCATTTAAAGAAACTTGTAAAATTATTAAACCCGCTGTCGTCACAGACTTGCTTTATATCTAACTTGTCTTCTATTAATAGTTTACAGGCATGGCCGATTCTTATTTCAGTCAAAAATTGAGAATATGTTTTTCTTGTTTGTGTTTTAAAGTACCTGCAAAAAGAATGTGGGCTTATCTTAGCCACTTCAGCAATTTCATCCAATTGAATTTTATCTTTAAAATTAGCGCAAGAATAGTCGTATATTTTCTTTATTCTGTCGTTCTTAAACTCTTCGTAGGCAATACCATTGAAACCAATGGATGAAAGCGGTTCGAGTTTGCAGTATTTTGCGATTTGAACCAAGATCTGCATCAGGATAATGATCCTTTCTGATCCATCGGCACCCAACATCTCTTCCAGTAGTTCGGCAACATAGTCTTTATGTTTACCGAGAATCGTCACCCCTCGTCCTGCTTTTTCCATAATGGATTTTAGCATCTTATTTTCGGGAAGATCTAAAAATCCATTCCCCCAAATTTCCTTTTCAAAATGAGCAACCCGCACATCTATACCTTCTACAGCTATCTTACTTTCGAAAGCATTATCGAATTTTACATAGTGCGGCAACCCGGATCCGACAAGCACCATATCGCCCGACTTAAACCGCTGGATACTGTCGCCAATGAAGCTCGTCCCCTCGCCCCTGCAGAAATGTAGCAGCTCTAACTCCGAATGATAATGCCATTTGGTATTACGAGGCTCCATATCGCGTCTTACGCTAAATGACTGAGCAGGGCCCTTCATGAGCTTAAGAAGTTGTGGTTTCATGTTTTTTTTAATTGGTCAGGAATAAAGTTCAGCAGAAAGGATAGATCAAAACGGGTAATAACCGGTTATTTTAAGGGTAAAAATTGACTTTTGATCACAAGAAATCTATTAGATGTTAGAACATTGTTATGGCTAAGTAATATTATACACAATACCATCCAGATTCTTATCATCAACCGGTTTAAACTGTAAATTTAGCATTCAAACAATGTAATATATGAGAACAATTATTGTTGCTACTGACTTTTCAGACATAGCAGAAAATGCTGTTGAATATGCGGCTACGGGGGCAAGTATCATAGATGCCAAGATTGTATTATTCAATGCTTTCAAATTACCGTTGCATGCTTCGAATACCATCCTTTCTGTGGAAAATGTGCAAAGTATGATCGATAAAAACAAGCTTAAGTTAGAAACGAGGGCTAACGATTTAATCAAACGATACGATATTGAAGTAGCGGTCGACTCCAGCTTATTGAATGTTGAGGACGAGGTAGAACGCCTAATGAAGCAATATGATGCCGAAATGGTTATCATGGGCATGGCCAAACGGTCGCTTGAGCAGGATCTGTTAGGAAATACGACAACTAATGTTATTCAAAAGCTTAAATTTCCTGTGCTGGCAGTACCTGAGGGTGTGACCTTTAAACCGGTAAAACGAATTTTATATGCTTGCGATGTTGTTCGTGGCATACATAAAACAATATTGGAACGTATCAAGGATATCGCTCGGTCTTGGAATGCGGAAATAGAAGTATTTAATGTACAGGAGAAAATAGAGGAACTACAAGAAGATCCGTCTTTCACAAAGGACCCCTTAAAAGATGAAATGACCGGGATTCAATACTTTTATAAAAACGTCGCTTCCAATACGATCATTAAAGAAATAAGAAATGAGGTCGTAAATTATCAGCCCGACTTATTAATTATGGTACCCAATCGGTATGGTTTTTGGTCATCGATTGTACATAGGAGTAAAACAAGGATGATGGCAGCCGGATTGGATGTTCCCCTGCTATCAATCCCAATTTAGCTAATGATATTATGGATATTTCGTTGAAAGGTAAAACTGCTTTAATTTGTGGCAGTAGTGACGGTATAGGCCTATCTACAGCGCAGGTTCTGGCCCGCTTGGGAGCCAGCTGCATTCTCTTTGCAAGAAATGAAGTCAAATTAAAGACCGCATTAACGAGTCTTCAAATCGAGCCCGGTCAACAACATCGCTATGCCGTGGCTGACTTCAACAAATTGGAAGAAGTGGAAATTGCCGTCGACCGTCTCACAGAAGAAGTTAACATACATATCCTAGTTAATAATAGTGGCGGGCCACCTCCCGGCCCACTTCTGAAGGCGTCTTCAATGAACTTTCGCGATGCATTCAACAGGCATGTCCTCTGTAACCAGCTCATAACACAAGCTGTGGTTCCAGGCATGAAGCGCACAGAATATGGGCGTATTATCAATATTATTTCCACTTCAGTTAAAGCACCGCTTGCTAATTTAGGTGTTTCCAATACCATTCGCGCAGCCGTTGCTTCTTGGGCAAAAACTTTGTCGAATGAATTGGGTATGTTTAATATCACGGTAAACAACGTGCTGCCGGGAGCCACTAGAACCGCGAGATTATCAAGTCTTATAAAAGAAAGTGCGAAGGTAGAACAAAAGACTGCCTTAGAGGTAGAAGAAGAGATGCTAAAAAATATTCCGATGAAGAGGTTTGGTGTGGCCGAAGAGGTTGCCCACGCGATTGCTTTCCTTGCTTCTCCGGCAGCCTCCTATATAACCGGAATTAATATACCCGTCGATGGAGGCCGAACACCTTCATTATAACACGAACTATCGGTTACAAAATAGCTAACGAACAGGCTGGCAAACCACCACCAGTGCTGTTCGCTTTTGGTTTCTTTATCGGCTCTTGTTTTACTTTCGTATAGCTAAAATTGATCAGAGGGCACGCGGTATGTAGGATCTTCCAGAATATTGACTTCAATTACATCGGCTGCGTTTTTTAAAAGCATTCTGCAATCTTCGCTCAAATGCTTAAGATGCAGCGTCTTTCCTGCCAGCTTATACTTTTCTGTCAATTTATTAAGCGCATTAATACCCGACATATCTGCTACGCGACTTTCCCGAAAATCAATGATCACTTCTTTAGGGTCGTTACTTATATCGAATTTCTCCATAAAGGCCATGGTAGAACCGAAGAATAAGGGACCATACAATTCATAGTGTTTCACCCCCTGCTCGTCTACATATTTTCTTGCCCGAATACGTTTAGCACTTTCCCAAGCAAATACCAACGCAGCTATAATAACGCCCACTAAAACCGCCAAAGCCAAATTGTGAAGTACCACGGTAATTATAGCCACTAATACGCCTATCAGGATATCCGATTTCGGCATTTTATTCACTATTCGCAGGCTTACCCATTCAAAGGTTCCGATGGCTACCATCATCATCACGCCCACAAGAGCAGCCATGGGTACACGTTCGATAACAGGGGCACCAAAAAGGACGACTACAAGAATAGTAAGTGATGCAATAATACCCGACAGGCGAGCTCGGGAACCCGCAGAAAGATTAACGAAGGTTTGGGCAATCATTGCACAGCCACCCATACCCGAGAAGAACCCATTCAGAACATTGGCAGTACCTTGTGCGACGCTTTCCTTATTCCCTTTCCCTCTGTTTCCGACAATTTCATCAACCACATTCAAAGTAAGCAAGGTCTCGATAAGTCCAACACCTGCCATCACCAACGAGTAGGGAAAGATTATTTTTAATGTCTCCAAATTTATGGGCACGGCAGGGATATGAAATGGAGGGAATCCGCCGCTGATAGAAGCGATATCCTTCACTGTTTTCGTATCTATCTGAAGACCTAACACCAACAGATATACGACGATAATCGCAACCAAGGATGCAGGAACAGCCTTTGTTAATTTAGGCAAGAGCCAAACAATGGCAATGGTAAGTAGCACCAATCCAAGCATAATATATAACTCGGTTCCACCGAGCCAAGCACTTTCTTCACCCGCACCTATTTTGAATTGCTCCAGCTGTGCCAAAAAAATGATAACGGCCAAGCCATTTACAAATCCATACATAACCGGTTGCGGCACCAGACGTATAAACTTCCCTAACCTAAAAACACCCACTAATAATTGCAGTACGCCTGCCAACGCGACCGCAGCAAAGACATATTCCATACCATGCGATTGCATCAGGGCGATTAATACAACCACGGTCGCACCGGCTCCTCCCGATACCATTCCGGGTCTCCCCCCAAAAATAGCAGTCACAAACCCCATAATAAAAGCCGCGTACAATCCCGTTAATGGCGAAAAACCAGCTAGAATAGCGAAAGAAAGCGACTCGGGAATCATCGTCATGGCAACGGTTAAACCTGCCAATATTTCATTTTTATAGTTAACCTTTTGGTTAAAATCGAATAAGCGTAAGAACATAAGGAAATTAAAAAGAAAAAATCACAAATTATATGAATTGAAGCTTATGCTTTCTTAAAAGAAAGCACCATATACCTTTAGAAGCCTAAAGAAGTGAATCAAGGTGGTGTAATAAGGCTGTTTGTGATTCTGATCATGATGACAAAGGTACATTTTTAGCAACTCTTATAAAAAGATGCAGTTGCATTTAAAGTACTAATTGCTCAAATAGCTGGCTCAACGTGGCTTCGGGATCTTCACATAAACCTAAGTGAACCTTTGAGGTTTGTAAAATGGTACTTCGAGTGGCTGTCAACCATCTGAATCGATCGGGTCGATCCAATCGACCGATCGTACCTCCGGCTTGCCCACCCATACATATTTCCTTAAAAGATTTTAGATGAGCAATAACCTCATCAACTTCCACCTGTTTATCCATCATGTACCACTTTTCAATTTCCACATGATACCGCATTTCCAAGAATTTATGTTTAGCACAATAGAGAACTACACCAATATTCAGAAACTCCTCGCGCTCTACGCGTGGCACCAAGCGTATCACCGCATACTCAAACACGTGCCGCTCTTGCTTCATTAGCTTCATTGATAAAAATTTCAGAATTTGCTATCCGTGCATTCAAAAAGTAAGCATAAGCTTGACGATGCTCTGCAGTTGATTGGAAATTCGGCTCATTTCCTAACCAGTCGTCTGGAATCAGCGATACGATTTCTTGTATAAAATCCTCATTCAACAATTCCTTCGCAAAACGATCAACATCATTTAACTGCGTCGCCTGTCTTAACAATACATGATCTTTAATCTGAACGAAAGGTTTTAGCGCTTGCTCCTTCCAGTTATGCCAACTATGATGGAAATATAAAGAAGCCCCCTGATCAATCAGCCATAGTTCTTTATGCCACATGAGCATATTCGTATTTTTAGCAGTCCGGTCAACATTCATCAACAAAGCATCCAGCCAAACAATTTTTGAAGCTAACAAGGGATCTACTGTATTAATCACCGGATCAAAGGTAATAGCACCGGACAAATAATGCACACCGAGGTTTAATCCTACACTAAATTTCAACAAATCCTGAATTTCTTCATCTGGTTCCAGGCGGCCAAAATCAGCTTCCAAATGGGCAAATACCAATTCCGGAACTTTCAAACCAAGTACGCGGGCTATTTCGCTTCCAATCAGTTCTGCTATTAAAGCTCTTGTCCCTTGACCGGCACCCCTAAATTTCAATACATATAAAAAATCGTCATCCGCTTCTACAATTGCAGGCATAGAGCCCCCCTCTCTTAAGGGCGTTACATAGCGAACCACATCGACATTTCTCAATTGCAGTTTCTTCATTGTTTTACGACCTGATCGATTGCATTTAACATGCCGTCGTTAAAGGTATCCAAAGTAAGCTCCCAAAACATGATTCCTCCCAATTTATTGTCCAAAGCGTATTTGGTTTTAGCTTTTACAGAAGTAAGGTTATCACCGGTGGCAAATAGCTTTTGTTTTTTATTATACCAATAAGGAGCCTGTGCTTTCTCATCCCAAAAATAGGCCCATCCATTCTGAGTAGTTAAATTCGTGGCGTACGATTTAAAATCATAACCACTCCTATGTTTTCCAGCTTGGTATAGTCCATTGTTTACATCATTAACATGCTCCCAAACACGCGTATAGAAAGCCGCTCCGATTACCAATTTATTAGCTGGAATACCTTTCTTCAATAAGAATTGTACGGCCCTATCGGTTGATTCTTCCTTGTCGTGCGTGCTAAAGATAGGTGTATGATGTCCTGTAACAGTTGCATAACCATTTACTAAATCGTAGCTCATAATATTCACCCGATCAACCAGTGGCATAATTTTTTCCCATTCTACCGACTCATCTAAGTATTTTTGAAAACCTCCTGCAGCAAAACTTAATTCGTTGGCGCTACCCAATACTTGCCGCAGTTCTTGAATCAAAGCGGTAAAATTTTGTTTGTCCTGTGCTTGATATAAATGGCCGGGATGCCCTTCAATGGTTGGATACTCCCAATCAAGATCAATACCGTCTGTATCAAAGTAGTCATTCACTTTCTTTACGGAACGAGCAAATTTCGTTCGCCCATTTGACGTGGAAAAAGCTTCCGAGCACGGTTCACAGCCGCCCCACCCCCCTAAAGACAACATTATTTTCAGTTTAGGGTGATTTTTCTTTAAAGAAACGAGATACTGAATCGTGGTAGAGTCCTTTGCATTATCCACATGCAATTCTCCGTCTTTAAGATGACAAAAGCTGAAAATAATATGACTTAGTTTGTTGATCTCAAACTGATCTATTTGTTTATCATTCCCCGTATAATAAGCGATAACCGAGAAATCTCTACGCTGTTGAGCAGATAAGTTGGTAAGTGATATAAGAGATACCAACGCAATGAGTAATCCTTTGTACATGCAAATGGTTTTAAGAGTCAATCAAACAAACTTAGGTAAAATGCGCCGCATTCCAAAACAATCGCTTTCTGCGGGACAGAACGTAGCATAGCTTACTACAGAATGTAAGCCAGTCGATTGTAATATTTATCGCCATAGAGCGAAAATAATTATAAAAACAATTGCCAAAATTGTAGATTTGTTTAGGAAGTTGAAAGGTGTGGTGTTAAGTGAAGCTAAGCCCATTTGTAGGCAAAACAAGGGCTGAAAGGAAAAAGGTTATTTTGCCAAAAATCAGTCCACGACGTAATACCCAAACGAATGAAAGAAGAATTCAGCCCCCTTAAACTGGCCAAAAACACAGCAAATAGTCGCTTTGAACTTCTTGTAGAAAATCAAACAGCTTTCATTGACTACAAGGAGCGTAATAAAAAAATCTACTTAATACATACTGAAGTGCCTTCAGCGTTGGAAGGAAAGGGCGTTTCTTCAGCGCTTATAGAAAAAACGCTCACTTACATAGAGCAATATGGTTATAAATTAGTGGCTCTATGCCCCGCAGTAGTTGCATTCATAAGAAGGCACCCGGAATGGAAACGTTTACTTGATCTGGAACAAAGCGACATCGTTTAACGGCTCCTTACGAATTATTATTTTTCTTTCTATCGGTCGGCTTCAACGGATCCGGTAAATAACGCAATAGCAGGAAAGATGCTATGGCCAGCAAAAGCGAACCAACGAAGGTGGTAATGGCAAAGTAGATATTATCTTGAAGCGCATTATTAAGCGCACCGAATAGAAACCAAATCTGTATGCTTACAAAAAGAACCAATAGTAAGATGATCCCTAGCATTAAGGTGTTCGTTTTATTAGGATGCGCCTCGTTCTGTGAAGTTCTAAAATCACTCATATTTATTAAATTAACTAGCATCTTGTTTCACATACACCTTTCCGTCTCGCACTAACACTTCTAACTGGGGAAGTGGCCTTGGTGGCGGCCCTTGCAGTACTTCTCCGGTATCACCACTGAAAAAGCCATGATGGCAGGGGCATTCGATCTTCTGTAAGTCGTCTCTATAACGCACTGCACAAGTAAGATGGGTGCATTTCTGCTCAAAAGCTCTCCACTCACCCTCTGCCAAGTGAATCAGTATATAGGGAACGACACGGCTCCCTTCAATTTCAAACTGAAACATTTTCCCCAATGGTACATCTTCTTCCCGGCAAACTAAATGCTCACCTTCCAGGGGTTTGGACGGAAAAAGCAAAGATCGTATAACAATGATGCCATTAGCCAAAGCAAGTGTGCCCGAAAATAAGGCTAAAAATTTCGCGAATTCCCGACGACTTACATGTGTCGCCTTTTTTTGTTGAATTGGAAAATCCCTTTTCCAATTGGGCATATTTCCGGAGTCATGAAGTGTGTTTTTTTGCGTCATAGTTATTTGATCAACTAACTACCAATTGAGTGGTTCCTTTCGGCATCATCACGAACACCTTTGTGGTTACTTCTTGATTTCCAAATTTAAAGGAGTTCACCGGTACACTATTAGGTCTCATCCGTTCAATCTCTTCTCGTGTGCCATAGAAAAGTGCTTGACTAGGACAAACTGTTGCACACATCGGCTTTTTACCTGCACTGGTTCGATCATAACACATGTTACATTTCATCATTAACTCAGCCTCCTCCATCTTTTTGGGAACACCGAAGGGACAGGCCAGTACACAATTCGAGCATCCGATACACCTTGGGGTATTTGCCGAATGAACAACGCCAAAGTCATCTTGATGAATGGCATCCGCTGGACAAACATTAGCGCAGGCTGGATTTTCACAGTGCATGCAAACCTGCACCGTGGTCTGTACACTTACTGCTCGATCGACGTAATTGACATGAATCATACTCTCCTGTCCGTTGGTTTCACATTCTGCACAAGCCATTTCGCAAGCATGGCAGCCAATACAGCGTTGCATATCTACAAAGAACGCCATATCCATATTGTAATTTGTTTCCGGCATAATATTCAGTTTATTGACCTTTAATTGTTAACATCATAAATGACTCTGATAAGCCGTTTCTTTTACTTTTTCAGATGCTACCTCACCGGTTGGAATAAGCTGACAGGCACAAACCTTAAACTCCGGTATCTTCGAAATGGGGTCAAGATTTCCAATCGTTAGCTGATTTGCAGCGTGCTTGCCTCCCCAATGGTAGGGAATAAATACAGTATCTTTCCGAATCGTCTCTACCACTTGAGCCGGAAATTCGGCCTCACCCCTTCGTGTTTTTACGCGAATAATATCTCCACTCCTAATATTATAGCGGCGCGCCAGTTCGGGATGTATTTCCAAAAGTGGCTCGGGATATTGATCTACCAACTTCCCGATCCGTCGAGTAGAGGTACCGCTTAAGTATTGCGACACCACCCGACCGGTTGTCAACACCACCGGGTAATCCGTATCGATCACTTCTGATGGCGGTTTAAAACTAACTGCATTGAAATGGGCCTTTCCGTCCGGTGTTTTAAATTTCCTATCTTCCCATAATCTTGGTGTTCCCGGATGGTCTAATGAAGGGCATGGCCAAAATACCCCCATGTTATTCACTACTTTCTCGTAAGTAATGCCAAAATAGTCAGCAGTCCCTCCCTTTGAAGCCAATCTTAATTCATTAAAAATTGCCTCACTGGAGTCAAAACTAAATTTATCTCCTTCATTCAGTCTCCCCGCTAATTCCATTAAAATCTCGCCATCTTTTCTAGCATTTTTTGGAGGAGTCACCGCTGCATTAATCTTTACCACCCGTCCTTCCGCAGTTGTAACGGTTCCTTCTTCTTCTTCATGCAGAGACCCCGCCATAATAATATCGGCATATCGGGCTGTTTCACTCAGAAAACTATCGATACACATATAGAACTCCAGTTTCTCCAAAGCTTCTCGCACGTAATTATTATTAGGCAACGACACCAATGGATTAAAACAAATAGAAATCAGTCCCTTAATTTCGCCACGATGAATAGCTTCTATTTGCTCATAGGCGGTTAACCCCTTACCAGGCAACTCCTGTTCGCTGATTCCCCACACGTCAGCGATGTATTGACGATGTTCCGGGTTGGTAATATCACGGTTGCCTGGCAGCTGATCACATTTGTGTCCGTGTTCCCGTCCACCTTGACCGTTACCCTGGCCAGTAATCGTGCCATAACCGCAATAAGGCTTACCTATACGTCCCGTTGCCAATACCAGGTTAATACAACTCAATACATTATCTACCCCCTTTGTGTGATGTTCAATTCCGCGAGCATGAAGCAAAAAGCTAGTCTTCGCCTTCCCCCAAAGGCGTGCCGCTTCAAAGATTTTCTCTTTAGCTACGCCCGTATACTTTTCCGCCCAGTCCAAGTCATAATCCCTTACGGCATTTATTGCTTCCTGAAAACCGCTTGTATAATTGGCAATAAATTCGTGATCGAGCCAATCATTGTCAACCAATATCTTAAGCATTGCTCCAAAAAGAGCAGAGTCTCCTCCTGGTATTACATTTAAATGTAAATCGGCCGTACGTGCCAAGGGTATAATACGCGGATCTACAACGATCAATTTGGCACCATTATCCCGCGCACGCCAAATATAATGGGTCAATGTAGGAAAGGTTTCGCTGATATTGGCCCCCGCCACAATGATAACTTCCGCATGTGCTAGGTCAGCCCAGCTATTGGAGCTTCGATCCAATCCGAACGCTTTCTTATTGCCGGCTCCCGCGCTCACCATACAAAGCCTACCGTTATAATCCAAATTAGCAGTTTTTAGAGCTACCCGGGCAAATTTGCCAATCATATAGCTTTTTTCGTTTGTCAGCGAAACACCGCTTAACATAGCGAATGCGTTGTTACCATAGGCTTCCTGTATGCGTTTGATTTCTCCCACGGTTTTATCCATCGCATAGTCCCAAGACACCTGTTGAAAGCCCTTTCCCTCCACTCGTTTTAAAGGGGCTAGTAATCTATCCGGATGGTTATTCTGAAGATAACGCTCTACCCCTTTTGGACACAAACGTCCTTCGTTAAACGGGAACTCCATCCAAGGTTCAAATCCAACTACTTTATTTTCTTTCACTTTTAATTGAATACCACATTGCATGCCGCAATAACAGCAATGGGTCTTCACCAGGCTGTCAGGCTCGTGAGAGCCGTAAAAACCGGCTTGGGGAGCATATGCTTTGTGCGGGCCGAATTGGGCGATTATCTCATCAATTGTTGTAGGGAGTGTTGCCATTTACCTTATCTCTTAATTAACCAAAGAAGCTTCCTGATTCCTTTCTCACTTGAAAATGCGCTCTTGCTAAAGCGGCGCGTTTACCTTCAGGACTCAAATCAAGATGACTTGAACCATCGGGCTTGCTGAAGTCAAATCCGAGCTCTTGTGTTACCTTTTTCAAATCTTCGATATGTGTTTTCGATGCGAATTCTTTTTTAGTATGTGGGCATACAGCCATTCCTCGCCGCCTCCCTTCAATTTTATATAAGTTAGCGCCCAATTGCGCGAAACGCTGATAAATGTGAAAGAATTTTCCAAAAGGTAGCCACAGCAAAAATAATATGACCGTTATCGCATGTGTAACGGCCATAAACTGGTATGTTTTACCCTCTAAAAACGTATAATCATAAGAAATTCCTAATCCCGTAACCGAAATGGCGATCAACAAAATCAACGGCAATAAATCATCATCAAAAGTTTGCGTAGCAATTAATCCACCATTTGTAAATCGGCGCTTCATCATAATCACTGCACCAATAGTAACCAAGACAGAGCACCACACCAAACAGTGAAAGGCGATAAAAGCTAAAGGAGATCCCAGGCTGAACGTTCCTGCCTCAAAACCGAACAGCATCGCATGATAGGTCGTGTCATCGCCTGGCTTTAGTTCAAAATGTATCCACCCAAAGGTAAGTGGTATTGTAATGGCAAAGGCCATCAAACAGCCACTCGACAGTAGAAAATGACCAAACCATCTAGTTTTACTCCGATAAGCTATAAATCGTTGAAAAAGAATATTTCGAAAAAACAATCGGATGGAGTTCCATAAGTAAGGAAAAAAATGTACGCTGAAGAGAAATCCAACACTTCTACGCCAATAAAGTTTTGTAGGTGGCCGCTGAGTCCAGACCGCATACCGATAGGTCGTTCCAAAAACAGCAAAGATGGTACCCGTTAAATAAGCTATTAGTGCCGGATCAAAATTTTGAAGCTTGCGCGACCCGACCCAAACGAAAACGATCACTAAAATCGTCATTAATAACGCTTTAACAAAAGCACGACGATTTAAGGTTTGGAAGAGTTTATACATAATTTAAGTAAATATGAAATGATTCGCTTCACTCAAACGTCACCTCCCGTTTAACAATCCTTTCCGGTAATTGTTTGCTTTGTGACTGATTTAAACCACTTTATGTTTGTGTTTCTTTTTGAACAAGAGACAATAGATACCTGATAAATCCTAATGCGACGGCAACCCAAGCAAATAATGCTACATATATAAAGGCAGCTGGAATGAATTTAAGAAATGTAATAGATAAGGCCTCACTTAATCGATACGTACAAACCGTATACATACCCAATGGAAAAACCATAGCCCAATAGGTAGGATCATAACCCTTTGCACTGGTCGGAACGGGCACGCGCTTGATCGCATGTCGCCAAAAACCCAATAACAATAATAAGGGTATCCACCAAGTACCTGCAGCCCAATAGAATAACGTAAAGCCTTTTAAAAAGGGAAGAATCTGAGACAGAAAGGCAAAATCACCTGCGTGCAGAATAAGCATGGATCCTGCCAGCGTCGAAATGGCTGTTGCCCCCATGTTGATCCAGTATGGAGCACCAAATTCAGTGGCATGTAAAGAAAAGAAAGACAGACGATATATAATGAGAGACATGATGTAGAGATAAAAGACACATCCCAACAAAAAGAAACATAAAGCTATAAACAAACCAACATAGCTTAGTTCTCCTAATTCCTTGGCAATAAAAGAAATAAGTACGGATAAGGCTTGTATAGCCACAATGAATACGAGCCATGTACCATTAATTCCTTCTTTTAGCGGCTTTTTCTCTTCCGTTACTGTTATATGGAAAAAGAACCCATAACCTATCAATAGCCAAATGAGTAAGGCCAATAAAAGTACTATGCCAGCGAGCGTAAAAGCTTGATAAAACAAGATAAGCTGATTTCCCATAATACACAAGGCTGCTATGATAGTAAAAAAGCCGGGGCCTCTTTGATAGCTCTTAAAGTCTTGCCACACTTCAGCACGATAATATAGAATCCGATAAATGAATAACCAAAATAAAGCGAAAAAAAAACAAATGTTGAAATAGAATAGTAACCAAGCTAAGACGCCGAAACCAACTAAAAGCGAAGCAATTGAAATGATACCCGTCGCCATAACCATTGCAAAATAGCCTGGCAATAAATTTCTAATCTTTTGCTTAATCAAGCTTTCTATCATAATCGGTATGTGGTTTAGATCGTAACTTATATATCACAATCTATTTATTCATAATTAGATAGCAATTTACCATTTTTATGCGGCAAACCTATTCCAGCTATCAAATTTAATAAATAAATGTTTTAGTTACTTTACCGTATATATGATAAAGGCAATGTTACGGCTCTCTCCGTGGGAGAACACAGAGGTTAAGCTATTTATATAACAAATTGTGTATTTATGTTTTGAAGAGCCTCGGGAAGCTGAGCAAAATCGGTAATTTGCACATCAGCAAACTCATTTCCAACAACCGAGAGGTCCTCTTGAATGCCGTCGACATTAAGCCAAATGGTTTTACAGCCAACTTCCTTAGCAGGAATAATATCCTTTTTGAAAGAATCGCCTATAACAACACATTCTGCTGAATTTAAACCGATTCGGTCCACTCCGAGCTGATAAATCGCCGGATTAGGTTTGCGTACCCCAACTATAGCTGATTCCACAATGTCACTAAAATAGTCAGCTAACCCAAAATCGGCCAATACCGACTGGATGTTTCCATAAAAGTTAGACACCAACACCATCGGATATGTTTCAGCTAATAAGTCGAGTGTTCTCTTAGCCTCTGTTACCGTCGTAAGAACTAACTTCATGCAGTGGCTAACGATTTTTTCTATTTTTGAGTACTCACCCTCTGCCAATTTAAGGTAAGAAAATTGTTGCTGAGTTTTTAAATGTAACACCTCACTGAAAATATGGTGCGGCTTAATAATCGGATGAATAGCCAACGATTTTTCGCCAAAGGTATAAGCCTCCATAAATTGTTCAAAGCTTGTTTCAACACCCGCGGCCTGATACGCCCCCCAAATCACATTTGCCCAATGCCGACCGTTCGTATCGATTGTTCCACCGTAATCAAATAATAAGCCTTTAATCATATTTACTGAATATTGATGTTATTGTTAATCTCTTCCAATGTTTCGTTCGCTTCGGTGTTGGTTTTAGATATACGCATGAGTGCCAATCCGATAATAATCCAAACGACTTCGCGGATACGCATAATAATACCAATGAAAATCCCGGCCGATGCAGGCATCCCCACACTTTTCAGTGCTAAGGCCAGCCCTCCCTCTCTAGTACCCAATTGCATCGGAAAGAAGAAGATAAGGTTGGCAAATAAAGATGAACCTGAACTAATAATAAGGGACTGCACTATACTCATATTCAAGCCTATCGCTTTCGCTGTACAAAAAATCTCGAGACAACCGACTACTCTGGCGATAAATTCAAAGGCTAATGATTTGAAAAAACGTTCTCTTCTCTGTGCGTATAATTCTGTAATCTGGTTATCAATTTCTTTAAGGCTATCGTGTTTTTCGGCAACAAAGTCGCCCACCTTACGCTTCAAGCCAGGGACTTTGGCTAATACCTTAAAAGTACTTAAGGTAAATCCTTTTTTATAAACCCGTCCGAACCAATAACACAAAACAACGCCCGTGATGAACATGACGGAACATCCGATTACCATAATGGCATTGATAGGAACATAAATCAGGATTAATATAATGGACGCCAGCCAGAACAACACATGAGAGAACATGTGCATTAAACTATATAACAAAACAGACGAGCTCGCTTTTTGAATTCCCAGTCGCGGTTTCAATTCCATAATACGATAAGGTTCACCACCCAACGCAACAAAAGGTGTAATATAGTTAATGGCATAGCCACTAATTGTCAGCTTTAGTACTGATGCAAAGGAAAGATTACTTGCCGGGATTCGGGGTTCTTGAATAATCGCTTTAAAAGCGATGGCATTCAATATGTATATAAGAAGCCAACTACCGATGACGGGTAAAAACCACCAGCCTGTCTTTTTTATATTATCCCAAATGACATCCACCCCCAGTGCGTATACCATGTAGCATAGGGTTGCAATACCTATAACAAAGAAAAGTATCTTGTAAACTTTGCTAGCCATTTACGCTTTATATTCATTAATGCGCTCATAAAAATGTGCACTTACTTTTTCCTGCCGGTTGCACATATAGATCAAAATAGGATTCAGGACAAACAAATCGAAAAAGAAGTAAATCCAAGCATAATCAATAAAGAGCCACAAGAAAAGAAAAATAACACGGGTATTGAATTGTACAATGTTCGTGTACTTCATCAGTGGCTTATTCATTTGCCGAAAATCATGAATTAGTTTTGCAGGTAAGCCCTCTTTAAAGTCGCTACGGATAATACCTAACAGCTTTTGTAAGTTGGGAGAGAAACGTTCCTGCATTTTGGTATAGTTCAAATACCCTCTGGAAACAAACTTAGTCCATGCCTGTTTAGACCAGCTCATCTGATCATACTCTTCCTGCAAATCTTTGCTGTTATCTAATTCACTTCCGTTAGTCCCTTTTATAAAAAAAAGATGCACATTTCTATAATAATCTGCCATGGCCGATTGAACCAAGTGAGATACACCCGCGAGGATACCGAAAATCCAAACAGCAGCAGACCAACCTTCATTCATAGCCCGGAGGCATATCGCGATATGGATAGAAGCAAACCAGAAATCGCCTGCGAAACCGTCAAGAATCCTGCCAAATCTACTCTTATTGTTCGTGAGACGCGCCAACTGTCCGTCGGCGCTATCCAGTGAGTTTGCGAACATTAAAAGTAACATGCCAACCACATTAATAGTTAGCGAAGGATAATAGAAAAGGATACCCGCCGCTACCCCAAAAAAGATACTGATAATAGTTACAGCATTTGGTGTTAAACCTACTTTTTGGCAGAAAAAAGCGATTTGAAGTCCTATAGGCCGATAAAAATAGATATCTATTTTTTCTTCGGTATCATTAGATTTTAATGAACTCTCAAAAATGTCTTTATTCTCTTGCTTTTTATTTTTCACTTGCAATGATTCCATCTAACTGTTTCTGGAAGATATTTGTTAAAAGTTGGGCTATAGCAGACGCAGCCTGTTCCCGGCAAGGAGCAAAACTGGGCCAATCATTTAAATCGATGACTATGATATTTCCCTGTGGATCAATGATTGCATCTCCACCAAAGATGTGTACATTAAGAACGGCCGCTGCATCCAGCGCTATTTGTTTCAACTTATTCTCATCAAAGGGGTTATATACCAGTTTACTATTTATCTGTTCGTAATGCGCGTATTTATGGTGATTATGTTCATAGGGGTAAAACCAAAAGAAAAAGTCGGTTCCTCTAACGCCATAAAATTTCACTAAATCACCGGCCAAATGTTTCGAGATAACAGCATCGGGAATTCCTCTTAATGCATATTCCCTCAAAATTTCCAAACCTTCTTCCCTTGAGGAAACAAAAGTAACATCTTCTTTATGGATGGCATGAAAATCGCCACGTTTGATCCAGACCCCCGGTTGTGGGAACTCGTTAAATAAGCGCTCATCGCGACAATCAGTCGACACAATAATACTCTTCGGGTAGGGAATCTTATTTTCTAACAGTAGGTTAGTCATATTCGTCCGAAAACAATGCTCCACTCCAAAAGCTGAATTGACTACACAAGCTCCTTTCTCTTCTAAATCTTGTAGCTTCTTTACAACAGCTTTCTCACGAGCCATCGAAACGATATATGTATCAGCAGCAATCGTCTCATCCTGAAGAAACTCTTCCTCGGTGTAGATATGAACATCGTATCCTTCTTTTTTTAATGCCTCTACACTTAACAAAAAAATAGCTTCGTCATTTCCTATGTGGTTTGGAGAAAAGGTCCTTCCTCGTCGAACGCCTAATATTTTAATATTTTTCACTTCTTATTTATTGAGATATTTTTAATCATTTAACCATGTTTCAGCCAATTGTAAATCCGCTAAATGATCAATATCTATTATTTTATCAAAGGTAAATGCCTTCACGTTTAAGTGCTCTTCTAATAGTAGGCGCTGAAAATTGCGCATACGTTCAATATTATTGTCAATTGCCTTAGGCACACAAGCTAAAGCCTTTCGCCGCAAGGCATAAATCCCGCCAGATACAAGTATCTTCGTGCTGTCCTCGTTTTTGTCAGTAAAGGCCATTACATCACCACTTGCATTCGTTCTCACATATAAAGGACTCTCATCCTCTACAAATGGGGTAACTGCCATTAAAGCATCCAATGAGGTATTGCGCCTAAATTCCTCTAAATAAGCGCCAAATTCTTCCTCTTTAAAGATCGTATCTACCGTAGTTGCGCATAACTCTTCTATATTCGGTACTTCCTTTAGTAATTCGTAAAAGCTGTGCAGCGAGCTTGGCGTGCTTTTCTGCACAACCCGTATTTGCGTATTCTCGCGATTTGAATGCAACGATTCAGCCAGCTCCGTTGATTCTTCGTTAACGATGATATGGATTGTATCGGCGCCATGAGCTACAAAAGTAGTGATCAAGCGCTCTATCAAGGGTATGCCATTTAACCTAGCCAAAGGCTTTGGATAAGGATAACCGCTTTTCGCTAAACGAGAGCCCTCACCTGCAGCAATTATTGCAAAATCCATATGTTCTTATTATTTTTTAGCGCACAAACTTAGATAAACTTTCGTTTAATTGAAAACTTAGCCACGCATCCGTTTTAAGATTTATTTTTCCGATTAAGCACAAAAAACATGATCATCACCATAAACCGAATCGCAAAACTTGCCGCAAAGCATTCAGCACTACACATTCACCTAAATAATAACAGCTCAACTACGTTTATGTCGACTCTTTTTTATTTTTCACAATAAAAGTCAAGCAGTCAAATTCCTTATTTTTTTACATAAAAAAAACAAAGAACTGTAGCGCCTACGCTTATCAAAATTTCAGGATATCAAGTTTTGCTTTCTCCCAATTTGTTTCTAACGCAAGCAGCGCTGCTTTATCGTTTATATTTTGAAAACACCCACTCATGTGTCCAGGAAAAGTTTTACATAGGGTTGTTTTATTATTTAGGATGAAATCGGTCATCTTCAATTGATCCGCCATAACATGTTCTCTGACCGCAGTTTTTAAACTACTCGGATATAATGAAAATAAGGGATTGGGTTTATTATTAATCATGGAAACAATTAAATGCTCACGATCAATGGATGAGATTAAGTATGCTATTGCTTCAACTGATATAAGCGGCATATCGCACCCTACTAAAAGTACCAAATCTGCCGAGGTATTCTCCAAAGCGGTTAGCAAACCACCCATCGGCCCCTTATTAATGACCACGTCACCATATACAGGAAGGCTGAAATTTCGATAAGCAGCATGATTAGCGATTAACTTTACCGATAGCCTTGCTTTTTGCAGCGTTTGGATAATATAGGACACCATAGCTTTGCCATTCAGCGGTATCAACCCCTTATCTTCTCCCATTCTGGAGCTCTGCCCGCCCGCTAATACGAAAGCATCTATGGTAACATGTTTAGGTAAATTAGAAGTCATTTGTCATGCTCGAGGGTCAAATATATTAGGATCTATATGGTAGTTCTTTAAAAAATTCTTCAACAAATTCTAAAACTTTCACTAATTTAGGAAAAAAACCACTGAAACTTGCATGAATTTTTCGCTCCGCATCCAACTGTCCTTTATGATGTTTTTAGAGTATTTCATCAAAGGCGCTTGGTTTGTCACATTAGGCACTTACCTAACAAGCAACTTAAAAGCCACCGGGTTTGAAATGGCCAATATATTTTCCACACACTCGTTAGGTGCCGTTATTGCCCCCTTCTTTATCGGACTGATTGCCGATAAGTATTTTCGAGCGGAGCGACTGCTCGGTATATTGCACTTTTTTGGGGCCTTTTTGTTATTTTTAATGTACCAAGCCACTCAAGCAAGTGATTTTTATCCTTATGTTTTGGCTTATTTTATTGCTTATATGTCTTCGCTAGCACTCAGCAATGCCATTTCCTTTAGGCATTTACCCAATCCACGCCAACAATTTCCTTCAATCCGCGTATGGGGAACTATTGGGTGGATTATTGCGGGGATAACCATCAGTTATATTTTCCATTGGGATAAAAGTGAGGCTATTGCCTCAGGCGCCCTTAAATACACCTTTCTTTTAGGCTGTTTCTCATCCCTACTCCTGGGCTTATTTAGTTTTACCTTACCGGCTACGCCGCCTGTTAAGACTGAAAAAAACAAGAGCATGGCATCACTTTTAGGTTTAGATGCGCTACAGTTGCTAAAACAGAAAGATTTTTTAATTTTCTTTACTTCAGCCATCCTCATTTGTATACCGCTAGCTTTTTACTACCAGAATGCTAATCCCTTTTTAACCGCTATCGGTCTACCGAATCCAACCGCCAAAATGGCTTTAGGACAATTTTCAGAAGCTATTTGCTTATTATTTATCCCTTTCTTTTTTTCCAGATTAGGTTATAAAAAAACAATCCTTATAGGTATTGCGGCATGGATTATACGCTACCTCCTCTTCGCTTATGGAAACGCTGATAATTTATCCTTCATGTTGATAACGGCTATTTTATTGCATGGAGTCTGTTATGATTTTTTATTTGTTGTTGGACAAATTTATACCGATACCATTGCCGGTGATCGCTTTAAATCATCTGCCCAAGGGCTGGTTACCATCGCTATGTACGGTGTGGGTATGCTAATCGGTTTTTGGGTTGCAGGATATATTACCGAATATTTGAAAGAACAACAAGTGGTTAATTTTTGGAAGCAATTATGGATTTCTCCCGCAATCATTGCTTCGCTCGTATTCGTTTTATTTCTTTTCCTTTTTAAAGATCAAAAGATTAAAGACAAGCGATGAACACCGGTAAACACTGATGCTCATCGTTTGGTAAAGGCGTTCAGCCAGGTTACAATATCCGTATCATCAACTGAAAAAATTGCGACCAATAGTACAATAATGAAAGAAAACAGTAAAATGCTTGAAAAATCAAGTGTACTTTGTTTTTCAATGAATGTAATTCCATGCCTAGGTCTTCGTTTACTGTTTCGTTGATTATGGTTTATCCTTCTACTGTGCATAATAGGTTTTTTAATCTGACAAACTAAATTACCAAATTATTGGACTGAAAAATCCATTGGAACGCGAATGATACGCTTTTGTCGCATTTGCTCACTATTACACAATGAAGAGCGAGTTGACCCGCTCTTCTAAAACCATTTATTGCACTAATTGCTTTTACAATCAGAAGGTATAACCAATTGACACCAAATGATTCCGAGGTGCTCCAGGAAAAAGTCGATTGAAGTCGAAACCACCCACCCAATACGTTTTATCGAGAAGATTATTAAAATTCGCTTGTATTTTGAATTTATCAATACGGTAGTACAACGCAGCGTTAACAACCCAGTAAGAGGGTAACTGCAAGATATCACTGTTTGTATTTCTACGCGTCGCATAATTTGCGCCAAGAGCTACACCGATTCCATTGAGCGCACCCCTCATAAAATTATACTTCATCCAAATATTTCCCTGGCTCTTCGGCGCATTCGGCATCATTTCACCAATCTCACTCACATCATCACTCTCGGTTATCTTTGCTATGTTATAGGAGAAATTACCGGTTATACTAAAGTTAGACGTTATGCTTCCATACGCTTCCACCTCCACCCCCTTGGCTTGCTGTTGCCCTATTTGCCGAAGTAGGTCCGGATTTCCCTCCGCTCCTGCATTAACTAAGATATTGTTTTGTTCAATGCGATAGACCGCCGTAGTAACTGATAGACCTTTATGAAAGAATTCCATTTTTGCACCAGCTTCTACCATATTACTGATCAGTGGGTCAAACGGACCACCGTAAGTCTCCGGATCGCCTATAGTACTGGCTGTTTGGGGTTGATAACCCTCCGTATAGGTTGCATAAAAGCTCACAGGTTCGATTGGTGTATACACGATGCCAAGCCTTGGAATGAAGGCCTTCTGTTGCACATGCCTTTCATCAGCCTTTGTATAATTGAGTATATCTGTATAGAATTCCTGTCTAAAGCCCAATAAAATTTGCAACCTATTCCATTTCAATTGTTCTTGTACATATACCCCGTTTACGAAATACTTAGTCGGCGTTTCCTCTCGCGGTACATTCATATATTGCGAAATCTCTGAAATAGAATAATCCGGATCTGCTAAATCGAAATAAGGCACATTAGGCACCGGAATCCCATTTGCAAACTGATATCGTTCCGGATGCTGCGGATCATAAGTACTATAGGTTCGCGTTCCATCGCTGCTTAAAAAGCCACTGGCATTATAGGTAGAGTTACCTTTTGGAAAGGTTTCCTCGATATGATCATAACCGATCAGGAGTTTATGTTCAAAAGGCCCGGTGTTGAAATCAAAATTAAAATAAGTGCTCAGATTATCAATATAATTTTTCCGCAGACGTCGTATCGTTTGCATGCCCATTAATGTAGGGATTTGATTTCCCAATGAATCTACTGCATATTGATTCGATGTACGATGTTCCAATAAGTCTTCATCATAAAAAGATTTAAGATAAGATGCGTTAAAAGTGATATGGTCAGAAAACCGATGTTGTAACGAAATGGTTGAAAATAGATTCAACTCATTTTGGTAATCATTTTTCCGTCCAATGGCAAAGGATATCGGTGTCGAATACAGATCCGTACCGGAAGAGGCCCCAAAAATCGGTTGCCCTCGATCGAGTCGACCTTTATTATATTGATATACCAAATCGAAGTTAACACGTGTTCGATCGTTTGGTATAAACGAAAAAGAAGGGGCCAATACCAGTGCTGAACCATCTTGCAGTATACGAAAGGATTCCGCATTCTGATAAGCCAAGTTAAGCCGATACAATAGCGTTTTACTATCGTTCATCGGACCTGTAAAATCCATCGTGGTTCGATAAGTGTTATAACTCCCGGTTGTAAAATTGATTGATTTACGCGCCTCATCTAAGGGTTTTTTAGTGACCGTGTTAATAGTACCTCCCGGATCGGTATTGGCAAAAAGTGCAGAAGCAGGTCCTTTAATTACTTCAATGCGCTCGACATAAGGTAGCAGGTTCTGGGCCCAACCACGGGTTGAAATACGCAGGCCGTTTATTAGGGTGTTACTTGCACGGAAGCCCCTCAATACAAAATCATTATTATTATACGAATACTGGTTCACACCGCTCACATTCTTGATAGCATCACTGGTTTTAAAGGCCAGCTGATCGTCCAAGGTTTCTTTGGTTACATAACTGATGGATTGCGGAGTCTCCTTAATGGGAGTCGCTGTTTTCGTTCCGCTAAAACTATTGGTGTTTTTGTACCCGCTTTCTTTGCGCCCTATCACCTCTACCGATTGCAATGCTTCTTGACTTGATTCAAGTACTATATCCAATGAAAGGCCTTCCCCCTCTTTAACAGACACTTTTGCTTGATAATGTTTGTAGCCAACAAAACTTAGGTGCAATATATATTCGCCAGGTCTTGCCATGAATTGAAAGTATCCTTCACTATCCGTTTTAGTTAACGTCATCTTATCGTTTAGCCAAACGGTCACACCCGCCAATGAATTACCATTGGGATCTTTTACAACACCTTGAAGTTTGTTTTGCGTATGATTGGATTGGGCCCTAGTGCTAAGGGACAAAGAAAGGAAACTGAATAAAAGGAAAAGTTGATATTTCATTTGATATTATTTAAACTAATTCTAAAGAGAGGCAAATATAAAAATATCTTCCTCTTATTTAGAATCAATAAAAATAAATCTTTGGGATTTCCGCCGAAGGTCAGAACAGTCGGGTCATTTTTGCGGATATTTCTTTTTCAAATCACGCATCAGTTTCTTCACCACAGCCTTTCCTGCATTGAAGCCATTCATTCCATTAGGACTGGCTTTATAGGTAGTGGATTCCCAAAGTACCTCTCCTTTTTGGTCAATTATTTTTGCACTCAATGCGTATGATGTACCTCCCCATGAAGTTGCTGTGATTCCCTTAGAAGCTTCTATATGAACGCGCATCTGCAAATCCGACTGTTCCGGTGCAGAGACCAGATGCCAGTAATTCCATTCTTTCAATCGCTCCGACAATTCGTCGGCTGTTTTTAGCACTTGCTCATTTTTGGAATTTACTTCAATGAACATGTTTTCTTTTTGTTCCTGCACTTCATTTCCTTGTGCAAATAAGAATCCCGCAATGAGCAGAAAACACAAACTGCTTAATATTAATTTCATATGTTTTATTATTGATAGAGTTTTCGCTAAGCTAAAATCTTATCCGTTGTTTTTCAATCGCAGAAAACCATTAATTTTTAATCAGGCAGGTTAGATTTATCCGACGCTATCAATATCAATTTTCCGCTAAAACAATTTATTGTAGCGAAAGTCAGTATATAAACGTTAAAAGGTCGACAAGGATTATTCAGATGTTATCAATCAACCTGAACAATACCAAGGAAAAAATTAACGTATATACAAATGAAACACACAAACAAAATTCTATTTCTACTTTTTGGGGTGCTAATTGCTTTTTCAGCCTGTAATAAAACTGATTTCGATGAAATAAGAAGGGAACAGGAAAGACAGGATTCCATCCGACAAGCACGCATACGGAAAGTACTTGCCGAACAAGAACCGATCTTGAGAGCCTATGTTCAAGACCCTGACAATGGATGGACCAATCCAAGGCGTAGTGATAGTACGGGTATTTGGTACGAGGTATTGGAGCCAGGTCAATCTGATTCTTATACCTACAAATTGAATTCAATAGGTCAAATTGTAGCGCCTACTATTGAAGTAAAGTACAAAGGGCAGTTACTGAATGGAACTGTATTTGATCAAACAAGTGATTCTTTAGCCAACAAAAAAACGTTTAAAACCAATTTAGGTTCTAACATTATCCCTGCCTGGGTATATGCTTTCATACCAAGCTCATTTACTTATAATGGTCAGAACATGCCGACCTTTGGATTGACAAGCTCAGGATTGAAAAAAGGATCTAAGATCCGTTTTGTAACCCCATCACCTTGGGGCTACGATGATAAAGCTAATGAAAAAATACCCGCCAACTCTCCACTAGTATTTGAAATAGAAGTTGTTGACATTAACGACAATCTATAGCATTTCGTCACACAACAACAATTCGCAGGGCCTGGAATTTAGAACATAAATTTCAGGCCCTGTCATTACTAAGCCTTTCTGCCTCGCAATCGTATTTTAATTTGTAGGTGTTTAGCCCCATCCATCTGGGGCTCAAACCGTATCAACAGCGAATCAGATGGGACTTCTATCCGACCGCGAACCCTTTAAACTCCTAGGTGATTCGCTGTTGATTCCCAATAGATCCTTATCTACGCGAACAACGTACGAAGCTTGTACGAACATAGGTGCTTTATCTATCTTTTATCTGTCGTGCAAAACTATATCTCATCATTTCTCGTCTGTCACTTAAAATTGGCACTAAATAATCTACTATTTTTATAGAGAATAATTGCAGAAATTAAGTGGACCCTTCTTATTTTTATAGACGAATCATATAGCGATGAAGAATGCAGGCATTTAAGATAAAAGAGAAAATAGGTTTAGACAAAACATTTAAAATAGCACCTTTTCGAAAGCATATACGGAATACCGAACCCCACAAGCATAAAAACTATTTCGAAGTCATCTTTCTATGGAAGGGTGACGGTGTGCATCTGATAGATAGTACCGCCTATCCTATCGCTGCACCCGCTATCTTCATCCTAAAAAAGAACCAAATCCACGCTTGGGATATCGTCAGCGAACCCGAAGGCTTTGTTCTGATTATAAAGGATGAATTTATAAACCATAGTAAAGACACCGAACTAAAAGCCCTGTTTCATTTGTTCTGGAGAATTGAACATCTGCCCCTCCAGCACGATATTCAACCGATTCGAAACCTTTTCGAAAGCCTCTACCATGTATATTCGCAAGAGCAGCATTTTCAGGATTTAATTATCGAGGGATTATTGAAGAGTATTTTAGGCACCCTACTACAAGAGGGGCTCAAGCAGGATATTGACAATAGATACCTAGACCTATATGCATTATTTATTGATCTGATTTCGACAACCGAGGGAACCAATAGAAATCTAAGCTTTTATGCTGAAAAGCTAAACATTCCGTCGAAAGTGCTTAATGACATTTGTTATAAGGTGGCTGGAACATCAGCAAAGAAGATTGTCGAAGCCTTTACCCTTTCTGAAGCCAAACGTTATTTACAGTTCAGCAACCTTACCATTAGCGAAATTGCTTTCCGACTGCAATTCAACGATCCGTCCTATTTTGTAAAGTTTTTCAAAAAGCACACGAACATAACACCGCATCAGTTTCGTGCTTTATCATAAATTACCAAAGATAGATCGATTTTCACCATTTTTATCGCGATAACTATCCTAGCTTAGCGCAAGTATGAAAAATCTGTACGTACTTTCTTTTTTATTATTTTTTCTTTCATCTTCCGCTTTGGCTCAAGAAGCTCAAGTTTCCGGCCAAGTATATGATTCGTTAAGCCATAGCCCAATAAGCTACGCAAGTGTAAGCATACATCAAAACAATCATGATTCAGCTTTTGTAGATGGCGTTATGACAAATGAAAGCGGCGCTTTCTCACTCGCAAAATTAAAAGCAGGACAATACCTGCTTAAAATACGATTTTTAGGTTATGAAACGCAGGTAATCAAACTGACACCGCTCCATGCAGGCGAACATTTAGCTATAAAAGCAATAGAATTGAAACCATCCGCTACCTTTTTAAACGAGGTGGTTGTTTCAGCTCAACCCAATCTAAATTATCATAAGATAGATAAGCAAGTGTACAAAGCAAACCAGTTTGAGACGGCAAAGGGTGGAACTGCTATCGATATTATCAAAAATATGCCATCAATAGCGATCAATGGGCAGGGAGAAATTACATTACGAGGGTCTAGTGGCTTTTTGGTATTGATAAACGGTAAAGCAGTACAAACGGATGTGCAGACGATATTAAGTCAACTTCCCGCTAATGTCGTGGAAAATATTGAACTGATTACCGCCCCATCAGCAAAATACGATCCGGATGGTAAAGGTGGTATTATCAATATCACTACAAAAACAGGAGTGGATAACGGTTCTTTTCTTGCGATAAACCTACAAACTGGCTTTCCCAGTTTTAACGATTACAATAATAAAGAAAGTCAAAAACGTTATGGCACTGATATTTCCTTCAACTATAAAAATAACCGATGGGATTTAACGGCAAGTGCTAACTACCTTCGCAATGATAACGCCGGGTTCAGAGAGGGCGACGTTTATACGATTATCAATCAAATTAAAACTACCTTTCCGTCGAATGGTGAGCGCAGCTTTGATAAGTACAATTACGGCGGACGCTTTAATATCGAATTTAAAGCAGATGAGAAGAACACGTTCTCAATCGGATTTTTTGCAGGACACAAATTTCAGGATCGTGTGGCTGATATTTACTATAACAATACCAAAATAGATTTGGAAAATCAGCAAGTTATAGGAAGGACTTCCTATTTTAATGCTAATCTCCAAACAAAACAAGGTAACTTTGTACTCGGAAATTTTGGTTATACCCATCAATTTAATGATCGATCCAACCTGTCTCTTTCGCTACTCTACGAATATGCCGACTTATACGGTTCTACAGATAATAAAAATATAGAAGGGAATACGACCGTTCAACATACTCTTAACACTTATAAAAACCCGCTCAAAGGATTACGAGCTAAATTGGATTATTCGGTAAAAATTGGCGAAGGAAGCTGGGAAAGTGGCTATCAATTCAGGGAAGACAAGCAAAACGGAGATTTTATTTACTCAACAAAACAGGGAGATACTTTCGTCGTTGATCCGGAATTTTCTGGTCTAATAGACGCTCGGAATTCCATTCATTCGCTTTATAGCCAATACGCCGGTAAGCATAAAAAGTTCGAATATACGGGAGGCTTACGCTACGAACATGCAAATCGTAATGTAAACTTGCGAGGGGAAGAGGCACCTCATGTACTTACTTTGGACAATTTATTCCCTTCAGCCAATATACTTTATACACTTAGCAGCGGGTGGCAAACAAAAGCCGGCGTCAGTAGAAGAGTGCAGCGAACCAATAATTTTGAATTGAACCCTATACCTGAGCGTGAACATTCAGAAACCTTGGAGCAGGGAGATGCTGATTTATTACCCGAGTTTATATACCTGGCAGAGCTAGGGCTTATCAAAACTTTCAAAAAGGGGTCATTTTTCTCCACCTTATACTATCAAGATATTAAAAACCCCATTCAACGGGTAAATAGCGTATATACGGATACGATTTTAAATCGTATCTATACGAATGCGGGCAAGGCCTATAGCTATGGTCTGGAAACGGGTATCAATACACAGATAACCAAGCAATGGCAAATTTATTTAGGCGCCAATCTATATAAGTACCATATAAAAGGGACGTTATTCGATGAACAGATCGATGTAGCCAATAGCGATTGGGTCTATGCCATCAATTTTAACACAGACTATAAAATAAATTCCACACTTAACGTTCAAGGAAATCTTAACTATTTGTCGGCTCGTCCAACAGCTCAAGGAAGAGATTCTCGTTTTATATCACCTAACCTCGCACTGAAAAAAACTTTCATGAACGGCCGGTTCAGTGCGCAACTACAGTGGCAAAATATCGATCTGGGATTCATCCAAGCTAATGAGCAACGGATTACAACCTTTGGTTCCGATTTCTATACCACTACAAACTATATTTACGAAAAAGATATCCTACTCTTAAACCTCAGTTTTCAGCTAAATAAATTGAAGAATAAACTCAAACTTCCGGAGAGCGAATTTGGGAACAAAGAATTTTAGCCCCGATTCTGTCATATTATTGTCATCCCGTAATTTGCTATTTTTAATAGGTCTAAATAACTATACATTTGTGCCGATTAAATTCAGCCATCTTACAAAAGACGTCAATGAAGCAACTTCTACTTTTCGCAAGCTTATGCCTACTTACTCTATCCCTCTCTTTTGCACAATCGCAAAAGGTCATATTAAAAGGATTAATTATTGATGATAAAGGTGCGCCGCTACAAGATGTAACCATTAAGGTCCTTGACAGCATTGGTGTTCGAAAAACCATCTTAAAAACGGATCAACGGGGCCAGTTTGTTACAAATACGCTACCAGAAGGAAATTACAAGCTGATAGCCAGCTACATAGGCTATAAAGAAACAACCAAAGAAGTCCAGCTCACAACGAACACCGCGACACAGATTGAGTTTATACTCAGTCAGGATATCGCCCTTAATGAGGTGGTTATTACCGCTGGCCGCAAGCCGGAGAGTATCGACGAAGTACCCTCATCTATTAGTATTCTCAATGCTCAAGAGGTTAAAGAACAAACCAACGTCAACCCCTCTATAGCTACTATTTTAGGAAATACGATTCCGGGACTAGGTACAGGAACAAACAAGGCCACCAATAGCGGACAAACCCTACGTGGTCGGCAGGTATTGGTGCTTATCGATGGGATTCCACAATCGACACCCTTGATGAATGGGGCCCGGGATATACGTACGCTTGACCCAGCTGTCATCGAACGTGTGGAAGTGATCAAGGGAGCAACTTCAATTTACGGCAATGGCTCCGGGGGAGGTATCATTAACTTCATTACCAAAACACCGGCAGTGGGAAAACGTTTTGGAGGAACGACCAGTATCGGAACGAGCGGAAATCTAGTGCACCCATCCAATACGATTGGCTATCGGATTTCACAGCTCTTCGAAGGCTCGATTGATAAATTCTCTTATGTTGTAAGTGGAACATACAATTACACCGGTGTATTAAAAGATGCTAAAGGCGAAGTGAACGCACAGGCTGACGGTCTTGGGGAAAATAATCTCTACAACACCTTTATTAAGCTTGCTTATAAGCCGAATGAGCATAGCGCCCTTACAGCATCCTACAATCTGTTTAGAAGTGTTCAGCACAGTGATTATGTCAATGTTGTTGGAAAATACCGTGAGAGGCCTTCCATTGGGGTCAAAGGAGATGATCCAGGTGAACCGGCGGGTACACCTTATAACCATAACGTTTTCCTTTCTTATCACCACGATGCATTGCCATACCGTACATCACTCGATATAACGGCTTATTATAATCGCTTCGTTTCCATGAATCGTTATGTTGAACAAGGAACCGCGTGGTACGGGCCCGGACAAACAAAAATTCAATCTTTTAAAAAGGGTTTGCGTTTAAACCTCAATACACCTTGGGCTATACATGACGACCTCCAAGCAGAGCTTACCTATGGGCTCGATCTGCTAAACGACCGAACAAATCAAATTCTAACCGATGGCCGTGTTTACATCCCGGATATGGACATGGTTAATCTGGCACCTTATGCACAGCTTAAGTTAGACCTATGGAATCATTTGGTGCTGAAAGGAGGTGTGCGTTACGAGAATGCCAATGTAAAAGTAAAGGATTTCAATACCATCGCGACAGGTCCTAATGGTGAGGGAAGCATAGCCGTATCGGGGGGTAAAATCCCGTATCACGCCACCATGTTCAATGTTGGTTTGCGCTATAACAAATACGATTTCTTAAATCCATTCATTAGCTTTTCGCAGGGCTTCGCCATCAATGAGTTGGGACGTATTCTACGTAGGGCTACGCAAAGTACGCTTGAAAGTATCGAGACGGATCCGATTATTACGAACAATTATGAGCTGGGTATCAGCAGTCGTTTCGATATTTTTCACCTTACGGCTGCTTACTATATTAGCACTTCCAAGTTTGGCGCGAACTTAGTTGATGTTGGCGGATACCTGGTACCGCAGCGTGAGCCGGAACGCGTATATGGTTATGAAGTAACAGCTGACGCTTTTCTTAGTCCGCAATGGACGGTTGGAGCAAGTTACTCCTTTGTAGAAGGCAAATCAGAGCAGGAAGACGGTACAAAAGTATATATGAATGGTATTCGCATCGCCCCGCCTAAAGCGACGGCTTATATTGCTTTCTGTCCTTCCTCTGAGTTCGATCTTAAGCTAAATTGGGTATATACGGGCGATAGAAATCGCTTTGAGCCACGCTCAAACGGGTTATATGCTAACAGTGAAGGACCGGTAGACGCTGTCAGCTTGCTTAATCTCTCTGCTTTATACCGAATCAACAACAAGTTTTCCCTAGGGATGGGCGTAGAGAATCTGTTAAACAGCTCCTACTATCCAGTGGTTAGCCAATATCGCGCAATTGATGCCGAATACGTTCGTGGAAACGGGGCCACCCTAACGATGAATCTCTCTTACAACTTTTAAAAGCAGCTTGTCTTTCAGTATAAGTAATCTTCGGTTTTTAAACGAAGGTTACTTATACTCACCGGATGTTCGATGTTTAAGTTCCCGTTCCATATCGTCTTTGAAACGCATTATTTTCTCTTTCCATGCCGGTGCCTTCTCTTTAATATCATCCACCATCGATCGGCCATTTGCATCTTTCTTCGTCGCATATTTATAGGCACCATAAGCGGCTGCGCCTAGTAGTATTGTTCTAAATAATCCCATTTTTCAGTGATTTTACTAATGTAACTACCTTTTAACAAACCGCCTACTGAAATGTTTCAGCGAAAATAAAATATGGTTATTTTACACCTTTCCACCATGCTGTAAAGGTCTGGGCAGGATCATCGAGGCGGACTACCTCCCCTATCATGGGCGTAATAAAAGGCAACTTCTCCGATGCAGCGAGTATGCTTATTCTTTTTAAGGGTTCGTCCCAGGCATGCAGAGAAAGCGCAAATTTTGATGAGTGTACCGGAAAAAGACGTTTGGTTCCTAAGTCTTTCGAAGCGTTTATAACTTCTTCCGGAAGCATATGAATCGCTTGCCAGGCGGGGTTGTATTGTCCATTGTCAAGAATCGCCAAATCAATCGGACCAAATTGCTTGCCTATCGTCGCAAAATGGGTATCATAACCGCTATCACCGCCCAAATAGATTTTTTTGGTTGGGGTTTCCAACAAAAATGAGAGCCAAAGTGTATTGTTTCTGCTGAAACTTCTACCTGCGAAATGGCGGGTAGGCAAGGTATGCAAGGTTGTTTGGGTATTAACGACAACCTTTTCATTCCAATCTTTTTCAATAATGTTATCGGCTTCATATCCCCAATGTTCAAAATGGGCACCTACCCCTAAACCACAAATTATCCGAGTCACCTTATCCTTCAACGCCACAATCGTTTCATAGTCAAGATGATCATAGTGATCGTGTGTAATCAAGAGATAGTCAACCGATGGCATATCCGCTGCGGTATAGATATCGGTTCCTTTAAAACTTCTATTCGATCCCGGAACGGGTGATGCATTCCCACAAAATACTGGATCCACCAAATAGCGTACGCCGTCTAGCTGTAATAAATAGGAAGAATGCCCAAACCAAACCAGAAGATTAGCATTCGGGTCCAGTTGCTGTAAGTTTGTTTTAACAGTAGGAAGTGGATCAGTCGGTCGGTTTCTCGGATCCTTACCGAAAAAGAACTTATAAAGTACACCGATAAAAGAGTATCCTTCGGTGATCGTTGGTGTAAAATGTAGATTCTGAAACTGTCCATCTCGGTAGTTGGGTGATTGCTTTATCCGCTCTAGTCGCTTACCCGAAGGTGCTTGACCAAATTTATCTTGTCGAATATAAAAAAAAACCGTAATCGCTAACAAAACGGCTACACTGAGAATAACGACCATCATATATTTTAATATCCTTAATAGCTTCTTCATTGCATGATTTTCTACTTGCAACCGGAGAGTACGCTGCATTTTTCCGACACTACTTCATCTAGATGGGCGGATAAAAAGCATGGCAAGATAGCAATTAATCTCTTTGAATGCTTAGTCTACCCCACTCATCCGAATCTTTTTCAATACTTGCAATAGTGAAAATGTCACAACGGCCATTGCAAAATAACAGATGGCAAGCGTACTTTGGCTACTCACTTTTACCAGACTAATCGTGCTATAGCTTAGCACCGAGGTTATGAGATAAGAACCTCCGCTGGTAATACCACTGGATATACCCGCGTTTTGCGGAAAACGTGTTAAACAAAAAGTGAAATAGACGTTGTACATAAAGCCCGCACAAACATGCATACTGAATACAAATAACATTAATACGTATAGGTTCGTAAACAACGTACCAACGAAAAACATCAATAGCGCAATCATGCATTCAGAAAAATTAGCGATTCGTAACTTCATTAGCAGCGGACGACTGGTTAATTGCTTAGCCAACATACCTCCTACAAAAAGGCCTAAACCGGAAATGAGCGCACAATAACCGGTTACCACCGATGATAAATGGAATTGTTCTTCGATAATAAAAGGAGCCGTCATACCAAAAATCAGGACCATCGAATAACTTGCTGCCAACACGAAGAGCCCTAGTGAAAACTCCTTCGTTCCCAACACCTTGCGATAACTTGCAATAATAGTAGGCATACGGAAGGCCTGGGCCTGACGCATTGCTTCCCCACAGAATATATATTCCAAGGTAAAAGAAAACAAAGCATAAACACCTAGGAAAATAAAATTAGATGTCCAACCCCAATAAGATTGCAGGTACCCACCCAAGAAGGGAGCTGTAATGGGGCCGAGCGACCAGACCACCGACAGCAACCCCATATAATGTTTGAGCTTTTCGCCGGTATAGATATCAACTAAAAAGGCACGCTTGGCCACCACGATCAGCGCGGTCAATATTCCCTGTAAAACGCGTATAGCATAAAGGAAGTAAAGATTATGCACATAAGCAATCGAAAAATTACTCAATGCAAATAACAATAAGGCGCCTAATATAATTCGATATCTTCCAAAACTATCAACTACACTCCCGGCCACAAACATGGTAATCCCGTAACTGATCAAAAAGCAAGAAAGCGTCAACTGAATACCTGCCGCGCTTGTTTGAAAAACCGATTGCATCTCTGGGAAAGATGGAATATAAACATCGGTTACAAGTCCTGATAGAGGAATTAAAATAAAGGTAGAAATCGTACTGATCTTCTCAAATTTGCTATTGTATAGCTTCATAATACCCTGTTTTTTAGCATTACAAAACTAGCGGACTATTCGCTATCGAAAAATAAGCAAATCAAATATTAGTTAATGAAATCAAATATCACTTAACAGCAGACTCCGATATTCTCTTGGACTTTTACCGGTTTTCCGTTTAAAGAAATTATTAAAATGCTGAGGATACTCAAAACCTAGGCTGAATGCGATTTCGGTAATACGCCAATGACTGTATTGTAACAAATCGAGCGCTTCTTGTAAGATTCGTTCTTGAATAAGATCGCTGGTAGTTTTACCAAAATAGGAACGCAAACTGTAGTTTAAGTGATTCACGTGAACCTGCAGCTGTAGTGCATAATCAGCCGGGCTTTTAAGAACCAGCGCATTATCGGGAGACTCGATAGGGAATTGCTTTTCCAGTAGATCACAAAATCGATTTACTAGGTCGCTATCCGGAATTCGCTTCTCTGACGCACCCCGTTCCATCCGTAATTTAACTGTCGTATAAGTAATCAATCGTAAAAAGTCTTCAATGATCTGCTTTTTGTAAACAAATTCACTATTATACTCCTTAAGCATCCATTCAAAATATTGAGATAGTAAATCGTATTGCTCTTCACTCAGAAAGATAAAGGAGTATACGTCATTTCGAAACAGGTTAAATAGATTAGACAGGGCCTTCCGCAATTCATTACCAATAAACAAATCGTTAAACAAGCAAACATAGCCTTTCTGAGCCGGGGATGTGTTTTCCCAACCAAATCTCACATTGGTATTAGAAAAGAAAATCGCCGGTTTATCAATGGAAATTGTGCCTTTATCAGTATGCAATATGGCGCTTCCCAGCGTTAAACAGATTTTGTAATAATCCTTGCGGGAAAAATGTAAGCTTGCATAACAATTGTTTCGTTTTAAGACATTGAAGTGGGCATTATTACCACCACCTTCTATCAAATCCGGCGGCATTTTTCTACACGTTCTTCTATAGTATTCCTGTAAAGTCTCCGCTTTCTCCATTGCATATAAGTTAATTAATTCAAAGATACAAAATTATGAATTTCGATTTAATCATTTTGCTGGACAATGGAACAAACGTATTCGAAAAAGGAAGGTACGACTGGATAGGTGGATAAGACAAAGTAGCGTTTTGACAGGGTCTTTCTTCGAGGTGAGTCCAGGGTGAGTCCACGTTGTCTCCAGGGTGAGTCCAGGTTTTTAAGGAAAAACCTGGACTCACCCTGGAGACAACCTACTTGTTGAATGCTTACACAGCAAAGATGCTACGAATCTGGTCCAAAGATGATGTTATGCGGGTAATGGTAAAATTAAAAAACAATGAAGTCTTACAAAAGTAGTTTACAAGTGTAATAAAAATTGACTAGACATCCCTCTTTAATATCAATAGTTTCATTATATGAAAATACGATCAAGCGCGGTTTTAAGTTTTCGGATCGTACCGATCAGTAATTGTAGCTGCTCTTCAAACTCTTGATAATGCCCTTCTTCCAGGGCTTCTCGGATGCCGGGCAATGTTTTGACTCCATAACCGGTATAAAATCCCGGTGCATAAATACTATGCTTATACCATGGACGCCTAGGTAATCCCTTTTCCAGTAACAACGATTTCTCCGCTTGAAAAAGCTGCTTGTTTACCAATGCTAAAGCTTTTTTGTTTCCCTTAAATGTTTGCCGCCGCTCTTTAAGCGCTTGAATGGATTTGCTTAAGCTATCAACACCTTCTTGCAATCCCGCAAATGAAAAATTGGGTACTGATTTTTTTGGTATCGGTTGTACATAGGGCTCTTTCGGATCGGCTGCCAAGGCATATAAAGAATCTTTTATCAGTTGGTTTTCAACAGCATGGAACAGACGAAGATCCTCACCAAGCTTTTGCACCTCATTTGCGTACGTATTGATTGCTTCTTGCAGGCCATCAAAGCTAAAAGGTAAAATCTCAGCCTCGGATAATCGTAAAACAGCTCTACCGGCAACTTGTGCCAGCGCAAGCCCATAACTGAAATCGGGGTCTTTGAATCGGACATAATGATTATACGAATCATAAATACTATGATAATCCCCCCCTTCACTTTCTCCTCCAAAAGAAAAATTAAGACTAGGTATTCCTAAATGCTGTAAGAAGGCCGAATAATCAGAACCTGTTCCCAACGCTTGTAAAGCAAACTCTTTTTTTGCGAGCAACTTTTGCTTCTGCTGCGGAGAGGTCGCCGATATAACGGTGTTGGCCAATTTTCGATCGAGTATCGACTTACCTGTTAATGGATCCTGTACATCACCTGCTATGTCGGTTACCAAATCCTTTAATGCGTGTGATCCGCCGGCACTCAAAAAACCCCGCCCGTTTCCATCCGTATTAATATAGGTTACCGCCTTTTGTTTCAATTCTTTTGCATGATGTTCTACCCATTCGGTTGAGCCGAGCAGCGACTGTTCTTCTCCATCCCAAGCACAGTAAACCAAGGTTCGTTTCGGTTTGAAGCCGTTTTTAACCATGGTTCCAATTGCTTTTGCCTCCTCTAATAAAACGGATAGTCCCGCTACCGGATCATCGGCTCCATTGACCCAAGCATCATGATGATTTCCTCGAATAATCCACTCGTCAGGAAATTCATTGCCTTTGATCTTGGCGATTACATTATAAGCAGGCACAATATCCCAGTTTTGCTTAATTTTTAAATGCACTTTGCTCTGATTCCCACCGCCGATCCGATAAGTTATAGGAAGTGCACCTCGCCAAGCGTTTGGAGCTACCGGACCGTCGAGGACTTCCAATAAAGGCTTCGCATCGTGATAACTGATCGGTAACACCGGTATCTTTAAAATGGTAGCAGCTTCTTCTTTCGTCAAGCGCTTTGCATCCTTCGTTGCACCAATCCAGGGAGTTAAAGGATCCCCTGGATAAACCACCATATCCATTACCGAACCCCGTTGCACCATATACTCGTTCTTGAAAGGCCCTTCAGGATAAACCGCGCCTTGAAAATAGCCGTCCTCTTTCGGGTCGGAGTAAATAATGCAACCAACAGCACCGTGCTCATAAGCAATCTTGGGTTTTATTCCACGCCAGCTATTACCATATTTTGCTATCACGATTTTTCCTTTTACATCCACCCCTAATCGTTCCAGTTGTTCATAATCGGCTGGTAAGCCATAGTTGACAAAAACCAGCGGTGCGGTCACATCTCCATCCGCACCCCACGCATTATAGGTTGGCAGCTGCCCCTCTTGATGCGCTACTGGATCACCTTCTACCGGCATTTCTTTTAATATGGCTTGATAATGGCTTGGCGCCAATAGTTCAAGCTGTCGCTCAATCGGCGTAGGAAATAATACGTGATAAACTTCCAGTTGAGCATCCCATCCATATTGTTTAAACCAATTTAAAATTTCGTTGGCAACCTCTTTCCCTCTTGGGGAACCAAGATGATGGGGATACGCCGACAAATTCTTGATATTCCGTCCAATACTCTCTTTCTGCAAAAGAGCGTCAAAGCGATTTTCCAGTAGTTCTTCCTGTTGCGCTTTAAGTATGGTAAATCCGAAAGTAAGAGAAAGGATGAGAATAGGCAATACTTTGTTGAAGTGTACTTGCATAGCTGACTCGGTAACGGTTTCTGATTAATGTTGTTCTTTTGTTAAATTATCCACTGCCTGAACCAGTTGAGCAAACTCGGCCTCATCGTATAAACGTGTTAAAAACCGTATTTTTCCGGTACGATCAATAAGAACGTTACGGGTCACGCCTGCCTTTTTATCAGCAAATTGTTGAAAAATACCAGCTCCAGGATCTAGTGCTAAAGGATAGGTAATGTTCATATCCCGATGAAACTTTAGCACCGTTTCTAAGGGCTCGTCGCGATCCACGCCAATCAATACCACATCTTTATCCTTATAAGCTTGCCAAATATCGCGTTCGAGATAAGGCATTTCTTTTCGGCAAACAACACACCAGGAGGCCGTAAATTGCAAAAGAACAATTTTTCCCCGTAATTCTTTTAAAGAAGTCTTACTGCCGTCATGCAACACCAACTCAAAATTATCCGGTGCCTGATCTCCTACCTGAACAATATAGCCGCGATCAGCATCTTTAGTTTGAGATGTATCTTGTTCGCTCCTGGCAGCCACGTTAAATGTGAAGCCTATTAAAAACCCAATTAACGTCAATCGTATTGTTTTCATCCAGTTATTTTCTTTTACTAAATCAATCATAGGCAAATATATATAAAATCTACCATTTTTATAGATTACACACAAAACCTAAAGAAAATCGCTTTATTCATTAGAATACCATTAAAATTACATCACGTTAGTTGCGAAAGGTTAACAATTTGCTGACATCTTCGTATAATAGTGCCGCTAATTTTGTAACATGTTGCAACACCTTAGAAGTGCCTTTTTACGTTATACTATCGGATTCTTCTTAATTAGCTTATTTACGCTAAAAATGGCTGGGACCGTCACTGCGATTGTAAAAGATAAACATCTTTCAAACTTTAAGATTTGCAACGATTCAGAGAAGTCGGAAAAAGAAGAAAAGAAAGATCCTGAAAAACAGCAGAAAAAAAACGTTGAATTCTTTGCGAAGAACGATGAGTGCGATTCCCGAATCTTAAAAAAGAGAGACGGAAATGCAGAAGGTGCTCACCGCTTTGCTTACTGTATTCCGCATTTCGGTACGGTTCCATCCCCCCCTCCGGACCGCATCTATTAATGCCATTTCACAGAGAAAATCACCCTAACATTTTATTTTAATTACTTCTTATGAAAAAAAAACACGCAGGTTCGGCGCCAACGCCCTTGCAGCGGCTTGTCGGCATGCTGCATCCGGAACGTAAAACCATAAACTACATATTTTTATACGCTATTATCATCGGAATCTTTAGTCTTAGTATTCCGATAGGCATTACAGCCATTTTCAATTTGCTCAGTAATGGAGCCATGTACAGCTCTACCTATATTCTTATTACCGCAGTTATTGCAGGCGTTGTACTTGGAGGCACTTTACTCATAGGCCAATTGAGCTTGGTAGAATACCTTGAACAGAAAATCTTTCTAAAGTCGTCACTCGAGTTTGCATACCGTCTTCCACGAATCAAGCGCTCGGAACTGGATGGCGAGAATCTGCCTGAACTTGTAAATCGCTTTTTTGATGTCATCATTATTCAAAAAGGTATTATAAAATTACTGATCGATATTATGGCAGCTGTTGTTACCATTTTCTTTAGTGTTATACTTTTATCGTTCTACCATCCGGTCTTCTTAAGTTTCGGTCTCGTGGTAATAGTGGCGGTAGCGGTTGTTCTCGCTATCTACTACAAACGTGGACTTAACACGAGTATTGAAGAATCTGCTCACAAATATGAAACCGTCGCCTATTTGGAAGATGTGGCGAATCATATCGATGAATACCGAGGCAATCGGGAAATGATGAAAAAAGTAATTGCTGACACAGATTACATTACAAGCAAATACCTTGCTTCCCGGAATGAGCATTTCAAAGTGTTAAAACGCTTTTTTGCAGGCTCTGTATTAA
Source organism: Olivibacter sp. LS-1 (assembly GCF_008245145.1). Lineage (GTDB taxonomy): Bacteria > Bacteroidota > Bacteroidia > Sphingobacteriales > Sphingobacteriaceae > Olivibacter > Olivibacter oleidegradans. The sequence continues at coordinate 2,669,934 of NZ_CP041643.1, read as the reverse complement.
TCCGAACAATTCTTTTCGGTGCCATGCTATTACTCGGCTCTTATTTTGTAGTTGAACGGGAGATGACTTTCGGTCAGTTCGTAGCAGCAGAGGTTGTAATTGTCCAGATTGGCTATGCTGTAGAAAAGTTACTGACAAATCTGGATACCATTTTCGATATGTTAACGGGTAGTGTTAAGTTAGCCAGTGTAACAGACCTTGAATTGGAGGAGGAGGCCATTGATTATGGGAAATAAAGCACATAGTTTGTTGTCAACGATCAAATGGGAAGACCTTTCCGTCGCAGGTCGTGATCAATTGTTAAAAAAGCGAGGTGTGATGGCCCTAGGTAGGATATTGCTTTTTGCTGCCATCCTATTTATTGTAATTTTATTTTTACCTTGGCGGCAAACTATCCCCGGCCGCGGAACCGTCACTGCCTTAAAACCGGAAGAACGCCCACAAACCATTCAAAATCAAATAGGTGGCCGTATTGAACACTGGGCAGTACAAGATGGCGATGAAGTTCAGGCAGGCGACACTATTTTGGTGATTTCCGAAACAGCCCCCTCCTACTTTGATCCCGAATTGCCCCAACGGTTAAACGAGCAATTAACTGCAAAAAAGAGTAGCGAGCAGGCTGCCGATCAGAAAATGCTTGCAACAAAAGCCCAAATTGACGCGCTGACTGCCGGTTTACGTTATCAGCTGGAGGCCGCACGCAATAAGGTTGTACAAGCTAGAAACGTAGTAAAAATAGACAGTGCCGATCTGGTTGCGATGCAAAGCTTCTACGAAACCAGCAAGGCACGATTGCTGCGTTACGAGCAGGGATACAAAAACGGACTTTTTTCGCTTACTGATATTGAAACTCGCCGCTTAAATCTGCAAAATGACGAGGCAAAGGTAGTAAGTGCTCAAAATAAATTGACTAACGCACGGCAAACATTGATCAATGCAACTATTGATCTCGACAATATCCAAGCTAAGTACAATGAATCGTTAGCCAAAGCACAGTCCGATCTAGGTTCAGCGCTTTCCAGCAAAGCCTCGGCACAGGGGGACATCGCCAAGTTAAGAAATGAAATTGCCAATATTGAGGTACGTCGAGATCACTACGTTGTCAGGGCTCCCCAAAGTGGATATATCGTAAAGACACTGAAGGCCGGCATAGGTGAGAATATTAAAGAGGGCGAATCGATCGCTACGTTACAGCCCAAGGTAACGGTGATGGCTGTTGAATTGTATGTAGATGCCATGGATGTACCTTTGATTCTTAGTGAAAGCGATACACGTCTGCAATTTGAAGGCTGGCCGTCTGTACAGTTCTCGGGATGGCCTTCGGTAGCTGTTGGTACCTTTGCCGGTAAGGTAGCGGTCATCGACAAGGTTAGCAGTGCCGATGGCAAATACCGCTTACTCATAAAACCCACTACACCCGTTCCTGATAAGGACGAACCATGGCCGGAACAATTGCGTTTAGGCTCAGGAGCATTCGGACGTGTTATTTTAAATGCGGTACCACTCTGGTATGAAATATGGCGCCAACTTAACGGTTTCCCGCCGAGTTTAGAAAAAGAACCAAAAACCGAAGGAAAGTAGTGATTTATGACAAGTAAAAAGATATTCGTTTTACTGGCCATCTGCTTCGGATTGTCAATAAGCCGAGCACAGGAGAACAGGAGTGGTTCTGAACTGAAGGAATTTACATTGGAGGACTTAGAAGACCTTTTAATGGCTCATCATCCGGTAGTGAAACAAGCCAAACTCTTAAGTGAAACAGCAAAAGCCCAGGTTGCACAGGCGCGCGGAAAATTTGACCCGGCCTTGAAAGCGGCTTTCAATAACAAATATTTCGGTAATACCGATTATTATAATCACTGGAACAGCGAGCTGAAAATACCCTTATGGTTAGCAGGAGCTGATTTAAAACTAGCTTATGATCGGAACGTCGGAACCTATACGAATCCGGAAACTACCACGTCTACAGCGGGTTTGTCGGGGCTAGGCATCAGCATTCCCCTTGGTCAAGGCCTCATCATTGATAACAGACGCAGTACACTACAACAAGCCAAGGTAATGGTTGCCTACGCGGAAGCTGAACAGTTGAAACAAATAAATGCTATCTGGTTCACGGCCGTAAAAGATTATTGGGATTGGTATTATGCCTTTCGGCAGTATACACTACTGAAAGAGGGTGTCCAACTTGCTGAAGAGCGATTTAAAGCGATTAGTATGCAAACGCGTCTGGGCGACAAGCCGCCCATTGATTCTGTGGAAGCGGCCATCACTGTCCAGGAAAGAAAAATGCAATTGGCCAAATATGAAATCGCCTTAAAAAACAGTCGGTTGATTTTGTCTAACCACTTATGGAATGAATATGAGCAGCCAATGGAATTACCCGATAATGCAGTACCTACGACTATAGACAGCGTAAAGCTGTCACCATCCCCAACGATGCTCGGAAATCTATTAGAGCAAGCGAGTGATATACATCCTGAACTATCGAAACTTTGGAGCAAAGAGCAGCAACTACGCATCGAGGAACGCTATCGAAAAGAAATGTTGAAACCGAAATTAAACATTTCAGGTACGTTGATATCCAGTCGCAGAAACTTCAATGAATATATCCCGCACTATTATGACTTCAATTGGAGCAACTACAAGTTCGGACTTGAATTTGCCTTTCCCCTCTTCCTTCGCGCGGAACGAGGGAAACTGAAGGAAGTGAAGTTGAAACAAGAACAGCTACAATATGATTTGCTCATAACCGGTCGTAATATTAAAAACGACATTACTACTAAGTACAACGATCTTACTGCCTATAGCGCTCAACTTAAGTTACAAGTAGCGAGTATTGACAATCAGGAAGTGCTCTTATCCGGGGAATTACAAAAATTCGATCTGGGCGAAAGCACGCTGTTCATTATTAATAGTCGGGAGAGTAAATTGATTGACATGAAAATAAAAAAAGAGGATCTGATTACAACCTATAATAAGGCATTGGCTGAATTGTATTATAAAGCAGGTGCGAGGCTTTTAGCCAATTAAGTTTATTCGTTACTACTTAAACGTGATCGCTAATAAAGATCGCTTACAATAAAACCATCGAATATCATCATTTTTATTATAGGTAAACAAAACTTATATTATTTTTATAATGAATAATTGAACCCTACTTTTGTGCTGTTAATAAAGAAAGCGAACATGAAAAAAATATTCATCATTAATGCAGCACAACATTTTGGCCACTCCGGTGGACGTTTTAATAACACCCTTGCGTCAGAAACCGTCGAATTTTTCCGTAATCGTGGCGCAGAGGTACAACTTACCACCATCGCAGATGGCTATAATCTTCAAGAAGAAGTGGATAAATATGTATGGGCAGATCTTGTTGTTTATCACACGCCGATTTGGTGGTTCCAGGTACCTTTCGGATTTAAGAGATATATAGATGAAGTCTTCACTCAAGGGCATCAGCGTGGAATCTACCGCAGTGATGGTCGTAAGGCAGACAATCCCCAAATCAATTATGGTACAGGTGGAACGCTTCATGGCAGAAAGTACATGCTAACTACCAGCTGGAATGCACCGGAAACGGCGTTTACACTTCCTAACGAATTCTTTAAACAACATAGTGTCGACGATGGCCCACTCTTTGGTTTTCATCGTATGAATGCTTTCACCGGTATGGAGCCTCTAAAAAGTTTTCATTTTCATGACGTGGAAAAGAATGCACAAATTGATCGCGACATGGCGCGCTATCGCTCTCATCTTCAGGACGTGTTTGGATCAGCTACGTGCGAGTTAAAGGCTTCCTAATTTTATTAATTTGACAGATCATTAAAAAACTATTTATCCCAATGAAAATTCATTTAATAGCTATTATCAGAAGCAAGCCTGCACATATAGATGAGGTAAAAAAACAATTGCAAACCATGGTTGTCCGTACACGTGAGGAAAAAGCTTGCCTTCAATATGATTTACATCAAGATCTTGAAGATCCATCGCAGTTTATTTTTTATGAAATCTGGCAAGATGAAAGCGGCTTGGATTTGCACAACGAGCAGCCTTATATTCAGGACTTTCAACTGCTGGCAGAAAAAGCGCTTCAAGAGACACCACTCATTTATAAAACAAAATTAATATAAGAATGGAATATCGTAAATTAGGAAATACCGATTTAAAATTACCCGTTATAACACATGGTGCCTTCGCTATTGGTGGAAATATGTGGGGTGGGAATGATAAGCAAGACTCAATCAGTTCGATTTTAGCATCACTTGATCATGGTGTAAGCGCTATTGATACCGCCCCTTTTTACGGCTTTGGTTTGAGCGAAGAATTAGTAGGAGAAGCGATCAAGGGACGAGACCGTACAAGCATTCAACTGTTAAGCAAATTTGGTTTGGTATGGGATGGTAGCAATAAGGGAAAAGGTGTCTTCTTTTTCGATGCAGAGGAAAGCGGGAAAAAAATTCCGGTTTACAGATACGCTGGAAAAGAGAATATTATTAAAGAAGTTGAAGAAAGTTTAAAAAGGTTGGGTACCGATTACATTGACCTTCTCCAGCTACATTGGCCAGATCAAACGACGCCCATTGAAGAAACAATGGAAACCTTGGAAATATTGATAAAACAAGGCAAAATCCGTGCAGCTGGCGTAAGTAACTACAACACTGCGCAATTAAAGGAAGCGTCAGAAACCTTATTACCTGCCAGTAACCAGGTTTCGTATAGTATGCTGAATCGCGAAATTGAAGAAGAATTAGTTCCCTATACGCTTGCAAACAACATCGGCATCATCGCTTACAGTCCGATGGAACGAGGATTACTAAGTGGCAAGTATTTTCGTGGTGGTAAGCTAAAAGAAAATGATCATCGACAGGGTTACTTTACGCAATTCAATTTAGACAAGGTTCAGGATTTAATTCAAACACTTGAGCCTATTGCTATTGATAAACAAGTGACCCTATCTCAGCTGGTTTTACGGTGGACTAGTTTGCAACCAGGTATTACCGCAGTATTGGCCGGTGCTCGCAATGCACAACAAGCAAAGGAAAATGCGCAATCTGCACAAGTCAGTTTATCTGCAGAAGATTTAGAAACGATAAACAAAGCGCTGGAAAAATTGTAGCAATAATAATCAGCTGCTCCAAAGTCAGACAGCTGATTAAAATTTTTAGCTATGAATACCATTAAATTACTCATCATACTTCCGCTGATTGGCTGCTTAACCATTATCAGCAATCGATTACCGGCACAAGAAAAAGATTCCACTATAAGGTACACCAGGGTATCCAATGGTTATTTAATGGTATTACGCCAAGGAGACGAGATCATCCCCCAGCTTGAGCATTTTGCGCTTGCTGAACAAATTCCTTCCGCCAATTTTACCGGTATGGGCTTCGTCAATGTGACTTTTGGTTTTTTCGATTCAGCCAAAAAGAAGTTTAATCCGAAGCACTTTAAAGATGTCGAATTGGCCAGCATGCATGGAAGCATAGCTTGGCAAGATGATAAACCTAGCATACACTTACATGGTGTAGTAGCCGGGAAAGATTTTGTGGCTTATGGCGGACACATCCTTGATGGTACCGTGGGTACAGGGTCCTTAGAAATCATGATCATTCCACACGATAAAGTATTGGAACGGGTATTTGAGAAAGATTTAGGAGCAAATGTGCTTCATTTAAAACGCTGAACAGACTTATATTATAACAAATAGTACTTTCAGCTGTTTATCATAGGCCTAATACCCATATTATGAAAACGATCGTCCTATTTAAAACGATGCTGCTTTATATCTTGTTATTCAGTTTGTTCACGAAAGCGAATGCACAAACCACAAAGCAAGAAGAACTAGATAAGCAAGTACAGCAATTTCTAAAAAAGAAACAGCAGCAATGGCATAATCTAAACGTACCGTATGAAGACGGCCAAATATTGCATGATCTCATTATAAAAAACAATTATCAGTCTGCCTTGGAAATCGGTACGTCCACAGGGCATTCTACTATTTGGATTGCATGGGCGCTTAGCAAAACCGGCGGTAAACTGACAACGATCGAGCTAAATAAGGAACGCCAAAAGGAAGCCATCGAAAACCTAAAGACAGTAGGCCTATCTCATATCGTTGATTTTAAACTTGGTAATGCCCATCAACTTGTCAAGGAGTTGAAAGGCCCCTTTGACTTTGTTTTCTCCGATGCCGACAAAGATTGGTACATTCAGTATTTTAAGGATATAGATCCTAAACTTAAAAAAGGAGGAACCTTTACGGCCCATAATGTACTTCAAGATATGTCCGGTATCAGCGAATACTTAGATTTTCTCGAAAAGCAACCCGGTTATGAAACAACTATCGACAAAACGAGCAGCTCGGGTATTGCTGTCAGTCGCAAAAAACAATAAACAGTCCATAAAAAAACTCCCGGAGACCAAACCGGGAGTATAACCAATATAAACCAACAACCAACCTCGCGTACTAAATGAAGCTAGGACAACTCACATGTACTACGATATGGAAGTAACCTTTATCAGGATCAGCAACAATCCAAGAATAACAATATCGATCTAAACTCTCTAGACGGAATGCCATATTATGCGCTTTCATCAATTTCCTTCAAGTGAATGAGCACAAATTTACCGTAGTACATCAACCGTTATGATGTCATAATCGCAAAAAAAACAACAAATATGTTTAAACCGACCGCCACATCATAAGTCGTGTTGCCTATAGACATTATTGCTAACATTTTCAACATTCTTACTACCCCTATAAATCATTCCAGACTTAGCTTTGACATAAGTGACTTTATATCGGGTGAATGATTTATCGAAACGATCCCAACCGTCCTTAAGCAAATCAAAACCACAAAAACCATATAATAAACTAAAATTCACGCAGATGAAGAAACACATTGTACAAATAGTGCATTATACCGTCGCAGTTTATGCGCTTGGTATTGGGTTGCCGGTAAAAACAATTGCCTCGATAACAGGGGAAGCAATGACCGTTAGCTCGACGTCGAGTCAATTTTTATCCTCAGCTGCGACCGTAGCGCAATCCGTCCAAAAAACAATCACAGGAAAGGTAAGTGATGAAAACGGACAAGCGCTTGCCGGTGTTAGTGTTACACTGAAAGGAACTAACAACAGTACAAGCACCGATCAAAATGGATCTTTCAGTATCAGCGCATCCAATGATCAGGCCGTTTTGATATTTAGCTATGTAGGTTTTTTAACTCAGGAGGTGCAGATAGCAGGAAAAACAAGTCTAGAGGTTGTACTAACGAGTGACTCACAGGCCTTAAGTGAAGTTGTCGTGGTTGGTTACGGTACCCAACGGCGATCAAGCATTACCGGTGCGGTATCTTCTGTAAGTGCCAAAACACTCACCGAGTTACCGGTAGCCAGCACAGACCAGGCTTTACAAGGACGGGTTGCCGGTTTAACGGTCACCAATAATGGTTCGCCCGGAACCTCTCCTATTGTTGCGATAAGAGGTATTAGTTCAATTAGTTTTGCTTCCGATCCACTTTACGTAGTGGATGGTTTTCCCACTGCTATCTCCAACATCGACGCCCGGGATATCGAATCAGTTGACGTCCTTAAGGACGCCAGTTCCGCTGCAATATATGGTTCTCGTGCAACCAGTGGTGTGGTGATGATTACAACCAAAAAAGGCGCAGCACGCGATCGATTACAGGTAAACTTCGACTCGTATTTCGGTATACAAAGTCCCAATAAAAAATTCAACTTATTAAATACCGCACAGTATTTACAATATGAACGGGCGTTGAACGGAGCCGATGCACCACTTCCCCCCCGTTTGGAACCCGAAAATTTTAATCAACCAATCTATGATGGCGCTACACAAACTTTTGCGCAAACAAATACGGATTGGCAGGATGCTTATTTCCGCAACAATCAACCGCTTCAGCAGTATAACCTTTCACTGAATGGTGGGAATGAGCAGTCGCATTTCTACACAGGTGCCGGTTATTTCGATCAACAGGGTATTGCGGAAGGCCTCTATTATAAACGGCTTAATTATCGGCTTAATTCCGAACATGTGATCAGCAAGTTTTTCTCTTTTGGTGAGAACTTCTATGTGAGTCAATCCAAGCAACGTTTTGATGTACCTGCCGGCAATCGTACCCCCATCGTGAACATGATCCGTATGCAACCGTACCTACCGGTGTATAATCCTCACAATCTCGGCGGCTTCATGGGCCCCCAAAACAGCTTCGATGCATCCGATCCGATCAATCCCGTAGAAATAGCCAATCTGGTTGAAAACATCAACAATACCACTCGTATCCTGGGAACGGCTTATATAAGATTGACGCTCACACCTTGGTTGAAATTTACGTCTACTTATGGCGTGGATCATTCTAACATTGCCATACAAAATTACACCCCTATACATAACGACGGAGGTACCTCCATTGTCAATATCGCTACGATTGAAAATCAACGACAATTATATACTACGCATCTTTTCACTCAACAGCTGAGTTTCGACAAATCTTTCAATAACCATAACCTAGGTGCTACTCTTGTTTACGAAAGCCAAGGACAACGTTATCGCAACGAAACAGCCAGCGGCAACCAAAGCACCAATCTCGTCAAAACACTTAACGGAGCTACCAATGTTACGGCAAATAGTTTATACGAAACCAATTTGATCCGCTCTATGTTGGCCCGCGTAACTTACGACTATGATGGAAGATACCTATTCACCGCTTCCATCCGACGGGATGGACTATCTGTTTTCGCTCCCGGCAACAAATATGAAAACTTCCCGGCCGTTTCCGCCGGCTGGAAGGTAGATCGCGAATCCTTCATGGAGAACACACCTTGGATTTCCGAATTTAAAGTGCGCGGAGGTTATGGTATCACCGGCATCAACGGCGTCTTACTCGGCAATTACCCTTACTTACAACCTATTCAACGCAATCAGGCTACTTATCCGTTCAATGGAACCATTGTAAATGGCAATGGATCATTCTATAACGGTTTGAGTAATCCGGATTTAGCTTGGGAAAAAACAAAACAAACCAATATTGGCTTAGATTTAGGTTTCTTAGACAACAAAATCACCTTAGTAGCCGAGTATTTTAAACGGAAAACGGACAACCTGATTCTGACCGTGCCCACCCCCACTAGCTTTGGTTTTAACGGTACAGGCACCTTAGCAAATGTAGCGGCCATGCAAAATCAAGGATTTGAATTTCAATTGGGATACCATAAAACCAGCGGTGATTTCACCTGGAATATAACCGGCTTAATGAGCATCATCCGTAATAAAGTTCTACGGCTAAATAGCGAAAATGCGTCGATCACAGCAGGTGGGGATGCCGACTTTGGAGGGGGTGGTCCGCTTACCAATACCGTTGTTGGCCAGCCTGTCCAATCATTTTACGGATATATTGTAGACGGTATCTTTCAAAACGAAGCAGAAATTGAAGCACATGCCAGGCAGAATGGGGCGGCACCTGGCGACCTGAAGTTCAGAGATTTAGACGGCAATGGCGTTATCAATGATGGAGACCGAACCTTTATTGGCAGCTTTATGCCTAAATTCAGTTATTCATTGAATTTTTCGGCCAACTATAAACAATTTGATCTTGCCTTATTTTTTCAAGGTGTACAAGGCAACGACATTTTTAATGCCGCCCGCATTATTCGTGAAGGTATGCCGCGACTTTTCAACGCAGATCAATCGGTCTTGAACGCTTGGACTCCGCAAAACACCAACACTTCCATTCCGCGTGCCGTAAACGGAGATCCTAATCAAAACGTACGGCCTTCTACCCGCTGGATTGAAGATGGATCTTATTTGCGATTAAAGAATATTATGCTTGGTTACACTGCACCTGAACAATGGATAAAAGGACTCGGTTGGACAAGCATCAGCCAACTTCGTTTTTACGTATCCGCCCAAAACCTGTTCACGATAACAGACTATACCGGCTTGGATCCGGAAATCGGTTCCAAAAACGGTACGCTGACCAACGGTGTCGACTATGGACAATATCCAAGTCCGCGCTCATTTCAATTAGGCATTCAGGCATCATTTTAATTATAATCCGATGAAGACGAAAAAACGAATCATACAATTCCTTGCAATTTCAATAGGGTTCAGTTTATATGCGTGTAAAAAAGACGCATTGAACACTAACAATGAAAATGTGGTATCAACCGATCAATACTTTAAAACAGCCGGCGAGTTGCAAGCAGGCACCAATGCGATCTATGCCACCGTAAGAGGTATCAATTTGGTTGCCCGCGAATGGTATTTTCTTCATGATCTACGTAGTGATGACGTTGCTGCCGGCGGCAGTCAACTTGAAGTTCCCAGAGCGCAGATACTAAACGGAAACGTCGACCCCACCAATAGTGTGATGAATGCTGTTTGGAATGGACTTTATACCGTTATTCATCGAGCCAATACCGTTATTGAAAACGGACCTAATGTAAGCGATGATCCGACATTGCGCGATCGCTGTTTAGCAGAAGCTAAATTTTTACGCGCCTGGGCCTATTTTGAACTAGTATCGAAGTGGGGGGCTGTGCCCATGTACACCGAAACCGTTAAGTCGCCTTCTGATTATCAACCACGAGCGGAAGCTGGCGCCGTGTATCAATTTATCGTGCAAGACCTACAAGAGGCTGCGAATATATTACCAGGTAAATCCGGTACAGAAAACGGCAGAATAACCCATGCAGCAGCCAATGCCTTACTCGGACGCGTGCTGATGCAACAGGGCGACTATACCGGTGCTAAAGAAGCTCTTCTCAAAATTCCAACTGCCGGTGCAGATGGTTATCGTTTAACCGATCGTTATCTAGATAATTTTGAAGAGGAAACGGAATTTAACAGTGAATCGATTTTCGAAATTGTTTATGTCGATAAAGGCGACAATGATTTTAATTGGAGTACTGATGACACACCAAATGCGGCTCAATCAACCATACGGAATCAAGAGTATAACCCCGTTGCGTGGCGCAACTTAATTCCTTCGAACAAGCTGTTAAATGAATTTGAAAATGCGGAAACTGGTGCCGAAAAAACGGATCCGCGATTCTCTTACAGCTTCTATCAAACAGGTGATCGATATAATAACGGAGCCGATATACTTACCGATGCCGATCAAAACAACAATTCGTCCATTGTAAACGGCGTCCGGAAAAAGGTTAGCTTTCGAAAGTTCATGATTATCTACAAGGAAAGTAAAAGCAGAGCTAGTTATCATCCGGGCGGCAATAACCAGCGAATTATTCGCTACGCCGAAGTATTGATCAATTTAGCAGAATGCGAAGCAGAACTGGGCAACTTGACTGCAGCAGTGAGCTATTTAAATCAAGTGCGCGCCAGAGCAAGTGTTGCAATGCCTCCCTACCCTACCGCTCAATTCCCGGTCGCTACCAAGGAGGATGTAATCAAAGCCATTATACACGAAAAGTCCGTTGAATTATCAAACGAATCGTTACGCAATATCGATATCTTACGTTGGCGGCCAAAGGGATACTTTAGTGTCGAGCCCATCACTTATTTCCGTCCAGGCAGAGATGAGTTATTGCCCATCCCTCAAGCCGAGCTTGACAACAACCCACAAATCAGTGGAAATCAAAACCCAGGTTACTAATATCCGTTTAAACAAAAATAAGAAATCAATAAATATGAGAAAAAAGATGTCCGTTTGGCTACTAGCCGTTCCATTTATCTATGCTTGCTCCGGAAATCATCAACAACAGCAATCACAACAAAGCGACGAAGCAGAACAGAAGAAGCAAAGCTTCTTATCCCCACCGTTGATTCATTCTATTTACACGGCCGATCCATCTGCCCATGTTTTTGATGGTAAAATTTATATTTATCCTTCACATGATATTGATGCGGGAACGACTGAAAATGATAATGGAGACCACTTTGCCATGCGTGATTATCATATCTTATCGATGGATAGTATCAATGGATCGGTAACCGATCATGGTGTTGCCCTATCGGTTGAAGATATTCCCTGGGCAAAGCGACAGCTGTGGGCTCCGGATGCCGCTTATAAAGACGGCACCTATTACCTATATTTCCCCGCAAAGGATAAAGAAGATATTTTCCGGATCGGTGTAGCAACAGCCACCAAGCCGACGGGCCCTTTCAAAGCTTTCAAAGAACCGATAGCAGGAAGTTGTAGTATCGATCCAGCCGTATTTGTAGACGATGACGGCACCGCCTATATGTACTTTGGCGGTATTTGGGGAGGGCAACTGCAGCGTTGGGAAACCGGCACCTACCAAGCAAACGGCTCATTGACCGACTTAAAGCAGGATGATGCACCCGCTATTAGCTGCCGCGTAGCAAAACTGAAATCAAATATGACAGAATTTGACGGCCCCGTTGGGAAAGCAATGCTTATCGACAGTGCCGGGAAGCCTATTTTAGGAGGCGATCATGATCGACGTTTCTTCGAAGGTGCCTGGATGCATAAATATAAAGGCCGATATTACTTCACTTATTCTACCGGCGACACCCATTTTTTAGCCTATGCGATAGGCGATTCTCCTATGGGCCCTTTTACTTATGCCGGTCATTTTATGAAGCCTGTTCAAGGTTGGACGACGCACCACTCCATTATAGAATTCAAAGGAAAATGGTATATATTTTATCATGACACGGAGTTGTCGGGAAAAACACATTTACGGAATATAAAAGTAACGGAGCTTAAGCACAATCCAGACGGAACATTGGGAATGATCGATCCATTTAAAGCCAATACAGCCCTGAATCAATAAAAACATATCGTGAATCACATCTTAGTACATGAAGCGCACAACCGCCGTATATCAGGCAAATACCAGCTCCTTTTTAGCTTATTTAGCTTCTTGACGTTCATATCCTTAACATCAGAGGCGGCAATTAAACTACCGAGGCTCATTGGTAATAGCATGGTGCTTCAGCGCGATCATCCCATTCATCTTTGGGGATGGGCAGATCCTGGAGAATTGATAGAAATAAACTTCCGAGGTCATCAACGCACAACAAAAGCCAACTCAATGGGTGATTGGCAGGTCTACCTACCCGCAATGCCGGCAGGTGGACCTTATGACATGGTTATTCAGGGCAAGAATACCATCCAATTGAAAAACATCTTATTGGGCGACGTATGGTTCTGCTCTGGCCAGTCGAATATGGAACTACCGATTTCAAGGGTAGCGCCAAAATATCAGCGGGAAATCGATACGGCCGAGTCATTTACTATTCGCCAGTTCAAAGTGCCTTTACGTTATGATTTTAATATTACCGCAACTGACGTTGCGTCAGGGAACTGGAAATCAGTTACGCCGGATGAAGTACTCAACTTCTCAGCTGTTGGCTACTTCTTTGCTAAACATTTGCAAGAAACACTACGAGTTCCCATTGGCATCATTCACTGTGCTGTGGGAGGCTCTCCGATTGAGGCTTGGTTATCGGAAGAGGCTATACAGAAATATCCTGATTTATTGGCCAAAACACAACGATATCAAGACAGCTTATTAGTCGATAGTATAAAAAAAATCGATAAACGAAAAACCGAAATTTGGCATGCGACTTTGGATGCAAAAGATAAAGGATTAACGGGAGTTCCAAAATGGTATGAAAGTTCCTATACGTTTCAAACAGATCAGGTTATTCAAATACCAGGGAAATGGGATGAGTGTGGAAGCGTTTGGTTGAAAAAAGATTTTAACGTGCCATCTTCTCTTCTTACGAAAGAAGCAATGCTCCACTTAGGAAGAATTGTAGATAGCGACCAAGCTTATATCAATGGTGTTTTAGTTGGCTCTACCGGATATCAATACCCACCACGGCGCTATAAGATCCCGCCCGGGCTTTTAAAGCCGGGAAAAAACACCTTGGTGGTTCGTGTAGTAACTCAAAGCAAGCATGGTGAATTTATACCGGATAAAGATTATGCGCTAACAACCTATTCTGACACCATCAGCCTAAAAGGAGATTGGAGCTTTCAAGTCGGTGCCCTTACACAAGCCTTCCCAACAGATCTTGTCACCTTTCAATACCAACCAACCGGGCTATCTAATGCAATGGCAGCCCCTCTTTTTCCGTATAGCATCAAAGGCATATTATGGTACCAGGGTGAATCGAATATCGCAACTTATCAAAGTTATACTGCTTTGCTTAGGGATTTAATCAATGAGTGGAGAAAAAAATGGAACGATCAGAACTTGCCTTTTCTATATGTGCAACTACCAAACTATAATCCCAAACAGCAACAACCTACCGAGAGCGCTTGGGCAAATTTACGCGAAGCGCAACGACTTGGCTTAAAAACTGCTCATACCAACATGGCTGTGGCCATTGATTTGGGAGAATGGAATGACATACATCCCCTGGACAAGAAAAATATAGGGAAGCGGCTGGCCTTATTAGCCTTGAAAAATGTATATCATCAGAAAGGAATGGTGGCTTCAGGCCCTATACTAAAATCATGGAAAGTAAAGGGCAATCGAGTCGAACTTAACTTTGATGACCAAGGAGCTGCCTTGGATTTGCGACCTGAAAACAATCTATTAGGTTTTACATTAGCCGGTACGGATGGCAAATTTGTTTGGGCTAAAACGGAAGTTCGTGGCAACACAATCATTCTTTCCGCTCCAGCGATACAACAACCAGCAAAAGTTCGATATGCTTGGGCAGACAATCCCATCGCGGGACTTTACAATACTGCTGGTTTACCTGCTTCGCCATTTGAGATCGATTTAAGTAAACAAGCTCCTTGACAGGGTTTAGCCATTTCTATCACAATGAAGGTATACAATGAATACAATTGATCCTTGACGATAGCTTCGCATATGGTTTAAATGCGTATGATAAATATCGATTTACAAACTAGTTTTTGAAATCAACTACTTTATAGTAAGCTTTTTTACGTTCAAGATTGCGATCAAATAGCAAGGGATAATTCTTCCTACCCTGTACAGGATAATGATCTAACCACGAATAACGGTCCGATAAATTCCAGAAGGTCACACTGGTAATATGACTTTTATATTTTCTGAAAACGGAAAAGATCATTTCATACTGTGCTATTTGCTTTTCTTCAAGCGCTGGGGTTAAAGCATCGATCTCACCCGGGCGCTTCCTTCTTCTTTCTTTTTCCCAAGGATACACGGACACATCCAGTTCGGTAAAATGCAGCTGCAAACCAAGTGAAGCGTAACGTTCAATGGCTTGTTCCAGATCAGAAGTAGAAGGCTCGAAAATTGACCAATGCCCCTGTAACCCGATCCCATGAATAGGGACACCGTCATCCACTAGTTTTTTCACCAAACGATATATCCGCTCTCTCTTCTCCGGACGTTCGCTGTTATAATCGTTATAAAATAAGAGCGCATCCGGATCAACTTCATGCGCATACTCAAACGCCTTCGCCAGTATCTCTTCACCGGCAATCTCCAACCACTTAGACTGACGCAGAAACTGCTTCGGATTGTCATCGATAACTTCATTCAGCACATCCCAAGCATAAACTTTCCCTTTGTAACGCCCAACCACCGTAGTAATATGATCTTTCAGCCTTTTTAATAAAGTATCTTTTGTCACAGGAGCTCCTTGATCATCAAGGAAAAACCAATCAGGGACCTGCTCATGCCAAAGCAGTGTATGTCCTCTAACACGCAATCGATTTTTCTGCGCAAAGGCAACGATACTATCAGCAAGAGCCCAATTATATTCCAGTTTTCGGGGGTGTATCACTTCCATTTTCATGGCGTTCTCTGGCGTAATACTATTAAACTCCTGTAGTAATAAATGGGCCTCTTGTCCTGCAAGCGACCGCCCATTGACCGCTACGCCTATAGGAAAAAATTCTTGATAATAGTCTTTCAATCCTTTTGTATTATTTTGGGCCATCAGCGACTGCACACATAAAAGCACGAATAAGAATAAACAAATGGCGTTTGTAGGAGATGAATTGATTGCGTTTGTTTTTGATTTCCGATATAACATATGGCTATAATATTTCAGTTATGGATCTATTGACAAGAAGTATTTATCAAAAATATCCGTTAACCGAATGATTACGCCGATGCTAATCGAGAAAAAAGAGATAAAAATGTTTAAATCCAGCGATCGCTTCGTCGTCCCTCCTTGAAAAGACGAAAATAGGGAGCGTCCCCTTCCTTTATTTCTCCTCCTGCATCATCACATTCCTGCCCTTTGAAACTGCCTGAATAAATTCTGAAGGTGTCAGCTGATACTTTGCTTTAAAAACTTTGGTAAAATAATTGGGATTGGCAAAGCCCGTTTCATAAGCAACTTCAGCAACGTTCATATCGCTTTTCTCCAGTAAATAGGCTGCTCTTTCTAGTTTTGCGGCACGTATAAATTCTACAGGGGTCATACCGGTAAACTCCAATAATCGATTGTATAGAGATGCTCGGCTAATAAAAAGGTGTGCGCTCACACTTTCGACTGATAATTGGCTATTGCCCATATTTTCGTGGATATAGGCAACCACTTTCTGCAAGAATTTTTCTCTTTCGGATACCACTTCGTCTTCAGGAACCGTTATACTGATTTGTTTAGAATAGGCATCTTTAAATGCCTGGTTTAAAGACAACAAATTAGCTATCTTAGTCTGCAAGACAGCAAAGTCAAAAGGTTTAGTCATGTAATCGGTCGCTCCGGATTCCAAACCAAGCAACAATCCTTTTTCTTCATTTGATGCCGTTAGCAAAACAACCGGAATATGTTTCGTTCGCTTATCTGACTTCAATTTCCGAACTAAATCCAGCCCATTCATCACCGGCATTTGAATGTCACAAACGATAATATCCGGGTGGTGAAAAAGAGCCCGTTGCCATCCTTCCTTTCCATCTGCGGCTTCAAACACTCTATAGTAGGATTTTAAGTTATCTTTAATATAAAAGCGGAAATCATCGTCATCCTCTATAATCAAAACGGAAGCATGCGACGTAAGCAGCTCACTTTCCATGGGCGTCTTGTCATAAGGTGTGGTTGGCTTTGTTTCATATGCTGCCGACACTGTTTCGTCTAAATCTGACGTTACGCGTTTAAGGTTTACATCAAAAGAAAAAATGCTTCCCTTACCAGGCTCGCTTATTACTTGCAATTTACCACCATGCATATCTACAAAAGTCCGCGCGATAGATAAGCCAATACCGGTACCTTGATTCAGTATCATTGCACCTGAATCATATTGAAAAAAACTATCAAATATCCGTTGCTGAGCTTCTTTGGGAATACCAATGCCGGAATCTTTCACGGCAACATGTAATGATACGAATTCATTGTTCGCACCACTTTCAATTTTTTCTAAATTTAAAGATATGGCCCCTCCCTCTGGTGTAAACTTGAAAGCATTGGATAGTAAATTGAATAAGATCCGCTCAATCTTATCATGGTCGAACCAAGCGGAAACCGACGATAAGGAGGTATAAAATGCGTAATCGATTTTTTTTCGACTGGCCAGATCGTTAAAAGAATCACTAATCTCCTCTATAAAAGAAACGAAATTGCCCGGTGTACATTGCAGCCGTAATTCCTTCTCTTCCATTTTTCTAAAATCAAGCAGTTGATTCACCAGATTCAGTAATCGACGAGCATTTCGCTTAATCAAATTCAACTGGCTAGATTGCCCTGGTTCCTGTGTCTGTGCTATCAAATTATCAACAGGCCCCATAATGAGCGAAATTGGCGTGCGAAATTCGTGGCTCAGATTGGTCAAAAATTTAATCTTCATCCGATCCAATTGATGTAGATGCTCAGCTTCCTTACGCTCTTGTTCTAATAGCTGTTTAGCCTGCAGACGCTCCTGCTCCAAGGCAAATTTTGCCTCCAGTTTTTTAATGCCCCGATGACGTATATACAATAAAACACCTCCAATCACTATCATATACACCATATAAGCATATATAGTACGCCAGAAAGGTGGTGCGACAGTCACGCGTATGGACCTACCTTCTTTATTCCAAACCCCATCGTTATTACTTGCTTGCACATGAAATGTATACGCTCCCGGATCCAAATTTGTATAGTAAGCACTATGTTCCCTACCCGCAATAATCCAATTTTTGTCAAATCCTTCCAGTTTGTATCGATATCGATTCTCTTCTGCTACTGTAAAATTCAATGCTTCAAAGGAGATCAAAAAGTTCTGTTTGTATTTTAATTGAATTTCTTTCGCCATTAATAAGGAACTGCGAATGGGGCCCTCCTTTGAAGGTGAAATGCGCTGGTTATCGATCTTTAAGTCTGTTAAAATTACCGGTGGCACATTCTTATTTATCTTTAGTTGGGAAGGATTAAAGTGGTTGAATCCTTTTTGTCCGCCAAAGAAAATTTCACCATCACTAAGACACAAACCGGAGCCCAATACAAAAGATCCCGTCTGTAAACCGGCATGATAAGAATAATTTTTGAAACTATTTTCTTTTATATCGTATGAACTTAATCCTTTGTTGGTACTGAACCACAATTTACCCGAGTGGTCCTCAAGAATTTTCTGAACCACGCCATTGATCAAGCCATCATTTTCTGACAAGGTGATAAATTTCCCGGTTCCTTTCTTTAGATATCCGATCCCGTTGCCCGCTGTACCAACCCAAATATTTCCTTCTCGATCCTCCTTAATGGTTAACACGTAATTACTCGGCAACCCACTATTGGCTTTATTATAAAATGAAAACCTCTTATTTTCAGGATTAAAGATGGAGATGCCGGAGCCAAAGGTACCGATCCAAATGCGACCACCTCGATCCTCTTCAATGGATCGAATGTAATTACTGGCAGGCTGTGTCGGGTCATCTTCGCGTATAGCTGTGTGGACGAATTTCTCAATACGCTCCTCGTCGACATGTAGCAAATTAAGCCCTCCTCCATTTGTTCCAATCCAGAGATTGCCTTTTCTGTCTTCCTTTAAACAAAAAATATCGGCATGGTTTAAATGCTTCGCTCCCTTGCCCTTTATGTATTGCTTGCTGCGTTTACTCTCGGGGTTGTATGAAAATAAGCCATCCATATAGGTTCCCAACCACAAACGATTGTTATGTCCCATTTCCATGGCCAGGACACTCAGATCGTGCGCACAATCACGTTTTGGCTTGGGTATTTCTATATGTTGCAACAAATTCGAGGAACGGTCATATAGATGCAGACCACCTCCATCGGTGCCTACAAATACATTTTGGCCATATTCGGCAAAAGCCGTTACAATCGGCGAACGTAATCCATAAGGGTCGAAGATATTGCATTCCTTTAAATTAAATTGACTCAGGTTTTTGTCATATTTATTGAGTCCGCCCTGATAAGTGCCCACCCAATATATTCCTGCTTTATCAATAAGGATGGAACGGATTGATCGGCTGCTTAAACTCTGCATATTCCGTTTATCCGGTCTAAAGCTCCGGATTTTTAAAGACGCCACATCTAATACATCTAAACCTTCATCCGTACCTACCCAAAGACCATTTACGCCGTCAGGCGCCAAAGCGTATACTTTATCGCTACTGATTTTCAATGGAGCCGAGGTTGAATAATAATTTCTGAACGTCCATTTTCCTTTCTCTAGCATACCGAGCCCTCCCATTGTTCCAACCCAGAGTTGTCCCATCCCATCCTCTGTTATGGCAGTTACATAATCGTCTGCCAGGCTTCCCTTGTCGGATTCCCGATGTTTAAAAGTCGCTAATAATTCGAGTTTATGGTTATAAACGTACAGACCACTATCGGTGCCAATCCACATTTGTTGCTTTTTATCTCTAAAAATCACCAATGTATTCTTTCCCGAAAAAGTGTCCATCAATTTAGCATAGTCGTCATGATCAACGAGGTGTTTCGTATGGGGATTAAAGATATATAAAGCCCCATACGAAGCAACCCAAATATTCCCTCGACTATCGTCTCCGATGCTCGTAATAGCTGTACTGAATTTTTTACGGAGCGGTTGTCCCCTATAGTTAATGATGGCATCTTTGCTACGATCGTAAAAGCTTAATGCCCCGCCATTGGTTCCAATCCAAAGACATCCATTCGAAGCTTCGTATAAAGCCGTAATGTGGTTTGCTCGAAGACTTTCTTCTTCCTGGGGGTTATGTCGATATACTTTGAAATTTGTTCCATCAAAGCGATTAAGGCCATCCTCGGTAGCCAGCCATAACAAACCAAAACTATCCTTCCAAATACCATATACCGTATTAGATGAAAGACCGTCTTTGGTGGAGTAGCTTTTAAACCCTGTAGGTAGTTCATGACCGCCTACAACACAAAAACAACATAGGCAAAAAAAGACCAGTATAACGTAATGACCAGTAATACTTCGCATCATAACAGGCTCCTTTCAGAAAAACTGAATTAATTAGTTAGTTGATGCTAAAGTAAGCAAATAGAATTGGATTTTCACATAAAAATATGCGATAAACGTTTTAGCGACACTAAAAATAACTGTTTCATTACTAATAGATTACAAAAATAACCAACGTTGGCAATTTTAACAGGTATTCACAAGAGATAAGTATTATAATTTATATATGTGACCATCGGCTTTTTGCACTTAAACAAGGGTTTCGCTTCAATATACAGAAGAAGGTGTTTATATTAAAAGAAGGTTTTCTTAATCAAATCTATCGTGTTCTTTTTGTCTTAACACAAAAAGAACCAAAAAAGTCAAGGCATGTGTAGGCTACCTTGCAACCGATGGCAAAGCATCACTGGCGCGTATTGGAGCCGTTTCACTTCCTCAATCCGCTTGGGGATTGCAATATGAGCGAGGGTGCAAATGCTTTACTGCTCGTTGCGTCGATATCCTCCAAGGCCGTTTTTCCTAGCGCGGGACTGTATTTAAGACTAAAGATAATACGTTCGGTTAAAAGTAAAAACCCACCGTTCTGCAATATGTCGCCTCTAAAATTTACAAGTAGTACTGGGAGGCACTGTCGTTCCTGTAAATTTTAAAGCGACGAGTTTTTGCGTCACTTTTTGCGGAAAAAAGTGACTAAAGAAAATGTTTCTTTTTAAAAGCTATATCCCCGATAGCTTTCCGATAATCATTTTTATTTAAACTCAACGACTTTCTGCGAGACACAATGGTCATTTAAATATTTTTTGACTGAACCAATAGAGATCGTTCTTCCATACGTTAAAATCGTGCCCACCGGATTCAACATAATAAAGATGGGGCACTTGGTGTTTTTTTAAGTAATCGTGCAGTCGGCGACTAAAGGTGATTAAGCGATCTTCATCTCCACAGGAAATCCACAAAAGTTTCAGTTTGCTTTTAGCGTAAGCGGCATCAGGAACCAGCTCTTCAGGTGTTTTAGTATTAGGAGCCGACGAAAAACCACCTATCCAAGCAAAGCTTTCGAGATTGCCAAGGCCGAAATTTAAAGACTGCCCGCCTCCCATTGAAAGCCCTGCTAATGCACGATGCTCCCGATCGGTATACACCGGATAATTCTGCTCGATAAAAGGAATCAAATCCTGGAGCAAGTCTTGTTCAAATCGAGCAAATGCCTGTACCTTTACACTATCGAAAACGTTGCCAATAGCACGATCATCTTCCATAGCTCTACCGTTCGGAAGTACAACCAACATTGGCTCTATTTTCCCCTCTGCGTATAGATTATCCAAGATGATATGCGGTTGCCCATTAACAAACCATTCTTTTTCATCACCACCAATGCCATGCAAAAGATATAAAACCGGATACTTTTTGTTAGCTGAAAAGCCGGGGGGCGTATATACGAGTGCTTTGCGATCTTTACCAACCACGGCAGACGGATAAGATAAGGTATCAATTTTACCATGTGGAATATTGGTCTGCGGTTTATCGAAGTCCACTGGGGCAGCTCCAAGCTTATCCTGTGCTAAACAACTGCATGTCAATGCAATTAGCCCAATTAAAAGAGTACAACTTGTTGTTTTCATCCAATTATTTTCTTTTATTCATTTTTTGCTTGCTTTTATAAGCATCATGCCGCCTTCAGCGGTCAATCGCTCTTAGGGCTTATATCATTTGCCTTCGTCGCATATAGTCCGATGAGTGCACCGGTAAAACCACCGGCTACATCTGTTGACAGGATATCCCCCGAAACAGCTCCACCCAAATTTTTAAAATTCTTTCCATCAAAAGCATAGCTGAATTGGTAGCGATCTCCTTGCGCCGAAACTTGCAGTTCAATTGGTTTACTTATGTCAATTCGTTCTTGCGCGATAAGCTCGGACTGGCCATTCCTTGTACGCTGTAAAACCAGGTAATGTTGTTGTCCTTTTTTCGTAATACCAAAAACATAATGAAACGTTTCCTTTTGTAAACAAGTAATCCCTGCCAAATGCTTTTCGGACATCGGTTGATAGGTCATACGAACTGTTGCCGAAAAATCCTTATGTTGTTGTCTATAAAACAAGGCCGATGTGGGCTTTATTTCATTAATGTTGGTTTCCAAAGGCGTTATTCGTAGTCCTTCCTTACCCGTTTGGACGAAGTTTTCCCGAGGGCCTCTTACGCCGATCCATCGCATATCCAAGGTCTTTCCCTTAAAATCATCAATGAACGCGAAATTCCCATTAGGTAGAAAGCCATTTTTTCCGGTCTTGTTGACCACACCTGATGGCATTTTCAATTTCACAGGCATCGGTTCGAGCCCCCCTTCAAACACCGGGAACACACCTGACCAATCTACCGGCAATATAAAAGTCTCACGTCCCGTATTCACACGGTTTGCCTCATTAGGCCTAACACCCAAAAAAACGCCGTAATATTTCCCATCAGGACCCTCCACCAAATCGGCATGTCCAGCCCAGTCGACCTTATTTTTCCTATCCTTTGGCAGATGCCGTTGACTCAGAATCGGATTTTTAGGTGCTGGTTCGAAAGGTCCTTTAGGGTTATCGCTAACAAAAACAACTTCACTGTGTTGATCACCGGTACCACCTTCTGCACACATCAAATAATACCGCCCATTTCTTTTATAGAGATGCGGGCCTTCTATCCAGATCGGCTTCTTACTGATATCTACACCTCCGTCAACAATCACCTTATCTGAACCCGGTATGATCTGATCACGTTCCAGATCATAATCCCATATTTTTATAACCCGATGACCATTATATTGCTCCTTACCCTTCTCGGGTGCATCGTTATGAACCACGTAAGCTTTTCCGTTATCGTCAAAAAACAGCGCTGGATCAATTCCTTCAAAATCGAGTTTGATCGGGTCGCTCCACCCTTTCAGAGGATCTTTCGTTTTTACCACCATGTTTCCTATCCCCCCCGCAAATTGTGTTGTGATCATATAAAAGGTCTCGTTATGAGGATTGTAGCTAATATCCGGCGCATATATTCCCTCGCTCATACCCGCATTTGTTACCTTCAGCTGCGAAGGCCGATCAAGAACGTGCCCAATTTGTTTCCAGTTAACCAAATCCTTGGAATGAAAAATAGGAACACCCGGAAAAAATGCGAAAGACGAATTCACTAAGTAATAATCATCACCTTTACGCGTAATGCTCGGATCTGGATAACACCCCTGTAATATTGGTGTATAGAATTCATTTGCCTTCAGCGGATTTTTTTGATAAACTTCATCCTTTCCCTCATACTTAAAATAGGTGAAAAGCGGAGCGGAATCGAACGGATCCGCTGAACTATTGGTTACCTGTGCTTGTGAAGGCCAAGGTAAAAGCGCAAAAAATACTATTAAAAAAATAGGACTGATCGGAAAGCGTAACGGTGTGCCTTTAATTTTCTTCATCATATAATTCTATTATTGTTTCGTCTTCTGTCTGTATGATCCTTTGTTCTCATCTTCAGGTGCTAAGCGTTAATCATCTCTTTTGTACTCACTTTGTGGGGGACCTAAATATGATGGTTTTAATCCCCCTACATCCAAAATAATCTTCTGAAACACAATACCTGGTTCCAACGGACGGATGCGAATCGTATGAAGCCCCGCCTTTTCGATAAGGTGTGTAGTAGCGGTTTCTATGATCCGTTTCGCCTGCCATTCACCGAGCTCTCCCCGATAATGCCCATTGATATTCACCTCCTGCTCAGCCCCTCCGTCCATAGACACGGCATAACGTAAACCTTTATTCGCATTGAAATTTAAAGTTGGCGAAGTTAAAACAATCAATTTTGCTTTTCCTGTCGCCCGGAGATCTATCTTATACTCAAGGTATACCTGTTCATTGGGGGTATTGGTCACCGGAGCGGTTGTTACACCGGAAAACGTTTTTCCTAGATCCGGTATGATCGTCCATGCAACCTTGTCGCTCCCACTAGCGATATGGTAATTTTCAGCCTCCATCGATACATAACCGTCGGCCTCTATAAAAATTTTATGTTTCGGCTTCGTCATAGGCAAATAACTTACATCAGGCATCGTGCTTTTGTGAGGCTCTTGCCAAATCTTATAGCCAATCCGAATCTGATCCATCATATGCGACCACTTGCCATTCGCTATATCTTTATTATAATGTACGGTTAATATTGAATCGCGTTCGAAACAGCGCTTAACCTGATCGGCCCAATAATTAGCTCGCTCATTATTTTTGTTCGCGAAAAATCGGTTTTTGGCTACTGCATAATACATTTCGTATAAATTAGAACATGCATTGATAGGAAACAGGACCAATTCGTCAAAAGCGTACCGATACTGTTGAGGCAATATGTAGTAAAGTCGCATGGCATCGATCAATAAATTACGATAGTCTTCAACCACGCGTTCAAACTCACCATAGTTTTCCAAACTGTAGGTGTTTTCGTCCAACAATTCAGGTGTAATCCGATGATTATATTTTGTATAAGTATTGATCAAACGGGCCGATTCTTTTGCATACTTTTCACCGAATTGTTGTGCACACCAGCTTTCAGTATGCTGTAGCAAATTGGACGCGTTAAACTGATTTGGGTTCCATGCCATGTCCAGGAAAAATGAAATCGGGTATTCCATCGGTTTTAAATCACCTACATTCACAATCCATATCTGGTCCACTCCATATTGATAAGCCAGGTTCATCTGTTCCCAAACGCGTTGCACCTGACTGACATTAATCCACTTGGAATTGCGGGGACCGCCCACGTAATCGAAATGATAGTAAATCCCATAACCGCCGCTCCTTTTTTTTGCAGCCGGATCCGGTAGCTTCCGTATATTTCCCCAGTTGTCGTCGCAAAGCAATAGGGTTACATCATCGGGTACGCGCATTCCTTTATCATAATAATCCTGCACCTCCTTATATAAGGCCCAAAGTTGAGGTGTTTCTTTCGCAACTTTGCCGGTCTCATCGGCAATAATTTTGCGCTGGTCGTTCACAATTTGCTCCAGCAGCTGGATGTTACTCTCCTCGCTCATCGGCTCATCACCGTCGCCACGCATACCGATGGTGACAACACTTTCTCTAGCTCCCATCCTACGAATGCCACTTCGCCAGAAATCCCGAAGGTTCTCGGCATTCTGCTGATAATCCCAAGGTCCTTTACCATAACGGCGCCATTCATCATGAGCTCGGGTCAGTGGTTCATGATGCGATGTTCCCATAACTATTCCCATTCTGTCGGCCCAAATTGCATTTTCGGGGTCATCATCATAGAAAGCGCTTCCCCACATAGCCGGCCAGAGGTAATTGCCTTTTAGACGCAGAATAAGCTCAAAAACATGCTCATAAAATTCATGGTTAAAGCCACCAAACTTTTCTTTAGCCCAACCGGATAATGCAGGAGCTTCGTCATTTAAAAAAATACCACGGTACTTAACCTTCGGTTGGCTGATTGTCTTTATCGAGCGGGCATACACCGCGGAATGCCGCTGAATAGGAACATCCGCCCACCAATACCAAGGCGATACGCCCATCTGTTTAGATAACTCATAAATGCCATAGATCGTTCCACGCCGATCACTTCCCACAATAAGTAATGCTTTTTCTACACCAGGTAATGGATTGTCTATCGTTTGTGTCAGCGATGCTTCCCACTGCCCACGGATTGCAGATACATCAAGCTTCTTCTGTTTTACTAATTGATCGATCAATGGATTCCGGCCCAAGGTACCTATTAAAAGCAGCGTTTTACTCCCTGCCGACACTTGATCGGGTGTCACTATGGGTTCAACACCGGTTACCTTTTCAAAATCTTGCCGCAACTGATCTATTGCCCGGACAACCGCGTCATCTTCGTTTCCTCCCCCTATAATGGGAATTGCGTTGCCGCCTTTTACCAGAGGCAAGTAGCCCGGTTGTTCAGTGAAGTCAATATATGCAGGTATATCAACGCTTGCAGCAATCAACGAAAAACTTATCTGCAGTGCTAAAATCGTAAGTAACAAAGCTCTAAAAATAGACCGAATCGCTATCATGTTATTTGTCTTTATCATTTATCCTTATAGTCAAAAAAATCAATGTCTACATATCCTCCGGTATTTTTAGTTGCGTAATTGAACAATCCAAACCGATAACCCATAAAGTGGGGCAAGGTATAAGACATTTTCAAAGATGTTCCAATCGATATCCATTTTTCCCCGTCTAGACTAAAAAAGAAATTGGCAACGTCCCTCTTATCCCTGAAATCGCATGCAGCTTTCAGATATACGCGTTGTTGATCCAAGGGAATTTTTGCAAACTCCTTAAGACTACCGGTCGAAGCATTAACCATGACCAAATATTTTTGATTACCCACTGATTGGACGCCAACTATTCCATAATTTTTTTGTAAAAGAGATAAGCCGGCAAAATCGCCATCTTTCATTTTGGCCACTTCTATGGCAATGCTCGCACTACAAGCAGGACCTATTGTCCGCTGTGTTAATGTATTTCTTGCTTGTAAGAAGTTGGTATCAATGCGACCGGTTTTCAACCGGAGGTATCCCTCACGCTCGGTCACGGACCAAAGCGTATCCACCGGGTTATGATTCCACTGCCATACTAGAGGTAATTTTATTTCTCCTTTTTTGCGACTGAAATTGTCCGAATTAACGATGCCTGGAACCAAGCCTTTACTTGCAGGTAAATTTAGCTCTTGGGGTACCTTACCATCAATGCCCAATATTGGCCAATCATCTTTCCATTGAACGGGTACTAAAAACGGAATACGACCAACCGCACCATGATCTTGAAACAGATAAGCGTACCATTCGCCATGAGTGCTCTCAATCAAGCCCCCTTGTGCTACGCCTTTATCTTGCAACATCACCCGCCCTTCATAAGGTCCCATCAACTGATCAGCGCGATGAACAATGACCGTACGCATGCCTCCCGGAGGCCAGGATATATTAAAAAGATAGTATTTCCCGTTTACCTTAAATAGCTGAGAACCTTCTGCCGGCAATCCGCCCCGCGTTCCATTCGGTGTACTTGGCAACGTTGCATTGTCGATCAACACATGTTGGGTTTCAGGCTTTATGCCGGAAAAATCCGGCAATAACTCAACAATATGCAGTTGGCCACTGCCCCAAATCATATAAGCCTTATCATCTTCAAAAAAGAGGGTATGATCGTGCATCATCGGCTTGAACTCTTTTACCTCCCAAGGACCTTTTTCTATATCTTTAGTCATATAGATATAGGTTTTACCGGTAGTCTGCGCGAATGTACTTACATAATAAACCCCCTTGTGGTATCGAAGACTACTGGCCCAAGAACCTCTACCATAAGTATTTTTGCCATGATTCAGATTGAGTTCATCCATATCGGCCAAAGCCTTATGAGCATAGCCAATCAGCTCCCAATTGATGAGGTCTTTGGATTTCATCAAAGGTAGCCCGGGATTCATGTGCATGGTAGTACTACTCATATAATAAGTATCTTCAA
Source organism: Olivibacter sp. LS-1 (assembly GCF_008245145.1). GTDB lineage: Bacteria > Bacteroidota > Bacteroidia > Sphingobacteriales > Sphingobacteriaceae > Olivibacter > Olivibacter oleidegradans. The sequence continues at coordinate 2,642,126 of NZ_CP041643.1, read as the reverse complement.
CACGAATCATTGACATATCCGGCACATCCGAAAAAATAACAGGATTTCGAGCTTTTGCATTTTGGGCTATGCTACTTAAAGGCATCAATATCATCAATACCGCCCCACTTAAAAGGAACAATCTTTTCATGGTCTATTTTAATTGACAGCCCACCATTAGCTGTCTCTCATTATTCTACTCCTAGTTATATCCCGGATTTTGATACGCAGCTTTTTCCGCTTCCGTCATTTGCATACCATCTAATTGACCTTGCGGTATAGGACGCAAATAATGGAAAGGTTGGATGCTCCGTGTCACGGTCATCGGCGTATGATCGCCAATACCATTGCCTCCTATACGATAGTTAGCCGACAATTCAGCCCATTTCTGAGTCCGCACCAAATCGTACCAACGGTAACCTTCTCCATAGTACTCCCGGGAACGTTCGGCCAAAATATAGTTAATATCAATCGTAGTAGGCGTAGCTGCAGTCATCTGCGCACTGTAATCGGCTATCTTTTCCATATTTCCCGCATTATCGAATGTCCATTTTCCTGCACGCGCCCGTATTACGTTAATCAGTTCTCTGGCCGATTTACCACCCTGTACGGCAGCCCCCTTAACAGCTGCCTCAGCAGCAATAAAGTAAAGTTCAGAAAATTTAGCGATATTAAAAGGCCGAGTACTTCCCGCATTAGGTTGACCTAAACCGTCGCCGTTATCTGTGCGGTAGGTTCCTAACTTCCAAAGGCCCGGATACCTTAGCCTACTGACCCCTTCGGGAGAAATAACGAAATCTGCCCGTCCCGGTAATGCACCGGCTCCTACATTACTTTTTGAGGCCCAGTTAGCATAATCAATTGGCGTTTCAGGTTCTTCCGTCAAAAAAGTCAATATCGGATCCCCCGGATTAACAGGCAAGTTATTCGCATTGTATAACACCGCTTGGGAAACACCGGCCTTTGGCCAGTTCCCACGATAAACGGTCACGAAAGTACCATCATACCGCGAATCATTGGTTTTATCCGCAAAGGTATTTTTTATGACGTCAATGGTTGGTGCCATCCGCGTCCATGGGCGGCCCAACGACTGCACGGCCTCGCGTTGCACGGAGCTCACGGCATTCGACCACGAAGCATCGCTACCACTTCTAAGGAGGGTATAATTCCAGGTAAACATCCAAACAGCGAAATTATCAGGTGCACCGCCGCTTCCATATTCTAAGCTTCCTCCATTGTAAAATGCACTCTTCTCCGTATGATCCGCATACAATAAAATTTCACTATTGCGATCGTTTGATCCGATATGTATGTCATAATAGCTTGGTTGTAAACTAAAGGGTCCCGGGTTGTCAATTGCTTCTACGGCTATATTATAAGCCTGCTGAAAATACCATTGAGCGTCGTGTCCATCGGGGTCTGTCCTACCAACTTCGGGATATGTAGGGATATTATTTGGGTTTTCGAGCCACCACGCATAGGTAAGGTAGGCTTTCGCTAAATAAAGTCGAGCAAGCGTTTTCGTTACACCACCCGTTACCCGTCCGGCATTCGGTAGATTTTCCACCGCTAAGAGTAAATCGGGAAAAATCGCTTTCGTATACACTTCCGGCACGGTATTACGAACCGAAAAACGAACGGGATTGGTATTAAATTTCAATTCACCGGCTCCTAAGTCTAACGGCACTCCCCCATAGGTTTGCACCAGCAAGAAATAATCAAATGCACGAAAGAACCGAGCCTCTGCCACAATTGATTCAGCCACCCCTACATTAGCTGCATTTTCAATAATTCCACTTGCCGTGTTTATATTTGGAAAGCTTACATTCCAAACAAAACTCGTAGGATGGCTTGTGGCACTAATCTGACCGACACCCGACAGGTCCATATCTCTAAAGTTCCCATCTGCACTCTGCGCATAGGTCGCTTCATCCGTACCGGTAATACAAGAGTTATAATAGTAGGCCTCGCCATATAAATAGCGTAAATGTGCATACATAGACGTTATGCCACCCAAAACACCTTTTTCGGTAGAAAAGTAATCGGGAGTAAAAATACTGCGCGGCTGCTCGTCTAAAATTTTTGAGCAACCAGTCATTAATAATACCGCCAAGGCAGTACCGAGAAAACTTTTTATATTTATAATCGCTTTCATTTTTTATTTCTTTAATGGTTAACCGTCAAGGCATTAAAAAACAAGATTGAGCCCTACCACATAATTGCGGGTTGCAGGTGCATTCGTTCCAATTGTCAAAATCCGGTTCGGATAAGACGATACAGCTGAATTTTCGTCACCGAATGAGTTCGTTTCCGGATCCATGCCTGATTCACGATGATAAGGTGAAAACATAACAAAGGGATTTTGAACGGTAAAGTATCCACGTAAGCGCATGTTCGGGCTTTTAATTAAACTTCGATTAAAGTCGTACCCCAAAGAAATAGTACGTAGCTTCAAAAATGAAGCGTCAAAATAACCCAATGTGCTACCATACTTCGGATTATCGCCGCTAAGCGGTCCAGCTGGATTAGGATATTTCGCATCCGTATTCTCCGGAGTCCAATAGTCGACTTTCACATTATTATTACGCGTAGTAAGTGTATTCAAATACCCTCCTGACCCATATAAAGTACTCACCAGTAGTCCGCCGCTTTTGAAAAAGCCCACCACACTTAAATCGAATCCTTTGTACGCCAATCGTGTATTAAAACCGCCTTCAAAATCCGGATCAACATTCATCACTTGTCGATCGTCCGCATTAATAGGCCTAACAGGCGTACCATCATCATTGTAGCCGCCGGTATACTTCACCTTAATCATCCCGACCTTACCACCCGGTTCCAAAATATCCAAGTGAGGATCGCCCTCTTGCCACAGACCTATTTTTTCATAATCATAGATTGCATTGATGTTATAGCCAACAAACCAGGAATTGCCCACATCCTGTGTGGCACCTGATGCAAGCGCGGTCAATTTATTTCGGTTCGCATAAAGGTTGACCCCAAGATCCCAAGTTAAACCATCTCGTCCGCCGGCTAAGATAGTCCCATTCAATGTCAACTCGATCCCTTTATTCTGTGTCTGTCCGATGTTAGCCGTATAACTCTGCACGCCGGATGTTGGCGGTAAACCGACACCAAGCAGTAAGTCTTTCGTATGCGTTGTATAATATTCAATTGTTCCTGATAAACGATTACTCAGCAGCGAAAAATCAAGTCCGTAGTTCCACGTTTCCGAAAATTCCCAGCCCAAGTTGCTATTCGGCAATTGAGTCACATAATATCCAACGGCATAATTTTCCTCACCGAAATTGTAAGGCCGCGTACTTAGACGCCCCAATGTAGCATAAGGAGCAATGGCTTGGTTGGATGTTTGTCCATAGCCCACCCGTAACTTCAACATATTTATCCAATCAATCCCTTTCATAAACGATTCATTGGCAACATTCCATCCAGCAGATACCGCCGGATATGTATGCCAGCGATGTTCGGGGGCTAACCTTGAAGAAGCATCCGAGCGCAGGGTAGCTGATAGCATATAGCGATTATCATAGTCATACATGACTCTTCCCATCCAGGACATCAAGCCCCATAAGGTATAATTCTGTTGATCCGGATTGATGGTAATTTCTCCGGTGGCGTGCCCCAAATTATAAAACTGGAAAGCTTCAGAAGGAATATCCCTCGCGGACATTGCCGAAGAATTATACTTTTGCCGTTCCGCAGAATAAAGTCCGGTGAAATTCAAATGATGTTTTTCTGCTATTGTTTTATCGTAAGTAATCAGGTTTTCCACGGTCCAATGATAAGTATGCGCGTTACTGATTCCCGCAGTAGATATTGTTTGCGGGTTTACGTTATTGACTCCTTCCCCCGTGTAATTACCATTATTACTTTGAATAAAATCCAGACCAAGGTTAACACGGTATTTCAATCCCTCCACCCAAGGGATATTCACCTCACCATACATCGAATTATAGGTTGCAAAGCCTCTGGTTTCGTTGATCCACATTCCGTCGTCATGTAGCCCCTCTACCACCTTTCTGGTCAACACATAATTATCGCCTAAAGAGGCGTTCACGGTTCTTTTTAGCGTGCCATCTTCATTATAAGGGTTGAGGATCGGCGAGGCAGCCAATACACCAAATAAGCCAAGTTGATTACCAGCGCTGATGTTATAATTGCTATTCGTTGTGAATCCCACGCGAAAATGTTTACCAATCCCTTGGTCAATTGAGCTACGTAACGAATATCTTTTATATTGTTGCGTAGGAATCAAGCCTTGGTTCTGATAAAATGCAGCCCCAACATTATAGCTCCCCTTTTCCGTACCACCGGAAATTCCGATATCGTGGCTATTTACTGCTCCGGTCCGGTAATTCAGATCCTGCCAATCGGTGTTCACGTTATCGGCCTCATCTACACCATTTGAAAAGATACCGGCAGCTTTACGTAAGGCTACAAATTCTTCCCCATTCATCATGGGGTATCTGGCAAATAAGGTTTGCGCGCCATAGTAAGCGTTATAGCTAAACTTTGCCTGCTCACCTTGCTGCCCTTTATTAGTGGTAACCAAAATCACCCCATTTGCACCTCGCGAACCATATATAGCCGTCGCAGAGGCATCTTTTAACACGTCTATACTTTTAATATCATTTGGATTAATATCTCCAAGTGAGCCCGGAAACGGGATACCATCCAAAACAACCAGTGGATTATTATCTGCTGTCAAAGAACGGGTACCGCGGATACGGATCTGCATTGTTGCCCCTGGCCGGGTGGATGTTTGTGCTAATTGGACGCCTGGCAAACGGCCTTGCAAGGCTTGTGAAATATTCGGCGTAGGTACCTGGTTTAGATCGCTTCCGCTAATTGATGCCACGGAACCTGTCACTGACTCTTTTCGTTGCGTACCATAGCCTACCACTACGACTTCAGAAAGCGCTTCGGCATTTGGAGCAAGGTCTACGTTTAGTGAGCTTTGTCCAGCTGCTTTTACTTCTTTCGACACATAACCGATATAAGAGAAAACCAAAACGGCATTTATATCGGGTACATTCAGGGAATAATACCCATCTTCGTTGGTTTTAGTTCCGATAGAAGTGCCTTTTACTTGAATACTAGCACCGGGAAAGCCTTTTCCGGATTCATCAACTACCCTTCCTTTTATCGCATGCTGCGCTTGTGCATTCATGATTGGTAGCATACAAAGGGCGACTATAAAAGCAAGACCGTAATGCTTCAGTCCGCGCCATTGCCCCATAACATAAGTTTGTAAAATTGGATGTTCCATAAAATAATTGTTAGCTTATAACATAGGTTAAATTGTGAACAGCGTTTTTAAAGCCCGACTAATAAAATTCAACGATCGGTAAAAATATTCTGCAAAAAAATCGACGACTTATTAGGCTGACTTATACTAAATTTGATGATCACAGCAAGACAAAAATATTTATACAGGCTCAGGAACAACCTATAAAAATGTTGACATTCCTAGCAAAAATGTTTAATCAGATGTCAAAAAACATCATTTTTCAACAAAAGCAGTCGATTCAGGCATTATTTAACGCCAACGTTAGCATTAATGCGTTTTCTTGACGGGAATAGGTCTGATCATTTGACGGACTCCTTTTCACACAGAACAAACGAGAGCGCTTTATAATACAGGCATCGATTTTGATTATCTTAAAACAAAAGATGCCCCTTACGGGGCACACTTTCACCAATAACCAATAATTTATATAGAACTTTTTACGATATATTAAGTGATCTTAAGTACATAAGCCGGTTCGTCCTTTTCGGCGATCTCAGGCAATGTCACTGCTAGCCCAGCTATAGTTTGTTCGAATTTTAGTTCATTGCTTCTACCTAGAAGGGTTACTTTCTTTACCTTATGGCTATCTGCCCTCAAATTGTTAATCAAAACGTTGCCGGTTTCAGACCATCCCATTAAAATGGCATATATTACCCCGTTCTTCGTTGTGAAGCGGATATCGGCGGCGGTTAACGGTTTGTTCTTATCCTCATTGAAACCAGGGCCGGACAGTGGAGCAACGCCTTCCATGGCCGGGCCTTCCCCGAAAACCTTCCAAGGCCTTGTCCCAATGATAGCCTCACTGTTAACGCCCATCCAGGAAGCAATTCCTTCCACTGTGTTCCGTGCCTCCGAATCGATGGAACCATCACCACGAAGCGGCACACTCAGCAAGAGATTACCGTTCTTACTAACGACATCTGCCAGCATATGGATTACCGTTTTGGCACTTTTATAGCTTTTATTATCATAGATTCGTCTATCATAATGCCAAGCACCTATACAGGTGCAGGTTTGCCAGGGCTCTTTTTCGATTTTGTCGCTTTGTCCTCGCTCAATATCCCATACCATACATTTCCGTTGCTGTTCATTCAAGATTTTACCATTGATAACCGCCTCCAGCTTTCCTTTATTTTTTTGCTGATTGACATTGTAGTAATGAGCTGCAATACGCAGTCCGGCATCATCAATTGGCCAGAGCGGAAGTACCGTATCATCAAAATAAACCAGATCAGGGTCATAATTATCGATTAGCTCAACCGTCCGATCATGAAAGTTTTCACAATAAGCTTTGGAAGGAACACTCACTCCCGAGCTCACGTCCCAGCTCCATTGGCGGTGGATCATGTTGTGGTCTTCGCTGTTTTCGCTCAAAGGGTGGTTCTGCGCATACAGCTCTTGCGGATCAAGACCATCCCACCATTTTCCGTTTCCGTCAGACTTCGTGAGTTTTCCATCATAAGGGATGTCTTTGAGCGGGCCATTTTTATCGGCTCTTTGGGAAGTTTCATACCAGGTCCAGGCATGCGCGGCATGCACACTTACGCCGAAGCGCAATCCACGTTTTTTGGCAGCCTTAGCCCAACCCGCAACCAAATCTTTTTTTGGACCAATTTTGGTAGAATTCCACGGCTGATGGCTGCTATCATAAAGGTCCATATTATCATGGTGATTAGCTAGCGCCACAAAATATTGTGCTCCGGCACGTTTATATAGGTCCAATAACATTTCAGGATCCCATTTATCCGCTTTCCATTCGTTTATTACATCTTTAAAGCCGAACTTAGAAGGATGACCGTACTTCTCCACATGGTATTTATATTGATCACTCCCTTCCTGATACATACCTCTTGCATACCAGTCGCCTCTTTCGGGTTGACATTGAGGGCCCCAATGTGCCCAAATACCGAATTTCGCGTCACGGAACCAATCGGGAACCTGATACTGTTCCAACGACTTCCATTCCGGTTTAAAATCGACTTTCGCAATCGGTGCATGGGGATGCAAGGTGTTAAAGGTCGACCTAGCAATTGATTTACTCAACCAAAGCGAGGGAATGGCCATTCCAAGGGCTTTTATTACGGTTCTTCTTTCCATTAATTTCTTGTCTTAAGTATTTTTATTGGTATGAAGGTGAATGTTAAAAATTTGTTTCGATGGTTTTACAATATGGTGTCACAATGCTTTTCAAAGTTAAGGATATCGAGGCTATCCACAATGTCTATTATCGACAAATTATTTCACTTTATCGATTTTTGCTTTACGTTAAGCTTTGCCCTAGTTCCCATATTTTATCCTTTATTCATATTGGAAGCTGTACTTTATCGACTTTTCTTATTATATTTAGAAAACATAAGGATCGTATGGATGAAAAGAAGATTAAACGAGAATTTATCTTATTGAATGTCGGGCGGGCCGTCCATCATGCGGATTGGAACTGGAAAAATATACATAGTCCTTTTACCCGTATTCATTTCATCGAAAGCGGGTCAGCCAAAATCGTACGTGAAGATCATTCATATACACTAAAAGAAGGACATTTGTACCTAACACCACCTCATACCAAACATAGTTATAGCTGCACCGGTAAGCTGTCACTTTATTACATTCACATCTATGAAACTTTAGGTAAACAGCTGAGTATTTTCGACATCCTCGATTTTCCTGTCGAAATCAAAGCTGATGAGTTAATTATTTTCCTTATCAAACGTTTAGCAGCTATCAATCCCAAGCTTGAACTACAAGCTTATGATCCGAAAGATTATGATAATTCGCCAACGTTGATAAAGAATATTAGCCAACAAACGCATACACCCCCTGCCTTAGAGATGGAAACCGAAGGCATCTTAAAACAAATCCTATCACGCTTTTTAACAGGGGCCGCCGATAGGAACTTAGATCTGGACGAACGCATTTTGAAAGCTATTCACTACATTCATAGTAACATGGATAAACCAATAAAAATCGAGGAGCTTGCACAGGCCTCCTGTTTAACGACAGATCACTTTATTCGCCTTTTCAGAAAACAAATGCATTGTACTCCTAGAAAATATATTAATCAAAAAAAAATAGAACAAGCACAACTGATGCTGCTGGTGAAGCACATTAGCATTAAAGAACTTGCTTATCAACTGGGCTTTGAAAACATATCCTATTTTAACCGCCTCTTCAAAAAAATAGCGGGTGAAAACCCGGGAAAAATGCAACATAATAGATCCCCCTTACGGTTAAAATAAGCGTTAAATGGTGTGCTATTGAAAAGATAATTGTAGGCTATAATCTAGTAATCTAACGGTACGGAGCGGTATCAAAACCTCTATTTTGTATTTCCGTTATGGTCAATCGCCATGCAACTTCGAGACATTCTTTTTATACTCATTGGGTGTAACACCAAATTCATCCTTAAAATATTTTCTAAAATATTTGGCTTCATTAAATCCTACCAAAAGGGAAATTTCGCTTACATATAGCTGGCTTTTTGCGAGTAAATCTGCGGCTCGTTTTAAGCGAATAAATCGAATAAATTCGGATGGGGTCTTATCGGTCAATGCCACTATCTTTTTATAGAAATTAACCCTACTCATTCCCATTTCTTTGCATAAATCCTCCACTAAAAAGTTGGGATTTCCTATATTCTCTTCCGCTATAGATACAGCCTTCTTTACGAATTTCTCATCCATTGAGACAATTTCGATTTTGCCAGGGGATATATCAACCTTTGCTTTGAACCTGCTTTGCAATAGTTTTTGCTTCTCAATAATCTTTACGATCTTCAGTTTAAGAATCTCAATGTTGAATGGTTTAGAAATATAGTCGTCTGCTCCCGCTTCAATGCCGGAATATCTGTTTTCGTCGGATGATTTTGCGGTAAGCAATATAACGGGGATGTGTGAAGTACGCATATCCTCTTTTATTTTTTTGCAAAACTCATATCCGTCCATTTTCGGCATCATTAGGTCACATAGAATCATTTCAGGCCATTGATCAAGCACTATACCATAGCCTTCTTCCCCATCGTTAGCTGTAACAATACGATAATCGTTACAAAACAGACCGGTTAAGAAGCTACAGAAATCCTGATTATCGTCAATAATCAAAAGTAATGGCAAGCCGTTATTTTGTGGCAATTTATTCAAATCAGCCATAGCATCCAAGGATGTTTCATTTTTTACGCTTCCGGGATAGATGACATCTTGGTTTTTCAAGATGTCCAATGTGGTATTTGTCATAGGAATTAATACCGTAAATACGGACCCTTTTCCTACAACGCTTTCAACATATATTTCACCGTCATGAAGCTTTACGAATTCGCTAACGAGATGCAATCCTACTCCCGTACCCGGAATACCATGTACCTCAGCACTCTCGATACGAAAAAAACGCTCAAAAATTTTACCGAGATATTCCGGTTTGATGCCCGTCCCAGTATCTGACACCTGAAAGCAGAGCTGCTTTTCTATCGCTTTATTACTAACTTTTTCGGAAAGAAAAATGCTGACATCGATATGTCCTTCACGTGTATATTTAAACGCATTGGAAATTAGGTTTACAATGATCATATACATTTTTTCCCTATCAAACTGCATCGACAAATCTTTCTGAAAAGTTGTAAAGGTGAGTTTAATAGATTTTTCGGCAGCCAGTGGAGAAAAAGACGCGCAAATATCTTTAGCAAATTCTATAATATTTCCTTTAGATAAATTCAAGGCCAATTGATTTTGATCAAGCTTTCTAAAATCAAGTATTTCATTTACCATATCTAAAAGCCTTCGCGCATTCTTATACATCATGTTTAATGTCGACTTTTCATCTGGACTTATAGGAGACGTTAGGAGCTTTTCCAACGGGCTGATTATTAATGAAAGCGGTGTTTTAAACTCATGGCTAATGTTTGTAAAAAATTTAAGTTTCAGTTGATCGACCTCATGTAATTTTTCTGCTTCCAACAGCCTTTGTGCGTGCTCGAATTTTTCTTTTTGCTTGTTCAGCTTATGTTTTATGAATAATGTAATTAAAAGGCCGGCGGTAGCGACATAAATAGTCCACGCCCACCAGGAAAACCAAAAGGGCGGTCTAACAATGATCTTTAGGATTATTGGTTTTTCTGACCAAATATTGTCTTCGTTACCTGCGTATACTTTAAGCTTATAGGTACCTGCATTGAGATTGGAGTATGACGCTACGCCAACACCATTCGTTATCTCTCTCCATTGCTTTTCTAAGCCCTCCAACATGTATTTATATTTATTTTTTTCAGGATGGATAAAGCTGAGGCCGGAGAACTGAACAGTGAAATTGGTTTCATCATGTTTAAGAATGATCTCATCTAGATCGACTATTGATTTATTAATAATGATGCGCCCGTTATAATTCACATGGGGCTTGATCACTTGACCGGCTATTAAAAGATCCGTGAATCTAGGTGTAGGAACAAAATTGTTTACCGGGATATCTTGTGGGTTAAATGCTATATAGCCCTGGGTAGTACCCATGTAAATTATGCCCTTCTTATCTTTAAAGACAGCACTGGGATTAAAACTAGAGCTTGGCAACCCATCATTGATGTCAAAAGAAATAATAGCTGGTTTAAGCTCCGGCATTTTACGGTTGAAATAGATACGATTCAGTCCATTACTTGTTCCGGCCCAAATATTTCCATCACCATCTTCCACCAAGGATCGCACATCGTTGCTTGACAAACCATTGTTAGTGGTTATGCGATGAAACGTCTTTACCTTGGGATCATAAATGTTAATTCCATTTTTAGTTGCCGTCCATATCAACCCCTCGGAATCAGTCATTAATTGAGGTACAGGCGTTCTCGAAACCGAGTCTTGAAGCTTAGAATCGGCAAAAAAAGGAACAATTTCATTTTTCTTGTAAATCCGATAGATGCCTATGTCTGAACAGAAGTAAATCTTTTTAGAAGCGTCGGTAAAAGTTGACAGGATGAAATCTGAACGTAGTGGGCTATTCTCCCTATTATAATGTGTGAACACCTTTCGCTCAGGATTCAAACGATTGATTCCCCCGCCAAGTGTAGCTATCCATAAATTATGATCATGGTCTTCCGCTATACCATACACACTTTGGTTGGATAAAGAATTGGGATTGTTTTTATCAAATCGGTATTGTTTAAAACCTCGATTCTTATATGCGTTTAAGCCGCCTAAAAATGTACCAATCCAAATTGTTCTTTGACTGTCCTCGAAAATCGAGGTGATAATGTCAGACGATATACTTTGTTCATCGTTCGAGTTGGCACGAAAACGTTGCATACTTCCGGATTGTTCGTTATATTTTATCAAGCCTTTACCATTGGTACCAACCCATAAATTGTCTTGCTGATCTTTATAAAGGCTGCTACAATCAAAAACTTCCGCATTTCGAATAAATAGGTAATATAAAGGCGATTTCCAAAATTTAAACATGCTGGGATGATAGTAAGACACACCATTTTTGTAGGTGCCTGCCCATACGATACCGTCATTATCACAATAAAGACTGATAATCGAATTTTGACTCAGCGAATATTTATTATAAACATTATTTTCAAGGATACGGATTGTCTTACGTTTTTTATCATAAATATTTATCCCCCCATGATCAGTGCCTATCCAAATCATACCCTTCGAGTCTTGTATAATACATCTTGTGAAGCTATGAGAGAGTGCAGGGTTGGTGTCCACGCCTAATAATGTCCAATTATTTTGTTTCAAATTGAAGAATAGGGCTCCTTTATCATTAATTCCAGGGTATACCCAAATGTCTTTATCTGCGTCTATGAAAATATTTTTGGGTATGATAGAACTTTTTAACTTTTCTTTTATATAGGTATTTCGGATCTCAACTGCCGCCGTCTTTGTGTTGACCCGCTCTAAGACACCATCCCTGTGCAATACCCACATAAAATAATCTTGAATTTTCATATCAGTAATGGGAGATGGAACAAGATCTTTTGCATAGGGTGATTGTTTAAAAAGCGATATCTTCTTTGCTCCTACGTCATATTTGTAAATTCCTTTTCCGAAGTAGGCTACATAAAAATTTTTGTCTTTATCCACTTGTACGGAAATAGGATATGGAGGTAATCCCATCTTGTTTAAAACAGAATCGATATTGCTCGTAAATGATTCCGTACGCCAATTATAGAATAGGAAAGTGTTTCCCTGTAGCCATAAATTGCCATTGGCGTCTTCGACAATCTTTCTCAGATTCTCATATAGATAGCTATTAGTGCCGTTTACATCACTATTAAACGTCTTAAATGCGATACCGTCAAAGCGATTTAAACCGGTACTTGTGCCGAACCAAACGAAGCCTCTACTATCTTTAAATATACTAAGCACTTCGTTACCAGACAGCCCATTTCTGTTATCAAAGTGAGCGAACTCATAAGGTTGAGCATAGGTGAGTACAAATCCAAATAAAAATATTATTAAAAAAAATGTCGGTTTCCTCATCGGTTAGCTGATTCGGTAAATAGCGTACGCAAAATAAACAAATAGTATCAAGTAAATCGGCAGCTAATCATTTTATCCTGTAATTAGAAACATATGATCCCCTTGCAGAGAAATACTGATCCCCTATTGCATACATTTCATCATCTGCTCGTGGTTATCTCCCACTATTTTTGTTTCAAAGGAGCCTTGATGGTTTTAAAGCGATTGCTATACACAGTATCGTGAAGCTCCCAATTATAAACATTCTTTAATCTAATTTCTTAACTTATGAAGAGAAAAATTCTATGCGGAATTATTCCGGTATTCTTAATGCTTTCTTGCGCCAAAATTCATGAAACCGCTTCTCCAAGCAATAAAGCGGCGATAGGATCTAAACTTGCGTCAACGCGTCAGCAGCAAATACCGCCAGATATGAGCGGAATGAGTAGTAATGCCTTTCAACTAGTTTCCAAGATGCATGTGGGATGGAATCTCGGTAATACATTGGAAGCGATTGGCGGAGAAACCTATTGGGGAAATCCACTCACTACGGAAGCCATGATTAGGGCCGTTAAAAGTGCGGGAATTAACGCTGTCCGCCTTCCCTGTTCCTGGAATCAATACTTAGAGGATCAAACAACTTATAAAATAAAAGAAAGTTGGTTAGCGCGTGTAAAGGAGGTAGTCGATTATTGTGTAAACAACGATATGTATGCCATATTAAACATCCATTGGGATGAGGGATGGTTAGAAAAAAATTGTACGCCCGAAATGCAAGAATCGGTCAATAAAAAACAAAAAGCCTTATGGGAGCAGATTGCCGTTTATTTCCGTGATTATGATGAGCATTTACTATTTGCAAGCAGTAACGAGCCCGATGTAAAAAACAGTCAAGAGATGGCCGTCCTTCATTCCTATTATCAAACATTTGTTGACGCGGTACGCAATAGCGGAGGCCGAAATACCTATAGAAATTTAATTGTCCAAGGCCCTGCCACAAACATTGATTTATCGGACGAACTGATGACTTTGCCACATGATCCAACAGGAGCAGGTAGAATGATCATGGAAGTACATTATTATGCTCCTTATAATTTCTGTCTGATGCCGAAGGATGAAGATTGGGGTAAAATGTTCTATTTCTGGGGCGAGGAATTTAAAAATTACGCGGTGGGTGAGTATGAGGGCCGTTGGGCAAACTGGGGCGGAGAAGATTATGTACGCGAACAATTCAGTAAAATGAAGCGCAGATTTACCGATCAGGGCATCCCGGGAATTGTTGGCGAATTTTGTTCTGTTAGAAGGACCTTTAGCGATCCGACTATCCAGAAAGCGCACGATGAATCCAGAAACCGTTTTCATGCGTGCGTGGCTCAAGAGGCGAAAAATGCCGGATTTACACCGTTCTTGTGGGATGTAGGGGGAGTTTTAGATCGTCGCAACAATATGGCGGTAATTGATCCGTATATCTTCTATGGTTTGATGTGGGGTGCCAATATGGGTAAATATCCATTTTAACATCCATTAAATGTTAAAATTTATCAGCGCCCAAGGAAAAACCTTGGGCGTTATGCGCTTAAAGGACTTTAGAAAATTGATTAATAGTACACGCTTATTGTACTGAACCCGATTTGAAAATTTGGCATCCAACCAGTGTATGCAAGAGCTGATAAAATTTAAAATTAACATTTCCGCATCATATCTATAACATTCTATACCCTTCTGTATTTGATCCTGTATTTAACTTTACCGACCCAACTTGGGTAACAATAAAACCAAAACTGTTATAAACTTAATTAACCATGAACTTAAACAAATTACCTGAAAAAGGTCTTTTGCCTGTAATCAGGCATTGGAAACAGACGATCCTGTATCTGTTTTTTTATTTGAGCCTAACGCCCCTGTTAGCGCAAAATACAAACAACCTGCGTGTCACAGGAATTGTAACCAATCGAAGCAATGGAGCGAAACTTGCTGGTGTATCCGTGCTTGTTAAGGGTACTACTAATAGTGCACGTTCCGATGAAAATGGCAAATATGCTATTGAAATCACTCAAGGTAAAACATTGGTATTTTCTTATTTAGGTTATGTTACACAAGAATTAGTGGTAACGAACCCTGTTCTTGATGTGTCTTTAGAAGAGAACACACAAGCATTAAGTGAGGTTGTTGTTGTCGGATACGGAACGATGAAACGTAGCGATCTCACTGGATCTGTGATTACCGTTACTGCCGACGATATAAGCAAATCCGTCAATACTTCCTTAGACCAGGCCTTGCAGGGAAGAGTTGCCGGAGTTGCCGTTACACAAAATTCGGGTGCTCCGGGCGGAGGTATATCGGTAAGCATTCGCGGAACAAACTCATTTAGTGGCAATGAACCCTTATACGTCATTGATGGTGTGCTTATTGATGGTAACACGCGCGACAATTCCAGCGCATTATCTTCAATTAACCCCGCAGATATCATGTCAATGGAAATTCTCAAAGACGCTTCAGCTACAGCCATTTATGGAACAAGGGCTGCAAACGGTGTTGTGATGATAACGACCAAACGCGGGCAAGCAGGAAAAACAAAAGTTGCTTATGAAGGATACCTGGGATTACAACAATTACCAAAGACCTTAGACGTATTAAACTTAAGGGAATACGCCACCTATCAGAATTTGCGCAGCAGCGTCATCGGATTTGGCGAAAGGGAAGAGTTCATGGATCCCTCTCTTTTGGGAGAAGGGACGAATTGGCAAAAAGAAATTTTCCGTACTTCACTGATGCACAACCATCAATTAAGCACTAGCGGTGGCACAGAAAATAATCGCTTTGCTATTACCGGAGGATACTTCAATCAAGAAGGTATTGCATTAGGATCAAATTTCACACGCTATTCGCTAAGGATGAACTTCGACTCCAAGATAAACAAATGGTTGAGCACCGGCGTGAGTGCCTATACTGCTCGACTTGAAAATGTAAATACGATTGACAACTGGGGAATTATATCATTGGCTATTAGACAACTACCTGAAGTACCTGCCAGAAATCCGGACGGGAGTTGGGGTTCGCAACAAGAGAACATGTATGGAACTTATTTTGCAAATCCGGTAGAAGAAGCCCTTACACGAGAAAACTACACGAAGGGTACACAGACCAATATAAGCGCTTTTGCTGATATTACCCCATTGAAAGATTTAGTTCTTAGAATAGAAGGAAATACCAGCTTCAATTACAATAATTCCTATCAATTTACACCTTCGTATGACTATGGGACTTTTAAGCAGCAATCTTCAGGTTCCCGGTCTGCTAGTAACTCGTCCTTTACCAACCTCAAAACCTATTTAACCTACTCGAAAAATTTCAATGACTGGCATAACCTTTCAATAATGGCGGGGCATGAAACACAAGAGAACAGATGGGAGTCGCTATCCGGGAGCCGCGTCAATTACTTTCTAAACTCTGTGCATGAGTTAGACGCGGGGGATGCAAAAACGGCTAGAAATAGCAGTTCGCGATCGTCTGGAGCCATTGAATCCTATTTTGGAAGGTTAAACTACGGATTCCGCGATCGTTACTTAGTAACAGCTACCGTCCGTAGAGACGGATCCGATAAATTTGGCCGGAACAACCGATGGGGGACTTTTCCTTCTCTAGCCGCTGCTTGGAAAATGAAAAATGAATCATTTTTAAAGAATGCCAATGCGGTTGATAACTTAAAATTAAGGCTCGGCTGGGGTTTAGTGGGAAATCAAGCGGCAAGCGCCTATGCCTATGGTGTAACGATGGCGACTGCGGCGTCTATATGGGGAACGGGTTTTTATCCGGGAAACTTTGCTAATCCTGACTTAAAATGGGAAAAAACTAACGCTTATAACATCGGTTTAGATCTTAATCTTTTCAAAAACAGGATCGAATTCATTGCCGATGGTTATTTGAAGAAGATCGATAACTTACTTATGCAAGCAGTCCTTCCCGATTACATCAGCGGGCTGATTGCTGCCCCTTGGGTGAATGCAGGATCAATGACCAACAAGGGGTTGGAATTTACGTTGAATACCATCAATATCAATAAAAAAGGCTTCTTCTGGAAATCGGGGCTTAACTTCTCACTGAATAGAAATAAAGTAACCGATTTATATACGGAAACTGCGACCATATTGGGAAAGATTGGTGCTGAAACTTTTACCTATACCAAGGTGGGTGGCCCTGTTGGTCAGTTTTATGGCTACAAGGTAATCGGCATGTTTCAGGACGAAAGCGATTTTTATAAGAAAGATCAATACAACAATTTTGTGTTAGATGAAAGTGGCAACAGAATACCTATCGCACTCCCTAAAGACAAAAACATCGATGTAAACGGTATTTGGGTAGGCGACTTCATCTTCGAAGACCTGAACGGAGATGGGAAGATTGATGAGCAAGACCGCGATTTTATTGGAAACCCCCAGCCTAAATTTTTATTCGGCGTCAATAATTACTTCTCTTATAAAGGGTTTGATCTAAACATCTTTATTAACGGTGTATTTGGAAATAAAATATACAATCAACTTCGTAAAGATTTCACCAATCCAATGAATAATTCGGGCATGCTGAAAGAAACGACGGGCATAGCGATTATTGAACGAATAAATCCGGACGGATCTGATCAGGATATCGCAAATGTCAGAATTGCAAATCCAGATGCTACGATACAACGCATAACAGTGAGTGACGCAAATGACAACAGTCGCATGAGTGATCGTTTTGTTGAGGATGGTTCCTATCTACGAATTAGAAATGTCTCTTTGGGTTATACAATACCGAATAAACTACTATCTAAGTTACAGGTTGAAAATCTAAGAGTATACATGAATATCCAAAACCTATACACTTTTACCAAGTATAAAGGATATGATCCGGAAATCGGATCGTATAACCAAAGTGTATTACTCAGTGGTATTGATTATGCACGTTACCCCGCTCAAAGAATTTACACATTTGGATTGAACCTAACCTTCTAGCAAATACACTTAGTATCACAAAATCGAGCGACGTAATAATAGGATAATTATTTATACCGAATACTCGTCAGTCATAAAAAAATAAAGAGATGAAAAGATTATATGTACTTACAACGTTTATGTCAGCGCTGTTAATTGTCTCATGCAGTAAAAGCTTTCTTGATCGGGAACCGGAAGGTTCTTACGTTGACGCAACTTTTTACACATCGCCTGAAGCCCTCAAAGCTGCAACCGCCCCTTTATACAATCGGGCCTGGTTTGATTATAATAAACGGCCTGCCGTTGCTATTGGCAGCCTACGGGCAAACGATGCTTATAACCCTTGGATGAATCCTTCCTATACGTTGTTTACTGTAACATCCTTAGATGATGGGCTGTCCGACTCGTGGAAATCTTTCTACGGAGTCATTACGATGGCCAATGCAACCATCGAAGCCATTAACAATAAGGCCAAGAATGTCACGGACGCTCAAAAAAATCTAGCAATAGCAGAAGCTCGTCTGATGAGAGGTATCTCTTATTTCTATTTACTTCGTACTTGGGGGCCGGTTATTCTGATTGAAAGCAATGAAGAAGTGATCAAGAACCCCTTATTGCCCCGCCATCGTGAAGAGGATGTCTTCCAATTTATCATTAATGACCTCTCATATGCCGTGGAGAACCTGCCACCGACATGGGATAAAGGGCGTGCGAACAGCTGGGGAGCTAAAGGAATGTTAGCAAAAGTATACTTAGCCCGTTCCGGTTGGAAAAAAGGAGGAACACGAGACGAAGCAGATCTGGCAAAGGCACGCGAATACGCAGGTGATGTATGCATGAATAGCGGGTTGGTCTTGTATCCGAAATATGAAGATTTGTTTAAATACAAACACAATAACAATCCCGAATCATTAATTGCTATGCAATGGGTACCATTAGGAGACTGGGGCGTATGTAATACGCTCTTGGCTGATTTAGCCTTTTCATCAGATGTAACCGGGGGCGTAAATGTTTGGGGAGGGGGATTAAATGGAACCGTTGATATGTTGAAATTATACGAACGTTCTGATTCTTTGCGGAGAAATGCCACCTATTTCACACAGTACGCTCATTATCCATACATAAGTATCGACAAGGGGGGCTACACCTACACGGGAACAGGATCGTCTATTAAGAAAGGTGTCGTGGGAGGTCCTAATGACGATAATGATGGATATGTTCAATCGATGAACTCCCCTCTTAACACGTATATACTGCGCTTAGCAGATGTATACTTAACGTTTGCCGAGGCAAGTCTCGGCAATAATAATAGCCTGGACGGCGGGGAGGGTTTAACATACTTCAACAAAGTACGCGAGCGCGCTAAAATCGGACGAAAGACTGCTATTACGTTGGACGATATCATAACCGAAAGACGCATTGAATTCGCGATGGAATATAACAATTGGTACGATATGGTGAGCTGGTATTGTTACAAACCGGAAAAAATGCTGAAATATTTTAACAATCAGCAACGAGGGTGGACCACGACTTCTATAACAAAGGATGAAGACGGGAACCTTGTTTTTGAAGAACCAACACCCCCTGCTACTCCGGTAGTCGTTACCAATGATAATATTTTCTTTCCCTACCCGGAGAATGATCTGATACAGAACCCACGATTAAAAGAAGAACCTCAACCTTATACCTTTAACGAATAAAATGCTAAAAGATGAAAACGTTCAATTTTTTCCATCAACATATATTACTATGGATCGCTTTGATTGGGATAGCGGCATTTATAGCTTGCAGTAAAAAAGACGCCCCAGGTGGAACGCCTGAAATTTATAGCGTAAGGCTTACTGATCCAACAAAAGCAGACAGCACATTTACGGGCGCTTTCCCGGGAAAAATGATCGCCGTTATCGGAAACAACTTGGGAGATATACAAAAGATATATATTAATGACCAAGAAGTTAGTTTCAATACTAACTATTGTACCGCTACCAGTGCAATCTTTACCATTCCTGGCGATTTAATATTGACAGGCACCAATCCGGAACTTTCCAATGAAATCCGTATCGAAACCAATCGGGGTGTAGCTAAGTATGCGTTTCATATATATTCACCGGCACCCGAAATTCATCGCATAACGTTGAAATATCCGGCAACACCTGGCGAAAATTTAAAAATTTTCGGAGCTAATTTTTATGAAATACAGAAAGTAGTTTTCGAAAGTACAACGGGAACCAGTGTTGGGGTATTGGATTACACCGTTAGCAACGATTATAATATCATTGATTTGACCATACCGCCAGGGGTGCAGGACGGCCGCTTAGTGGTATATTGCTATACCGACTCGGTGAGTATTCCGTTTTCAACCAATGTTGCTCCCCCGACGATTAAAACATTTAGTAGCGATATGCCCATCATAGGCGATCTCGCTTATATTACAGGGGATTACTTCATTGAAGTAACAAGTCTCAATATCAATGGTGAATTTACAATACCGGCATCTGATCTCCTAGTTTCAAATAGTAATGATACACTATATTTCCGATTACCTAAAGCACCTAGCAAAGGAGGTGTCGTTACGATAACAGCTGCTGGAGGAAATTCGAATTCACCCAAAGCATTTTATCCCGTTGAAAATGTGGTGCTCAACTGGGACAATATAGGTGCGTATAGCTGGGGCGACAATAATGAAGCGGTAGTTGCCGACGGGTCTAAGATCCCCTACGTTTCAACCGGGACCTGCTACCGGATATTCGGTAAGCCCGGCGCTTGGCAATATTGGTGGGGCAACCTTTCCAATGATGCCGTATATCCAACAACCAATATCATACCTGCCAACACACCCATAGAGAATCTTGTCCTTCGTTTTGAATGTTATATGAGTGAATCTTTAGCTCCCGCCTCATTCGAAATTCAATTGAAAGGTAACGGGGATCAGATGGTAGTAGATTACCTACCCAGAGATAAAAATTCAAACAAAGCAGTAACGGGTAAATGGATAACCTGTGATATCGCTTTATCAAAATTCACAGCAGCAACAGACTATGCGGGTTTTGCGGCAATTGCAAATACCGGCCTCGGCATTTTCACCAAAAATAAGTCGGACAATGCCGATGTAAATGTTGATGTGTACTTTGATAATTTTAGAATTGTTGATATCACCAAATAAAAATTAGTTGATCACCTTTAAATAAAATGCTTTAGACTCAAGAAGAAATTATGAAACAACCGTTAATAGACGTATTTATATTGTGCACTTTATATGCCTGTAGTCAGGAAGTTCCCTCAAAAATGTCGTTATCCGAAATGGATAACGACAGAAACCACGAAATACGTCTTCGAATCGAAAAAATTAAACGAAGTCAAAGTTTGACGGATTGATTACACCATCGAGTTAAAAGTAAAACAAACTAAAAGTAAAAACACATGTCTAAGAAACACAGCCTCATTTTTTGTTACTTATTTTTTTTATTATCCGTTCTTAAAGCAGAAATCAGACTACCGGCCATATTTTCAGAAAATATGGTGTTGCAAAGAGATGTTCCTATAAAAATTTGGGGATGGACCGACAATAACGAGGAGATAGAAGTTCATTTTATCAATCAGGTTAAAAAGGTGAAAGCCAATAAAAGAGGCGAATGGTCTCTTCAACTTGACCCCATGTCTTATGGTGGCCCGTACTTAATGCATATCAAAGGGCGAGATAGTAATATCACCCTCAAGAATATACTTATTGGAGAGGTATGGCTTGCATCAGGGCAATCTAACATGGAATGGACGGTAAAAGATGTTAAAGATGCACCAACGGAAATACGTAAAGCCGATTATCCACAAATACGTGCTTTCAATGTTGAAAAGGCCCTAAGTCCGGAACCGAAATCAGACTTGAATGGTATGTGGCAGAGCTGTTCTCCTGCCACAGTTGGCAATTTTTCAGCCGTCGCTTATTTTTTTGCCCGTAAATTATATGTTGAACTTGATATTCCTGTCGGCATTATCAATTCCTCATGGGGAGGAACGGATATAGAAACCTGGACCAGTTCGAGTGCTTTCAACGTATTACCTGAACATTTTAAAGAACGCTATGGAGATTTTAGAACCCGTAACCTGGAAGAATTCACAAAGGAGAATGAAAAAAAGAAAACCGCCTATTATCAAGCATTGAACAAAGAAACAGGAACAATAGAAAAATGGGAAACCCTGCCTGTCGATTTATCTTCCTGGAAAATGATGCGGGTTCCGCAGTTATGGGAAGAGGTTCTAGGAGAAGTTGATGGGGTGATCTGGTTCAAATATAATATCAAACTCTCTAAAGAAGTGATCAAGAAACAGGCAAGCATTCATCTTGGTACAATCGACGATGCTGACATTACCTGGTTAAATGGTGTTCAAATCGGCGCTACCAATGGACATGCAATTAACAGAGATTACGTTATTCCTGAAAACACATTAAAAGAAGGCATAAATACAGTCACGGTAAGGATAACTGATAACTATGGAGGTGGAGGATTTTACGGCAACGCCGATAATATGTATTTAGAAATTGATGGTAATGCGTATCCCTTAAATGGAGAATGGTATTACAAGGAGTCAGTAACAAACAAACAGTTTGGTTTTACCTACATCTCCCCGAATGTTCAGCCATCATTACTCTTTAATGCGATGATAAATCCAATTATACCATTTCCAATTAAAGGCGTAATATGGTACCAAGGTGAAAACAATGCCATACGGGCCTATGACTATTGCACCTTATTTCCAACTATGATTAACGACTGGCGTGCTAAATGGGGTTACGAATTCCCTTTTTATTGGGTACAACTGGCAAACTTTATGGCAAAAGACGAAAAACCACAAGAAAGTACATGGGCGGAACTCCGAGAGGCACAAAGCAGAACCTTAGCCCTACCAAAAACCGGACAAGCAGTAATTACGGATATAGGCGATGCGGACGACATCCATCCGCGAAATAAACAAGATGTAGGAATGCGGCTGGCCTTAATAACGTTGAATAAAGATTATGGAAAGAAAGAAATCGTATACACCGGCCCAGTGTTCAAATCAATGCAAATTGAAGGGAATAAGGCGATTATCTATTATAAAAATGCAGCGAACGGCTTATTATTGCATAATAAATACGGATATGTTGAAGGATTTACCATTGCCGGGGCGGATAAGCAATTTGAATGGGCTAAAGCTTATGTGGATGGGAATACAATAGTTGTTTACTCCGATAAAGTGTCAAATCCTACAGCGGTTCGTTATTCTTGGAGCGATAACCCGGATGTAAACCTATTTAATAAAGAGGGGCTTCCTGCGGTGCCCTTCAAAACAGATGATTGGAAATGGATCACAGAAAAATAATGACTTTAAACAATCATATCAGTAAAAATGAAGCGCTCCCTTAAATGGTAATGATCCTCTTAATATGAGCCGTTGAGACAAACTCAGGAGGTGCGCAGGAATATCTGAGAAGAACTATGGATAGGGTAACGGGTTGACCCTATCCAATAGTTTATCGCCGGAAGCTTGTAACGAACTATTTTTTTCGTATAATGTTCCGTTTACTCACTGATAACTTTCACATCCCATGCATCGAGTGCAATTTCCTTACCGGTTTGATGGCCAGAAAGGAGCTCGCTTCCACCGGGATAAGGATTATTGACCATTTGACTTTTATTGCTGTAATTGAATAGATAATGAATCGTTTTGCCTGATTGATTTTTCCCGGAACGGACAATAATGGGAAAGCGGTAATTATTTGCGACCGTGGAGACGCCTGCATCCTTTGCCGTTTGTAAGACAATTTTTTCCAGCAGTTCCTGTGAAGGATAGGTGCCGATATATACCAATTTTCCTTTTCCGTAATTGTTTTCGGTAATAACAGGCCATTTGCCATAGAAAGGATGATCGGCATAGGCCAAGGGCTTTGCCGTTTCGGGTATTAAAAACTCATACCATTCGCTTATCTCCTTTCCACTTAATCCAAAAGCGCTCTTTTTTAGAGATAAAGCGGGAATATTGGCATATTCCTGATAATAAAAGCCTGCGGCCTTTCGCAATGGTCCCGGAGCAAGTGTTGCGCGAACGGCGGAATGCTCATTGGTATATCCGCTTTTATAGAGCATAACCACATAGCCGCCATTTTTTACAAATTCATCGATTTTCTCCAATAAACGATCGCTCGCTACATATAATGGAGGAATAACCAGCATTTTGTATTTGCTAAAATCCGCCTGCTCATCACAGGGAACAATATCCGATTCAATATTCTGATTGTATAATGCACGATGAACGAATCCTGACGGATAATGGTCCTTATCGGTGTAGGGCATAAAACTCAACGCGTGATAAGAATCATGACTGAACAGAATGGCTACCTTGTTTTCCTTTTTCAGATTGACCAAGTCTTTACCAATATGCTTGAGTTCTTTGGCCGTAGCAGCGAACTCCTTATAAATTCGATTAGGCTGTAGGTCTTGCCCTAATATTCCGCGCCAATAAGTTTCCTGTCCATAATGCAGGGTATGCCAATGCCAGTATTCAACCATGTTGGCACCTGAGGCCAGATGGGCAAATACGTTTTGCCTTAGTTGTCCGTCATATGGAGGTTTTTGGTTTTTGGCATCCCATCCCGTAGCCTGTGCATTGGTTTCAGTTATTAGATAATTCCCTTTCGCAACCGTACGCATGTAATCGCCTGAATAGGCAATGAATTGCCCATTTTGTCCATCTTGTACGTCGTGGTAAACATTGATTGCTGGATATTGCATTTGCCTGAAGCTCTCCGGTTGATCTATGTTTTGGAAAGACGGCATAAAACAATGAGTAACAAATTGATCTTTTCTTTTATACTCGTTTACGATATCAACCTGCCAGTTCAGAAACTCCGCAACGCGATACCGATTGTATCGTTCCCATTCGTTTTTATACGACGGGTTGGTCACCCCATCACGTGGGTAAAATTCGTCCCAGGTATTGATGTTCATTCCCCAGTAATTCAATCCCCATTCCTTGTTCAGCAATTTAAGGTCTCCGTTGAATTTCTTTTTTATATAATCAACAAAACCCTGAAAATACCCGGGGTTGTTGATCCCTCTTGCTTCTACTTCATTGTCTACCTGAAAGCCGATAACAGCCGGATGTTTGGCAAAATGTTCCATCATTTTACGGATCACTCTTTCAGATAATTTGCGATATATGGGATTGGTAATATCCATGTTTTGGCGGATACCGTAATAGGCCTTTCTTCCCCCGGTATGTGCTGCTAACACCTCGGGGTATTTATGGGCCATCCACGCGGGAATGGAATAAGTGGGTGTGCCTAGAATAACCTTGATACCAGCAGCATGCATTTTATTGAGGATGGTATCCATCCAGGCGAACTCAAAAATACCTTCCTGCGGTTCAAACAACGACCAAGTCGATTCACCTACTCGCACGACTGTTAAATCGGCTTCCTTCATCATGCGTATGTCTTCATCCAAACGGGAAGATGGCATATATTCGTGATAATAAGCGGCACCATAAAGTACATTATCAAAACGATATTGTGCTTTCGCCTGAAAAATGAGCAGACAGGTCAGTATTGCCGGTAGACCGCATTTGCTGAGATTAAATACTACAGTACGATAGTTTACTAATTTTTGTTTCATCTGTAAATAATTACTCGTTTGTGTTTTACATTTAAGGTACTCATGAACCGCAAAGCGGTCTTTTTATCCATCGGTCAGATGGAGCTTATCATGTTAAAACCCCGACGGGCTTATGAACACAATTGAATATTTAAAATCCGTGAATAAATTTACATTTCCCTGTGTGATAAAAATGAATTTTAAACATGGACGGTTCATAACCGTGTTTATGGAATGGTTAATTTAATCATAAATTGCGAGCAAAGGATTATGTAATAACTGATTTTTGATCATTTCACGGTTTTGAAACACGGTAATCAAAATAATCAAAATAAGCCTTTGATGAAGTTTTCTGTCCATTAGCGGACGCGTAAAGTCCGATCATAACACCCGTAAAACCACCTGCAACTTCCGTACTTAAATACCTCGTATCCAATTTTTTTAATTCCACAAACTTACCGGCCTTTGTATTGAAGTAGCTAAAGGTATAATTCAAAGGTTTTCCTACTACTTGAAGACGAACCGTCGGTTCATCGATCAACTCTTCTGCGGCGAGATAGGAAAGCGAGCCAACTACAACGCGAAGCTGTACAGCAAATCTTTTTCCTTTACGTTTAAGCAGAAGATCGTAATGATGCGTATTGTTTTGTATAAGGGTTAAACCGGCCTCCTCTTCTTCTTTGGTGGACACTATTTCCAAACTAGTTTCTGCCGTAAAATCGTGTTCAGTTTGTCGTTGGCCAATAAAACTAACCGACTCCAGCTCATTAAGCTTAAAAGGCGAAGCATTTATCCGTAAAAATCCTTTTCGTTCGGTGAGTGAATAATTTGCTGAAACAGGGTTTCTAAGGTATTGCCATTCGTAGCCTAATTTAGGTTCGTCAAATTCGGTTCGACTTACCGGTTCTTCAAACGGTTGGAGCGGCAAAGTTGGCACTTGCATATCAATATTTATGGTGCCGTTTCCATTAACCTGTGGCCATCCGTTTTTAGGCCAGTCTACCGGAGCAAGAAATGTTTCTCTACCCAATATATGATAATATGAATAAGGTTTCGTAACCCTAAAGCCCAAAAAAACTGCCCACCATGAACTGTCGGCTGCCTGAATAAGATCAGCATGCCCTACTCCTTGTATTTGGTTACCTTGTCCCAGTCTATTGCTATGCGATAAGATAGGATTTAACGGGCAGTTTTCGTAAGGACCAAAGAGATATTTACTGCGCCCTATGGTTGCGCTGTGAGCGTACTCTGTCCCACCCTCGCCAAGTAACAGGTAATAATAACCATCTTTTTTATAGACGTGGGGGGCCTCAGGGAAACGTCCCCCTGTACCACCCCAAACTAAGTGTTCGGGTGAAAGCGTTTTCCCGGTCTGAATATCGATTTCCGTAATCCGTATTCCCTCATTACCCTGCGTCACAAAGTATGTTTTGCCATCATCATCCCAAAAAATATCCGGATCAATACTCTTTATATCCACCCATATCGGGTCGCTCCAAGGACCGGCAGGATTATCAGCTGTGCAATAAAAATTGCCACCACCTGATACATTGGTGCAGATTACATAAAATTTGCCCTTATGGTACCTTAAAGATGGAGCGAAAAGCCCACCGGAAGAAAATGCCTTATGTAAGGGAAGCTGAGATTCGCGTGTTAGACAGTGTCCTATCTGCTGCCAGTTTATTAAATCCTTGCTGTGATAGATCGGTAATCCGGGAAAATATTCGAATGATGACGTAACCAAATAGAAATCATCATTAACCCGGCAAATGCTTGGATCTGGATTAAAGCCACGTAATATTGGGTTTTTATAACCGAACTGGGCAATAAGGGCTTTGGGCAAAACGAAAAGAAGTGTGCAGACAAAATAGAAACTGAATTTTCGGGTCATAGTGATTTGGTCTATTATTTACGTTGAAAATAAATTACATGTTGTAACGGGTGATTTATAAAGTAGCAAGTGACACAAAGCTAGCAGAAAGCCTCTATAAGCAGGGAACGCTTTTGTTAATATTTTAGGCCTATTTTGTTAACTATTACAAATAGTGTTCGAAAGATGGCTATATGGCAATAAGCTGTTGTTTAATACATTCGACATGAACTGATTCCCTCTCCTGACCTACCAATTTAACCGTCTTAGGCCTTTATGTAAGGGCAGATAATCACATCTATGCGGGAACGGAAGGCTATGGAATAAAAATCATCAGCCGGAAACAAACACCTTGATTGATCTAAATCCGGCGTTCACGACGTTTAGTCTTTCTACTACAAAAACAACCGCTATCTTGGAAGACCAGGCCGGCAATCTATGGATAGGGGTCTCTCAGAAAGCTGTATTTTACATGAACATAAAATCCGATTCAGCTAGAAAAGCCCTTTACTCATTCCAAACCAATACCTCTGCAGGTTTCAATGTTTTCTCGCCAACAAAAACGGTAGAGGTTTCCGGAATAGGCATGGTATAATCGGTAGAAGAATAATTTACAGCCAAATAAAAACCATCTCTCCAATAGACATACACACCAGGAGGATAATCTTCAGTAGTTGCTCCTGCCTGCGTATAAATGTTACGCAACAAATCCTTTTCGAGCTTAAAATCGTCCGTAGCTACACCTATGTAAGTAACAGATCCTTTACCAATTTTCTTTTTTACAACAGCCGCTGCTCCCTTATAAAACTGGTTTTCATAGCTTGCAAGCACTTCCGTATTTTGATAGGGCTTTAGCAGATCCGCCCAGTTATTCCAAGCATAGTGGGTGGATCCCATTTGAACGTCTCCTTTGCCATAAGCCGAAAGCATGTCTGTTGCCGTAACCTGCGCTCCTATAAGACCCGAAATAGGCGCTGCCAACTTACCCTCCCAGAAGTGTCCCATTCGATTTTTAGTTGCTGTACGGCAGGTAATAATCAACTGTCCGCCATTGGTTACATAATTATTCCATTTCTTTACTAAAGCCGAATCCACCATTTCGTATGCAGGAATAATGACCACCTTATATTTCGACAAATCGCTGGTCTCCGGTATCACATCAACCGGGGCTCCTAAAGACTTGGCCGTCTCCATGAACTTAACCGGGTAATTCCATGTTTCCCATTGGGCGGTCTGCTTTTGCCTGTCTATCGTCCAGTAATTTTCGAGGTTCCAGAGAATGGCCGTTGAACGCGCCGCCAATTTTTCCGGCATCTTAACGCCCTGTTTATACTGCTTCCGCAGCTCCTTTATTTCTTTCATGAACTGCGTATAGTCTTCACCACCGGGCGAAGGTGTTATTCCATCTGTTTGTATAATGCCCGCATGGTACTGTTCTGAGCTATATATAATTTGCCTGAACCGATAAGAACAGGCCAATTTTCCGCCCGCAGCAAATGTATGGTACAACCACATGCGCACTGTTCCTGGTAATAGAAGTGGGTTGTAGCTGCCCCAGTTTACCGGACCTGGCTGAATTTCCATTACGCCAGATACGCCTCCCAAATGTTTAAAATATGCTGACGCAAAAAGGATTACTCTGCTATCGCCCAACCTGAATCCAAGTTCGCCAATATTATCGCTACCGCCATTAGGATAGGCCGTATAAGCCGCAAAATCGAGTTTTTGGGTTCGCTGCGGGTCAGCCCCGGGAGAAACAGCTGTATAATTCGTGGTGATATATTGATCCTTTGAAATATGACTCCGCAAAATGCCGGCCTGAAAGTCAAGGAATTCTGCCTGCGCATCTGCACAATAGCGTTTAAAATCAAGCAAAGCATGTGGATTATTTCCCCACCAACCTACCAGATTGGTGTTATGGATCGTAATCTGGTTGAAATCGTTATACCATTGGCTCCAGAAAGCAGTACCCCAGGCCTCATTTAACGCTTCAACCGTTTTGTATTTGTTTTTTAGCCATTGCCTGAAGGCATCTTGAGAGGATGGACTATAATCGGGTTTAGCATCGGGCTCATTATCTAGCTGCCATCCAATCACATTTTTATTTTGCCCATAGCGCCTGGCCATTTCGGTTACAATCTTTTCAACGAACAGGCGATATTTGGAATTAACGATTGAACCGAGCCCCCGTGTTCCGTGTTCGGCACGGATATAATGCCCATCCATTATAAAGGTTTCGGGATAATTTACCCGCATCCAGGCAGGTGTAGTTGCCGATGGTGTACACATCACTACTTTAAGTTTGTATTTCACGCAAAGGGCGAGCACTTTATCAAGCCAGGCAAAATCAAATTTCCCTTCTTCTGGCTCCATCTTAAACCAGGCAAATTCAGCCAGATGAACAAACTCATACTCCATATCAGCAATCTTCTTGATATCTCGTTCCCATTGGCTTTCCTTCCAGTGTTCGGGATAGTAGTATATTCCAATGGTGATCAAATCCTTTTCAGGAAAAAAACGATTGACTTCCTGCGATTTTACATTTAATGTCGATACAAATATTGTTAATATGACTAGTGTTATAGTCTTCTTTACCATAGTAAGTTTGTTTTTTGTTTTGAAATCCTTATTATTAAACCACGCGGCCGCACCATTCAATTTTATAACCCGTGATGGGCAATATTACTGAATTGATCTCCTTTTTTTCTTTTAAAGAATGCCTCCCTAAAGAAGACGCACCATAACTTAGGTTAGATGCTTTCATACCTGTTTTGCCGATTTCTCTGTATTTCCATGGTTTATTAGATGGTTTAACTTACGTGAAAACAAATGTACTCATTGGATAGTAGGCAATGTGTGTTCATTTTCGATAAAAAATTGCACTTTATCGACATTTCCTTGGCCGTTTACTTAAAAAGGAAACTATCTGAATGAAAGAAGGATTAAACGGAATTTATTTTACTTAACATGGGTTATGCTGCACAAATATTCCAAAGGCTAGTACGTATATGCAACACCCCCTATAATAGATCACCATTCCTATTCAACATACTTACTATCATTTTAAACAAATTTACTCGCCCTTTAAATCTATCTTTATTAGCTTTGTTAGTACGATAATAGGAAGAATAGAAAACAAACCGGAGAAACTACCTTCCCACAAACTAGCGAATAAATAACCAATTATATAAATTTTCGGATCACACCTTGCTGACCGTTGGCGACAGCTTTCCGGGAAGTGCTAATAACCCTTTATTGTGATGAAAATCAAAAATTTAATTCTGCTTATATATATACTGATTACAGCGATAAACAATGTTGGAGCGCAATCGGGCAAATTATTTACAGTTGAATCCGGTTTATCCAGCAGCATGGTAACTGACATCCATCAATCCCGTAATGGATTTGTGTGGGTAGCTACAGAGGATGGATTAAATCGTTTCGATGGTGCTAAGAACACGTTGTACAGGGTCGACAAAAACGTACCCGGTTCGGTCTTAAGTGATATGGTAACGACATTAGGAGCAGACGCAACGGGTGTTATGTATGTGGGATACTTGAACGGACTGCAGTACTATCATGAAGCAAGTGATTCTTTCTTTACTGTACCACTTTGGACCGATAAAGGGAAACTTTCGGAGCCTCATGTAACATGTATTTTGCAACGGAAAAACGGACAATTATTGGTTGGTACCTCTGGTTACGGAATCTTTGAAATACATCGTAGTAAAAACGGTCAACCCTATGGTTTACGATTGATAAATTTTGAACCCAGCAATTTCATTGTCCGTCTTTTTGAAAACAACCGACAAGAGCTTTGGATTGCAACGGAAAATCGTGGACTATTCAAATTTTCCGGTCAGGAAAGACAATGTTATTTCGCCAACAAAAAAGGTCAAAAAAATGTAGTTATGAGCATTTGTGAGGATAAATACGGTACACTATTGGTGGGTAAATTAAATGGTGGTCTACACCGCTACAATGAGTCAACCAATACATTTGATCAGATTCCTTCATCCGACCTATCAAACTCGACCGTTTTAGATCTTTATGTGGGAGCAGATAATCACATCTATGTAGGAACAGAGGGCTATGGAATGAAAATCTATCATCCGGAAACAAATACCTTGATTGATCTAAATCCGGCGTTCACAACGTTTAGTCTTTCTACTACTAAGACGAATGCTATCTTGGAAGACCAAGCAGGCAATCTATGGATAGGCGTCTCTCAGAAAGGTGTGTTTTTTTTACATAGATATAAAAACCGATTCAGCTACATAGGAAGCCGTTCCAGCAAACAAGATTTCATTGGCGATCATGCGGTCACATCCATCCTTGAGGAACGATCAGGACGCTTATGGGTAGGAACCGATCGCGATGGTTTATATCTATTAGACCGCAACCGTACGAAAAGTACACGGTATAAAGCCATCAGCCAGTGCCAACCTCCTTCGTCTATTATGGCGATATTTGAAGACAGCGACGGCGATTTTTGGTTAGGTGGAAGTAAGGAAGGGCTTATCAATTTAAATCGCCGAACCGGTATTTGCCGAGCGATACCCGGATTAACGGATAAAAATGGGGATCATGTGGAGCTGATTCACAGCATTTGTGAAGATAAACGGCGCCGATTGTGGATCGGAAGTATGGGTGCAGGATTGTTTTGCCTGGAAAAAAAATCCGGTGCTATAAAAAACCTCTGCTTCGTCAAGTCTAAAACTCCCTATCTAGGAAAAGGTTATCTGCCCAACAACTGGATCAATTGCTTACTTATTGCGCCATCAGACAAGTTATATATTGGTACCTATGACGGATTGGCCTGTTTAGATCTCAGTGATGAAAGCTTTATTTCCACTTTCGGCACCGACAAACTCTTTGCCGGTAGTGTCGTATATTCATTGTTGGATGATCAACGAGGTAATTTATGGGTCGGAACTTCAAAGGGCCTAATGCGTTTAGATATGGAGACCGGAAAAACTCGCCACTATCAGATTGACCATGGACTCCCTAGTAATACCGTTTATGCGATTGAAATAGACTCACAAGGTAATCTCTGGTTAAGCACAAATCGTGGATTAGCCAAAATGGACATCCACGATAACCGTTTCATCAATTTCTATTCAGATGACGGGCTGCAAGGCAATGAATTTACAAGAGGGGCCTCCTTACGTTCTACAGCTGGAGAGTTATATTTTGGTGGAATAAACGGTATATCTTATTTCAATCCGTTGGAAATTGAGGTGCGCCCAAAATCACTGTCTGTCAATATTGTAGATTTTTACATCCATGACAAAGCAGTAAAAAAAGGGATGAAATCGGGTAGATACCAAATAATTGATACAGTGATTACAAAGGCTACGGTATTTAATTTAGCACATAACGACAACTCTTTCACCGTTGAGTTTTCAACCATGGATTTCAGCCAGTCCGAACGCGTACAATTTGAATATCAGATAAATGATAATGATTGGATCACACTGAGACCAGGCTTGAATCGTGTTACTTTTGACCACTTAGAAACAGGTAAACATCTCTTGCGCTATCGAGCAAAAGTTAATGAAACTTATTCACCTATACAGCAAGCTCAAATTATAATAAATCCAGTGTGGTTTCTATCTTTTCCTGCTAAAATCCTGTACGCATTGTTCACCATACTTAGTGCCTTGTGGATTTTTAAAACGTTGCAAAATCGGCAACGGTTTAAAAAACAAATGTTGGCCCATCGTCATGCCGAAGAAATCAATGAGGCAAAACTTCAGTTTTTCATACATATTGCACACGAAATCAGAACTCCTTTAACATTAGTTATAAACCCGCTAAAGAAACTTTTAGCCCGAACAGAGGTGAGCAATCATGATGGTCTGTATCGGATTATCGACCATAATATTCAAAGGATGTTGGACCTGGTCAACCAACTAATGGATATTCGAAAAATTGAAAACGGTCAAATGAATTTAAACATTACCCGTGTGGAAATGGTCGGTTTTGTTAAATCTGTATCTTCCTTATTCAATGAGGAATTTACAATTAAAGGGATAAAATTTCAAGTATTCAATCAGTCTAATAAGATATATGCGCAAGTTGACACGCGCAATTTTGATAAAGTGTTGATTAACCTCCTATCAAATGCTTGTAAATTTACACCGAATGATGGCAAAATCCGAATGACTATAACAAAAAAACATAGCGCTGTGCCGGATATACCATCAATGCTTCGCATTGAGATCGCTGACTCAGGTCAGCTATTAAACGATGATGAATTTGAACGTATCTTCAACTGCTTCTATCAAGCGGAAAATTCAAAAACTTATCAGGGATATAGTACGGGCATCGGATTGCACTTAACACGGCAGCTGGTGGAAATGCATAAAGGGAGTATCCGTGTAGAAAACATCGCGGATTGGGGTTATGCCTTTGTCATTGAAATCCCACTCGATTCGGATCAAGAAAGTACCGTACATATTAAAGAACATACGCCTGGCAATCGCCCACAACCATTTGTATTAACTTCGCCCTTCGGAAAAAGAAGAAAGATAGCTAAAACTGCTAAACGGATCCTTGTTGTAGATGATGATATTGATATCCGTGAGTTTTTGAGACGAGAGCTTTCTCCGGCTTATTTGGTTAACACCTATGCCAATGGCGAAGACGCTTATAAAAGTATGTTAAATGCGGTTCCTGACTTGGTAATCAGCGATGTTATGATGCCTATTATGGATGGAATGATCCTTTGCAAAAAAATACGTGAAAATCCGCTGACGCATCATGTACCGATTGTACTTCTGACAGCAAAAGGCGAAGACAATCACCAATTACAGGGTTTGGGACTGGGGGCAGACCTCTATATCGTTAAACCATTTAATATGGATGTTCTGACTGAAAACATTAAGAGTTTACTTAGAAACCGGGAGATTGTTCGTGTTAATGAACGTGAGGCACATTTGCAAGGCACCTATATTTCAAAAGTCAATCTGAAGAGCTCGGATGAGAAATTATTAGAGAAAGTGCACCAACTAATTGAAGAGCACATCGCTAATCCTTCTTTAAGTGTGGAAATGATTGCATCTGAAATTGGCATTAGCCGAGTGCACCTACATCGAAAATTGAAAGAACTTACACATTTAACAACCAAAGACCTGATAAAAAGCATCCGTCTGAAACAGGCAGCCGCTTTACTAAGCTCTAAAAAACTAACGGTATCTGAAGTAGCCTATGCCGTTGGATACAACGATGTTAATAGTTTCTCGCTTGCCTTTAAGACGCTTTATGGCCTCGTACCCAAGGAGTTTGCCATGCAGAAAAATACGTAATATGTAACGTCATCAGACTTCGCATAAACGCTGCAAGTCTGATGACGTATATTTTTATTCGATGTCCCAGAATACGCGAACCGATAAATTATCGCCTCCCATGGCAGCAACCGCAGCTTGATAATTCGTTGGATTCTCTGACATTTCATCGTCTGGATAAGCCATGCGCCTTACAAAACCACCGTTAAGGTTATTATTATATCGATTAGGTGTCAATGCTGGAAAACCACTCCTTCGAAAGTTTGCAAAGGATTCGGTTCCATTTCCTATATTGGAGATCCAATATTGCGTATTGATAAGTTCCAATGCATTAGCTGTGTTAAATACAACTTGCGGATGATTAATATAGCTCTCCTTTTCCTGCTCGCTAATCGCGTTATCAGGTGTGTTTGGATAGAGCGACCACTGATCCATGCTGGCACGAATCCCTTCTTCATAATAGGCTTGTGCCGAACCATTTATCCAATTACGATGGGCCGCTTCGGCCATCAACAATTTTGTTTGCGAATGCGTGATATAAAAAAGAGGCGCGAATGGATTGCCGATAATAGCATAATTAAGCTGTGAATAATTAAAGCCTGTACCTGCCCGACCACGGAAATTTGGATGTTGAGCCACGTTATTTTGATCATAACCGACAGGAAATCCGAACTGGTTAGCAAGCGTTACGTCGGGTACCGAACTAAGTACGGCATTCGGGTCCGCATATTTACCCGCAATATACTTAGCGCGGGGATCTTCGGTGGACTTTAATTGATTGACGAAGGGTTCCGCCAAGTAATAATAGTAGGCATTCACAACCGGCCCATCGTTAAGTGTACTGTTGTAGGCATTTGTAAAGACCATATAGGCATCATCCTCATTCGATTGCATCACACCACCATCAACCGCCTCTTGCACGATTGAGCGGGCTTTTTCCGGATCAACTTTTGTATAGCGCATTCCAAGTCGCAACAATAACGAGTTTCCCAAACGTTGCCATTTTGCAACTTGTGCTGCAGCTGAGCCCGTGGCTCCATAGAAAAAATCTTCAGTAACGTAATCAGCTGCCGGGTCCATACTCGCAATAGCGGATTTCAATTCATTATAAAGGTCTTCATAGATTGCCCTGTCGTCATCGTAAATTGGGTAAAAAATAATCTGCTGATAGGCTTTTCCGGCCTCGCTATATGGTACATCCCCATAAGTATCCACCAAGGTCATAAATACATAAGCTTTCCATATGCGCATCATGCTCATCAAATTGACTCGCGCTGGCATCTCTTGGGCTATTTGAATGGCTTCAACTAACAATTTAACCGCATTCTCATAACAACTATTCCACTTTGGGATATTGAAATTGTTATTGTCTTCATTGAAATTGAAACCTGCTGTGGCGCCCAGGTTATATGCATTCACAAACTGTTGAACAATGGTTTGCTCGCCTTCCCAAGCGCCAACATGAGTTAACCTTTCGGCATTGGAAAACAACAGGGCCGGATCGATATTGGTTACTCCATATTCGTTGGTATTTACTGTTTCAAAATTCTTATCGCACCCGCTTAACGCCCAACATATCGTTCCTAAAAGGGTTAAATATTTTATCTTTTTCATGATGGTTAGAATATAATGTTTAAGTTGAAAGCATAATTTCGTGTCGTGGGCACGGTTGCTTGCTCATACCCCACTCGATTGTCGCCCGAAGAGGCGAACGCCTCGGGATCATAGTCTGGTAAGTCCTTATATAAAAGTGCGACATTTCGACACGAAGCCGTCAACGTAAGACCTTTGATGAAACCGAATTTATTTTTCACATAGTCACTTAAGTTATAGGTTAGCGCAATGTTTCTGAACTTAATAAAGTCAGATTTGAAAATAAAAGGATCTGCAATCTGTAGGTTGCGATAATCCGTATAAAAGTCTTGAGGGTTAACTGCAATTGTATTTTTTTCGCCATTCCGGTACACACCATCAAATACAACACCATTTTCGCCTTCGCGGCGACCAATCAGTGATGCCTTGGTGTGCCCTTGTCGCAAGCCGTTCAAGGCGCTTGAGGACAAAACCTTTCCTCCCGCTTTGAAATCGAAGTGCATGGAAAGACTCAGGTTCTTATAGGTAAAGGTGTTGGTCCAACCACCAACCCATTTTGGAAGGGCGCTTCCAAAATTTACAACCGGTCCCTGAAGCAGACGTCCGTTATCATTCAAAAGTATTTCCCCATTTTCGTTTCTTAGATAGGTATTGGCTGACAGCTGATTCAAGGGTAATCCTACCTCATACACCAAGGCTCCAATAAATTCATTTCCTTCGAAACGTTGAGCTACAAATCGGTCAGTACCGGGAGCGATAGACAGCACCTTCGTAGTATTTAATGATGCGTTGAAGGAACTTGTCCATCGGAAATTATCCCGCTTCACAGGGATTACTTCTAACATAAACTCCATACCCCGATTTTGCAGCGAACCGACATTTTGCTGCGTATCTGTATAACCTGAGGCATTCGAAATTTGTACGGGTAAAATCTGATCGGTTGTCACTTTTTCATAAGCAGCGATATCAAAACTTAACCGGCTATCAAAGAACCTCAACTCAAGACCAAGTTCTCGTTCTTCGACACTGAAAGGTCTCAATAACGCATTCGGCGAGCGCGTACCTAATATGGTACCCAATGTCCTTCCATGTAACTGATTAGGTAATATATCATAAAAAAGATGGTTGGAAAAAGGAGGGATTCCATTAGCACTACCTACTTGGGCCCATGATCCTCTTAGCTTACCATAAGAAAGCCACGACTGCTCCTTCATTAGTTCAGAAAAAATGAAACTACCGGATACCGATGGATAAAACTCGCTGTTCGCCTCTGGGTTCAACACGGAAAACCAATCCTGCCGACCTGTCAAATTAACGTATAGCATGCCTTTATACCCGAATTCTGCAAATGCGTAGAGCGAATTGGTTTGATCACGAAAGATGGTATAGTTATTAATCGTTTTATTAATGCCGTTTTGAATAGAATAGAGGTCCCTAACCGTAAAATCCTCTACTTCATCAATAAAAGTTCCGACATCGCGTTTAAAAATATTTCCCCCGACGCTTAAATCAATTGAAAAATCGCCGAATTCCTTACTTGCACCTACAAGAAAGTCTGTATTTATTTCGGTACCTTTCGCCTGCTCAATATGATACATCCCATTAAAACCTGGTCCTTGCCCGTTATTGTT
The DNA here is from genome assembly GCF_008245145.1 of Olivibacter sp. LS-1. Classification (GTDB taxonomy): domain Bacteria; phylum Bacteroidota; class Bacteroidia; order Sphingobacteriales; family Sphingobacteriaceae; genus Olivibacter; species Olivibacter oleidegradans. The sequence continues at coordinate 2,604,413 of NZ_CP041643.1, read as the reverse complement.
AAATGGTGTAGAAGTTCCTCTTCCGGTAGGCGTATTAAATTCAAGCTTAGAAACGGAATAATCGTAATTATATCTTCCTTGCACATATAACCAATCCATAACATCATATCTCAAGGTTGCTGTTCCGAGAAAGCGATCCCGATCGTTTAGGATAAACTCCCTGCCTTTGGCAAAATAGGGGTTCAATAAGGTGCCTTGAAATCCGGACGTCTGTCGCTCGGTTCCATTTTCGGCAACTGCGCTCTCCCGAAAGGCTGCAAGCGGGATAGATGTAGACATTCGGGTGAGAAAGTTGGGTGCTCCCGGCCCCTGTGCCCCGACTTGTGGTGGATTCTCATTATTCTCTTTTGTGTAATTCGCGTTGAAGGAGAAATGCAGCTTTTTAGTTAGATCGTGATTTAGACCCAAATTGAAGATGCGTTTCGTATACCGATTATCGGGTGCGGGGGTAATGCCTTTTGCGCCTGAATTGGAAAAAGATGCTCTGAAATTACCTTTATCACTCCCCCCTGACAACGCAACGGTATTAGTGAACACTGTACCATCCCTGTAGAACTCTTTGATGCGATTTGGGTTTGGTGCGTACGGACGCATAACCCCATCAAAATTGACAATTGGCTCTCCGTCCATCCTACTCCCCCAGCCTAACATACCTGTTGAAATAGCGCTACCCACATCCGTAGGTCGCTGTCCACCCTGTCCCTGGCCGAATTCCTGTTGAAAATCAGTAAAGTCCAACACGCTATTAACCGTGAAATTTGACGTATATTCGATACCTATCCCTTGATCACGTTGACCATTTTTCGTGGTAATAATAATTGCACCGTTAGCAGCTCGAGAGCCGTATATCGCTGCAGCCGTAGCACCTTTCAAGACAGTCATACTTTCAATATCGTCCGGGTTAATCTGCTGCATGTTATCGCCGAGATCGTAAGCTGGTTGCCATCCGTTCGAACTACGGGCTCCCTGATCCATCGGTAGTCCATTGATCACAATGAGAGGAGAGTTTGCAGCACCCGCAAACGCTGATTGCCCCCGTAAGCGTATTTTAGTACTGGATCCGGCACCGGCAGCTGGCGGAGATATATCCAATCCAGCAACCTTGCCTTCCAAAGACTCCATTACATTGACTGTTCTGTTCTGTAGCAAATCCTGGCGTTTAACCGTCTCCGCCGAATAACCCAGTTTCTTTGATTCTTTCTTAATCCCAAGCGCTGTAACGACAACCTCCTCCATGCTCCTTGATTCGGCGGTTAATTGTATGTTAACTACCATTTGGTTCTGCAGCGTTAATTCCCGTGGCTGGTATCCGATCAATGAAAACACCAAAATATCGCCATTGGATGCGTTGATACTGAAATTGCCATTTGCATTGGTCGCCGTTGCGGTTCGGGTGCCCTTAACCTGTACGGTAACTCCTTCCAAGGGTGTACTTTCAGAATCCCTTACCTGACCGCGTACCGGTTTTTCTTGTCCCTGCAAAAAGGCAGGAATAATTCCCATCATGCCCACCATGGTGAGCACCTTGAGAAAAACCAACACCCTATCCCCTATAGGAAGTCGGTTTCTTTGTTTAATGTTACTGTTATTCATCATTTTTAAATTGGTTTATAATATTGTGGAGGTTTAACCTAGAAGGACAAACAAAAAGAGGAGATCCTTTAAGATTGATTCAATGAGGTTTATGCTTTGCTAATTACGGAGGCAGGTGGTCGTTTTATTAAGTATCGTTTTGACACTTATAAAATCAGAAACCACGAATTGCCTAAGTAAAATAATAAGATACTATGTGCTAAACGGATGGGTTATACGCAACCGTATTACGCAACGTTCCAATCGGTTCAATTGTAATAAGAATTTCGTCTTCCGGAAGTAGTGTAAAATCACTTGGGGGCACTAAACAGGTACCTGTCATGAGAAAACTGCCGTCCTTGAATGTAGATTCCCTGTAAAGATAGGACACGAGCTCCGTCAAGGGGCGTTTTATTCGGCTTATTGCCACCGAATCGCGGAACATCAGTTTTCCTTCCCTTAAGATATCCATTTCGATTAATGTACCGGGGTCTAACGGTGAAGCAGGAACATACAGACAAGGCCCCAGTGCAGCACTTCGGTCATAAACCTTTGCCTGTGGCAGGTACAGAGCATTTTCTCCCTCAATGCTACGCGAGCTCATATCATTCCCAACAGTGTAACCTTCTATAGTTCCATATGAATTAATAAACAAGGTCAGTTCGGGCTCGGGAACGTTCCATACGGAGTCCTTCCTGATGCTGACAGCTCCCTTATGTCCGGAGACTTTGTGCGGGAAGGCTTTAAAAAACAGCTCAGGTCGTTCGGCATGATATACCCGATCATACAGGTCGGCCCCACCGGAATCCTTCGCTTCTTCCATCCGTGCTTCCATACTTCTTAAATAAGTGACACCCGCTGCCCAGACTTCCTGCGAACCTATTGGAGGCAAAACACCTTCCTCCAATAAGTTTTTAGCCTTTCCTTCTGCTATTGCGGGTGCGGTGTTAAGCTGTGATTTCAAATAGCCATAGAGATTCTGTCTATTGATCAACTGATCCCAGTTGCCAGGTATGACATGATAACTATTGTCTACCTTCAATATGTTTTCTGTTTTCGTTTTATAGAGGTTCATATGTAAATATTTATCTTTTAAAGGCCATACCTGCCTACCGGCAGGCAGGTGGAATATCCACTTTATTTTCACCGGTATTCGAGTAAGCTGTGCCACATGGATATTTCATAAGCAATACGTGTTATCAACATTAAATGTCGGCTTTCGTTAGCTGTCCGTTTACATGGCGCCAAATAGACTCCAGGTTTTTGTTTTGCAACGCTGTCGGCAACAAAGATTGCGGATAATTTTGATAGGAAACAGGCCGTGTAAACCGGTAAATTGCCTGTGTGCCAACCGAGGTACTCCGGCCGTCCGTGGTGGCTGGAAATGGCCCCCCGTGTACCATAGCATGGCACACTTCCACACCCGTTGGAGCACCATTGATAATCAGTCGGCCAGCCTTTTGTTCCAACACCTGAAAAAGTCTATTAAAGTTTTTGGTATCCTCCTCCGTGCACCATACGCTAACTGTTAGCTGTCCGCTTAACGAAGCGGCAATTTGTAGAAATTCTTCTTCGTTTGCTGCAATTACCAATATGGATGCCGGGCCAAAGTACTCCTTGCTGAATAAAGCCTGTGAAAGGAAATTGCTACCACTGACTTGGACCGCAGTTGGCACCGGTTGTTCGGTATCCGTTACTTCTGCGTTTCCACCAGCAAGTACAAAAGCTCCTTTTGCAGCTTTCAACTGTGCTATACCCTCGCAATAAGCTTGATAAATGCCAGCACTCAACATACGATGCAACGATTGTCCTTGAAGCTCCTCAGCATAAAATTTCAAAAATTTCGCCGTATCTTCCGAATCAATCAACACGAGCAATCCGGGATTCGTACAAAATTGCCCAGCTCCAAGCAGATTGGATGCGGCCAGCATCGCCGCTGTTTTTTCACCCTGTTCAGCTAATCGACCCGGTAATAGAAACACAGGATTAATACTACTCATTTCTGCGTAAACAGGGATCGGAGCAGCGCGGCGCGTAGCAGCTTCGTATAAAGCCATACCACCTGTATAAGAACCCGTGAAACCGACTGCTTTGACTGAAGGATGGCTCACGATCTTTATTCCAATAGCTTGCGATGTAAGCCATAAAGAGGCAAAAACACCGTCAGGCATTCCTGTCTTATGTGCTGCTTTTGCGATACATGCAGCGGTTAGCTGCGCGGTTTGCGGTTGATTTGGATGAACTTTATAGAGCACCGGGCAACCTGCAGCAAGTGACGAGATCGTGTCGCCACCTGCTACTGAGAATGCGAAAGGAAAATTACTTGCCCCGTAAACGCAAACCGGTCCTAGCGGAACCTGCATCTGTCGAATATCCGGTTTTGCAACAGGCGTCCTATCGGGAATAGCCGTATCGATAATAGCATTGACCCAAGATCCTTCTTTTAGCAGATCTGCAAACAGCTGAATTTGAAATAAGGTCCGATCCAATTCACCGTGGAGCCTAACCTCAGGAAGATGAGATTCCCGACTACAGGTTTCTATTAACTTCTCGCGGTCATTAGCAAGTTCTATGGCGATCTGTCGAAGGAAACCCTCTCTCGACTGATTTGACAAACATCGGTAAACCTCAAATGCGGAAGCCGCTTTTTCGATATCCTGTTCTACTGCTGCCCAGTCCTTTGGTCTGTAATGATTAACAGCATCTAATGTATCCATAATACAATCGGTTTTTTTATACTAAGTAAAAAAGGGATAATCGGGCGTGGCATATTTTTTCATCCCTTCCTCGTTGATATCTACACCGATACCGGGAACCTCCCGAAGTTTGATAAAGCCATCTTCTACCATCGATCCGTCAAAAGTGACAATATCCTTAAACATTGGGTCGGTATGAAAGTAGCTCTGCCATTCCAAAATCATAAAATTCGGTACCGATGCGCAGACATGGCATGAGGCCATTGCCCCCAAGAAAGACGCCACCATATGCGGAGCAAATGGAACGTAATAAAGATTGGCCAAGTTAGCAATTCGTTGACCTTCTCCAAGCCCCCCTGCTTTTTGAAGGTCCGGCATAATGATATCCGCTGCACCCAGCTCAAGTAAGCGCCTAAAACCATAAGCCAGATAGAGATTTTCACCCGCACAGATAGGAGTCGATGTACTATCGGCAATAAGCTTATAAGCCTCCGCATTTTCGGCAGGTATAGGCTCTTCCAGCCACATGAGATTTAAATGTTCCAAACGTTTTGCCACTTGCTGCCCGGTAACCAAATCGTAACGTCCATGCATATCACAGCAGATATCAATATCCGGACCAACAGCTTCACGAGCCGCGGTCACCTGATCGACCATACGTTGTAACTCTTTAGGACTAGCTGTCCAGTTATACTGATCGTATTTATTGGGATCATTTCCTTGATCAAGATCAAATTTAATCGCTGTGAAACCCATTTCTTTAGCTTTGGAAGCTGCGTTCGCAAAATCTTGCGGTGTTGGTAAATTTTGCTGATAAAGCGCCGTATCGCAATACACACGTATTTTATCTCGGAATTTGCCACCAAGCAATTGATATACCGGCACGCCGAGCGCCTTTCCAGTAATGTCCCAGAGTGCTGTTTCAATGGCAGATAAAACAGCGATGTACATCCCTGCCTGAGCACCCTGAAAGATGCCTGATTTCCGCAGATCCTCAAAAATCCTGTGTACATTAAGTGGGTTTTTCCCAACGAGTCTGCGCTCGAGCAATTTTACGAAATGATAGGTCCCTGGCACCGCATCAACCCCTTCTCCGCAACCATAAATACCTTGATCCGTTTTTATTTTGACAAAAAGCCCGGAACCATACCTTATAAAGGCGCATGCTACTCCGGTAATTTTAAGGGAGGAGGGCGCCGATTCTCTTGACGATCGTTCCGCCGATTGCAGGAGTGCACTTCCGAAAGTATCCGATAAAGGGCTTAAGGCAGCTCCCATTACCATGGCTTTTTTAAAAAAAGCTCTTCTTGTTTTATTTGACATCGTTATTTAAAATTAAGGTGAATAAGGCGCCTACCAAGTGCGCTGTTTGAGTAGTTCATTTATCTGTTCTTTAGGTACGGGAAGTTTATCAGCATTCGCATCAAGCCACTGCCAAAAATCCTTTTCTATTTCGTCCGACCAACGCGTATCAATCTCACCAGGGGTATATTTCTGCTCGCGTAAGCGTTGATGACCAAACATATCACGTAAACGAACCACTTCAGAAGTACGGACAACCTTCTCGGCCAAGTGGGGTGGAATAAATATAACTCCTCCATCCCTACCCAGCACCACATCTCCAGGCATAACGGTTGCTTTACCAATCCGAGTAGGTATGTTTATTCCCACTAAGGTGGTATTTAATCGCCCCTTTGGATCATTAAGGTGATGAGAAGGGTGATATGATCGGTAGAATGAGGTAAAAGCACCGATCTCTTTTAAACCTCCGATATCACGTAGCGCGCCATCATACACTACACCATTTCCGGTTTTTGCATAAATGGAGTTACCTAAGTTGTCTCCTACTGTTGGGCCATCAATATGGGCACCAAATTGATCAACCACATACACATCTCGCTTAGTAAGTAGGTCTATTGTCCAGGAGTTTTGCGATTTTATCCGACCATCCTGATTATGTCCACGTTCATCAATCGCACGATGGATATCCGGTCGTCCCGGAACAAAAACGGCAGTCACCGCTCTACCAACCAACACGCTATCCGGATTGATGCTCAACCAACCGTCCTCGTACTGGTAGTTATAGTTTTCATTGCGTAATACAGCCCAAGCTTCTTCTAGGGTAACCAATTTCATGCGATCTAAAAGTTCGTCGGAAACTTTTGGACGTCCGTCCTCAAAACGCTCGCCTTGCCATTCCGGTGTTAAAAAGATTAGTTCCCCTTTGCTGATTTGCTGTCCAAAGATGGAATGTCCCTGAAAGATGCTCACACAAACTGTCAGTATTAATATGCTAAAGTGCTTCATAAACTGTTTTGTTTAAAGGTTTGTTATTGATTGTCAATTTCGGTACGCCGATTCTTCAGGGGGCGTGAACGCCACCATAAGGCAAGTGACGAGCCCGTAATATTCATAATTGGTGAGAATACGGCAGATGCTAAGCCAACCGTAGATAACTTACCCATTGCCAAGGCTAAACTCGACCCTAAGCCCGCATTTTGCAAACCAACTTCGATTGCAATTGTGCGACAGTCCTTTTCATCCATCCGCAACAAACGCGCAAGCCAATAACCAAGCACATACCCACTCGTGTTATGCAAGAGCATCGCCAACACCAAGGCAGGCCCGACAATCAACAGGTCCTTTTGGCCAGCAGCGGTAATCACAATGATGATCAGTGCAATACCAGCCATGGATAATACAGGCATAATATCATCTAACCACTTCGCTTTCCCGTGTAGAAATCGATTAAATAACAATCCAGCCAATACAGGTATGATGACAATTTTGGTAATATCCCAAGCCATATCCCAAAAATCAATCGATACATACTGCCCCGCAAGCAACTGCATAAATAAGGGTGTCATTAGGGGCGCCAACAGCGTCGAGACAGCGGTGAGCGTCACGGAAAGCGCGAGGTTTGCGCGCGCTAAATAGGTCATCACATTAGAAGCTAATCCGTTTGGACAGCTGCCAATCAAAATGATTCCGGCCGCTATTTCTGCGGGGAAATTGAAGATACGGGTAATGGCAAAAGCTACCGGGGGCATTACCATGTAATGACATAGTACTCCTACAATTACACCTTTAGGCATTTTAACAACACCGACAAAGTCTTTTACACTCAACCCTGTCCCCATTCCAAACATAATAATCTGCATGAGCGGCACGATAAGCGCTGAAAGACGAAAATCTCCTACACGGATAAAAAATTGCGGATAATACATCGATACGCTCACTGCAGCAAATATCATTACGGTAAAAGAATAGCCTTTTAACAAGGAATAATAACGCAGTCCAAAAGCGACTGAGAGAAAAAAACCCATCAGCAGCCAGCCGCCGAAGCTATGAGACCCTTTCAGGGTTGCAATAAGAAATGCTGATAGGAAGAGACATCCTATAATAAAGAACACGATGGGTATGCCTTTTTTTGTCATGTGATTTTAATTGATTGTCATGATAAATAGCTAGTTAAGGCACACGAGCATTATTCATATCGGTGCACCTTCTTAAATGAAAGCGTTACTTATGGTCCCATAGTACCTCCTTGATATTGGTTTATAATTAGGAAAAGAATACCCTTGCTGTAATTTATGGCATTCAGCTATAATTGTTAGGCAATTGTACTTAAGAAAAAAGAAAAGGCTGAAAATTTATGTTACAAAAAGGCCTTTAAATGTTACATAAAAATCAAATAATTGTAAATCAAACAATTAAAATAAAAGAATCGCTTAAACAGGCTTAAAAGGCACGATTAAAACCATTGTATTCAAATCGCAAGAAATTGTTTTGTTGTAAAAGAAGGAAACAAAATTATTCCTTAACAATTAAGGCATATTCTTCTTGTCTATTGTCCAGGCAGGTGATTTAGAAAGCCCTGATGGATTGCCCGTAAATAACCTGGCTGCTTCACGGTCGTCTTTTAACTGCCATTTGAACCAATTGGTTGCCACCCATGCGAATTCGCCGCCATGAGGTCGGCTATACGTTCCGCCATGTCCGACGTCCATGTTTGCAACAAAAACAGGTACATGATTGATTTGCTTAAAATCATCCATTCCGTTCTGATAAGCGATGTCTGATTCACCACCTAACAAGTAGAGAGTGGGCGTATGTATTTTCTTAAGCTGATCTTTACTTAACACCGGAAGCACGGGCATCCCTTTCTTCGGATCGTCAAAAATACCGCTATTGCAGACAACTAGTGTAGTAACACGCTGATCGTCAGCAACCTCTAATGCTTGCAGACCTCCACACGACATACCACTTACAGCTAGTTCGGTTGTATCCAATTTATTATAATAAGGGCTCTTCTCCTTATCGTTTTGCGTAATGGCCCAGTCAATCGCATCCAATAGTTTTGATGATTGTGAACTACGCTTTACCTGTTCCCCTGTTTCTTTGGGCATGGTACCAATGGCAATAACTAAAAAGCCATGGGAAGCGATTTCATTTAAAAAGTTTATATGTTCCCAAGGAGAATCGTAACAGGCACCGTTACCCCAAACAATGATCGGCAATTTATTCCTTTCATTAAATATACGCATATCTTTCGGTCTAAAGATGGTATGCGTTGGCAACGACGCTTCTGTAATCATCACTGCGCTATACCTTCCTGTCCCCCCCTGTTCGACAGTTCTTATATTGATTACTTGACAAAAAGATGTTTTCGCCGTGCTAAAGATGGCTAACACCACGATCATTGTCCACATTTTTTTTAATTGTTTCATACTTTAGTTTATTTATATTATAATGGTAATTGTTGCTTGCTCAACTTAAAATTTCATCCTATACAAAGGCCTCTTTATCAAGGTCACGTATTAGCTAGCTAAAGATAACAATGGTGATTGAGCACTTTGGCGAGTATTGTTTAAACCTTTAGCAAAAATGTTTAATTTAAGATCAATAAGCGGTCTTTTTTAACGAATTGTCAAATCGCTTTAATATGCAAGGCTATATTGCATATTTGAGCAATTTATCTAAGTTTGTTTATATTTAAACGCGGCAGAGCTCGATTTCAATTAATGGCAATGCCAATTTGTTTCAAAAACTCAGTTATTCTAATAGAGAAGATAGCCCTAAATGATAAAACGATGCATTTTTTTGTGGACATTGCTTTGCAGCTTTTTACTTAGTCTATCCGCGCAGGAAAATTCGCTCGCCGAGTATTTAAAAAAAGCGTATACAGCTCGTTTAAAGGCCAATTACGATCTGAATCTTAGCACCTTAAAAGAAGCCGAACAACTGAAAGGACATCCACAGGATCCGGTTCTGTTAGCTAAACTTAATACAGAACTTAGCAAGCAATATCTTGTGAATGCCGACTATAGTAAGGCTAAGGAGTATGCAAATAAATGCTTACAGCTCGGCCAACGCATCAAGAATAGAACGGTAGAAGCTTACGGGTATCTTGCAATTGCAACCTATTATAATTACCTCGACATCGGGGACTTGGCCGTAAGTAATGCCCAAATAGCCCTAAAACTAGCTAAAAATTGGGATTACTCGCTAAAATCCCGAGCTTATTACATCTTATATGGTGTTTATTCCAGTTGGGATGATGAGGTATTGAGTAAAAAGTATGCACAACTTACCATTCTTACGGCAAGGGAAAATGCCGACAATGAGATGCTTGCCAATGCATATACTGCCTATGCTACAGCGATGCAATTTCATTATGAAAAGACAAAGAAGCGCCAATATTTGGATAGCATGAAGTTGTATCTTCATAAATCGGCAAGCGTTTATAAAAAATCGCCGGAGCAGGTAGGTGTCCGTACTTATTCGATAGCTAATATTAATCTGGCTAATTATTTCTTTGAATACCAGCCGCTCCATAAGCAATCTACTCAGGACAGTATTCTTTTTTATGCAGATATTGCCAAAAAGCTTGCAAAAGCTTCTGATAAAAACTACACGATTACCGGCAATGTAAACGGTCTTTTGGCAGAAATAGCCAGTTTACAAGGTAAAAGCCGACTCGCTGAGACTTATTTAATGGATTCTTATACCCAGCTCACAAAAGCGGCAACTCCTTCGTATTATACGTTTTCCAATGTAGCACAAGGACTCAGTGATTTATACGCTAAAAGAGGAGATTTCAAAAAAGCCTTATTCTATCAAAAGAAAAAAGAAGTTTTTACTAACAAAATCTTTGATGAGCGAAAGATGCTCCAAGCAAAAAAACTGGAGGCGCAGTATGAGAACAGTAAACTATCAGAGGATATAAAAATAGCCGCTCAGAAGGCGGACAGTCAGAGGACACAAAACCTTTTATTAACTGGTATTTGTCTTCTTTTAGTGATTAGTATCTGCTTATTGGTAAACTCCTTTAAAAGCAAAACAAAACTACAGGAAGAAAAATCTCGACGTCTACAACAAGAAAAACAGGAGGCCGAGCGTAATGCCGAGCTCGGATTGAAAATGCAGGCAGAAGAGCAAGCGCGTTTACAAGCCGAACAGCAACTCTTATTATTACAAAAAGACCAGATGCAGAAAGAAGCCATGGCTGATGCATTGCAAATTGAGCGCAAAAACCGCCTCCTCCTTCAAATGAAAGATAAGCTACAAAAACTGGAAACGGAACAAAACAGGGGTTATGTAGAAAAAATCATCAAGGAAGAGATGCGCTTGGAGGAAACTGTTGAGCGATCTGCCAAAGAGTTTGAAAGCATCAACCCTGCGTTTTTTAGTAAACTAAAAGAAATGTCCAATGATAAGCTCACCCCTCTTGAACTGAAACATTGCGCATACTTACGGCTCCAACTAAACACGAAAGAAATTGCCGCGGCTTTTTATATTGAACCTAAAAGCGTACGCGTGAGCAAATACCGCATCAAACAAAAAATCGGATTGGACAAAGACACCGATCTAGATCGCTTCTTACAAGAATTGAGCTAGGTGCTATTGTTTGGCAAGAAACAAACACATCATCCTTATTACCAATCATTTAACGCAAAGACAATTAACCTTGTAGTCACTTTGTAGTCGCTACTTTTGCAACATGTAGTTACTTTGCAACGTTCTTAACTTTTGAAATAGGGTTGTCAGCGGTAGCTTTGGTATCGCCCCGTTAAAAAACACTGGATTAAAATGGTGAAAACCAATAGACCTTTTAAATAAAACAGAAAATGAGCAATCCAACGTCAAAATTACCCTTCTTAGAAATCGTTGAATGGGCCGAACAGGATCCCAATATGATGATGTGGAAGATTGCTGATGGAGACAAAGAAATAAAAAATGGCGCTAAGCTACTTGTACGCGAAAGTCAGTCAGTTTTATTCATAAACGAGGGGACTATTGCTGATGTTTTTATGCCGGGCACTTATACACTCCATACGCAAAACGTTCCTGTGTTATCACGCCTTAAAGGGTGGAAATATGGATTCGAGAGCCCCTTCAAAGCGGATGTTTATTATTTCTCTGTCAAACAATTTGTGAATCTAAAATGGGGTACTCCAGCGCCTATCATGCTACGCGATGCGCAGTTCGGGCAGGTACGAATTCGCGCCTTTGGCACATATAATGTACGTATTACAGACATTACAAGATTCTTTAAAGAATATGCAGGTACTTATCACCAGCTTACGGTCTTTGAGTTTGAGCGACAACTCCGTGATTTTATTGCTCCCCAGTTTGGTGAAGCTTTAGCACTTTCTAATATTTCTGTATTAGACATTGCTGGCAATATTTCCTTACTCAATAAAAAAATCGCCCCACTGATTCAGCCATATTTTGAAACTTTTGGTATTGAAATCACTCAATTTACCGTTACGTCCGCTACCTTGCCCGATGAAGTTACCCAATATTATGATAAAGTAACGGGTATGAATATGGTAAGCGGTGACGTAGATCGATTCCAAAAATTCAATACCGCGATTGCTATTAGCCAAGAAAGCAGCCCTGCTCAGCAAGGGGCACAACAGGGAATTGCAATGGGCATATTAATGGGACAAATGCAGGCAACGCAGCAAAATCAAACAAATTCGAAAATAAACTCACAAGACAACACCGTAAACTCTTCCGAAACGCAAGATGAATCGGTCGTGAAATTGAAAAAGATTAAAACTCTTTTCGAAAGTGGCTTAATTGACGAAGACGAGTATAAAGCAAAAAAAGCAGAAATACTATCCAAGTTGTAAACAACAATTCTATATGGAGAAACCGCTATCAATTGTTGAACGCATGGAACAACTTGCCCTTCAACAGAAACGGGAAAAATTTACTGAAAAAGAGGCAGGCGTAACAATTATTATCTGCCCGAATTGTGGAAGCGGAAGGGCCAAAGAGGATGGTCTTACCCGATGTGCCTACTGTGGATTTGAATTTTTAACGCAAAAACTAAGTAATGGGATTCATCTAAAGGATCACGACAATTCAAAATAAACAAGACTGTGATGAACTTTTTCAATCTTTATAAAAAGAACAAAAGTAGTACTACCAACACAAATACCGCAAATGACGTTGACGCCGACACATCCTTAGTTCAAAGGTTACAAACATTTTTGGGTAAACTATACCAAAGAGCAGAAGAAATGCATTCGGAAATACAGGTATCCGGACAACGCATTGCTGATGCAGACAAAGATCCTTTTAAAAGAAGCTTTTTACAATTTAAGGCGGGTATGATAGCCCAATTCACCGCCATTATACAAAAAGGGTCTAATACCTATCAAGAGGAGGTTATACCCAAAGTGTCAACTATGGAATTGGTCAAAATCTCCCAGATTTTTAACGACTGGCACGTTGGCGTTCTGAACATGATGACTTCCGCCTTTGACCAGATAAGCGAACGCGATCTGGAAAAAGAGTATGCTGATATCATGAAAACATATACACATTATAAAGATCATTTTCATTGCAAACAATGCGGAGGTAAATTGGAAATTTCAACATTCTATTTTACAGCAACCTATATCGCTTGCCCCTATTGTCGAACACAAAACACCTTTGATCCAGGCACCCAAGTTCGTTTGGTGGAACATTTAGCGCGCCCATTAGCTGAGCTGCGTTGCAATGAGCTCTATGAGCGTTATCAAGAGCATCGTCGTGCATTTGGTACAGACAGCGCCAAAGAGAAGTATCAACTATATCTTCAGGCGCTTATAGATGAAATGAATCGTATACTACCCGGCCTAACTGCTCAACATCAGAATTTTTATGATCGCCTATTAAGCGATTATGAGCGCTTCGAGCAATTTAGATAACAGTAGATAATCAAACAATTTTTAATTATCAAAATTCAATAACCATGTTTAAGAAACTTTTCAAAGGACTCACCGACAATCTGGAAGATATGGCGAAGAAAGCGGTGACAGAACAGCAAAATTCAAACACCAATAATAACAAAGACTTGTTTGATGCGTATATGCAAGGCAATTATCAGAAAGCTTTTGACACAGGCGCGGCTTCGGCGGGTTATTCAACCATGAACACCGCAACAGAAGACCCGAATGATCCGCAACTACAACCCGTGCATGGCGTTACGATATTCGACTATGCCGTAGGTGCCGCAAAGCTCGGAGAGGGTTGTACCGAAGAACAGATTTGTCGTGCCCTTGGCATAGAAAGACCCATGTGGGATGAGGCACAAGTCACTTGGAATAATCGGATGCGAGATGACAAATCCTTTAACGTAGTTAGTGTTTATTCCAAATATTTTGGTATGGTAAAAGAACATGAGAAACTTGGCGTACTTCAGCCTGATAACGCGCCCGCTACACAAGTGGAATCAGAAACTGCGAAGGCTAATCTTCAACGTCTGGAAACGGACAAGTATTATTTTTTTGAAATTCAAGGGGCTATGCAGGCAGCCTACGACAATGGAATAGACGGTGCCCAATGGCTCATTGATGAACTCGGTCTAACGGTATCACAAGTTAACAGTGCAGGTACACAATGGATGAACGATTTTAATATTATGGCTCAAATGATAGATTATCAAGACCAAAAAAAGAAGGAATACAGTGAACGATTTTCGAGTGAATCAGGCGCAAACGGCATTGTAGACGACATTAAGTTCTAGAACTTCTATCTTCCGGATCTAACTTTTTGTTAGATCCGGAAGATAAATTATAGCCTTCAACCTACCTGGTTTTTTACTTCTTGCCAGGGCATTCATTTAAACCGCTACTTTTTATCTGCTTATTTTTTACGATAACGTTATCGTAAAAAAACAGGCCGTTTTGCCCTTCATTCAAAACATATTCACCGTATTTTGCCGTTGATTATCAATAAGTAGTTCTGATGAAGCCAGGCTTCGCTCGGATTATAACTGATTACTACCAATCTTAAATGTAACTTAAATAGATTAATTATGAGCCGTAAAGTCGTTGAATCGATTATTGAAGATGTATCTTGCTCTGTATTGTTCGATATCACTCCAAAGAACCACGCTAACAGGTCTTACCTGTTATAGAACCGATCACAGAAGAGTTAAGTTTCTTTCCGAGGAGTTTATTCTCTATATAGTGCACATGTAAAGGTTATTCGATCACCTGGCTGTATTGCTATGCCTGTCAGGCAACTGAAGAAGCCAAACGATTATAAACAAAAACAAATGATTCAATGAAAAACAGTTTAGCTAAAACACAACTGAGGCGGGGAGTTTTACTCATGTCTCTGCTGTATTCCCCGTGGTTACTGCCAAGTTCGATCACAGTAGCCAAAACATCGGAAATACTCGCCCTTTCGAAAGACTTCCAAGAACGGGAAATTAAGGGCCGTGTGCTCGATGAAAACAAGAAACCGCTTCCAGGCGCTACTGTTGCCATCAAAGGAAGTACCAAAAAAGTCTCTACGAATGAAAACGGTGCATTTGTTATCCAATCCAGTGCAGCGTCTGATGTATTGGTGGTCTCCTTTATAGGTTATGAACCGACAGAACAAATGCTTCGGGAGGGACAAGCAGAACAAATTATAATTACACTCAAGCCAGATGACGACACAGCCTTGGACGAAGTGGTCGTAGTTGGATATGGTAGCCAACGAAAACAGGACGTAACCGGAGCGGTGTCTTCAGTCAGTGCACAGTCCATTGCCGAAGTGCCCGTAACACAACCGTCACAGGCTTTGCAAGGAAGGGCTGCAGGTGTTTTTGTAACCAATACAAACAATAAGCCTGGGGGTGCTGCTACGGTTCGTATCCGTGGAAACCGTTCATTTTCTGCCGGTAACGATCCGCTATATGTCATCGATGGAATTCCCATTACCGGAGGTTTGGAGGATATTCCACCCCAGGATATCGCTTCGATGGAAGTGCTAAAGGATGCCTCTGCTACTGCTATCTACGGTTCCCGGGGAGCCAATGGTGTGGTAATTATAACCACAAAGCGGGGAACAGTGGGAAAAACGACAGTAAGCTACGATAATTGGTTTGGCTTTTCCAGTGCGTATAAGCAGATCGACATGATGAACGGCGAACAGTTTGCTGAATTTAAAAGAGAATCACGACGGGCAACCGGGAACTACGATGACAGTGATCCAAACGCCGATCAAAATACACCCGGTTTATTCGACGCCGTGGAGCTGGCGTCTATTGCACAGGGACGGAGCACCGATTATCAAGATCTCATGTTGCAGACAGGCCATAGCATGAATCATTCTTTAAGTATTCTAGGAGGCTCGGAGAAGACGCGCTTCAATGTCAGCTTCAATTACATGAAAGACAAGGGAATTATACCTATACAAGATTTTAACCGCTATGCGATGCGGGTGAACTTAGATCACCAGATCAGTGATAGGATACGTATTGGTACTTCGATGCTCGGTAACTACAGTATTACCAACGGACAAGATTTAAATCCGTATGACGATGCGTTACTGGAAAACCCCTTAGGTGTTCCCTATGATGATCAAGGCAACCTGATCTTTCGGCCAACAACAGATGGATTACGGAGTAATCCTTTGAGTGAATTGGTACCGGGGGCCCTACTCAACAAAAACAAACGCATGCGTCTTTTTAGCAGCATTTACGGAGAAGCAACCTTAGCTGAAGGACTTACTTTCCGTTTGAACTTTGGCCCGGATCTTATTCAAAATCGGGTCGGCGATTTTCAAGGAAGGTATACGAATGCCCGTCTGGGAGGTACTGCTGCCGCACAAGGAAATGAGGACCTGGTTTTCAACTATACGCTGGAGAACATTTTGAAATACAATAAAACATTTGCCGAAAAACACGCACTGGAACTTACAGGCTTATTTGGCTTGCAACATCGGCAATTCGAAGCAACCGATATCAGTGTAAGAGGTATTCCGGTGGAGGAAATGCAATATTTTAATTTCGGTGCAGCGGAAGAAATCTTGGGTACGGGAAGTGATTTCCAACGCTGGGACATTGTATCCTACATGGGACGCGTCAATTATATATTCGATGATCGATTTTTGGCCACTGTAACCGCTCGTATAGATGGGTCGTCTCGTTTCGGAAGAAATCACCGTTACGGTTTCTTCCCTTCTGTCGCTTTGGGTTGGACAATAAGCAATGAGTCCTTCATGGAAGGTAATAACGTTTTCGATTTACTAAAACTTAGGACCTCCTATGGCGAAACAGGTAATACAGGTATAGATCCGTATGGAACACAAGGGCTCTTGCAACGGACGACTTACGCTTTTGATGAGACGGCCGGTTTTGGTTTCAGACCAAACCAATTGAGAAATGACAACCTGAAATGGGAGACCACCCGTCAGTTCAATATTGGTTTAGATTATGCCGTGCTGGGTGGCCGTATCACCGGAGCAGCTGAATTCTATACGCAGCAGACGCGTGATCTATTGATGGAAAGACAGCTTCCCTTTACATCCGGCTATGGATCCATTATGGAAAATGTCGGGTCAACAAAAAACACCGGTTTCGAATTTAGTATATCTTCCGTGAACATCAAACCCAAGGATGAGAAAGGTTTTAGCTGGAACACCGACCTGAACTTCGCTACGAATAAAGAAAGTATCACCGAACTGTACGGCGGGAAGCAAGATGATGTTGGAAACCGTTGGTTTATTGGCCATCCTATACAAGTTTACTATGATTTTGAAAAAATTGGCATTTGGCAAAGCAATGAAGTGGATGAGGCCGCCCGATACGGAAGGGTACCGGGAGAGATTAAAGTCAAGGATCAAAATGGGGATGGCGTGATCAATGATTCAGACCGTATTATCTTAGGGAATAATAGACCCACGCTTACAGGCGGCTTGACCAATCGTTTCGCCTACCACGGTTTTGATCTATCCGTCTTCCTTTATTTTAATTTAGGTAATATGATCTATAGTACCTTTCATGAAGTACATAACACGTTGTTTGGCAGGTATAACAACTTAAACGTAGATTATTGGACGCCCAATAATCCGACAAATGCTTATCCAAGGCCCAACCAAAACCAAGAGCGACCCGTTTATAATACAAGTATGGCCTACTTTAGCGGTTCATTTCTCAAAATAAGGAATATCAATCTTGGTTATAACTTTCCAAAAAGCTGGGCGTCTAAAATTGGTGCCGAATCACTTCGCCTTTATGTAAGTGCTCAGCAACCTTTGATTTTCTCTTCTTATATCAATAAACATCAAGGGGTTGATCCGGAAGGAATCGATTTCAATGCAGATACTGAAAATCTACCCGTTGACACCCCCCCTACTCGTACTTGGCTTTTTGGTTTAAACGTTAAATTTTAACAACATGAGAACAATATTAATGCTATCTATATTGACGCTTGCCCTATGTACCTCTTGCAAGCGCATGCTGGATGAGGAAATCCGTTCGCAAGTTAGCGATGAATACCTTTCAACACCCGAAGGGCTTGAAGACGGCGTTAAAGCGGCTTATTCTACCCTTCGGACTTTCCACGCTAATGAGCTGGGCATGACAATGACTGTTTTCGGAACGGATACCTATACGATGGGTTCTGACGGCTCTTACAAATTCATCAATGAGTATACATCCCAATTTGACCCCCGTACGACCTACGTGCGCGACTTATGGAACAATTTATATGTCGGTATCAATACCTGTAATGCCGTAATTGATCGCGCCCCCGATGTTGCGGATATGCCGGAAGAACAACGTAATATCCGCAGGAGTGAAGCACAATTTCTCAGGGCCTACTATTATTTCACATTGGTGCAACAGTACGGTTCCGTCCATCTTACAACCAGCGAAACGAAAGAAGCAACAACAACGGCATCACGTGCTCCGCTCACTGATATTTATCAATTGATAGAAGATGATCTAAGAGCTGCTATTCAAAATCTGCCGGCCGAACAAACCGATTATGGTCGAGCTACAAAACCCGCTGCCGAACATTTGCTTGCTCGGGTATTACTTACCCGAGCAAGCTCTGAAGCAGCAAAAGACAGTGATTACCGAGATGCGGCCGTCCTGGCTGAACAAGTAATTACTGGCTATAATTTTCACTTACTGGAAGATTTTGCTGCTGTTTTTGAGCAAGGAGCCGGCGAGCGAAATGAGGAAGTCATATGGGCGGTTCAATATACTAAAAATGCCATCACGAATGGTGCAGATGCGGACGCCGACGGAACAGGAAATTCCGCACACCGGTATTTCCTCATGGAATATGACGTTTTACCGGGAATGAACAGGAATATACAGGATGGGCAACCTTGGAAACGCTTTATGCCAACTAATTACACACTTGATGTTTTGTTTGCCGATCGCGTGAATGACACACGCTATAAAAAAAGCTTTAAGGATGTATTCTATTGCAGTAAACCAGGCACCTATAATGTAAACGGGAAACAAGTAACTTACGCCTTGGGAGATACCGCTATCTGGCTACCAGGCTACCAGCTGGATCCTGTGGTAAAGGCCTCGAAAAACTTCATGGTTATCGAGCCACAGTCGTATACCAAGAAACTATACCCGACATTAACTAAATTTTTAGATCCACAACGCCCGGATATTAATTATGAGTTCGGCTCTCGCGACTTTCTAGCATTTCGGCTTGCTGAAACCTGCTTGATCGCGGCGGAAGCTTTTATGTACAGTGGAGACATGGATAAGGCGGTTACTTACATGAATATGGTCCGAGCAAGGGCCGCGTACAATAGCACGGATGAAGCCGAGGATGCAACCCATCGTCAAGCAATGCTAATTACCGCCGCCGACCTGAATATTGATTTCATACTGGAAGAACGTGGCAGAGAATTGCTGGGTGAGCAACTTCGCTGGTATGATTTGGTAAGAACGCATCAATTGGTAACACGGGTACAAGCTTACAACCCCGACGGCGGAAAAAACATCAAGGACTATCATGTTTTACGCCCCATTCCACAAGATCAGATAGATCGAACAGAAGGTGGATCATCCAGTTTTCCTCAAAACCCCGGCTATAATTAAAAAAAAGGGCAATACGGACCTTATGGGTCTGTATTGCCCTTTTTTACATCAATCCCGTCTATTGCTTTCATTATCCTAATCTCAAAACAACCAAAATAAAATTTATAAATAAATGAATATTCACTTATATTTGCAGCCATTATGTATACCACATGAGAAATAGGGATATAGAAAAAGAGCAACTGGTAAAGCAAAAAGCAATAGAACTGATCGGAAAGGGCGGATTGGATTACTTTAGTATAAATAAGCTGGCGAAGGAGTGTAAGATTTCTGTCGCTACTATTTACATCTACTATAAGGATAAAGATGATCTGATCAGCAGACTAGCGGCGGAACAGGGCGAGACAATGGCCGACGATCTTGTACGGGGCTTGGATCCGGACGCTCCTTTTGAGCAAGGCTTGAGGACACAATGGGCGAATCGCTATCGGCAAATGCTCAATAATCAGACCCTTAGCTTATTTTTCGAACAAATTAGAAGTACTTTGTATTATAACCGTTTCATGGGAGCTTTCACAGAGAAAGCCGAGCCTATTTTGGGCGCCTTCGTTCAGCATGCTGTCGATCGAGGAGACATTCCAAATCTTCCGCTGGAAGTCTATTGGTCGGTCGCCTTTGGTCCTTTATATGGGCTCGTGAAATTCCATAATGATGGTGTAAGTTTAAACGGTCGTCCCTTTACTTTAAAAGAGGAAATGCTCTGGCAAGCTTTTGAATTGGTAGTGAAGGCATTTAAAAAATAGACTTCCCAAATATGAGTGATATCATTATGCAAAAATTTGAACACGTACTTATATTCAAAACAAGCATTGAAGATAGCAACTGCAAGCATAAAGTTGCTCGAGTGCTTGATCAGCTAGGAACCATAGAAACTTGGTCGGTTGATTTAAGCGACGAAGATTATGTCTTACGGGTAGTGAGTCCTACCCTTTCCTCCGACGATATTATGGAGTTGGTACATGGATGTGGTTTTGAATGCGAAATACTAAGCTAGCACAAATGCAAACGGAAAAAAAAGCACCCTTTACACCCTACGAACGATTGGTAATCTTAATACTGGCTTTTACACAGTTCACCATTATACTCGATTTTATGGTCATGTCGCCTCTAGGCGATATGTTGATCAAAGCCATGGACATTAGAGCCAATTCCTTTGCACTGGCTGTCTCGGCCTATGCTTTTAGCGCAGGCGCATCAGGCCTTCTCACGGCAGGATTTGCTGATAAATACGATCGTAAAAAGCTACTGCTGTTTTTCTACATTGGTTTTGTCATCGGAACACTCCTTTGTGGTTTAGCCAATACACTCTTCACCTTAGTAGCCGCGCGTGTTATTACCGGTTTATTTGGCGGTGTTATTGGTGCCATTTCCATGGCTATTATTACGGACCTTTTTACCTTGGAGAAACGTGGTCGTGTCATGGGAGTTGTACAAATGGGTTTCGGTGCCAGTCAAGTGTTGGGTATTCCCATCGGCCTGTTCATAGCAAATAGGTGGGGCTGGGAAATGCCTTTCTTTATGATCTCCGTATTGGCCATACTTATCGTTATTGCCATTGCCTGCTGGCTGCGGCCGGTTACTGAACACCTTGCCTTGCAGAGCAAGGAAAACTCACTCGTGCACCTTTACCGAACAATTGCCAATGGAGATTATCGTATTGGCATGGCAGCTACGGCACTGCTGTCGATAGGTGGCTTTATGCTGATGCCCTACGCCACTGTTTTTGCAGTTAATAATCTAGGTATTTCGCACGAACAACTTCCTGTCCTTTTCATGGTTTCGGGCTGCTTTTCGCTGGTGATGATGCCTGCTTTAGGAAAATTAAGTGACCGGATTGATAAATACAAGTTATTTGCGATCGCCAGTATTGGTCTGATGTTCATGAGTATCTTTTATACGCAACTTGGCCCCACACCATTTTGGGTGGTGCTTGTCTTCAACGTGCTCATCACTACTACCGTAATAGGCCGTATGGTACCCTCTACCGCACTTGTTAGTGCCGTACCTGAGCAGAAAGATCGCGGTGCCTTTATGAGCATAAACTCTTCCTTGCAGCAGATCGCAGGTGGCGTTGGCGCCACCATCGCAGGCATGTTGGTAAGCCAGGCAGGTAAAGATAGTGTATTGGCAGGATACAATTATGTAGGAATCGTCGTTGCCTGTGTTAGTTGCATATCGTTGCTATTGCTTTATCTAGTTAAACGCATCGTGATGCGTAAAAGCAGCTAGACGCTCTTATTCGATTGCATGAGCTTTCTTTTATTTTGTATGTATTCCCTGTGCTGTTTACCCCAAATAGCTAGGGAGTTAATTACTTCTTTCAATGAATCACTGTGTGATGTCAACTCGTAGTGGATTTGCACAGGTACGGTATTCAGCACCTTTCTTTCTATAAACTCATTCAGTTCCAGCTCTCTTAATTCTTTCGAAAGTACCTTTGGCGTAATTTCACCGATTGACTTTTCGATTTCTGTAAAGCGTGTAGCCCCCTCCGTCAGCGCAATAATCACCAACAATTTCCACTTTCCATTCAGTACATATAAAGCATCTCTAACTGCCTGAATATTTTCAGTGCACGTTTGTTTAGTGTATACGTGATCTTCCATAAAACAAAGATAGCAATTGCGACTATACCAAAGGATAGCACTATCCTTTGGTATAGTCATATCTTTTTGAAAGTACCACTGCTTACTTTTGAAAAAATTTAAAACGATGAATATATTACATATTATCTCTAGTCCTAGAGGCAAGGACTCTTTCAGTATCAAACTTGGAAATGAAATTGTGACAAGGCTTTCTGCTAAGTATCCGGGCAGCAATGTAAAAGTACATAACTTAACAGAGACGCACTTTCCACATTTAGAAGAGGCGCATCTCCATGCCTTCATGACCGAGCCGTCCAAAAGGACCGAAGCACAGGCCACTGCAATCAAACATTCGGATGAGGCCATTGCCGAGCTGCAAAAAGCCGACATCATCGTTATAGGCGCTCCTATGTATAATTTTGGTATACATTCCACTTTAAAAGCTTGGCTCGACCATGTTATGCGCGCAGGTGTTACCTTCAAATACGGAGCTGAAGGGCCTGAAGGATTGCTAATAGGTAAAAAAGTCTATTTAGCCATTTCTTCCGGTGGCATATATGCTGAAGGACCGATGCGGTCTTTTGATTTTACCGAGCCCTACCTCACGAAGGCGCTCAATTTTATTGGCCTAGATGACATCACCACTTATCGTGTTGAGGGTGTTGCTATTCCTGGTATACAAGAAAATGCTTTTGAAAAGGCCGTAGATACATTAGCAATCTGAGTTATTTTTTCGAGGTTCAAAAACCCAAAAAACAAAGCCAGCTGTTTCATCAAAGAAATGGCCGGCTTTACTTTGTCATTATTTTAATGGTGTGACAATTTTTTCATTTCTCATCTAAATCAAAACGCGCTGCTTGTGAAATATGACCGTTCCGGAGGTTTTGCACAAATCCAACCAGTTCCCATCCTTTTTCATTGAAATCGTCAGGTAAATAAAATACAATCTCTTTTTTTCCATTTAAGCTTTTACGTGCTAATTTCCTTACTACCTGTACATGTGTCAGGTTTCGACCTGCATTCTCGCCAGCTTTTACACTACTGGCTGTTGATTGTTGAACAAGTGTAAGTACCAATTCGGCCTCTTCTTGGTCAGCGACACCTTGATAATGTATTACCGCCTTTTTATTTTGTATTTTGCAACTTAAACGAAGGGACGATGAAGCCTTTTGTGCTAATTGCCGTTTGATTGCATTGAATACGGCACCTGCTTCCGAGCCGATCATTTCCTCTGAGCCATTCACAATCACCTGTGGGGTATAAATAGTTTGGAGCTTCATCCAATTGGCATATTGCTTTTGCCTAAGTGAAAATTCATGATCGCTAAATCGGTCTTTCCAACCTTGATGATCCCAATAATCCACATGAAAAGCTAAAATGTATAGCTGTTTGTTTTCATTTTCCGCTTGGATTTTTTCCATCAATTCATCGGCGGGAGGGCAACTTGAACAACCTTCAGAAGTAAATAGCTCAACAACGGCAAAACCTCCTTCATTTTTGGGCGATTGTATTTTTTTTATTTCCTTTTCATACCTGAAGTCGATAAATGCGGCAGTTGTCACCAATAAAACTGCCAAGCCCGCGGCAGAAGCAATTATTTTTAATGTGTTCATAACCTATATTTTTGATATAGGTTAAAAGTAGATAATGTTAGCAACTGAGATAAGAACGAATCTCGTGAATTGGACAAAGTCAACGATGAACTAGACAAAATCAGGACTTTGTCGCATGTATAAATCGTTGCCATCCACGATAAGCTTCGGCTACCTTTGCTACTTGCGTAGTCTTCGCAATAGGATGCCGATGATAAAGAGATTGAACGCTATCCAGGTCAGGAAAAATGTTCGCCTTGAGGCCTGCCAGAAAACCGGCACCGAAAGCGGATACATTTTTATTTTCGTTCCTGATGACTTTTGCCTCCAGTAAATCACTTAAAAACTGCACAACGAAGTTATTGCTACTTGCACCTCCGTTCACCATAAGTTCTTGAATAGGAATACCCGTGTCTTGTTTCATGGCAGATAACACATCTTGTATTTGGTAGGCAATGGACTCCAACGCTGCACGCACGATATGGTTCTTATTGCTCGAAAACGTTAAACCTTCCAAAGAGGCTTTTCTGTTCATATCCCAGAAAGGAGCGCCTAAACCGCTAAAAGCGGGTATTAGGTAAACGCCATTGTTGTCAGTTACCGATGTTGCCATGTTTTCCGCCTCCGCGAAATCAGTAAGCAACCCAAGTTCCGTTTTTAACCATGCCAAAGGTGAGGCGCAGGATACGATAATACCCTCCAACGCATAGTCCACCCGATCCTCCGTACTCCAGCAGATGGTTGAAACCATTCCGGAATTAGAATTTCGGCGCTCGGTTCCTACGTTGAATAGAATCGAACAACCTGTACCTAAAGTGGCTTTGGCGGTACCCGGATAGATGCATGCCTCTCCAAAAGCGGCGGCATGCGAATCACCAATCATTGCCTGGACAGGAAGTGCTCGTTTGAACAATCCTTCAAAATGACTCGATCCGAATGCATAGGACGAAGGTTTAACCTCTGGCAATCGGATGCCCTCCAAGCCAAAAAGAGCGATTAATTCCCGATCCCAGCTCAGTGTATTTAAGTTAAATAACAAGGTACGCGAAGCATTGGTATAATCGGTAAGATAAGCCTCTCCTTTAGTTAAACGATAGAGCAACCATGTATCAACCGTCCCAAAATAAGCTTTACCCGCCTTAATAGCCTTTTGGATTTCGGGATTATTACGGTATAACCAAATCAGTTTAGTGCCTGAAAAATAAGGATCGATGAATAAACCCGTTTTATCATGTATAACATTACCTAAATCCAGACTTTGCATCTCATAACAAACATCAACCGATCGCTTACATTGCCATACCACCGCGTTGCACAAAGGTGAACCAAATTCGTCCCAAAGAAGAAAGGTTTCGCGTTGATTGGAAATGCCACAGGAAACGATCGCCGACAAAGAGGCACCGGTAGATTGATACTGCTGCAAACAAGCACGAACAGACTGTAAAACATTTTTATAAATATCTTCCGGATGCTGCTCTACAAAGCCCTCGCCAAAATAACTTGTTTTTAAGGGGATTGTTGCTTCTGCACAAATGTTCCCTTTACTGTCAAAAACAAGCGACTTCGTACCGCTAGTGCCTTGATCGATCGCTAAAATACAAGAACTTGCTGTCATGTTATTCTTCTTTATGATTTGCTTTGTCAATCATAACTGCTAAGAGGATAACTGCGCCTTTTACGACTTGTTGCCAAAAGGGCGAAACATCCATCAGTACCAAGCCATTATTCAATATACCGATTATCATCGCTCCCAGTACCGTCCCTGCGATCGTGCCCCTTCCTCCGGCGAGCGAAGTACCACCAATGACTACAGCTGCAATGGAATCCAGCTCATAACTTAAGCCGGCATTCGGTTGGGCCGAATTTAAACGCGACGTCACCATAATACCTCCTATCGCTGCTAAAATTCCAGCCAAGGTGTACACCCAAATTTTCACCCTGTTGATATTAATTCCCGATAACCTCGCAGCATTCTCATTACCGCCAATGGCATAAATGTATTTACCAAAGGCCGTTCGGTTCGTCAATATGATCGCTCCAATCACAATCAGTGCTGCAATCCAAACAAGAACGGGCACACCTAAAAACCAACCGGTACCGATATAGGCAAATTCCTTACCCAAAGAAGAAATTGGATACCCCTTGGTCCAAAGCATGGTAAAGCCCCTTGCAATAGTTAACATAGCCAAGGTCGCTACAAAAGGTGGTACTTTGAATTTCGTAATTACCAAGCCGTTAAAAGCCCCTAAGGCAGCTCCCACCAACAACCCGGATAATACGCCACCTAAAAGTGTAAATCCCACATAGAGATCATAAGAAGGCATTTCTATTCCAAACTTCAACAGACCGGCTACAACTGCGCCGCTAAAAGCTAAAATTGAACCCACGGATAGATCAATACCGGCTGTTAAAATTATCAGGGTCATTCCTACAGAAATACAAATATTAACTGAAATTTGTCGCAGCACATTCCATCCATTGGCAGGTGTAAGAAATTTATCGGAGAGGAAAGACAATATTACACACATTAGTACCAGTGCAATAAGCGATTGAAATTTGGCGATTTTGATACGCTGGTGAATCATTTTTCTCTTTTTAAATTAGATAGTTTTCGGAATGGCTGCCTTTAATATATTATCTTCATTAGCTTCCGCGGCTTGAAAAGTGGCAGTTAATCGGCCTTCGCTCATTACCATCACTCGATCTGATAGACACAGAATTTCCGGTAGTTCAGAGGAGACAACCACAATGGCCATCCCTTGTTCGGCTAAACTTAAGATCAGTTTATATATTTCGTTTTTAGCGTGGGGGTCAATACCTCGTGTGGGCTCATCTAATAACAATACACGGGGTTTAGTTACAAGGCATCGGGCTAGCACCACTTTTTGTTGATTCCCTCCGCTGAGATTTTTTGTTTGTTGGGTGGGCGAAGAACACTTGATCTTTAAGGAATCGACATAGTGCTGTGCCAGACTTAAGTCCTTTCTCTTATTGATAAAGCCGAACTCGCTCACTTCCTGCAGTCGACTGAGACTGACATTTGTTTTAATGTCAAGACCTAAAACCAAACCATTTTTCTTCCGATCTTCGGGTACTAAAACGATCCCTGCCTGTATGGCTTGCTGAGGAGATTTTAAACGAAGCGTCTGCCCGTCCATCAGAATCTCGCCGCTTTTACGGGTGTCATGCATACCGATGATAGTTTCCAGCAGTTCCGTTCTACCTGCTCCCATTAAACCGAACAGACCTAATATTTCACCCCGATGAACTTGAAAAGAAGCATGATCGACGACGAGGCGTTGTTTCGAATGGACATCATACAAACACAGATTATCAACTTTTAACACTACCTCTTCAGCCAGGGCCCTGGTTCCTACTTTCAATAATTGAATATCCCTACCCACCATTTTACTGATCAATACATCATGATTCACGTTACATATATCGCCACTTTCAACCACACAACCGTCACGTAACACGATGTAAGCATCTGCTATTTTGAACAATTCATCCAATTTATGAGAGATATAGACAATCGTTTTACCTTCACTTCGAAGTCTTTCAATAATATCAAAAAGCACGTCCACTTCCTGTTCACTGATAGCCGAGGTTGGTTCATCCATAATCAAGACATCGGCATCTGTCAGTAAAGCTTTGGCAATTTCTACCACTTGTTGTTGTCCAACCTTCAAATCGCGTATGAGGCAATCCACACTAAGATCAAGTTTCAATCTTTGCAGTAGACTTTGGGTTTGCTTACGCATGGTCTTCCGATCAACAAACCCCCAAGTGTCGATAAGCTCTCTTCCCAAATAAATATTTTCGAAAATCGAAAGGTCCGGAATCAAATTAAGTTCTTGATGAATGATAGCGATGCCGCTATTCTGCGCTTCCTTTGGATTTGCAAAATGCATTTCACGCCCCTTGTATACAACCTGCCCCTCGTAGGAGGTATATACACCTGACAGTATTTTCATAAGCGTCGACTTCCCAGCTCCATTTTCACCGATAAGTGCAGTAACTTTCCCCGGCATCAACTGAAGGTTAACATTATTAAGCGCAGTTACTCCTGCAAATCTCTTGGTAATATTAACGGTCTCTAACATCTTGATCCTTTTTATCGTTAGTTTCCAATCGTTCCAGCTGTAGAGGAATAATAGTTGCTTCTGTTAGTTGCGGAGCTTTTGTGCTTAAACCAAGGGCACCTGTAAATCGAAGGCTATCGCCGGGCTTGAAGTTCTCCGAGATAGGCACTATCTCCTTACGAACTAACTCATTAATCTTTTCAGAGAGCTCATTGAACACCATCGTATTATCAAAAGAGTCTACCGCTATCAAGCCAGCTGCGTCTCTTGCTGCCGTTCCGTATATGTATTTTGTCGCTAGCTTAATGGCTGGCTTTGTGTCACTTCGGCTCCATATATAATCGGAGTCCGTTTGCACAACCACACCGGCGCCTGTCACCATAAAATAGCGAAGGTCTCCATCGCTTACTGCATGAGAATAGCTTGCAAAGGCTTGCGAAGCATTTTCCACCAGCGCCCTACGAAGCAGAGTAATATCCACAAATTCAGACTTGGCGTTAGGAATAAGCTTAAACAAGTAATTCTTAGCATAACTATCAATATTAAGATCCTTGACACTTGCCTTAACCCTCTGAAGGCTTTTGAAGTAAACAGAATGGTAAATCAAAGTGGCACCTATAAGGGCCATGAATACATATTTAAGTCCGCGCTTCATCATATTACTTAGTTTTTTTGCCATAAGCAATATATTGGTTGATATTTTCCTGCGTCACAACATCCACTGCAATCGGTAGCTTCTTACGAAATGTCCGCTCTCCTTTGAAGTAAGCATCTGCAAACTTAGCCGCTTTCTCAGCGATTACTTTAGGAAATTGCATGGCGGTAGCCTGTATACGGCCATCTGCAACTGCATGTACGGCATCTTCGGCACCGTCGAAGCCATATATTTTTATCTGATCTTGCTTTCCCGCTGCGACCGTTGCTTGATAAGCGCCCATTGCCATGGCATCATTTCCACAAAAAACACCCTTAATATCCGGATGTCCCTGTAAAATAGATTCCATTACTTCCATGGCTTTATTGCGGTCAAAATCAGCGCTCTGTTGAGCTACCATTTTCAAATTGGGGAAATTATCCACTACGCTATGGAAACCTTTGGAGCGATTCCAGGTATTGTTATCCGAAACAATACCCAATATTTCCGCATAATTCCCCCGTCGCTCCAAATCGTTGGCAAATAATTCACCCAATTGTACACAGGCCGCATAGCTATCCGATAGGATCTGTGAAGTGGCTGCAGATCGCGAGTTAATCTCCCGGTCCATGCAAAAAACCGGGATGTTGGCTTCCATTGCCTTTGTTGCATTTACGACAGAGCCTTCCGCATCCGTGGGATTAAACAAAATAGCATCAAAGCCGGCGGCTATTGCATTTTCAAAATGATCCGTTTCTAAAGCTGTATTATTTTGAGAATCGAAAATCTTAGTGGTATAACCCAAAGCTTGTGCTTTTTCCGCGGCAGATTCTGCCAAAAAGACAAACCATGGATTATTGAGCGTAGAAACTACGATCGCGATTTGCTTCTTTTGGCTATCTTTATTCCTACCACCGCAACCAAAACATAGCAGCAGCAATAAGGCCCATACTTTTAGATGGTTCATAAAATGGTTTGTGTTAGTTTATAAATGCCGATGTATAAGGTGTTTCTTATGTCATCGTGTTCAGTAGGGTTAAAGCGGCATCCGCTAAACCTACTTCTGAAATACCGTAATGATTAAAAATCTCAATTTGTGATCCGGTAACGGTATATTCATCCGGTATCCCAACAATTTTAAAAGGTTTTCGATAATCGTGTTGTAGAAGAAAAGATGCGCAGGCTTCCCCAAGTCCTCCGTTTATACTATGCTCTTCTACCGTCACAATCGCCTTTGCATTTGCTGCAAAGTATTGCAGCAATTCGGTATCTAATGGCTTTATGGTATGCATACTTACCACGGCAATATCCAAGTTCCGCTCGCTCTTCAGTTTTTGCGCGGCCATTAAAGCCGGATAAACAGTTTCCCCCGTAGCGATAAAAGCCAAATCTTGTCCCCTTCTAACAACCCTACCCTTTCCTAAAGTGAAGCTGTCAGTTGAATCCTCTGTCAGCAAAGGCATAGGTTTCTTTCCAAAACGCAGATAGATGGGCTGATCCAGGTGATAAGCTTGCAAAATAGCTTGTTCCGTTTCATAATTATCAGCCGGTGCCACAATTTTCAAGTTGTTAATGGCTCTAAGTGCTGCAAAATCGTGTAAGCTGTGGTGAGTGGAGCCCAAAGCTCCATAACTGACACCCGCACTGATACCGATGAGGCGCACCGGATTATCCGAATATGCGACATCATTTTTAATCTGTTCCAAGGCTCTTGCCGTTAGAAAGCAGGCGGGAGACACCGCAAAAGCCTTTTTACCCGTAGAAGCCAAACCTGCAGCTACCCCAACCAAATTCTGTTCAGCAATGCCGACCTCTACCATTTGGGTCGGATATTTTTTACCGAAAGGCACAAGCTTACCTGACCCCCTGGAATCGCTGGTAATCACTACGACATTGCGGTCGCCCGTTGCCAAATGCTGCAAAGTCGCAGAAAACACTTCCAAATTCGGTTTGGTAACCTGCAAATCGTCTGTTAATACATTTCCCATAATGTTTATGCACTTAGTTCCGCTACTGCTTGCGCATATTGCTCCTCATTCGGAACACCATGATGCCAGCTAATATTATGCTCCATGAAACTCACACCTTTGCCTTTCACCGTATGAGCGATAAGCATACTAGGCTTTCCTACCTCAAAAGGTACACTTTCCAATGCATCTTTTATTGCCGCTAAATCGTGGCCATCCACATGTTTAACCGCCCAACCGAAGCTTTCGAATTTCAGATCCACGGGATCGGTGTTACAAACGTCCGCTGTCGATCCGGTAATTTGTAAATTATTCTTATCTAGAATGGCACATAGATTATCAAGCTTATAGTGTGCTGCCGTCAGGGCTGCTTCCCAATTGGATCCCTCAGGCAATTCGCCATCACCCAATAAGGTAAATACCCGGTAATTTTTTTCATCCATTTTTGCTGCCAATGCAGTGCCGACACTAATCGGCAAACCGTGTCCAAGTGCCCCCGTATTTTGTTCTACGCCATTTACCTTACGGGTAGGATGTCCTATATAGTGTGATTGGTAACGGCATAGTGTATTTAAATCGCCTTCCGAAAAAAAACCTTTATCGGCCAATACTACAAATAGGGCTTCTACACAATGCCCTTTACTCTGAATATAGCGATCTCGATCAGGCGATTCAAAGTTGTCCGGACTAACATTTAACACCACGTTATACAGTACATTTAGAATATCAATGCATGATAGGCTCCCTCCCGTATGACCGGCATTTGCGCCCACTATATATTTTAAAATCTTTTGACGATACTCCTTTGACTTCGCAATTAATTCACTTACTATCATAACTTTACGATTTAATTTTCGGGACAGTGTTGATAAACTTCCCAGCCCATATAATTCCCCAAGGCTTCTTTCAAGATGCCCGCCGTGTTGGAGGCATTCATAACCACATGATGCTCAAAACCGTTACGACACACGTATTGCATCAAACGCTGTAAGTCCGGAATCTGTGCTACCGCACGATTTCCAAAAGTATTCAAAGGGTCGTCTGTAAGCGTTCCTTCTCCAATATATGCTTTGATGATGCCTTTAGGATCATCCGTACTAATACGTCCATACGTCAAAGGAGAAGCCGGCGTGCGACCGTCGAGCGCTCCATACGTATTTTCGACACCAACGGAAGTACCTAAAATGGGGGCATTGCTAATTTCAACGTCAGGCAGGAATGACTTTGCCCAATTACCACAATGGAAAAGCACACATTTATTGGCATCATCGGCATAGTTATTATTCCAGTCGACCAAAGCACTCGGCGAGCTCGAAGCCAACTGCATCGCATACATGCTTAATGTTCCCGTCACGTCCACCTCACAGGCACTTGGTAGCATGTTTTCACTCATGATGCTCATGCTGGTACATACATTACAGCCATAGTTTGTTTGAAGCGACGTCCAACACTGGATTGCTGTAGCGTCCAAATCATGTTCTACCATAAACTGATTTAATACCACATCCAGCTTGGCAATCTGTATCATTGCTTCATCAGGGGTTTTCCCTTGTGAAGCGTAAGCGTTAATTCTGTCGAGATGCTCTTTTACCGATGCATCCTCTTTAGTCAAACGATTGGCTCTACCTAAGATCTCGGATAAGTCGACGGTAATGACTGAAATACCATGGCGCTGTAAAAGCTTTTCGCTATACCGAACCGTATTGAACCCGCCAGGCCTAGCTCCCACAGCACCAATCCTTAAACGTTTCAATCCACCTACCACACGACAGACGGCTAAAAAATCAAGCACTTCCTGAGCAAAAGCGGGATCCTTTGGATGCAACACATGTTGATTCGTAAGGGTGTATTTTATTCCATATTGATATAGATTATTGCATACCGAAATCTTCCCACACCATGAATCACGTCGCCTGGCAAGGTCCAATTTGTTCAATTCATCCGGATAGGCCTGTACTAAAACAGGGACATCCAAACCAGCCAATTTTAGGGTTTCGGCCACACCACGTTCATCACCAAAATTAGGCAATACCACTAATATGCCCACTATTTCCGAAGCATGTCTCCTAAACAGTTCGGCGCATCGTTGGGCATCTTTAAAAGTTTCCACGCCTCCTAATTTTGTCTGAAATTCGTCCAGCACGACGTAATTTATGTGCAACCTTTCGAGCTGTTCCATAATCTCAAGGCGTGCTTCCGAAACCAATTTATCCGGAAAAAAATCGCGGTTTCCGATAATAACGCCTAAAGTCCCCTTATTATTCATATCGAATGTTTATATGTTAGTTTAGTTTATGCTTTAAGCAAGTAGAATTTCGATATCATTTTCTTCAAACACATTCTTGTCACGCTCATTGATATCAGAGTCTGTAATGACATAATCCACTAAGGATAATGCACCAAGGCTGGCAAAAGAGCTTTTTCCGATTTTTGTTGAATCTGCCACCAAATACGTTATTTCCGCGGCATCAATCATTGCTTTTTTCACTACAATATCGCTGATACTGGGATAGGTCAAACCAGCCTTCAACGAGAGTCCGGCTGTAGCAAGAAAAAGTTTCTGCACATAAATACCCTGAAAAAAATCAGCCGCCTTTTGTCCGGTAAGCGACAAGGTAGGTGGTTTAAATTCACCTCCTGTAACAATTAAGTCAATACCCGGTTCGGTCCCGAGCATCATGGCTATGTTCAGGGCATTGGTAATAACGGTAAGGTTCTTAAAACCCTTCAACTTCTTGGCAATTTCCGTTGTGGTTGAACCGGAATCAAGAATAATGCTGTCACCACTCTCAATATATTCAATACATTTACTCGCTATCTTTTCCTTTTTATCTAGGTTGTCTTGGTTACTAAGTGATAAGGTTCTTACTTTATCTTCTATATTTTTCAAATAAGCCCCTCCATGTTCCCGAACCAGAGCGCCCTCTTTTTCAAGCTTCTCCAAATCCTGCCGAATCGTAACTTCGGTTACTTTGAAGATTTTTGCCAGATTAATCACTTTGGCAAAACCGTCTTCCTTAAGCAACTCGATTATCTTTTCCCTTCGTTGGTTAGGCATTACCGTTTCTGACATATGCTTTCGTTTATTTTTGTTTTATTTTCGAAATCAAAAATAAACAAAGATTATAAAAAATCATAATAAAAATTGAAAGGCTTTTATTTTCGAAAACGAAAGATTGCTTGAGTTGTAGGCTTTCAGTTATAGGTTATAGGTCATGGCCAATACTAGTGCAGCAATTGGACAACTACACTTCATTAATAACAATAAAACCTTGCCTGCTTGTAGCAAGCAAAGTTTATCTTACCTTGTAATAAGCGATTTATGTTTTCCGCTTCCTTAGTTATGCATTCTTTTTTTTGCTTCGATAAACCACAGCAATTCGCTCACGAAAGTATGCGCTCTTTTATCTGTTTGCGCTTTGTCCAACGGTTCACCCTGTTCATTAAAAGCTTCCTGCACTTTGGCAACCGGAAACATAGCTGGTACAAGTATGGAGCCGATCTTCCATAGACTGAACACCAGGGATGTCATGACCTGTGCACCGCCGAAATTACCGGCCGATGCCGTAGCTAGCGCAATAGGTTTTTTACGCCATTCATCATATAGCAGATCGATTACGTTCTTTAGACTAGCCGGATATCCTCCATTATACTCCGGAGTAACCAGCAAAACGCCCTCTGCTTCCCTTATTTTTGCTGCAAAATCCAAAATCTTTTCGGACGGATTCTTTAAGAAGCGTAAACGCTCTTCAAACAGCGGAAAATCATAAATATCAAGATCGACCATCTCTACATCTGCCAACTGATTGCTTTCGATATAATTTTTAAAATAGAGGGCAACCCGGTGACTATTTCGACCTTGTCTGATACTGGCTGAGAGGAGAACAATTTTTGCCATGGCTTTTTTCGATGATGTATAAAATTACTAAATTGGCACATGCAAGCTTTCGAAAATTATCTCAAACGCCATACGCCTCTAACAGGAGAACAAATTAGCGTTTTGAAGCAGGAATTAAAAGAAAAAACCTATCAAAAAGGAAAAATTCTTTTAAGGGAAGGGGAATCAACAGGCCTTGGCTATTTTGTATGCAGTGGATTGCTTCGGGCCTACACGCTCGACAGCCAGGGCAAGGAACATACGATCCAATTTGCTCCTGAAGATTGGTGGCTTGGTGATCGCAATAGTTTTTATTTTCATGAGCCGGCAGCATTCAACATTGATGTGTTGGAAGAGACACAGGTAGTGATTGTTACCAAAAATTTCATGGAGCATGCTACTGAAATTTGTCCCGAATTCGGAAAATATCATATTTATCTTCTGCACAATAGCATTCGTTATATGCAACGTCGCATCAACCAGCTTTTAGCTGCAACCGCCGAAGAAAGATACCTGGACTTTATACGGCTCTATCCCAAATTGACTTTGCGCATATCGCAAATCATGATTGCCTCCTACCTTGGCATCACACCCGAATCATTAAGCCGGGTACGCAAAGAGTTGGCCAGGCGTAATAGTCGTGTTTAAACCAAAGCGATCTTTCTTACCATAGGTCAATTTTTTCGCCTCAAGACACCTGTACCTTTGTAGAAAGGAAAAGAAATCATGAAAAAGCTAATTGAGAACATTGTGTCTAAGCCAACTAGACCCGGAATGGTGGGCGATGGTTTTAGGGTGTTTAATTATTTTCCGAAGGGTGTTATTACGCAAAGGCGAATGAGTCCTTTTTTGATGTTAGATTTTAATGCCGCTTATGATTTTGGCCCTTCCGATCATGTGCGCGGTGTTGACGTACATCCTCACAAAGGATTTGAGACGGTTACCATTGCTTACAAAGGTAGCGTAGCCCATTATGATAGTGCCGGTAATAGTGGCGTTATTAACCCGGGCGATGTGCAGTGGATGACTGCCGGAGACGGGATATTGCATAAAGAATTCCATGAAGAAGCATTTTCGAAAAAAGGAGGATTATTTGAAATGGTACAATTGTGGGTGAACCTTCCCCAAAAAGACAAATCCGCAACACCTCATTACCAAGCTCTTCTTGCCGAAAATATGGGTAAACTCGTGCTCGAAAACAATCAGGGCATTGTCAACGTCATTGCAGGTAGCGCACAGGGCGTGCATGGGCCGGCGTCGACCTACACACCGCTCAATCTTTTTGACATACGGTTGAACAGTGGAGGAACCTTTCACACCTCAACGCCCAGTTCACACAACACAGCTGTCTTATCCATAAATGGGGAGATCGAAGTAAATGGTCAAAAAGTGGCT